>CANHCQ010000005.1 GCA_947459215.1 Phycisphaerales bacterium
TCCGGGCGACTGTGCGGGATCGGGCCGACAAAGACCGGGCCGGGATCGAGCTCTCCCACGGCGTGCGACGCCGGAGGACGAAAGATCTCGCGGCCCAGAGGCTGCGCGAGCCGCCAACGACGGCTCATGTTCAGGATACAAGGACGACTGGAGGCAAAGCCTCAAGTCAGGTGAGGGGATTGCGTGTCCCTGAAAGCTGCGGCGTTCGGACGCCCAGGACCCCTCCCCGGTCTCGCTGCTCTCGACCACCCCTCCCCGCTTTGCGGGCGGGGAGGCGCGGGTGCTGCCCGCCGCGTCTTGGTGCCACCAGTCCGCCCGCTTTGGGGCGCGACTGGTGACTTCGCGTCGATCACGCGAGTCATATCCGCACTCGGACGCAACATCCATCCCGCACCAGTCGCGCCGTGCCGAGCCACGGCGGACTTGTGGCACCAAGCAATCGCGTCGATGACGCAAAGAAAAAGCCCCGGCTCACGCGAGCCGGGGCCTTTCATTTCATCACGACATCAGGGCTACTCACGCCTCGTCCAGCACCGCCACCGACTCGAACTTCTTGCCCTCGAGCATCTCGAGGCTGGCACCGCCGCCGGTCGAAACGTGGCTGAACTTGTCGGCGAGGCCGAACTGCTCGACCGCCGCCGCGCTGTCGCCGCCGCCGACGATGCTGGTGCCGCCCGCCCCGGTCGCTTCGACGATCGCCTTGGCGACGGTCTTGGTGCCGATGGAGAAGGCGTTCCATTCAAAGACGCCCATCGGGCCGTTCCAGACAATCGTCTTGGCCTTGCGCAGGACGCCCGCGTAGAGCGCCTGGGTCTTGGGGCCGATGTCCAGGCCCATGAAGCCGGGCTTGATGCCGCCGGAGTCGTTCTCGAAGACCTCGACGTCGGACGGGTGCTCGTTGAACTCGTTGCCGCAGACGTGATCGACAGGCAAGTAGAGCTCGGACTTGAGCTTTGCCGCGAGGTCCACCGCCCGCTTCGCGTCGTTCAGGCGGTCTTCCTCGACCCGCGAGGTGCCCACGGCTTTGCCCTTGGCCTTCAGGAACGTGTACGCCATCGCGCCGCCAACGAGCACGGCGTCGGCCTTCGGGAGCAGGTGCTCGATCGCGGCCATCTTGTCGCTGACCTTCGCGCCGCCGAGGACGACGACGAACGGCTTGGCCGGAGCGGCGAGCACGCCGTCGAGGTACTTGATCTCCTTCTCGACCAGGAAGCCCGAGACCTTGGGCTTGCTGCCGAGAGCCTTGGGCACGCCGACCATCGATGCCTCGGGGCGGTGGCAGGTGCCGAAGGCGTCGTTCACGTACACATCCGCGTACGCGGCGAGCTTGGCGCTGAACGCCGGATCGCCCTTCTTCTCGGCCTTGTGGAAGCGGAGGTTCTCGAGCAGCACCACATCACCGGGCTTCATCGCCGCGACCGCGGCCGCGGCCTTGTCGTCCACGCAGTCCTCGCTCGGGAACGCGACGTTCTTCGACAGGATTTCACCGAGCCGCTTGGCGACCGGGGCGAGCGAGTACTCGCCCTCGAAGCCCTTGCCCTCGGGGCGGCCCAGATGCGACATCAGGATCGCCGACCCGCCGCGGTCGAGCACGCTCTTGATGGTGGGCAGCGCCGCCTTGATGCGAGTCTCGTCGGTGATCTTGCCGTCCTCGAGCGGCACGTTGAAGTCGACGCGGATGAGGACTTTCTTGCCTTTGACGTCGATGTGAGCGATGGTCTTCTTGGGCATGGGTGAATCTCGTGGTGGAAGTGTGGTGTGAAGCAGTGGGGCGGCCGTGACCGGGGGCGGGGCCTTCCAGGCCCCGCCGACTCCGTCCCCACCGAGTTTAGCGCGGAGAGACCCAAACTTCGATCACCATCGCCGCGGGCGCTTCCGTTCGGCGGCAGCGATCCGGCGACGGCCCGAACGCAAGGCCCCAACCCACGCGCACGGGGGGGGGGGGGGCCTTGCCATGAACGCGGTCCATCCGCGATGTTCGCAAGGCCCCAACCCTGTGCGCACGGGGTTGGGGCCTTGCGAGCAACGCGCCGGGGACGTGCACACCTCCGCGTGCGCGCTCCGGGCGGAAGGCAGGGAGCCGGACGAGTTGAAGGCGAGTCGATGACAATTCGAGTGCAACTCGAGAGCCACTCGAAGGCAACTCGATGGCAACGCGGTGCCACGCCGACGCGCACGTCGACCGGCATCGTGAGAAGTCGCTTTGCTGCGAGTTTTCGAGCGCGTCGTTCGCGCCGCGAGCGCAGCCGCGTGCGGCCACTGCGTCCTCTTTCTCTTGAGCCGCTCGGTGGTGATGAGCAGCAGAGTCAAGGTCGCAGCGTTCGCCACGGGGCCACGATGTCAACGCCGGGCACCGCCCGGACCCGGGCGCACACAGCGCCCCTCTACAAAGGGGCCGTGCGTCACGTTTGTGCGCACAAGCGTGACGTTGGGCGAGCGGGTTTTCGCACGCAGGCCCAGTGGCCGCGGGCGATTACGAAAAACTGAGAATCTCGCGGGGTGCCCCGAAGGGTGCGCCTCGCCTGTGCGCACAACGACGACGCTGCAAGATCCCAAGGCCCCAGCCTCCCGCGCACGAGGGTTGGGGCCTTGCGAAAACGGCGGGCCGCGATGCGGGTAAGGCCCCAACCCTCTGCGTGCGGGGTTGGGGTGTTGCCGCCTTGCGGCACGTCCCGCGCGAACCCTTGTACAATCCCCCCATGTCCACCCGCCTCGAAGTCGCCAAGACCTACAAGCTCTACATCGACGGCAAGTTCCCGCGCAGCGAGAGCGGCCGCTCCATGATCGTCAAGGCTGCCGACGGCACCGTCTTCGCCCACCTCTGCCATTCCAGCCGCAAGGACCTCCGCGACGCCGTCGAGTCCGCTCGCAAGGCCCTCCCCGGCTGGTCGGGTGCCACCGCCTATCTCCGCGGCCAGATCCTCTACCGCATCGCCGAGATGCTTGAGGGCAAACGCCGCGAGCTCGCCGAGGCCATCGAGGTCGGCCAGAAGAAACCGAAAAAGGGCGAGGCCGACGCCGAGGTGACCGCCTCGATCGACCGCCTGGTCTGCTTCGCCGGCTGGGCCGACAAGTACAGCCAGGTGCTGGGCTGCAACAACCCGGTGCAGGGCCCGTACTACAATTTCACCTCGCCCGAAGCCACCGGCGTCATCGCCTGCGTCGCGCCCGATGAAGCGCCGCTGCTCGCCTTCGTCTCCCTCGTCGCACCGGCGATCTGCGCCGGCAACACCGTCGTCGCACTCGCCAGCAGCGCATCGCCCGTGCCCGCCGCGGTGCTCGCGGAAGCCTGCGCCACCGGCGACGTGCCCGGCGGCGTGCTCAACATCCTCACCGGCTTCCGCCCCGAGTTGCTGCCGTTCATCGCCGAGCACCGCGACATCGACGCGGTGCACGCGGCGAATCTGAGCGTGGAAGAGACCACTCTGCTCCGCGCCGGCGTTGCTGAGAACATCAAGCGCGTGGTGGTCCGCACCGGCGTCGACTTCCACGACGCCGCGGCGTGTCACAGCCCGAGCTGGATCGAAGGCCTCGTCGACTTCAAGACGATGTGGCACCCGGCGTCGGCATAAGCGTCGGCGCGATCGGGTCTGCGCGTGCCGCGTCATGCTCCATGGTGCACGACGCGAACGCTGATACCAAAAGGTGCACGCCCGCACAGATCATGCCTGTCAAGACGAGCGACAACGCGACCAGCAGGCTGATCCTCGCGACATCCGCACTCCCCGTCAGGGGCGTGCCCATCGCGCCCTTGGTGAGGATCAACAGCCCCGCCGCGATCGCGGGCGTGGCGAGAATGCTCGGGAAGCGCATCCACTTGGGGATCGTGTCATCGGCCTTGGGCGACAACGCCAGCAGCGCGAACACGATGCACAGGGGCAGCGAACCGACCGCCATGGCCGACAGTGCGGCGTGCGCGATCAGCCGCGTCCCGCTGCCGGTCGGCCGGAGATTGCCGTCAAAGAGCATGAGCACCCCGGCGAACCCGATCGCCGCGGCTGTGTACGTCGCACCCCGCACGGCCATGAGCGCCGCGCCCGGCGTTCGCCGCAGCACGATCCACGCTCCGATGAGACCGATCGACACCGAGAGCGACACCCGCGCCAGGAGCCACGACTGCAGCCCGTGCTCGCCGATCTGCCCCGTCGCGCCGAGGAACCCGAGCACCGACGCGGCGAAGACCGTTCCGCTCACGCAGGCGTGCGCCAGCCCGGGCCCCTCCGAAAAGGCTCCCCGCGCCGCGAGCACGCCGTAGACGCCCGCGAACACGATCAGCACCTCAAAGCCAATCAGCGGCCAGACCGGTCGCGCGGGGATCACGAACGCCGCGATCAGCGTTGCCGCCGCGCTCAAGAGCACCAGTCCACTGAACAGACCGGTGAGCATCATCAAGGACTTGGGGGGCGTTGGCAGGCTGTTCATCGATTTGCTCATCGGATTGCTCAGGGCGTTCTCGGGTCCGGGATCGTGAAACAAGTATCGTCCGCGAATGTCCAGTCGTTCGGCTGGGAGTGCCTCCTGGCCGCAGAACGGCCCGGAACGAACCAGTTCGGACCGAGAATGCGAACGCCAGCCTGCGTCCTGGCACCTTGGGCGGCCTCCCAAACCGGTACGGCGTTTGCGTCCTGTGAGGGAAGCTGTTCCGAGCGCAAGAACGACGCAGGTTCCGCCCGGTCCGGCAAGTTCCAGAAGCGTTTTCGGCCGATAGAGAGACACACGAGGCTGGGTCCAATCCAGTCTCGGGATTCGAGAACCACCATGGGCAGTATCACCAGCGGCGTCGGATTGTTCAGCGGCATCGACTCGCGGTCGATCATCGATCAGTTGATCGCCGTCGAATCGCGCCCGAAGCAGCTCATTCAGCAGCGCGTCCTGCAGCTGCAGACCCAGACCGCTGCCATCCTGGACCTCAACACCCGGCTCTCGGGCCTGCGCACCGCGGTCGAAAAGTTCCGCACCGCCAACCCCTTTGACACCAACGCCGCCAAGAGCAGCGACGACACGCTGCTGAGCGCCACCGCCAGCACATCGGCCGCCGCGGGCTCCTATTCGTTCCTCATCGACCGCCTCGTCAGCTCGCAGCAGGTCCTCAGCCGCGGCTTCGCCGACAAGACTTCCTCCGCCGTCGGCGCTGGATCGGTCAAGATCATTTCCGCTAAGGCCCGCCTCGACGGCGACACGGCGCTGGCGGATTTCAACGACGGCGCCGGCGTCACCCGCGGCAAGATCGTGGTCACCGACTCCGCCGGCACCAGCACCACCGTCGACCTGAGCAAAGCCGCGTACATGAACGACGTGCTCGACGCGATCAACAACAACGGCGTCGCCAAGGTGTCGGCCAAGGTCGTTGACGACAAGATCGTGCTCACCGACTCCGCCGGTGGCGGCGGTCAGCTCCGCGTCGCCGAGTCCGGCAGCGCGACCGCGGCCAGCCTGGGCATCCTCGGTCAGGCCACCGGCACGCTCACCGGCACATCGCTGCGCAACCTCACCGGCAACACGCTGCTGGCCTCGCTCAACGACGGCCGCGGCGTCGCCCGCTCCGAGTCGGCCGGCAGCGCCCGCTTTGACTTCAACATCGCCGTCAACCGCGGCGGCACGATCACCAACGTTCGCGTCAACCTCGGTGAGGTCTCCACCACCAACGGCACCACGACGACTGTCACCGAAGGTCCGGTCTCCACCGTTGGCGCTGCCCTCAAACGCATCAACGATGCCTTCACCGCCGCCGGGCTCAACGGGATCTCCGCCGCGGTCGCCAACGACGGCAAAGGTCTGAGGGTCACCGACGGCTCCAACGGCGTCATCACGGTCACCGAGAACGGCAGCGGCACCGCTGCCAAGGACCTCGGACTGCTCGGGACCGCCACCGGAACCTTGAACGGCAAACGCATCGCCAGCGGCATCAACACCGCCCTCGCCTCATCGCTCAACGGCGGCAAGGGCATCGGCGGCGACGGCAACATCGACTTCATCCTCGGCGATCTCAACTCCTTCTCCGTCACCATCGACAAGAACGCCACCCTCACGCAGATCGCCAAGCAGATCGAGGACGCGTCCGTCAGCGCCGGAAACAAGCGGGTCTCCGTCTCGCTCACCAGCAACGGCATGGGCCTGGTTGTGAAGGATCTCGTCGGTGGCGGCGGCGGACTCACCGTCGGCGGCACGCCGGGCAGCGACACCGCCGCGTCTTTGGGCATCGGCGGCTTCTCCAGCTCCGGCACCATCACCGCCAGCGATCTGAAGAAGGCCACCATCGGCACCGGCACGCTGCTCTCCAGTCTTGTCACGGGCAAGTCCTTTGCCGCGGGCAAGATGAAGATCACCGATTCCACCGGCATCGTCACCGAAGTGTCCTACGACCCGGCGGTGCAGAAGTCCGTCGGCGACATGCTCTTCCAGATCAACAGCCAGCTCTCTTCCAAGAACTCGACCGTGGTCGCGTCCATCAACGACACCGGCGACGGCATTCTCCTGAAGGACAATGCCGCCTCCAACGTCGGCCTCGCCAAGATGCAGGTCTCCGACGTCACCGGCACGCTCGCGAAGGAGCTCGGCATCGCCGGCACCGCGAGCGGCCTCGTCGCCGACAACAAGCTCGATGGAACCAGCCGCAAGACGATCACGCTCTCCGCAACCGATACGCTGCAGGGCCTGGTGGACAAGGTGAACTCCAGCGGCGGCAGCGTCAAGGCCGCCATCGTTCAGACCGGCAGCGGCGTGACGCCCTTCCAGCTCAGCCTCTACAGCACGGCCACCGGCCGCGACGGCCGCTTTGTCATCGACAGCGCCTCGCTCGACCTGGGCCTGCGCACCATCGACTCGGGAGAGAACGCCAAGGTCTTCTACGGCAGCAGCGACCCGGCCAGCGCGGTGCTGCTGACCAGCACCACCAACACGCTCGACAGCGTTGTCACCGGCGTGAAGATCGACCTCAAGGGCGCCTCGTCCAAGCAGGTCAACGTCACCGTCACCCGGGACAACGACGGCCTCACCGCCGCCCTGTCCGACGTCGCCAAGAACTTCAACAACGTCATCGATCGCATCGCGAGCCAGACCAGCTACGACGCCGAATCCAGACGTTCCGGTCCGCTCCTGGGCGACGCCACCGCCCTCACCCTGCGGGCCCAGCTCTTCACCGTCTTCCAGGCCCGCCCCGACGGCGTGACCGGGAAGTACCAGTCGCTCAGCCAGGTCGGCTTCAAGATCGGCACCGGCGGCCGCATCGACTTCGATGCCGACAAGTTCCGAGCCGCCCTCGCCGACGACCCCGAAGGCGTCAAGGCGCTTGTTTCCTCCCGCGTGGTCGACCCCACGTCCGGCCAGGACCAGACCGTCAACAACCAGGGCAACATCAAGGTCAAGGACACCAGCGGCAAGATCAAGTTCACGCAGCTGGGCCTCATGGGCAAGATCGAGGAGTTCGCCAAGACCATGCTCGACAGCGTGGACGGGGCGCTCACCCGACGCAAGAAGACCCTCGAGGACCAGATCAGCGCCCAGAACACCCGTATCTCGTCGATCGATGTCCAGCTCGCGAACCGCCGCACCGTGCTCGAGGCCCAGTTCCGCCGCATGGAGACGGCCATCGGCCAGCTTCAGACCCAGTCCTCGTCGCTCTCGTCGATCGGCTGACCCTCCCCCCGGGAAGTCAATTCTCTGAGTCGTTCACCCTGAAGTCGGCCATCACGCTCGTCGATACAAGTTTCCGATGACCGCCGCAGCCAGCACCGCCAACGCCTACCTCCGCACCCGCGTGATGACCGCCTCCCGCGAGGAGTTGCGGCTCCTTCTGCTCGAGGGTGCCATCAAGTTCGCCCGCCAGGCCCGCGAAGGCCTGATCGGCAGGAACTTCGAACAGGTCTTCAGCGGCACCGACAACGCCCGCAACATCGTGATGGAACTCATCACGACCATCCGCTCCGAGCCCAACCCCGAGCTCGCGGATCAGGTGCGTGCCCTCTACACCTACATGTACGTCCGACTCACCGAGGCCAGCTTCGAGAAAGACCTCGCCAAGTTCGACGAGGTCCTGAAGCTCCTCGACTACGAGCGTGAGACCTGGATCATGCTGATGGACAAGCTCGCCGCCGAACGCGGCGACGCCCCCGCCGAGCCCGCCGAAGAGGCTCCGGCCCCCGCCCGCCGCGGCCCGCTGAGCATCGAGGGATAGTGGGGGAGTGGGGAAGGGGTGAAGTGTTAGGACTCAGGACTGAGTGAAAGCCGCGCACGCCGCGGCCTTCGTCGCTTGACCCCTAAGTCCTAAGACCTCACCCCTAAGTCCTTCCTCCCATACTGTTCCACATGACTCGCACCGCCACCACCCCCGATCTCGCCCGCGTCCTCGGCCAACCCGGCGCCGGCACCGGCCGCATCTACAACTTCTGCGCCGGCCCCAGCATGCTCCCCCAGGAGGTCCTCCGCCAGGCCCAGGACGACATCTGGAACATCGCCGGCAGCGGCATGGGCATCATGGAGATCAGCCACCGCGGCCCGATCTACGACCGCATCCTCCGCGAGGCCGAGGAAGACGCCCGCAAGGTCGGCAACATCCCCGCCAACTACAAGGTCCTCTTCACCACGGGCGGCGCCACCAGTCAGAACTTCCAGGTCCCCGCCAACGTCCTGCCCGACAACGGTGTGGCCGCGTTTCTCACCACCGGCTACTGGGCCGAACGCACCTGGGACGAGGTCAGCGTCTATACAGACCGTGCCTACGAGGCCTGGGACGGCCGCAAGGTCAAGTTCGCACACATCCCCAGCGACAGCGAAGTCGTCTACAAGGACAAGCCCGTCTACGTTCACATCTGCAGCAACAACACCATCTACGGCACGCAGTGGCGCAACGCCGACGGCTCGCTCCGCACCCCCAAGATCCCCGACGGCTCGTTCCTCGTCGCCGACATGTGCAGCGACATCTTCAGCCGCCCGATGGACGTGAACAAGTTCGGCATCATCTACGCCGGTGCCCAGAAGAACGTCGGCATCGCCGGAGCCAGCGTGGTCATCATCCGCGAAGACCTGCTCAAGCCCGTCCGCAAGCTGCCGACGATGCTCCGCTACGACATCCTCGCCAAGGACGAGAGCCGGCACAACACGCCGCCGGTCTTCCCGATCTACATGGCCGGCCTGATGTTCAAGTGGATCCTCAAGCAGGGCGGCACCGCGGCCCTGCTCAAGAAGAACTACGACACCGCCAAGATCGTCTACGACGTCATCGATCAGTCCAAGTTCTACACCGGCCACGCCCGCCCCGACAGCCGCAGCCTGATGAACATCACGTTCCGCACCCCGAGCCCCAAGCTCGATGATCTCTTCATCGCCGAGGCCCTCAAGCACGGCATGGACCAGATCAAGGGCCACCGCGCCACCGGCGGCATGCGCGCCAGCATGTACAACGCCTTCCCCCGCGAAGGCGCCGAAGCCCTCGCCCAGCTCATGCGCGAATTCGAACGCACCCACGGGTGAATGCCGGTTGTATCGCACTCCCCCTCCCAGAGGGACAGGGCCGGGGGGTGGGTTCGATCCACTTCGATCGCGCAGGTGCTCTGGGTCGCCGGGTCGGAGACGACCCAAGCTCGACAGACCGATCGCGCAGCTCCGAAAGACGCCGAGGCTGAGGAGGCTCCGCGACGAAGCCTCGGATCGTCTGGAACAATCGACATCGAGCCCCGCAGCTGCGTGACTCGCGTCCCACATCCGAGGCTTCCTCGAAGACTCGTCAGCCTTGGCGTCTCGAGCCTCGACGTTCGACATCCTTCCAGCAATCCCGTGCTCCTCTCCCTCTCCATCTCCGGCCTCCCCATCCCCGACGCCCGCGAGCGCCTCACCAGCGCCGCCGAGGCCGCCGCTCGCGCTGAGATCCCCGCCCTCCATCTCGACGCCACGCTCCCTGGCATCCGTCCGCGAGAACTCGACCGCTCTGCCCGCCGCGATCTGCTCGCGATCGTGAAGAGACACAACGTCTCGCTCACCGGCTGCGACCTCTTCATCCCGCCCACGCACTTCAACAGCCCGCAGCACCAGCAGCGCGCCGCCGACGCCGTACGCCAAGCCATCGCCTTCGCCGCTGAGCTGCGATCGCTCGGAGCACTTGCCGCCATGGTCTGCATCGAGACGGACGCGCCCGTCGCGAAACAACCCGACGCAGCCTTCGACGCCACCCCTCTTCTCACCGATCTCGCCACCCACGCCCGCGACCACGGCGTCACCCTCTGCGACTGCACCAGCGATACCTCGCCGCTCGCCCGAGGCCTCGACATCGCCGCCATCCTCGCCCGCAACGAGGACCCCGCCGCCGCGATCCTGACCCACAAACCCGCCTGCCTCCGCCTCGCCGACTGGAACGGCCGCGCCCGCGTCGCCTTCGGCGAAGGCCGAGCCGATGCCACCGCCATCTCCGCCACCGCGTCCGTCGCCGCACCAACCGCGCTGGGCATCTTCGATTTCCGAGGCGTCCGCCTCGACGGCCCCGAGGCAATCCGCGCCGCGGCAGGTTCCGCTGCACGCGCGTTGCCCTCGTGATACGCTCTGCTCGCACGCCCGTCAGAGCATGCATTCGGAGCCTCCCATGCGCCTCGCCAAGCCCGCCCTCCTCGCCGCCCTCACCCTCGTCGCCGGCCTCACCGGCGCTGTCATCGCGCAGCAAGCCAAGCCCGACAAGAAGCAGATCCAACTGCTTGTCGATCAGATGTCCGCCACTGCACCCGAGCACAAGCTGCTCGACCCGCTCGTCGGAACCTTCGCGCAGGCCATCGAGTACACCGGCGGCGGCGGCGCCCCCGTCGCCGTCTCCGGCGAAGCCCGTGGCAAGTGGGTCCTCGGCAAGCGCTTCGTCAACATCCACGCCGAGTCCGCACCCGGCGAGGAGTTCAAGTTCGAGTCCATCGCCTACTTCGGCTTCGACACCAACAAGAAGAAGTTCACCGCCTTCGGCCTCGACACCGCCGGCACCTACGCCGTCACCGCACAGGGCGACTACGACGCCGAGAAGAAGCGATGGGTCCTCGAGGGCGAGAGCGACGAACCCGGCATCGGCCGCGTGCCGTTCCAGTTCGTGATCAGCCTCGGCGACAACGGTTCCTGGTCGCACGAGGTGCTCTTCAAGATGCCCGGCGCGCAGGAGTTCAACCGCGTGGCGAAGACGGTGTATACGAGGAAGTGACCAGCGGCCACTCCCCCTCCCGGCGGGAGGGGGCAGGGGGAAGGGCTCCTCGCGCAGAGGGCCTCGCGCGGTCAATCGCGCGAACAACACCTCAACGACACCTCTCAATCCCGAATGAGAAGCATCGAGTGCATCAGCGAGCCGGGGCGTCCTCGCCCCGGTGCTTGACGCTACCGAACAGCTTCGATCTCAGAAGCCGATGGAGGCCCAACCGCACGGGGCAAGGCTCCTCGGCTCGCGAAACAGCAATCGCGCGAAACGAGTTTTCGCGACTCCCCCTCCCTGAGGGAGGGGGCAGTGGGGTGGGTTCGCCTTTCCTCATAACGTCTCAATCGCGAAGCGACACTCCGCCAACATCCGCTACCCTTGCCCTCTTCGCGAGCCCCGCATGAAACACCCCGCCCCCGCCCATCCTCCCGCCGCCAAACCCACCTCCCTGCAGGATCTCACCGCCTCCTACCTCAAGACCGAGGCCACGCTCAAGCTCGGCGGCGGCGCCAAGGCCATCGAGCGCCAGCACGAGAAGGGCCGCCTCACCGCCCGCGAACGCATCGACCGCCTCATCGACAAGGGCTCGTTCTTCCAGGAGTACGCCCTCTGGTCCGCGTTCGAGATGTACAAGGAGCACGGCGGAGCGCCCGCCGCTGGCGTCGTCACAGGAGTGGGGCAGGTCGACGGCCGCCGCTGCATGATCATCGCCAACGACGCCACCGTGAAGGCCGGCGCGTTCTTCCCGATGACCTGCAAGAAGATCATCCGCGCCCAGTCCATCGCGATGATGGCCCGCCTGCCGCTCATTTATCTCGTCGATAGCGCCGGCGTCTATCTGCCGCTGCAGGAAGACGTCTTCCCCGACACCGACGACTTCGGCCGCATCTTCCGCAACAACGCCGTGATCAGCGCCGAAGGCATACCCCAGATCGCCGCCATCATGGGCTACTGCGTCGCCGGCGGCGGCTACCTCCCCGTCCTCTGCGACACGCTCTTGATGACGGAGGGTTCGGGCTTGTACCTCGCTGGCCCCGCGCTCGTCAAAGCCGCTATCGGACAGGAAGTCACCGACGAAGAGCTCGGCGGCGCGACCATGCACGCCAGCATCAGCGGCACGATCGACTTCAAGGAGAAGGACGACCCCGCGTGCATCGAGCGGTTGCGGTCGCTTGTGGCGAAGTACGGGACGGGAAGAGACGAAGAGACGGAGAGACGAAGAGACGAAGTGAAGGCGAGCGGCAAGACCCGTCACGCCTTCCACTCGCCCGACGATCTCTACAAGCACTTCACCGACGCGCCCGGCAGCCAGTACGACGTCCGCGAGATCATCCACTGCATCGTCGACGCCGGCACCCGCAAGGACTCGGGCCACGAAGCGCTCGCCCCTGACTTCGACGAATACAAAGCCGACTACGGCCAATCCATCGTCTGCGGCTACGCCCACATCGGCGGCCGCCCCTGCGGCATCGTCGCCAACCAGAAGAAACTCGTCCAGCGTACCGTCGCCGGCGGCAAGACCGGCCCCACCAAGGCCGTGCAGATGCCCGGCGTCATCTACGACGACTCCGCCGACAAGGCCGCCCGGTTCATCATGGACTGCAACCAGCGCAAGATCCCGATCGTGTTCCTGCACGACACCACCGGCTTCATGGTCGGGCGCGACAGCGAACAAGGCGGCATCATCCGCGCCGGCGCCAAGATGGTCAACGCCATGTCCAACTGCGTCGTCCCCAAGATCGTCGTCATCACCGGCGGCAGCTACGGTGCCGGCAACTACGCCATGTGCGGCCGCGCCTTCGACCCATTCCTCTCCTTCGCCTGGCCCAGCGCCAAGTGCGCCGTCATGGGCGCCAACCAGGCCACCGGCGTGCTGACCACGATCGAAGAAGCCAGCCGCAAACGCAAGGGCGAGACCATCGACCCCGAAACGCACAAACAGATCTACAGCGCGATCCACGCCGGCTACACCGAGCAGGCCGACATCCGCCACGGTGCGGCACGGGGCTGGCTGGATCGCATCATCGAACCCCACAAGACGCGCGACGAGCTCATCGAGGCGTTGGCCATCGCCGAGCAGGGCTGGGACTACTCCCGTGAGTTCAAGACGGGAGTGCTGCAGACGTGACCGACGTCGTCCGCATCACCGACGTCTCCCCCCGCGACGGCCTCCAGAACGAGCCCGGCATCATCCCCACGCACGACAAAGTCCGACTCATCGAGCTGCTCTGCCAGACCGGTGTCGATGAGATCGAGGTGACGAGCTTCGTGAGCCCCAAGTGGGTGCCGCAATTAGGGGACGCGAGCGAACTGGTGCGGCTGCTGTCTCAACTCCCCGGCGCGGAGGAAAGGGGCCGGGAGAGTGCGCGGCCGATCTTCTCCGCTCTCGTTCCAAACGAACGCGGCATGCAGTCGGCTCTCGACGCAAACACGGATGCTCGTTGGCCGATCATCGGGAAGGTGTCGTTGTTTACCGCGGCGAGCGAGACCTTCAGTAAGAAGAACACGAACGCTTCCATCGACGAGAGCATCGAACGATTCCGCCCGGCACTTAGGCTTGCAGCTCGCCACCGACTCCCGTTGCGTTTCTATGTTTCGTGCATTGCGGAATGTCCGTTCGAAGGCCCGATTCCACACAAACAGGTCGTTTCGGTATCTGAGAAGCTGCTGTGGCTCGCCTCTCACAGCGACTTCTGGGCGGAGAGCGGCGGCAGACGACCCTTTTCGAGCGTCGAACTCGATCTAGGTGACACCATCGGTGCGGCGACTCCCGGAAAGCTCGCTCCCGTCATCGCCGGGGTGCGCGACCTTCCAGTTTGGAACGACCTCACCGACGGGCTTCCTGCCGTCACTCTCCACCTCCACGACACCTTCAACCGCGCCGCCGAGTGCGTCCACGCCGCCCTCGACCTCGGCGTCCGTTCCTTCGACGGCTCCGTCGCTGGCCTCGGCGGCTGCCCCTACGCCAGCAAGAAACTCCCCGACGGCACCATCCAGCGGGCCCCCGGCAACATCTCCACCGAACTGCTCGTCCAAACCATCCACGACGCCGGCTATCGCACCAACGTCAATCTCGACAAGCTCCGCGAAGCCGCCGCGTTCGCACGCGAGATCGTCGCGAAGTCGCGAGCCGCAGGACCCGCGTCCAGCAGTGGGGGACCTCCGGCGTGATCACCTCCACAACCCACACCACCCCCCACGGCGACATCCTCGAACTCTCCCTCGCCCGCCCGGACAAACGCAACGCCCTCACCCCTGAGATGCTGACCGCACTCCGCGACCACATCGCGGCGTGCAAGCGCAGCAGCGCCCGCGTCCTCCTCCTCTCCGGCCAAGGTCCCGCCTTCTGCGCCGGCTTCGATCTCTCCCTCTGCAAAGACCATCCCGATGGCAGCGTGATGCGTGCTCTCCTCTCCAGCCTCCACGACTGCATCGCCGCCCTCCGGTCGCTCGACATCCCGGTCGTCATCGCCGCGCACGGCTCCGCCATCGCCGGAGGCTGCGCCCTCCTCGGCGGCGGCGACATCATCCTCACCAACGCCCAAGCCAAGATCGGCTACCCCGTCCCGCGTCTCGGCGTCTCACCCGCCGTCTCCGCCCCGTTTCTCCGCGACCTCACCCACGACGGCAACGCCCGCGCCCGCCTCGTCGAGAACACCCTCATCGACGGCCGCACCGCCCTCCGACTTGGCCTCGCCCACGAGTGTCTCGACACGCCCGAAGCCGTCCACCCCCGCGCCCTCGCGATCGCGGCCGGCCTCGCCGCCAAGCCCGCCGCCGCACTCGCCGCCACCAAGCGATGGCTCGCCGAGATATCTCCAATCCTCAACGCCGACAGCGGCCTGCAAGCCTCCCTCGCCCTCACCGGCGGCGAAGAAGAACGCCGCCTTCTGCCCCAGGCCTGGTCAAGGCTGTGACACTCGAATCACCGCACGCCACTCCCCCTCCCCGAGGGATGGGGCAGGGGGAAGGGTTTTAAACGCGTGAAGAAGCAGTTCACCACAGAGATCACAGAGAACACAGAGCAAGTCATGAGATTCCCTCTGCTTCGTCTCCCTCCGTGCTCTCCGTGATCTCCGTGGTAAAACGCCTTTCCTCCGCGCTCTCCGCGTCCTCCGCGGTGAATGCCTTCTCTCCCCACCCAGCCCAACAATCGCCCATGTCCCTCGCCACCGTCACCACCTCCGGCCCGATCGCCACGCTGACGCTGAACCGCGCCGACACCCGCAACGCGCTCTCGCTCGATCTGCTCCGCGACCTGCACGCCGCCGTCGATGATCTCGACGCCCGCATCGCCCGCGATCGCAACCTGCACGTCGTCGTTCTCACCGGCGCGGGCAAAGCCTTCTGCGCCGGCATGGACCTGAAGGCCGTGCTCGACAACCACGACCTCGCGCTGCAGCTTCTTTCCACCCTCGCCAAGCTCACCATCAAGATCCGCAAGCTCCCCGCCGTCGTCGTCGCCAAGGTCAACGGCGCCGCCATCGGCGGCGGCTGCGGCCTCGCCTGCGTCTGCGATCTCGCCATCACCCACGCCGACGCCAAAGTCGGCTTCCCCGAAGTCGATCTCGGCGTCTGCCCCGCCGTCGTCGCCCCATGGCTGGTGCGCAAGGTCGGCTCCGGCCGCGCCCGCAAGATCCTGCTCTCCGGCGGCCTCATGTCCGGTCAGCAAGCCTTCGACATCGGCATGATCGACACCGTCTGCCCCTCTGCCGCCGATCTCGACAAGACGACCGACGAGATCACCACCCGCCTCGCCACCGGCGGCCCGCTTGCCCAAGCCGCCACCAAGAAGCTCCTGAACGAGCTCGACGACTCACTCAACGAAGCCCTCGTCCTCCGCGGAGCCCAGCTCTCCGCCGACGTCCTCAGCACCCCCGACGCCCAGGCCCGCCTTCGAGCCAAACTCAGCAGCTAGCCGCTTCCAGTATCCTGCCTTTCACTCCGTCTCTCCGTCTCTTCTCCCCTTTCCCCCATGGCTACCCCCTTCCCCTTCATCACCGACACCGACTTCCCCGGCATCCTCACCATCAAGCTCGAGCAGCCCGGCAAGCCCGTGGTCGTGCTCGACCTCGAGCTGATCCAGCGCCTCGAAGCCACCCTCAAGTCCATCCCCCGCGACTGCCGCGGCCTCGTCCTCGCCAGCGCCAGCGAACGCGTCTTCGTCGCCGGTGCCGACCTGAAGACCATTTCAGAGGCTTCCGACGATCAGCTCCACCGCTACCTCGAGTACGGCTCACGCGTCTTCTGCATGCTCGGCACATTGCACTGCCCGACCGTCGCCGCCATCAACGGCGCCGCCCTCGGCGGCGGCCTCGAGCTCCCCATGCACTGCGACGCCATGGTCGCCGCCCCGCCCGCACCCCGCGACGGCAACCCCGGCAAGCCCTACCCCGTCGGCCTTCCCGAAGCCGGCCTCGGCCTCTGCCCCGGCTGGGGCGGGACCAACCTCCTGCCGGCGTGGGAATCCGATCCGCTGGCCGCCATCCAGCGCACCATCCTCGGCAAGCCCATGCTCTTCGACGAGGCGACAGCATCCGGCCTCTTCAGCGCCATCGCCCCTTCGCAGGCCGACCTGCTCACCACCGCCAAGCGCTGGCTCGTCCAAGCCGCCAAGGACGGCTACCCGAAACACAAGGGCGAAGTCGAGCCCTGGCAGCAGGATCCGGCTCAGGCCAACAAGACCCTCGCCGCCCTGAACAAGCTCCGGGCCGAGCTGACCGTCAGCGACCAGACCCACGCCGTCTTCGACGCCCTGCACGCCGGTCTGACCCAGGGCTACCAGGCCGCCCTCGCCGTCGAACGCCGCTACCTCGTCCAGCTCCGCCACACCCCGGCCGCCAAGAGCGCTCTTGCCGCCTTTTTCGCCAAGTCCAAGTAAGCGGCCGCAAGCCGTCCGAGAGCCATCGGGTCGGTGAACCTCCCGATCGTGAAATCGCATCCGTCGGGGGTTTCCCGGCGACAGGAACAGGGAAAGAATGGCATAGTCCCTCATTCGGGCAGAGTGGGGGGATGAGGCCGCGCGATCATTGTGGATACGCGGCATCGAAGCAGCGTCCCGCGCTCGCGGTACAACCACACTTCGGAGCACCAGCACATGGCCGACCTGAAATCGATGAAGATGTCCGACAAGGACCGCAAACTCATCGAGGACGCAGAAGCACTGCTCGGCCCCGAGCCCACCAAGCTCGGCTTCGTCAAGAACATGTTCTGGGGCAACCTCCGCACCGATCTCGTCTTCCCCTACCCGGTGCAGGACGCGAAGGAAACCGCCGAGTGTGATCAGCTCCTCGCTCGCCTCGACGACTATCTACGCAACGAGCACCCGTCCGTCACCATCGACCAAGAGCAAGAGATCCCGCGCTGGGTCATCGACCGCCTCTTCGAGCTCGGCGTGATGGGCATGACCATCCCCAAGGAGTTCGGCGGCCTCGGGCTCGGCATCACCTCGTACAACCGCGTCCTCGAGCGCATCGGCCACTCCTGCGGCTCCACCGCGGTGCTCGTCAGCGCCCACCAGTCGATCGGCTGCAAGGCCGTCATGCTCTTCGGCAACACCGAGCAGAAGGCCAAGTGGCTCCCGCACCTCGCCAAGGACTGGGTCTCCGCCTTCTGCCTCTCCGAGCCCAACGTCGGCTGCGACGCCGGTGGCCAGGAGACCCGCTGCGAGAAGACCCCCGACGGCGAGTACTACATCCTCAACGGCGAAAAGAAGTGGGCCACCAGCGGCGCCATCTCCGGTCTCTTCACCGTGATGTGCAAGCAGAAGATCACCAACCCCAAGACCGGCAAGGAAGAAGAAAAGGTCACCGCCCTCGTCTGTCACCCCGACATGGAAGGCGTCGAGATCTACCAGAAGAACCGCAGCAAGTGCGGCATCCGCGGCACCTGGCAGGCCCGCATCCGCTTCCACAACGTCAAGGTCCCCAAGTGGAACCTCCTCGGTCAGGAAGGCCGCGGCCTCAACATCGCGCTCACCTGCCTCAACTACGGCCGCTGCACCCTCTCCGCCGGCATGCTCGGCGGAGCCCGCAAGGTCCGCGATCAAGCCACCAAGTGGTCCCGCACCCGCTACCAGTTCCAGCGCCCGCTCTCCGACTTCGAACTCGTCCAGAAGAACCTCGCCACCATGGCCGCCCTCGACTACGCCATGGACAGCGTGCTCTACATGACCACCGGCATGCTCGACCGGCATGACGAGGACATCATGCTCGAGACGGCGATCTGCAAGGTCTTCTGTTCCGAAATGGGCTGGCGCGTCACCAACTGCGGCATGCAGATCATGGGCGGCGAGTCCTACATGACCGAGAACGAGGTAGAGCGCGTCTTCCGCGACTCCCGCATCAACCTCATCGTCGAAGGCGCCAACGAGGTCATGCAGTCCTTCATCTTCGCCTACGGCGGCAAGCAGCTCGCCGAGAACATGCTCAGCGTCAAGAACGCACTGGGCTGGAACAAGGACGAAGGCCTCGGCGCCAACATCGGCCGCATCCTCAAGAACTCCACCAACTTCAAGCTCGTCCGCGCCGCGATTCCGCTGGGCATCGAGATCTTCGGCGGCGTGCGCCGCAACCGTCCCGCCGCGCCCAAGGTCCACGCCTCGCTCCAGGCCCAGGCCGAGCGCCTCGCGTGGCTCATCTGCGAGCACAGCCACCAGTTCAAGCGCGCCAGCAAGCATTACGAGGAAGCCATCATCACCCGCCAGTGCGTCCAGGCCCGCCTCGCCGACAACGCGATGTGGATCCACGCCTTCGCCTGCACGCTCAGCAAGCTCGATCAGGACCTCCGCCGCGGCGGCGAGGGCGCCGAGTTCGACCGCGATAAGGCCGCCGCCTTCTACTTCTTCGACATGGTCGAGCAGGAGTTCGCCCAGAACATCCGCTCGCTCTACGACAACGCCGACCAGAGCATGCTGAAGGCCGCCGCCGCCGCAATCAAGCACGCCGACACCATGCCCAACAGCGAGTACTCCATCCCCGAGAAATCGCCGATCGCCAAGGGCACCGGCCGCACGCTCAAACAGGACGGCATCAAGCAGTTCCCCGGCAGCCCGACAGTGGGGGCGGGGACGAGGTAGCCCTCGCTCATGGCTCAGGGAATGTCACGGCCCCAGATTCCATTCACCGTGGAATAGGTTTCGCCGCGCTCGGGATAGTCGATCGCATCCTTGGCTGCGAATCGGCGCACCGCGCCGTCCATCGTCATAATCGAAGTCCGAGGCGTTGTGGATCGTCCGATGTCGAGTGCCAGCGACCGTGCCACGGGGTCGCTCATACAGAACGCCGGGAACTCGAACAGATACACCTTCGCAGAGGGAAACGTGGCGTCCGAAATCTTGTTCGGCCCGATGCGAAAGTCCGCAGGCGTGTTGCCAGCACCCATCGTGTCCGCGCGGTTGTACAAGGCAAAGCTGAATTCGTACGTCGGTGTCGGACGCTCATGCTCCCACCGGAACGCACCGGTCGTGAATGGCGAGTCCGGGTCATACCGCGGTTGCTTGGGGCACTGCAGTCCGGGATTCCAGCGAGCCTGTCCCGACCACTCTTCTGGGAACAGAAACGACCAACGCCCAGTCATGATGCTGTTACCAGTCGGATGCCCCATGCGAATAGGGGGAAGACCCTGTATGTGAATCGTTCGAGGTTCCCATCCCTGAAAGGGGATGTGGTCCTTATTCGCAGTGGCGTATGCAAACAAGACCACTCCGGTCTGCCGCATGTTGCTCAGGCACTTGATCTCAAGTCCCTTCCAGCGTGCCGCTTGCATCGCTGGGAGCGTGAGCGTCATCACGATCCCGGTGATCGAGATCGTGATCAGCAGATCGATGATGGTGAAGGCCCTTCGCATCGCTCGACAATCTTGAGAAAGTTACCCACACCCTCCATTTCCGTGTTGACAGGGTACCCCCCCCGTCGGTTATGCTGCAACGGAATCTTGAGCAATTCGCCAAGTTGCCACGAATGAACAAGGAGCATCCGATGTCGAGCACGAAGCAGTTGGTGGGACGCTTTGTCCGTCGCAGCGCAGCCGTCGCGATCGTCGCTGGAGGAGCGTGGGTCGCCGCGGACGACCACATGCCGACGCCGGGATGCGAAGCGCCTGCCTTTGTGCAGTGCTATACACCGACATGGGTTGCGACTTATCAAAGAGAGTTCACTGGATGTACTTGGTACGCCGAGTGCCCGGTGACCGTGCTCTGCGGTGCGACCAGTGTTTACACGTCCTTGCAGCCGGCTGGACCGATCGTCCCGGCTCTTGCCTTTACATGCCGCGAGTACATTAACGGTGCCAGAAATGCCGCGGGACTATGCGTGAACGGCACGCCTGTCATCCCGTCAACGGTTTCTTGTACTGCAAACATCCAGGCGTGCATGCCCGACTGCGTCTGGACATGCTGGGCATGAAATCGCACTATTTAGGCGTGCTTGTTCAGGTGTACGTTGCGGCATTCTGTGTCGCAGCCGTCAGCGGCGATGACAGCCATCTCGTCGTGAAAGAACTATTACACTGCAAGTTTACTTGGATTGACAAGACGAACGGTGTCCAGACAGAATGTGCTGCGGCGGCTGATGGACGGTACGCGGTCTTGTACTCCGAAGCCGCTTCGAAAGGATCCTCGATCTACACCCCGAGTTCTGGAAGTTGGTGGACACCTGAGGAGTTCGTGTCCGTTATTCCAGGGAGCTACCAGCTAATGGCGGCTCCACCTCCGACGCTTTCGCCAGATTCTTGGCCGACTGTTACGTCGGAGTGTCCTTGGCCGCACCTGCCTGTATGGATTTCGCTGCTTCGGGCTCAGTCGGACTTCGCATCTGGAATCGAGCCGGTTTCCGGCTATTTGACTTACTCAAGCGAGGTACTTGGCAGGTCTCTAGCTTGGGACGATGCTGGTGATCTGAGAGCAATCCGGTGTGTCACCAAGTCTGAAGGCCAGTCTTCGGCCGTCGCGGAGGTCGTGTATCTTTTTGCGGACTACGAGAATCGAGACGGTGTCCGCGTTCCGACGAAACGAAAGCTGCGAACGAGTCGCAGCAACGGCAGTGAGACTCGGCGGTCTGAGCAAGAGTTCGTATTAGCGACGTTCTCTCGCTCGCCCCAACTCGTCGAAGACGCCCTCTCCACTCGCCAGATCAAGGCCACAATGGATCGCCGCGAGCCAAACGGCGACATCTACGCCCCCGACGGCAAGAAGAAGTACAACGACAAAGAACTTGCGGCCCGCATCGCTGGCGACCTCACCGGCAACACCACCCGCGCCCGCTGGTCGTATTGGATTGTCGGCTCTCTGACCGCGTTCACGCTCCTGCTCGTTGGCTTCAAGTACTGGCGTCGTGCATGAACCATCGCCATCGCACACTTATGGTCGAGGTTATCTGCGTGCTGCTCGCAGGCGTCTTTCTTTACGCTGTTGCGTCCAAGGCGACAACCGATCGCGTCACCGCCTCCGGTGTTCTCCCAGGTGTTCACGCGTTTGCCGCCAACATCGCTGATCAGCAGGTTGTTCCACCCTCTGCGGCGCTCATCGTCGCACGCACCGTTCTCGCTACCGAAACGGTGCTGGCGCTGTGGCTTCTGTTCCGCATCCGCATGCGAGCCGCGCTGTTCACCGCCCTCGCAGTCGTCGGTCTCTTTTCTGGCTACCTCGTCCTTTCCTACGCCCTCGGTTCGCGTGCTCCCTGCGGTTGCCTCGGCCGCATTGGCGGATCGACGCTCTTCGACAGCCTGCTCAGAAACGCGGGTCTTCTTTTCGTCGGGGTAACAGGCATTTGGCTTCTGAAGCCGCCTTCGCCGACGCCCGTCGGGGCGGCGAGTCCGCGAGCGGCCGAGAACCCTGCCTGATCCCCGATTCTCTCCTATCCTCGTAATAGGAGCGAACCGATGCCCAAGAAGACCGCTTACTCCGCCCAGATCGAGTACATCCAAGTCATGGACGAGCACGGCGAGGTCGATCCCGCTCTCGCCCGCGGCTTGCTCGAGGATCAAGAGATCCTCGCCCTCTACCAGTTCATGGTCGAGTGCCGCCAGCTCGACGAGATCGCTTTCAAGCTCCAGCGCTCCGGCCGCATGGGCACCTACCCGCAGAACAAGGGCCAGGAAGCCGCCGCCATCGGCACCGCGTACGCCGCCAAGAAGGGGCAGGACTTCCTCGTCCCCTGCTACCGCGAGAACGCCGCCCTCTTCATGCACGGCCTGCCGATGCACTACGTCCTCCTCCACTGGATGGGCGACGAACGCGGCAACCAGATCCCGCCGGGTGTGTGCCAGCTCCCGCTCTGCATCCCCATCGGCACCCAGATGCTCCACGCCACCGGCATCGCCTGGGCCTTCAAGATGCGCAAGGAGCCGAGAGTCGCCCTCACCTACTTCGGCGACGGCGCGACCAGCGAGGGCGACTTCCACGAGGCGATGAACTTCGCCAGCGTCTTCCAGGTGCCGTGCGTGTTCATCTGTCAGAACAACCAGTGGGCCATCAGCGTCCCGCGTGAGACGCAGATGAACTCCGAGACCGTCGCGCAGAAGGCCCTCGCCTACGACATGCCCTGCGTGCTCGTCGACGGCAACGACCTGCTCGCGGTCTACAAGGCCTCCAAGGAAGCCATCGAACGCGCCCGCACCGGCGGCGGCCCCTCGTTCATCGAGGCCGTTACCTACCGACTCGCCGATCACACCACCGCCGACGACGCCCGCCGCTACCGCGACCCCAAGGAAGTCGAAGCCTGGATCGCCAAGGACCCGATCATCCGCCTCCGCAAGTACCTCGAGAAGAAGAACCTCTGGGACGAGTCCAAGGAGCAGGCCCTCCAGGAACGCTCCAAGGTCAAGGTCGCCGACGTCGTCAAGACCGCCGAAGGCATCGCCAAGCCCAGCACCGACGACATCTTCGACTACACCTTCGAGACCCTCAACGCCGAACTCGAGAAGCAGAAGCGGACGATGCGGACGAGCAGCTTGGGGCAGGATCCCAATCAGATCGGATTGAGCGCCACCGAACAGACGGTTTGACGAGGAGGATGAGCCATGCGACGACTGTTTGCAGCATTGGCATTGGCTCCCTTCCTCATTGGGGTGCACGCTGGCGAAGAGGCTCAGCAGGTCGTGCAGACCAGGATCGTGTTCTCGCCCGCCCCATGGTGCGATCCTCCCGAAATGACCAAACGCCTGGAGCCCATCCTTTCCGACCTCAAGTCACACGGATTCAGCGTGGCCTCAGACGACGCAGACTCTGATGCAGTTCTGCGTGCCAGTTTCAAGAATGGCGAACGGAAGAGCCAGTTGGATGGCCGCCAAGGGGCGATCGAACTCCGCACTATCAGGCTCGGGGACCTCGGGGCATACGAGCTCACGATCTCGGCAACGCTCTGGCCGCACGTCGGGAAGCACCCCTGGTCAAGGACTGTGGAGCTTGCAAAAGAAATGTCCGATTGGCAGCAGCGAATTCTCACGGCAAGCACAGAGGGGGCAAACAAATGACTTTGGACGGCATCCGCGAGTTCCGCGACAAGATTCCATTCGAACCCTTCGAGATCATCCTCGTCGATAAGCGACGCTTCTTTGTGCCGCACCGCGACTTCATCCTGATTCCACCCGGGCGGAGTACATGGGTCTACGTTGCCTCCGGCGACGGCCGCGTCACGCACGTCAACACCGCCGTCATTTCGATTATCCGTCCAGTAAAGTCCAACGGCCGCCGTCGCAAGGCCGGCTGAGTCTCACAGGAACCACACATGCCGCGTACTGATGTGATGAAGCAAAAAGGCCTGACTCTCGTTGACGCCATCAACGAAGGCCTCGAACAGGAAATGTCCCGCGACTCCCGCATCGTCATCCTCGGCGAGGACGTCGGGCACAACGGCGGCGTCTTCCGCGTCACCGAAGGCCTCCAGAAGATCTTCGGCAAGGACCGCGTCATCGACACGCCCCTCGCCGAGTCCGGCATCATGGGCACCGCCATCGGCCTCGCCATGGCCGGCATGCGCCCCATCCCCGAGATCCAGTTCGAAGGCTTCCTCGGCCCCGCCTTCGACCAGCTCACCAACCACGCCGCCCGCTACCGCAGCCGCACCCGCGGCGCGGTCACGGTGCCGCTCACCGTCCGCGTCCCCGTCGGCGGCGGCATCCACGCCCCCGAGCTTCACTCCGACTCACCCGAGGCCATCTACGCCCACACCCCCGGCCTCAAGGTCGTCATGCCCAGCACGCCCTACGACGCCAAGGGCCTGCTCCTCTCCGCCATCCGCGACCCCGACCCCGTCGTCTTCTTCGAGCCCAAGCGCGTCTACCGCTCCTTCCGCGAGGAAGTGCCCGAAGGCGACTACACCATCCCGATCGGCCAGGCCAAGGTCGTCAGCGAAGGCACCGACCTGACCATCGTCACCTGGGGCGCCAGCGTCTTTGAGTGCCTCGCCGCCATCGACAAAATGCCCGAGGACGTCTCCATCGAGCTCATCGACCTCCGCACCATCTACCCCATCGACACCGACACCATCATCCAGTCCGTCCAGAAAACCGGCCGCTGCGTGATCGTCCACGAAGCCCCCAAGACCTGCGGCTTCGGCGCCGAGCTCTCCGCCATCATCCAGGAACACTGCTTCCTCCACCTCAAAGCCCCCGTCCAACGCGTCGCCGGCTTCGACACGGTGATGCCGTACTACAAGCTCGAACTCGAATACCTGCCCGACTCCAAGCGGATCAGCGAGAGCGTCACGCAAACGCTCGCGTACTAAAGCTCAAAGCGACAAAGCGCAAAGCTCAAATAGAATTGACGAAACGCGAAACTCTGTATCTTCTCGTTCCCCTGCCTTGATTTGCTGCTCTGAGCTTTGCTGCTTTGAGCTTTTCCCGAGTCCTCCCCATGGCCCACCACAAGTCCACCAACCCCGACGAATTCATCCTCCCCGACCTCGGCGAGGGCGTCCACGAAGCCGAGCTCATCAAGTGGCGCGTCAAGGTCGGTGACACCGTCGCCGAGCACGACATCCTCGCCGAGATGGAAACCGACAAGGCCCTCGTCGAAGTCCCCTCGCCCCGCGCCGGCACCATCGCCTCCCTCAACGGCAACGAAGGCGAGATTCTGAAGGTCGGCAACGTCCTAGTCACCTATCAAGCCAGCGGCTCATCCGCCGCCGCCGCGACCAAGGCCGCCTACGCCGGTTCGGCGCACGCCACCGAAACCCACGCCGTCGCCACCGCCGTCATCGACGCCCCCGAACCCGCCGCTGAACGCGAAGACGCCGGCACCGTCGTCGGCAAGATGGGCGGCGAGCTCGCCGGCATGTCCGCCGCCCCCGGCAAGGCCCTCGCAACTCCCGCCGTCCGCCGCCTCGCACGCGACCTCGGCCTCGACATCGACTCCGTCACCGGCACCGGCATCGGCGGCCGCGTCACCGAAAAGGACGTCCGCAACGCCACCAGCACTCCCCCCCTCCCCGAGGGAGGGGGCAGGGGGAAGGGTTCGCCTTCTGCCTTGACCACCGCGGCGCCCTCAGCCCCCGGCCGCAACGCCGCCCCGTCGTTCATCCCTCCCTCGCCCGCTCCGCGCCCGGCGGCGCCCGCTCCTGCACCAGCCCCGCGCCAAGCCGCACCCGCGTGCCAGTACGACACCTCCGCGCCCGACGCCGACATCCGCATCCCCTTCCGCGGCGTGCGTCGCACCATTGCGAACCGCCTCCGCCAGTCCATCAACCAGGCCGTCCACTTCACCGTCATGGATGAAGCCGACGTCACCGCCCTCGAATCCCTCCGCAAGAAGCTCGCCGCCGCCAGCGGCGAGAAGGTCTCCTTCCTCCCCTTCGTCGCCGCCGCCGTCGCCCGCGTCCTCAACCAATCCCAGTTCCGCGCCCTCAACGCGACGGTTGAGGAAGACCCGCAGAACCCCGCCGCCGACGCCTTCATCATCCAGCATCGCAGCGTCCACCTCGGCATCGCCACCGACACCGACAGCGGCCTCATGGTCCCCGTCGTCCGCGACGCCGACCGCCTGGGCGTCCTCGAGATCGGCCGCGCCATTACCCAAACCGCCGAGAGCGCCCGCAACCGCACCATCGCCCGCGAAAACCTCATGGGCAGCACCTTCACCATCAGCAACGTCGGCAGCCACGCCGGCCGCTTCGCCACCCCGGTGATCAACTACCCCGAAGTCGGCATCCTCGCCGTCGGCCGCGCCAAAGACGGCGTCGTCGTCCGCCACGGCATGATCGGCGTCGGCAAACTGCTCCCCCTCAGCCTCGCCTGCGACCACCGAGTTGTCGACGGTGCCACCGCGGCTCTCGCCCTTGCCGAAATCGTCAAGCTGCTGCAAGACGCAGAACAGTTGCTGGGTCCGGCGAGGGGATAACTCGTCTTCTGCAAGCGAGCGACGCCACGCCGCCGAGCAGCCCAACGGGCTGCAAGAACAAAGCCGGGGGTGGCCGCGCCAGCGGCACCCCCGGAGAAGCGCCTCCCTACCTCCGCACCCCATCGGGGTGCAAGATTTATCCTGCCGATCGGCAACAGTCGGCACACGTCAGCTAGGGCGTACCGCTTGGATTCTGCACTTACGAATCGTGCGACACTCTGCACACCGTCGATCGTCCCGAGCTCCGGATCTCGATCTCGCGCAGTTCCGCGATATCAGCCGAAAGGTACAGCACGCCGCTGAAAACCGGATCATCGGTCGGCACGGTGACGGACTCTCCGTTTCTCACGATTGCCAGCAGGACGCCTCGGTCCAGCGACGGGTTCTGAGTCGGCGAGAACGTGTGCTTAGCGTGGAATTCGACGCGACCAATCGACTTTCCCGTTGCATCGCGGAACGACAGCTGCGGCAACTCGAATCCCGCCAGACCATCCCACCATGTAGCGTACAGGCATGGCCACGGATCTTTCTGGCGCCGCGAAACGCGAGCCTCACAGAAGAGAAAGACACCTTCAGCGTTGGACTCCTCCATCGCTTTGCGTGCATGCGACCACCGCTCGAGCACGTTCGTTGGAACGCCCGCCTCTTGTGCTCGCGACAATCTGATGTCGAGCAAGCGAAGCGATTCCAGCGCCAGAACAGAAGCACTCGGCGGCAAGCCGGTTGAAACGTCCGTTCGACGCGCAAGCGAGATAGCGAAGAAGATGATTGCGATCGCGCCAACGGCAAGTACTGGCAGAGCAAGAGGTCCCGATCGCATCGTGGATTATTGGAAGGTGCCCCTTCTCGCTGCCGGGAGGCATCTGGCCCGACCACGCTGTGATGTGCCACAATTCCCCGCGACTTCGAAGGGCTTATCGTCGTCGGCCTCGCATTCGCATCCTATCCACCCCGCATGTCCGTGCTCGCCAAAGCACGAACTCGGCGTCCGATCAGGCCAAGGTCGTTGCAACCAACATCCGATCATTCGCCACGAAGTTCGGGAAGAACTCCGCTTCGTCACCCGAAGCACCGGACCGAGAATGTCATGCGTCGGGCAATCTCGCGGCCTTTTCCGTTTATGCAGGGCTGAAGTGAGGCTCTGGTCGTCAATGCCACCGAAACAACGGCAACATTCCTGAGATATGGCATGTTTTCAAGGAACGGCACGAGCAACCGGAGCCCACTGTGGACGGATTCATGCCGTTGGTCGGGATGTGGAGGTGCATGTGGGAGCAATGCGAAGCATTCAGATGATCGCGTCCGTCGCGGCAGGCATGTGGGTCGCCTCCGGCGCGGGAGCCAGCGTGATCTACAGCGCGGCGTCCGATTTCAACGCGACACAAGGCGGCACCAACGGCTTGTGGCAGTACGGACAGCTTTCCGGCGTCGGAGGCGTCTTTGCGCAGGGCACGCTTAGCGGCGGATTGTTTTCGACGACCGGCGGAGCTTCCGTCGGGGCATCCTACATGCACTCCGGCGGGTATTTCACCGGCGTGCTCGCCAACCTTCGCTTCACCGCGCCGACCGCTGGCACGTACGTGGCGACGTTTCAGGCCAAACTCACTGATCCGGGAAACAACCCGTACGTTGTCAGTGGTTATCCAGACTATCGGCGAGACGGCGTTCGGATGTGGTTGAACGGCACCTTCGCGGACCTTCAAACCTGGGATCAAGCGACGTCGGCTCAGTCCTTTCAATATCGAACGGTGACCACCACGTTGGCGCTTTCCGCCGGACAGAGCATCGACTTCGCGATCGATCCCAACGGTGCCCGCGGTTTCGCCTACGGGGCCCAGGCGTCCTACGTGGGCTACAACATCTACGACTCCACGGCGTACACGGCGACTGTTGAATTGATTCCGTCTCCCGGCGCGTTCTGCCTTGGCGGTGCGGGAGTCTTGATTACGGGACGTCGTCGATCGGGTAAACATGCGGACGTGACGCTGCAAGCATGAAAGTGTTGTCAATAAAGCGGTGTTCTTTCGGAGATGCCGTTTGCTCCGATTGTGAGAATCCGCTAAAATGCTGGTTGCCAATTCACGTGTTTGTATTTTGTAGGGATACAGCAGTGGGCTTTGGCCCTTCTGGGAGATAAAGAGATGAATCGTACGTTGTGGGCGTTTGCTGCTGGCGTTGCCGCGGCCGGGACCTTGGCTTCTGCCTCGATCATCGACGGCAGCTTTGAGAATCAGGCAGTTCTCCAGAACAACCCCTACGTGCTTCAGCCGAACGGCGAGAAGTGGGGCGCCAGCTGGGGCGGTTCGGACTGGGGCTGGAGTTCGTGGCAGGGTAACTTCTCGGGCGCATGGGTCGGTGGTGCGATCGCACGCACCGAAGACTTTGCCGCCGGCTGGAAGTGGGCCCACACGGGTGATGTGTTCGGCATCATCAAGGACCGCCAGACGATGTCGCAGACCTTCACCGCCGCGGATAGCGGCGTTGGAACGCTGTCGTGGTACGACGCCAACCGTGCTTCGTGGCGCGAGCACGATTGGTTCGGCCGTCCGAACGATTACAGTGTGACGATTACCGATTCGCTGGGCAACGTTCAGACAATCGGCAACTACATCAGCGAAGTGGCCGGTGGCAACTCGTATTCGGGTTCCGGATCCGGCTGGTGGACGACCGAGGGCAAGAGCACTTGGTTCGCCAAGAGTGGCACGGGCTTCACGCTGGTCGCTGGCATGTCGTACACGCTGAGCTTCAACAGCCTCAGCCCGTACATTTATGACAGCAACGGCAACATCACCGGCGTGGATGATCGGACCACGTTCCTGGATGACATCAGCCTGACCGTGCAGATTCCCGCCCCGGGCAGCGTTGCGATGCTCGCCATTGGCGGAGTGCTGGTCGCGCGACGCCGCCGCTAAATGTGAACTCGCGACATTGCTGAATGGTTCATACAAGCCCGCCGCAAGGCGGGTTTTTACATGGCGGCTCGCCAGCCGTGCGGGCATGTGGCAGGGCCCCGCCGCTTGTATGCACGCCGGAACATGATCATGGCCTCATCGGCAGGTGGGACCACCGGTGCGCCGCCGCTCGCTGCGTTGACCGAGCGGTGCTTTAAGCAACGGATCCCGGGTCGCACCACGCGTGCCGAGCCACGAGCGGGTGGCCCGGCCAAGCGTTTGTGTGTGGGCCGAGGTTGGTGCCGCTCCCGCGCACACCGCCGTCGTTGCGCGCACACCTCCGTCGTTGCGTCGCTCGTCCATCTCTGAATGTCGCCGCGTAACCTCAGACTCCTCAGGCCTTTCCACTCCGTCTCTTCGTCTCTACGTCTCTCCGTCTCTTCCCCCTTGAATCACCCCCATCAACCTGCGAAACTCCCCGCGCCGCTCACCCGACCGTGAAATCGGGCGAGCCGCTGGGGGAATCCGCATCGAACCGCGCACCACATTTGACCCACCCGACGAGAAGCTCCCCGCGGTGCTCGAGATCCTCCAGCGCCCCGACTTCACCCTCGAGATGTGCGCCGACGAGTTCCAGGTGACGCTCCCCGCCCTCTGCGCCTTCCTCACCTCCGACCGCGGCCTCCTCCTCCTCGCCCACACCGAACTCGCCCAAGCCATCCACATCCGCGCGATTGCCATCGCCCAGCTCCCCCGCGTCATCGATGCGATGAAGTACTCGCTCGAGGACTTCGCCCACACCTGCCGCAACGTCCCCATCAACCCCAAGAGCATGCAAGCCCTCGAGTTCGTCGAACGCGCCAAAGACACCGCCAGACGCAACGGCCAACTCCTCCTCCGCCTCGCCCACTTCACCCCCCGCCCCCTGCGTGCCTACGCGCCGCCCGCGCCTCCTCTCCCCGCCCCGCGGGGAGAGGACCGCTTGGCCACAGGCCAAGCCACATGTCGAGCAACTGAGGGGAACGAGACTCACCTGAACACCCACGCGGTCCAGTCCACCACCGCCGCAGCACCGCCTACCCAGCCAAACCCCACGCGCAAGCGTGCGGCCACCCCCGCCCCCACAGCACTCCAGACCCTCGACAACCCACCGCCCACCGCCTCCACAACCCGGCGTGAGCGTGCAGCTCCCGTCATGCCACGCTTCGTAATGCCCGTCCCCGCTCCCCCGCGCCCGTCCGCCTGACCTGCAACGCGAGCTCGACGCATCACACCGCAGCCCTTCGCGTTGCGAGAACATCTCCATGCGCTCCGCAACACCGCAGAACCAATCACGCCGCCGAACGTCTGATCATCACAACCCCAGGAGTCCGCACGTGGCACTGATCCGTCTGATGATCGTGGTTTGTGTGCTCGCGGCGTCGCTCGCCGGCTGCCGCACCGGGCAAGCCCACGACCCCGCCGCTCCGTCTCGCGCCGTCGAATGGACCTTCCTGAAGGCCAAACCCGGCAAACGCGACGCCCTTCGTGCGTTCATCATCGCGAACTGGTTCGCCATGGACGAGCGTGCGGTCCGTGAAGGGCTTATGCGGTCCTATCGGCTGCTCGACACCCGCACAGACGACGGCCCGTGGGACCTCGCCGTCGAAGTCGAATACCACGACGAACGCGGATACGACGGCATCAAGGATCGCTTTGAGACAATCCGCGCGGAGCATGTGGTCCAGCCTATCGAAGGGCTCCTGCTGCGCGATCTCGGTGCCGTCGTCGGTTCGCGACGACTGTTCCCGGCGACTCACGGTTGTCCCCTCCGGTAGGCTCATGCCATGGAACTCCTCGAAGCCCTGCGATTCCAGCTCGACACCTGCTTCAACGGCACCGGCTGGCACGGCCCCACGCTGATCGGCTCGCTCCGGGGCGTCACGCCCGCGGAAGCGCTCCGCAAGCCCAGGGGGAGCAAGCACTGTCTCTGGGATCTGCTGCTGCACACGACATACTGGAAATACACCATGCTCGTCCGTCTCGGTGTCGCCGAGCCGCACACCTTCCCCCGCTCGCCCAGCAACTGGCCACGGACGCCCGATTCCAGGACGCCGGCGAAGGAACTGATGAAGCGATGGAAGGCCGATCTCAAGCTCGCGCGTGAGACCCACAAGGCGGTCGTGCAAGCCATGCTGCGGCTCGATCCCGCGACGCTGCACCAGATCCCCCCGGGCGGCAAGCGAGCCACGCGCTGGATCCTGCTGACCGGCATCGCCGCCCATGATGTCTACCACGCCGGCCAGTGCCAGCTCATCAAGAAAATGATCAGGAGATGAAGATCCGCTACCCTCCCGACGCGGGCTCGGACCTACTCCCTACGCTGTTTCTCGTGCCTACCGACGACCATTCCAATTCCGCCGTTTCCATCCGCGTCGTGGCCGCCACGGCGGGTGTTTCCATCGCGACCGTCAGCCGCGTGATCAACGACTCGCCCGCCGTCGCGCCCGCGACGGCGGCCAAGGTCCGCGAGGTCATCAATCGGCTCGGCTACGTGCCCAACCCGATGGCCAAGGCGTTCTCGTCACGCGAGAGCCACATCATCGGCCTGGCCTTGCCCCGCTTCCACGGCGAGTTCATGTCATGGCTGCTGGACGGCGCCGACGAAGAAGCGACGCGGCTGGGTTACCACCTGATGATGACGACGATCGCCAAGAGCGACGACGGGACGGTGCGGAGCCACATTGTCGGTTCACTGCTGATCGACGCACTGCTGGTGGTCATCACCGAGCAAGACGATCCGATCACCGAGGATGTGCTCGCTTCGGGCGTGCCGACCGTGGTTCTGGACACCGACCTGTCGGCCCAGGGGCTCGACAGCGTGGTGCTGGACAACGAGAAGGGAACGCGCGAGGCGGTGGATCACTTGCTGCGGTGGGTGGAGCCCTCGTCGCTGTATTTCGCGGGTGGGCCGGCCACGAACTTCGACACGCAGCAGCGGGCGAAGGCGTTCGCCGCGGCGCTCGAGGCGCGGGGTGTGACGCCCGCGCCGGGACAGATCGAGATGGGCGACTACTCGCTGGAGTGGGGCAAGGAGTGGGCGCTCCGCATGTCGCGCAAGGGCAAACTGGCGGGTGCAGTGCTGGCAGCGAACGACAAGATTGCCTGCGGCATCATGCATGCGGCGGCGGATCTCAAGGTGTTGGTGCCGGATCAATTGCGGGTGGTAGGGTTCAACGACTCGCAGATCTCACGGCTGGTCCGCCCGCGGCTTTCGACGGTGTCGCTGCCAATGGCCGAACTCGGCGCGCTGGCGGTGCGAACGCTGGTGCGTCGCATCGAGCAGCCAAACGCTGAGCCGCACTGCGTGAAGCTTCCGACGAAGCTGCTCATCCGTGAGAGCAGCACGGCGGTGCATTTCTGATCCGCTGATGCTTGTACGAGGAGGCGAACCGGCGGCGCTGTCCGGCTGCCCCAAACGCCGCCCCGCTTTACGGGGCGGGGAGGCGCGAGCACACCGCTCGGATGCTGTCTTTACGCCTTGGCCTGCTGCTTCGACGGGAGGAGAATCGACAGAACGGTTGCCGCGGCGAGTGTGCCGACGACGGCGATGAGCGACACGGTCGTGTCGATCTTGATCGGCTTGCCGTTCTCCAGGCCGATCACGCTGAGATACGGCGGGACTGAGAGCAGCAGCAGCTTCACGCCGACGAAGGCCAGGATGAGGATGAGCGCGGGCTTGAGGAAGCGGAACTTCATGATGAGGGCGGCGAGGCAGAAGTAGAGCGCTCGGAGGCCCAGAATCGCGAAGATGTTGCTCGTGAAGACGATGAACGGATCGGGGGTGATGGCGAAGATCGCGGGGATGGAGTCGACCGCGAACACGAGGTCGGTGATCTCGACCAGGATGAGAGCCAGGAACAGAGGGGTGATAGACCACTTGGCCGAAAGCGATCCGGCGGGCGGCGGATCCATCACTTCCTTGCCCGTCTTGGGATCGCGGGAATAGGTGGGCTTCAGGGTTCGCTTGGTGAAGAAGCGCTGCCCGTCGAAGAACTCGGTGACGGGATAGAACTTCTTGATGACCTTGACGACGACGTTTTGGCTCGGGTCGTCATTGCCCTTGATGATGGCCATCTTGAGGGCGGTGAGGATAAGGAAGCCGCCGAAGATGATCAGGATCCACTGATAGTTCATGATCAGTTCGGCCCCGAGGAAGATCATGCCGCCGCGCATGATGAGCGCGCCGATGATGCCCCAGAACAGAACGCGGTGCTGGTACTTGGCGGGAATGGCGAAGAAGGAGAAGATGAGGGCGATGACGAAAATGTTGTCCATCGCCAGGGACTTCTCGACGACGTAGCCGACGAGGTACTGCTTGGCAGCATCGACGCCGCTGACGACGCCGCTAGTGATGATGGCCCCGCCGGCGGCGATGGCCTCGGAGGAGTTGTAGCGGGGTGTGTTGGCGTCGCCCAGGCCCAACCACTTGGCGTCATAGGCCCAGTAGACGAATCCGGCGAAGGCGATGCCGCAGGAGAGCCAGATGACCGACCAGGTGGCGGCTTCCTTCATGGAGACCTCGTGGGCCTCTCGATGGAAGACGCCCAGGTCGAGGGCGAGGAAGAAAACCACGAGGCCGATGAAGGCGACATAGGCCCAGATCTTGACGCTGGACGCGGCGGGCGCGACGGCGTTCGCGGCGTCGTTGGCGACGGCGGTCACGGCGTTGGCCGCGGCGGGAACGTCGGTCGTGGCAAGGAGCGTGAGAATGGAATCGAGCATCGGGAGAGCCTTTCGAGCAAGCAAACCACCGGCGGGCCGAATCTTCGGCATTCCAGATCCGTGGTCTTGCACAATGCGGTTGGACGCACGCGTTGGGCGGAGGGTATTCGTCGGCTGTTCACCCGACGCGGCCTCGTGCTGACGCCCGGACGCTCCCGCGGTCAGGCGGGTGGCTACTCCCCAGGGAGATCATCGGCGATCGCCGACGGGCAGACGATACCGCTTCGGCGGCGGATATCAAGCCGGTCGCACGGAAAACACGACGGGCGGAGGGTGCGGTGGGGTTGTTGGGGTTGGTGGGGGGGGTGGCATCGATCGTCGCAACTGGCGGAGAGGTGTATCCGCAATCGCAGCGGATCTTCTGTAGGTGAGTCCGCGTTGCCCGGACATCAGTGGGCCGTCGTCTGCCCACGTGCTGCAGTTTGCGAAACGCACCTCTCCCAGCCACTGGGGCCAGAACGGGGCGAAGGACTAGGCACAACAGAGCCGCCTGCGGACTCTGCACTAGAACGAGTCGCTCGCCTCGTCATCCTCGAAGGCACCAGGAGGTTCGATCGCGTCGGGGGCCTCGCGCTCGAGTTCCGCGGCTTCCTCGCGGGCTTCCTGCGTGGCGCGTTCCACTCCCTCGGCGGAGTCGTCGATGTCGCCGATGTCGGAACCGATCTCGCCGACGCGGTTGATGAGCTGCTCGCGCTCGACGAGGTTGGACGCGGCGGACATCTCGGCGCGGACTTCCTTGTAGATGCTGCCGTCGACGAAGCCTTGGAGCTTGCGGGCGCGGACGGGGTGCTGGAGCTTGCGGATGGCCTTGGCCTCGACCTGGCGGACGCGTTCGCGGGTGACCTTGAAGATGCGGCCGACTTCTTCGAGGGTGTAGGTGTAGCCGTCGCCGATGCCGTAGCGGAGCTTGATGATCTCGCGCTCGCGGTAGGTGAGGGTCTTGAGCACGCTCTCGATGCGTGCCTTGAGCATGTCGTGGGCGGCGGCCTCGCTGGGAGCGTTCTGGCGTTCATCCTCGATGAAGTCACCGAAGTAGCTGTCCTCGCTCTCGCCGACAGGCTTGTCGAGGCTGACGGGATGGCGGCTGATCTTCATCACGCGGCGAACTTCGCTCGCGGAGATGCTGAGCTTCTCGGAGAGCTCGTCGATGGTGGGCTCGCGACCGGTCTCCTGCAGTGCCATCTTCTGGATGTTGCGGAGCTTGGTCATCGTCTCGATCATGTGGACCGGGATGCGGATGGTCCGGGCGTGATCGGCGATGGCGCGGGTGATGGCCTGGCGGATCCACCAGGTGGCGTAGGTGCTGAACTTGTAGCCGCGCTTGTACTCGTACTTGTCGACGGCGCGCATGAGGCCGGTGTTGCCTTCCTGGATGATGTCGAGGAAGGGCAAACCCCGGTTGCGGTACTTTTTGGCGATGGAAACGACGAGGCGGAGGTTGCCGCCGGAGAGGTCGCGTTTGGCCTGCTCGTACTCCCAGAAGACGGTCTTGATCGCGCGGACGCGCTTCGTCAGTTCGTTGCCCTCTTCGCGGACAAGCGAGCGGAGGCCCTCGAGTTCCTCGTTGATGACCAGGACGTCGTCGGGCTCGAACTTCTTGGGGTGCTTGGCAGCGAGGCGGAGGTCGGCCTCAAGCTCGTGCATCTTGTTCGCGATGGAGCGGAGCTTGCGTGAGAGCGGGATGATGCGACCGGTGCGGAGGCAGCACTCTTCGGTAAGGGCGGCCATGCGGCGACGGCGGACGGCCAGTCGCGATCGGAGTTGCTTGATCGATTCCTCGTCGTTGGTCTTGCGGGCCTGCTGCAGCATTTCCCAGTCGGCCCGGTTGCTCTCGAGCAGCTTCTCGATCGTGCGCAGGTTGAAGGGGATGCGCTTGGCGATCTTCTCCTTGGCGTTGTCTTCGGCGGTGCTGATCCGCATGGTGCGGTCGAAAGGCAGATCGCCGGTGTGGACAAGCCGGAGCGTCTCAACCGCCTGCTGCACCACGTAGTCGCTCTCGAGGCAGCGACGACGGAAGATCATCCGGGTGGTCTCGATCTTCTTGGCAAGGCGGATCTCCTCCTCGCGGGTGAGCAGCGGGATCGTGCCCATCTGCGAGAGGTACATGCGGACGGGGTCGTCTATACGACGGGCGCCGGGCTCGAGGAGCGGGGCGTCGTCGAGGTCCCGGTCGTCTTCTTCTTCCTGTGCCTGCGGCTCAATCTCTTCGTTGGTCTCGGCGGCGCCAGCCTTGCCCTGCAGGTCGCCAGGCTTGGTCTCGCCGGGTGCTGCGGGCGTCCCGTCGGGAAGGTGGAGCTGCTGGCGGAGCTCGGCTGCCTCGGCTTCGCGTTCTCCGCCGGCGACGGACATGGCGCGGAAGGGCTTGGGCAGGGGACCGGACTTGGCGTGCGACTGCGTCTGCGACTTTCCGGAACGGAAGCGGCGAGCCTTGAACTCGAGTTCGTCGACCAGCTCGATGCCGAGACGATCGATGAGCACGAGGAGTTCGTCGAGACGCTCGGGATCGACCATCTCGTCGGGCAGGGTGTTGTTCAGCTCTTCATAGCTGAGCCAGCCGCGGCGGCGGCCGACTTCCAGGAGTTCGCCCAATGCAGGATTCAGTTCGGCGATCAAATCTCGCGCTCCTCACGGTCGGGGAAAGTCGCTTCCATGAGACCCCGGAAGCGAGAGGTGGAAGGGTACACCGCGGCTGCGTTGGCCGGAGAGCGATACCGGGATATCCGGGGCTGGACCGCACGGCATGGCGGCTCGGACGGAATTCGACTGCCCGGGTCGTGCATGTGCGATGGATCGCGGCGTTTTGCATCGCGATCTCGCCACGAACACATGCCTTCGAGACTGCCTCGCAGGACGTCTGTGCTCCTTCACGCCGCCTCGGGAAGTGGGGCGGGTGTTGATCAGTTCGGGCGTGGAAAGGTTCGCTTGTTGCCGCCGAGTTCCTGAATCGGAGCGCCGCGGCGACGGATGAGTTCGGCGATGCGGGAGGCCGAATCGTTCTCGTTCACAAGGGGCGATTCGTTGGTGGCGATGGCTTCGATGCGGGCTCGCTGAAGGGTGTCGTTCCAGTGGGCGTGCAGGCGTTCGCTGGATTCCTCGGTCATCCGGCTGGTGCGGTCGGCAAGGATGGTGGCGGCAGACTTGGCTTCGGTGTCCTGGATTGCGGCGAGCACGCCGGAGAGGGATGCATCGCCCGGCCGCAGGCTATCGAGCGTTTCACGAATCAGGGTGAGAACATCGGAGTCGAACCGATCCGCGGCGACGTGCCTGCGATCGGCATCGTTAAGGGTGCTGAGCAACGACGCGTCGCAGAGCATGCAGCCGAGGAGGGCCTCGGCAGAGGTGAGTCGCCCGCGGGTGAGACGTTCGGCCTCGGTGGGAGCTTGATCGGCGGCGCTGCTGGCTCGAGCGACACTGCGTGCGGCGGGCACTGCCCGGGCAACGATCTCCTCACCGACGCCTGCGATCTTGGCAACTTCCTTGATGATCATGCGGCGACGGACAGGTTCGACGTTCTTGAGGCCAAGCTCTGCGAGCTGCGCAACCTCGGCTTCGACTGCCTTGCTCCGCGCCGAGATGCCCTTGCCTTCGATGGACGCTGCAACGCGATGAAAGCGATAGCGGAGCACGTCCACGCCCGCGGCGAGCGCCTGGCTCAGGACTTCGAGGCCGCCATCGCGCTTGAGCAACTCGTCGGGGTCCTTGGCATCGGTGAATTTGTCGAGCGTGGCGACGACGACGTCGAGAGGCTCGGCGAAGAAGATCTCGGCGGCGCGGTCGGCGGCGCGCTGGCCGGCGTCGTCGCCGTCGAAGAGCAGAACAACGCGGTCGCAAAGACGCCGAAGGATGACGGCGTGCTCGCGGGTGAGGGCGGTGCCGAGGGTGGCGACGACGTTCTCCAACCCGGCCTGGTGGCAGGCGATTGTGTCGGTGTAGCCCTCGGTGATGACCGCGGTGCGGGCGACCTGGATCGCCTTGGCGGCCTGGGCGAGGCCAAAGAGCGTGGCGGACTTGTTGAAGACGCGGCTCTCGGGGCTGTTGAGGTACTTGGGCTCGTCCTCGTCGCGCATCTTGCGGCCGCCGAAGGCGATGAAGCGGCCGATCTGGTCGGTGATCGGGAACATCAGTCGGTGGCGGAAGGTGTCGTAGACGCGGCCTTCGCGGTCGCGGAGGAGCCCGGCCTCGACGAACACGCGGGAATCGAGGCCCATGCGCGAGAGGGTGAGGAGCAGGCCGTCCATGCGATCGGGGGCGGCACCGATCTGGAAGCGCTCGACCATCTCATTGCTGATGCCGCGTTTGGCGACGACGGCGCGGGCGGTGGAGCCGTGGTCGGGGTGCCGATAGATGGTCTTGAAGAACTCAGCGGCGGTGGCGTTGGCCTCGATGAGCTTTGTGCGTGTGGTGGCGGTTTCTTCGCCGGGGGCGGGGGCCTTGCGTGGCTTGAGCTCGATGCCGCCGCGCTGGGCGAGGTACTCGAGGGCTTCACGGAAGTCCATTTTGTGGAACTTCTGGACGAAGCTGAAGACGTCGCCGCCGGTGCCGCAGACGAAGCAGTGGAATATCTGTTTGCGAGGGACGACGGCCATGGAGGGGTTGTGGTCGTCGTGGAAGGGGCAGAGGCCGGCGAACTCACGGCCCTTGGGCTTGAGCGTGACGTGCTCGGCGATGATCCGCTCGATGCTGACGGCGTCGCGGACGCGTTGGACATCGTCGTTGTCTTGGTACAAGCCCTTGGCCACGGATCCTCCGGAGTGCATTATTCGCTCGCGGGCCGGAGGCTCCTTTCCGTGCGGAAAGCGGGCGGGCGAGAGGCAGGCGACAATACGGCATGTCAAGGCCGCGGCAACCAGTGATTCGGGTTCAGGTGCGGTACTCCGGCCGGGTCCAGGGGGTCGGATTCCGGGCCACGTGCGTGTGGATCGCGCAGACGGTGGCGGACTCGGCGGACCCGATCACGGGCTGGGTTCGGAACGAGGCAGACGGGAATGTGACGCTGGAGGCGCAGGGTTCGCCGACGGCGGTGGAGGCGTTCTTGCGGGAAGTGGGGGAGCGGCTGGCGCGGCACATCGTGTCGGAGGTGCGGGCGGGGATGGCAGTGGTGGATGGGGAGCGGGGGTTTGGGATTCAGCGGTAACCCGGGCCGTCGGCGTGGCGTGGGATCGCCCCTGTCTCGGCCCGTTTCCGCCTGTCGGTGGGAGTGGCGACAAGTGAAAATGCGGCCCGGTGTCGCGAGTCGCGCGGTCGATGCAGGACGGCTCACGCGCGTAGGCTTGCGTTCGTTCCTTTTGCTCACGCACTTGCCTTTTGCTCACGCAGTTGGGAGTTTCTTCGTGCACAAGACGCCGCTTCACGGGTATCACCTCGATCGCAAGGCCAAGATGGTGGATTTCGCCGGCTGGGACATGCCGATGTTCTACACCGGGATCCTCGAAGAGCACCATCAGGTGCGCAAGAGCGGCGGGTTGTTCGATGTTTCGCACATGGGACGCGTGAAGGTGCAGGGGCGTCATGCGCGGCGGTTCTTGGAGCGGCTGTGCACGCGGCGGATCAGCGACATGCAGGCAGGGCAGTGTCGCTACAGCCTCGTCTGCAACGAGAAGGGCGGCGTGCACGACGACATCATCGTGTACCGCATGGACGAGGACGACTTCCTGCTCGTGGTGAACGCGAGCAATCGCGAGAAGCTCCTGCCGCACTTTGAGAAGGTGAAAGCGGCGGGGGAAATGCAACTGAAGATCGACGATCAGACGCTGAGCACCGCGATGGTGGCGCTGCAGGGGCCCAAGGTCATCGACATGATCCGCAAGTTCAGCAGCGAGATCCCGAACCTGAAGCGGTATCGCTTTGCGGTGAAGAACCTGATGATCATGAAGGTGATCGTCAGCCGCACGGGGTACACGGGTGAGGACGGCGTCGAGGCGATTCTGCCTGCGGGCATGCTGGGTATGGCGATGAAACTGATCCTGAAGGACATCGACACCGATTCGCCAAACGCGGTGATCAAGCCCGCGGGGCTGGGTGCACGCGACACGCTGCGCATCGAGGCGGGCATGCCGCTCTATGGGCACGAGCTGGGCGAGGAGATCAACGCCCTGTCGTGCGGCGTGGACTTTGCGATTTCGATGGACAAGCACACCCAAGACCGCGGCGAGCGCTTCGTCGGACAGGACGCACTCGAGGCCGCCCAGAAGGCGGGCATCCAAAAGAAGCTCGTCGGCCTGCAGCTCGAAGGCAAGCGTGCGGCACGCCAGGGCATGACGGTGCTGTCGGGCGGTAAGCCCATCGGCACGGTCTCGAGCGGCTGCGTCAGCCCGACGCTGGGTTACCCGATCGCGATGGCGTTCGTCGATGCCGGCATGACGGCGCTGGGCACGCCGGTGCAGGTGGACACGGGACGTGAGGGCTCGATGTTCGAGGGCAAGATCGTGAAGATGCCGTTCTACTCGCCGACGAAGGCGGGGTGAGCGGAGGATGGCGAAGCCGTTCACCCCTGACGAGCCCGCAGCATGAGCGTCGGGTTTCGGAAGACTTCCTGCTCACGGAGCCTCAGATCCACTCGCACATGATCGGGGCTCGTCCAGCGTCGCAAGGGTGGCACGGAGCGATTGTCTGTGGCACAGATGACGCATATCCTTTCGACCCGCTGCGGCTGTGGCGGAATTGGCAGACGCGCTAGATTCAGGTTCTAGTGGGGTCACACCCGTGGAGGTTCGACTCCTCTCAGCCGCACTTTCGACGAGGCCCGGTTCACCGGGCCTTGTCGGTTTTTGGGGTGGGGAGCGGAAGAGACGGAGAGACGAAGAGACGGAGTGGGGGAGGCATTGAGGCAGAATGAATGTCGTAGCGGCCCTCCGTTTGCGCGGAGGGTTCGTTAGAATGCCGGCATGCCGCTGGTTGTTGTTGGGATTGACGAGGCTGGGCTCGGGCCGTTGCTCGGGCCGCTGTGCGTCGGGCTGAGTGCGTTTCGGGTGGAGGAGTGGGCCGAGGGGGAGCCGCGGCCGGACTTGTGGAAGCTCTTGTCGCGGGGCGTGTGCAAGGAACCGCGGGACGCCGCCGGACGGGTGGCGGTGGCGGACTCCAAGGCGTTGAAACTGGCAAACTCGTCGGCGAAGCGGCATCCGTTGACGCACATGGAGCGCGGGGTGCTGGCGTTCGCGGCCCGACTGGCGGAAGTGCCGGTCGATTCGGACGAGATTCTGTTCGAGCTCCTGCACGCGGAACTGGACGACACGCCGTGGTATCGAACAGGCAAGGCGGTGACGCTGCCGCTGTCGGCGAACCCGTCGCTGCACGCGATCGCGGCGAATCTGGTGAGCGGGGCGATGGCGGACGCGGGTGTGTCGCTTCTGGCGATGCGATGCCGCGTGGTGGCCGAGCGGGAGTTCAACGCGATTATCGACCGCACGGGGAACAAGGCGGACGTGAGCATCGCGGCGTTGGCGGATCACTTGACGCTCGCGCTAACCCTTGCCCACGAGAACCCGGATGCGGCGATCCGTGTGGTGTGCGACAAGTTGGGCGGGCGGGATTCGTACGCGCCGGTGCTGCAGCAGTTGCTGCCGGGGTGGGACTGCCGCATTGTGGAGCAGGGATCGCAGCGGTCTCGGTACGACCTGACGCCGCCGCGGCCGGAGCTGCTGCCCTGCGGGGTGCTGCGGATCAGTTTCCAGCCCGAGGCGGAGGACGCGCACCTGCCGGTTGCTCTGGCGTCGATGATCGCCAAGATCGTCCGGGAGTTGGCCATGCACCGGTTCAATCTGTATTGGCAGGGGAAGATGCCCGAGTTGAAACCGACGGCGGGGTACCGGCTCGACGCGCGGCGGTGGCTGGGCGATGCGAATGCTGTGCTGACGCGGCAGGATCGGGATGCGATGATCCGAAGAGCGTGACACTCGCGGTGCTCAGAGAGCGAGCCGGGGCGAGGACGCCCCGGCTCGCAGAAGAGTTGCGACAGCGCGACCAACAATCGTGCATGTCCGACCCTGCCTTCGATCGCCGTCTGCTGGACCTCGCCGCTCGTGTGGCGATGCGCTCGGTGGGGAACGTGGAGCCGAACCCGCTTGTGGGCGCGGTGGTCGTGCGGTGGATGGGGTCGACGCCCGAGGTGATCGGGATCGGGCATCATCGCCGGTTTGGTGAAGCACACGCGGAACGCGCGGCGCTCTCGGATTGCATGCGTCGCGGGCACGACCCGCGCGGAGCGACTGTGTATGCGACGTTGGAGCCGTGCAATCACACGGGCAAGCAGCCGCCGTGTGCGCTCGGGTTGATCGAGGCGGGTGTGGCGGAGGTGGTTGCTGCTCGGCGCGATCCAAACCCATTGGCGGCGGGGGGCTTCGAAGCGTTGGAGAAGGCGGGGATTCGCTGCCGCGTGAGCGGCGACAGCCGAGCGGCGATCGCGTTGTCGGACCCTTTTGTGAAGCGGGTGAAGACCGGCCTCCCGTGGGTGATCGCCAAGTGGGCCCAGACCATCGACGGGCGGGTGGCGACGCGGAACGGGGAGAGCAAGTGGATCAGCGGCGATCGCTCGCGCAAGCGAGTGCACCGACTGCGGGCACGGGTGGACGCGGTGCTGACGGGGATGGGCACCGTGCTCGCAGATGATCCGATGCTCACGGCTCGAGACGTTCGCCGCGTGCGGCGTGCGGCGATGCGCGTTGTGGCGGACACGGACCTTGACATGCCCGAGACGGCGAAACTGGTCACAACCGCCCGGGACTTGCGAACCATCGTCGCGTGTTCCGCCGAGCTCGCGACCGGGGAGATCACCCGCGCGAAGCGGCAGCGATTGGCGACGGCGGGGGCGGTGGTGGTCGGCGTCCCGACGATCGGCGAGCGACTGGACCTTGCTGCGCTCTTGCGACTGCTCGCCAGCGAGCACGGTGTGTCGTCGGTGCTGGTGGAGTCCGGCCCCGGACTGCTCGGCTCGATGCTCGATGCCGACCTTGTGGATGAGCTCGTCGTCTACGTTGCGCCGATGATGCTGGGCGACGAGATGGCCCGGGCCGCGGCGGCGGGGCGGATCGCGCCAACGCTCAGCATGGCTCAGCGGTACGAGTTGCTCCGGGCCAAACGCATCGAGAACGATCTCGAAGTTGTGTACCGGAGGCGGGCGTGAGCGCGGCGACGAACATCTCGGTACGACGGGCGACGCCGAACGAGATGCCGCTCGCGGCTGCGTTGTTTGGCGAGTACGCACAGAGCATTGCGTATCTCTGTGCCGCCTCGTTTGCTCAGCAGAACCTCGACGAAGAACTTCGCTCGCTCCCGGGCAAGTACGCCGAGCCGGCGGGCTGCATCCTTCTCGCCCGAGATGCGAGCGGCGCACCGATCGGCTGCGTCGCGCTGCGCCCGATCGACGCCGCACCGCACGATCGAGAAGGCGAGAGAGTCTGTGAGATGAAGCGTCTCTACACGCGGCCCGAGGCACGCGGACTCGGCGCGGGGCGACGGCTGTGTGAGGAACTGCTTGCGTTCGCCCGCAAGGCGGGGTACACGCTCATGAAGCTCGATACCGAGCCCGAACTCGAAGCCGCGTGCGCGTTGTATCGGTCGCTGGGATTTATTGATATCCCGCGGTACAACGACGACCCCAAACCCGAGACGTTGTACCTGGGCTTGCGGCTCTGATAGAGCCTCTCGCGTCAGCGAGAGGTCGTTGGTGTGATGGGATCACGTCGAGCTCTCGCTTAGGCGAGAGGCTTTATCGATTATCCCCGCATCGGGATGTCGAGCCTTTGCTCGTCCGCACACGCCGCCGCTTCGCTGTAGCCGCTGTCGACGTGACGGAAGACGCCCATGGCGGGGTCGTTGGTGAGCACGCGGCGCAGGCGGGCCTCGGCGTCCTTCGTGCCGTCGGCGACGATGACCTGTCCGGCGTGCTGGCTGAAGCCGATGCCCACGCCGCCGCCGTGGTGGAAGCTGACCCAGCTGGCGCCGCTGGCAACGTTGACCATCGCGTTGAGAATCGCCCAGTCGCTGATGGCGTCGCTGCCGTCTTTCATGCCCTCGGTTTCACGGTTGGGGCTGGCGACGCTGCCGCAGTCGAGATGGTCGCGGCCGATGACGATGGGGGCCTTGATCTTGCCGCTGGCGACAAGGTTGTTGAGCATCATACCGGCTTTGTCGCGCTGGCCCTGGCCGAGCCAGCAGATGCGGGCGGGGAGGCCCTGGAATGCAATGCGGTCTTTGGCCATGGTCAGCCAGCGGTGCAGGCCCTTGTCATTGGGGAAGAGCTTCATCAGTTCGGCATCGGCGGTGAAGATGTCTTGCGGGTCGCCGCTGAGAGCGACGAAGCGGAACGGGCCGCGGCCGACGCAGAACTGGGGGCGGATGTAGGCGGGGACGAAGCCGGGGAAGGCGAAGGCGTCCTTGAAGCCGTGGTCGAAGGCGCGTTGGCGGATGTTGTTGCCGTAGTCGAAGGTGATGCTGCCGCGTTTCTGGAGGGCGACCATCACGCGGACGTGACGTTCCATTGTCGCGAGGCTCTGCTTCTCATAGCCCGCGGCGTCGGAGCTCCGAGCTTGCTCAGCCTGCGTGATGTTCATGCCAGCAGGGACGTAGTGCAGCACATCGTGGGCGCTGGTCTGATCGGTCAGCGTGTCGGGGGTGATGTTGCGTTCGAGCAGTCGCTCGAGCAGGTCCACCGCGTTGCAGCAGACGCCGATGCTGATGGCCTTCTTCGCCTTGGCGGCCTGCACCGCGGCGTCGATCGCAGCGTCGATGCCCTCGACGATCTGATCGAGGTAGCGGTCTTTGACGCGGCGTTGGAGACAGCGCGGGTCGATGTCGGCGATGAGGCAGGTGCCGCGGTTCATGGTGATGGCGAGCGGCTGTGCGCCGCCCATGCCGCCGCAGCCGGCGGTGACGTTGAGCTTGCCGGAAAGATCGCTTTTGTAGTGGTGCTGGGCGAGCTCGCGGAAGGTCTCGTAGGTGCCCTGCACGATGCCTTGTGTGCCGATGTAGATCCACGAGCCGGCGGTCATCTGGCCGTACATGATGAGGCCTTTGGCGGCCAGTTCATCGAAGTGCTTCTGCGTAGCCCAGTGGGGGACGAGATTGCTGTTGGCGATGAGCACGCGGGGCGCGTCGGTGTGCGTTTTGACGACGCCGACAGGCTTGCCGGATTGGACGAGGAGCGTTTCATCGGGCTCGAGGCGTTCGAGAGTCTTGACGATCGCGTCGAAGGCGGGCCAGGAGCGGGCGGCCTGGCCGCGGCCGCCGTAGACGACGAGGTCCTCGGGCCGCTCCGCAACCTCGGGGTCGAGGTTGTTCATCAGCATCCGCATGGCGGCTTCCGCCTGCCAGGTCTTGCAGGTGCGTTGGTTGCCGCGGGGGGCGCGGCAGACGCGTGGTTGGTGTTTCGAGGCGTCTGCGAGGAGTTTGCCGACGGTGTCGGTGGCGGGTTTGGTGGGCATGGAGCTTCAGGCTACGCGGGAACAGGGTTCGACGCAAGAGCGGGATCGAAATGGGCTGGACACGATGGCGGTGGCGGTGCAAGCCCGGCGGCGACGCGATGGCCTGGAGACCTCTGGCTTACGCCAGAGGCTCTATCTTGGCGACGAGGTGCGGTGACTACAGACCGACAAACGCGCCGGTGCGGATGAGCTCGGCGATGGCTTCGATGTCCGCGGTGAGCGGGCGGTCTTCGGTGAGTTTCTTGACCTTGGAGCGGACGATCTTGTACGCGGCCTCGACGCCCTTGCCGCTCTTGAGGGGGCGGTGGTATTCGAGGCCCTGGGCGGCGCAGAGGAACTCGATCGCGACGACGCGGCGGGCGAGGTCGAGCGAGCGGGCGGCCTTGGCCGCGCTGCGGGGGCCGAAGGAGTTGTAATCCTCCATGCCGGCGGAGGTGGAGAGGTTCGCGACGCTGGCGGGCGTGGCGAGGCCGATCATCTCGTTGACGCAGGCCGCCGCGGTGTACTGGGCGATCATCAGGCCGCTCTGCAGGCCTGGGCGGGGGGAGAGGTAGGGCTTGAGGTGGCTCTCGGGCTCGAAGGCGCCGGTGATGAGGTACGTGCGACGCTCGCTGATCCCGGCGATGTGGCAGAGGGCTATGGAGAGCGTGTCGAGCGGGATGGCGAGCGGCATGCCGTGGAAGTTGGCGCCGGAGAGGATGTCGCCGCGCTTGGTTGAGCCCTTGGGGAACACAAGCGGGTTGTCGGTGACGGCGTTCAGCTCGCCGAACTCCAGCGTGGCGTAGAGATTGCCCGCGGCGTAACGGCAGGCGCCGAGCACGGTGGGGGCGGCGCGGAGGGAGTAGGGATCCTGCACGCGAGGGTCGTTCTCGACATGGCTCTTGACGATGCGGCTGCCGGAGAGGAGGTCACGCACCCGATTGGCGATGACGCGCATGCCGTCGTTGGAGCGGGCGTTGTATAGACGATCGTCGAGGAACTGGTCGGTTGCGCGGCAAGCATCGATGGACATGGCCAGCGCGGTGATCGCGGCGTCGAGCAGGAGATCGGTGTCGTGTGCCAAAAGGCAACCCCATCCGGCCATGAGATGTGTGCCGTTGATGAGGGCGAGCCCTTCCTTTGCGGAGAGCGACAGAGGCTTGATACCGGCCTTGCGGAGCGCCGCGCCACCGGGCATCACGCGGGATGCACGGCCGACGGTTGCTTCGCCCTCCCCAATCGCCACCAGCGCGATCGCGGCGAGCGGAGCCAGGTCGCCGGAGGCTCCCACGCTGCCCACGCTCGGCACCACCGGGGTGATGCCGGCATTGAGCATCTTGACGATGGTTTCGCAGACGACCGGGCGGACGCCGGAGAGTCCTCGGGCCAGCGAGGCGGCGAGCAGGAGCATGGTGGCACGCACCACGTCGCGGGGCAGCGGGTCGCCCACGCCGGCTGCGTGGGAGCGGACGAGGTTGCGCTGCAGAGCGGCCAGATCGTTCTGGCCGATGCGCTGCTTGCTGAGGGAGCCAAAGCCGGTGTTGATGCCGTAGTGGGGGAGGCCGTCGGTCAGCGCCGTTTCCACGACCGCCCGAGAACGCTTCATCGCGGCGATTGACGCGGGGGAGACCTTGACCGTTTCGCCGGAGCGGGCGACGGCGACGACGGCATCGATGGTGAGCGAGTCGGGGCGGAGGGTCAGCGGCATAGGCCGCGAGTGTACGAGGATGCGGACATGCCTTGCTTGGCGGTGGACGGAGCGGGCATGCGGGGTCAAAAAGAAAAGGACCGGCCGGAGGCCGGTCCCAATGGTGCGTGTTGAGCAAAGGTCGGGTCGCTGATTAGGCCACGAGGTTCGTGACGTTCTCGATGGCCTCGACGACCTGCCGGACCTGGAAGGGCTTGCGGAGGAAACCGTCGAAGCCCTGGCCCTTGAGGCTGAAAGCCTGGCCGTCGGTGAGCTTGCTGCTCATGGCGATGAGCTTGGTGATCTGCAGGCTCTCGTTCTTCTTGACGATGTCGGTCAGAGCCTTCGAGTCGCCGTTGCCGAGTTCGAGGTCCATCAGCAGCACATGCGGCTTGAAGCGTTCGGCCTCGACGCCGGCGGCGAAGCCGGTGGAAGCGGAGCGGACTTCGTAGCTGGTCTGCTCGCTGAGGATCTTCTCGAGCGTGGCGGCGACTTCCTTGTCACCGTCAACGATCAGCACACGGGTGCGGCCGGACGCGATCCCCTCGAGCGGGATGTTGTGGGCCTTCATGAAACGGATGAGTTCGCTGGTGGGGATCCGGCGGTCGCGGCTACCCGGGATGCGGTAGCCCTTGAGCGAACCGGAATCGAACCACTTGGAGACCGTGCGCGGCGCGACATTACAGATCTTCGCGACTTCGCCGGTCGTCAGCACTTCCTTGTCGATGGCCATCGCTTCACCTCGCGGGTACACAACGGGCGACGGATGACGCCCACAACGCAGTTCGGGACCCGAACACCGGTCCCGAGACGCCAAGGAATCGGCGATGCCGACTTGGCGGTTGATCGCGAGAGAATCAGTCGGGCCAGAAAGTGCGGTTTTTCCGTATCTGGCGGGTTATCCGGTCGCGTCGCCGCGGACGGCACAGGTCTGACACCAGGCATCCGGATCGAGGCCGGGGAGACTCTCAACACCTTCCCAGAATGCGTATCTTCACAGGGAATCCGCAGTTGCTGCGGGCCTTGTTGACAGACCTGACGCGTTCCTAGTAGATTGACTACTGTTTGACCCTTTCCGGAGCGGGGCGGCGGGGTCTGGGTTTCTGGTTTGCGGTGGTGGGGGAGACAGATTGAGGAGCGGGTTGGGGAAAAGGTGGGGGTACGTGTCGCGGTCTGGGATTGCGTGTGCAACCTTCCGGATTGCGGCTCGAACATCTTGACCACGAGAACCACGGGCGGCCCTGCCCGGGGTGGATTCGGTCCCGCAGGAAGCGGGCACAGGCCGAGGCTGCTCGTCTGGCGCACTTACCGGCGCTCTTAGAGGATTCCGATGATCGCACGCACCATCCGCCGTACTTCTTCCGCTTTCACAGTTGCCGCGATGATCGCTGTCGCGGGCTTGGCGCTGCCCAGCGTGTCGTGGGCGCAGGATTCGAAGCCCGCGGAGTCGGGCGCGAAGGCGGCGAGCGAAACGGATCTCCTGAAGGACTTCATCCACTTCACCCGCATCGCCCGCTACGACGTTGCGGCGCAGGTCGGGTCGGAGTTGCTGGGCCGTGGGATCAAGCCCAAGGACTTTGTGTCGATGGTCGACGGGGCGGGTGAACAAGCCCGGTTCGACGAGACAGTGGGCCGCGCCATGCGGGTTGGTTCGCTGGAGCCGATCGCCGGCGCGATGTACAAGCTGTACGAGTCCGGCCGTCTGGCGGCGGCGCGTGACCCGGGCGAGATCGCCGAGAACATCAAGAAGCTGACCGGCACGGTGCAGGGGCGTATCCGTGCGTCCACGCGTCTGAAGGCGGCGGGCGAGTACGCGATGCCGCAGTTGCTGAACGCTCTCATGGATCGCGACAATCCGGCGTTGCGTTCGGAAGCCCAGCGTGTGCTGGTGGAGATCGGCAGCCAGTCGGTGATCCCGCTCGCGACGGCCATGGTGCACAGCGAGCCGGCCCAGGCTGAGCGTCTGGCCGATGTTCTCGGCCTGATCGGGCACCGCGCTGCGCTTCCGTTCCTGGCGGACCTGAAGACCTCGTCGACGGTGGCGAACGTGAAGGCCTCGACCGAGCGGGCCATGAACCGCATCGACCCCGGCAGCGTGAATGCCGGCGTGGCCGATCTGTACCTCGGGCTCGCCGAGCGGTACTACGGGCAATCGCGCGATGTCACCAGCTTCGGCGGCGAGGACTTCCAGCTGCTCTGGTCGTACAACCCCTCGTCGGGCCTGAACATGACCGGTATCCGCACGGCGGTGTACCACGAGGCGATGGCAATGGCGCTCGCTGAGCGTGCGCTGACGATCGACGCCGGCAATCAGCAGGCGTTGGGTCTGTGGCTGGCGAGCAATCTCCGCCGCGAGATCCAGACCCCGCAGGGCTATGAGAATCCGGCCTACGCCGCGGATCGCCGCGACGCGATGTACTTCGCGGTGGCGGCGGGCGCTGGCCCGAGCCAGGCCGTGCTCGCCCGCGCGGTGGATGCCAAGGACACCATGCTGGCCCGGAAGGCGATCGGCGCGATCGAACGCACCGCGGGCAGTGGGGCACTGACGGCCAAGACGGGCGATCGCTCGCCGCTGGTCGAAGCCCTGACCTACCCGAACCGTCGCGTGCAGTATGAGGCTGCGTTGGCGCTGGGAGCATCGCAGCCTTCGGCTCCGTTTGCGGGCAGCGAACGCGTCGTTCCGACGCTCGCGGCCACGATCCGCGAGGCCTCGGCGAAGTATGCCGGCATCATCGCTCGCGATAACGAGCAGTATCAGGCGATCCGCAAGATCCTTGAGCAGGATGGGTACACGGTGCTGAGCCGCGGCTCGAGCCTGACCGAGCTCGACGGTGCGATCGCCGAGGTCCCGGCTGTCGATCTGCTCGTTGCCGTGGACCCGAATGCGACGGAGGTTCCGGCGCTTATCACGTCGATCCGCGGGACGACCCGCACGGCGGCGACGCCCCTGCTGGCGCTGACGACTGCGGAGTCGTATCCCGATCTGCGCCGTCGCTACGAGACCGAGACCAATGTGACCGTCCGCCCGCTCGCGACAGCGCCCGAGGCGATCAGCAAGGCGGCGAACGACCTCGTTCTCGCGGCGTCGGGCGGCCCGATCGCCAGCGACGAGGCGCAGGCGTATGCCGCCCGCTCGCTCGCGGTGCTGCGTGACCTTGCGGTCTCTCGCAACACGGCCCTTCCGGTGGAAGAGGCTGTGGTGCCGCTGATCAAGAGCCTGACCGAATCGACCGGTGCGACGAAGATGAGTGTGGCCGAGGTGCTGTCGCTCATCGGCCAGCAGCGTGCGCAGGTCGCGCTGATGGACGCGGCTCTCAACGCCAGCGGCAGTGATCGGATCGATCTGATGGTCAAGGTCGCGAGCAGCGCGAAGCGCTTCGGCAACCAGCTCGAGGATCGTCAGGTTCGCCGTGTGGTGGAGATGGCCAAGGGCAGCGATGTCGCGGAATCGACCGCGGCGGCGGCTCTGGCCGGCGCTCTGAACCTGCCGAACGCGGATTTGATTCAGTTCATCCTCGGCGGCCGCTCGCACCAGGCCCAGTAAGTCCTGCGGTGATCAAACAACGACGTGTCAAGGGTCGGCGTCGCGCCGACCCTTTTCGTTTGGTGAACCGCGCGGCGTGCGGCGGTGGGATTGCTCGGGCCATCCGGTGCGTTGCCGAAAACTCGAAGCGCCGGGAGTGGGGGAGGAGTGACGCCGGATGCTCGTTGACGCAACGCGGCCTGTTGCGTTCCCCAACCTGTTCTGCGTGGACTTTTGGCTTTCGGCGAACCGCTCCGGTACTCATTACGGAAATGAAGCAGCGGGGGATCTGTCACCCCGCATGGGATCGCCATCGGGAGCTTATCGCGACAGGCACGTATGGCCCTTCACCTGGATCCACTGCCCGACGATCCCGACGCACGCCCGGGGCCTGTGCCGTGGGATCCCGCGCGGCCGCTCTTTGAGTCGGGCATGGTCGGGATCGGCACGATCCGCATGGCGGCGGGGCACTCTGAGATGAACCGGGAACGGGTGGCGTATGTGTGGCCGACGGTGTCATTCCCGCGCTTGCCGTACACCGTGCGGTTTGATCGCGCGGAGTTGGTGCAGGGAGATCGCAATACCGCGGTGCTGACGAGCGTGGGCTCGGTGATGCGTCGCGTCAGCCTGACGGACCGCGGCATCGACAGCGTCTGGATGGACGTGCACCCGAATCTGCTCGCTGACATGGTTTCGGTAGCGACCCAGAGCACACGCGACCCAGACGCCCGCTTTCCGTGGCGTTCAGCCCCCCTGCCAACCGCGCCGCTGCTTGCGATCACGCGGCTGGCGGTGCGTCTGCGAAAGCAGGGGGGTGCCTTGGCGGGCTCGTCCCCCCCCTATCCGTTCGCGTCGGCGGCAGCGGGGGCGCCGACGCCACTTGAGGTGGAGGAGACGGTCCTGGGAGCGATCGGAGCAGCGGTGAAGTCTGCCGCCGCAGCCCACGCACCGACACGCCGCCGCCCCCCTTCCGCGGCACAGTCGCGATTTCACCGCGAGGCGGTGAATGAAGTGCGTCGGCAGCTGGCGGTGGCACCGGAGGATCACCACCGCCTGACCCGGCTCGCGGCGTCGGTGCACGTCTCGCCGTTTCACCTGTGCCGGCTGTTCAAGCGGCTGACCGGCCTGCCGATCCATCGATACCTCGAGCGGCTGCGTCTGCGAGCGGCGATGGAGGAGACGGTGGAAACGGGGGCACGGATGCTGGACATTGCGCTGCGCCACGGCTTCTGCTCGGAGGCACACTTGTCCAATGCGTTCCTGAAGGAGTTCGGGACGAGGCCGAGCCGGGTGCGGGGATGAACGGCGGAAGGCGGGAAACTCGCCTGTAGTCAGGGGCCATCGCCGCCATGCCTTGTATTTAACATAACATTTATTATAGGACGATGCAGGTAGTGCGAACCTGCTTGCCGCGGCTGCGTTTCGGGGGTTCATGGCCTGCCGGGTGAGTGGCGCCCACTCCGCGACCTTGGCGTCGATCCAGGAGGCAATGTCGGTCGCGTAGCCGTCGAGTCGCCAGAAGAGCAGGGTGTGCCCGCCGTGGAACTTCCAGCGTTCGGGACGGCCGAGTCGCTCCCAGAGTTGATCGCCTCTGGCGTTCGGCACGATCCGGTCACGGTCGGCCTGGATGACGAGCACGCGATCGGCGGGGATCGCGGCGGCGGTGTGAAGCGGATCGGTCGTGCATGCCTCGAGCCAGGTGCGAACGAACCGGTCACGCTGCTCAGAAGGGGGGTCCTGGGGGAGCCACCGGACCCGTGAGGCGGGGTCGGTGAGTTGGGTGTCAAGGTAGACGCTGGCGAGGTCGGCCCCGCCGCCGATGAGAACGACCGCGGCGACTCGGTCAATGTGCTTGGTGGCGAAGGCCAAGGACGGTGGCGCCCCCGCTGCAACCGACAACGACGAGTTGGGCGCTTTGCCCGAGATGCATCGGTTGGCCCCTCGTATGACCAGAGAACTGGCTCTTACTACGCCACCGTTGCCACGTACGCCGCCAAGATGTCCCGCGCTGCCGCGAGGTCCTTCTTGTCGATCATTTCGGTCACGGTGTGGATGTAGCGTGTGCCCACGGTGATGCCGACGGCGCGTGCGCCGGCCGCGGCTTGCTGGGCGGCGGCGCCGTCCTGCCCCCCTGCCGCGAGGATCGACCGCTGGTACGGGATCTTGTTCTTGATGGCGAGCTTTTCGATGTCGTTTACGAGCTGGTGATCGGAGATGAACGAGCTGTCCTTGATGTGCAGCGCGAAGCCCTGGCCGTGGCGGGAGACGGCTTCCTCGGGTGGGACGCCGGGGGTGTCGCAGGCGAGGGTGACGTCGATGCCCAGACCGATGTCGGGTTCGACGGCGTGGCTGGCGGTCTTGGCACCGCGGAGGCCGACTTCTTCCTGGACCGTGAACGCGACGACGACCTCGCAGGCGTGGCCGTTCTTGTTCTTGTCGAGTTGGCGCACGCTCTCGATGCCGAGCCAGCAGGCGACGCGGTTGTCGAGAGCCTTGCTGACGATTTTGTCGCCGACCTCGATCAGCGGCTCGTCCATCACAACATAATCACCGATCTTGACCTTCTTCTTCACCTTGTCGCCGGGCAGGCCCATGTCGACGAAGAACTCCTTCACTTCCGGGATCTTCTCGCGGTCCTTGGGGCCCGAGATGTGGATCGGGCGGCCGCCGGGGTTCATGACGGCTTTGTAGTCGCCACTGTCGGTGACAACGAGAACGCGGCGGCTGAAGAGATTGCGGGTATCGAAGCCGCCGGCGTTGTTGAGCCAGAGGTAGCCCTTGTCGTCGATGTGGGTGACGTAGAAGCCGATCTCGTCCATGTGGCAAAGCTGCATCACGCGGGTGGGGCGAGACTGCGTCTTCTTCTTGCCGGCCCCCCCTGCTGCCTTGCCGCGGGGGTGGCGGGTACAGATGAGCGAGCCCATGGCGTCGGTGCGGACCTCGTCGAAGAGGCCGTCGATTTCCTTCTCGATGATCGCACGCACGCGCTCCTCGCGGCCGGGGACGCCAGGGGTTTCGCAGAGACGCTTGAGGAGGTCGGTGTTCATGATGGGTGAAACGGTTGGAGGGCTGCGGTTCGCGGGAAAGGCTACGGGCTTGCCGGGAGGCAAGAATGCACAGCATACCGGAGAGGAGGCCCTTGGGTTTCTTTGGTGCCTCTCCGATCTCTGCCCTCCAACCCGCCACACCCTCAACCCCCACTTCCAAGCAATGACCCGCCCAAGCCCGATCAATCCGTTGCACGAACAGGCCCAGGCGATGGTGCTGGGGTATGGCCCGGAGAGCGGGCCGACGGGGGGCGTAGAACCGATCGCGGTCGTGGGCACCTATGGCGAGTTGGAGTTGGAGTACGCCGCACTCCGCAAGGGGTGCCTGCTGCTGGACCTCCCCCACCGCTCAGTGTTGGAGGTGACCGGCACGGAGCGGCTGGAGTTCCTGAACCGCATGGTCACGCAGGAGCTGAAGCCGGGGAAGCAGTGGCTGAGCGCCGGCGTGAGCGTGAACAGTTTCTGGCTGAACCGCAAAGGCCGGATCGATTCGGATCTGCGGGTGATCGTGCTCGCCGACCGGGTGCTGCTGGAGTGCGATGCCCACGCTGCGGGACGGGCGATGACGGGGCTGAACGCGTACATCATCAGTGAGGACGCGGCGATCGCGGATCGCTCGCAGTCGTTGCACCGGCTTGCGCTGCACGGGCCGACGGGGGCGCTCCTGCTCGACAGCGTGCGTGAGGATGATGGGGCACGGGTCGCGACGCTCGAGAACGGACGACATCAGAGCGTCACGCTCGCCGGAGCGAGCGTGCTCGTCGATCGACGCGATCTGACCGGAGTTCCGGGGCTGGACTTGTACGTTCCGGTCGAAAGCGTGCGTGCGGTGTACGAGTTGCTGCTCACGCGGGGATTCAGCCACGAGCACCCCCACGACCGCGCGACATCGGCTGAACAGTCGGCCAAGGTGCGGCTACGTCCCGGCGGTTGGCACGCGTTCAACATCGCGCGGATCGAAGCAGGTTCGCCGCTCTACTACGTGGACTTCGGGCCGGATTCGCTGCCCGCGGAAACCGGAGTGCTGGAAGATCGCGTGTCGTTCACGAAGGGGTGCTATCTCGGGCAGGAGGTCGTGGCGAGGATGCACTCTCGCGGCCACTCGAAGCGACGCCTCGTGTCGCTCCGCAGCAAGCCCGCATCGTTCAGTGTCAACGCGAGCAACGAGCACGAGAATCCCATGCACGCGATCGCCCAGCCGGTGGGCGGTGCGGCGGTCTTCGTCGCCGGGCCCAGCGGCGAACCGAGCGGCGAAGCTATCGGAACGGTGACCAGTTCCACCATCGCGCCGATGTTGGGCGCGTCGGTTTTGTGCTTCGCGACGATGAAGCCCGAGGGCCTTGTCGCCGGCGCGACGTATGTCGTACCCGCCGAGGGCCAGATGGTGGCCATGACATTGAGCGAAACGCTGCGCGTGTGACGAACGCGCAGCAATCGCACAGCCGTCGCTGCTGACGTCACGCACGCCTGGAGGACCGCCGTCGCGTTCCCACGCCTCCGCGTGCGGCCCGCTCAGCCGTTGATCGCGGCCAGACACTTCGCCGTCACGTCGGCGATCGGTACCACCTCGCCCTTCCCGGTATCGCGGCGGGTCTTGTACTCGACGCCGCCCTGCTCGAGGGCCTTGTCGCCGAGGGTGAGACGGATGGGCAGACCGATGAGATCGGCGTCCTTGAACTTCACACCGGCGCGTTCGTCGCGGTCGTCGATCAGGACATCGATCCCCTTACCGACGAGCTCGCAGGAGATCTTCCCCGCGATCTCCTGCTGCTTGGGGTCCTCGGGCTTCATGAGCGTGATGAGGACGTGATAGGGCGCGATCGGAGCGGGCCAGCAGATGCCGTTGGCGTCGTTGTTCTGCTCGACGCTGGCGGCCATGGTGCGGCTGACGCCGATGCCGTAGCAGCCCATGATGACGGACTTCTTCTGCTGGGTGGCGTCGAGGATGGCGAAGCCCATGGCGTCGGAGTATTTGGTACCGAGCTTGAAGATGTGCCCGACCTCGATGCCGCGGCCGGTGACGAGCTTGGAGCCCGCGGCGCGGGGCGAGGGGTCGCCTTCGAGGGCGTTGCGGACATCCCCCACTTTCACGCGGCCAGAGTCATCGAGCGCGGCGCCGACATCGCGGCGCCAGTTGAAGTGCTTGGCGTGGTAGTCGGCCTTGTCGGCGCCGGTGGCCCAGAAGCCGCCGTGCGAAGCGTCGGCGTCGATGAGCAGCAGCGTGCCGGGGACTGCGTTCACGCACTTGGGCGAGACGTAGCCGATGGCAAAGCCCGCGGCACGGGCGGCTTTCTCGTCGGCCATGGCGATCTTCTTCACGCCGGCGAGGGTCTTCACCTTGCCTTCGTTGACGTCGTGATCGCCGCGGACGGTGGCGATGATCCACTTGAAGGACTTGCCCTCGCCCTCATCCACGCTGAAGACGATGGTCTTGAGCATGCGTTCCGGCTTGACGCCCATGGCCTTGCCAACCTCGGTGATGCCGGGGAGGTTGGGGGTGTGGACCTCGGTCCACTCGCCAGTCGGGGGTTCCTGCAGCGTGCCCTTGGGGCGTTCGCCGGTTTCGCACTTCTCGACGTTGGCGGCGTATCCGCTGACGGGGCACTTGAGAATCGTGTCCTCGCCACTGGCGCAATTGACCATGAACTCATGGCTCGCGCTGCCGCCGATGGGGCCGGATTCGGCTTCGACGGCGGTGAAGTCGAGGCCACAGCGGGTGAAGATGTTGGTGTAGGCGCGGTACATCGCGTCGTAGGCCTCGTTGAGGCCGCCGGGGCCTTCCACGTGCATGTGGAAGGAGTACGCGTCCTTCATAATGAACTCGCGGCAGCGGAGCAGGCCGGCGCGGGGACGGGCCTCGTCGCGGAACTTGGTCTGGACCTGGTAGAGGTTCAGCGGGAGCTGCTTGTAGCTGCTGACCGAGCCCATCATGAGATGCGTGATGACTTCTTCGTGGGTGGGCGCAAGGGCGTTCAGGCGACCCTTGCGATCTTCCAGACGGAAGAGGTTCGCCCCGTAATCCTCGTGACGCTTGGTGCCCTCGAAGAGTTCGAACGGTTCGAGTGCGGGCATGAGCAGTTCGGTGGCGCCCGCGGCGTCCATTTCCTCGCGAACGATGTCACCGACCTTGTTCAGGACGCGGTGGGCCAGCGGCAGGTAGTCGTAAATGCCCGCTCCAACCTGGCGGATGTATCCGGCGCGGTGCAGCAGGATGTGGCTGGGGGTCTCGGCGTCGTTGGGCGCTTCGCGCGTGGTCGGGATGAGCGACTTGCTCCAGCGGTGGCAGACGCCACTGCGAACGGACGAAACGACAGCCTTTTTGGTCGTGCCGGTGGTCATAGGGCGGAAGGTTAGGAGCGGGAGGGGGAGACGGTCAGGGCGACTGGTGTCGCGTGAGAGAAGGAAAAAGGCTTCGCCGAAGCGAAGCCCCTTGACAGCTCGGAACCTCTAAACACTCCCGAATCACCCGGCCGACGCGGCCTTCTTGTTCGCCGGCGACCAACCCAGCGACTGCAGCACCGGGAACCAGCGCTCCAGTTCGCGAGCGGCGTGTTCGCTCTTGCCGCTTTGAGCAGCGTTCCACCACCAGACCTGCTCGACCGGCGCGTTCATGTCGATCGCGAGATCGGCGAGCTGGCGATCGGAAAGATCGGCGTACGGAGTTTCGATGCGGATCGCGGGGCGTCCGTGGTCGACGCTGTCGAGGCTGGCGAGCCGGGTGACGAGCACGCTGCGATCGATGACGCGGGCGACGGATTCGAGATCGGGCGACTGGCCACCGATCTGGACTGGCCAGACGACTTGATCGCAGCCGAGAGCCGCGGCTTGATAGGTCGCGGTAATGAGTGCGAGAGTCTGATGCAGCCCGCCGCCGTTCACGCCATGGGCACCGGGGCCGCGGAGATCCGCGGTCGCGTCGACCATGTCGAGCTCGTAGAGCTTGGCGTGCTTCTCGATAGCGACGCGGCGTGCGTGGTTGGTCTCGTCACCCACAGGCGTGAAGAGCACGATGGGGCGCGGGGATTTCTCGTCGCCACCGGAGGCGATGAGCGACTCTCGGGCAGCAGCGCAGGCGACCAAGGCCGCGAGCGAGCCGTCGGAGATGATGAGCGAGCGGGTGAAGATGTTTGTCTGTTGCCCGGCCATGAGAACTCCCCAACGAGAGATTCGCTGTCTCCTCGCCGCCGGATGTCGCCCAAGAGCGGCCGGCGTGCGAAGAAACGCAAACCTCACGTGCGGATACGCCCGGCGAGAGCCGGGGTTCCCTTTGGAACCGTTTTCGGCGTTCCGATTGGTTTGGGTTTACTTCAAGACGGCGGCAATTCCTTCGCGGTCGTGAGGGTGCTACTTCGCGTAGAACCGCACGGCGTCCTTCTTGATGCCCGCGAGGTCTTCTTTGCGGACGTACATCATGTGGCCGCCCTTGTAGTACGTCATCGATACATTGCCCCGCAACATCGGGTCAAGCCCCATGTGATCCACGGTGTATTCACTTGCAAAGAAAGGGGTTGCGAGGTCGAAGTAGCCATTGGCGACCCAGACTTTCAGGCTGGGGTTCTTACTCATCGAAGCGCGAAGCGTCTCGCTGACATCGACGTAGCGGCCGTCCTGCGTCTTCCAGGGGCGGACGCGGCCGGTGAGGATCTCGTAATTGACGTCGCTCTCCCAGTTCAACTCGCCGCGTACATATGCGTTCACCGCGGCGGTGTAGGGACCGAGGATCGCGGACATGCTGGGGTCGTACTCGAACGTGGCGGTGGCGTCGGAGCGGTCCACGCCTTTGTAGCGGCTATCGAGGCGGCCGACGGTGCGGCTCTGATCGCGAAGCAGTTCCTTCGTGAACTGCCCGATCGGGACCCGCAGGTCGCAGCGGAGTACGAAGTCTTTCGAAACGCCGAGGAACCCAGCGAGTTTGGTGGCGAACGCCTCGCGTTCTTCTTTGCTGATCGCGTCGCCTCGGGCGAGTATCGGGAGGTACTCGTCGCGTGCGAAGCGGCGTGCCTCGGCGAGGGTCTTCTCCAGATCGGCATCGAGCGGCGGCGCGAGTTTCTTGTGATGGAACGCGGTGGCGGTGTACGTGGGCAGGAAGAGCCAGTACGCGGTGTCGTTGCCGTTGTCGAAACTCAGCGTCTGAAAGTTGAGCACCATGGAGACGAGGATGATGCCGTTGAGATAGATGCCCAGTCGGTCCTGCAATTCACCCGAAAGCGCCGCGGCCCGGGTCGTGCCGTAGGACTCGCCGATGAGGTACTTGGGGCTGAGCCAGCGATCGTTGCGGCTGATCCAGAGGCGGATGAAGTCGGCCACGGCGGTGGCGTCTTCGCTCAGGCCGTGGAACTGGGAGGCGTTCTCGCCCTCGTTGGCACGGCTGAAGCCGGTGCTGACGGGATCAATGAAGACGATATCCGTCAGGTCGAGCCATGAGTGCTCGTTGTCGGCGAGCTTGGCGGGCGGAGGGAGCGCCTCGCCCTCGTCGCCGAAGACGACGCGACGGGGGCCGAGCGTGCCCATGTGGAGCCAGACGGATGAAGAGCCGGGCCCGCCGTTGAAGCTGAACGTGAGTGGCCGGGACTGTGGATCGACTCGTTTCCACGTGCCATCAGCGGCCTGCTCGAGTTTCTCATAGGCGATGTAGAAGATGCTGGCCTTGCTCTTGCCGTAGTCGTCGAGCAGCGGCATCAGCCCTGCGGTAGCGCGATAGTGGATCGTCTGGCCGTTGATGGTGATGTCGTGCTCGGTGACGACCGGGTCCTTGGGATCGCTCTTGGGTTCACTCTTTTTCTCGGAATCATCTGCGGCCCTTGCCGGTGGCTTGTTCTGGTTGGCCTCGGCGGGGCGGCTGGCATTCTGGGCCGACGCCGCGGCCGCGAGAACGGAGATGGCGAACAGGGTGATCGCTGAGGTCTTCATGGCGAGAATGTACCGAGATTGACGGGCAAGCGTTGCATCCCCCACTCCCCCACCACCCGGCTGACGGATGCCGCGTCCGCGCCTTCGTACCGTTGAACCCTTGGAGAACCCAGAACCGAATCCCGACGCACCGCAGCGACCGACGTACGAATCGCTTGTGGCGGCTCTGTCCGAGTGCATGGCGAGCGACACCCGGAGGCTCTCGGGCCGCCTCCGAGGCATGCGGGGCTCGAACCCGACAGACGCAGACATCGCCAAGGTTGAGGAGTTGATCCGGGCATCCCGCGCCCGCGCCGCCGCGCGTCGGGAGCAGTTGCCCCGCCCCACGTTCGATTCGATGCTGCCGGTGGTGCAGCGCAAGGACGAGATCGCGGCCGCCATCGCGCGGAATCAGGTGATCGTGCTCTGCGGCGAGACCGGCTCGGGTAAGACCACGCAGTTGCCGAAGATACTTCTGGAACTGGGGCGCGGCGTCCGCGGCGTGATCGGACACACGCAGCCGCGGCGGGTCGCTGCTCGCTCGGTGGCTGCACGCATCGCAGAAGAACTCGGCGTGTCACTCGGCTCGGCCGTCGGGTTCAAGATGCGTTTTACGGATGCGACCTCCGGCCAGACATACGTCAAGCTGATGACCGACGGCATTCTGCTGGCGGAAACGCAGAGCGACCCGCTGCTGGATCAGTACGACGCATTGATCATCGACGAGGCCCACGAGCGTTCGCTGAATATCGATTTCCTGATGGGGTATGTCCGACGCATTCTGCCGCGGCGGCCGGACCTCAAGCTGATCATCACCTCTGCGACGATCGATCCGGAGCGATTCGCCAAGCACTTCGCGATCGACGGCAAGCCGGCGGAGATTATCGAAGTCTCGGGGCGAACCTATCCGGTGGAGGTGCGGTATCGACCGCTGTCGCGGCCCAGCGGCGACGAAGAAGGGCCGGACCTCGATCTGTCCGAAGAGGAAGCAATCGTCGACGCCGCCAAGGAGGCAATTGCCGAATCGCAGGGGCGAAGCGGTGCGGCGGACATCCTGGTCTTCCTGCCGGGCGAGCGCGAGATCCGCGACACGGCGGACGCCCTGCGTCACGCGGTTCCGAAAGACGTCGACATCCTGCCCCTGTACGCTCGCCTGTCAAGCGACGAACAGATGCGGGTCTTCAAGCCGGGTGGGCGGCGGCGGATCGTGCTGGCGACAAATGTCGCGGAGACGTCGATCACGGTGCCGGGAATTCGTTACGTGATCGACCCGGGGCTGGTCCGCATGAGCCGCTACTCGACGCGGACCCGCGTGCAGCGACTGCCGATCGAGCCCATCTCGCAGGCGTCGGCAAACCAGCGGGCGGGTCGATGCGGACGCATCGCGCCGGGCGTGTGCTTCCGGCTCTACGCCGAGGACGATCTCAAGAAGCGCGACGAGTTTACCGAGCCGGAGATCCTGCGCACAAATTTGGCGAGCGTCCTACTGCAGATGAAGTCGCTTCGTCTGGGTGATCCGCTGGAGTTCCCATTTGTGGAACCCCCGGACTCCCGGGCGGTGCGCGACGGCGTGGAGACGCTTCAGGAACTGCAGGCGATCGACGATGGTGGTGAACTGACGGAGATCGGGCGGCGACTGGCGCGACTGCCCATTGACCCGCGGCTGGGCCGGATGATCCTCGCTGGCGATGCGGAGCACTGCCTTGAAGAGGTGCTTGTGATCGCCGCGTTCCTGTCGGTCCAGGACCCACGTGAACGCCCGATGGACAAGCAGGAGCAGGCCGACGCAGCACACGCCCGATTCAAGGATGCGACCTCGGACTTCAAATCGATTCTAAACCTGTGGAAACACTACCACGAACTGAACGACAAACTGACGAGCAGCCGCCTGCGTACCGCGTGCCGACAGGGGTTCCTGTCTTTCCTGCGGCTGCGGGAGTGGAGCGAGATTTATCGCCAGCTCAAGTCGATGGCGACAGAGATCAAGCTTCGGTTTGCGCGGGAAAGGGCATCGGACGATCAGGTACATCGCGCCGTGCTGACGGGTCTGCTCAGCAGCGTGGGAGTGAAGGGCGAGAACGCGGAATACACGGGATGCCGCAATCTGAAGTTTTTCGTGCACCCGGGTTCGGGCACGGCGAGCAACAAGCCGCAGTGGCTGATGGCCGCGGAACTGATGCGGACGACGAAGCTGTACGCCCGCTGCGTCGCCAAGATCGACCCGGCGTGGATCGAGCAGCTCGGCGGGCACCTCGTCAAGCGAACATACAACGAGCCGCGGTGGAAGCGTGAGTCGGGACGGGTCATCGCCAACGAGCGTGTGCTGCTGCACGGGCTGGAGATCGTGGCGCGGCGGCCTGTGCATTTCGGCCCGATCGATCCCAAGACCAGCCGCGAGATCTTTATCGAGAACGCGCTCGTTCTCGGAGATTCCGACCTCCGCCCCACCTTCCTGTCGCACAACCTGAACCTTGTCGACGAAGTGCGGGAACTGGAAGCCAAGGTGCGCCGTCGCGATCTGCTCGCCGCGGAGCGGACGCAGTTTGAGTTCTACGACAAGCGGGTGCCCGAGACGATCCACTCCACGCACTTGTTCGAAGGCTGGCTGAAAGAGATGGACAAGCGCCAGCCCAGGCTGCTGTACATGTCGCGGCAGGATGTGGTCGCGAACGAAATCGATCTCGATACCCGCCAGTTCCCGGCGGAGATGCCGGTCTTCGGCAGCCGCTTGCCGCTGAAGTACACCCTCGACCCCGGAGCCGCACGCGACGGCATCACGGTCGACGTGCCGGCGGACGCCGTCCACCAGATCGACGAGAATCGCTCGCTCTGGCTCATCCCCGGGATGCTGAAGGAACTCGTGGGCGAACTTGTGCGGGCGCTTCCAAAGGCGTATCGGCATCACATCGCAAGCCCCGCGAAGTTCGCCGAGGATGTGCTGCCGCGGCTGCGCTTCGGCGACGGGTCACTTCTCGCCGCCCTCGCCCGCGAGATTCGCATCGAAACCAAGGGCCTCGTGGGTGAGATTCCCCGCGACGCGTGGCGGCTGGACGCGATTCCACTCCACCTTCGCTTCAACTACCGCGTGCTAGATGAGAACGGCAAAGAACTCGCGCAAGGACGCGACCTCGCGGATCTGAAGCGACGCTTTGCGGCCAAGGCGGCGAGCAAGCTGCCCCGGGCAACGGGCGATGCGTACAGCCGCGACAACATACGGCGTTGGGATTTCGGCGAGATCCCGGGCGCGGTGCAGCTTGATCGGGCGGGGATCAAGATCACGGCGTATCCGACGCTGGTCGATCTACGACAGGCGTGCGGGCTTCGAGTAGCCGACTCACCGAGGCGTGCTGCCGAGCTTGGGCGTGCGGGTCTTTGCAGACTTTTCATCCTCACCAGCTCGCACGAGTTCGGGCGCCTGCGCCGTGGGCTGCCAGATCTGGAGCGACTGCGGCTGATGAGTGCCTCGCTCGGGCCCTTCGAGACACTTCTCGACGACATACTGATGCTCATCGCGGACCTGACGCTCTTTGATCGCGGGTACGCGGAGATTCGCAGCGAAGGCGCTTTCGACCGCGCCGTCGCGGTGGCAGAACCCAAGCTCTGGAATGCCGGGTGCCAGGTACGGACGCTCGTGGGACAGATCGTCGAGGCGTGGCAGGTGTACTCGCAGCGTGTTGCGGCTGCGACGTCACCCACATTCCGGCCCGTCGTCGCGGATGAGCAGGATCATGCCCCACGCCTGATCAAGGCTGGCTTCCTGCGAAGCACGCCGCGGGAATGGATCGTGCACGTGCCTCGGTACCTGACGGCATCGCGGCTGCGGCTGGAGCGACTGCCCGGCGGCGGCGTTACGCGGGATGAGAAACTGCTGGCAGAGTTGAAGCCCTGGTGGCAGCTTTTTACGGGGAATGAGCAAGTGCTTCTGGAAGACGGGGCACGCCGCGAGGAGTTCGTGACGTTTCGGTGGATGCTGGAAGAACTTCGCGTCTCGCTCTTTGCTCAGGACCTCAAGACGGCGGTACCGATTTCGTACAAGCGCCTTGCGGAGCAGTGGGATCGCGTGGTCAAGGCGCGATGATGGCTGGTGCGGTATGCTGCGGTATGAACGTGCGCTGCCGGACCGTGACGATGTGTGCCGCCCTGATCATGAACGCCGCAACTCCATTCGCCGAGGAACAGCGTCAGAGTGCACCCGGATTGCCCCGGGCGACGCGCTCCGAGGCCTATGCACCAAGAGCGATGGCAGCGACGAGCCATCCGCTGGCGACTCAGATCGCGCTCGATGTGATGAGGCGTGGCGGAACAGCAGTGGACGGCGTGATCGCCGCGAACGCAGCGCTCGGGCTCATGGAGCCGACCGGCTGCGGCATCGGCGGCGACTTGTTCGCGATCGTTTGGGACCCCAAGGCCGAGGGCGGCAAGGGGACACTGTTCGGCTACAACGGCTCGGGGCGTTCCCCCAAGGCGATGACGATCGAGTTTGTGAAGTCCAAGGGTGTGGAAGAAATCCCGCCACTGGGGCCGCTGCCGGTGACGGTACCGGGGTGCGTGGACGGCTGGTTCGCGCTGCACGGAAAGTTCGGGAAGCTGGCAATGCAGGACGTGCTCGCGCCCGCAATCGGATACGCCGAGAACGGGTTCCCGATGGCACCTGTGATCGCCGACGCGTGGGCGATCTCGGTGCGACGGCTGGAGAAGTTCTCGAACTTCAAGGAACAGTTCACGATCGAAGGGCGAGCGCCGAAGGCCGGCGAGATCTGGAAGAACCCAAACCTGGCGCGGACGCTGACGACCATCGCCAAGCACGGCCGCGACGGGTACTACAAGGGCGAGGTTGCGGCGACGATTGCGTCGTTCTTGCAAGCGCACGGCGGGGCGATGACCGCAGAAGACCTTGCGGCCCACGCGGGCGAATGGGTGGAACCGGTGTCGGCGAACTACCGCGGCTACGACGTGTGGGAGATTCCGCCGAACGGCCAAGGTATCGCGGCGCTGCAGATCCTGAAGGTGCTGGAGGGATTCGATCTCAAGGCGATGGGGTTTGGCAGCGCGGACTACATCCACACGTTTGTCGAGGCGAAGAAGTTGGCGTTTGAGGATCGGGCCCGCTACTACGCGGATCAGGCGTTCGCGACGGTACCGGTGCAGACGCTCATCAGCGCCGACTACGCGGCGGAGCGACGCAAACGGATCGATCCGGCACGGGCCGCACTCGCGGTCGAGCCCGGCGCGATCCCGACCGGGGCGGACACGATTTACATGACGGTGGCCGACGAGAGCGGCATGATGGTGTCGCTGATTCAGTCGAACTATCGCGGCATGGGCAGCGGGATGGTGCCGCCGGGGTTGGGATTCATGCTGCAGGATCGCGGCGAGCAGTTCGCGCTGGTGGAGTCGCACCCGAACGCGCTGCAGCCCGGGAAGCGACCGTTCCACACGATCATTCCCGCGTTCGTGACCAAGGACGGCAAGCCGTGGATCAGCTTCGGCGTGATGGGTGGAGCGATGCAGCCGCAGGGGCACGCACAGATCATCGTGAACCTGATCGACTTCGGCATGACGCTGCAGCAGGCCGGCGATGCGCCGCGGATCCATCACGATGGATCCACCGAGCCGCAGGGAGCGGTCAAGCTCATGTCGAACGGCGGTGTGGTGAACCTCGAGCCAGGGTTCGCACCGGAGGTGATCGCAGAGCTCCAGAAGCGTGGGCACGTCATCAAGCCGGCCCCCACGGCCGTGTTCGGTGGGTACCAAGCCATTCGGCGTGACGCAGCCACGGGTGTGTACGAAGGTGCGTCGGAGAGCCGCAAGGACGGGATGGCTGCGGGGTACTGATGCCAGTCAGTCAGAGCGTCACCATGCCGCTCACGCATGTGACTGCCCCGCCACCAATCCAAATGTCATTTCCCTGCTTCGCCACGTACACGCGCCCGTCGCGACCAAGTGCGGTGCCTTGGCGGACAACGTACGTCGGCGGGGCAAGCCCGGCGCTGATGAGCCAGGAAGCGATGCCGGCGTTGAGGCTGCCGGTCACCGGGTCCTCGGCAAGGCCACTGACACCAGGGAAGAAAGCGCGGACTTCGAAGTCGATCCCGTCTGGGAGCGCGTGCGTAGACGAGGCGTGCGGGCCGACCAGGCCGACCTTTCCACGCGGTCCAACCACACCGATGTCAAGCTTCCCAAGTATCGCGGCGTCTGGCTTGACGGCCAGCACCTGCTCCGCCGAAGCGAGCATGACCGCACGCCAGTTCGGACCGTTGTCGCACCACGCGTGATGGAGAATGTCGCTGCGGGCAATACCTAGGCCCTTGGCGATCAGCGTCACATCGGCATCGTCGAGCGGGCCGGACTTCTTCAACGGCGGCGCAGCGAAGGAGAGGCGGGCGTCGGCCCCCCCACCATCGCGACGGATGCGGACGAGACCGATGCCGCACTCTTGCACGATGTGCTCGCGCTTGGGCTTGGAGCCCGTGCTCAGCCACGCGTGACAGGTGCCAAGCGTCGGATGTCCCGCGAACGGAAGCTCGCGGCCAGGGCAGAAGATTCGGACGCGGTAGTCGGCACCGGCCCTGGCGCCCTCGGGCGTGGGAGGAAGCAGAAACGTCGCCTCGGAGAGGTTGGTCCAGTTGGTGAACTGCTGCATCTCATCCGTGGTCAACCCCGCGCCGTCGAGCACGACAGCGAGGGGATTGCCGCGATAAGGAACATGGGTAAAGACATCGATCTGCTGGAACGGACGAGTGCGCATGTGTGGCTCCGAGCAGGTTCGCAGAAAGCGCGAGGCGTCGCTGTCTCGCTCGAAGGACCACGACACCAACGGACACTACGCTGAGGCATGAAGGCGGCGATTGCAACTCGATACGGCGGACCCGACAGCGTGATTGTCGGCGACGCCCCGGACCCGATTCTTGGGCCCGGCGACCTGATTGTTCGGTCACTCGCAGCAACCGTCGACTCGGCGGACGCGCGGATACGGGCGATGCGCATGCCGCCGGGGTTCGGCGTCGCCGCCCGACTGGCGTTCGGTATCACAAAGCCGCGACAGCCGATCCTTGGCACCGCCGTCTGCGGCGAAGTCGTTCGGGTTGGTCCACGCGTTACGCGTGCCGGCATCGGAGATCGCGTCGTAGCGATCACGGGAATGCGCTTCGGAGCGCATGCGGAGCTCGTTCGAGTATTGCCGCATCAACCCGTGGCTTCACCGCCGTCGGGCTGGAACGCGGCGGAGGCGGCTTCGCTGGTCTTTGGCGGCATGACAGCGTTGTACTACGTGCGTGATCTTGCCGGCGTGCGTGCTGGCGAGCGTGTCCTCGTGCATGGAGCCTCGGGAGCGGTTGGCACCGCGGCGGTGCAGATCGCTCGGCACCTCGGGGCGGAGGTCGATGGCGTCTGCAGCGGGCCCAACGTCGATCTCGTCCGTAGCCTTGGTGCGACGCGAGTGATAGACTACACGCATCAGGACCCGACCGGAGACCATGATCGCTACGACGTCGTGATCGACGCCGTCGGCGGGCGAACGTTCTCGCATTGGCGCGGCACGCTGCGCCCGGGCGGGCGATGTGCGCTGGTCGTGGCCGGTTGGGGGGACTTCCTAGCCGCGGTCGGCACGAAGTATGCAGAACGTCGCGTCCTCGCAGGGGTCGCTCCGGAGCGAGAAGAGAACCTTCGCGAACTCATGCGTCTCGCGTAGATCGGCGCGTTGCGACCCGTTGTGGATAGCGTGCTCGCACTGGATGACATCGCGCAAGCACACGCGCGTGTGGACAGCAGTCGCAAGCGAGGCAGCGTCGTCGTGCGATTCGGCTCCGAGACGTAACCCCTACTTCCCGCTCTTTGGCACGTGTTGATCGATGAGAATCTGATTGCCATCAGGGTCGACGATGACGAAGCTGTCAGGACCGTTTCCATTCTCGTCGGCGGGCTTGACGGGGACGATGCCGCCAGCCTTGAGCTGCTTCTGGATGTCGCGCACGTCGTCGAACTGATTCAGCGCCTGAGCCTTGTGGTCCCAGCCGGGGTTGAAGGTGAGGAGATTCTTGTCGAACATGCCCTCAAAGAGTCCGATCGTGGTTGTCTCATTCTTCAGGATGATCCATTTCTTGCCGTCGCCCCCGAGCTTTGTAAAGCCGAGCTTCTCGTAGAACGCGCGGCTGGCGGGCAGGTCCTTGACGGCGAGGCTGATGGAGAATGCTCCGAGCTTCATGGTGGCTCCCTTGGCGTGCACCGCCGGCGTGCCGGGTGTGGTGGTGGGCTTGGGGTCTTCGCTCTGTGCCCAGCCGGCACACGCAAGAAGCGCAGCGCAGCCGACGGCGGAGAGTGCGACGTGCTTCAACGTGGTCCGGGTGTTCTGCAAGATGGCGTTGAGCATGACGAGCCTCGTGGTATTCTGCGGGAGAAGCAGACGTGCGGCGAACATTCGCCGCATTGATCTGAGCATGCTACCCACTGCGGCTGGGAGGTCTTGACAGATCTTGCGAACCTCGAACGTTCCATCGCAGAAAGCGCGAACGACCGCTTCGACGCCGAAGAAGCGTCGCCGCTCCGCGACCACCGACTCGACGTACCTCGAGCGGGTCAACCTTGCGATCGATCACATTCTGGCACACCTGCACGAACCAGTGCGGCTCACGACACTCGCCAAGATCGCGATGCTCTCGCCGTACCACTTCCATCGCATCTTTCAGGCGATGGTGGGCGAAACGCCGTCGGACTTCTCCAAGCGGCTCCGACTGGAGAAGGCCATCGGGCTGTTGGCCTTCGGAAAGCGTCGCTCCCTCACTGAGATCGCGTTTGACTGCGGCTTCGGCTCGTCGTCGGACTTCTCGCGGGCCTTTCGCCAACGCTTCGGCGTGCCGCCGCGTGCGTTCGATGTGGACGTCTGGCGACGCACCCACGGCGAGGACCTGCGCTCGATCGCCGAGAAAGAAGCTGACAGCTCCCGCCTCGTGAAGATGCCCGGCAGAGAGAACCCCGACGGGTTCAACGTGAGGCTCCGCGAGCTGCCGGCCCGCTACGTTGCCTACATCCGTGTCGACAAACCGTATCAGGGCGACGCCGTCGTTCGCGCGACGCAGCGACTCATGGCGTGGGCGGATCACCACGGCTTCGCGAGCAAGCAGTGGCTCGGCTATCAGTGGGAGAACCCCGAGATCACGCAACTGGCAGATTGCCGTTACTTCACCGCCGTGGAGGTACCGAGCAAGGACGCGTTCCGACCCCGCGGCGAGATCGGTCGCTATCGCTTCCCGCCGATGCTCGTCGCCCAGATCGACCTCGACGGCGGCATTGATCTGGAACTGCGTGCGCTGCAGTGGCTCTACGGCGTGTGGCTGCCGCGGAGCCGGTATGTGCCAGACGATCAGCCGTGTTTTGAGGCCTGGGTGGGCAAGCCGTTCGCCTTCGGGATGAAGCGGTTCGTGTTAGGGGTACAGCTTCCGGTTCGGGCTCGCGACTGAGAATATCCGAGAAACGAAAACCCTCGTCGCGCCCCCTCCCGCGGGCTCAACAGTCCGGTGGCAGGATGCGATTCGAACCGTTTGTTCTTAGAATTCGCCTCTTCGAGAGCAATGCGGTCGATCATGGCGGCAATTCCGGTTCAGTGGGAACCTCCGCACGGTCCGCAGCCTCTCAGGAACCACGGGCGAACGGGTTCTCCGTTCGAATTCGGCGGCAGCCTCGTCGGCAATGCCTTGGCGAGCCGCATCAATCAGACCACGCTCAAACGGATCTTCGCGGTGTTCCTGATCGCGATGGCCGGGTACATCCTGGCCAGACAGGCCCCGCGGGTGATGCCGGACGTCTTCGGCCCAGTCACGTCGAATGCCCCTGCAGCTCCCACCAGTACAGGATCCCGACAGGACCCCTGAGTCGAGGTCGTGTCTGCTGGGGATGCCCGGGCCGAGCGGCTCGTCGCGAGGCACGGAACCAGGCCATGCCACGCGAGCCTTGAACACCCCATCGCGATCACACCGGACGACCCATGATCGTTCACGAGGTTGCATGTCACGAGGTCGCGGCGCTCCCGAAGCGGTCAGAAAGCCGACTGAGCTTCATGTCGCGTCACATCCACCCTGACGCCGCTCGACTCCGTGGGGTGCATTCGGAGCGTTCGGGCATCCACGCGTCTTTCGTCGGCACAGCAAAGAAGCCCTTCGATGTGCTCGCAGCGGGGTTTTACTCTCGAACAAGTCGGGGTGCCGAAACCGGTCTCGAACGCACTGTCGAGGGAACCCGCTTCGGGGCGTAGGAAACGCGGTTCATGCTGAATGTGAAGCCGTGAAGCTGTGGTGAACAGGACATGGCCAGCAGGGACGGACGCGGATGCGTCTGGATTGCTGACAATGACCTGGAGTCGGCCAACAGAAATAGAGCGAGTCCGATTCTTGACTCAGTCCATATCTCGTTTAGAGTACCAAATGAGGGACTCACCTGCCCTGCTCCTTCAGAAGCACGGCATCCAGATCACCGCTCAACGCTTGGCTGTGCTCGAGGTGGTCGCGGCTCGTCCCCATTGCACAGCCGACGACGTGGCCGAGGACGTGCGCGCCAAGATCGGCGCCATCTCTCGTCAGGCGGTGTACGACGCTCTCGCGATCATGGTCGAGCGACGGATCATCCGTCGCATCGAGCCCGCCGGTTCTCCGGCCCGGTACGAGAACCGCGTGGCTGACAACCACCACCACCTGATCTGCCGCTCGTGTGGAAGTACTGTGGATGTCGACTGTGCGGTCGGCGGGACGCCCTGCCTGATTCCGAAGGACACCGCGGGCTTTCATGTGGACGAGGCCGAGGTCATCTACTGGGGCACCTGCCCGAGATGTCTCCCGGTCGGACGAGAGAAGCCCACACGATGACACCCCAGGATGGGGTCCCTTTTCGGGAACAAGATCCACGCACACCAGACAACATCAAACCTCAAGGAGTGAAGTCCATGCAAGACAGTCCCAGCAAGTGTCCGTTCTCGAATGGTGCTCGCCAGAACGCAGTGGCGGGCGCGACTTCAAACGCTGCATGGTGGCCGAAGCAGTTGAACCTGAAGATGTTGCACCAGCACTCGTCGCTTTCCAATCCGATGGACGCGTCGTTCGACTATGCCGCTGAGTTCAAAAGCCTCGATCTCAAAGCCGTGAAGAGGGATCTCACGACGCTGATGACCGACTCGCAGGACTGGTGGCCCGCGGACTTCGGGCACTACGGCCCGCTGTTCATCCGTATGGCGTGGCACAGCGCCGGCACGTACCGCATCGGCGACGGCCGCGGCGGCGCCGGGGCGGGGCTCCAGCGATTTGCTCCGCTCAACAGTTGGCCCGACAACGTCAACCTGGACAAGGCGAGGCGCCTTCTCTGGCCAATCAAGCAGAAGTACGGGCGGAAGATCTCATGGGCCGACCTCATGATCCTCGCCGGTAACGTGGCACTCGAATCGATGGGCTTCAAGACGTTCGGGTTCGCCGGCGGGCGCGCGGATGTCTGGGAGCCTGATGAGAGCACTTACTGGGGACCTGAAAAGACGTGGCTGGGTGACGAACGCTACAGCGGCGACCGCTCTCTTGAGAACCCGCTCGCCGCGGTGCAAATGGGTTTGATCTACGTCAACCCAGAGGGCCCCAACGGGAAGCCCGATCCGCTCGCGGCGGCAAAGGACATCCGTGAGACCTTCGCACGCATGGCGATGAACGACGAAGAGACCGTCGCCTTGATCGCAGGCGGCCACACCTTCGGCAAGAGCCACGGCGCGGGCGATGCCAAGCTCGTGGGCGTAGAGCCCGAGGCAGCCGACGTCGAGGCACAGGGGCTGGGCTGGTCGAGCCGATTCGGATCGGGCAAGGGTGTGCACACCATCACCAGCGGACTCGAAGTCACCTGGAGCAAGACGCCGACCAAGTGGAGCAACAACTACTTCGAAAACCTCTTCGGGTTCGAGTGGGAGCTCACCAAGAGCCCGGCGGGCGCGCACCAGTGGCGGCCCAAGGACGGGGCGGGAGCCGGGCTCGTTCCGGATGCCCACGATCCGGCCCGACGCCACGCGCCTGCCATGCTCACGACCGATCTGGCACTGCGCTTCGATCCGGCGTACGAAAAGATCTCTCGACGCTTCTTCGAGCATCCCGATGAGTTCGCAGATGCGTTCGCCCGCGCGTGGTTCAAGCTCACGCATCGCGATATGGGCCCGCGTGCCCGGTATCTCGGCCCCGAAGTTCCCGGCGAAGTGCTCAGCTGGCAGGATCCGATCCCGCCCGTGGATCACGCGTTGATCGACGCCAACGACACCGCGGCGATGAAGAGGACAATCATGAGCTCAGGGCTGACGATTTCCGAGCTCGTCAGCACGGCATGGGCGTCCGCGGCGACGTTCCGCGGCAGCGACAAGCGGGGTGGGGCGAACGGTGCGCGTATTCGCCTTTCGCCGCAGAAGAACTGGGAGGTCAACCAGCCCGCGGTGCTTGCTCGCGTTCTCCCCCGGCTCGAAGCGATCCAGCGGGAGTTCAACGCTGGCGGCCTCGGCCGGAAGAAGGTGTCGCTCGCCGACTTGATCGTTCTGGGCGGTTGCGCCGCGATCGAGGCCGCCGCGAAGAAGGCGGGGCACGAGATCAACGTCCCCTTCACGCCGGGGCGCATGGACGCGTCGCAGGAGCACACCGACGCGCACTCCTTCGCCGCCCTTGAACCTCTCGCGGACGGGTTCCGCAACTACGTTCGAAAGGGACATGAGGCGTTCGCCGCCGAGATGTTCATCGATCGCGCGAACCTGCTGACTCTCACAGCGCCGGAGATGACGGTGCTGGTTGGCGGCCTTCGCGTCCTGAACGCGAACGTCGGGCAGTCTGCGCTGGGAGTATTCACCGATCGCCCTGAGACCCTGACCAACGACTTCTTCGCCAACTTGCTCGACATGCGCACGACATGGCACCGGGCGGCTTCCGCGGAAGGCGTCATGGAAGGTCGCGACCGCACGACCGGCAAGATCCGCTGGACGGCGACGGTGGTCGATCTGATCTTCGGCTCCAACTCGCAGCTGCGCTCCCTGGCGGAGGTTCACGCGTGTAGCGACTCGATGCCGGCGTTCCTGCGCGACTTTGTCGCCGCATGGGACAAAGTCATGAATCTCGATCGCTTTGATCGCTCGGCGTGATCGCTGGCGGGCCGCGAGCGGCGATCGCATCGGGTACGCCATCCGGCACACGCTTAACGCCGCTGCAACTGAAGCGGCGCTTGATGAACGCGAAGACGCCCGTAAGTCAATAGCTTGCGGGCGTTTGCCATTTACCTCGGGGTGGAAGGACGGGGTTTGCCTTTTTGCGGAGGGCCAGCTGGCACACAAAGCGGTCCGCGTTCGCTTGTGGGGTTGTTCAACGGCCTGCCAGCAGCACTTCGCGACGCCGTCGCGAGGAAGAACCAGAGCGCGAGCTACCGGTCCGGGACGCTCATGCGTCCAACGCGATCGCGTCTACCCGGGTCAACAACATTCGTGGTGTCGGTCGATGTCATCTGGCTACGGCCCCGATCAATTCGTGCAGGGACGCCGCGCCCACCGGTGGCTCGGCTTGCCACGGGACGATGAACGTCCGCACGGCACGTCGGTCGCGGACATCCTCGATCATCACTCGCTCACCCGCAGCGCGGGCTCGTAGAAGCGGGTCGGTGGTCGCGGTCGCTGAGAGGCTGCTGTTGATGACCCATGCGTAGGGCTCGATCTGTGCGCGCCGAAGGTCGTCCTGAAGCCGCGACGCCTCAAGCACTGGAGTGTTCTCCGCCAGCGTCACGATGATGACTTTGGTATACGCCGGGTCTTGGAGCTTCATCATGGGCGTGCTAACGCCCTTGACAGAGAGGTGCCCATCGGAGTCTGTGTGCGCATCGCCCGCGGGCCGGAGCTTGCTCATCTGCCGCATCATTTCGCGGTGGTATGAACCGGTGGTATCCAGTAAAAGGAGCGTGTGTCCTGTGGGCGCCGTGTCGATGACGACGAAGCGACGCTTCGCTTCGTTGAGCACGCGGGAGAATGCTCGGAACACGGCAACCTCCTCCGTGCACGGTGAACGCAGGTCCTCTTCAAGGAGTGCCAGACCGGCGGCATCGAGTTCCTTCGCAGACGCCGCGAGTACCCCATCGCGGTACGCCTTCGTCTCCGTCAGTGGATCAATGCGATCGACCGTGAGATTGGGGAGCGATCCTTGGATGGCCGCGGAGATGTGGGCGGCCGGATCGGTGGTCGTCAGGTGGACCTCGTGCCCGCGAGTGGCGAGCTCGACAGCGATCGCTGCGGCGATTGTGGTCTTGCCCACACCGCCCTTGCCCATGGTCATGATGGCGCCGTGCCCACCAGCCTCAATCTGGTCGATCAAGTCAACCAGCGGCGGGATCTTGATCTCGTTCATCCGCTCGGGCATCGCGACGGCTTCGGAACCCGGGCGCTCATCCCGCAGCATCGTGCGGATTGCGTCCAAGCCGACCAAATTGCGGCGTTTAAGTGGAATCAGTGTGCGGGGCAGCGACGCGATTCCTCCTGGGATCGCAGCGAGCGCCGACTGCGTGCGTGCCGCCATCGCATCGGCAATCTCGTCCCCCACCGCCGCGGGTGCGAACACACCGTTCACGACCAACCGCTGGTTCTTGAGGCCCAAGGTCGCCAGCTCATGGCTTGTCCGGTCCGCCTCGCGCAGGGCACTGGGTTCGGCCCTCGCGACCAGGATGAACGTGGTCTGGGCCTTGTCACCGAGCGCGGCGACGGTCGCCTCGTAGCGTTCCTTCTGTGCATTGAGCCCTGAGAGCGGTCCCAAGCAGGACGTTCCCTGCGTGTTGGTGTCGAGGAATCCTGACCATGCCGCTGGCAAGGCGAGCAGCCTGAGCGTGTGCCCGGTCGGGGCGGTGTCGAAGATGATGTGCTCGTACTTCTCCGCGATCTCATTGTTTGTGAGCAGGCCCGTGAACTCGTCAAAGGCCGCGATCTCAACCGTGCAGGAACCGGAGAGTTGCTCCTCCATGTGGGCGACGGCGCTTGCCGGGAGCACGCCCCGGTATGGGCCCACGACGCGATCCCGGTACGCCTTTGCCGCAGCCTCGGGGTCGACGTTTACCGCGTCAAGGCCGAGCACGTCGGGCACCGATGTCGGAACATTGGAGAGCCGAATGCCGAAGACATCATCAAGATTGGACGCTGGATCGGTGCTTACCAGCAACACCCGCTTGCCACGATCAGCGATCGTCACGGCGGTCGCACAGGCGAGCGATGTCTTGCCGACCCCGCCCTTGCCGGTGAAGAAGAGATATCGCGTTGGCGAAGTGACGAAGTCCATGGCGAAGTCCTTTGCCGTGCTGATACACCGAGCGACAGCGGGATGCAACGCGAGCGTCGGCTGAGCGTCTCAGCAGCACGTGCCCGGCTTGCAGCCGCACCCAACGGCCTTGGGCAATGCCGATGCCGTCGCAGACATCAGACCGAGCTTGGACGCGAGTTGCTCCCGACTCGGATACTGGCGCTCGGCGATGATCTGGTCATCGACCATGACGATGGGCAGAGCACCCGTGCCGCCCGCATGCACCGCCTGAAGGACTTTGGGTTCCGTGGTGAACTTCTCGGGCTGCTGAGACAGCGTAAACCGCTGGACCGCCACGCCCTGACTCTGGAGCCACTGGAGGTCAGCAGAGAAGCGAGCGAGCGCGATATCAGGGTCCGGTCCGCAGACACCGGATGAACAGCACATGGGCGGGTCGAAGATCTTGACGGTTGACATAGAACTCTCCTTCACCGATCCAGATTGTGGAGCGGTACGTGACTCGGGAACAGTGAGAATGAATGCTCGAATCTCGGCACGCACGCGTCGGTCGTGCGGCATGGCGTCTTCGTCGTTCTTCGCGCCCTTGGCCAGCCTGGGCGGGCGTCACATCCACCGTGAACTCCAGGGATGGATGCGGGAAAGACCGGGCAGTATTCGTTCGCAGCGTTGGACACCGTCACGACGACGTTGCCCTCGATGCCGAGATCCTCGGACCGCTTGCCGGAGTGACCGGAGATTCCAACTCCCGCCTCCGCCATCACCCGGATCGCGAACGCGTTCATCCCGTGCGAATTCGTCCCGGCCGCGTACGCCTCGATCGCGTCCGGCTTTAGAGCCTTGACGCAACCTTCAGCCATCTGGCTTCGGCGTGAGTGGCCCGTGCAGGGACAAAGCACGCCGGGGCGGCTAGCAGCACTTGCCATCGCTCGCCCCTCCCTTCGCCGGACAACACTCATCCAACGCATCCGCGAGCGACCGGAGCGAGCGGCACAGTTCGGAGTAGCGGACGCGGTAGAACACCGTCCGGCCCTCCTTCGTCGCTTCCAGCACGCCTGAGCGGGCCAGCAATGCGAGATGCCGGGAAACCACAGAGAAGTCGACAGAGCAAGACTCGGCGACCTCTCCCACGGAGCATCCGCGCCCACACTTGGCGATGCACCCAATGAGGGCTATGCGAGTGGGATCCGAGAACGCCTTGAAGAACACGGGGTCAAGGAGATTGTCCAGTGGCCCGCGAAACGCCGCCGCCTGCTTTGGCGTCGCCGGAGATCGTTGCTTGCGTATCTGCGTCATCATGCAAGTGTAGCGAAACGGAAAGCCATTTCAAGCCCCCCCCACCTAATCCTGTCGCAAGCGATTGAGGCGTCGGAGCGGCAGTCCACCCGCATCGATCGAGGGCCATGCTGGCGCATAAGCATGGACAGTTCGATTCTCGTAACGGTCACCCAAGCCAGGCCGCAGCGCCGGGCCGGAGTCTGATCCACTGAAACAGCATCGAAACACGACGGTGCAGTTCCTGAGATGCAATGGCTCTCCGACGAGTTCGTCAGTGGGCTTCGATTCGCAAACACGCGCGTCGAGAAGGGCTCATGTTCGGAAATCGCGATTGCGACGGTCGCGGCCTAGCGCACAATGCTGATCCCCGGCCACCGGGCGTCCGCGGCCGCAACCCCCGCGTCCGTCACCGACGAGCGTTGGAGGCTCAGCGAAGTCAGACCCTTTAGGCCCGTGTCCATACGTGCCAGGTCCTTTATCCCGGCGTCCGACACCGCCTTGCTCAAGACGCCCAAGTCGGTCAGTCCGCTCAGGCCTGTGTCTGGCCGCGCGAGTGCCATCACACCCGCGTCCGTCACCCCGTCCCAGCCGATCGTCAGCGAGGTCAGCCGCGCCAGGCCCGTCCCTGGCCGGGCCAGTTCCCTCAAGCCCGCATCCGTCACCTGCGGGGCGGGGATGACCAGCCGATTCAGCCCTTTCAGGCCTGTCTCGGGTCGCGCGATGTTCTTCAACCCCTCATCCGTCACCTGCGTGTTCACCATGACCAGATCGGTCAGGTGCTTCAGGCCGGTATCGCTGCGTGCCAGGGCATGGAGTGCCACGTCGGTCATGCGCTCGCCGCCGAGGCTCAACTCGGTCAGCCCTTTGAGGCCCGTGTCGGTTCTCGCCAGATCGAGCACTCCCGCGTCCGTCGCCAGCGAACCGCGGAGGTCCAGTTTCCTGAGCCCGTTGAGGCCCGTGCCCGCACGCGCCAAATCGGTCGCTCCCGCGTCGGTCACGCCCTTGCACCAGAGCCACAACGAGGTCAGATTGTTCAGCCCGGTGTCTGCGGCCGCGAGCGCCTTCAACCCGGCGTCGGTCACTCCCACGCCGCTCACGTCCAATTCCAGAATCTCGAGTGACCTCAGCCCTTTCAGGCCCGACCGCTCATGCGCCAGGTGCTTCAACCCCGCGTCCGTCACCTTCGTGTTCCGCAGAACCAGCGTGGTCAGGCCCTTGAAGCCCGTGGCGGGATCGGCCAACCACGCGACGCCCGCATCGGTGATGGCCTCGCTGCGGAGGTTGAGCTCCGTGACGCGCGCGAATTCGGCGAAGCCGAGCGCGGTGCCAGGGGGGAGCTTGAGATGCTCGCGGACCTCGCCCTCGAGAACCGCACGTTCCTCAGCCGTGACACCGGGCGACGCCAGCGCGATCTCGCGCGAAGCGGCCGGCGAGGAAGGGGATGAGGAACCGCACCCAGCTGCAACCAAACACGCGGCAAGCATCGCAAGGAGTGTTCGCATGTGAGGATGCTACACGACGCCCGCGCACGCACGCCTGACGCACCAACTGGGCTGAACCACTGATGGCGAGCTGAATTCCCTTCCCCAAAACGAGAAAGCCCTTCGATGTGCTCATCGAAGGGCTTTACTCTGAACAAAGTCGGGGTGACAGGATTTGAACCTGCGACCTTCTCGTCCCGAACGAGACGCGCTACCAAGCTGCGCTACACCCCGATAGGTGTAAGTGGATGATAGCGCTCTCGCGAGCCAAAGGCGAGAGTCGGCCTATTGCCTAGCAAAGTTCGGGCGAACGACGTAGACATTGTCGTCGATCGTCGACGGGTCGCCATCGGCGCCGGCCGAATAGAAGTACGGGCGGCGAGCCACCGGGGATCCGCCGTCGGAGTTCTTCTTGTTCTTCGGGTCGCGGCTGAACTGCGTGTACAAGAAATTCAGGCTGGTGTTGCCGATCGCTTCGTCCACGCGATCCGTCGAATTCGCGCCCTCGCCGCGGATGCCACCAAAGCGAGGGTGGACGTATCGGATCGGGTTCCCCCATACGTCAAGGATCCTGGTGGTGAACGTACCGGTCGAGCGTCGGTCTGCAATGTTGCTGGTGGAAAGCCCGATTTTTCGAACGCGGTCGTCGAGGCCCTCGATCGCGGCGACGGCGCTCGCCCCTTCGGACCGAAGCTGATAGATCAGCCACGCGGTCGAATCAAAAGCCTCGAGGTCTGATGAGCCGTTGCCGACGCTGCCGTCAATGATGGCCACTTCGCGCGAGGTGTTCGTCGGGTCCTTGACGAACGGAGCGGGAACGGTGCCGTTGGACTGGATGTAGTCGGAAATCATCGAGTCGAGCGTGAGCAGGGTCCACTGCGTGCCGCGCTCGCGGCCGACGGAGACCACTTTGCTCCCCGCGGCGAGAGTAAGGCTCACGAGGACCGCAATGACGCCGATCACAACGAGCAACTCGATTAGCGTAAACGCTCGGTGTTGGGTGGTCGGGGTGCGAGGCATATTGGCTTCCCACGAGGGCCCGGAGAGTGCGGGCCCTGCCATGAACCATACGGCGTCCCAGGGCCCGGGGTTCCCACGAACAGAGCGGAACGAATCGCAGGGGCGGAGCCACCCGCAAATGAAAAACCCTCCCGAATGCGGGAGGGTTTGGGTGACAGCATGCGCCGATCGGTACCGATGAGCGACGCTAGGCAAGGTTTCCAGGTGCGCCAAGGTTGTCAAAGCCGGGACCACTGATGGTGCCGCCGGTGGGCAGCGGCGTCGGGCGGGGCATCGGCGGGACCTGTGGCGCCGGTGCCGGAGCCTGAGGCGTGAGCTTGGCCTTGAAGATCATGTCCGAGACACGCTCGCGGACGTTCTTCAGCATGGTGCGGAACATGCGGCTTCCTTCGCGCTTGTACTCGGTGCGCGGATCGAGCTGGCTGAAGGCCCGGAAACCGATCGAGTCACGGAGCTGGTCCATCGCGTAAAGATGGTCCTTCCACGACTGGTCCAACGTCTCCAAGCAGAGCATGCGTTCGAGCTGCAGAAGCTCGGTGCGCAGGATGTTCTCAACGCGCGATCGCACTGCGTCTTCGCGCTCCTCGTCCTCGAGGTACCGCATGTACTCGGGCACGCCGAGCTCGACGTTGAAACGCTTCTTCAGATACGCGTCCAGCTCGTCGTCGGACTTGATTGCCTGAGCCGCCTTGATCTCTTCTTCGAGCTTGCCGGAGTTGACGAACTTCTCGCTCATTCCCTTCAGCGTGTCGAAGACCTTCTGTGGCGGTCCGAGACGCATGATGTCCTGCGGCTGCCAGCCGGCGTTAAAGCGTTGATTGGCCCAGTTGGCGATGAAGCCCATCGCCTCCTGCGGACCGCCCTGACGGGCCATCAGCATCGCGAGATCCATCGTGAGCTCGACCGGATAAACGACCTCGCGCTGCAGATACAGGTCTTCGGCCTTCTTCATGAGGACCTTCACCGGGGGATTCGCCTGATCCTTCATCGCCGCGGCGATCTCGTCGGCCTTGACGTCGATCGTGAGCTTGTTCTTGGCCCAGTTCACGAGCTGGTCAACGCCGTAGCCGGGACGACGGTACTGGTCGACGCCGGTAAGATCGGCGGCGTCGATCTTCTCGCATGCCGCGGCGTGCAAGCGATCGGCCACAACGGCGCGGTTGCCGGTATCGGCCCCGTGCAGTTCGGCCTCGGCGATCTCGACACCGAAGCGGTTCTTGGCCCAGTTGATCAGGCCGCTGGCGTCGAAGTCCATCGCGATCTCAGAGCCCTCGGCGGGCATGTACTCGCCGAGGGTGATCTCGATCATCTGACGCGCGTCCGCCTTGGCCTCTTCGCGGAGGATCTGGTCGACCTCGTGGCTCTCCTTGCCCTTGAGACGCTTGGGATCGACGTTCACACCGATCGCGTTGTTCGCATAATCGGCAATGCACTGCTCGACATAGTTCTCGGCGAGATATTCGTCCACCGAGTCCTGCACGCTGTCGCGGATCCACTCAAGCAGCAGGCCCTTGACATCGCGGCCCTCAAGCACGCGCTGGCGCAAGCCGTAGAAGGTCTGGCGCTGGTGCTCCATGACCTCGTCGAACTCGAGCACGTTCTTGCGGATCTGGAAGTTGCGCTCCTCGACCTTGCGCTGTGCATTCTCGATGCTCTTGCTCAGCATCGGGTGCTCGATGCTCTCGCCTTCCTTCATGCCAAGGCGACTGAGCAGTCGCATGGTCGTCTCGCCCGCGAAGAGTTTCATCAGGTCGTCTTCGAGGCTGACAAAGAAGCGGGTCGAGCCGTTGTCGCCCTGGCGGCCCGAACGGCCGCGGAGCTGGTTATCGATGCGCCGGGCCTCATGGCGCTCGGTGCCGATGACGTGCAGACCGCCCATGTCCTCGATGGACTCGAACCAACGGATGCGGTGGAGCAGGAAACGCCCGGACTCATCGAGCCAGCGACGCAGGGTGTCGGCGTCGGCACGCTCGATCGATTTAGGCGATTCAAGGGTGTGGCGTGCCGCCCAGACACGCAGCAGCTGAACCTCGAGCTCGGCGAGCGGCAACGTCTCGGCGTCCTTCTTGTTGACGTCGAGTTCCTGTGTCGCAACCTTCCGGTAGATCGCCTCCTTCAGTTGCTCCTCGCTGGCGTCGGGTGTCAGCGTCCGCGGCGCAAGGCTGCGGCGCTGCCAGTGCTCGATGAGCTGCTCGCGCGTGACCTTGCCCAGCTTGATGTCGGTGCCGCGGCCGGCCATGTTCGTCGCGATCATGACGGCGCCAATCTGTCCGGCGGCCTCGATGATGTTTGCCTCACGCTCGTGCTGCTTGGCGTTGAGGATCTCGTGCGCGATCGCGTGCCGTCGCATGAGATTCTGACCGAGGTGCTCACTCTTCTCAACGCTTGTGGTGCCGACGAGAATCGGGCGGCCCACATCGTGGAATGCCTTGATCTCGTCGGTGATGTAGTTCCACTTGTCCTTGGCGGGCAGGAAGACCAAGTCTTGGTAGTCCTTGCGCACTGCCGTTCGGTTGGTCGGGATGGCTACCACGTCCAATTTGTAGATGTCGTGGAACTCCTGGGCCTCGGTGTCGGCGGTACCCGTCATGCCCGCGAGGCGCTTGTATGTCTTGAAATAGTTCTGGATTGTCACCGTCGCAACGGTCTGGGTCTCTTCTTTGATATTGACCTTTTCCTTGCACTCGATCGCCTGATGCAGGCCGTCGGACCACTGGCGTCCGATCATCGGACGTCCGGTGTTCACGTCGACGATCACAACCGCGGGCTGGGCCCGTCCGGTGTACTGATCCTCGATCGGCATCACCACGTAGTCCTTATCCCGTGTGTACACCGCATGGGCACGCACCGACTGCTCGATCAGGTGCGGCAGGTCCATGTTCTCATCGACGTAGAACGACCCGATGCCCGCGACCCGCTGGGCCTCCGCGATGCCGTCGTGCGTCAGGAACGCCTGCTTGCGCTCCATCATCACTTCGTAGTACTGGGTGAACTTGTTGCGTTCGATCTCCGCCTTGGCCGCCTCGGCCTTGGCCTCCTTCATCTGCGACTGCAACTGCGGCACCTTGGCCTTGTCCCGCGCCTGTCGGATGTCGCCCTCAAAGCCCTTGGCCTGCATCTGCAACTGACGCACCCGCTCGTCGTGCTCGGCCCACGGACGCTGCTTCTCGAGCAGGTGCCGTGCGAGACGGTCGGCGAGCTCGTAACGCGGCTTGTCGTTGTGGGCCTGGCCGGAGATGATGAGCGGCGTGCGGGCCTCGTCAATGAGGATGCTGTCCACCTCGTCGACGATCGCGAATTGACGCCGGCGCTGCACCTGCTGATCGACCGAACGCTTCATGTTGTCGCGCAGGTAGTCAAAGCCGAACTCGGCGGTCGTGCCGTAGGTCACATCGCAGCGGTACATGCGGCGCTTCTCGTCCTCGCCCTGCATGTGCATGGGGTGGATGGCGCCGACGGTCAGACCGAGCGCGTGGAAGTACGGGAACGTCCAGTCACGGTCGCGCTGCACGAGGTAGTCGTTCACAGTGACAACGTGCACCCGGCTGTGCTCGCACGCGGCCATGTAGCAGGCCAGGGGCGCGACAATGGTCTTGCCTTCGCCCGTCTTCATCTCCGCGATCTTGCCCTGGCAGAGCACCATGGCGCCAATCAGCTGCACGTCGAAAGGCCGGGCGCGGAATGGCGGGCGGCTCTCGGGGTACAGCGCCCGTACCGCGTCGTAGATTGGCATCGGAATCTCGACCTGACGCCAGCCGGGCTGGGGCTCGGTACAGCCAAGGAACTCGCCCAATGGCTCCGCGGGCGCGGTCGCGTCCATCTTGGCCTTGGTCTCGTGGTAGAGCGTCTGGATGGCCGGGGGCAGCGTGGTCGGGTCAAAGTTGAGCGCGGGGTTGAAAATGCTCCGGATGCCGACGGACCGATCCATCGCCTCGCGGGCGACGGCAAAGGCCTCGACCATGAGGGATTCTTCCTTCTCGCCCTTGTCGAAGCGGGCTCGGAACTCCTCGACCTTCACCCTGATCTGCGCGTCCGAGAGCTTGCGGATCTCCGGCTCCAACGCGTTGATCTGGTCAACCTTGTTGGTGTACCGCTTGACGAACCGCTCGTTGCGCGTGCCGATGAGCTTATTGAGGAACCAACCGATAACAGGAATGCCCTGCTCTGCCATGACTGCCTTTCCGACGCGACGCCGCCGCGAGAAGAACGCGAGCACGCACACGCCGTGATGAATCGGGATTGAAATGCTGGAAACAGCCCAGCGCACGGACGCGCGAACGCAGCGTCGGACTGGGGAAAGCCGTGGCCGCTGGAATCAGCGGAGCGTCGCGGATCAGGCCCGCGGCGGAGGCAGGGCGATCAACTCCAGCCGAGGCAGCGAGCGCGGGAGCGCCTGCGATGGCCCGGAAGCCGCCATGGCGATCGCGTCCAGCCGCACCGGGCCGCTGAAGTCGATCTGCCGCGCGGGCACCTCTCGGGTGTCACGCGTCGGACGGCTGACGGTCGCTGTCAGGGATTGCGCCAACACCCGCACAAAGCTGGGCTTCGCCAGCGTGTCGCGGAAGAAGGCGTCGGAGCGGGCATAGCCCAGGCCGACCTGGAACGCGAACGCGAAGACCAGCAGCATCGAGACGCCGCGCCACGCCACCTGCTCGGCCCGTGAGGGTCCCAGCGGAAGATCGGCATCGGGGCTGTCTCGGAACTCGTTCACGATCAGGAAGTATCGGACAGGAAGGCGGATGAAGCAAGACCGAATCCGGCGCCGCCGGCCAGATCGAGCCCCAAGGCCCTCAGATTTCGCCGCCTGTCACATCGGCAGCCCGATATGTGCGGCGAAAACCGCCCCGTGTCCGATTCGATGTGGTCGCTTTTCGGTTCCCGCGCCCATCACGCTGGACCCGAGACGGCGTGCTCTGTATCGTGCCGGTCCTATGGACAGCCCCGCCTCGGATCCCGAATCCAACGTCAAGGAAGACGCCCCCATGGTTGCGACCCGTCAGAGCCTCCCCGGTACCCGCGCCTCGATCACCCACAAGTTCATGATCGCCCGCCACGAGGGCTATCTCACGATCGGCCTCTACCCCGACGGCCGTCCGGGCGAGATCTTCATCAAGATGGCGAAGGAAGGCTCGACGATCTGCGGCATGGCCCAGGCTTACTGCCGCGCGTTCAGTCTCGCGCTCCAGTACGGCCTGCCGCTCGATGAGGCCGTGCTCCGCTTCAAGAACATGCGCTTCGAGCCCATGGGCCCGACCAGCAACCCCGAGATCCCCGAGGCCCAGTCGATCATCGACTACGTGGCGCGGTATCTGGAAGTTGAGTTCATCCAGAAGGGGCCCAAGCGGTTCTGAACCGCTCGCGTTTCACGAGTCACCGGTCCTGAGCGAAAGACGCCGAGGCTGACGAGTCTTCGAGGAAGCCTCGGTTCGGTCTGTTGCATGCTTCAGACCGAAGTCAGCGGACCCGATTCGGCGGTTCCTGACCCTGCAGAATCGCCGCGGCGTTCGCGCACGCCATCTCCGTCATCATCGCGCGATACTTGGCTTCCGCGCTCCCGATGTGCGGCGCGAGCGTGACGTTTGGCAGTGTCAACAAGTCCGGATGCACCTCCGGCTCGCGCTCGAAGACGTCGAGTCCAGCCCCGAACAGGCGGCCCGACTTCAACGCATCGACCAGCGCCTGCTCGTCCACCACCGGCCCGCGGGCGGTGTTGACGAAGATTGCCCCCGGTTTCATCGCGGCAAAGGCCTTGGCATCGATCAGGTGCCGCGTCTCGGGCGTTAGCGGCGTGTGCACGCTCACGACATCGGCCCTCGCCAACCCGTCTTGCAGACTCACGCGTTCCGCGGCGAGCGGCGCTAACTCGAAATCCCAGTGCCGCGAGCGGGCGACATAAAGCACCTGCATGCCCCAGCCGATCGAGCGAAGCGCTGTCGCGTAACCGATGCGGCCCGCGCCGACGATCAACAACGTGCGGCCCGTCAGATCCGCCCCCAGAAAGTCAGCCATGCTCAGGGGCCCCCGCTGCTGCCACTGCCCGGAGCGCACGAACCGATCTGCCTCGACCAATCGGCGTGCCACCGCGAGGATCAGCAGCCACGCCATGTCGGCGGTGCCCTCGGTGACGGCGTTCGGCGTGTTGGTGACCACCACGCCGCGGCGGGCGCACTCCGCGAGATCGAAGTTCTCGTACCCAACCGCAAGATTGCACACACCACGCAACTGCGGCCCGGCCGCGTCGAGGAACTCAGCGTTCACCTTGTCGGAGAACATCGAGATCACCGCGTCGGCACCCCGGATACGGGCGAGCACCTGCTCACGCGACGGCCGCTCCACCGGGCCGTTGCGAAAGTCGATCCGGATATCCCCGGCCGGAACCGAGGGCGTCCCCGGCAGATTCCGGGTCGCGACGACGAGCGCCGACGAGAGCGACGGCTTAGGGGCATGTGGAGATGAAGCTGCGGCCATGCCCATAGCCTACGGGCGTTCAGCGAAGAGAACTTCACCACCGAGATCTCGGAGAACACCGAGCAATCCATTTGAGTCAGCGGCACGAACTCCTCGCCTCGAACCAAGCCCTCTCTCCGTGTTCTCAGTGATCTCCGTGGTAAATTGCCTTGCTCTGCAACTAGCGATGCGCATTCTCCACTGGAACATCCTCCACGGCGGCGGCTCTCGGCGGATGCCCGAGATCGTGCTCTCGCTGCTCGCCCACAAACCCGACGTCGTCGTCCTGACCGAATACCGCATCACGACCGGCGGACAGATCCGCGGCGTGCTCGGGGACCATGGGCTCGTCCACCAACTCTGCACCGACCCGCCCAAAGGGAAGAACGGCGTCGTCATCGCCTCGCGCTGGCCGCTGGTTCGCGTACCAACGCCCGAGCTGCTTCCGGCCCCGCTTCATTTCCGCTGGCTTGACGCCCAGATCGCCTCCGCGGACGGCGACTTCTTCCTCACCGGCGTGCACATTCCCGACGACTCCCGCCCGTCGCCCAAGGCCGCGTTCTGGCGGCAAATGCTCACCCTGGCAGAAAAAAGATGTGCACAACGCCATCTTTTCATCGGGGATTTCAACACCGGGCGGCATCGCCTCGACGAGGCCGGAGCGAGCTTCGGTTGCACCGCGCTGCTGGGTGCCGTCTGCACGCTCGGCTACGCCGACGCGTTCCGACACTTTCACCCCGAGCGCCGCGAATGGACGTGGCTCCCTTCCACGACAGATCGCGCAACACCTGCAAATACAGGCACTTTCGCATCTCCCCCCTCGGGCTTCCGCATTGACTCGGCCCTCGCCTCCGGCCCACTCGTGCCCCTGCTCCGGGCGGCTTTTTACTCCCATTCCGAGCGGGAAACCGCGGTTTCCGACCATTCGGCGATGCTGGTCGACCTCGAGATTTCCGCGCTCGAGGTCAAAAAATGTGCTGATTCTGCACCGGAAACGGCGATTTTTTGACCTGCGTGACTTGCAGAGCGCGTCGCTCTGCGATACAAAACGCACGAAATCCCTGTGAGAAACGTCATTCTCGCGGGACCGATCGCGTCCGGAGGACGCGGCAAGCCTGTTACGGAGTAGACATCATGGCAAAATCGAAAGCCCCCGCAGCGAAAGCCCCCGCAGTGAAAGCCCCCAAGCTCACCCCCGCCCCCAAGGTCCGCAGCAAGGGTGACGTGTACACCACCATCGCCACCCACACCGGCCTCGCTCGCAAGCAGGTCGCCGGCGTTTTCGACACCCTCGGCAAGATCATCGAGACCGATCTCGCCAAGGGCTGCGGCATGTTCGCCGTTCCGGGCATGATGAAGATCACCGTCATCAAGAAGCCCGCCACCAAGGGCGGCATGCGCCCCAACCCGTTCAAGCCGGGCGAGATGATGGAAGTCAAGCCCAAGCCGGCCCGCAAGGTCGTCAAGGTCCGCCCGCTGCGCGCCCTCAAGGCCATGGTCTAATCGCCACGGTCTGAGAAACGCACGCGAGTCGAATTCGACTTGTCAACGAACCACTCCAAGCCCGCGAAAGCGGGCTTGTTGTTTTCCAAGTGCGATGGTGCCGTGGGTCGCTACTCGGAACGAGCGACGACATCGCATCGTTCCACGCCACCCAATGCGAGCGACTCTCAGAACTCCTGCGTCAGCGGCGGAGCGTTTCGCACCGAGCGGATCGCGCACCAGACCAAATACGCCGCGAGCGACAGCAGCAGCAGTCCCACCGCCGCGTTGATCGAGGGAGCGCTGAGGAAGTTCTTGGTCTTGATCGCCGCCGCAAAGCCGGACACAATCTGCAGCGAAATCGCGGTGACAGTGGTCACGCCCACAAACAGCATCGGCAGCACCACGAACCAGCAGCGCTTCCCGTGGTTGTACAGCCAGACGCTGACGCCCAGAAGCGTGATGGCGGCAAGCAATTGGTTCGCCGTGCCGAAGAGCGTCCAGTACAGCCGGTAGCCGTTGGGATCCGACGTGAGCAGCACCGCCAGCGGCACGCCAGCCGTCACGCCCGCAGCGATCGTACCGCCGAGCCAGGACTTGATGCCCAGGAGTTCGCTCAGCAGATACCGCCCGAGGCGGGTTGACACATCGAGCGTGTCAAAGACGAAGGTGGAAAACGCCATTGCGCCGAACGTGGCGGCGAAGAGAATCGCCTCCTTGCCCGCGAGGACTCCGAAAAAGTCGGCCAACCCATCGCCGTAAATGCGCGCGGCGGGAAGCCCTTTCGACTCCTCGGGTGCCAGTTTCATGATGGTCGCCAGCGCGATGACGGCGACGAACCCCTCGAGCAGCATGGCGCCGAATCCGATGGGCTTGCAATGCGATTCCTTGGCGATCTGTCGCGACGTGGTGCCGCCGCAGATCAAGCCGTGGAACCCGGAGCAGGCACCGCACGCGATGGTGACAAAGAGGAACGGAAAGAGCATGGTGCCCACCGCACCCGCGGTGTTTCCGTCGAGCACTTTCTCGAAGGAAGCGAGCGGGTTCAGGATCGACGACGCCGCGTCGGTGAGCGCGGGCTGCTTGATCGTGAACCCGCCGAAGAGCACGCCAACGACGCCGACCCCAAGCGCGAGATAGAGCACCCAACCGCCCAAGAACCCGCGGGGCTGCTGGAGCAGCCACATCGGGAGCAGCGAGGCGATGAAGCAGTAGATGAGAATGGCGATGAACCAGACCTGGGCCGGGTGGTTGAAAACCGAGTCCAGCCGCGTGCCCGCCCAGACGCACCCGAGCGTGGCGGGCACGAACACGACCGTCACCAGCCACAGCGGCAGCTTGAAGTACTTCTGGAGTACGCCCAGCCCCAACGCCAGCAGCAGATAGAGCGTGCTCGCCATCGCCACCGCGCCGCCCTTGTTGAAGGTGACGCTGAGACCTTCCAGTTCCTCGGCCTTGCCCACAAACGTGTCGGCCGTGATCTGTGTGAACGCGACGATGACGTACAGCAACGCCAGCCATATGAACGCAACCATCGCCAGGTACGCCCGCTTGCCCAGGTGCTGGCGAGCGATCTCGGCGATCGAGTGCGCCCCGTGGCGGATCGACGCGACCAACGCCGAAAAATCGTGCACCGCCCCGATCAGCACCACGCCGATGATGATCCACAGCAAGCAGGGCAGCCACCCAAACGCAGCACACGCCAGGATCGGCCCTGCGATCGGCCCAGCCGCTGCGATCGCGGAGAAGTGCTGGCTGAGCAGCGAGAACGGCTTCTCGGGCACGAAGTCGATGCCGTCGTTCTTGATGACCGCGGGCGTCGTGCGGCGGTCGTCGAGGGCGTACTGCCGGGCGATGAACCCGCCGTATATGAAATAGCCCAGGCCGAGCACGACGATCGCGATGACGGCGACGAAGGCGATGCTCATGCGGCGTCCCCGGCAAGAGGCATTTCATCACGGGGTTCACGGAGACCACGGAGCAATCCATTTGGTCGCAATCCAGCAACGGACTTGCTTCGCATCGCTCTCCTCGCTCCCTCTCTGTGATCTCCGTGAACTCCGTGGTGAACTGCCTTGCATATGCCGCCCGGAGGCAGGCCAGAATCGAATCACGCACGCAGAGTCGCTATTCTCACAGTTCCGCGGAGCATACAGGAAAGCACGATGACAGGGCAAACACGACACTCTGGTCTCCCCAACGCGCCAGCGAACCGCCTCGCCCTCGAGACCACGATCCTGACCCACGGCGTGCCGCGGGAGAACGCTCTGTCGCTCGCGCAGGAACTAGCGAGTATCGCGCAGACCAACGGCGCCACTCCCGCGCTCGTGGGGCTCTTCCGCGGGGAGCCGATCGTCGGCATGAGCGACGAGCAACTCCGAGAGGTGCTGGCCACGCCGAACGTCCCCAAAGTCAACACCAGCAACCTCGGCGTGCTCATGCACCGGCGTTCGCACGGCTCGACCACGGTCGCAACCACGATGGAACTCGCCGCCGCCGCGGGCGTGCGCGTCTTCAGCACCGGCGGCATCGGCGGCGTGCACAAGGGATACGGATCTCACCTCGATATCTCGGCCGACCTCATCGCCCTGACACGGTTCCCAGTCGCGGTCGTCGCCAGCGGCGTGAAGTCGATCCTCGACGTCGTCGCCACCCGGGAGATGCTCGAGACCCTTGGCGTACCCGTCGTTGGTTTCGGATGCGACGAGTTTCCCGCGTTCTATCTCCGTCGCTCCGGCGCGGGCGTCGATGCCCGCTTTGACGACGCCCGCGATCTCGCGGCGTTCCTCGACAAGGAAATGACCCGATCTGGACGTGGCGTACTCGTCGCGAATCCCATCCCCGTGGCCGACGAGTTGCCTGCGGATCAGTTCGCCCGCTGGCTCGCGGCGGCGGAACAAGAGGCCAAGCCTGGGCGCGAAGCCACCCCCACCACGCTCGCCGCACTGCACCGGATTTCGGGCGGCGCCACGCTCAGGGCCAACCTGGCCCTGATCCGATCGAACACCGCCCTGGGCGCTCAACTCGCCGCCGAGATGTCCTGACCGGCTGTCGGCACAGGTTATTGGGACTTGCCGTCAAGATCGGGCGACTTTCCGGGTCCGAGAGGCGTTTTCCTTTACACAAGATTCATTGTTTGGACGGGAAAGCACGGCGGGCTTTCCGGCGTTTTCGGCTACACTTCTTGGCAGAGAGAACTGAGGTCGTTCGGTTGCGAGAGAGTGATCCCCGACGAGTCTGTCGAGTCGCCTGATGCGGTGCCGAGTGTGCCCGCACCGCGCCGCTCTTGCGCGATCGGAACCGACATCTTCTTTCTGAGAACGAAGTTTCGCGTTGTCACGGTGACGAAAAGATCGATTGGCCCCCCCACCCGTTTGGAAGGAGATCAGAGGATGAATCGCAAGGTTAATCTGCTCACGTTGACGCTGGTTGCCGGGCTCGCCGCTCCGGCGTTTGCCCAAGACAGCATCTCGAAGAACGCCGACGGCGGCAGCGGCCTCCCCGGCGATGCGTTCAATTGGGCGGAAGGCAATGCCCAGCGCAGCCGATACGCCGTCGACTCGCAGAAGCTCACCAGCTCGTGGGGCGTGGCCTTCGGCATTGTCCCGCTTGTGAAGACCGACCGCCCGGTCAACCCGGCCCTCGGCCAGTCCTCGATCTTCTTCAACAATCTTTTCGGCGGCTTCGGCGTGAGCAAGACGCTCCGCACCGCCAACTTCCGCAACGCCAACTACAGCTATTGGCAGGCCCCCACCGCCGGCCCCAACGCGGTCCAGAACGACCAGACGCTTAATAGCGCCGACCAGAACCCCGCCGGCTCCTCGTTCCAGTTCGGCGCGTTCGTGAACCAGTTCGGCACCGCCAGCGCCCCCGCCGGCGGCACCACGGTGAACAGCTCCGTCGGCGCGGTCGTCAACTACGCCCCGGACAACATCCGCCGCTTCTTCGTGGAGCGCGTCATGCTCGCCAGCAGCAACCCCACCGGCGGCGCGACCGCCAACAACGGCGCCCTCTTCTCCGGTGCCGCTGACTCCAACGGCGAGTTCTACGTTCGCGCCGACAGCAACGGCGCCAACAACCCGACGACCACAGCCCGCATCCTGGGCAACAACGTCGCTCGCGTCAACGCGATCTCGCGTAACGGCGCTCTGAACACCCTCGGCGGCGCGGCCGGTCTCACCACCGCGGCCGATGCGGCGTCTACCTCGTTTGTGCTGAACAACTACGCCCCCACCGCGTCGATCGTCAGCGCCATCCCGGCCTCGATCGCCACGGGCGGCAACGGTCGCTACGTCGGCCCCGACTTCACCCGCTCCTTCCTCCACGAGGGCACCGTCGGCTCGACCACGATCGTCCCCCCGGCCTCGAGCTACCTCAGCGTCCTCTCCGGCGGCGCCAGCAACGACCACCGCGGCGCGATCGCGATTCACCCCAAGGCCCTGTTTGGCGGCGGCAGCGTCGCTGCGGGCGCCATCCTCGGGCGTGACGGCATCGCCGGCTCCAACAACAACTACGTCATGGTCTTCGGGCTGAACGGCAACGGCAGCCTGACCGCTGGCAAGTCGTTCGGCATCCCCGGGCCCGCGTCGGTCACGCTCGACCGCGCTCCGGCAACCGACAACTCGCCCGCTGGCCCGGCCATCTTCCAGACCTCCAACGCTGGCGTGACGCAGTACAGCATGTCCGGCTTCTTCGCCTACCACCAGGGCTCCACCGCCTTCCAGGGCCCCAGCTCGCAGATCGCCATCGGCCAGGACCTCGCCGGCCGCGGCCTCATTGCCGGTTTGTACTACGAAAACGTGAACGCTCCCGCCGAGACCACCCCGACGCCCAACGTCGCCATCGTCGTCGGTCGCTTCGATCCCAACAACCCCACCGGCACCATCCAGTGGAAGACTGTCGCCTGGACCTACGCCACCGGCCCGACCGTCGCCGACACCGACGGCACGCCGATCCGCGGCGACTGGGGCAACAACGGCCACACCGCGTCGGCTCTCGCCAGCCCCGGCCAGTTCGACGGCACCGTCGACCTGAACCCGACCTCCGGCAACTATGACCGCCCGATCGGCCGCCTGCAGGCCTCGCTGACGTTCCCGGACCCCAACGTGACCGGCGCGCCGTCGATCACCCCGCCGGCCATTGACGCCGTCGGCAACATCTGGTTCGTCGCCTCGACCGCGATCAACACCTACAGCACCACGACCAGCAGCTCCTTCAGCCGCTACAACAACGCCCTGATCCGCGCCGTCTACAACCCCGACACCTTCTCCTACGACCTCGAACTCATCGCTGAGTTTGGCGACCGCATCACCGGCAAGAACTCGCTCACTCGCTACTCCATCGGCGGCCTGGTTCGCTCGACGGGCACGGGTGCGCCGAGCTCTTCGGCCTTCAATTCCAGCTCGGTCGCGCCGTACGCGGACCGCAATCTTGACATCGGCACCGCAATCGGGAACGGCGAGCTGGCCACCTGGGGCAGCAACGGCGCCGTCGTTGATCCGCGCTCGCTCGGCGGCCTGGTCCTCGGCGCCAACTGGCTCTACGACGTCGACAACAACAACAGCTTCCAGGACCCCTCGGGCGCTACTCCGTCCAACCCCAACTCGGTCGATGAGCAGTACTCCGGCCTCCTCTACATCCACCACCGCTCCTGCGACGCCGACCTCAACGGTGACGGCGTTGTCGACGACAGCGACTTCGTGATCTTCGCCGGTGCCTACAACAACCTGCTCGACACCTTCGCCGACTTCAACTTCGACAACATCACCGACGACAGCGACTTCGTGATCTTCGCCGGTGCCTACAACGAACTGCTCTGCAACTTCCAGCCCGGCTCGGGCAACTAAACCCGCCTCGACGGCCTTTTCGTCGAGCAATCCATGGTTTCTACCGCCCCCGGGTCCAACGACCCGGGGGCGACTTTTCAGGCACAACGCACCGGAGTCCGATCATGCGCCAATCTCGCCGCCGTTCGCTCCCGCTCTCCGCACTAGCACTCGGCATGTTCCTCGCGTCCGGGATGGCCTCCACCTCCGCACAGTGGGACCCTGCGAATCGCCAATGGGGCAAGACCGACCCCGATGATCTCCGCGTCGTCGCGTTCAACGTCCGTGATCGGCTCTGCTCCACTATTGCGAAGCAACAGGCCGCCAACCCGTGGACAGCGATCGTGGTGCAGATCGCCGCGCTACGACCCGATGTCGTCATTTTCACCGAGTGCGGCGACAACTCCGGCAACGGCTCCGGAAGCGCTCAGGGTTACAACACCGTTGACACCATCCAACGCCTCACCGACACCTGCAACTACTTCATGCGCGGCGGCACCGACGCGTACGTGACCGGCAACCCCGCCGTCACCTCCTACGTCACCAAGTTCGCGACGCCCGGGTACGACCTGCCCTTCGTCTACGTCTCCGATCAGACCGACAACTTCAACCGCAACGTCGTCATGTCGCGCTTCCCACTCGTGGACCTCAACGGCGACGGACGCAGTTCCATCGGGACCTTCAACCTCGCGTCAGATGCCCTCGCCCCCTGGTACACCGCAGGCAATGCCGGTATCCGCGGGTTCATCTTCTCCGAGATCAACCTGCCCGACGATCGCTACGGCGGCGACCTGGTCTTCGGCGGCGCGCACCTCAAGTCCGGCAGCACCGCCAGCGACTTCACCGAGCGCCTGCAGGCCTCGCAGCGCATCGCGTACTACATCGACGCGATCTTCAACGGCCTCGGCGGCTCGACCCCCGACCCCCGCACCCGCAGCAGCGCCTTCCCCCGACCCAACAAGGTGCTCACCGCCAAGACCCCCGTCATCTGGGGCGGCGACTTCAACGAGGACGAGTTCACCAACGCGAGCGACGGCCCAACTCTGTGGATGACCCGCGCTCAACTCCTCAGCCCCTCCACCGACGGCACCGACCGCGACCGCTCCGACAGCTCGTTCGACGACTCGCGTGACCCCTTCAACACCGGCTCGCGGCTCACCATTGGCACCAGCGGCAACACCAAGTTCGACTACATCTGCTGGCAGGACTCGATCGCCACCCTCCGCCGTTCCTTCGTCTTCCGGGCCAGCACGATGCCCAGCACCGCGACGCCGACGGAGTTCAGCAACTACCCCGCACTCTACACCAACATCGCCGGAGCCTCGGACCATCGGCCAGTTGTCGCCGACTTCATCCTGCCCCTGCCCGATCTCGCCAGCGGCCACACGCTGATCAGCCCGGCGACCGCGGCGGAGAACCTCGGCACCTCGCAGTCGCTGTCCTGGACGCTGGGACAGCGCGTCACCGATTACACTGTCGTTCTGTCCACCAACTCCGACCTGTCCGCGCCGATCCTCACGCAGATCGTCGCAAGCATCGGCCCCGCCACGATCGCGGTCCCCACGAACCTGCTCTCGTACTGCGGCACCTACTACTGGACCGTCCGCGCCAACAACCGCGCCGGCGCGGCCAACTCGCCCAGCGGCGTCTGGTCGTTCCGCATCCGCGGCCTCACGGACCTCAACGCCGACGGATTCGTCGACGACACCGACTTTGTCCTCTTCGCCGATGCCTACAACGAGTTCCTCTCGAGCGTCGGCGACTTCAACGGCGACACCTTCACCGACGACTCCGACTTCGTCATCTTCGCCGCTGGCTACGAGCAACTCATCGCTTGCCCGTGAACGGTCGCTCTGACGGCGCTCGCACCGCTATTTGAACACGGTCATCCGTGGACAAACGGGTTCCCGACGCGTTCGCGCTCGACCGTCGTCGTCGGGCCATGGCCCGGGAAGCACTTGGTCGCGCCCGGCAACGCGTAGATCTTCGAGCGAATGCTCAGCTCCAGTTCCTCGAAACTGCAGCCCGGAAAGTCTGTCCGCCCGATCGATCCCGCGAACAACGCATCACCCACAAACGCGACGCCGTGGCGAACCGAAGCCAGCGTGATGCTCCCGGGTGAGTGCCCCGGCGTGTGCAACACGTCCCACGGCCCGCCCGGAAGGTCGAGCACGTTGCCTTCCGCCAGCGCCCGATCGTACGGCGGCGCGGTTACCGGCATGCCGCCCAGCGCGCTGAGGTTCAGTTCCGAATTCACCAGCCACTCCGTCTCTCGCTCGTGGATCCACAGCGGCAGCTCGGGGAAGGCCCGCTTGACGGCGTGCGCCCCCGCGATGTGGTCGATGTGGGCGTGCGTGAACACCAGCGCCCGAGGCGTGAGCCCCTCGCGCCGAACCGCCTGCACAATCGCCTCGCCTCCGAAACTCGCGTCCACGATGAAGCAGTCCGGTGAACCGTCAACCGACACGATGTAGCAGTTGGTCGCAAACGGCCCGAGCGTGAGCGACGCGATCTTCAGCCGTGCCTCGCCGCTCATGCCTTCGCCTCCACGCCGACGTCACGCCCGGTGTCGCTCCGCCACGCGTGCCACAAGAGCAGCACAATTCCGATCAGCAGCAACGCATCGGCGACGTTCGACACATAGGGCCAGACCTCCCGCGTCGACCCGGGCCAACGCACCCGGGGCAGCGGATGGATGAAGTCGCGCACGCAGCCGTAGAAGAAGCGGTCGTACAGATTGCCCAGCCCCCCGGCAAGGATGAGGCCCAGGCCAATGTGGGCGGCACGGTCCCGCGCCCGCGTCGCGAGCACAAAGACGCCCAGCCCAAACGCCACCGCGATCACGGTGACGACGATGAAGAACCCCACCCGTCCCGCCCCGATGCCAAAGACCGCCCCGGGGTTGAGCACCAAAGTGAAGTTCAGCAGGTTCGGAGCGATCACCCGCGGCGTATGCGGCGGGATGAGCAGCGACAGGGGCGAGGTAGCGAGTGCCTGCTCACGGGTGAACGTGACCGGAGTGCCCGCGATCGTGCCGAAGGCCCAGTACTTTGTCCAGAGGTCCGACGCCAGCCCGACAGCGATCACACCCAGGAACAGCATCCACGCGCCGATCGAGCGGCGAGCGGGCCGCAACGCCATCGGCGTCGCCGCGGCGTGTTCACGATGCACGGACGCTGTGGGCTCGCTGGACATGAGCGATGGCGGATCAATCTCAACCGATCAAGGACGCGACATCTGCTGGCGCTCCAGCATGCGGGCCGCGTCGATGGTGTACCGGGCCCACGGGAGTTCCTCAAGACGATCAGCTTTGATCGGCTTGCCGGTCAGCTCGCAGATACCGAAGGTGCCTTCGGCGATCCGCTTCAACGCGTCCTCGATTTCCTTGATCAGCTTGCGATCCGCCGCCGCGAGATCGAGCGAGAGCGACTGGTCGAACGCATCGGTGCCCTGCTCAGCGATGTGCTGAGGCAGGTTCGATAGCGAGCCCGACGATCCGCGGAGAGCTTCGTGCTCCATTGTCGAGACGTCGCCGATCAGTTCCGCACGCTTGCGGATCAGGATCTGCTTGTAGTGCTCGAGCTGTTCCTTGTTGAACGGCGTCTTGGCCTTGATCTCGGGCATCTCGGTCTCTTGCACGCCGCCCTGATAGCCGAGCGGAACACCCGAGCCCTTGAGCGTGGGTCCCGACGGAATGAGCGGCTTGCGAACCTTCCCGGCGCCGAGCAGACTGCCAGCGAGGTTTGCGATCGCCGAAGGCACCGAAGGCTTGGGCTTTCCCTTCTTCAGCGGCTTGGCGTCGACGATGGTGATGCCCTTGCGCACGGCCTTTGCCGGAGCGGGCGCCGGCGTCTTGGAGGCCTTGGCGTCCTTGACGGGCTTCGCGGGTGGCTTCGCAGCCGGCTTGGCGGCGGGCTTCGCTGGCTTGGGCGCTGGCTTCTTCGCGACCGGCTTCAAGGGTTTCGCGGCGGCTTTGGATTTGGGCTTCGCGGTCTTCTTCGACACTTGGATCCTCCGCCCGGAAATAGTCGCGTCGCGCGACCGGACCCGGCGGCAGAAGACCGCCAAGGCCCAACTTACAGGACGCGAAGGGTAGGCAAATGAGCGGGGCGGTCAAACGGAACACGTGGCCGCACGCGGGCCAAAAAAAGAGCCGCCGAGCGATACACCACGACGCTCGGCGGCCCAAATAGCAGGGGAACACGATTGTCTGAAGACAGGCCGCCGCGAAGTGGCACCGCGAGAATCCAAGCCTTCGACGCAAACCGCCAAGCGGCTGCGTCAAGCTACCGGCGACTCGCACCGGGCGGACCAACATGCAACGGGATGTCTTGTCTCTCCAATCCCCCTCGGACGGGGAGGCAGTCCTTTGCCATGCGATATTGTCGCGGAACCCGGCCGCCCGGTCAATCAGAAACGCTCGCCGAACAAAGAGTTATATGTTATTCGGACCGCCGGGCGACGCCGCGGACCCGTAGACATTCCGGCCCCCCAGATTCGACGCTACGTTCCGCCATGGCCCCGCCCCCCCGTCCAACCCCACGCGTGACCCACCAGGCCAGAGCGCGGGCTCTGAAGCTTGCCGATGCGCTGCGGGCCCAGTACGCGGACGCCCACTGCGAACTCGTCTTCAAGAACCCCTTGCAGTTACTGGTCGCGACGATCCTGTCAGCCCAGGCGACCGATGTGAGCGTCAACAAGGTCACACCTGCCTTGTTCGCGGCCTTTCCGACCGCCGAAGCGTTTGCGCGAGCGACACCCGCTGAGATCGAGCCGTTCATCCGGTCCATCGGGCTCTTTCGCAGCAAGGCCAAGTCGATTCATGATTCCTGCAAAACGCTCGTCGAACGCTTCGGAGGTGAGGTGCCGCGCTCCATGGACGAGCTGCTGCAGCTCCGCGGCGTGGCCCGCAAAACAGCGAACGTGGTGCTCGGAAATTGCTTCAACATCAACGTCGGGTTCGTGGTGGACACGCACATTCAGCGTCTGGCGGTTCGTTTTGGCCTTGCAAAGCCGGGCGAGAATCCCCAGAAGATCGAGCAACGACTCATGGCGCTATTGCCACAGGAGCGCTGGTGCGAGCTCAGTCACCAGTTCATCTGGCACGGGCGCCGGGCGTGCAAAGCCCGAGGGGTCGCGTGCGGAGAGCACCCGATCTGCAGCGCATTCGGCAAGGCGTGCGAGTTGCGTGTGTCGGCCAAGAAGAAGCGCACCCGATCGCGCTAACCGGAATACCCCGGGTCACTTCTCGATTGGACGCAAAAGCTTCGGGTCCATCGGGATCGGCGTCCACGACGCGATGCCCTGAGCAGACCGAGGTCCGTCGTGCGGGGTGACATAGTCGATCGCGCCGTTCTCGAAGAGGCGGTAGAGGTAGACCTTGCCATTCCGTTCACCGGAGGCGAAGCCGATGACCTTCCATGGGTCCACAACCCTTGGGACGTAGACGAGCAGGCCATCGGGGTCGATGTATCCGGCGGGTTGCTCTCGGGCAACGCCGAGCATCGAGGCGCCCCCGAACGTCACGCCAAGCGCGGCCGCGACGCCCAGGGCAAGACCAGTGGCAAAGCCGGACCGACCGATGAAACGACGACGCTTGGTCAATGGCATGAAGCGACTCCCGTGCCGCTCGCCTCTCGATGCGAGCGGTCACCGCAACTATTGAAGCAGGTTTCGGGGGTCCGAAGTTCGTACGGATTGGAATGACGCGGCACTGGGCCCGTCAGGTCGGATGGCCTTCGGGCGGTCCAGCGACGGGGAGGGGGGCAGGAGAGAGTCGCCGCATCAAATCGTGCCAGCGGACCCCGGTCGACGCGGAGGCGTGGAGGCTGCTACACTTCTGCTGATTCAGGTTCTCAGCTCCCGGTAGTCGGGGGCCGTTCAGGATCGCCGACGCTTTCTCTGCCCGAGTTCAAGCACCGGTTTCAATTTCTCAAGGGCAGATGGATTCGCGTATGAAGCTCTATGTCGGCAACCTTTCTTTCCAGACTTCCGAGGCCGAGCTGCGTTCGCTCTTCGAGGCGCACGGCGAGGTTTCCTCGGCGTCGCTCGTGATGGACCGCGAAACCGGCCGTCCGCGCGGTTTCGGCTTCGTCGAGATGCCCAACGATGAACAGGCCAAGGCTGCGATCAACGCGATCAACGGCCAGAACTTCGGCGGTCGCGACCTGACCGTCAACGAGGCTCGCCCGCGTGAGGCCGGCGGCGGCGGCGGCGGTCGTGGTGGCTTCGGCGGCGGCGGCGGTGGCGGTCGCGGCGGCTTCGGCGGCCGTGGCGGCGGCGGTCGCGGCGGCTTCGGTGGCGGCGGTGGCGGCGGCGGCGGTGGTGGCTTCGGCGGCGGCGGTCGCGGTGGCGATCGCGGCGGCTGGTAATCAACCCGCTCGTCTCTGATCAGTCAGAGTGAACGCAAGGCCCGGAGCAATCCGGGCCTTGTTCTTTTTGTCCGGGGACGAAGCTCGCGTGCGATCCGTCGCGCCCGACGCTGTTGACATTGGCAGAACAAACGACACAAACGCGGCAGACCAAGGATCTGCGCGTCGATCAGTGCGAACCAGCGGCGTATCGGAAATGCCGAGGGGCGGACTCGAACCGCCGACCTCCGGGTTATGAATCCAGCGCTCTAAACCAGCTGAGCTACCTCGGCTTCGGGCGGGAGTGTATGCCGCCTTTTGGTCGGAGACACGTTCGGCAACTAGTGGCTGTCGCGGTTGTCGTCGCGTGGAGCGACGCGTTCACCCTCGCGGGGACGCGAGTCGTACGAGCCTGACGGCCCGGACTGCAGCGGAGCACGGGGCCGATCGTCGACATAGGGGTCGCGGCCCCCACGTTCAGCGTCGCGCCGACGCTGACGATCCTCGGCCTCGTTCACTTCCTCGTCGATGCCCTTGAGGCCCTTCTTGAACTCGACGATGCTGCGACCGACGTTGCGTCCGACCTCGGGCAGACGACGGCCGAAGAAGAGCAATCCGATCACCAGCAAAATGATCAGGTGTCCGGGAGCGAGCAGATCGTTGAGAAAGGCAAGGGCCGTCATGGGTACCTCGGCGTGTCAGACGGGGCAGCCGTGCCCCGATGGATTCCGAACGAAACGGGATGTCGAAATGATAGAACCAGTACCGATCCAGACGCGGGAAGGTGCAAGGGTTTGATCCTCGCGGGATGCGGGCCACGAAAAGGCGTGGTTTACTGAAATCGCGGCGGGCTTACCCAGCGAGCCGGGGCGTCCTCGCCCCGTGCGGTAGGGCATGCGGGTACCGAGAATGTGAACGGAAACTGCACCGGAGCGAGGACGCATCCGCTCGCAGTAACCGTGAGGCGGGCTGGCCGGTCCCCGGCGTCTAGCGCGACGCGTGCTCTGCGGATTGCACCACGTTCTCGAGCAGCATCGCGACCGTGACGGGGCCGACGCCGCCGGGTACGGGGCTCAGGTGCGACGCCACGGCTTTCACCCGTTCGAAGTCGACATCGCCGACGGTTTTCATTTTGCCGTCGACGCCCTTGACGCGGTTGACGCCGACGTCGATGACGATCGCGCCGGGCTTGACCATGTCGGCGGTGATGAGCCCGGGCACGCCGGCGGCGGCGATCAGCACGTCGGCGGCGCGGGCGATCTCGGCCAATCCCGGGGTGTACTTGTTGCAGGAGACGACGGTCGCGTCCTGACGCATGAGCAACACGGCGATGGGCTTGCCGACAACATCGCTGGCCCCCACCACCACCGCTCGCTTGCCGCGGAGCAAGGGGCCGTGAGGCGAGTCGATGCCGAGTATGCCAGTCGCCGTATCGGGGACGACGGACTCGATCATCTTGATGACCGCAAGCCCGGTGCACGGGGCGAGGCTCGATCGCCCGTAGACGATGTTGCCGATGTTGGCCGGATTCACGCCCTCGACGTCTTTCTCGGGGGTGATCAAACGCTGCACGCGATACGCCTCAACACCTTCCGGCAGCGGCAGGTGGAGCATGATGGCGTGGACGTTGTCCTCGGTGTTGAGCAGGAGCACGCGGCCGGCAATGTCGTCGTACACCGAGCCCGCGGGGAGCAGGTGAAGCTTGTACTCGATGCCCAGCCCGGCGCACGTCTTGGCCTGGTTGTCGGCGTAGACCCGGGCGGCGGAGTCGCCGGAATCGACCAGAACGGCGTCGAGGCGCACGACCCGGCCGCGGGACCGAAGAGCCTGCACCCGCTCGCTCAGACCCGAACGGATGCGGGCGGAGAGGGCGATGCCGTCGATGAGCTGGGCGGTGGACGTCATGCGGCGGGATCATATCGGGCGGGGCGGAGCCGCCGACGCCCCCACTTTACAAGTGCACCGGAGTTTGGCAGAATGCCTCGACAGGAGTCTGGACACGAAAGGGGTGTGTATGAGTGTGGGTGCGTCGGATTCGGCGGGGCATCTGGAAGGTTCGGCGGCGATCTTCGCTTCAGCGTTTCGCGGACAGTGGAAGCCGGTCTATCGATCGATGAGCTACCGGCTGGCGATCGCCGCCTCGGCCGCGTTCGTGCTACTGATGCCGCTGGTGTACTTCGCGACCATCGGCGGCATCGGCTGGCTGGTCTACTGGCACCTGACGAACGACACCGGGCTGCTGCACACGAGGACGTCCGGCCGGGCGGTGCTCGTGCCGCTGTTCCTCTACATCGTGCCGGCGATCGTGGGCTGCGTGCTCATCTTGTTCTTGCTCAAGCCGATCCTGTACTTCTTCATGGGACCTTCAGAGGAAGACGCGATCGAGATCTTCCCCAGCGAGGAGCCGCGGCTGTTCGGCTTCGTGGCGGCGGTGTGCAACACGATGGGCGCTCCGGTGCCGGAACGAATCTTCATCGATTGCACGCCCAACGCGGCGGCCCAGCTTCTGGGCGGGCCGCTGGGGATGCTGGGGCGCTCGCGATTGGGCCTGCACATCGGCCTGCCGCTGGTGGCGGGGATGAACGCAACGAACTTCGCGGGCGTGTTGGCTCATGAGTTCGGGCACTTCTCGCAGGGCGCGGGGATGCGGGCGACGAACATCTTGGGGCGGATCACGCAGTGGATGATGATCGCCGCGTACGCGCCGGACGGGCTGGACGAGAAGATCGCGGAACTTGGCAAGTCGGGCAACGCGTATCTGGCGATCCTGGCTCTGGTGCTGACGATGTGTCTGGGTATCGCGCGGCTGGTGTTGAAGATCGTGCTCTTCTCGGGATACGGCCTCGCCCGTGTCATGGGGCGTCGGATGGAGTTTGACGCGGATGCGCACGAGGTGCGTTTTGTCGGCAGCAAGGCGGCGATCGATACCTGGCCTCAGATCATCGGCTTGGGCATGGCGGCGGAGCAGGCCGATGCGAAGCTCGCCGAACACTGGAAGAATCGCAAGCTGCCCGAGGATCTGCCGGCGTTCATCGCCAGCGTTGCGCGGCGTCTCTCACCGGACTCCAAGGCCGCAATAAAGCGACATACGGAAGAGCGTCACACCGGATGGTTCGACAGCCATCCCGCGACCGGGGTGCGGATCGAGACGATGCGGAAGCTCGACGAGCCCGGGGTGTTCAAGCTCGACGAGCCCGCGACGACGCTGTTTACGAACTTTCGCGATGCGAGCCGGCGTGCCTCGTACAACTACTTCAAGGCCAAGGTCGGCGAGTACATCCAGTCGGCGACGTTTGTCACCGCCGACCAGATCTTCGGCTCAAGCGAGGCCGAGAGCGCTCGCGGCGCGGCGGCCGAAACCTATCTCGGGTACGAATCCCCGGATTGCCGCCCGCTGATGCTTGGATTGAGCGAGCTGCACCCGACCGAAGACCCGAAGGCGACATGGGAGAAGCTGCGGCAGGCTCGGTCGTCGTTGAAGGCTGCGGCTCCGGCTGCCGCGGCGGCCGTATCGTCGTATCTCGAAGCCGACACCAAGCTGTTGCACGTCGAGGCGGCGCCGGCGTTGTTCGCAGTCGGGATCAGCAAGATTCCTCGCGAGATGCAGTACTCGTTCTCCTCGCCGCCCGGGCTGGGGAAGGTCAAGGTGGAAGCCAACGAGAACGCTTCCATGGCTGCCGCGGCGATCGACGAGGCCAACGACTTCGCCAACGTGCGGATCGCCTGCGCCCTGCGATTGCTCGTGACCAAGGGCATCGAGAAGAAGGTCCCCAACGCCGACCGGCTGCGGGCTCGCGCGGCCGAACTCGTGCGGGCCCACGCCGCGCTGCGGGACAAGTTCAACACCGTGCGCGATCTGCGGACGGACCTCGAGCGGGTGAAGCTCTTGGCGCCGCACTTTGCGAGCGACAAGCTGCGGGACAAAGTGAAGGAACAGATCCGGCCAATGTCGGATCAGATCCGCGACCGGGTGCTCGGGCTGCGTCAGGACCTGGGCGGGATCCCGTCTCCCTACCCAGGCGTGGACGGCCAGACCAATCTCGGCAACATGGTCGCTCCGAGCTCACCGGCTTGGCGCGAGTTCGACCAGATTTTTCCTGCGGGGTTCGAGACGCTGGAGAAGTACGCCGAGACGCAGCGCCGGGTGCTGCACGAGATGATCGAGATCGCGGCGAACTTGGAGGCGGCGCTTCAATCGCCGGCTCGAACCGCCCCCGACCGCGCAGCCGGGGGACCCGCGGGACGGGCGTGAGTCGCCTCGGACGGCGCGTCGGAACGGCGTGACGCCGGCCAACAGAACGCCGAAACACTCATCCGACTCAGCCATTCGCCTAACCTCATCGGATTCTCTCGCGCGCGAGTTTCGTTCGCGCCCGTCACAAACCCACGTTCCGTGCGGCATTTTTCGCGTTCCGCATGTGTTTGTCGCATTTACATTTTCCGTAATTCCACTGGCCCTTGCGAGCCGAATCAAACATACTCCAAATCTGAAAGCACAATCGTGGAGGCATCATGCGAGGCAAAATCAACTGGCGTACAAGCAAGTCGGTGCCGTGCGCCGGGATGACAATCCCAGTGGCTGAAGGACTGCCGATCTCCACCCGGGACGACGCCGGGCTGGACCAGTCGCTCCCCGGTATTCGGCCAAACTCACCTCGCTCGATCGCGATCAAGTCACTGGCGTGGCCATTCACTCGTCCGCTCGAGGAGTTCTTTGGTCACCAGTGGCTGCAGCATCAACTCGGAAAGTGGCTGAAGCGATACGCGACTCCCGAGACGTGCTTCCTCGAGTGTGGCCCGGGCGACATGTCGTTCCGCAGATTCCTGCCGCCAGGCGTGGCGTACAACACCATCGAGTTCGCGGTCAGCGAGTTCCAGATCCACCGGGTGATCAAGAAGGACCCGCGGGTGAACTTCTGCATCGCGAGCATCACTGACATCCCTGCGGCCGACAACACCTGCGACATCATCGCATGCATCGAGATGCTGCAGCAGATCATCCCGGCGGACCAGGCCATGGCCGAGATCCGTCGCGTTGCCAAACCCGGGGCCAAGCTGCTCTGCACGATCGGGAACGGCAAGTGCGACAAGGTCGAGCGCAAGGGCAAGAACCGCGTCTATGCCCACTTCTGGTCGGACGCCGAGTTTCAGGCGATCGCCGCGAAGGCGGGGTTCAAGCTCTTGGAGCATTATCAGACCGGGCGCTGGATCCCGTTCCCGCAACGAATCACACAGCGTCCGTTGCACCTGCCAATCACCAGCAAAGACGAGTATTACAACTCGTACTTTGTGTATCTTTTCGAAATCCAAAAGTAGCGACTGTTCGGCGGCGATTGAAGGCGACGTGAAACGCCGAAGCCCGGCGGATCGCTTATGCTGAGCCCGTGAAGCCCTTTGCAGGAAGCGAAGAAGCCCGAGTCCTCGATCTGCGTTCGCTGCTGACACGCGCGAACCGCTCGTACTACGCCGACGCGTCGCCGATCATGAGCGACGCGGAGTTCGATCGGCTGCTGAAGGAACTCGCCGACCTCGAATTGCGCCATCCCGAACTCGCCGACTCCAACAGCCCGACCAAGCGGGTCGGCGGCGAGCCGATCGACGGCTTCCGCCAGATCAAGCACGCGTTGCCGATGCTGAGCATCGACAACTCGTACGACGAGGCGAGCGTTCGGGAGTGGCACGCGCGGGTGAGCGGAGCGGGCAAGAAGGCGAGCAAAGGCGGGGCTTCGCTCTTTGGAGCGGACGACGCGGGCGAGTCGGCGGAACAACTCGCAATCGTCTGCGACCCCAAGATCGACGGCGTGGCGATGTCGCTGCGCTACGAGAACGGCACGCTGGTGCACGCCGTTACCCGGGGCGACGGCGCGAGCGGCGATGATGTCACGCACGCGGCCCGGGTGATCCGGGCGATTCCGCTGGTCCTTGAATCACAGGGCAAGAAGTCAGTAAGCGTGCCGAAGGTTCTCGAGGTCCGCGGCGAGGTCTATATGCCCACGGCCTCGTTCGAGCGGCTCAACCAGGAACGCGAGAAGGCCGGCGAAGAACTGCTCATGAACCCGCGGAACGCGACCGCGGGGACGCTGAAGAACCTCGACCCCAAAGTCGCCGCGTCGCGTGGGCTGATGTTTAGCGCCCACGGCCGCGGGGAGGTGATCGTCGAGAAGACTGGCGATGCGATGGCGTTCGCGGCGTCGCACTCCGAGTTTCTGGCGGCGATCAGGGCCCTGGGCCTTCCGCAGCCAACGGCGAAGCACACCAAGGTCTGCCGCAGCGTCGATGAGGTGCTGGCGACGATCCGCGAATTCGATCAGAAGCGGCACGGGCTTGATTTCGCGACCGACGGCATGGTGGTGCGGGTCAATTCCTACGCCCGCCAGCAGGAGCTTGGGATCACCTCCAAGAGCCCGCGCTGGGCGATCGCGTTCAAGTATCCAGCCGAGCGGAAGACGACGGTGCTGGTCGACGTGCTGCACCAGGTGGGCAAGACCGGCAAGGTCACACCCCGCGCGGTGATGGAGCCGGTGCTGATCGCGGGGACAGTGGTGAAGCACGCGACGTTGCACAATTACGGGCGCATCCGTGACGCCGAGACGGAGAACTTCGGGACACGCACCGACATCCGCCTTGGCGACACGGTGTATGTCGAGAAAGCCGGCGAGATCATCCCGCAGGTCGTCGGCGTGGTGCTCGCGAAGCGTCCCAAGAACGCGAAGATGATCGTCGCGCCCGACAAGTGCCCGGAGTGTGGCGGGCCGGTGGAGGTCGAGCCGCCCGAGGCCGCGGAGAACCCGACGCTGGAGACGGTTCGGCGCTGCATGAACCCCGAGTGTGCGGCACAGGTCGAGGAGAAACTGATCTGGTTCGCGGGCCGCAAGCAGATGGATATCGAGGGGCTGGGTGAGAAGACGGTGCAGCTGATCCGCGCCAGCGGCGTGGTGCCCCTGAATTCGTTCGCGGATGTGTACCGGCTGAAGAGCCATCGCGCCAAGCTGATGAAGCTGGAAGGGCTGGGCGAAAAGAAGGTCGACTCACTGCTGGCGGGCATCGAGGAATCGAAGAGCCGCGGCCTGGCGCGGCTGCTGGGCAGCATGGGCATCCGGCACATCGGCGACACCACGGGCAAGCAATTGGCCCGAGTGTTCCGGGACCTCGACGCATTGCTCGCCGCCGAGGCTGAGCAGTTGATGCCCAAGACTTTGGCGAAGCAGCGAGCGGTCGAACTCGGCTACGACGCCGACCCGCAGGCGCGGCCGGAGACCGGCCTAGGCAAGGATACGGCACCGGCGGTGCACGCGTACCTGCATTCCAAGCCCGCCCGCAAGACGTTCGACGATCTGCGGTCGCTGGGGCTGGATCTCACTTCAAAGGACTATCGCGACCCGGCCAACGCCGCGGCACCGGCGAACTCGCCGTTCGCGGGCAAGACGATCGTGCTGACGGGAACGCTCACGAACTTTGAGAGGGCGGATCTGGCTGAGAAGCTGGAGGCGCTGGGTGCGAAAGTCTCCGGTTCGGTGTCCAAGAAGACGGATTTGGTGATCGCTGGCGAGAGCGCCGGGAGTAAGCTCGACAAGGCCCGGGAACTCGGCGTTGCGGTCTGGGACGAGGCGGCCCTTCTGAAGGCGCTCGAAACTGTTCGTTAGGTCTTGCATTCGCCCCCGCGTGGAGCATCTTGGCATGGATCGCGTCCATCACAGAGTTGACTTACCGGACGCCCAGGACGATGGCACCATGCGCAACGTGGAGTTCAAAGCCGAACTACGAGACCCCGCTCTGGCGCTTCCGATCTGCCTCGAACTCGGCGCCAAGTACGTCGGCACCCTCAAGCAGACGGACACCTACTACCGCGTCGCCGACGCACGCCTCAAGAAGCGCGAGACCGTCGGCGAGCCGACCGAGTGGATCTTTTACCAGCGCCCCGACCAGTTGCGACCGAAGCTCAGCCAGTTCATGATCTACTCCGAGGCCGAGGCCCATGAGCGATTCGGCATCACGCCACTTCCGGTGTGGCTCGTGGTGAAGAAGAAACGCGATCTTCTGCTCTACGGCAACGTCCGCATCCACCTCGACGCCGTGGACGACTTGGGCGCCTTTGTGGAATTGGAAGCCATGATCACCAAGGCATGCGGCGAGGACGCCTGCCGCGACGCGGTTGCTCGCATCCGTACGGCACTCGCCCCCGTGCTCGGTGAGCCGATTTCCTGTGGATATTCGGACCTGCTCGCTCGTGCCGCCGAACTTCCCGCGGCCTGAACGCGACTTGTTCTCGTGAGTCTCACCGAGGTACAACTGATCTGTGTGAGAAACGCGGCAAAGTTCGCGGTCTGTCCCGTGCCCCACTCACGCCGCTCTTTAAATCCGATTCAGGACTCCCTTATCTAAGCCGACAACGGGATGCCGATCCACGCGCGAGGCCGTTTCCGGGCCGCGGGTCGAGCCGGGAGGTTTGGACATGGAATCCGAGAAGAAGTCGCTGGGAGTTATCACGAAGATCGTGCTGATGGTGGCGTGCCTGGTGGTGGCCGTCGTCGGCGTGAACTTCATTCTGTTCATTCGTGCGTATAAGAGCGACGCCGAGCAAGCGATGATGGCCAAAGCCGCGTCGTTCACCGCTGTGGCGGACGAAGCAAAGGGCCTGCAGTCGCAGTCAATCCGCCACGGGGCCGTCGATGTGAAAGGCCTGCTGGCAGACGCGAAGGCTCAGATCGCTTCCGGCAAGACGTACCGGGACACGAAGTTTTTCACGGCGATCCCAGTTGTGTTCGGCTGGACAGCGGCTGAGAAGGCCGCCAAGCGCGAGGGGCTGGATTTCAAGGTCCCGGCCTTCCAGGCACGCAACAAAGAGAATGAGCCCGCCGCGGGTTCGTTCCGGGCCAAGTTGCTCCAGAAACTCACGGAAGAGTTCAAGGGCAAGGGCACTGAGAGCCTCGGGGAGATCGATGAAGAAACCAACACGCTGCACTACATGCGGGCGATCAAGCTCGACGCCTCGTGCATGATGTGCCACGGCGATCCCGAGAAGCTCTCGGTCGTCGACGAGAACGGCAAGCGCACCGGCAAGGACGAGCTGGGCTTTGCGATGGAGAACTGGAAGGAAGGCGACATGCACGGCGCGTTCGAGGTTGCCATGCCGCTCGCCCCGATGGACGCCCAGGTCGCTTCGTTCACCCGCAACGCCCTGTTCGTCACCGTGCCGCTGGTGGGCTTTGCCCTCGGCGGCTTCGTGCTCCTGCTTCGCAGCTTGGTCGCCAAGCCGCTCAACAACCTGATCAGCATGGTCAAGGAGATCGCGACCGGCGACGGCGATCTGACGAAGCGCATCAACATGAACCGCGGCGACGAGATCGGCCGCCTCGCCCACTGGTTCGACGTCTTCGTGGACAACCTCCACAAGATCATCGGGCAGGTGGCGGGCGCGACCAACCAGGTCGCCTCGGCGGCCACCGAGATTGCCAGTTCCGCTGAGGAGATGGCCTCGGGCCTCCAGAAGCAGGGCCAGCAGAGCCAGCAGGTTTCCGCCGCGGTTGAGGAACTCGCGTCCAGCGTGACCGAGGTCGCCAAGAAGTCGACCGACGCCACCAAGGCCGCGACCGACAGCCGCAAGGAAGCCGACGAGGGCGGACAGGTCGTCACCAGAACTGTCGACGAGATCAACGCTATCGCCGGTGACGTCACCCAGTCCGCCAACGCCGTCACCCAGCTCGGCAAGAAGAGCGAGCAGATCGGCGAGATCATCAAGGTCATCAACGACATCGCCGACCAGACCAACCTTCTCGCCCTCAACGCCGCGATCGAGGCGGCCCGGGCGGGCGAGCACGGCCGCGGGTTCGCGGTGGTGGCCGACGAAGTCCGCAAGCTCGCCGAGCGCACCACGACCGCGACCGAGGAAGTGGCCAAGAGCATCCGCGAGATCCAGGAGGACACGCAGCGTGCCGTCCAGACGATCGAGGCGGGTAGCCAGCGCGTGACCAAGGGCGTCGATCTGGCCCGCTCGGCCGGCGAAGCGCTCTCCAAGATCACGGCGGGTTCGCAGAACGTGACGTCGATGGTCGAGTCCATCGCCGCCGCCGCCGAAGAGCAGTCAGCCGCCGCCGAGCAGATCGCGCGCAGTGTTGAGCAGATCGACTCGGTGACACGCGAGTCGACCCAGGGCGCGAATCAGGCGGCCCAGGCAGCGACCGTCCTCAGCCAGGAAGCCGAAAAGCTCCGCGGGCTCGTGGGACGGTTCAAGGTCTGAGTCTCGGAATCCCGTTCTTCGCCGGCAGCGTCCGGCAGTATCTCCCGATGCAAGGAACCCCGCGTGGAACGCGGGGTTCTTTTTCATTGGTTTCACTCAAAGGTCAGAACGGGCCGCAGCACGCGGTGTCTCTACTCAGCGTCGTCGACCTCGTCCTCGTCTCGGATCTCGACCACGACCGCTGCGCGGGCGATCTGGTCACCCCGGTGACGCCCGCTGTCGTCAAACAGAGCGAGGATTGCGACGGGACTAAGGAACCACTTCACACAGTTGCGGATCAGGCTCGACGCCAGCGACGGCCGGGACACTTCACCAGTGTTCTGGGGCTTCTCAGCACCGGCGACGATCGCGACCACTTCGCAATCAGTGATCAGCTTGCCAGGCGTGCGACCAAAGAGCCACTCGGTCAGCGTCCCGATGACGACTCCGATTGTGGCCAGCGTCAGCAGGATCCGAACCGCGTCGCCGCTCATCCAAGTTTGCGGGTCAAAGAGGGCAAAGAGGTCTCCCGTACCACTGGATGTGAAAAAGATCACGCGAGGCAGAAGCAACGCCGCTAGCCCGACATCGAACACGCCGGCAACGATGCGACGGACCGGCTCGGCGAACGCGAAGCCTTCGGGCAGGTGTATCGCGTCGGGCTGCCCTCGCAGCACGAGCACCAGCACCATCGCCATCGCGAGCATCAACAATACCGCGAGGACGCGGAACTCGTTGGTTCCAAGCGGGCTTGCGGCGTGCAGCCGGTCGTTGTAGAGCAACGCGCCGGTAAGCAGCGATACCTCCGTGACACGCGTTGGCGCATCCTGCGCGAAGACGCTCGTCATGTCGCGCGGAGTCGATGGAGACTGGGTGCTCAGCACGATCCACCGTCCGGCAGCGGGCTGAACCGTGACGGTCCGGACCGAATGCGGAACGTCGACCGTTGCCAGCGCCGTCAACTTCGCACCGTCGATGACGTGCAAGACGATGCGGCTTGCATCAACCGTGTCGCTGACGATCCAGCGCCCGACAGATCTCAGGAACTGCGAAGCGCTCCCAAGGGCGGCGAACCCCGACACGTCCTGGCGCGTGAGCGCCCACGAATGCGTTGGGCTGCGGAGCGACTCGAGCGTCGTGCTCGCCTCCATGAACTGCTGGCCGCGGCGGATCGCAATGCGCAGCATGGAGGCTTCCACGCAGAGCCCGACGGGTCCACTTCGGAACTCGATACCGGACGCTACTTCGGCGGGAAGTTCAAGCTTCTTCCATTCTCCGTCGGCCAGAATAAGCAACTCCGCGCTTCCGGCGCGTTGCAGCAGCGCGATCGGTCCACGATCGTCGGCGGCGGTGGCAAGCAAGTCACCGACGTCCGGTATCGCCGCGACAGTCTCCAGCCGGCCCGAGGGTTCATCAACCCACAACTCCGACTGGGCGAAGCGTCGAACAGACTGCGAGAACACAGCACGCTGGGCTGCGTGCTGCGAATCGCCTCGGGGCTTGGGGCGGAAGAACAGGTACACGCGTTCACCAAACGCGGCCATCGATTCCGGGGCTTCTTCGAGCCGGTATCCCGAGCGAACCGAACCAGCGGCGGCGCCGGACTTACCCTCGCTTGCCGTGCGGGGCGGCAGATGCACCAGCAAATACCCGCGGCCGCTGGCCGACGGAAGAACGGCCCAAGCGTGCGAGGTGCCCGGATACGTTTCGCCCGCTCGCAACGGACTTCCCGCGCCCGGGAGCGCACCCGCGGACTGCGGAGCGATCCACGCGATCATCAAGATCGTGAATGTCAATATGCGAAACCAAGCCGGCATGGTCAGACAGTATCGCCGGGAAACGTCGCGTGTTCGTCGAGAAGTAGGCATCAAGGCACGGACTTCTCGCCGACCGGCCTTTCGACCGGCTTCTCCACCGGCCTCTCCACCGGCCTCTCCACCGGCTGGTCGAGCGGCTGGTCGAGATCATCCAAAGCGTTGACCGGATACGCGGTCTTCGCCAGGTACGCGAAGTCGAACGCGACCGCCTTTGGCGTACGGGTCTCGGGGTCGTAGAGGTTGATAAGAATTGTCAAATCCGAACGCGGCACGTCGATGGTTATGCGGGTCGGAATCCGTGGCCGAGCGGACGGCTTTGACCGCGACGGGATATCCAAGTAGTTCGCAAGCTCGGCACGCACGATGACTTTACCGTTCTTGTCGAGCAGTTCAACAAACGCCGGCAGCAGCGACTTTGGATCAACCAGAACACGCTTGGTGGCGTCGCGAGCCGGCACGTCGTACCAAAGAAGCTGGCCGTCGCTGCTCCACTTCGGCGTGGTCACGGCACCGGGCTTCTTGAGCAACGCCTCGTCGATGGGAGTGATCGCCATCAACTCAATCAAGTCGAGCGGGTGCACCGGGATGCCGAAGCGGTCGACCGTGGTCGTGGTCGCGAGCGCGTGACGACCGAAGTATCCTCGCTTGGCCTCGGTCAGGTCGAGCCACCAGTACAGTTCGTCGTTGCTGCCGAGGTAGAAGTAGGTCTCGCCAACCTTTGTGACGGTGATTGCCACCTTTCGCGGCAGAATCAGCTGAAAGTGGCCCTCGGCTTCTTCCTTATCGAGCTTGGCGTTGGCGAGCTTGCCCGAAACCCGAAGCGTGTGTCGAGCCCAAAGCGAGCTGAGCCCGTCGACCCGCTGGTTCTGGGCCTTGACGACGGCGTCGATCGAAGGAGCCTGCGTCGGACGCGTCACCACCGGACCCGGTGTGGGTTGCTTCGGTGTCGATCCGCACCCCGCAATCAGTGCTGCGGAGCACCCCGATGCCGCGGCAAAGGCGTAGACAGACCATCGCCGGATCGGTTTCACGCGCTCGCTCCGTCGGGGATGAGCTCTTTGAGCTGTTCGATCGCCGCCGTGAGCGACTCGTCGGACATCGACACTTCCGCAACCTCGACGATCGGCGCATGCGGCTCGTTTGCGCGAGTGCGTCGGCGGATCTTCATCACGCCGCTCGCCGCACTGTCATAGACGAAAAGCTTGCGACGAACCAAGAAGAGCGCGAGGATATACCGGAACGCTTGCTGCGTCGGCGCTTGCGCTTCAGCGAGTTGCTCGAAGAGGTCTGCGGCCTCGTCGTCGGAGAGCGTTGCCTTTGCGGCGACGTTGCTCCCGCGATACATCGAGACCCACGAGGCGAACAGCCCCACGGGACGCGATCCGGTGGTCCAGGCTTCGAGCGAGTAATCGCGACGCTCAAGCTCGTCACCTTGCGAAATCAGCGCCGCCACGTACTTCTCGCCCGCGGCGAGTTGCCTTGCAGTCGCGGCGCAAACGCCGCTGCAGTGCGAGATCGGGTAGGAACCGGGAAACACCTGCGACATGCGGACATCCTTGTCACGGCCGACGGGTGGGAGCAGAACGGGCGTCACGCCCCGCGGCTGCGGTACATCACAACATTGACCTTCTCCAAGGTCACCAGACCCTCTCGAACCATCTTGTCGAGCGTAGGCAGAAACGCCTTGATCTTATCGGAACGGTCCACGATCTCGACCACCAGTGGAAGCTCGCTGGGCAGCCCCGGCTGCGGCGGACGGTGCAGCAGCGAACTCGCCCCGTAGCCCAAGACACCGCGTAGCACCGTGGCCCCGGCGAGGCCCGCGGATCGGGCGACCTGCACGATCGCCTCGTACAGCGGCTTGCCGTCGAAGACGTCAATGTCGCTGATGAAGATTCGCAGCAGTTGTCCTTCGCCTTCGATCTTCATGGCACGCTCCCAATGGGCGCCCGGCATCACCCGTCACAACCCAACGCATCCGCCGGGCGTGCGTGATAGCCTACCCGAAACCGGCCCGGGCGAAAGCCCTGTCAACAGGAATGGCCGCGGAATCCGAAGAAGAGGGCGGCGGCGAGGCCGCCTTTGGGAGCATGGCCTTGCAGAGGTACAACGTCGAAGCGGTGGATTCCAGCGGCAAGTCCGTCCGGCGCAGCGTCCAGGCGGCCAACGTCGGCGACGTCGAGCGTCTGCTCGCCGCGGAGGGATTGACCATCCGGGCCGTCGCCGCCGATACCAGCACCGACCCCGCCCCCGACACCCCCACCGTCAAACCCGCCGGGCCCGAGGAAGTCGTGTGGACCGGATCGCCCAGCCAATGGCTGAACTTCTGGTGGTACGTGTCGTGCATCTTGCTCATCCCGATCCCCATCGCGATCTGGAAGTTCCTGGAACTGCGGGCGACGGACTTCACCGTCACCTCCCAGCGCATCAAACTGGAGTCGGGCGTCCTTTCCAAGACCTACGACCAGGTCGAGTTGTACCGAGTCAAGGACACCATTCTCACCCGGTCCTTGCTGCAACGCATCTTGGGCCTGGGCTCCATCAAAATGCTCACCAGCGACCCCAGCCAGCCAGAACTCACCATCCCCAGCATCCCGAACTCCGAAAACGTCCGCGAGATGATCCGCCAGAACGTCGAACGCATGCGACGCCTGCGCGGCGTTCGGGAACTCGACGTCGCCGACGATATGTTGCCCCACAACCACGGTTAGCAGTTCGCAGCCCCAAGCGTCCCTGGCACACTGGGCGAGACCCCGCGGCGTGTGATACAGTGTGCATCATCGCATGCCGCAGGACTTCCCCAAACGCATCGACGCCTTGGCCGCCGACCTGGAATCGCAGGGCCGTCGCGTGCAGTCGCTCCTCGAACTCGCCTTCGACGCGTTCTTCAACAAGGACGGCGCCAAGGCCCTTCAGGTTAACACGGACGACGACGCGATCGACTCGGCGGACGTGGCCCTTGAGAAAGCCTGCGTCTCGCTCCTGACCGACGCGACGAACGAGACCTCCAGCCTGGGCGAGGCCAACCTCCGCCGCGTCTTGACCATCGTCAAGGTCAACAACGAACTCGAACGCATCGCCGACGGCGCGGTCGACATCGCCGCCCTGATCTCCCCGACCGCTTTGCCCGGCCACAATCACCATACCGCCGCGCCGCCGCCGCCCGGCCTGACCGGCAAGCACATGGGCACGGGCTTCACCCTGTCGGCCCAATCCGCCAGCCGCGCCATCCCGCCGACCTTCCGCATGATGGCCAACAGCGTCGTCGGCATCCTGCGCGACACCACAATCGCCGTCTCTCGCTCCGACGCCGCGCTCGCCAAAGTTGTGCTGCAGAGCCAACATTGCGTGACAGCGTTTAAGGACGCGATCCTGCGCGACGCCGAGCAGCAGATCGCCAAGGGGACGATGCCCACCGACTTCGCCTTCCTCCTGCACGAAGTCGCCAGCCAGTGCGAGATCGTCGCCGACCACTGCACCAATATCGCCGAACAGGTCATCTACGCCAGCACCGGCGCCATCGTGCGGCACACGCCCACGCAATGGATCGAAGTGCCGCGGCAGGGGTGATTGCCCCCACCCCGACATTCCGTGCGATTCTGGCCGCCCTGAAACTCGCCATCCGATACTACAAACAACCCTTCGTGCAGAGGTCTAGTGACCATGCGCGCTGGGGCCGCGGACGCCGTGCGATGCGGGATCGCCGACGCCTTCGGCGAACGGGGCTGAGCCCCGGGGGATTTTCATGCTCGGGATGATCGTTTTCGCCGCCTCCGTCGTCCTCGCCCTCTTGATCGTGGGCGCCTCGGTCAAGTTGCCGGGACAGACCAAACTGCTCGGGCTCGCCCTCGCCCTCGTCGTGCTCGTCGGCGGCCTGATCGCCGGGAGTGTGAAGTACGTCGGTTCCAACGAGGTCGGCATCATCTCCAAGCAGGCATTGGGCGCCTCGCTTGCCGGCGGCAAGATCATCGCCGTCGACGGCGAAATGGGCGTCCAAGCCGACGTCCTCGCCCCCGGTTGGCACTTTGGCTTCGTTCCCGGAATCTATTCGGTCAAGAACGTCGACCTGATCGAGATCCGTAACGACGAGGTCGGGCTGATCGAAACCGCCGATGGCGAGCCGCTCAACGACGGACAGCTTTTCGCTCCCGAGTTCAAACGCGACGAGTTCCAGAAAATGCTCGACGCCCGCCACTTCCTCACCGCCGGCAAAGGCAAGAAGGGCAAGCAAACCTCCGTCCTCACCCCCGGCAAGTACCGCATCAACACCGAGCTCTTTAAAATCCGCCCGGTCAAACAGACCGAGGTCCTTGCTGGCGAGGTCGCGGTGCTCAAGGCGAACTTCGGCGTCGCCCCTTCGCAGGTGATCCGCGGCGTTGCCGGCGCGCTCGAACCCGGCATGGACGGGACCAACCTGCCGGACGAGAAACTGCTCAAACTCGCCAAGCCCGGCGAGATGGGCATCCAGGCAGACCCGCTGCCGCCGGGCAAGTACCCGCTGAACACCGAAGCCTTCACGGTCACCGAAGTCTGGACGACGCAGATGATCGCCCAGTTCACCGAGGCCTCGTGGGGCATCGCCACCTCCAACCAGACCGGGAACACGCAGCAGCAGTCTGCCTCGAATGCCAAGATGACGCACGACCCAGTGCTCGAAGAGCGGGCCATCACGGTCCGCACCAGCGACGGCTTCACGTTCCCGGTCGATGTCCGCGTTGAGTACGTGATCGAACCTCAGAACGCCGCAATCGTGGTCGCCAAACTCGGCGACGACGAAGGTGCCCGATTCCGCAACGCGCTCAACAGCGCGGTCCGAGCGATCTTCCGCAACAACGCCGAAGGCGTGCGGGCACTCGACTACGTGCAACAGCGCTCGCACCAGGAGTCCCAATCACTCTCCGCGTTGACGAAGCAGATGAGCCGCTTCGGCATCACCGTCACCGCTGTCCGCATCGGCAACGTCGGCGATGAGAAGACCCTAGGCGCACTGCTCAAGACTCAGACCGATCGCGAAATCGCCAAGCAGGAGCAGCAGACGTTCCAGGAGCAGCAGAAGGCCGCGGAACAAAAGAAGAGCCTCGCCCGCGTGACGCAGGAATCCGAGGAAGAGAAGAAGCTCGCGACCGCGGCGTACAGCGTGAAGATCGCCGAGGAGGCCCAGAAGCAGAAGATCGTCGAGGCCAAGGCCGAGGCGGAATCGACCAAGATCAAGGCCACAGCGCAGTCCGACGCATATCGCCTGATCGCCGAGCAGATCGGCAAGAGCAACGCGGCCCTGGTCGAGATCCTGAAGATTGTGGGCGAGAAGAACATCCAGATCGCGCCGCGGGTGATGGTGAGCGGCGACAAGGGCATGGGCGGGGCGGGCACGGCGCTGATCGGCACAATGCTCGACAGCATGGTGAGCAAGGACGAGACGCCGGCACCCGCGAAGAAGTAAACGTCGCACGATCGAGTTGCGACGCGTTCGCAACTCGGCCACCTTGAAGGACGTTGTTCGGCGGATATGCAACCAGAGGCCCGAACAGGCAGGCTGTTCGGGCCTTTTCCTTTCCGTCGCACGCTCGACTTTGCGAGGCCTCTCAGTAGACTCCATCCACCCCGCTCCGGGCAGCACATGCCGGACCATCGCGGAATCGGAGGCTGCACTTTGCTGAGGATGCGTTCTGTCGTCGCCGGGATTGTTTCGCTTGGTCTGATGATGATGGCGCGTGCCCAGTGCACACCTCAGTGGTACCAGCCGCCGGTCACGGTCCCGACGATCGCCAACGGGCCGATCATGTCGGCCACCGCCTGGGATCCTGACGGCAGCGGGCCACTCCCGGAAAAGATCGTCATGATCGCCAACGGGCGCGTGTGCACCTGGGACGGCACGACGTTCACCGTCATCAGCGAGACCCCCATCCCCCGCAATCCACGCGACGCGATCGCCGTCTATAACAACGAGATCTACGTCGCCGGGTGGTTCACGAGCCTCAACGGGGTCTCGGCCCAGGGCATCGCCAAGTGGAACGGCTCGAACTGGCAGGCGGTGGGCTCCGCCACGGGGCAGGCTTCGTTCCTGTCGCTGAATCCGAGCCTGAGAGTCTACAAGGGCGAGCTGTATATGTCGGGCGGCTTCACCACGGCGGGCGGGGCGCCGAGCAGCTGCATCGCCCGATGGAACGGCACCCAATGGAACGGGCTTGCTGGTACCACCGTTCACGCCCATCAGCGGCGCTCTGGACATGCAGATCGTCGGCGATGACCTTTGGGTCGGCGGAGAGATCGCGGCCATTCCCGGCGTCGCCGGCTCGCGATCAGCCGCAAAGTGGAACGGCACGTCGTGGACCGGAGCGTCGTTCCCGTACGGCTCGGCCTCGTATGTGCGCTCGATCGGCGACTTCAACGGCACGCCGTGGATGTTCGGCGCGTTCTACGACCCGACCAACACCGTGCTCATCGGCGGGATCATCCGGAAGACCGCCACGAGCTGGGAAGTTGTCCCCGGAGGTCCGGTCTCCGGCGGGCCCGTGGCGACCGTCACATCGTTCAAGATGTACCAGGGCAAGCTCGCGGTCGGCGGGCTCTACCTCAACGCCGGCCCGATCGTCAACGCCAACGACATCGCCCTGCACGACGGCACCACGTGGTACCGCATGCTCCAGGGCATCCAGCTCGCCCAGTTCAATCACTACGTCAGCACCATGCTCGTCCACCGAGGCGAACTGCACTGCTTCGGCCTGTTCAATCAGGTCAACGGCGTACCTCAGTTCAACTGGGCCCGCTGGTTCGACGGTCCGCCCGTCATCGTCACCCAGCCAACGCCCCAGCAGATCTGCACCGGCAACACATCCAAGACGCTCACGATCGCGACCGGCGGCGTGAACACGTTGCAGTGGCGCAAGAACGCCGTCCCACTCATCAATGGAGCGACTGGCACTGGCTCAACGATCTCCGGCGTCACCACCGAATCCCTCTTCATCAGCAACATCTCCCCGATCGATAAGGGCATGTATGACTGCGTGCTCGTTAACACCTGCGGCACGCGCACCACCGATGCGGTGCACGTCTTCGAGTGTGTGGGCGATCTGAACTGCGACCATTTCGTCGACGACGCCGACTTCGTGGAGTTCGCCAACGCCTACAACCCGCTGCCCTGCGACGAGCCTTTGATGCCCGTGCTCTGCCCGTCGGACTTCAACGGCGACGGATTCGTTAACGACGCCGATGTCGTGACCTTCGCGACCGGATACAACACGTTGCTGTGCGAATAGCTGGCAATCGAGAGAATCCGCCAAAATCGCCGCCTGAGAGCGCTTCCATGCAACATCTGCTGGATGAGAGCAGTAGCATGATTCGAAGCACCCGCCGGAGCGATTCATGGCCCGAGAACACGCGATCGTTGGACTGTCCGCCTGCCTGACTGCGGGCGTGCTGAGCTGCGCCGCCATGGCCGCCACGCAAACCGCGGTCGCCCCGCAGGCAAACACCTTCGTCACCGGCTTCGGACGCAACCTGCTGGCGTTCGGCCGCGTGCACCAGATGATCTTCGACCAGAGCACATTGACGATCCCGGTGGGATCGAGGATCACCGGAGTGGCGTGGCGGATGAGTGACAACGGGACGACGACCTACCCGCTCGTCAACGAGGATTTCTTCCGCCTCGATATCTGGATGTCCACGGCCACCCGGCCGGCCGCTGCGATGTCCGCCGCCTTCAACGACAACGAAGGACTCGATCGCGTCAAAGCTCGCGGCGGGTTCTATCGCCTCCCGGCCGGCACCATGCCCCGGGCGATCGCCGGGCCCGCCCCGTTCGGCCAGCCCGTCGCCTTTACGACGCCCTTCATCTACCAAGGCGGCCCGCTCTGCATGACCATCCGTTCGACATCGCCCGTCCCCGCCGTCAGCAACGCCACCCTGAACAACTTCGACGGCACCGACGCCAGCGGCTCCGCGGGCAGACGCGCCCTCGATGATCCCGACTCCGTCACCGGCGGCAACGTCGGAGCCCTCGTTTCGCTCTTCACCTACACCCTCCCCTGCCCCGCCGACCTCAATGCCGATGGGTTTGTCGACGACGCCGATTTCTCGATCTTCGCCGTCGCGTACGACCTGCTCTCTTGTGCCGATCCAGCGATGCCCATTGGCTGCCCCGCGGACCTCAACAACACCGACACCGTCGACGATGCCGACTTCTCGATCTTCGCCGTCGCGTACGACGCGGTGCTCTGCCCATAATCGACCACGGAGCACTTGGGTCACGGCCGCCACAATGCTGCCGTAAACTTCGCCGTGCCGGACGCTTCCGACCATTCGCCCTGCCGCCCCTTGGGCCTCGGTTCCGAGGCTTTCATCGCACGCGCCAAGAGCGAGCTCGGCCTCGCCCGGCCCGCCGCGCTCGACGCGTACAAGGACTTCTTCTGGCACGCACGTCCGTTCGACGCGGCGAACTACCCGTCCAGGCACAACCGTCACCAGCGAGCCCTTGGCGCAAGCGGAGGGTCGGATTCCCTCCCAGAACCGAACCAGCCATCCCTTTGCGCAACCGGATCCACCGGCCACGCTGTCGCCCCGATCTCCAACGTCATCATCGACGAAGGCCCCGAAGGCAAGACCTTCAAGTTCACGCAGGACGTTCCCGCCGACGCCACCAAACTCGCCGAGCAGGTCAAGACCCTTCGCACCGAGAGCGTCCTGATCCCCATGATCGGAAAACGCGGCGTGCGCACCTACACGCTCTGCGTCTCGTCCCAGGTCGGCTGCGCTATGGGATGCACCTTCTGCGAGACCGCCCAGATGGGGCTCATCCGCTCCCTTACCGCGGAAGAGATCGTGCAGCAGTGGTACGCGGCGACGCACCTTCTTAAGCACCCCGAAATACCCGAGCCGGTTGTCACGCCGCAGGGCCTTGAAGGCCCGGTCCGCAACATCGTGTTCATGGGCATGGGCGAGCCGATGGACAACATCGAGAACGTGCTGGGCGCGATCGATGTGCTCCGCGATCACCGCGGTCCGTCGATCCCCATCAGCAAGATCACGATCTCCACTGTCGGCCGCGTCGACGGCATTTCTCGCCTCGCCGAGCAGATCAAGACCGCTGGCTGGCACCGGTTGAACCTTGCCATCTCGCTCAACGCCGCCGACGACGACATCCGTTCACGCATCATGCCCGTCAACAAGCGGTGGAATCTCCGCGAACTGCAGCAGGCCTTGATCGACTACCCCGTCTTCGGCGGCGGCAAGCTCTGCATCGAGTACGTCCTCATCCCCGGCGTCAACGACACCGAGGCCGACGCCCAGAAGATTGCCGACTTCTTCGCCCCCATCAACGGCGACTACCAAGCCAAGCGTCAGATCAGCACGGCCCGGGCGCTGTTGAACCTCATCCCGTACAACCCGCGGCGGAACTCGCCCTGGCCCGCACCCACCGAAGAGTCGGTCGATCGATTCATGGCGTGGCTGACGCAGCGGAATGTCTACGCCAAGCGCCGTCGCACCAAAGGTCGCGACCTCATGGGCGCCTGCGGCCAACTCGGCAGCGAGCACATCCGCCAGCGCAAGGTCGTTGACCTCACCGTGTCACAATGAGCCGCCAACCCCGCGTCACCGCGGCGGTGCCTGCTCGCCCAGAATCGGCTGGCGACCACGGGCCTGCTCGAGCTTGGGCGTCAAGACAAACCCGAAACGCGACTCGTTGCTGATGACGCTGTGAGCCACGTTGAACCCGAGTTTCAGACTCTGGAACTCCCGCGACACCGATGCACCAACCGCCTGGAACTCGCCGGCAGTCGTGTCGTAACTCGTGCTCAGGCCCAGGATGTACTGGCTCGCCAAGCGGTAGCTCATGTTGGCGCCGAGCGTCGTCAAGTCGAGCGCATTGAGGTGGCGGTAGTCGAAGGCCGTCACGAGGTCCGGCGACTGCTGGAAGCTGATGCCGGCAGACGTGCGAGCCTGCTCCTTGCGATCGATGTCGTAGACCGAACCACCCGTCAGCGTCGTCGCATCGGTGACTCTCCACGAGCCGTCCGCGGTCCCGAATTCACCAAAGGACGAAAGCTCCGGCCGGAAGTCCAGGAAGCGTCCGACCGGCGAGCCGAGCTCGGTGTCATTGCTCGCGTTCATGTAGTTCAAGTCGAGCGCAAAGACATCGACGCTGTAGTAGCGTCCCGGACGACCTCGCTGGGTCTGCCAGATCTGATTCACACCCGCCCGCCCGACGGTGCCCTTGTGAATGCCCTCCACGTCGTAGTCGTACACGGGAAGCGTGTCGCCCTTTCGGTTGGTCGCACTTGTGTACAGAGTCGCGTTCGGCTCGATGATGTGTCGCATGCGATGCAGGTCAAGCAGTCGATTCTCAACCGAATCATCGACTCGCTGAATCTGCGTGCTGGCGTTCACGCCCGTCGAACCCCAGAAGCGATACCGATCGACGTCGTTGGTCCTGGCAAATGTCTCAAACTTGTGGTCGTATCCGGTCACCCGACCGACGGCAAACGGCACGACGTTGACCGGACCAAGCTCCAGCTTCGCATTGACTTCCTGTCGCGTGTCGAAGCGATACACATCCTGTGGCAGATAGCCCTGCGCGGTCAGGTTGTCGTAGATCGTTTGGTTCGGCAAGATCCCGAACAGACGCAGCGCCGTCTCCCGGTTCGACACGCCGCGCTGGTCCAACTGCACTCGATCGAGCTTCATCGCGGTGCGGCTGAAGTCGTACTCGTGCGTCCAAGTGAAGATGTCGCCGAACCAATCCGACAGGATCGGGTCCGCCTGGCGGAGATACGTGATCTGCGGCAGCTTCGACACCGAGTACCCCTGGCTCAGCAACTGATACTCATTGGTCGAGAAGTCGTTCAGCGACCCCTTCAGGCGGGTCGCGAACATCGTGTTGTCCTCCACGCGGCGTACATACGCCTGCGTCGAGAACTCCCGCCGCGTCTCGGCCATTTCGGGATAGAACGACTCAACAAACGTCGCATCCGACTGATACGCCAACTCGCCGAAGAAGGACCAGTTGTCGTCAAAGTCGACACGATGTTCGGTGAGGACCAAGCCGCGGTTGTCGCCACGGTTCTTGATGCGGTCACCGGTTTTGAGCACGTCGGTGCCCCGATCGTCGAACAGCCCATAGAGGAACGCGTTGCCGCGTGTGTCGGGTCCGGCCCACTCCAGCCTGGTACCGATGCCCGGCCCACGGCTGAAGTACGCGTCGAGCAGCAGGTCCGCGCGGGTAAACGCGGTGCCCTTGAGACCCAGCAAGCGATACGCATTCCAACGCGTCTTGAGCGCAAAGCCCGAACCCGAGCGGCTCTCCGCCCTCAGATCCCGCAGGAGCGGTTCGTCGATCGTGCCTTCGTAACTCGGCCAGTAGAAGAACGGCACGCCTTCCGCGTTCAGCGTAATGCCGCGGGCGTCCAAGTAGTTCTCGCTGCCAGATCCGGCACCACCGCCACCGCCGCCGCCCTGCGACGGATAGTCGGTATCGAGTTGATAGCCTCGGCCGTAACCCGCGGCATCCACCATCGAGGCACCGTCGCCTCCGCCACCGCCACCACTGCCCGAACCACCAACCCATCCCGACACGGTCGGAATGAGCCCCTCAGGCTGATTCTGGGCAGGCCGCCGCGTGATCGTCACCGTGCTGGCACCGACCGAGAAATCCGGCTCAAAGAAGCTACTGGTGGCCAGCTTCGCCTTCTTGGCGACAAACTCATTCGACGACTGCTGCCGGATCGACTCCGCACGGACGTAGAGCGGCAAACGCCGCTGCGAGTCGTACGTCCAGAAGACCGCGTCCAGCACCACCGCTTTGTTCTTCCGCACGTCGTAGAAGATCCGCGGCCCGCGCAGCGTGTACTGCCCGTCGGTCGCGATCACGTCGCCCTCGAGATAAATCCCACGAACATCGGCCGGACGCAACTTGCCGAGGTCTTCGATCTTGCGCGGCTCCATGAACACCACGCCGCGCTGCGCCGTCAGTTGCAACGACCGTCCCGCGCGCGAATCAGAGTACTGAATCACAAGGCCGTTGGAAAGCAGAAGCGAATTCTCAGTCTCGCCGCTGACCAGCGTCACGTCGCCCGGAGAAACCGTGAAGATCCCGTCCTTGGCGAAGATGGGGCCTGAGAATGTGGCGGACTCGCTGTCGCCGCCGGGGCCGATCTCGCGAGCGGCGCGAGCTTGCATCTGCGACGCCGTCGGCGGCAGGTACGAGCGTGCCTCCGACGGCACCGGCACCGACGGCCCGCGAATCGGGAAGTCCCGATCCATCGCCGCCTCGGCATCGACACCTTCTTGCCGACGCAGCGCCGCCGCCAGTTGCGACTCGCCCTCCGCGATGAACGGATCGTTCGGACGCCCCTGCGAGAACGTGTCATACGTCATCGAGATCGGGCGGTCGATCCGGATCACGGCGCGCACCGGCAACCGATTTGCCTGCACACTCACACGAACATCCGCCACCGGCGACGCCACGCGATCGAAGTACACGAACACCTGATACACGCCCGAGTCGCCCTTGGGCTTTGCGATCTGCGGCGGCCGCATCTCAGATTTCCGCAACCACTCCCAGTCCTCCTCGGTCGCATCGGTGTCCGCGATCTTCTCCAGCCACACCACTGCCTTCACCGCCGTGAACTCGTACAGGCCGAGCTTCACCCGGACGTCGCCGGACAGAAACAACTGCTGCACCGAGCCGCCCGTCGCGTTGGACTCCTGGCTCCACGTCGACACCCGCGCTGCGGCAAACGACAGCTCGCCGCTGGTGGCTCGCATCGGGAAGCGCAAACCCGCGAAGTCTCGGCCAGAGAACTCGCTGGACGGCGCCGCCTTCGACGCGAATGGACCGACCTGTCCCTGGACCGTCGTGACCAGCAACGTCGTTCCCGCGGCCGCAATGAGCGCTCGCGAACGCATACGACGGGCGAATGTGGCGGCCGATCCGTGGCGCTTTAGGAACATGGGAACAGTCTAGCGACCCGCATCCGGGCATGCATCGCTAGGGGGCCCAGACATTGGCCGTCGAAGTCTTCACCGGCGACACCCCGTTTGCCTTCGCCGTCCCGTTGGTCACGGGCGCGGGAATGACGGAACTGGCCACGTCGGCCTTGATCACCGCGACCGGGTTCACTTCCTTCGGGAACGCCGCGGCGCTTGACGGCGGCACCGTTACGCCGTTGAGGTGCATCTTGCCGGTCGACAGGCCTGGGAAGTGTTCGCCCTGCCAACTGGCCGGATACTTCGAGTCGTCGAGCTCCAACGCGGCCTTCGTCGGGAACAGCGGCCGGAACGTGTCGCACATCACCGCCAGCTCCTGCGTGTGCGTCGCCGTCAGGCTCGCCTCGATCGTCCCCGGATGCGGGCCGTGCGGGATGCCCTGCGGGTGGGCCGTCAGCGAGCCGATCTCGATGCCCTTGCGGCTGCCAAAGTTGCCGTCCACGTAGTACAGCACCTCGTCGCTGTCGAGGTTGCTGTGGTTGTACGGCACCTTGATCGACTGCGGGTGGTAATCCAGCATCCGCGGCGCGAAGGTGCAGATCACGAAGTTGTGCGCCTCAAACGTCTGGTGGATCGGCGGCGGCATGTGCAGCTTGCCGGTGATCGGGCTGAAGTCATCCGCGTTGAAGATGAACGGGTAGTAGCAGCCGTCCCAGCCCACGATATCGAGCGGGTGATAGTGATAGACGTACTCGTGGATGAGATCGCGGGCCTTGATGCGGACCGGGAAGTCGCCGCGCTCGTCGAACGTCATCGGCATCTCGGGCATGCGGATGTCGCGTTCGCAGTACGGCGCGTGCTCGAGGAACTGACCGTTGGCCTTGCTCACGTACCGCGGCGGCGGGCCGATGTGGCTGCCGTTGGTGGTCTCGATCAGCAGGTAGCGGCCGAACGGTGTGTTCTCGATCCCCGGTCCGCCGTCGGTCGGCTTGCCGTCAGCGCCATTGACGCGCTTGTCCCAAGTCAACTTGTAGATCACGCCCTTGGGAATCACGAGGTAATCCCGCGGGCCGAACTTCAGCGTGCCCAGCATCGTGTGGCAGACGCCCGAGCCGTAGTGGATGAAGATGCACTCGTCGCCCTGGCCGTTCTTGTAGTGATACTGCATCTGCTCGGCGGGATTGCAGACGGCCATCTCGCAGTCGCTGTTGCCGAAGAGCACGACACGCCCGGTCACGAAATCGCCCTTGGGGTTCATGCGCTGGCCGCCGGTCATCACGTGGCGCATGCGCATGATGTCCTGCTCGACGTACTCGACCTTGGTCGAGTACACCGGCTTCCAGCCGTAGACCTGCGTCGGCGGATGGATGTGGTACATCGTGGTCGTCGGACCGACGAAGCCCTCGGTGCCGAAGACCTCTTCCGAATACAGGCAGCCGTCGGGCCGACGGAACTGCACGTGGCGTTTCTGGGGCAGGAGACCGAGTTTCGTGTAGTACGGCATGGGCGGCTCCGAAGGGAAAAGGCCTACGCGCAATGGTACACGGCAGACGCGAAATCGGTGCGACCCGTGGAATCGTGCTAGTCTGATGGCATGGGGACCCAAACCACTGAGCCCACGACGACCGAGACTTCCCGGCGATGGAGGCTCACCGTCGCAGCAGCAATCGGCACGATCGCCCTGATCGCCATCGTCTTCGGCTCCCTTCCGATCAAGCTCGTCGCAGGCGTCATCGCCCTCTGCACGCTGCAAGGCCTCTGGCGCGGCGCGTCCGAACTCGTCGGCATCGTCGTGGGCATGGTCCTCGCCGTGATCCTCTGCCGCCCGATCGGGCGTGTGCTCGAACCAGCCATCGCATCCGTCACCGCCACCGGAGGCCTCTCCGCGCGTCTGATCGCCACCGGTATCGCCGCGCTGGGTGTCGCCGCGATCGTCGCGATCGTGATTGGCGTCGCGTCCAAACGGGTGATGAAGTCGCGCCCGCAGTTCCACGGCGTGGACAAACTCGCCGGCGGCGGCCTCGGCCTCCTCGAAGGCTCGTTCCTCGGCCTGCTCGTGCTCTGGATCCCACTCGCCATCGAACCGCTCGCCGTCAGCCAGGTGCAACGCACCGCCGAGGATCCGAGCCTTCCCCGCAACCCCGTCGCGCAGGCTGTGGCAAACTTCGCCGGGGAAGTGCGTCAGTCCAGCCTCGGAGGCGTCGCCGCGTCCTCGAACCCGCTCGAAGGTGCCCAGCTTTTCGCGCTCACCTCCGACTTCGCCGCGGTCGTTCGTCACAAGCCCGCGTTCGACCACTTCCTCGCCAGCCCCGTGATGACCAAGATCAAGCAGGCGCCCGCCGTCCAGGACGCGATCAAGCGGCTCGAGGCCGACCCCGAACTTGGGACGATGATCCGCAACGGCAACTACGGCGCGGAGATGGTGCGGGCCATGCTGACGAGCAAGGCCCTCATGGAAGTCTTCGACTCAACCACGATCGTGAGCGATCTCACGCCGCTCGTCGGCGATTTGCAGCAAGCACTGAAAGAGGCCCGCGCGATCGCCGACGGCAAGAAGTAAACCGCACGGCCTCACGGACTGGGCAGGAACACCGTCTTGCCGTTGTCCGCATCACGTTTGCCCTGCACACACTCCACGATCGTCCTCGCCACCACCTTCGGATCGAGCGTGCGGCTCACCGGGAACGCATCGGGCTTGAACAGTGATCGCAACAGCGGCGTTTCCACCGCGCCCGGCGCCACCGCAAACGCACGCACGCCGTGCTTGCCCGCCTCGTTCACCACCGACCGGGCCATGAGATTCACCGACGCCTTTGCCGCGGCGTACGGGTACAGCCCCGGAAACGGGTCGATCGTCGCCATCGACGAGACATTCACAATGCACCCCCCGCCGTGCCGCTTCATGATCGGCAGCGTCCGGGCGATCGCCACGCATGGCCCGATCGCGTTCACCCGAAAAATCTCGTCGATCTCCGCGATCGAGTAGTCCTCGATCGGCTTCAGAGGCGTCGTCCCGGCGTTGTTCACCAGCACATCGATGTGCCCGAATCGAAGATCGATCGCCGCAATGAGTTTCTCGACGGCCGCGGCGTTCCCCATGTCGCAGGTCATCACCTCCGACCCCGGAAGCGATTCCTGCACCAACGCGAGCTTGACCGCGTCGCGTCCGACAAGCACCACGGCGTACCCGAGTTCGCCGAGCAGGATCGCCGTCTCACGGCCAATACCGCTGCCCGCGCCCGTCACCACCGCGACACGTTCACTCCGAGGAAGACTCATGCCCGATTCTTGGCGCCAAACTCGTGGGGGCGGGGCCTTCCAGGCCCCTGCGCCTGCACAGAAAGTCGGTCGCAAACTCTCCGCTAAACTCCCGCCGTGAACCCGCGCTCGTCCATCTTCGTCCTCGCCTTCCTCGTCATCCTCGGCGTCCCGTTCCTGCTCCGCCCAAGCGCCCCGAGCATGTCCAACGCCCGCGAAGGCGTGCCGCGGCTCGTCATCATCACGCCCCACGTCACCCAGATCTCCACCGAATTCGGCCAGGCCTTCGAACAGTGGCACAAGACCAAGTACGGCAGCGACGTCCTCGTCGACTGGCGCGGCCCGCTCGGCACCAGCGAGATCATCAAACTCCTGCAGAGCCAATACACCGCGGCAGTCCGTGGTGGCCGCATCGCCCCCGACGGCACCTGCCCGCCCGGCACCGTCGATTACGACCTCGCCTTCGGCGGCGGCTCCTTCGATCACACCCGCCTCCGCAACGGCGAAGGCGTGACTATTTCTGTCAAAGAAGGCGACAAGACGGTCGAGAAGCCAGTCCCCATGTCCGTCCCCGCCGGATTCCCCAAGGCCCAACTCGACGAGTGGTACGGCGAGAACAGGATCGGTTCCGGTTTGCTCTACGAGCCCGATCAGTACTGGCTCGGCACCGCCCTCTCGGGCTTCGGCATCGTCTACAACCGCGACCTTCTCAAGCGTCTCGGTCTCCCCGAGCCCGATTCCTTCGAGGCGCTCACCGACCCGAAGCTGCAAGCAATGGTCGCCCTCGCCGACCCGCGCCAGTCCGGCTCGATCGCAACGACCTTCGACGCCATCCTCAGCAACTACGGCTGGGAGAAGGGCTGGCGCATCCTCCGCGAGATGTGCGCCAACGCCCGTTACTTCACCAACTCCTCCACCAAGCCCCCCATCGACATCAGCCACGGCGAGGGCGCCATCGGCCTCGCCATCGACTTCTACGGCCGCTCCCAGGCCCAAGCCATCGCCAAGCCCGGCGAAGACCCCGCAACCGTGCGCGTCGGCTACGTCGATCCCAAGGGCACCGCCTCAGTCGATGCCGATCCCATCTCGCTGCTCCGCGGCGGCCCGAACCCCGAGATCGCCAAACGCTTCATGGAGTTCTGCCTGACCATCGAGGGACAGTCGCTTTGGAACTTCCATCGGCGGACCGCCGACACGAAGGACGGCCTCGGTCCCAAGCAGTACGAACTCCGCCGCATGCCCGTGCGCCGCGTCATGTACGAGCGGTTTCCCGATCGCCTGATCGACAAGGTCGACCCGTTCGCCATTGCCTCAAGCGTGAAGCCCGCGGGCTGGCGCAGCGCCCTGGGTCCGATGATGGGTGCCTTCGCGATCGACAACGCCGACGTCCAGCGCCACGCCTGGCGGCTTCTGAACGAGGCCCGCAACAACCCGGACTTCCCCAAAGACACACTCGCGAAGATGGAAGCGGCGTTCTACGCCTGGCCAGAAACCATCGACGCTGACGGTAAGGCCGTGGCGTTCACGGAGGCGACATTCAAAGCCGTGCGCGACATCTGGCGCAAACCCGGCGCCCAACGCCGCGCCGAGATCGCCTACACAATCTTCTTCCGCGATCGATACGAGGAAGTGATCCGCCTCTCCGCCGACGCCCGAAAACGCGCCGGGAACAACTGAACGAGTCACACCCTGCCGGTAGCACCGGCGCCCCGCCGGTGCTCGACGTCGGACCGAACCCGTTCCGCACGCCCCAACCCTTTCCAGCCGATAAGTGAACCATGACGCCCCTGAGCGCCGCTGATCCCCCGCTTCCACGCACGCTCACCAAGATCGTCGCCACCATCGGCCCGGCGAGCGATACGCCCGAGATGGTCCGCCGCCTCATCGAGGCCGGCGTCAACATCTTCCGCTTCAACTTCTCCCACGGCGACTTCGCCGGCCATGAGAAGCGCCTCGACACCGTCCGTCAGGTCTCCGCCGAGATGGACCGCCCGATCGCGTGCCTGGGCGACTTGCAGGGCCCCAAGATCCGCGTCGGCAAGGTCGCGCCGCCCGGCATCACGCTCGCGCCCGGGCAGACCGTCGTCTTCCGCCGCGACCTCGATCTCGCCCGCACCGAGACCCGCGGCAGCGACACCGTTGTCGTCTTCCCGACCACCTACCCCGCCATGATCGGCGAGGTCCAGCCCGGCCAGAAGGTCCTCATCAACGACGGCGCGATCCGCATGCTCGCCTGCGGCATGGACCCCAAGGGAGAAGAGCTGCAGTGTCAGGTCATCGTCGGCGGCCTCGTCACCAGCGGCAAGGGCATCAACCTGCCGCAGAGCGCCATGTCGGCCCCCGCGATCACCGACCGCGACTGGGAATGCGTCGCCTGGTCGGTGGAGAACCAACTCGACTTCCTCGCCCTCAGCTTCGTCCGCGAAGCGGCTGAGGTGCTGGAGCTCAAAGAGCGCCTCAAATCGCTCTGTCCCACCACCCGCCTGGCCGACCTCAGCGGCGCCACCGCGACCATTCCCGTCATCGCCAAGATCGAGAAACCGCAGGCCGTCACGAACATCGATGCAATCGTGCAGGCCGCCGACGGCATCATGGTCGCCCGCGGCGACCTGGGCGTCGAGATGGACATCGCCCGCGTGCCCGTCGTGCAGAAGAAGATCATCGCAGCCGCGCATGTCTGGGGAAAGCCCGTGATCGTCGCGACGCAGATGCTCGAGTCGATGATCGAGAGCCCCAGCCCCACACGAGCCGAAGCCAGTGACGTAGCGAACGCGATCTTCGACGGCTGCGACGCGGTCATGCTCAGCGCCGAATCCGCCACCGGGAAATGGCCCGTGGTCGCCGTTGAGATCATGCGCCGTATCGCCGGCGCCGCCGAGGAACGCATCGCAGAGCTTCCAGCCCACCACGACGCCCCAACCAAGCTGATCGAGACGGGATACTCCACCGCAGCCCTGGCCCACGGCGCCTGGCAGATCGCCCGCGATGTTCGAGCCAAGGCCGTGCTCTGCTGGTCCGAGGCCGGCGGCACGGCGCGGTACCTCTCTCAAAACGACTTCGACATCCCGATCGTCGCGTACTCCTCGTCGCTCCGCGCGTGCCGCCGCATGGCGGTCCTGCGCGGCGTGATCGCAGTCTGCGACAAGGCCCCCGAAGGCATCACGCCGCTGCGGGACTGGAACCTCCGCGCCGACCAGTTCCTGCTCAGCCGAGGCTTGTGCAAGGAAGGCGACATCATCGTGATCGTCTGCGGCCGTCCGCTGGGCAAGACCAGAAGCGTCAACATGGTCGCGCTGCACCACGTCGGCGACGACGACTCAGGCCTGCGCACGCACAAAGAGTGATAGGTCAGTATGTCGCGACATCGCTCGGTGCCATCAGTCCGCGGCTGCTCTGAGCCGCGCGACTGATGCGACTGCAACTGGGATCCCGAACCCGAACCGCATCAGTCGCGCCGCAGAGCTGGCGGACGGATGGCACCAAACGAGCTCGGCCGACTCCCGCTACATTGTCCTCGTGCCCGCCCACCGCACGCATCACCCGCTCGCGCCCGCGGCGTTTCTCGCCCCCGCGGCCCTCGTGCTCGGTGTGTTTTTCGCCGGCTCACTCGCCCAGGTCACCTATCTCTCCTTCACCCGGTACACCGCCTTCAGCGGGCCCGACTGGGTCGGCTTCGACAACTACACCCGCTTGCTCGCCAGCGGTCGCTTCTGGGGCGCTCTCCTCAATAGCGCCCTCTACCTGCTCGTCACCCCCGCGATCATCGTGCTCAGCCTGCTCGCCGCCCTTGCGGTTGATGTCCGGCTCCGCGGCATGTCGTGGCTGCGGCTCGCCCTCTTCCTCCCCGTCGTCACCCCCACCATCGTCGCCGCACTGATGTGGCGGCTCCTCTACAACGAAGACTCCGGCGTGCTGAACGCGGGGTTGCGGTGGTTCTGGCTCGATGGCGTCCCCTGGCTCACCGAACGCCCGTGGACGCTCATTTCCGCCGCACTGGTCACGCTCTGGAAGGGCTTTGGCTTCTACATGATGGTCTTCCTCGCCGCGCTCGCCGCCGTCCCGCGCGAACTCCGCGAGGCCGCGTCACTCGACGGTGCCAGCCGCACCCAGGTCTTCTGGAACGTCACGTTCCCCTCCATCCGCCCCGCGATCGCGCTCGTCTTCGTCATCTCCTCGATCTCGGCGCTGAAAGTCTTCGAGGAGCTCTTCGTCACCATCAAGGGCGCGCCGATCTCCCACCAGACCGTCGTGCCGCTGATCTACCAGGTCGCCTTCGAAGAGGGCAACTACGGCATGGCCAGCGCCATCGGCATCACGCTCTTTGTCATCATCCTCGTGTTCAGCATCGTTCAACTCAAGCTCACCAGCCGCACAGAGCCCTGAGTCCCCACTGCCCCACTGCCCCACTGCTCCACTGCCCCACTGCCCCACTTCCCTCCATGTCCTCCGCCGTCCACATGATCGACCGCCGCCCGCTCTGGAGCACCCTGCTCTGGTACGCGATCGCGGCAGTGCTCACCATCATCGCCGTGGGCCCGGCCATCTGGCTGATCGTGATCGCCTTCCAGCCCCCCGGGGGCGAGCTCTACTCCCTCCGCGGCGGATTCACGCTCGACAACTTCCGCGCCGCGTGGAACGACGGCCATCTCGCCCGCCCCCTGCTCAACAGCGTCCTCATCACCATCGCTCGTGCCGCGCTCAACGTCTTCATCGCCGCACTCGCGGCCTACCCGCTCGCCCGCATGACCTTCCGCGGACGCGACATCGCCTTCGTACTCCTGCTCGCGACGATGATGATCCCCGAGCAGGTGATCGTCGTCCCGATGTTCCGCATGATCGTCGGTATGGGCCTCTACGACACGCTGGCCGCGGTCGTCCTGCCCTTCAGCGTCACCGCGTTCGGCATCTACCTCTGCCGCCAGGCGTTCATGGCGATCCCGGGCGAACTCGAAGAAGCCGCCCGCATGGACGGCGCCGGCAGTCTCCGCATCTGGTGGAGCGTGATCCTGCCGCTCACCGCTCCGACCCTGGTGACGCTGGCGCTCTTCAGCGTGATCGGCGCATGGTCGGAGCTGCTCTGGCCCCTGATCGTGCTGCAGAATCAGGACACGTTCACGCTGCCCGTCGCGCTAAACAACATGATGAGCCAGTTCGAGGCCAACACCCGGGCCGCCTATGCCGCGGCGGTGCTGTCGCTGGCCCCAATTCTCATCGTGTTCGCACTCGCGCAGCGGTTCCTGAAGGCCGAACTCTTCGGCGGTGCCGTCAAGGGCTGATCACCCCACTCCGAGTCCCCACACCGCTTCGCGCTCTGCGCCGCGACCTACGACGCCCTGCTCTGCCCGGAAGCCCGATCGCGTTTCACGCAAACCACCCCACGGGGCCGGCCTCACCGCCGGCCCCGCTTTCGTCTGCGCGGCCCAAGAACTGGGGCCCACGCGCTCCGCCCGACAAGACGCCGCGTCATCAGCGCGATATGCTTCGCTCAAGCGACGACCGCCCTGTGGCCGTCGCGACATCGTGTGCCCGTAGCTCAACTGGATAGAGCGCTGCCCTCCGAAGGCAGAGGTTACAGGTTCAACTCCTGTCGGGCATGTTGCAAACCGTTCCGCCAGGAAAGAGAAAAGGCCGCGAAAGCGGCCTTGTGCTTCTGTATCCTGCGGTGAAGCGAAGCCGCAGACCTAGGGTCACTTCTTCTGCGATGCGTCCCACGCTTCCTGCATGAGGTTGTCGGGCGGCAATGGATTGAATCGACGCACGTTTCTGCCGCAATCCGGACATTTGGTCGGCGCATTGACGCCGAGCCGCTCATTCAAAATGACAAACGTTGGCGGGAACTTCGCCTTGCCGTCCTTGGTCCAGTAGCACGCCTCAGCCGGGTACAGCGTCCGCTTTCCCGTCTTCGGATTCTCGAAAGGCGACGACTCGGCGCTGGGCGTCGAGAAATCCTCGAAGACCTCACCGGTTTCCGAATCCTTCAACGTGGCCTTGCGTGATTGAGCCAGCGGACTCTCATTCCACGACTTGTACGCTGACAAGCTCACATAGCCCAGCACAGCCATCGAAAAAAGAAGCGCTCCTAGTCCAAGCATCAACTGCCGGGTGTTCTTTGACCCTGCGCCCTTGCCTGCTCCCGCCTGCCCGGCCGCGGGTTTCTGGTCGGCGTCAAGGCCCTCCAGCAGCTTCGAGGATTCTGAAGTCCGACTCACTCGCGTCCTTTCGAGCAAAGGATTGAACTACTGCAGACTGACTCAGGGCATCGTCACAGGGTTATTCGCGTTGATTCCTGTTGAGTAGGTCTTAAAGCGGGCTGCGGTGGTCTTCCACATCGCGAGGGCCTGTGTGACCCTTGTTCCCGTCGGGAAGAAGAACTCTGGATTCGTGGCGCTCAGATCATCGAGCAGCTCCACGTGCCCGTCGTAAAACGAGAGATTGCCGAGACACTGGACACCGCTGCGAACCGCAGCCTGTCCAGCCACAGGCTCTACCTTCCGCGAGCCGTGACGGAACGCCCAGAACCTAGCGTCAACGCGTCGATCCCACGTACCCGCCGATTCGCCAGGCGCCGCGTTGCGAGAGAACGACTTGGACTGGGCCCACCACGTACCCAGATCAGAGAATGCACCCCCGTAGGTGCTTCTTCCGACTTCGCCCATCGCGTACCCGTAGCTCGGTGGATCGGCGGTCAACTGGCTCTCGGCATACCGGTGCGACTCGTAGAACGCGACCTTTCTGCTCGCAGCACCAACACGAGAAAGCATCGGCTGATGGCCGCGCCGATCCTGTCCGGCGATGGGGCCGCCGCTGTTGGCACCAGATCCTAAAACCGGCGCATCTTCGGTGCCAAGAAATGAAGTTACCCCCGAGTAGGAGAACATGCGTTTCTTCTTCCAGATCGCGGTCGCGACCGGGAAGGGATCGACTTCGAAATTATTCTCCGGGCAGTTCACACTGCTGACCTTGTCGTACCAGTAATAGCGCTCGGCACGCGTCTCTTCGTTCAACGCGGACTGCGAAGCGCCATCGCCCGGACCTCGCTGCCCGATGAAGCTCAGGAGCGGTCCGATCCAGTCCCATTCCTGGACCGCGAGGCCATTGAACCGCGGGCCGCTCAAGGTGGGCCTGTAGCCCTGACCGATGGCACCGACTACGCGACCCGTGGCGTCCCATCCGCTTGTGGAGGGCGATCCGGCGAGCCAGTCCTTGTTGTCGTTCGTATACGAGGTCTGCGCCAGCACCATCTGCCGCATGTTGTTCTGACAGATGATGTTCCTCGCCGTGCGCCGCGCCGCCCCCAGCGACGGCAGCAGGATCGAGATCAACAGAGCGATGATCGCGATCGCGACCAATAGCTCGATCAACGTGAACCCGGTCGATGGTTTCCGGCCCTTGGTGTTCATTCCTGATTCCCTTCCTTCACGGCCCTTTTCCTGGACCTTGCCTTTTTCTGGACTGGGCTTGATGCGTTGCTCGGCGGCACCTGCCGCGGGTTCTTTCTGCACACACCGCCTGCCGCGGATCGAGCGGGTGGCGGTTGATCGTTCTCAGTCGTGTCGAAGTGCGAAGACCCGAACAGGTTTGCGGCGGTGTTCCGTGCCTCGTCGGCCATGACGTGCGGCGCGTCCTCCTGACGTGGAGCGAGTGCTCATTGAGGCAGCATACCAGACGCTGAAGCGATACGTGATCGAGAAATATCCGAACAAAAACCGATTCCAAGCAAGTTCTTGAACTCTTGACGGTAGGCCGCAGGTGCTGGAAGAGCCTCGTAAACCGGTCTGACCCCGTCGATCTTTCGCGGTGTCTTCACAATCCGTGAGGGGACTTGTCAGGGTTCTGTCACCGGTCCCCATCTCTGGCCCTGAAAGCACGGCGGCAAGTCAGCAACGCAGTGCAAGCGGGAACAGGGTTCGGCAGCGACACTCGACGCAGCGGCGCGGCGATTCCGTCGGACGCCGCCGTCCTTTCCCCACCCCTTACCCCACCCCTCACCCCACCCAACCCGGCTTGTCCGGAGGAGAATCGGATGCGTTGGAATACTCTGGTCGCCGTCGCAGGCGGACTGTGCATGATGGCCGCGGCCCACGCCGCCGAAATGCTGGTCTGTGGCTTCGGCAGCAACAAGGTCTATCGCTACAACATGTCCGGGTCACTCATCGGCACGCTGGACGTCGCCGGAAACCTCTCAGGCCCGCTATGCGCCCGCATGGGGCCCGACGGCAAGATCTACGTCGTCAGCGAGGGCAACAACCGGATCGTGCGCTTCAGCGCCAGCACCGGGGCCTACATCGATGATTTCATCAGCGACGCCGGCATGAACGCGCCGACCGGCATCACCTGGGACAAGGCCGGCAACGCCTATGTCGCCAGCTTCAACGGCAACAAGGTTCGCAAGTACAACACCAGCGGCGGGTTCGTGTCGGACTTCGTGACGGCCGGGAGCGGCACGCTCAGCGGCGCCGACAACGGCATCTCCTTCGGGCCAGACGGCCACCTGTACGTCCCCAGTTACAACAACAACCGCGTGCTCAAATACAACGGCGTCACCGGTGCCTTCATCAGCTCGTTCATCCCCAGCATCGGACGCCCACGCACGTTCGAGTGGTTCAACGGCTCGCTCTACATCACCACCGAAACCGGCAACGCGGTCCAGAAGCGCAACGCCACCAACGGCGTGAACCAGGGCAACTTGGTCGCGGCCGGGTCGGGCGGTTTGCAGACTCCCATCGGGATGGCCTTCGGCGGAGATGGATTCCTGTACGTCACCTCGGCGAACAACAAGATCCTGAAGTACAACGCGACGACAGGCGCCTTCGTCGGCGTCTTCGCGGACGCGACGACATCGGACCTGAATCTCCCGGCCTTCATCACCATCATCCCGACCCCGAGTAGTGCGGTGGTGCTGTTGGCTTCGTCGCTGGCGATTGCAAGGCGGCGGCGGGGATGAAAGACTGTTTCCGAAAGACTCGTCCGAGCCTCCTCTCCCCGCTCGCGGGGAGAGGACCGCTTCGCCAGCGGCGAAGCAGGTGAGGGGACTGCGGGTGCCTGATCGCTCTGCGCCACGTATCCGCAAGACCCCTCCCCGGTCTCGCTGCGCTCGACCACCCCTCCCCGCTTCGCGGGGCGGGGTGGCGCACACGCTTCTACTGAAGCCGCCTCTCACGCGAACAGGGATGTCCGACGATCTCACGAAAAAGAAAACTGGAACCTTTCCGCCTCTAGTGTTGTCATGACGACGAGATACCCGGGCTGCGCCGGGGCCTGGAAGGCCCCGCCCCCAGCCCAACCCACGCATCGTCCGCAAACTTCAGCCCCCACCCCTTCCCACTCCTCACCGATTGTTGTCAAAGCTCTTGTCAGGCCACTTCGGAGCCTTCGCGTCCGGCAGCGGCTTGGCCGCGATCGTCTCCTGCAGGTGCTTGATCGCCGCGGCAAGCTGAGCGTCTTCGCCCTTGAAGGTGGCGTGCGGCAGATTGTCCACGATCATGTCGGGGTCCACGCCGTGGCCCTCGATCAGCCAGATGTTCTTGCCGTCGCCATCCGGTCCAAAGACGCCGGTCTCGCCGGCAGTCGAGACGCCGTTGTCAGTCAGGCGATTGCCCGAGCTGAGCCAGACCTCGCCGCCCCAGGTGCGCATGCCGATCACCTTGCCGAGGCCAAGGCGCCGGAAGCCATCGGCGAAGGCCTCGCCGTCGGAGGCGGTGAACTGATCGCACAGCACGACCATGTGGCCGCGGAACGCGAGCTGCATGTTCCAGCTCGATTCGTCGCTGACTCGCGACGCCCAGTACATCCACGGCTTGCGGATCAACTGGCCGAGGATCCAACTATCGATATTGCCGCCGGTGTTGCGGCGGACATCGACGATGAGGCCCTTGCGGTTGTAGACGGGGAAGAAGTTCTTCGTCCAGCGGGTGATCTCGCCGCCGCCCATGTTGCGGAGGTGGACGTACCCGAGCTCGCCCTTGCCCTGTTCCTCGACGATCTTGCGCCGGGTGTACTGCCACTCGGTGTAACGCATGTCCGCCGCGTCACCCATGTTGACGGGCACGACGATCACGTCCCGAGCATCGCCCCCGTTGGCGGGCTTGACGCGGAGCAGCACCTGCTGCCCGGCCTTCCCGCGAAGGAGGGCCGCGGGCTCGGCCGCGAGCACCGGCACGCCGTTGATCGACTCGATGATGTCGCCAGCGACCACATCAACACCCGGACGAGCCAGCGGCGGCACAGCACCGGGCTCATCGGGATCGAAGTCGTACACACGCTCAACCCGGTAGCCCGCCGCGTCGCGGACCAGTTCCGCACCAAGCGAGGCGATCGCGACATCGTCCGAAGGCCCACGGGTATCGCCGCCCTGCACGAAGTGGTGCAGGGTGGAGAGCTCACCCGAGAGCTGGCCAAAGACATCATTCAGCTCGGCACGGGTGCGGACTCGCTCCACCAGCGGCGCGTACTTGTCGCGCATCTTGTTCCAGTTCACGCCGTGCATGTTGGGGGCGTAGAAGTAATCGCGGAGCAGGCGCCACGCGTCGGTGTACATCTGCCGCCATTCCTTGACGGGCGTGAGGCTGAATCGCCACTTGGAGAGATCGACGCCCTTGCCGTCCATCTCGGCCGGCGCGGCGTTGGCGTCCACGATCGAGAAGGCGTCCCGCTTGCGGATGACGAGCTTCTTGCGATCGAGCGAAAGGTCGTAGGAATTGATATCGGCGGCAACGGTCTTGGTCTCGATCTTCTCGTTGCCGATTGGCAGTGCGAGCAGATTGCTCTTGGTCTCGGTGCCGCGGACGACATCGACGAAGAACAGGGCCTTGTCGGTGATGGTGAGACCGAAGTAGTTGCCGTTGGTGAAGGGCACTTCCTCGATGCGGGCGGCGATGCCGTCGAGATCGATCACGACGTCGGGGACTTTCTTCTCGTCCTTCTTAACGTCCTTGGTCGAGTCCTTCTTGTCTTCGCCCTTCGGGTCATCCTTCTTGGGCTCGTCCTTCTTCTCGCCGGTGATCTCGGGCTTCGTGTCGGGCTTCGTGTCGGGTTTGGTGTCGGGCTTCTTCTCTTCCTTCTTGTCGTCCTTCTTCTCGTCCTTGGCGGGCGCGAGCTCGTCGCTCGGCCGCCACGGCGAGCGCTCGCCCTTCTTGCACGCGATCAGGTACAGCTTCGACTTGCGGTCAAAGTACGGCTGAGGCGCCAGGGCGCCCCACGGGCTGCCGACCGATGACACGATGTGCCGGTCGGAGATGAAGTAGATCCACTTGCCGTCCGGCGTGAACTGCGGCGAGTAGCTGTTGAAACGATCGGTCGTCAGGTCCGTGATCTGCCCGGTCGCGATCGAGTAGAGCTTGATCTGCCCGTTCGCGTTCGCGGCTGATTCGCTGAACAGCAGCCACTTCGAGTCCGGCGACCACGACAGATCGCTCGGCTGCTCGAACTTGTTCTGCAGCACCTGCTTGGTGGACTTGTCCTCGAGGTTGGTGATGTAGAGCTTCTGGTTCTTGTCAACGTGCGCGACGAGCTTGCCGTCGGGGCTTGGCAGCATGTCGAAGCGGAGGATCGAGCCGTCGGTGGTGATCTGCGTCGCCTCGCCGACGCCGTTGGCCGGGACCTTCCAGATCTCGACCTCGCCGGACTGATCCGAGTACGCGAGCATCGACTTGCCGTCGGGCAGGAAGACCGGGCGGCGATAGCGGATGCCGCTGTTCCTGGTAACGTCGACGAAGCGGCCTTGCTTCGCCGGCGCAACAAACACCTGCCCGCGAGCGGCAAGCGCGAGCCGATCGCCGCTGGGCGAGAGCGACCACTCGCTGATCGAGCCCGCCGGGTTCTTGATCCATTGCTCGCGCATCTGGTCAAAGTCGCTCGCGAGCGAGATGTCGACGGGCGCGTTCTTGCCCGCGGCGAGATCGAGCAACCAGATATCCGCTCCGTGCTGATACACGATGCGCCCGCCGCCGAGATCGGGGCTGGCGATGTCGTACTCGGCGTGCTTGGTGTGCTGCTGCAGGTCCTTCCCGCTCGGGTTCATGGACCAGATGTTCATCATCCCGTCGCGGTCGGTGGCGAAGTAGACGCGGCCGTTCCAGACCATCGCGTCCTTGCTGGTGCCGGCAAAGTCCGTCGTCAGCGGCGAAGCCTCCGCGTCGCCGTCGCTGAACTTCCAGAGCTGCTGGATGAAGCCGCCCTTGTAGCGCTTGGTGAACGAGCCCTGGAAGGGCAGGCGGGTGAAGAAGAGCGTCTTGCCGTCGGCGGCGTACGCGCCCTGATCGGCCTCGTAGAGCGGCACGCGGGTGCGGGCACCGTCGCCGCTCAGCACCACAAGCTGCGACGAGGGCAGCGTCGCGTGCTCGCGGGTGGAGAACAGCACCTTGCCATCGGGCGTCCAGCCGACGTATCCCATGCGTGCCGCCCCGAACGTGCGGCGAGTCGGCAAGCCGCCCTCGAGGGGCATCGTGTAGATCTCGGTCGGGCCTTCGTATTGGCCCATGAACGCGACGGTCTTGCCATCGGGCGAGATGGCGGGGTTGGTCTCGTCGCCGGTGCCGGTCGTGAGACGGGTGGCGACGCCACCGGTTGAGGCGACCTTCCAGAGATCACCTTCGCTGACAAAGACGATGGTGTCGCCGTGGATGGCGGGCTGGCGGTAGTAGCCCTTGGTCTGGGGGACGGTGTCGGCTGCAAGGGCCGAGCCAGCAAGAGCAAAGACGAGCGACGCGGTGAGCCGAGTGGTGAAAGAGCGAGATCGCATGCGGGAACCTCCGGGAGGGACAGGATACCGCAATCGTCCGTCGCGAGTTGCGGCCGCACGGCTTAAGGCGTCGCCTGAGAGTCGCCCCGCACAATCACCACCCGCGGCTTCTTCGCTGGGTCGAGCGTCGCCAGCAGCCAATCCAGATCGTCCTTCTCGAACCCGATGCACCCGAGCGTTCCCGCGCCATCGGGATGAGCACGGTGGATGAAGATCGCGCTTCCCTTCCCCGGCACGGCTGGCCAGCGGTTGTAATCGACGACGATGCAGACCCGCATCAACTCGCTGTCGGCCCCGAGCCGCTCGGTCAGGCCTTTGGCAGCATCGCCGCTGACCCACTGGTTGTACGTCGGCGAGTCGGGCCGTTCGTCCCAGGCGTCGTTGTCGGTGGCTTGGCGGTACGCAATCTTCGTGTTCACCACCGGATCGCGGCCCAGCGCCTCGGTGAGCGTGTACGAGCCGCTGGGAGTCATCTTGTCGCCCTCGACCTTCTCGCCAGGGCGGGCGACGCCGTTGGCGCCGACGGAGCAGGCGATGGGGCCACGCGTGACGGACCAGGACTCAGCCGCTGCGCGCTCCAACAGCCATGCCGTTGCGTGGCGCTGCTGCGGCGAAGGCTCATTGATGACCAACAGACACTGACGAGAATCAGCAAGCGCCTGCTCTTGTCGGCCGACGATCGACGCCGCATCCGCGTTCCAGGCGGCTCGATCGACTCGTGCGCCACAGCCACCCGCCCCGACCGACACCGCCGCGCTAAGCACCCCGTATGCAAACGAACGCAGCGTCCGTGCAATGCCCATGTTCAGCCTCCGCGTCCCTCCGCCCTCTCCGCCCCTCCGCGTTCTCTCTATTCCACCAGCTCACTCAAACCGCAGATGCTTCACGCTCTCCCCGCTGTCGCGCAGGTCGATGAGCGCGTCGATCCCGATCTGCAGGTGCTTCTCGACGAACGACTCCGTGACAGCCTTGTCGCTCTCGCCGGTCTTGACGCCGTCCGGGGTCATGGGGTTGTCGCTCACGAGCAGCAGCGCACCCTTGGGGATCGAGTTGGCAAACCCGACGAGGAAGATCGTCGCCGTCTCCATGTCGATGCCGATGCAGCGGATCTGGCGGAGGTAGTCCTTGAACTTCTCGTCGTGCTCCCAGACGCGGCGGTTGGTGGTGTACACGCTGCCGGTCCAGTAGTCGCAGCCGTGCTCCACGATCGCCGCGCTGACGGCACGCTGGAGCCGGAACGACGGCAGCGCCGGCACCTCCGGCGGCAGGTATTCATTGCTCGTTCCCTCGCCGCGGATGGCGGCGATCGGCAGCACGAAGTCGCCGAGTTTGGTCTTCTTCAGCCCGCCGCACTTGCCGAGGAAGAGCACGGCTTTGGGCTCGATGGCGCTGAGCAGGTCCATCGTGGTGGCCGCCATCGCACTACCCATGCCGAAGTTCATGATGGTGATGCCGGCCGCGGGCGTGCCGGGAGCGCCGGTGGCCGACTGCATCGGGCGATCACGCCCGACGACGGGCACGCCAAAGCGCTCGGCGAATTTTTCGACGTAGTTGGTGAAGTTCGTGAGGAGGATGTACTCCCCCCACTGATCGACCGCTCGCCCGGTGTACCGGGGCAGCCAGTCACGCACGATGTCGGATTTGGATTTCATCGCTGACGCACAGCATATCCGGCTGAACGGGCGCTCGCGTCAGGACCTCGTACACAGACCGACGTGTTCACGGCCCGACAAAGGAGTCCATCGCATCATCGGGCATCTCAAAGCCCTCGAGCTTCCCGGTGCGCTCGATGTGAGCGACCTGCTTCAGCATGATCTCGAGAGCGCGGGGCAACCAGATGTTGTCGCCGCACGGACGCTCGGGCGTCGACATCCATGCCACGTTTCCATCGGCGTGGAGCACGTACTGCCCGCGACCGCCGTGGTTCGACGAGTTCTCGAGCGGGTCGATGGGCTGATGCCGCACCGCGCGCCGGACCACCGGCGAGCGATCCGACAGCACCACAACCTTCGCCGGCTCGCACTCGACGCGCTGCCAATTCGGTCGGCTCGAACCCATGATCTGATAGCTGAACGAGATCGCGTTCAGGTCGGTCCAGTCGTACGTCTCGGCCTTCACGTCGCCCCGCTCGGCATCGGGGTTGCCGGCGCACGCGAGGTCGGAAAGCTTGGCGTACCGCGTGCGGGCGAGCGTGTACAGGTTCGCAGAGTTGGCCTGCGGCTTCTGCGGCGAAACGTTCCACCACGGGGTGCCGCCCACACCGCCGATGCCGGCCGTCGCCACCGGGAACTGATCGCGGTGATCACCCGCGTAGAGCCCCATCGCCGAAGCCACGCCGCCCAGATTCGAGCGGCACGCCGCGAGCTGACGCTGGTCGCCCACGAAATTGAGCGCGGGCCAGAGAACCGAGACGCCGATCAGCAGCATCGCAGCGATCGACAGTGCATCGGCGAGCCGCCACGAGCGCGTGGTCCGCATGGTCAGGCCGGACGCACGATCCGCCGCCGCACGGGCCGCAACCGCCTGAAACGTGCGTTCGACGAGCAGCGGTGTCGCGGTCATGTCCGACTCGCGCACAGCGCTGGCGAGTTCGTGATGCCGTGCGGCCCGGCCGCGCAGCACAGACGGAGTGGAGTCGGCCTCGTACTCGGCGAGCGCCCAGGCATCGAGCGCGTCGGCGTCGAGCGACGACAACGCCGGCTCAGCGTCAACCTCGCGGACCATCCGAAGCAACGTGACATCGACCAGTGTGCCTTCCGCACGAACATCAGGCGCAGCGAGCAAGCCGAGTAGCGCTTCCATCCGCTCCAGCCGCCGGGCATCGCATGATGCAGAATCCCGCGATACTTGCTCACGATCCGCGAGCCATGCATCCACCGCCGCTTGATCAGCGCCGGAGAGCGACCAGCCCTCGAAAGCGCCGTCGTCGTGTTGGTGACTCTCGTCTTGCGGCATAGAAAACATCCCGGAAAGCAATCTCTCTACACCGGCTGTTCATCCGGCTCGTCCGCGTTCCCCGCGGCGCGCCGTGAAACCTGTTGCCAGCGCTTCGCAAAGGCGGCCACAGCGGCGTGCAGTCGGGACTTGACCGTCCCCAGCGGAATGCCCAGTTCATCCGCGATCTGTACGTAGCTCAGCCGCTGGAAGTATGCCAGCAGCAGGATCTCCTTCAGCGCCGGCGAAAGACCCGCCAGCGCCCGCTGCACGAGCACCTCGCGCTCGCCAGCCGACAGCCTTGCCTCCGGCGGATCCACCTCGATCTCCAGTAGATCGACGAACGTGGTCGCGGAGGCCTCGCCGCCCCCTCCACCTCGACCACCAACCGGTGCGTCGAGATCGAGTTCGCGGCGGCGGATTTTCTTACGCAGGTAGTCCCGCCCTTTGTTCGCCGCGATCGTAAAAAGCCAGGGACGAAAACGCCGCTCGATGTCGAACGTGTCGCTGGACTGATAAATCTGCAGAAAGGTCTCTTGGAAGACGTCTTCGGCGGCGGCCCGTTCGCCGACGAGCCGGAACAAAAACCGCAGCAGGTCGTCCTTGTACCGCTCGATCAGGACCCGCAGTGCCGCCAGGTCGCCCCGGCGGAATTGGTCAAAGAGTTTTTCGTCGCTGACCTGTCGCACGCTGCTTTTCCGGGCTTTCCTTGCTCGCCGCGTCGGGGTTGCCGACGCCGTGTCCCAAGCGTCCAATCGGGGGTCCGGTGCACGATCCAGGACGCCGACTTCCATCAATCGACCAAGCCCGCGGCTGACGATCCGAAGCGTTCCCATGCCCGATAGAGCGCGCCAGCCACCTGCTTCGTTCTGCGGATTTCCGCCAGGCCCATCCTCCCAGACCCCAAACAACATCAAGCTGTGGCAATGACCTCCGCCACACGCCGGGTGAACCGCACGCGCTCTCCGAACTTCGCGATCCCCTCGCCACGCAAGGCCGGCGCGACCTTCGCGACATACTGGTCAAACACGTCCCGGTTCGGGAAAAGATAGCGAGCCTCGACCTCAATCGTGGTTCTCGGATCTACGAGCCTCGAAACGCAGGCTTCCTTGGCACAACCCGCGACCACGGCCTGGATGTGACCGGCGCCGAGCCAACCTTGGTACTCGTCCGCGGTCGCAGCGTCGGGAAGAGTGGCCGTGACGGTGTAGACGATGGCGACCGGCGGGGGCATGGGCCCAGAATACGTCAGGGCCGCGTGCGGGTTTGGACGATTCCATGCCGGTGAACGCACTTTCCCATCCCAACCAGCCATTTGCAGCCCCTGGGCGGCAATATCCGCTTCGGTTGGGCGTTGGAGGGGATGGATGAACGTCGTGCCGGGATCAAGACAACCCGACTCGCACGACGACGGGCCTTCCGGCCCGGATCTGACGCCGGTCCTTCTTGCCGCGTCCAAGGGCGATGAGAAAGCCTGGCGACAGATCGTCGACCTGTACGCACGCCGCGTCTTCGCGCTCGCGCAGTCGCGATTAAGGAACCCCGAAGTGGCCGAGGAGATCACCCAATCCGTGTTCGCGACCCTCGCGGCCAAGCTGGTCGGCGGCGGCTACACGGAGCAGGGCAAGTTCGAGCCTTGGCTCTTCCGGATCGCCACCAACCGCATCCGCGACGAGCAACGTCGTACGCGGCGCCATCCCGTCACGCACGACGCCGAGGCGGTGGATCGGGCACCCGCTCGCCGCGACGACTCCGACCAGAACTCCGAGCAGCTCGACCGCCTCCGGACCGCGATGCATCAACTGGCGGACGCGGACCGCGAGATCATCGAGCTGCGTCACCACGGGCAGATGAGTTTCGCTCAGCTGGCGGAGATGCTGGGGGAACCGATTGGTACCTTGCTGGCGCGGCATCACCGGGCGCTCGCCAAATTGAAGTCGCTGATGGAGATCGGACTGACAGGGACGAACAAGAACACGATGGGCAGCAACCTGGGGAGGGCGGAGGCATGAACATGAGCAACCACAACACCACGCCGGGCAGTGACGACGCCATGGCTCGCTTGCTTGACCACGTCGGGCGTGCAGACGCCGGTGCCGCCCATCGCGGTGCCGACCCGCTCGGGGCGACGATCGAGGACCGGGTCTTCAACTCGACCCGCATGATCGTCTCGGCCCAGTCGCCGGTGATCGCCCGGATCGGGCCGCGAACGCGATTCGCTTCCGCCTTGCGCATCGCCGCGGCGGTAACGATTGTGGGCCTGCTTGGCGTGGGCTACGGCATCGCGACCCGCAACACCACCCCCACGACGACTTCCACCACGCTGGCCGCCTCCAACGCGAGCGAAGAAGTCGAACTCGTGCTCGCGGCTGTCTCGCTCCTAGATGAACCGCTGGCGTCCAGCATCGACGACCTCGCCGCGGACGCAATCAAACTCCACGAGCTCGTCACTTCCGACCGCACCCTCGGTGTTGAGACTGGCGACGAGACGTCACAGTCTTCGAGCGGGTCCACCGGCACGTCCGCCACCAGCCGCTCCGGCATCGGAGCCGCCACGACCACTCTTGGCGTTTGAGCCCTACGGAGCCGCCCATGAATCCTCGACAACTGGCAATCTTCTGCGGCACGGTGCTCGCTCTTGCTGGCTCGATGCCGCCTGCGTCAGCTCAACCCGAGAATCGGCCGCGTGAACAAGGTGCGCCGTCTGGCGATCCCCGTCCCGCCGACGACGGTCGCCCCCGCGAAGGCCGCCCGCGCCGCGGGCCGGATCAGCCGCCCCCGGGAGAGCGCGAGATCGAGGCACCACGTGAAGGACCGCGCGAGGGACCGCCCCGCGACGCCAAGATGCTGCGAGAGATGATCGACCGCGGCCTCGACGAGTCCGCCCGCGCGACACGCCGCTTCGAAGAAGCCCGCAAGATGCTCGACGACGGCCGCCCGCCCGAGGACGTCATCCGCTTCCTCCGCGAAGCCCGCGGCGGCATGCTCGCCGATCGCTTCGTCGAGCGCTTCCGCCGCGGCGAACGCCCCGAAGCGCCGCAGCCACTCTTTGATCGCGAACAGGGCCAGGGCCGCCCTGACCGCGGGCCAGAAGGCAAAGGCCCGGACCACAAGGGCCCAGACGGACGCCCCGCGTCGGGTTTGAACCCGGAGCAGCACGCCGAGTTGATGAAGTTCATACGCGAGGTGCGCCCCGACTTTGCGGACCGGCTGGAAGAGTGGAAAAAGAGCGAGCCCGGCGCGTTCCGGGCGATCATGGGCCGGCTGCTTCCCAAGGCAGTGGACGCGTTCCGCGCCCGCAATGACGACAAGGAGCTCTACGAGCTCCGCAGGGACGACCTCCGCTCGACGATCCTTGTGGTCGAGAAGGCGCACGAGCTTCGGCGTTGGCAGATGGAACACAAGGGCGACGAGGTCCCGGCAGAGAAGAAGGCCGAACTCCGCGACCTGATGGGCAAGGGCTACGACGCCCGCACGAAGGTGCGTGAGTACGAGGCCCAGCAACTGGCCAATCGCCTCGAATCCACCAAGAAGCAAATCCAGGAAGCCAAGGACGCCCGCGAGTCGCTGCTGGATCGCGCAGTCGACGAGGTCCTCAAGGGCCCGCCGCGCCGCGGGCCGCAGGGCAACGAAGGGCCCGAAGGCCGGCCAACCGGCGACGACGCGAAAAGCCCGCTCGGCGGCAAGCCGCCCAAGGTCGATCCGCCTCGGTGAGACGCGCCGCCGCGGCTTGGTACGACAACTTCTTCTTGATCAAGACACGATCGAGCCGGGGGCGATGTCGCTCTTGGGCATGAGGATGACCACCTTCCGCTCGGTCGTCGCAGCCGGATCCTTGGGTGCGTCGCTGGCCGCGAGCAGCATGCCGCGGGATTCCTCGCCGCGGATCACGCGGGGAGCGAGGTTGGCAACGATGATGATCGACTGCCCCACGAGTTCCTCGGGCGTGTAATGCCCACGGATACCCGCACAGATCTGCCGCGGCGTGCCGCTTCCGTCGTCGAGCTGCAGCTTGAACAGCCGATCCGCCGAGGGGTGCAGCTCCGCCGTCACGATCTTCGCGACACGAAGATCGACCTTCGCGAACTCATCAAACGTGATCGTCGGCTTGGCAACTACCGCAGCGGCGTCGGACATCGGTCGCTCCCTCAATCGCGCTCCCTATCGAGCGGGAGCGACTGTAGGCGACGCCTCCTCCGGCTTGGCCGCGGGCACAGACTTCCGCGTCTCAGCCGGAAGTTGCCACTTCCCGTCGCGCCAGGCAACGAACGTGGTATCCACACCAAACACCTTCGCGATCTCCGCGGCGTCGGGATCGCGCGCCGGAAGCATCTCTGCCTCCGTCGCGTCGCCCCAGCGATCCTGCGGCACGCCAAGCAACCGCAGCTGCATTCGCACCTGCGACCCGAAATCACGCGTCGACACCGCGAGGAACGCCTGCCCCTTGCATGCCGAACACAACGTCGCCGAGCGCGGCCCCTGCGGCATCACCAGCAACCGCCCGCCGCACGAAGGACACGGCTGTTTCTTGGCCGCCGCGTCCAAGTCTGACACGCTCGTCGTCCCGTCGGCCGACAACGCCGCTTCGTTCTGCTTGAGCACCGCCCGGACGGCTGGATCCGCCAAAAGCTCACGTGGCCGAATGCCCTCCCCCGCCCTCAGCCGCGTGATCGCCTCCCCTGCACGAGAACCCGCCGCCGCATCGATCCGATCACTCGGTCGCATTGCCGAGTAGTCCGCATCGAGCGTCGCAGCGACCGCCCGCAGCCACTGCCGCTGCGAAGCCTGGGGCGAGATCGACGCCAACGCCAATGCCGCCGACGCGGCCGTGCGCTCCGCGCTCTTCCGCAATCGCCCGTACTCCACAGCACGCACCAGCATCTGCCGCGCCAGCTCAATCCGTTCCGGTGCGTCAGGCCGATCCAGAATCTGCTCCGCAAGCTCGAGGTACGCCTCCGGATGCTCCGGCGAGAGCACGGCCGCTGCAGCAATCTCCGTCGCGTCGAATACGGCGGCCTTCGCCGGATCCGACACCCCAGCGCCCCCCACCTGTGCCCCGCAATGTCCAGGCAGCACAACAAGGAGAAGCGCCACCACCAAGAAACTCGCAGCTCTCATGTGCCCTCCCCCGTTGGAAGGACCACTTCCGCCCTGAACATCGACAGCACCGCTCGCTCGCCCGCGAGCAATTGCTCGAACGCCGTACTCGCGCCGCGACGCTGTGCATCCCATGCAGCCAGACCTGCACGAACATCCACACCCGGAGCCCGTTTCGCAACATCGATGGCGGTCAGCTCCACCACCGCGGCCTGCCACCACACGGCGACCTGTATTCCGCCCCTCGCAATCGCCAGCCGAGCATCCAATCGACGACGCACTTCGCCCTCGCTGCCCCGTCCGCCAATCGCGAGCATCGGAATGGCAACACGCCGGATCGAATCGGTCGCATGGACCGCATCATCCTCCGCTGACTCGCCAATCCTCAGCAGCCACGCTTTGCCCAATCGCGCCGCGGCAAGATCGATCGCCGCCCCGCTGCCAATTGTCGGGAACCTCTCCGCGGCCAGCTCCAGAAGCGCCCGATGGGCCGCCTCGCGGCTATGGCCCCGCCCGGACCATGCGATTCGCCTCCCCGCGATATCACTGAGCCACTCCAGGTTCTCCCTCGACTCCGGAATCGTGAACACAACATCGAGTGCAGCGATCAGCATCGTTTCGTCGCCCGCACGAGCACGAACGAAATCCCGAGCCGCATCACGAACCGCGGCCGGCGACCCACGCGACGCCTCCTCAATCGCGACCCTCGCAAGCAGCACATCCGGCGCGCCGCTGTCCGCGAGCCGCTTCTTCCAGAACTCAACACGAGGCGCCTGGGGCACGCCGATCGCCGCATACTCGAACGCCTTCGATCCCGCGGTCGCAATCGGCCGCTCCTTCACCGAGATTCCTGGCGGCAGTGTCGTCGGCGTCCCTGCCGCCTCGATGCGTCCGCTGAGATCATCACTGCGCCCATCAAGTTGCGCCTGCCGAATCGCGGTCAGTTCCGCCATTCGAGCCGCAAGATCGATCGCCTCCGCGGGGGTGCTCACGCTCTTCGCAAGCACCTCATCAGCAGCCGCCGCCCATGCGCGGACCTTCTCCGCAGCAATCGGGTCTTGGTCGTTTCGCAGCACCGCCGCAAACGCCTCACCGAGCGCCTGCCGCTCCTCGCGCGACGCAGTGACCGCAAGCGTCATCGTCGAATCCACACCCCGCAATGGGCTCTTCACCATCGCCCGGGTCAGCGCTGCCAAACGCGCGATCGGCACGCCCGGATCCTCGAACCAGCTCTTGATCGCAGCACGCAAATCCGACGTCTTGTCCCATGTCATCGATCCCGCCAGCAGCGCGATCGCTTCTTCTGCATTCTCCGTCGCAGCCGATCTCAGAACGCCACGCAATGCCGCGATCGTTGCCAAGTCCTTCGCCCGGGAAGCACCCCCCAACGCAGCATCCCGCACATCAAGAAAGCCTTTCCATGTCCCAACATCAGCCCACGACGCACCCCCCGCGATCGCATCAGCCAGCGGCAACACGATCTGCTCCGCCGCCACCTCGAATCGCAATCCGGAACCGAGGCTCGCTGTCACCGCGTTCGCGCGAAGCGCCGACTCAAGATCCTCCCGCATCGAACGCGGCAAGTCACGCTCCTGCAGCAACCGCGCCGCAACCGCGCCCGCCGCAACAACGCTCCGCACCTCGCGGCGCCCCGCCGGTGGCTTCCCGAGCGCCCGAACAACCACGCCAACAACTTCCTTCTCGCGCTGCTTCTGCACCGATGCAAAGCTGAGATCGATCAGCGACGAGACCACCGCCGTGATCTCCTCCCGCCGCAGAAGGTGCCAGTTCATGCTGAACGCGTCGAAAGCCGTCCGCAAGCGAGCGTCGATGCTCGCGGACGCGTCCGTCGCGTCCTCACCGGCCAAAGCCTTCGCGAGTGAGGCAATCTCGCGATCGATCGATCGCGCGTCGCTGATCTCCAGATCAGCCGGAACCTCGGAGCGAACGACCGGGCTCGGCGCCTCCATTTTCAACGGCCCGCTCGCACCGCCGCGCTCAATCATCGCGACCACGTCCTGCTTCGACGCCGACCCCGCTCCCGATCCAAAGAACGTGACGAGGCCCGCCACGACGCACACCACCAAGGCGGCCGAGACGCCGATCGCCACAACCAGATCCCGCGGCAGCGTGTTTGTGGCGGCCGCATCAGCAACCACCCTCGACGGCACGGGCTGCTCTCGCAGCGGAACGCTGACACGGCCCGCGGGAGCACGCATCATGATCGACTCAAGCACCGCACCAAGTTGGTGGAGCGACACCCCACGCCCCTCGCACGCCAAGGCAAGCCGCTGCATCGCCGCAGCATTCCAACCGCCGCTCAATCCCACCGCGATGTGCAGATCCCGCTCGATGAGCAAGCCCACGTCGCCACCATCATCGCCAACGTCATGCAACTCCGCGGCACCGGTCCCCCACGTTCCAAGCAGCAGCCGCCGTACCGCAGGATCACAGAGCTGCGCCGCCGCGGCGTGAAGTGCCAATCGCACATCTTCCGCTGCGGGCGTCGCCGCATGTGGGCTGGCCTGCACCTGCTCCAGCCGCAGATGCAACGCGGCCAAGACCCGCGGGATCCCGACATCCGCCGCTGGAAGATCCAGCAACGCGAACGGCCCCGGTCCAGTAGGTCCCAGGACCAGCCTCACCGGATCTTGGTTCATCGACGCACGTCGCGTCATGAGCCACCCCCGGCATCTGCAGGCGCCGGCGACGACTGCCCGGCCGGCCCGGGGAACAACTCCAGCTTCAGCGACCTGAGCTTTCCCGCCCACGGCTCCGGCCCAAGCGTCGGATGCGAGAGCTCCAGCAGCTTCATCGCATCGCGAGCCCGCTCCACATCGCCGCGCTGCAGGAGACGGATCGCATTAAAACTCGCTTCGAACCAAGCCGCCGTCGCATCCGACAGCCCCTGAGCCAGCGCGGTCCAGCACTCCAGCGCCAACGCCGCATCGCCCGCGTGTTCCGACAGCTCCGCGAGCCTGCGCATGCTCGCCGTGTACCGTCCACCCCGGTCGTACATCGCCCGATCGATCCGTATCGCAACATCTCTCGCCCCGATGTCTCCCGACGCTCGGAACACCACCCAGGCCGCCCCTGCGACTTCATCCCGAAAGACATTCGCCCTCGCCCCCGACGCTTGCTTCGCATCAAGTGCGGCAACAACGCCCTCGCCATGCTTCGCAACCAGCGCCGCCGCCCGCTCATCAGTCGGCGCCGCCCGGGCTCGCTCGATGAAGTGACGAAGCACAATTTCCCTCGCGGCTTCGCCGAACAGCGTTCGCGTCTCGCCAAACTCCTCAGCAAGCGTCTCTATCGCGACACCATCCTTCTCAACGATCGCGACCTGAAGCGCCCTGTAGCGCAGTTCCTCTGCCAGAGACTCAATCGAATAGTCGCACAGCTCCGACACCCGCCGGAGCTCCTGCATCGCCCGCGACGCCCGCCCGGTATCCGGCGACGACATCGCCAACGCCATCTCAATCTGCTGGCGCAGCATCAGCACCGCACGCTCCGCCATTGCCGCCCGCTTCTCGCCAGATGCCGCCACGGCCCCGTCTCGCACGGCCGGATAGATCTCGTCGGTCACCTTCAAGAACTGTCCGATCAGTTCGTCGGCATCCGCACGCTTCGCCGATCGGGCCATCTTGAACAAGGTCGACGCCGCCAGACGTCGTGCCTCCATGCGGATCGGCGAGTCGGTTCCAACCGCAAGTAGCGTCGCCACGACCTGCGCATCGGGCAGCTTCCCTGCGCCGGCACGACGCAGCATGAGCTTCGCCGCCTGCTCGGTGCTCGGAAACGACGCAATGAACACGGTTGCCAGCTCGTCGCGACGATCCCGCACGGTCGTCATCCCCGCCTCCACCGCTCGATCCAACGCGACCAGTGCCGACCAGGCGAGCGATTGCCGAAGCTCCTGCCCAGCGTCCTTCGCCACCGCCTCGAACTGGTCGGCAGCTCGCACGAAATCGCCCGCGTAATACCACGCCAATGCCGCACTCCGCCCCGCGCCGGCCACGTCTTTGGAAAACCTCGACGCATCGTCGGCCTTCGTCGCCGCAACAAACAGGTCCGCGGCCTCGCGATAGGCGATTCGAGCCTCGGACACATTCGTCGGCTCGGTTGATGCCACGCCGTGTTTCGATCGCGCAGCGTCGTACGCCTGAAGCGCACGGACATACTGCGACACAAACCCGTTTGACGCGAGCACTCCGGTCCCAAACCGCTTGGCCAGTTGCACCACCGCCGCGGTCTGTCCACGCGTGATGAGATCACCAAGCGCCAGCCGCGAAAGCGACAACCGCGTTTCGGCAGCGTCCTTCTCCGGACCGTCGACACCCTCCAGCGTCACCGCCGCGAGCTGCAACGCGTCCACGGGTTCAAGCGGCGCCGCCACTTTCCCCTGCGGCGCCCGCGCCCGATCCACCCATCGCGCGAGCTCCGACCACCGCGAGCTCCTCGCCAGCACCGCAATGCGCCGCGTCAGCACCTGATCGGCGACCGTCTTCGGCACGCCCTCGGCCGTCGATATCTCGTCCAGCCATCGCAGCGCTTCCGCATCGTTCCCGGCAACCGAAAAGCACGTCGCAGCGCCCAGCGCTGCCCGCGCCACATGCTCGTGGACCAGAAGCGTCTTGGGAAGCCGATCAAGCGTCGGCGTCCGACGCTCCAGCGCGTTCAACAGCGCCCCAAACTGCAACAGCGCCTCGTTCGCATAGCCACGATCGCCGAGAAGCTGAGCCGCGTAACAGGCGCTCCACCCTGAGTAGTATCGCGCCAAAGACCGCACCCGCCGGGCATCAGCCAGCTGCGCCCGCAGCTCACTCGCATCCGTGAACGACACATCGCCTCGACCCTGCTCCTGACCCTCGAGCTGCTTCACCCGAACGCTCGCCTGCTGAGCGACCTCCGAAAACTCCGCCGCCAGACGCTTCAGCGTCGCAACCGTTGCAGCAGCATCCGACTCCGCGGTCGTCTTCAGCCGCGCCCGCTCCGCTGCTGCCTCCGCGTCCAGATACTCCGCTTTCAGCAGGTCCACGCGGATTGCATCCAGCTCCGGCCGCGCGTTCTCCCGCAGCAGCACCCGGCATCGCTCCCGCACCGGCGCCTGCTTCGCCGGCGGCAACACCTTCAGCAAGGCCTCATACGTGCCCGCAAGATCAAGCAGCAGCTTGCCTCGTTCGCCCAGCGCGGCACCCGGCAGTCGCTTCTCCAGCGTGTGCGCCCGAAGCCCAAGCAATTCGTGCTGCTCCAGATACGCATCCAGCCGCTCATCGAGCGGCGCAGCCAAGACCGCACTCGCGACCCACGCGAGCAAACCTGCGGCAAAGATGTACCGCGGGCGGCGCCCGCTATCGTCCCGCCGCATAACTCACTCTCGAAAATCCCGCGTCCTTCGCGGCTTGCAGCCCGGTCGCCACGTCCGCCACCAATGTTCCTTCCCCCGCCGTCACGATCACGCCGCCGTCTTTGGGCACCTGTGTGAGCGCGACCACCAGCGCCTCCCGGCTCGCCACTTCCCGCTGCCCGACCTGGAATTGCACGCGATCACCGTTCCGCTCCACCCGCAACCGGATCGGCGCCAGCGGCGAGGATTTCTGCGACGCCGAAGGCCTCTCCACGCCCGTCGCGATCCGCGCCTCCGGCGGAGTCAGCGTTCCCGCGAGCATGAGGTAGAGCAACAAGAAAAGCACAATGTCGATGAACGCTACGAGCGACAGCCGCGGAATCGACTCGATCGCTCGAACCTCGCGGCGACGGAAGTTCATCGGCCACCTCCACCCGAGGATCGCTCACCCGTCGTCGCCAGCCGCCAATCGACGATGCCCTCCGCCGTGAACGTCGACACGAGCCTCGCAAGGTGGCTCGTCGGCGTTGTTCGATCAGCGCGGATGACAACATCCAGCAGCCGCCCCGACGCCGCAACTCTCTGCTGATCCGCCGCGACCATCGCCGCCAACCGATCAAGCTCGTAGACCCGCCCGCCCACGGACAGCCGGCCGTCCTGCTCCAGATCCACAACAACCGCCACTTCTGCGTCCACGGGCTTGTCGCTCGCATCGCCCTGCTCATTCGGCAAGTCCAGCGGCCGCTGCACGATCTTCGAGAACTGCGACGACATCATGAAGAAGATGGTCAGCAGCAGCACCACGTCGATCATCGAGGTGATGTCGAACCCTGCTTCGGGCATCGGTTGGTTGCGCTTGAATCTCATGCGCCCGGCTTGCCCGCCTTCGCACCACTCGTCAGCACCGCCGCCAGATCCTCGATGGTGTCGCCGGTCTCCATCGCCAATCGCTCCACGCGGCGCCGCAGAATCGTGTACAGCACCGTACACGGAATGGCCACGATCAGCCCCTGCGCCGTCGTCACCAGCGCCAGCGACATGAAGTTCGAAAGCTCGTTCGACCGCGCCGCACCCTCGAGTGATCCGATCGACGCAAACGCCCCGATCATGCCGACCGTCGTGCCCAGCAGACCCATCATCGGTCCGATCGCCGCGATGATCGCGATGCCATCGGTCGTCCGAATCAGCCGATCCAGCTCCTTCGCCCCCGCTTCCTCGAGTGCAGTACGAAGCTCCAGCATGCCAAACGTGCTGCGTGCGCAACGCGTCAACGCCGATGCGAACGTATTGGTCACGAAGCAGCGATTCTCGTCCCTGCGGCAGTATTCAATCGCTCCCGTCGTGTCGCCGCGAGCGAGAAAACCCTCCAGTTCCGCGACGATGTCGACCGGAGCCAGCGCCTGCGGCCGCACCTTCAGAAAGTGCGCAATCAGCAGCCCCACCGCCAGAAACGAAAGCAGTATCAACAAATACCCAATCGGGCCGCCGGCTTGCAGGTACTCCCACAGCGACCGCCGCGCCGATGCAGGCATCTCCGCCGCCACAATGATCATCGCGTTCGTCACTTCGTTCCTTCCTTCTCACCTGAACCACCCGACGCTTCGCCCGTGGACGTGCTGTTCGCACCCGATCCCGCTCCCACTCCCGGCAATGTCGCTATCGATCTCGCACCGTTCAATCCCGCCGTCGCCCGCAGTTGCGACAACCTCGCGGACGTGATGATCGGATGATCCGGCAGCCTCGCCTCCAGGTCAGCCACCACACGGGCGGCCGCCGCTCCTTCGTCCAGTTCAACCAGCGTCTCCGCCGCCGCGAGCAGAGCGTGCGCCAGCACGTTGCTCGCCACCGACTCCCGCGACGCGATCCACAGCAATTCGATCACCGCGTCCGTCTTTGAGCTTGCGTCGGTCTCGAGCCGCAGCGACCGCCCCAATCCCAGCCGCGCCCAGTGGGCTTGCCACGCGGGAGCATCGCTCGCTGCCCGGTCCCGCAGTCGCTTTCGCGCTCGCTCTCGCACCGCCGGGTCGCCGCTCTCCGCAAGAACCATCTCTCCCGCGACGTTGTTCCACCCCTTGGCGTTCTCAAACGCTGACGCATCGCCACGCTTCGAGCCCGAGTCCCGCTTCGCCGCGAAGCGATAAATCGACATCACGTCCGGCACTCCGCCCGTATCCGCTCCCTCCGACTCCACCGTCGCAAACGCACGAACGAATGGACCATCCACAAACACCGGCGGCAGCCCCGTCAACCACTGCGACGACGAGTCCAAGCCGTCGCCGACAGCCAAACGCGCCTGACACCGCTCCGCATCACCGCTCTCCAGCGAGCCCGCTTCCGCAAGCCACACCGCCCACGCCTCCACCGCCAACGCGTACGCCCCCCGCTGCACGCGACACGAAAGCAGCCCCGCCGCCGCTTCCGCGCGGGTCGGCCCCTTCTCGCCCGTCGTCATCGTCCATGCCAACTCGTACAACGGCTCGGCACCCGGGGCGTCGCCGCGGTCGAGCCTCGCGCCGGCACGCCACATCGTCTGCGCGAGGACCTCGTGCGTCCGAAACTCTGCCGCCAACGGGCCATCCACGCGGCGCACCGCCGAAAGAGACACGCGGCGAGCTCCCGTTCCCTTGCCCGTCGCCAGCACACCCGCCTTCGATACCTCCGTAATCGGCACCGTCACCCCGCTGCGGAGCACCGCCACCGACTCCTCGGCCACGGCGCCGCTCGACAGCAGCGTGGCCATGAATGAAGCCGCCAACCCTGCAAACAAGATCGTGGTCGACACGCGGCGCCCCTTCATTGCGGCACCCCCGGAACAAACGTGTACGTCCCCTTCGATTGTGCCGCGATCTTCTTCATCAGCGGCTCTGACTCACGGGTCCCGAACGCGATGCAATGAACCGGTACCCGACTCGCGTTCATCCGCGCGACCTCGTCGGCCACCCCCGGATCAAACTCGCCGTCCGTCATGAAGTAGATCGCATCCGGTCGCGGCCGCAGCTTGAACGTCATCACAAATGCGTTCATGGGGTTCGTTCCCCCTCCCGCGGTGATCGCGTTCACCGCGCGACGGGCCCAGCGTTTGCGTTCGTCCAGCGCCGCGACCCAGTCCTTGGCGTTCGCCAGCGGCTCCGCATCGTTCGAGAACGTGTACACCATGAAGGACGACGTCTCGACCAGATTCTGGATCGAGCGCGAAAGCTGAACCCGGAGTGCCTCGATCTTGCCGCCAACGCTCATGGACCCCGACACGTCCACGATGAACACGAATCGCGATCCCTGAGCCTCAACCCCGAAGAACGACGCCCCACCACCACCGCCGCCGCCCCCGCCAAGCCCATCGCTCAGTCCCTCGCCGCCTCCGACGTCACCCGCCCCGGACAACGCGCCTGAAATCGTCGACTCCGCTCCGCCCTCCAGCGACGGGTCCTGCAATGCGTCGAGCGGACGCTCCACGCTGGCCATCGCGGGGCTGTCCGACAGATCCCCAGACGAGGGGCTCGACACCTCGATCGAGCCCGCAATCAGGTCCGCCAGTTCCGGCCCCCGCGTCAATGCCAGGCTCGTCCGCTCCTCCGCCCCCTCGCCGCCGCCGCCGCCGATTCCGAACATCACGCGGTTCGACACCAAGAGCCCAACGCCGTGCACGATCAGCGAAATCGCAAGCCCGATCAGCAGCGCATACCGCGCCACCGCCAACACCACCGCGCCCGCCGAGCCGCCTCGATCCGGCGCGGCCACCATGTCGCCACTCCGCTGCTCAACCTCGACATCCTGTCTCGAAGGCTCGTCCATGCCACCTCATTATGACAAACGCCGGCCCGCCCGTCCGCATTGCCGCGCCCGAAGTTTTCGCGTGAGCCTGCGTTCGGTTGCGGCCAAACCAGCCGCCGCCGCCAAATCCGGCGTCTTTCTCGCGGAAAGTAGCCTCCGACCGCTCCGATCCTGCGGGTTGACCTCGCGAATCGACGATCTTTCAATCCGCTGTCACGCGCCGCCCTGCCGGATCGGGTTGCCCGTCGTCCGCTCGTTCCGCCCACCCGATCCCTCACCCTGGAGCCGTTCATGCCCAGTTCGACCGCCTCACCCAAGAAGTCCAAGATCACCAAAGGCAAACGCCGCCCCTTCAAACGCGTCCTCCTCAAACTCAGCGGCGAGTCCTTCTGCACCCCCGGCGGCTTCGGCATCGCTCCCAAGGAACTCCATTCCATCGCCAGCGAGGTCCGTGACGCCGCCAAACTCGGCGCCCAGATCGCCATCGTCGTCGGCGGGGGCAACATCATCCGCGGCGCCGAGCTCGCCGCCGCCGGCCACATCCACCAAGCCACCGCCGACCACATGGGCATGCTCGGCACCGTGATGAATGCCCTCGCCCTCAAGGAAAAGCTCCGGGACCTCGGCGTCGAATGCCGCGTGATGTCCGCGATCGAGATCCGCGCCGTCGCCGAACCCTTCATCCGCAGCCGCGCCCTGCGTCACATGGAAAAGGGCCGCGTCGTCATCCTCGCCGCTGGCACCGGCAACCCGTTCTTTACCACCGACACCTGCGCCGCCCTCCGCGCCACCGAACTGGAATGCGAGATCCTGCTCAAGGCCACCAAGGTCGACGGCGTCTACACCGCCGACCCCAAGAAGGACCCCAAAGCCACCCGCTACGAGTCACTCTCGTTCTCCGAAGCCCTCGCCAAACGCCTCAAGGTCATGGACATGACCGCCCTGGCCATGTGCCAGGAGCACGAGATTCCAGTGCTCGTCTTCGACTTCAACAAGCACGGCAACATCGCCCGCGTCATCAAGGGTGAAGACGTCGGCACGCTCGTCACCGTCGATTGACCCGAGCCGACTCGCATTAACCCGACGCGTTCACCTACACTGACACGTCCACCCCACGTCCTACCCGAGAACTGCCATGAGCGACCCAGACACCATTCTCCTCGAAGCTGAAGAGACGATGACCAAAGCCGTTGAGTACCTCAAGAGCGAGATGCGCGGCATCCGCACCGGCCGCGCCAGCCCCGCGATGGTCGAGTTCGTCAAGGTCGATTACTACGGCTCGATGACCGACCTCAAAGGCCTCGCGTCGATCAGTGTGCCCGAACCCAGTCAGCTTCTCATCAAGCCCTTCGACGCCACCGCTGTCAGCGCCATCAAGCAAGCCATCGAATCCGCCGGGCTCGGCCTCAACCCGCAAGTCGAAGCCAAGCAGCTCCGCCTCTCGATCCCGTCACTCTCTCAGGACCGGCGCAAGCAGCTCGCCGACAAGTGCAAGAAGATCGGCGAGGAGCAGAAGACCGCGATCCGCAACGTTCGTCGCGACGCCAACAAGCACGCCGAGGCCCTCTCCAAGCAGGCCGGAACCCAGTTCCCCGAGGACGAGATCGAGACCCTGAAGGAAGAGATCCAAAAGCTCCTCAAGAAGTTCGAGGACGAGATCGACAAGCGGGTCGAAGAAAAGACCAAGGAAATCCAGACGGTCTGAGTGACGCTCGAGCTGCCTGAGCTTTCTCCGAAAACGCACCTTTCGATAGAGCCTCTCGCGTGAGCGAGAGGTTTTTCATTCGAGCCCCGAACGAATCCGCCCCTAGCCACGTAGTCGTTGCATGCCCGATTCAACAAGGCACCCGCGCCCGCTCCCCCGAGCGGCCGCTATCGCCGCGCTCGCGTTCGTCTTCCTGACTCCCATAGCCTTCGGGTTGCACGCGGCTCTTTGGACTCACGGCACGCACGTAATGCGCCTCGAACCCCTCGGCTGGCTGCTCAAGCCGCTCGGCAACCTGATGCACATCCTCACCGCGCCCGGCTGGCTCATCGCCCGCCTCATGCTCCGCTCGTGGGGCGAGGCCGATCTCGTTGCATCAGCAATCGCGTGCGCCGCCGGCGTGTTCATCCTGTGCCTGCTTGGGCTGTGGCTCTGGACCGTGCGAGGAGCGATCCTCTCAACGCCCGCAAGCCGCTCTGATTCCCCCGCGCTCCGATCACGCCGCCGGTTCCTCACCAACGCTCTGACCGTCGGCGGCCCGACGCTCGTCGGCGGCACCCTGATCGACTCAGCGTGCCGCCAGCCGCAGTCGCTGAGTCTCGCCCGATACACAGTTCCGATCCAAGACCTGCCGCCCTCGCTCGACGGCCTCCGACTCGTCCAGATCAGCGACACCCACCTCGGCCCGCGCGTCTCGCGCGAACTCATCCAGCACGCGCTCGATCTCGCCATCGCTCTTCGGCCCGACGTGTTCGCGCTCACTGGCGATTACGTGCACTGCGGCCTCGAGTGGCTCGAACCCGCGGCTCAGCAACTCGCCTGCCTCGTTCGCACCGGCATCCCCACCATCGCCGTCCGCGGCAACCACGACTGGTTCAACGACGGCCGTCGGATGGGCTCCCTGCTCCAAGCCGCGGGAATCCGCGTCATCGACAACGACCGACTGTTTCTGACTCGTGCCGATACATCCATCACTCTCCGCGATAACGCGACCCAAGACTCGCTCTCCATCGCTGGCCTGGGCGACCTCCGCCAACACCTCGTCGACCCCGACACCGCGCTCCGCGGCGTGCCGCCGTCCATGCCCCGCATCGTCCTCGCCCATAACCCCGACACCGCCGAGCATCCTTCAATCACCCGCGCCGGCTCGCACCGAATCGATCTCATGCTCAGCGGCCACACCCACGGCGGTCAGGTCCACATCCCCGGACTGGGCACCGGCGCCGGAATGGTCTCAACCTACGGCGAGAAGTACGCCGTTGGATTGGTGCAAGGCCCCGCGTGCCGCGTGCTCATCACCCGCGGCGTCGGCATGTCGCTCGTGCCCTTCCGCTTCATGGTTCCACCTGAGATTGTCGAGATCACACTGATCTGCGACACGCCGCACTCAACGCCCACCAAGGAGCCGAGAACCTCGTAAAGTCCCCCGTGCCCGCTCCCGATCCATCCCTCACACGCTACTCCCGCCAGTTCATTCTCCCCGCACTCGGAGAAGCGGGCCAGCGTCGCCTCATGACCTCTCGCGCTCTGGTCGTTGGAGCGGGCGCCCTAGGCTGCACGGCCCTCGACCATCTGGCCCGCGCCGGAGTCGGTCGCATCACCGTTGTCGACCGCGACATCGTCGAACACACCAACCTGCAGCGCCAGACGCTCTTCGACGAAGCCGACGCAAACGCCGCACTGCCCAAGGCCATCGCCGCCCGCAACCGGCTCAGCCGTGTCAACTCGACGATTCACATCGACGCCGTCATCGCCGACCTGACGCCAGAAAACGCCGAGTCGCTCGTCGCCACTCATCGCCCCAACCTCATCCTCGACGGCACCGACAACCTCGACACCCGCTACCTGCTCAACGACCTCGCCGTGAAGCACGCGATCCCGCTCGTCTACGCCGGCGTCATCGCCACCCGCGGCATGCAACTCACCATCCTGCCGCACACAGCCTGCCTCCGCTGCGTCTTTCCCGAGCCCAGCGCCGCCGCCCACGTCGAAACCTGCGACACCGTCGGAGTCCTCGGCCCCGCGGTCGCGATCGCCGCATCGCTCCAAGCCGCCGAGGCCATCCGCGTGCTCGGCACTGATGCCGCAGCGCTCGCATCCAGCCCCCCACCGTCGCTCACAGAGTTCGACCTCGCGACCAGTCGCTTCCGCACCCTCGACCTCCGCAAACTCCACGCACCCGCCGCCCGCGCGCTCTGCCAATGCTGCGGCACGCGTCAGTTCGAATTCCTCTCCGGCAGCCGCCCCCGACCCGCCGCCAGCCTCTGCGGCAGCGGCGCATTCCAGATCCACGCCGCCGCACCCCGCACCCTCGCACTACCCGCCCTCGGCTCGCAACTCGCCCGCCTCGGCCCGGTTCAAGCCAACGAGTTCTTCGTACGCCTGCACCCCCGCGATGGCGTCGAACTCACCGTCTTCGCCGACGCCCGCGCCATCATCCGCGGCGTCGAGACCGAAGCCGAGGCCCGCGCTCTCTACGACCGCTACGTCGGAGGTTAATCTCACGAACGTCAACCGAGCTGGCTGAAGCCCGCATCTCTGGAAGCCCCCGACCGTTCACCCCGCTCTCAGCCCCCCCGCTCACTCAGTAACCGCAGCCACCACATTGCATCCAACCCGCTTCACGCATTCGCAAACCAGCACGGAGCATCATCATGGGCCAGATCATCGATCAAATCATCATCGCCTCCAAACGCGGCCGCGGCTTCGCCGAAGGCTCCCTCAAGGGCGTCACCCCCGCCATCTTCGCCCGCAAGCCCCGCTTCGAAACCAAGTCCGGCACGCACACCGTCGACTGCAACCACGGCGCCTTCATCTTCGGCCACCTCGCCCTCTACCCCACCCGCATCGCCTCCCTCGTCGGCCTCGACGGCACCCACCTCGCCGCACCCGCCCACTACACCGACCTCTTCAAGGCCGGCGTCGACTGCAAGGACGACCCCGAAGGCACCATCTACCCCAAGATGGACGAGATCACCCAAGCGTTCTTCCGCAACTACGACGGCCTGTACGAGCGTCTCGCTCAAGTCGATGACAGCGTGCTCCTCAAGCCCACACCCGACGAGCGCTACCGCCAGCACTTCCCCACCGTCGGCGTCGCCATGCCCTTCATGCTCCTGAGCCACATCATGATGCACATGGGCCAGCTCAGCACGTGGCGCCGCTGCTACGGCCTCGCCTCGATCATGTAATCACGCCCGGTTTCCACTGCCGAGCCGCCTTGGGCTCCGCAGTGCGAACGCCTCCGAAACAAAAGCCCGGCCGAGTCGGCCGGGCTTTATCGTTCTCTGTGCTTCAAAAGCGTTACCGCCGCGCCACCTTCTTGATCTCCTTGGACCCGATCCACACCTTCTCGTTGCTCTCGATGTCGATCAGTTCCAGGTTGATCTGGTAGTACTGCACGATCGTCCGCCGATCGTTGCTCTCCTGCTTCACCTCCGCGACGCGGCCGAGCATGATGTAATCCGCGCCCTGCTCCATCGCCTGCTTCTTCACGGTGTCGGGGCGGTTCCACGCCTGGCCCTGCTGCCGCTCGTCGCGAATCTCGCCCCGCTGATCGCGGTCGGCGACCACGCGCACGCGCCCAGAGTTGATCAACTCCTCCTCAAATCGCTTGGTGACGAGTTTCGTGTCCACATAGTCCGCGGTCTCGTTCCGCACCGTCCCGACGAACACGACGGGACGCTGCCCGCCCTTCTCGGCGCGATGATTCTCAACCCAGGGGCGAGCAAGACAGTCGGCAATGAGCCCGCGATACGCCTCGCGGGCGTCGTCGTCCTGCCACCGGTAATCGACGTCGGCCGTCTTCTCGGGGTCGGTCCGGTTGACGTTCCAGTTGCCGTACGCGCCGCCGCCCGCGCAGCCACCCAGCGTGGCACCCGCCGCAACGGCGACCAACGAGACGCCGACCAACCGACCCACGGACTTCCACATGCTGAGGTTCATCGAGTTTCTCTCCAGCGTCGGACCGGCGCGACACCACGCCGCTCCGACGCACGCGTTCCAGAAGTTTATACGCACTAACTTGCCAACGGTTCGGCCTGATCTCCAAAGCGCCGAACGAACCCTAACCAACGCCCAATACGACACTTCCAGCTCTACCGCACCGTCGATTCCACCACCGTCGCCAACTGCGACGCCGCATCCCCCGGCGGCACCACCACCTTCCGCCACCCACCGACATCAACCGTGGCGTCGCCCTTCCCCAGATACACCACCCGCACCTCGTGCTCCCCGGGCTCGAGTTTCACCAGCCCGACAAACGCCTGCCCGGGCAGAAACTCCCACGACCGCAGGTCCGCACGCTCGGTCGCACCCAGCACCGCCAGGCCGATCAAGCCGCCCACGATGCGCACCAGATCCCGCGTGCCGTCGTTTCCATCCTGCGACTGCGCCACCGCCTCGCTCGCCCCCACCGTCGCGGCGGCCTTCACCAAGTACCGCACCAGCGTCCGCTGATAGATCAACGGCCGCACGCGAAGGAAGTTCTCCTCTGCCACCGCCGCGAGATCCTCAACCAGTTCCAGACGCCCAACCGCGCGCGCCGCACCGCCTGCCTCACGCACCTCCACCTGCGCCCCACGCACCGCGCTATCGCGGAACTGCATCTTCGGCAACTCGAAATACACCGGCACCGAGTACACCGCGATCGGTCCCACACGCTCGGGAACCAAGTACGGCCCGCGCCCCGCAAGCCCCACCACCAGAACATTGCCCGCGTCCGGGCTCATCTCCGCCAGCCCAGCAAACGCATCCTTGTTCACATTCGGGAACACCTGCGGCACAGCCTCGATCGATTGCACCAACCGCCGCCCCGCCACCCGCTGAAACTCGCGATCCCCCGTCTTCATGAACGTGATCGCGGTCAGATAGTCACCCAACGGGCTTCCGATGAACTCGCCACCGGTCGGCGTCGCAAACTTCTTCGTCGCGCCCGACCGCTCCGCGGCCGCATACCGATCACCCGCCTGCTTCTCGAGCGCCTTGGCTTCCTGCAGATACTGATCCCGCAGCAGATTGGCTTTGTTCGCCAGCCGCCGCGCCTCGACCGTCGCGCCGCCATCCACCTCGCCGCGCTCCAGACGTGCCAGCATCTTGAGCACGTTCACATACGCGTCCTCGTACGGAGCGGCCACATACGGCACCACCGTGTCGTTCAACACCCACTGCGCCGCGCTCTCATCAGGCCGCAACTCGCGCTGGGCGTCGATCCGCTTCTCCGCCTCCTCAAGCGACTTCAACGCCACGCCCGAGTCCCCCAGCTTCAACGCCACCGCCCCGCGGTCGAGCAGCCAGAGCGTGCGGTTCCGCTCGCCGTACTCGTCCTGCACCTCCGGCTCGTCCAGCACCGACGCGGCACGCTGGTAGTTCCCGGCGTCGTGCTCGGCACGCAGGTCCTGCCGATGGGCGTCGAAGGCCGATGTGCAGCCGACGAGGCCGGCGACACAACACAACGCGAACGCCGGTGCGAACCGCCGCGCGGGCGGAAGCCCGCGGCTCGGGGCAGAGACACGGGTGTCACGACGATGATCGACTGCTACGTTTGTCTCTATGACCACGCCAAGTCACTCTTCGCCGCTGACTCTCGAAGGCTTCCAGCAGCTCATCCGGGATCGATATTACGCGACCGACAACGCCCGCGGCCCCGCGGCCACGTTTCTGCTCCTCTCCGAGGAATTCGGAGAACTCGCCACCGCCTTGCACGCCAACCTGCCCGGCAAGACCCCCACGCCCGAGCAGAAAGCCAACCTCGGCGAAGAATTCGCCGACGTGCTCGCCTGGCTCATGACCATGGCCAACATCACCGGCGTCGACCTGACCGAAGCCGTGAAGAAGTACACCATCCCCGGCCTGGTCGAAGGCGTGAAAGACTGATCAGAACGTCGCGCCGGACCCAACCGCCGCGGTCGTCCGGGCCGACAGCCGCTCCGCCGTCGTCACCGGCCTCGTGATCTCAATGACGAGCGTGTCGTCCGCCGCCGGGCCATAGCGGAAGTGCTCGACATTGGAAAGCAGCTGCTTCGCCCACGAGAACCCACTCGCCCGCGCCGCGCCGGTCACCGACGCAACCATCCGCAGGAAGCCCTGCACGCCCAGCATCCGCCCGCTGCGATCGCGGGCCTCAATGGCGCCATCCGTGTAGGCAACCAGCGCATCACCAGGCATGAACTCGGTCGCGATCGGCGCCGCGTCAAAATCCACCGCCGCGCACGCCCCCAGCACCAGCGCCGTCGATTGCAACTCGCGGATCGTTCCGTCCACCGCAACCAGAAACGCCGGGGGATGCCCGCCGCTGGCGTACTCCAGCGTGTTCACCCCGCTGTCGATGCGGACGCACAGCGCGGTAACATACACCGAGTGCGTCGCGAGGGTCAAATGCACGTAGCGATTGAGCAGCGTGAGCACACGCCCCGGATCGATCGACGGGTCTTCTGCGAAGACCCGTTCCAGTTCGCCGTGCAGACGGTTGACCGTCAACGCAGCCGGGATGCCGTGCCCGGTGACGTCCATCAGCACCACACTCAACCGCCGCCCGCCCGACACGCCCGGCCCCTCGTGCGCGTAGAGGTAATCGCCGCCGATCTGCCGCATCGGCTCGTACTCGTACGAAAGCCGCAGTTCGCCTTCCTCGATCTTGGCCGGAAACAACGCCTCGTGAATCTTGCGTGCGTCGGTCAGTTCGCGCCGGACCTCGCCGTAGCGCTGCTGAATGACCGCGAACTTGAACTGCTGCGAATACCGCGAGTGCTTGCCCCAGGCAATCAAAACACTCAGCGCGAACAACCCCGCCGAGAGCATCGGCCACCCCACAATCTCAGCGAACGAACGACCCTGCAGCACCATCGACACGAGGTGCGCCGCCACCAACGCGCCCGCCACCATCATCGCCTGATGCGCCGACCAAGGCAGCAGCACGCACGCGAAGAACAGCAGCAGCGACGCCTCCAGCCAACCGATGCTCGTCGCCCATTCAAACCCGCTCACGAAAAAGTGAAAGGCACCAACGCCGAAAACAAGATACTGCGACATCCGCAGCAGCGCCTGCTCCTTCACCTTCCCCTTCAACACATACAAAAGCGATGCCGCGTAGGCCACGATCGGAACCACGCTGGTTCCCATCGCTTTCGCCGTGTTGTAGATCGCCCCCCACAACTTCGGCAGCACGCCGACCGCGCCCTTGGCACCCGAAAACTCCGTGAAGAGCATCACCACCAGCACAACCGACGTCACAACCAATCCGAAGATCGCGCCAAACGCGCAGAAGAACGTGAACCGCTTCTTCAGCAGCCGCAGCGTGTGCGCCTCGAACTCCCCGGCGAACTCCGCCGTGTGCAGGCCTTTGGTTGTCGGGTCGCCCAGACTCAAGTTGCATCCTTCTCACAAGCTCGATCGCGCTCGGTCCCGCACCGCGTGGCCGATCGATCAAACCGTCATCACACCAACAAGATACCGGCCGCGGCTCAGGTTGTCACGCCCGCACTCAGAATCCGTTCACTTCTTGCGTCCCGCGCCCGGTTGCCACAGAACGTCCGTCCGCCCGTCGTCGTTCGCCACCCTGGCCAGAACGAACAGCAAGTCGCTGAGCCGGTTGAGGTAACGGACCGACTCCGGGCTGCTCGCCTTCTCGTCTTCGGCACGCAGCGTCACCGCCGCCCGCTCGGCCCGTCGGGCCACCGTGCGTGCGACGTGCAGAGCCCCCGCCAAGGGCGTCCCACCGGGAAGAACGAAACTGTTCAACGGCTCCAGCCGCTCGTTGAACTCGTCGATCCACTGCTCCAGTTTCTCGACCTGTTCCGCCGTCACCCGCAGCGCGGCCCCGGCCTTCTCGCCCTTCGCAACCGGCGTCGCCAGATCCGCCCCGACATCAAAGAGGTCGTTCTGAATCGCCGAAAGCACCTCTCCAATCCGCGCCGCCACCCGCGGGTTCGACGCTGGCACCCCAAGCCCCCCGGTCGCGATCACAATCGCCATCCCGATCTGGCTGTTCGCCTCGTCCACCGTGCCATACGCCTCGACCCGTGGGTCGTCCTTCGCCACCCGGGCGCCGCCCACCAGCCCTGTCGTGCCGTCGTCGCCCGTTTTCGTGTATATCTTGTTGAGCTTGACCATGTCGTTTCCAGATCCCTTCCCCGACTTCCGCGGCCTTGCGACGGATCGCTCGCCGAGAACCGAACCGGGCGACCCACGCCCGATCATTCGCCCTCTTCGATCGTCCCCGCCGCAGACCCGTTCCCCAATCGCGGCCGTTCGATGAGCCGAACCACACACCAGCGTACACCGCCGATCGAAGTCGCCGCGCCGCGACCCGGAAGTTCCACGCCGGGAGGCTCCGCCACCCTTCCCCACGGCTCAAGCTCCGGCCGCGGGGTGCTCAGTCATTGGAGATTCCGATCCGCCGATTCCAGCGGGTACTCGAGCCGCACGCCTCTTGCCGAACGAATCCTCGCCGCCCGCGGCGTCACCGACCCTCGCTTTCTCGACGCCACGCTCCGCGATCTCCATGATCCATCGCTCATGCCCGACCTCGACAAGGCCGCGGCACGCATCCTCGACGCCCTTGAGCGCAACCAATCCATCGTCATCTACGCCGACTACGACGTTGACGGCGTCTCTTCCGCCGCCATCCTCTGGCACCTGCTTCATGCCCTCAAGCCCGACGTTCGCCTCGCAACCTACCTGCCCCACCGCCTCGAAGAGGGCTACGGCCTCAACCGCGACGCCATCGCCAAACTTGCCGACGAGCACGACCTCATCATCAGCGTCGACTGCGGCATCACCGCAGCGATTCCCGCCCGCGAAGCCAAGGCCCGGGGCCGCGACCTCATCATCACCGACCACCACACGCCGCCCAAGGCGGTCGCCGATTTGCCCGAAGCCTTCGCACTCGTGCACCCGCTCACGCCCGGTCGCTCGCCCTATCCATTCCCACACCTCTGCGGCGCGGGCGTCGCATACAAGCTCGCGTGGCGACTGGCCACACTCTCGAGCGGCGGCGACAAGGTCAACCCGCCGCTCCGCGCCCTGCTGATCGAACTGCTCGCCCTCGCTGCCATGGGCGTGATCGCCGACGTCGTGCCGCTCCTGGGAGAAAACCGCGTCATCGCCCGCTTCGGCCTGCAGCAGATCACCCGCAGCACCATCATCGGTGTCCGCGCACTGTGCGAGGAATCGAAACTGCACGAAGGCGTCGACGCCGCAGACGTCGGCTTCCGCCTCGGTCCCCGCCTCAACGCCATCGGCCGCCTCGGACACGCCCGTGAGGCCTTCGAACTGCTCACGACCACCGATGCCGCCCGCGCCACCGAGATCGCCGCAGCTCTCACCGACTGGAACAACGATCGTCGCCGCATCGAAGCCGACATCTCGAAACACGCCGAAAAGCTGGCCATCGACCGCGGCATGACCACCGATGATCACCGCGCCATCGTCCTCGCCGACGCCGAATGGCACCGGGGCGTCATCGGCATCTGCTGCTCCCGCCTCGTCGGGCTCTTTCACCGTCCCACCATCCTGCTCCAGCAGGACGGCGAACTCTGCCACGGCTCCGGGCGGTCCATCGACGGCTTCGATCTCCACGAAGCCCTCGCCGCATGCAGCTCCCACCTCGAGTCCTTCGGAGGCCACGCCATGGCCGCCGGCCTGAAGCTCCGCGCCGACCGCCTTGATGCCTTTCTCGCCGCGTTTGTTTCCTACACCAACGAACGCCTCGCCCCCGCAGACCTTGTCGCGACCACGCTCATCGACACCTCCACAACCGCCGCAGAGCTCTCATTCGACACCGTCGCCCGCATGGCCCAGCTCGCTCCCTTCGGTCGCGAGAACCCCGAGCCCCGCCTCCTGCTCGAGAACGCCGTGATTCACGGCACACCCCGCACCTTCGGCAGCGCGGGCAACCACGTCATGCTCGACATCACACACGAGTCCCGTCCGCTCAAGGTCAAGTTCTGGAACGGCGCCCCCATCCTCGCCAAACACGCCGTCCGCCTCGCGCACAACAGCCACCTCAACCTCGTCGGCACCCCGAAGCTCGACACCTGGAACGGCAACCGCCGCGTCGAACTGACGCTGCACGATCTTGCGCTCGCCAACGCCTAGGTGCCGATCATGGATCGCAGATCAGGTCGTTGTACGCCCCGGCGAAGAGCACGAAGTCGGCGTCATCGGTCACGCCGTCGCGGTTGAAGTCGCCGAACGACACCAGCAACTCGTTGTACGCGCCGGCAAAGAGCACAAAGTCCGAGTCGTCGACAACCCGATCGTTGTTCAGATTCCCGACGCATGGAAACCGCGGCTCCTCGAGCAGATCGAGTTCCGCACAGGTGACAAAGCCGCCCCCCGTCGGCCCGCGCACCCGCACGCCCGACGCCTCGACCGCAGTGCCCAGCGTCAAGTCCAGAATCTGCCACGGCCGGGCCGCATCCTGGGCTTCACTCCAGTCGCCAGTCACCGGCTCCCACACCGAACCGACCCGCAGCTCCACCACGATCTCCTCAAACCACCCGCCCCACGTCGCCTCCGGCCCACTGCGCACCGACGGCCCCTCGACAAACCGCACCGTCTTCGCTCGCATCGCCACGGGATACGTGACTTGCAACTGCACCACGCGCCCGGACACAATCGGGTCGGCGGTATCCCCCGAGTCATACCAACGATTCTCGCCGTACGGGACCTCGCGCCCGGAGTAGTCATACTCCAGCCCATTAACGATGAACGGCACATGCGACGCACCACCCGTCGGCGTCGAGCCCGTCGGCCACGCTTCCGACGATGTCGCTGTCGGCGGCGTTCCATCGCGTCTCATCCGAAGATTCACGCTGCTCGCATCCTCGCGGGCCGTCGGGCTCCAAGCCATCGCCGGTCCCCAGATCGGACCCGGCAACACATACTCGTCCGCCACAAGGTCCACCGACCCGCCGGCATCCAGAACGGCGCGGTCCACAACAGCGAGCGACCGAGCCGCCATCATCGCCAGCGTGTCCTGCGCCAGCGGATCGGCCGGCAGTCGGTCCGGCAGCCCATCACGCGTCCGCCAGATGTCATAGCGATCGTCAAGCGTGTGCTCCGCAAACGCCTCACGCACCCCCTGCACCCCTTGCACCAGCCCGATCAGTCCTCCCATCGTCGCCGTCGGATTGTCGGCGTCCCAACCACAGAGCGTACCGATCTGCACCGTGCGTCGAAAGTCCATCCCGCCATAGAGGAGACAGATCACGCCCGACGACAAGTTCACGCTCGACTCATACCACGCCCGGTACACGAAACCATTCGCCGCCGCGTTCAACTGATAGCGCGCCGCCACCAGATCCCGCGTCCGCTCCCAATCACCAGGATCCGGATTGCTCAGAAAGTCCGCGACCACGAAGTCGATGCAATCAGCCGCCTTGCTGGCGTCCGGAACGAACCGCCTCGCCTCACGAACCAGCCACAACGCCTGGTCTCGACCCGACAAGCTTCGGTCCACCCTCGCCCCCAA
>CANHCQ010000006.1 GCA_947459215.1 Phycisphaerales bacterium
CGGCTGGTGGCCGCGGGCAAACCCAAGAAGCTCGCCCTGATCGCCACCCTCCGAAAGCTGCTGGTCACCCTCAACGCCATCCTGCGCACCAATCAGCCCTGGAGAACCGCCCGTGCCGCTTGATTCTCAAGACAGTCGCTCTCCCCGCAGGCGGGGAGAGGAGGCGCGTGGCCACGACTTCGCCGATCAACCGCGCTGCGAGAATCTCTACGATCTCGCGTGTCCGACGACGTGACTCCATCCTCGCGCGATGATCGCATTGCGAGCCTGCTCGCCAAGGCCCGCGGGCTGCCGAAGGTCCCCGGCGTCTACCTCATGAAGGACGCCAAGGGCGTCGTCATCTACGTCGGCAAGGCGGCGAACCTGCCCGATCGCGTCTCGTCGTACTTCGTGCCAAGCGCCGACCTCGGTGCCCGCAAGGAGCCGATGCTCGACCGCGTGGTCGACTTCGACATCCTCGAGTGCGAAGGCGAGTGGGAAGCACTGCTCACCGAGAACCGGCTGATCAAGGATCTGAAGCCCCGGTTCAACGTGCGGCTCGTCGATGACAAGACGTTCCCGTACCTCGCCGTCACGCAGCGCGAGGACTTCCCGCGGGTGTTCGTCACCCGTAACCCCGGCGACCCCGAACTGAAGGGCGCGAGGATCTTCGGCCCGTTCACCAACGCGGGCGCGCTCCGAGACGCGATCCAGATCCTCCAGCGGGTCTTCAAGTTCCGCACCTGCAAGCTCGACATCATCGACGGCGACGAGAAGAACAAGTTCTTCCGTCCCTGCCTGCTCTACGCAATCAACCAGTGCACCGCGCCGTGTGCCGCCAAGATCGGCAAGGACGCGTACGGCGCCGACGTTGATCGCTTCGTCCGGTTCCTGGGTACCAAACGCAGCGTGATGCTCCGCGAGATGGAAGGCGAGATGAACGCCGCGGCGGAGAACATGCAGTTCGAGCGTGCCGCCATCCTGCGCGATCAGATCAAGGCGATCCAGAAGCTCGACGAGCGCGCCAGCAAGAGCGACGGCTGGCAGCCCGAGACCGAGATCACCTATCTCGATCCGGAAAAGGCCCTCACCAGCCTGCAGCGCACGCTCGGCCTCGACGAACCCATCCGCTGCGTCGAAGGCATCGACATCGCGCACCTGCAGGGCGGCGAGACCGTGGGGAGCAAGGTCTGCTTTGTCGACGGCCGCCCCTTCAAGAACGAGTACCGACGCTACAAGATCGAGACGGTGAAGAACCTCGCCGGCGGACGGAGCAACGACGACTACAGCAGCATCCGCGAGGTGGTGAGCCGCCGCTATCGCGAGGCGGGCGAGGGGCACGAGCTTTATCCCGAGGTCATTCTCATCGACGGCGGCCTGGGCCAGTTGCACGCGGCGATGGAGGCCTTCGAACAGCTCAACATCAAGCCGCCGATGGTGATCAGCCTCGCGAAGAAGGAAGAGCTGATCTACGTGCAGCGCAAGAGCGAGCCGATCCGGCTGGGGCGCGAGAACCCCGGGCTACGACTCTGCCAGGCCGTGCGCGACGAGGCCCACCGCTTCGCCCAGAGCTACCACCACCTCTTGCGGAAAAAGAAGACGCTCGAGGAATAGCCATGGCTTGCTCGTGGAGCGGAATCTCTCCCGCGGCCCCGGGCGAAACCATCCGTATGTCCGTGGTTGTCTGGTTCAAACGCGATCTGCGGCTGCACGATCACGCCGCCCTGGCCGCGGGATGCCGCGAAGCACAGCGTGAGGGCGTGGCCCTGCTGTGCCTGTACGTCTATGAGCCATCAATCATCCACGCACCCGACTTCGATGCCTGCCACCTCGTCTTCATCAGCCAGTGCCTCCACGAGCTGCGGCGGAATCTCAACGCCATTGGCGGCCGCCTCCTGATGCGCGTTGGCGAGATGCCGGATGTCCTCGAGCACCTCGGTCGCGAGCTCTCCGCCGCGGGCCTCGCACCGATCCGAAGCCTGCACAGCCACGAGGAAACCGGCAATGACCGAACCTTTCAGCGCGATCGGCGCGTCGCCCGCTGGTGTGCGGCCCACGGCGTCCGTTGGAGCGAGCACGTGCAGAACGGCGTCGTGCGTCGGCTCGCTTCCCGCGACGGCTGGGCGGCGATGTGGGATGAGCGCATGAGCGCCCCGATCATCGACGCGCCCGCCGACCTCGCTGCTGTGACCGTTCGTGTTCTTGATGATGGAGAGCTGCAGACGCCCGAGGCGTTCAACCTCGGTCCCGGAAAGCCCAAGGCCCAGCCCGGCGGCGAGGCCGCGGCCCATCGCGTGCTCGATTCCTTTCTCGAGACCCGCGGCGTCAACTACCAGCGCGACATGTCGTCGCCCGTCGAAGGCTGGAACGGTTGCTCGCGTCTGAGTCCGCACCTTGCCTACGGCTCCATCTCCATCAAGGTCGCACACCAACGAACGACGGAGCGCCAGCGCGAGGTGGAGCATCTCGCGCTCCGTGGGGAAATCGATCCTCGCTGGAAGGCCTCGCTGAAGAGCTTCCAGGCCCGCCTGCACTGGCACTGCCACTTCATGCAGAAGCTCGAGAGTGAACCTCGCATCGAGTTCGGAAACGTGAACCGCGCGTACGACGGCCTGCGTCCCGAGTCCATCGACGATCCCGAGTCCGTCCGGCGCTTTGAGGCGTGGAAGTCCGGCCGCACCGGCTACCCGATGATCGACGCCTGCATGCGCTGCCTGCACGCCACCGGCTGGATCAACTTTCGCATGCGGGCCATGCTCGCGAGCTTCACCAGCTATCAGCTTTGGCTCCATTGGCCCGAGCCCGCGGCGTACCTCGCGCGCCAGTTCATCGACTACGAACCCGGCATTCACTACCCGCAGTTCCAGATGCAATCCGGCGTCACCGGCATCAACACCATCCGCATCTACTCGCCCGCGAAGCAGGCCCGTGATCAGGATCCGACAGGAGCGTTCATCCGCCGCTGGGTGCCGCAGCTCGCCACCGTACCCGACGACTATCTCGCCGAGCCGCACCTCATGCCGCCGCTGCTCCGCCAGATGCACGGCGTGCGCCTCGCCGAGCCCGGCACGGATCCTTGCGAGCTCGAAGGCGAGGTGTATCCGTGGCCCGTTGTCGATCATCAGGCCGCCTACCGCGAGGCCAAGGAGCAGGTCTTCGCGTGGCGCAGCCGGGCCAGCGCGAAACGCGAGGCGGTGCAAGTGTTCCTGAAGCACGGCAGCCGCCGTCACAATCGCCGCGGCTGAACCAAGTCACTTCTTCGGCTGGACGACGTCCTTGAGAATGTCCACGATCCGCTCGGGGCCGACATTCTTGAGGAAGCCCCTTGCGAAAAGCTCAAGATCCGGCCGGGTGCTCGGGCTCTTCAGCGGACCGCTCGTGCGGAACGGCATCATCGTCGCCTGATTGAGCGCCCCACCGGTCGCGGCGATTCCTGGGATCGCGCTGAACAGCTTGCCAGCGTCGTCAGCGACCTGACCGAACGGCACCCAAGTCACGACGTCGATGCGCTCGCCGGGCAGGTTGATCGCAAGCCCTTCAAGCTCGAAGTTGAACTCGCCAACCGGGAACGTCCAGCGCGGGTAGCTCAGGACGCCATTCACGCATGTAATCGTGAGCGGCTTGAGGCGTTGCAGGGCCTTGCCCTCGTCCTTGGCGTTGATGCGTTTCAGGAATCCGCCCAGACCGCCGCCGACCTTGAAGCGGGCCTCGCCCGGATCGATATTGACCTGTCCGTTGAGTTTCCGCAGATCGCCGTCGAGGGGCAATTCGAGGCGGTTGGACTGAATGATCGCCTGCTTGTCCTCGAAGCGTTTCTCGACCTCGGCGAGCGACGGGAGCAAGTCTCCCGCCTTGCGGCTCAACTCGCCGTCCAACCGGCGCAAGGCGATCAGCATCGGCGTGATGAGCACGCCGTTCTTCACCTCGCCGTTGATCTGAATCAGAGCACGCGGCAGCAGAGCCTCGGGCCCGTTGGCGCTGGTGAGCTTGGTCTCGGTGCTGGTGATGTCGGTGCGGATGGTGCCGCCGGTCTTGCTGAAGTTCTTGGCGTCGAGCGTGAGGTTCACGCTCGGGCCGAGGATGTCGCCGGGCAGGCCGTTCTTGACGCTGAAGGCGTCGATGAGCGCCGTCGGGATCGACTTGATGTCGCCCTTGGCGGTGATGACGGGGTTGGTGGTGTTGAGCGTGCCCGAGGCGTCGCCGATGTTGGTGACCGTGCCGGCGATCGTGCCGCCGCCGGGGCCCGCCTTGCCCGGGTCGGGCACGATGGCGAGCTTGCCGAAGTTGAGGTCGAAGGCCAGGCCCGGAGCCGGGCCATCGATGCTCTTGAGCTTCACCGTTGCGTCGCCCATCTGGGTGCGCACGTTGCGGCTGTCGGCCAGTTCGAGCGCCGCGATGCGGGCCGTCGCGTCGAGCGCGAAGATGCCGGGCATCAGCGGGCCGCCGATGCCGCTGCTGTTCGCACGCGAGATGACGGCCTTGTTGATGACGACTTCGGCCTTGGCCGGGCCGGTCATGCTGAGATCGGTGGGCTTGGCTCCGGGCGCCAAGGGCTGGCCCTTGCCCAGCACAAAGCGATCGAACCACGCCGGGTCGATGGTCCAGCGGATCGGATCGGAGGAGGTGAGCTGGATGCGATCGGGCAAGAGCGTCGCCCGCAGCGGTTGACGGATCTCGACCCGGGGGGCGAGCAGCGTCACGTCCGCCGTGATCTCGCCACCGGCGAGCGTCTCGGCGAGGCTCTTGCCGTCTTTGCTTCGCGGATCGATGCGGGTGCTTGCGGTGATCTGTGCGGTCGGTCCCAGTGCGCCGGAGACGAGGCCCGGCTGATTGATCGCCTTATCGAGCCCCGCGGTCGCGACATCGTTCACGCGGACCTCGATGGTGGCCGGGCCCTTGAGCGCGTACATCGCGCCGAGTGGAGCGCTCGCGCGGGCGGCGACGGCGCCGAAGTTCTGGCCGTCGGGCGTGACCAGGCCGCCGGTGGCCTGCACGCTCGCCTCGCCGCCGGCGCCCTTGTCCGACAGCGTCGAGAGCGGCAGGGCGACATTGATCGTCAGGTCGTTCGCGCCGTAGGACTGATCGCCCTTGACGATGATCGCCTGACCCAGCACTGCGAGCCGTGCCTTGAGCTCGCCGGCCTTGGCAAAGTCCGGCGCGCCCGCGGCGGTCAGCGGGATCGTCACCGGGTCACTCGTCAGCGTGTACTTCGCCGGGGCGCGGAGCGTGACCTTGTCCGTCCCGCTCTGCACGGCGTCGAGCAAGGCGGGCGTCACGACGCCGTCGCCAAGGGCCTTAAAGACGAGGCTGTTGCCCGCGAGTTCGCCGTCGATGCCGACGTTGGTGCGGCTGGAGTTGAGTGCGGCCTTGATCGACAGGCCGTCGCTACCGGAGGGCAGGATCGAGACCGAGGTGTCAAACGTCGCGCCCAAGGCCTCGCGTGCGAGCGCGGGGACAGGGCCGCCGCCGGGCAGCGCCTCGGCGAGCGACGAGGGCACGCCGTCGACCTTGATGGTGCCCAGCGCGTAGAACGCGCCCGCGAGCTTGGCGATCAGGTTCGGTGCGGCGGGGGCGGAACCGGTCCACAGCGACGAGACCGAGGGCAGCGAGAAGTTGCCGTCGATCTTCATCGGCGAGCCGTTGGCCACCGTGTTGCCCGCGATAACCGCGGTCGCGGCCTTGCCGGGCGTGATCGCAACATCGACGCCCAGGTCACGCACCTCGACATCCATTGCCTTGCCCGGCACGGTCCCCTCGGCGGCCGGGATCGACGCAAGCACGTTCCAGCCCGATGCATCAACCCGAGCCTTGGCCTCGAGCTGATCCAGCTTCGGTGCCCGCGTCTTGGCGTCCATCGGCACGCGGAGCGTCGGGATCGAGAGGCCGACTTGTCCGGTCGTCTTCGGGAACGAGAGCGACTCGGACTTCACGATGCGGGAGGCGATCTGCCCGGCACTGGCAAGTCGCAGCGACACGCCGCGCTCGCGGGCGCTGATCTCGGTGTCGGTGACGCGCAGAGCCGCGACCGCGCCGAGCGATTGCGACTGGGCGTTCAGATCCAGATCGATGACGTTGTTCTTCGATGCCGCGGTGAGCTCCAGATCCGCCGTCGGGCCGATGTCCCGCGGCAGGTCGAGCGCGACGCCCGACTTTGCGAGCGCCGCCGCCACGAACGGCTGCAGCACGCCGGTCGACGCGCCGCGGAGCGAGACCGTGCCGTCGATGGACTTGGGCAGGCCCGCGAGCGGGGCGCCCTTGTCGTCGAGCAGGCCGGCGAGGGTGATGTCGGCGTTCAGCGTGCCCGCGTTCTGCGGCCCGTTGCCGCTGTCGATCGTCGCCGACGACGCGGCGGTGATCTTCGCGCCCGTGCTCAGATCGGTGCTGGCGAACGTCACCGCGAGCGACGGCACGGCGACCTTCGAACTGGTTTCGCCCGCGCTGAGCGTGCCCTGCAGGGAATCGAGCGTGAGCGACGCGTTGATCGCCCCGCCGCGGAGATCAGGGCCGGCGTCGCCAAGCTTGGCTCGGAGGGTCTCGATGCGGACCACGCCGCCGGGGGCGCGGGTGATCGCGAGTGAGCCGAGTTGTTCTTTGGTGAGGAAAGAATCGAGTGCGGCCTTCGCTGCCGCGCTGGTGAGCTTGGCCTCGGCGGGCGCATCGAGCGCGATCACCCCGTCCTTGAGCGAGAGTTTGGCGTTTGCTGTCGCGCCCGCGCTCTGCACATCCAGCGACGCCGCGCCGCCCTTGTAGTCGCCGCTGGCCGTCGCCGCGAACGTCAACGACTCACCGAGGATCTGCTTGAGGTGCAGCGGCTTCCCCGCGGCCGTGCTTGCGATCGCGTCCAAGATCGCTACCGACAGGTCCTTGGCGGACACCATCGCATCGACCTTGGGTGAACTCCTGGCAAGCGCAGCGTTGTCGAGATGGATGATGCCGTTGGCGTCGGTCCAGTTCTCGATACTGACTTTGGCCTCGAGCGGGGCGGCCCCGGTCTTGGCCGAGAAGTCGAGCGTGATCGGCGAGCCAACGGCGAGGTTGGCGTCGGCCTTGACGTCGCTCAGCTCGGCGACGGGCTTCATCGCCTTGTCGAGCACGCTGAGTTTCGACAGCCGCAGTTCCACCTTGGCCTTCAGGTTCTTGGGCAGCGGAATCTGATTCGTCGTAACGCTGACACTGGCCTCGCGACCGCCCGTCGCGGCAGCGGGCGCGGGCGTGGGCGCGGCGTCGCCCTCGCGGAACTGCACGTCGCCGCTGACTTTGATCGTGCCCAGGTCGTACCAGTTGGTAGCGAGAGCGAGGAGGCTGCGGTTGACGGTGACATCGAGCGCGCCGGCCGGGGCGTTCTTGGAATCAACCAGGGCGATCCGGGCCGATTGATCGCCGAACCAGCCGAGCTTGGCGGACTGGATGGAGCCGACGAGTTGGCCGCTGGTGAGCACCTGGGTGCCGGCAACGAACTTCCCGGCGATGGTGGGCACCAGAGCGATCACGCCGCCGGCGAGGGCAACGAGCACACCGGCGCCGATCAGCAGCTTCTTGCCTTTGCCGGACTTCTTGCCGCGGCCGGGCATCGCGCTGTCATCCAGAAGCGCGGCGGATTCATCTCGGGTCAGACCGGGTTCGCTGGACATGCATCGACCTCGTTTGGTGGCCGGGACTGGCCATGGGCGGCGTGCTCTCGACACGTCACCGTTGGAGGGTATTCGAGTCAGACGCCCGATCCGGCGGGTTCCGTACGGGGATGTTTCTGTGTTCTGCGAAGTGTCTTTCGGGCTTGAATTTACGATTCTGACGTCACTTTCAATTTCTTCTGAAACTTCTGCTATACTCTGGGCGAAGTGCTGGGAGTCATCCGTCGCGGCGTACGACCCGGGAGCAGGGCATGGCGAACGTCGAAACCAAGCAATTGACCGAGGCGCAGGATCGCTTCGTGGCGGCGTGGGGCAAGATGGGCACCGCCTGGGGCATCAGTCGCACCATGGCCGAGGTCCACGCGCTGCTCTACATCACCGGCGAACCGCTCTGCACCGATGACGTCATGGAGCGGCTCCAGATCAGCCGCGGCAACGCGAGCATGTCGCTGCGGGCACTGCTCGAGTGGGGCATCGTCGAGCGCGTGCATCGGCGGGGAGACCGCAAGGAGTACTTCCACGCCGAGCAGGATGTGTGGGTGCTCTTCCGAGCGATCGTGCGTGAGCGGATGAAGCGCGAGGTCGATCCGATGCGGGCGTCGCTCTACGAGATTCGCGACATGACCAGCGAGCGGGCGGGCGAGCGGGGCGGCAAGGACGCGAAGGACCCGGCACTGGCTGCGCACAACAAACGCATCGACTCAATGCTCGAGTTCCTCGAAACGATGGAAAAGATGTCGGCGTCGTTCGTCAGCCCCGCTGGCCGCGGACTGCAGGCGGCGGCCAAGATCCTCGGCTTCGTCGGCGGCCGGGCCGAGCCGCGGCCCACGGGCAGCAAGCCCGACAGCGAACGGGAGGCCGGATGAGCGTTGCAACCACATCCCAAGCGCGGCATCTCGCCACGGCAGAAGCACCTCGCGCGACACCCAATTTCTCCACGACGCACACGATCCGCTGGACTGTCTCGTCCCGAGCCCTCGCGGCCGGGCAGCCCGAACTCGTGGGTGCCGACCGCCGCGAAGACGTCGGCATGGTTGTGCGCATCGAGATCGCGGAGAGCGACTTCCACGCCAGCGTGGCGATTGAAGTCGGCGACAGCACGCATGCCGTCGAATCGATCCGTGGCCACACCGAGCGCTCGCACGTCGGGGCGTGCGAACTGCTGCACCTGGATTCCTCGGAACTGGTCGCCAGCCTCCGCCGCAGCACGGACGGCTACGAAACTCTCTACGCCCGACTGCCTCTGCTCTCTCGCTGGGGCATCGCGGGCGGACGGTACGAGTTGGTGCCCTGAGCACCGACCTCAGAGGTCGGTCCCAGGACCGAACACATCACTGCGGGCTGCTTGCGTCAAGCCTCGACTTTGGCCGCGATGCGGGCCTTCGCCGGCACGACCACCGCGGGCTTGCCGCGGGTCGCCGGATCCTCGAGGCTCTCTCGCATGAGGCGGCCGACCTTGAACTTCACGGTGCGCTTGGCGGGAACCTCGACGCGCTCGAGCGTCTTGGGGTTCTGGGCCGAGCGGGCAGCACGCTGCTTCACCTCGAAGACGCCGAAGTCACGGAACTCGAGCCGGTTGCCCTTCTTGAGCTCGGTGATGACCTGATCCAGGAACTCCTGCACAACGGTCTTCACCGTCGGGCGCTTGATCGTGGTGCGATCGGTGATGCGATCGATCAGGTCCTTCTTCGTAATCGTTGCCATGTGCGTTGTTCCCGCGCTGGTCGTTTGCTAGCCCAACCCGTCCGACTCGAACTCCCTGCTGCCTCCACAGGCCCAACCCCAAGTCCGTGCGTTCCGTCGTCAACTCCAACTCACTCAAGGCTTTGGCATCGTTGCCACGCCGCGCGGTCCGGTCCATCCAAAATTCCAACGTCCCGCCTCCGCAATTCACGTCGGCACACCCGCCGTGACGCTGCGTTGCAGCCAAGCGTCAGAACCCGCGCGAGCCCGTCAACAAAGGACCCCCCTGCCGCATGCAGCCCCGCCGATCTCCACCCGGCCTCCAACCCAATGCCCGTACGCACGTCCGAGCGGCCTGAGTATCCGCCGCCGCGGCACACGCGTCAAGTCCCGACGCAGACTGGATTTTGAACTTCACACTTTCGCGCCTCGAATGCGTTTTTCGAGCGATTTCGCGGTCCGATTTTCGCCGTTGAGGCTTGACTTTTCCCCGCGCCGCGATCCGCGCAACATACACAGCGACCGACAAACCGTCTCGGGGCGCCGGCTCTCATTCCCCCACGGATCAGAACCGCACCACGGCGCCGAAGTAGAGGCCTGCGGTCGCGCCCTGATACGAGAACTTATTCGCGTCGTCGCCGCTCTTGAACTCGCTGAACAGGTTGCGATAGCCGACCTGCACCCCGACGTTCTCGATGGGACGCCACATGAACCCGACCATGATGTCCCAACTCCACGCCCGCTGGCCGCCGGGCCAGCCGCCGGCGCCGATCTGGAGGTCGATCGAGAACTGGTCGGCGATGTCCATCGAGCCCTTGACGCCCGCGATCACCTGGCCGAAAGTCTCGTGCTGGCGGGCCGTCGCGGCAGCACGCTGGAAACTGAACTCGATGTCGTCGATGCGGGCGCCCGCGAAAACCTCGACCCTGGGCAGGAACTTGGTGGCATCACCCGGTTGCGGGTCGCGCCGCCAGATCTCGTAGCCGACCGTGGGCTCGTAGGAATCGTGGGAGTACTCGCTCCGCACGACATCGCCGGGCGCGAAGGCGATCGCGCCCAGTTGCCCCCCCACCGCCATCGTGTTGGTCTCGCTTCGATTGAACCAGAAGCCGCCGAAGCTGAACCGCCAGTCGCCGGTGCGCAGGTGCAGTTCGCCCGCGGGCGTCAACTTCGGGGAATCGAGGTTCAGGTCGTTGATGCGAACGCGGTCCACACCCGCCGGAGCACCGGCGATGCGGATCTTGCCGCCCAAGCCAGCGTACCACGCGCTGGGCTCGAACTGGAACGTCCAATCGTCCTTGGTCTTGGGGGAAAAGAACCGGCCGGAGGATGATTCCTTCGGGGCGCTCTCGGCCGTGGTTGCCGAACCGGCGTCCGGCGACGCAGCGGGCTCATCGGCCCGGGCGCTCGGCGCCAGCACAAGCGTCAACACAGAAAAAACAGAAAGAGCGGCGGTCCGTGCCATGGGATTCCTTTCCGACCGCCCGCTTCGGGCGGCAGGTGTTCGGGCTTGAGCGTATCCAATCCGCAGCTCTCGCGTGCGCGACCCCGTTTTTTTCTTGCACAGACCACCTGGACCCGCGACAATCGCTCCGTCCGCGGAGGATATATGAGAACCGCTGTTGCGTTCACCGGTCTTGCATTGTGCGCGTCGTCCCAAGCGTGCGCCGGTGTCACGTTTTTCGACATTTTCTACACCACGTTCTACACCCAGACTTCGGCTTCGCCGCCCGCCGTGCCGGACCTGCACGTCTTTGCGACCCGCGTGCTGACCAGCAACGCCACTGATCTCGCCTCGGCGTCGCTCGCGGTTCCCAACTTCCCGTTCGCGTACAACCTCTTCCCGATCGCACCGACGTCGTACCTGGCGGCCCGCAATTTCGCCTCCCAGGCCGCGATGGAACTCGCATTCCCCGCCGGCGTCTACACCCACACCATCGGCGGAGGCACCCTCGGCACCGCGAACGCCACACTCTCCCGCCCTGCAAACCTCTTCTTCTGCGCAGAGGTACCCGCGTTCGAACCGTCGTCGTTCGACACCCTTGCGTCGTTCCCGGCGACACAGGCGGTCACGCTGAGCTTCGCGAGCTTCACCCGGCCGGGTGTCGCCAATGACGCCGTCACGTTCCTGACGATCTTCGACGATCAGAACGCCATCGTCTTCAACGCCGCCGAGCCCGGGGAGACCTCGACCTCAATCACCGTCCCGGCCAACACACTGCAGCCGGGCGCAACCTACCGCGCCACGCTGTACTACTCCAGCCGCATCGAGACCGCCAACGCCGGCTTCGGCGGAGCAACCGCGATCGTCGGCTGCGACCGCGCGACCAACGCGGCCATCACGACAGCCTCCGCGTGCCCCGGCGACCTCAACGCCGACAGCTTCGTGGACGACTCGGACTTCGTGATTTTCGCACCCGCGTATGACATCCTCGACTGCGCCGACCCCACCATGCCGGCCGACTGCCCGGCTGACCTGAATGGCGACAGCCTCGTGGACGACGTCGACTTCGTCTTGTTCGCCGCCGCGTACAACGAGCTCATCTGCCCGTGACGGCCAAGGATCGCGCGGACGATCCGGCCGAAAGCACCCGAACAGGTGCATGTCGTCCGATAAGTTCTCGGTTTTCCTGCGGATCTTTGAGGAATCGGCGAAGATCCCCCAGATGGTTCTTTCGGAAGTCGCAGACGTGTGAGACAATCTGCGACCAAGAGGCGGCGAGGCACGAGCGGCATCCCGGGGCTGCGCGAGGCTTGCGTTGCAACTGGGCGTCCGGGAGCGAGCGATGCGATCGTGCATTGGTGGGTGTCTGCTAACCATGCTCCTGGCCACCTCGGCCAGGGCTGGCGTCATCCGCTATGACCTGCGATACACGTTCGTCTATCAGCAGACGAGCCCGACGCCACCGACAACGCCTGGCGTCTATGTCTGGTCCTCGCGGGTTGACCTTGAAGAATCAGGCGACGCATCGCTCGCATCGGTGACGACCCCGGGGAATATCGGGGCGTTCCTTTTCCCGGTCGGTGAATCCAGTTTTCTCGCCTCCCGTTCCTTCGCGAGCGAGGCGTCGATGAACTGGAGCTTCCCAGCCGGTGCATACACGATCACGATCGCCGGCGGCACCCTCGGTGGGATCGCCATCGGGCTGAACCGTCCGGCCGCCACGTTCTACCCGCAAGCGATCCCGACCTTCACGCCGGCAAGCCTCAGTGCAATCGCTGCTGCGCCGGTCACCATCCCGTGGCCCTTGAGCTTCAACAGTTTTTCGCTGCCGTCCGGCGCCAACTCCGGCCAGACCACGTTGCGCATCACCGCCGAATCGGGCACCGAGATTTTCTCGGCTCCGCTCGTCGCCGGGGCGTCAGGCCTTCTCATCCCGGCAAACACGATGCTGCCCGCGACCAACTATCGCCTGCGGCTCGCGTTCTCGGCCCAGCAAGCAAATCCATCGACCGGTTTCCCCGGCGCGACCGCGATCGTCGCCTTTGACCGGGAGACCATTTACGCCTTCACCACCAAAGCGGCGTGCAAGGCCGACCTCACGGGCGACACGATCGTTGACGATGCCGACTTCGTGATCTTTTCCGACGCGTATCAGATCCTGCTCTGCGCCGATGCATCCATGCCCTCGGGCTGCCCCGCCGATCTCGTGCCCGACGGCTTGGTCGACGACACCGACTTTGTGGTCTTTTCTCAGGCCTACGAAGCACTGGTCTGCCCCTAGGCCCTGCAAAGCCCCGGGCCGAGAACCGGCGTCTGGCCGCGTGGGCTTGCGGCCCCAAAACTCTCCCCCCACGGGCATGAACTTGTCTGCTTCCCCGTTGTATTGAACATGCGTTTATGCGAGAATCGTCCCTCCGTTCTGGAGGTCCAATTCACTCGCGTGGATCGCTCCTGCTGCAACGGATCAGGCTTTACCAACGAATCGATTCCGGGCGGGAGTGCTCTGCCCCTCACCCCCACCCCCCCGCACCGCACCGAGGAGGACGCTGGAATGATGGATCGCTCGCTCTGCCGCGTGACGGCACTAGTCTCTTCGCTCGGACTGGCTCTCTTGTCGGGCTCAGCCGCCCACGCTGGCAGCGTGCAGCGTGATGCACTTCCGATCTACGTCGAGAAACCCGGCAGCACCGAGTTCACCGGACGCCTGCTCGTGCGCCCTCGCCCCATCGATGCGCCGGACCTCGCGATTCCCGGTGCCACCATGATGCGCCTCGCCGCGGCCCGGTCGCGTCTGGCTCTGAACGGCATGCGGATCGTCCAGTACTGGCCCGAGACCGACGAGTACCTCGTCGAGGTCGCGCCCGCCGGTGCGGTCGCGCTCATGCTCCCCGGCGCCCGCGGCCACGACGAGAACGCCCGCGCTCGCGAGCTTCTCAAAACCGGCGACTACCAGTACGCCCAGCCCGACTGGCTCTGCTTCCCGACCGCCACGCCGAACGACTCGCTGTACAGCAGCCAGTGGCATCTGCCGCAGGTGAAGGCTCCGCAGGCGTGGGACATCACCACCGGATCGAGCAACTTCATCGTCGCGATCGTGGATTCGGGTATCGACAAGACCCACCCGGACCTCGCCTCGCGCCTGGTTCCCGGGTACGTCTCGATCGAGAGCAAGACCGAAGCGCAGGGCGGCAACGTGAGCGATGTCAACGGTCACGGCACAGCGTGCGCCGGCACCGCCGCGGCCATCGGCAACAACGCACTGGGCGTCAGCGGTGCGGGTTGGAACTTCAAGATCATGCCGGTGCGCTGCTCGGGAAGCCCAGACGGCTCGGCCCCTCAGAGCGCCATCCTCGACGGCGCCCGCTGGGCCGCCCAGAACGGTGCCCGCACCATCAGCGCGTCGTTCACCGGCGTGGACAGCGCTGCCGTGGGCACCACCGGCACCTTCGTGAAGAGCAGAGGCGCCCTCTTCTTCTACGCCGCGGGAAACGACAACATCAATTGGTCCGGTTTCTACTACCCCGACACCGTCGTGGTCGGCGCGACCAGTTTCGGCGACGCTAAGGCGGGCTTCAGCGGCTACGGCAACGGCGTCGCGGTTTTCGCGCCCGGCGTGAGCATCCTCACCACCCAACTCGGCGGCGGCTACGGCTACTCCTCAGGCACGAGCTTCGCCACGCCCCTGGCCAACGGTCTCACCGCGCTGGCGTGGTCGGTCAACCCAGCGCTCACGCCCGATCAGATCCAGCAGATCATGTACGCCAACACCGATCGCCTTGGGAACACCTCGCTGGTGTATCCCGCACGCGATAGCATCTTCGGCTTTGGCCGCCTCAACGCCCAGAAGGCGGTCACCGCCGCCCTGGGCAGCGTCGGCTCGCCCGTCGCCACCCCCGACAACACCGGCGCGTTCCTGCCTAACGCCCGGAACATTGACGTACTCGCCAACGACAGCGACCCGAGCACGCTGGGGCTGACGATCACGTCGTTCTCGTCCACCACCACTCTCGGCGGCACCATCACGCGTGTCGTCGGCGCCGGGCCCAGCGGTCGGGACCTGCTCCGCTACACGCCGCCCGCGGTGATCCCGCCGAACCAGCCCGACCCGCCGGTGGACACGTTCAGCTACACCGTCAGGAACTCCGTGAACAAAACGTCGACCACGACGTCCTCGGTTCTGCTGTACGAGAACGCCGATCTGCGGTCCGCACGCACGCCGTCCTCGCTTCAGAACGGACTGATCGGAGCGTACTTCGATCTCTCGGCTCTGGCGCCGCTGGTCGAATTGCCCAACTTTGGCGCAGGAACTCTGGTTGCTTCGCGCGTCGATTCAATCGCGGTCGCCGGGACCGGCGGCAGCGGCCTGGGCGGCACGGGGTTGTACACCAACGCCGGCGTCGTCTTCCGGGGCTACTTCAACGTCGCCAGCGACGACATCTATCGGTTCTATGTGAACAGCGACGACGGCGCTCGCCTCTACGTTGACGGCGAGCGCATCGTCGACAACGACGGCGTGCACACGCTGACCGAAGCCTCGGGCTTCCTGCCGCTCAAGGCGGGCGCGCACGACTTCCGCGTCGAGTACTTCAACGCCGCCGACGTGGGAACCGTCTCGCTCAAGTACGAGGCCTTCGGTGCCCTCGCCAGCGCGGCGATCGCGAAGCGCAACATCCCAGCGACGTTCTACAAGTGGAGCAACTGCCCCGCCGACCTGACGCTCGACGGGTTCGTCGATGACGAGGACTTCGTCGCGTTCGCCGCCGGCTACGACGCGCTGCTGACGTTCACCGGCGACATGAACTACGACGCCCGCGTGGACGACGCGGACTTCGTGATCTTCGCCGGGGCGTACGACGTGCTCACGTGCCCGTAACAACACAGTGGGACCGACCTCCGGCCGATCTTCCTGCCGCTGATTCTGCTATGAAGCCCGCTGTGGCCCGACCGGCTGGAAGCCGGTCCCACTGGGTTTCAGCGCACCGCCCGCTCGATGTCGGCGATCTTGAGCAGCGTGTAGGAACCCGGCCCGTCGCCATGGGCCTCGGCGATCGCCTGCATCAGGCCCGTCGGGTCATCTTCCACGAACTGCAGGGTCTTGATCACCACCGGCCGCCGTCCGGTGATACGGCTCTTGGGGTTCAGGTCATCGATCAGCCGCAGCGTGCGGGCGTTGTCGCCCTGGCCGGTGTCGCTGCGCCGGATATTGCTCGTGAGCAGGAAGACCACATCGGGGCCGAACTCCAGCGCCCGCTTGAGGCCCGCCAGCGGCGCCGAACGACCCAAAGGCCGGGCCGAGCGCAGCAACTGATCCACCCGCTGCTTCACGTCCGGCGTCGCACTGAGCATCGTGGCCTTGCTGCCCGCGTCGTCGATCGCCACCACCCGCGTCGCGCCCGACAAGTCCTCGCGGAAGAAGACGATCTGGAATTGCTGCTCGGCCTCGAGGCGGCCGATCGAACGCCGCAGTTCGAGAAGCACCGTGTCGAGACACTGGGCCATCGCTCCCGAGACATCGACGGCGTAGACCACCCGCCGCGCAACCTGCACGTTAACACCCGCAAAGCCCGCCATCGGCGCCGCGGGCGGCCGTGCGACCGGCGTCGGCACCGCCGCGGGCCGTGCTTCGCGGGCCGGCTCGGGCGCGACCATCGGCTTCACGGGCGCCGCAGTCGTCGGCGGTTCGAACACAACCGTGGTTGAGATCTCCGGCGGCGGCTCGATCTCGGCCTTCTCGGCGATCGCCTCGGGGGCGGGCTCTGGCTTGGTTTCGGGCTCGACCGGAGGTGTGGCAGGCGGCTCGTCCTGCACGTCGGGTTTGGATTCGGGCGCAGGGGCCAGGTGCAGTGCGGTCGTCACGTCATCGGCGTTGTGCGCCGCGATGCGGCCCGCGGACCCGGGAAACGCGTCGAACGCCACCAGGGCGACCACCGCCGCGGCGTGCACCACGACCGACACCGCCAACGGCAACGCCATCGGCTTCAACCACTTACGCCACATCGTGCCACGCGACGACGGCTTCTTGCCCGTCAAGTTGGCGGCGCGCAGGATCGGAGGTTTTGGTGCGACCACGGGCATGAAGCCGTCGCCGCGGGTAAGGAATCAGAGCCATCCCGAAACGACCGGTAACTCTATTTCGGCTCGCCGGGCCGCATCCGTGAGTCCCCCCGCGGCCAAACTGGGCCCGTCGTGAGCCGTCGTCAGGCAGGGCTTGCGCCGAAATCAGTCGCCAAACCGACCCGCTGCCACTGATCGAGTTCGGCCTGCAACTGGGCGACTCGCTTGCGGGCTCCGTCGTACGCGAACTTGCCCAGCACCAGACGCGTCGGCGGCTGCTCGACGTCGGCGAGCGACACGATGGCCGCGGCACCGGCCTTGGGGTCGCCGGTCTGGCGGCCGCTGATCTTTTGGAGCATCGCCGCGAACGCGCCGCTGGTCTTGTCGTAGTCGGCGATGCGGGTCTCGCCCTTCTCCAGCGATCGCGCGATGAAGTCGGTGCGGAACGGCCCGGGCTCCACGCTTGTCACCTTGATGCCCAAGGGCGCGACCTCGATCCGCAGGGCGTCGAGTGCGGCTTCGACGCCGGCCTTGGCCCCGCCGTAGACCGCGAACCCGGCGTGGTTCGCGAACGCCGCGAGCGCGGAGATGTTGATGATCAATCCCGACTTCTGCGCCCGCATCGTCGCCAGCACGCTCTGAGTGACGCGGAGCGGGCCGAAGAAGTTGGTCTCGACGTTGCGTCGCATCTGCTCTTCGCCGGTCTCTTCGAGGGCGGCGATCAGGCCATAGCCCGCGTTGTTCACGAGCACGTCGATGCGCCCAAACGCAGCGATCGCCTCGGTGGCGGCACGCTGGACGCTGGCGGCGTCGGCGATGTCGAGCGCGAGCGCACGCACGCGATCTGGCGCCAGTGCGACGAGATCGGCGAGCGCGGCGGCGTTGCGGGCCGTGGCGATGAGTTGATCGCCGCGGGCGATGACAGCCATCGCGATCTCACGACCGAAGCCGGACGAACAACCAGTGACGTACCAAACGCGGGTAGGCATGGGAGTGGGTTCGACGGAGGATCCCAGTCCGATGCACGGCGTTTGTGGTCTGGGTGCCGCCGCTTCGCCGCTCTGGTCCAGGCACTGCGGGCACCGTGCTGACGGACGGGCAAACACCGGCTGGCTCAAAGCAGCCAGACAGTGGCACCCGAGACGGGCAGGGCACTTCGATCAGGTCGCTCGCGGGTAGTCGGTGTAACCCCGCTCCAGCGGCATGTCCGCCGACGACGGATAGAACGTCGTCGCGTCCCACGTTGCTAGCGGCACGCCCCGTTCGAAGCGGGCGGCGAGATCGGGATTGGAAATGAACGGCTTGCCGAAGGCCACCGCGTCGCAGTCGCCTCGGGCGAGGTACTCGTCCGCCTTCGCGTGCGTGAACGAGGTGTTCGCCACCAGCACGCCGCGGTAAAACGGACGGAAGAACGAGATCGGGATCTTGGGCCCGCCCGCGGCGTTGTCGTCGTCGTCGCCCTCGCGAATCTCCAGCGAGCCGATGGACAGCTTGTCGAGTTCACGCACGACGTACGCGTAGGTCTCCCGCGGCGTGCTCTCGGTGAAGTCGCTCGACCAGCCGCTGGGTGAGAGCCGCACACAGACCCGCTCCGGCCCCCAGACATCGATGCACGCGCGGGTGGCGTCGAGCAGGAAACGGGCACGGTTCTCGATCGATCCGCCGTAGCAGTCGGTGCGCTTGTTGGTGGAATCGCGGAGGAACTGATCGGGCAGGTAGGAGTTCGCGCCGTGGACCTGCACGCCGTCAAAGCCGGCGCGGTGTGCGTTCTCCGCGGCGACCCCGTACAGGGCGATGATGCCCGGAATCTCATCCGTGTCGAGCGCCCGCGGCACGGGTGCGGGTTCCTTGCGGCCGTCGGGCAAGCGGCACAGGCCTTCGCGAGCGATCGCACTCGGCGCGACCGGGGCTTTGCCGCCCGGTTGATACGCGTTGTGCGAGACGCGTCCGACGTGCCACAGTTGCAGGAAGATGGTGCCGCCGACTTCGTGCACGGCGTCGGTGACGAGCTTCCAGCCCGCAACCTGTTCGGGCGAGTGAATGCCGGGCGTGTTGGGATAGCCCTGACCCTCGGGACAAATCTGTGTCGCCTCGGCGTAGATCAATCCCGCGCCGACAGCCGCGGCACGCTGCCGGTAGTACGTTGCGTTGAGCGGATGCGGCACATTCCCCGCACCGGCGCGGCAGCGCGTGAGCGGGGCCATGAACACGCGATTGCGCAGCTGCAGCGGGCCGATGGAGATCGGGTTGAGGATCGTGGGCATGCGGGATCGTTGTCCGTCGCCGCGGCTACTGAGCGGTAAATCCGCCGTCCACCAGAATGCTCTGTCCGGTCACAAAGCTCGACGTGTCGTCTGCGAGCCACAGCACGACCGAGGAAACTTCCTCGGGCTTGCCCACGCGACCGATCGGGTGCAGGCTCGCCATGTACTCCGCCGCACCCGGGGCGCCGGCGAAACGATCGAACATCGGCGTCTGGATCGCGGCAGGAGCCACCGCGTTCACACGGATCTTCTGCTTCGCAACCTCGAGCGCGACCGCCTTGGTGTACCCATCGACCGCGTGCTTGCTGGCGACGTAGGTCGCGAAGTTGCCCATGCCGACCGTGCCGGCAACGGACGACGTGTTGATGATCGAGCCGCCGCCGCTCTTGATCATGGCGGCGACCTCGTGCTTCAGGCTGAAGAACACGCCCTTGACGTTGATATCAAAGACCTGATCGAAATCGGCCTCGGTCTTCTCGACGATGGGAGCGAGGGTTTCCTCGACGCCCGCGTTGTTGAACGCGACATCGATGCGGCCCTTGAGCTTCAGGGCTTCGGCGATCGCGTTCTTCACATCAGCTTCTTTCGAGACGTCGGCCTTGACGAAGACGCCCTGGACGCCGTGGGTCCGGATCTTGGCCGCGACCTCGTTGCCTTCCTTCTCGCGACGGCCGGTGAGGACGACGTGGGCGCCCGCCTTGGCGAAAGCCAGAGCGGTGGTCTCGCCGATGCCGGAGGTGCCGCCGGTGATGAAAACAACCTTGTCCTTGAGGCTCATTGGGGGCTCCAGGGATTCGCGAGGAATCGGGATGAAGGGGAACGGGCGTTGGGATGCACGAGTGAGCGTCGCGTTACAGACGGGAGCGCTGGTCGACCGGCCGGAGGCCGGTCCCACTGGTGTATCCGCGCCGGAGGCCGGTCCCACTGGTGTCCCCGGGGCCGGAGGCCGGGCCCACTGCCGCGTATCATGTTGCATGGTCGAATCGCAGAGCAGATACCAGCCCGGCACCCGCGTCCGCGTCACTCAGCAGATCCCCCGCCAGGAGTTCGGCGGCGGTCCGCTCACGACCACCATCGAGGGCGAGCTGGTCCGCTACGTCCAGGCCAAGACCGGCTCGTGGTTCGCGCACAGCAAGGACCACAAGCTCTGGCTCGAGCGCCTCGAGATCAAGAAGGACAACGGCGAGCTGGTGATGGTGAACCTCGACCAGTACAGCGTTGTGGATGTGATCTGAACGCGTCTGCGATTGTCGACTTGGGCGCGATCCTCCAAGCCTGTACATGCACCGACGCCGAGGCTGTCGAGTCTTCGAGGTAGCCTCGGATCACTCGCAGATTTCGTGTTCAAGCCGGTTTCGACGTCGTGGTTGCAGAGCGTCCGAGGCTTCGTCGGGTTCGCTCGATCACCACGGCTTCCGGTCCACCCACACCTCGCGGAGCAGGTTCGCGTGCTCCCCGACGTCGTGCACGCGCAGCAGCGTCGCGCCGGTGCGGACGTGCTCGGCGCTGAGTTCGAGCGTGCCGGGCAGGCGTTCGGCGGGGTCGGAGTCGCGACCAAGCGCGACCCGACCGACGAAACTCTTGCGTGACAAGCCGCTGAGCACGGGCAGCCCGAGCCGCCGGATCTCGTCGCTGCGGCGGATCAGCTCCAGGTTCTGCTCCACCGTCTTGCCAAAGCCCAAGCCCGGATCGAGAACAACGCGCTCGCGGGCGACGCCGTGGAGATCAAGACGCTCGAGGCCCGCCATCAACGCGGCCCTGACCTCGCGCACCACATCGCTGTACCGCGGCGCGTCGGCGTAGCGGTCGGAATACGAATCGGCCGACGGCGGACGCAGGCGGTGCATCAGGATGTAGCCGCAATCGCTGGAGGCGAGCAGGTCGAGCATCGCCGGGCCGTCGTCGGCGAGGCCGCTGACGTCGTTCACGGCGTCGGCACCCGCCCGCAACGCCGCCTGCGCCACCGAGGCCATGGTCGTGTCCACGCTGATCGGGATGGAATCGAAGCGAGCGTCGCGACGGATCGCCTCGATGACCGGGACCACGCGCTCGACTTGCTCGACTGGCGCAACACGCTCGGCGCCGGGGCGGGTCGACTCGCCCCCGATATCGAGCATCGCGGCTCCGGACGCGACGAAGCCCACACACGCGTCGACCGCGGCTTCGACGCTGGCAAACCGCCCGCCGTCGGAGAAACTGTCGGGCGTCACGTTCACGATGGCCATCAGCCGCGGAAACGCGAGATCGAGCGAACGGCCGTGGGAAAGGGTCCAGAGTGGCACGCCGCATCGTAGAAGAACGCGCAACAACGGCGGCCAGCGTCGCACGAAGCGTCCAGACGGGACGAATGTGCCACCGAAGCTCGCCGGAGTTCTCGGCCCATGTTCGGGCCTTGATCGGTCGACACGGAGCCTTGCGCCGCTACAGGCCGAACTCGCGGCGGAACAACGACCAAGAACGGCGGCATCCGCTTCCCACGCAAGGTACATTTGATGCGGCAGGATGCCGTCCTGCGGGGTTCAGGCTGAACCCCGCAAGTCCGCTTTGAGGCTGTGTCGGTGCTGTGGCAGTGCTGTGGAAACCCCGCGCGGTGCGGGGCGTACAGAACAGTGCCAAGAGCAGTGGCAACCTACGAGGGGGACCGCGGCAAGGACAGCATCCTGCATGCCGCCGCATGAGCACGCGTCGTGACAACTCCGCCGTTCGTTCGATCGCCCAGGTCGCTGGTGCGGCGTGCGCGGTGGGTGCGAGCGACGGGAATCCGCGCGGGCTGAAGCCCGCGTGTATTAGGGGGGATCGCCTCGCGTGGGTATCGTCCACGCTCTCGCTCTTGCTCTTGCTTGCCTCGGCCCAGCGAGCCAGCGCGGCGGGACCTGAGAACCCCAACGTCACCCACGGCTCGGCGTCGTTCCAGAACCAGAACGGCAACTGGGTCATCCACACGTCCAACAAGGCGATCATCAACTACACCCGCTTCGATGTCGCGAGCGGGCAGTGGGTCCGCTTCATCCAGGACGGCTCGGGCGCCCGTGTTCTCAATCGCATCAACGGCTCGGCCCCGACGCGCATCGACGGCAGCGTCTTCGCCAACGGTAGCGTCTACTTCGTCAATTCCGCGGGCGTCATCTTCGGGCAGAACTCGGTCATCAACTGCGCGAGTTTCGCCGCCGCGGCGGGACAGCTCTCGGATCAGAACTTCCTCGCCGGGATCAACCACTTCACCAATCTCTCCGGCGCGGTGATCAACCACGGCCGGATCGAGACCGCCGACGGTGGCATGGCCGCGCTGGTTGGTCGCCACGTTGCGAACTACGGCTCGATCGTCGCGCCGCAGGGCACGGTCGTGATGGCCGCGGGCAGCGATGTGTACGTCGGTGAAGCCGGCGGGCACGTCTTCGCCCGCATTCAGGGCGACGGCACCAACGCCGCGGAAGGCGTCCGCAACGACGGCGTGATCGAGGCTCGTCGCGGCACGGCGATGCTCGCTGCTGGCGATGCGTACGGCATGGCGGTGATCAACACCGGCCGCCTGATGGCCCGCAACGTCAGGATCGACGGCGGCGAGCGCGGCGAGGTCCGCGTCGCTGGCACCGTCGACGCCAGCGGCAAGGATCTTGGCGAGACCGGTGGCCGCGTCGAGATCACCGGCGAGAACATCGCCCTCACCGGCGCGACGATTGATGTCTCCGGCGACAGCGGCGGCGGCACCGCCCTCATCGGCGGCGGACGCGAGGGCCTCGGCCTCGACCACGTCGCCAAGGGCCTCTACGTCGATCAGAACTCGACCGTGAACGCCGACGCCATCCGCACCGGCAACGGCGGCGAGATCGTGCTCTTCTCGCAGAACGCGACGCGTTCGTTCGGCCGCCTGCAGGCCCGTGGCGGCGTCGAGGCCGGCAACGGCGGCTTCATCGAAACCTCCGGTGGATGGCTGTCGCTCAAGGGCACGCCCGATACCGCGGCCCGCGCCCTGCTCGGCATCGACGGCACCTGGCTCATCGACCCGCTCGATATCGAGATCGTGGCCGCGGCTCCGACCGTCGATGTCGGCGGCGGCCCGATCTTCACGCCCACCGGCGGCGCGTCGAAGCTCTGGGTCGAGGACCTCAAGAACGCCTTCACCACCAGCAGCACGGTCACGATCAAGACCGTCGGCACGGTCGGTGCGGGCACGGGCACGATCACGTTCAACGCGATCTTCGATCTCCCGCCGCCCGCCAGCCCCGTGCTCATCCGCACGCTCAACGTGCTGGCTGCGGGCAACATCATCATCAACCAGCGCATCGTCGACCAGAACGCGGCGGCGGGCGCGGGCCTGAACCTCAACCTCGCCGCGGGCGGGAACGTCAACGTCAACGCCCAGTTGCTTCTGCGCCAGGGCGTCTTGACCAGCAGTGGTGTCAACTTCTCCAGCAACAACCAGATCCGCGCTGCGGGCGTGAACCTCAATCACACCGGCGCGGTGAGCGTGCAGTCGATCGCCTCGCAGTTCGTCGGCGGCACCAGCTCGATCTTCGTCCGCGGCTCGTCGTTCGACGCCACCCAGTCGCTCGCGACCGGCGGCGGCAACATCGACATCCAGACCTCCACCGGCAACATCCGCTTCCTCGGCGCCGGCTCGAGCGTCGACGCGGGCACCGGCAGCATCGTCATCAAGTCCGGCGACCGCATCGAGAGCAACGCTTCCTTCAACGCCGCCAACGTGCGGATGGACGCGGCGACGCAGGCCATCTACAGCCGCGACATCGTCGCGACGAACAACCTCGAGCTCCGGGCCAACGTGCTCGAGTTCAGCGGCCCGGGCACGATCAACCTGACCGCTCCGACGATGACGCTTCGCGTCAACGACTTTGCCGACGCGGGCAGCCGCATCCGCTTCCTGTCGTCGATCAACCTCAACGGCAACGCCAACGTGTTCGCCGGCCGCGGCGAGTTCAACGTTGGTGCCGGGCGGATCGTCAATCTTGCGCAGTCGAACAAGTCGCTGCTCATCAAGGCCGACACGGTCACGATTGATCCCACCGCGTCGCTGATCTCCGGCGCGGGCGGACGGCTGCGGTTCCAGACCCAGACCAGCGGCCGCGCGATCGCCCTGGGCAGCAGCGATGCCGGGGCTCTGGCTCTCAGCACCGCCGAGCTCGCCACCATCGGCGCCGGCTGGACCAACATCGATTTCCTGAAGGGCGGACAGTCCGGCGACATCCGCGTTGACAGCGCCACCACGCTGAACCCGTCGGTCACCTTCCAGCTCGGCTCGGGCTCGCTGCGGCTGAACGACAATCTCACGCTCGCGGGCGCGTTCACGACCAACGGCCGCGTCCGTGTCGGTGCGGGCACTATCCAGCTCTCCGCCGCCAGCGCAATCTTCGGCAACCTCGTCGACGCCGCCGCGGCGGGCGCGAACTTCACCGTCAACTCGCCCGGCCTCATCGACTTCCGCAACTCGATCGGCTCGGCGCTCGCGCTCAACAGCCTGACCACCACCGGCGGTGGCGCGGCCCGCGTTCGCAACCTCGTCCGCAGCGGCAACACCACGTTCAACGGCGCGGTCCAACTCGCGGCCGACACCACCTTCTCCGGCGGCACCGTCGCCTTCAACAACACTCTCAACTCGCACACCACCGGCTTCTACAACGCGACCGTCCTCGGCCCCAGCGTGCTCTTCGGCGGCGAGGTCGGCACGGGCCGCGCCCTCGCGTCGCTGCTCACCACCGGCAACGCCACCGTCAACGCCCGCGTTCTGACCAACCTCAACCAGACCTACGGCGGCACGCTGATCATCGGGGGCACCGCCACCAGCCTCGACGCCGGCGGCGCGTTCGCCGCTCTGGGACCCACAACGCTCGGCCGCTCCACCCAGATCAACGCCGCCAGCGCGTACTTCGGCAACATCGTCGACGCCAGCGCCTCGGGCGTGGCGTTCGTCGTGAACTCGCCGGGCGAGATCAACTTCACCCGCGCCATCGGCTCGGTCGGTGCGCTCGAGTCGCTCCGCGCCATCGGCGGCGGGCTCACGCACTTCAACGAGTCGGTCCGCGTCACCGGTGCCGCTGGCTTCATCGATATCGCCAACGCCACCGTGCTCGACAGCGACGTCGCGTTCCTTGGCCCCAGCGTCACCTTCCAGAACACCGTGGATTCCGGCCTCGGCGGCACGTTCGGCCTGACCGCAGGAACGCCCGGTTCGACGCTGCGATTCCAGAACAACGTCGGCTCCGGCCGCTCGCTCGCGTTCGTCAACGCCGCGGCGATCGACCGGACCATCGCCTCGGGCAACATCAGCACGCTCGGCAACCAGGACTACAGCGCGTTTGAGGCCGCGGGTCTCGCGGGCAATCGCGTGCTCAGCGCCTTGGGCGGCGACATCACCTTCAACAACGCCGTCGGCGCGACGACGAACACGACCGGCCTCGAGATCGACACCGCCGGCCTCGTCACGTTCAACAGCACAGTGGGCTCGGGCCTCCTTGGCACAGGCTCGCTCGCCGAGCTGCTCCGCAGCGGCGGCGGGGCCACCGTTCTCCGCGGCGACACCACGACCGTCGGCCAGCAGTCCTTCGACGGCGATGTCCGCTTCGCCAAGCTCGGCCTCCAGACCATCAACGCCGGCGGCCCGCTCACGATCACCGGCAAGTCCGAACTCGAGACCAACGTCGACATGATCGTCGGTGCCGCGGACCTGCGCGGGGCGGTCGATTCCATCGGCGGCCCGCGTGCCCTGCACGTCACCAGCGCCGGCCTCATCGACTTCGGCTCCACCATCGGCGCCACCGGCCCGCTCGCGTCGCTGCTCGTCGATGGCGGAGGCGAGACCCGCGTCACCACGCTCGTGGACGCAGCCACCGCGACGTTCAACAACGCCGTCAACCTCACCGGCGACACCGTCTTCCAGGGCGGCCCGGTCACGTTCAACAGCACGCTCGATTCGCTCGCCGCCAACGCTTTCGGCGCCGAGTTCAAGGGCAACGCCGGCCTTGGCACGCTGGACTTCACCCAGAACGTCGGCCAGTCGCGGGCTCTCGCGTTCCTGATCAGCCGCATCGACACGACGGTGCGGGCCAACGTCTCGACCGCGAATCAGCAGCAGTTCGACAGGAACCTCGCAATCCTCGGGCCGTCCACGCTCAACGCTGGTGGTCTCTTCAGCGTCGGCGGAAACACGCGGATCACCCGCCGCGCCGACATCAACGCCAACGGCGTCACCTTCACCGGCCTCGTCGATTCCGGAGCCGCTCTCCCGCCCGCCGATCGCGGCGAGCTGTTCATCGCCAGCCCCGGCGCGGTGACGTTCGCCCAGGCCATCGGTTCCGCAGACGCGCTCCGCACGATCGACGTCTCCGGCGGCGGCCTGACCACGATCAACGCGACCATCGACGCCGACAACGCCGACTTCCGCAACGCCGCCGAGCTCGGCAGCAACGTCTCCCTCCGCAACGGCAGCTACACGTTCCATCAGACGCTTGACTCCGCCCTTGGCGGACCTTTCGCCCTGAACACCCTTGGCGTGGGAACGCTGACGTTTAGCAACACCGTCGGCGGCACGCGTGAACTGCTGAACCTCGACGCCCAGAACGCGGCCCAGACCGTGCTCGGCGGCAACGTCACCACGCAGAACTTCGCCCGCTTTGGCGCCACGCAACTCAACGCCGACAGCCTCGTTCGCAGCACCGCGGGCGGCAACGTTGATTTCGGCGTCGTCACCGCCCCCGTCGCCCGCGCCCTCGCGGTCGACACCAGCGGCGTCGTCACCTTCGGCGGCTCGGTTGGCTCGCTCGCCAACCCGCTCACCTCGCTCACCGTCAGCAACGCCAGCCTCACCCGCATCGGCGGCGATATCTCCACCAATGCCGCCATCGCTCTGGGCAATACCCAGCTCGACGCCAACAGCACCATCACCAGCCTGCTCGGCGGCAATGTCGCCTTCGGCACAATCACCTCGCCGATCGCTCGGGCAATGGTCGTTGACACCGCGGGCGTCGTCACCTTTGGCGGTCCGGTCGCCTCGCTCGCCAACCCGCTCGCGTCGCTGACCGTCAACAACGCCTCCCTCGTCCGTCTCGGCGGCGACGTGACCACCAACGGCCTGATCGCCCTCCGCGACACCCAGCTCGACGCCAGCAGCACCGTCACCAGCCTGCTCGGCGGCACAATCTCCTTTGGCTCGATCACCTCGCCGGGGACCGCCCGCGATCTGATCGTCGATACCACCAACGTCGTCACCTTCGCCGGCCCCGTCGGCTCGCTCGCCAACCCGCTCGCCTCGCTCAGCGTCAACAACGCCAGCCTCACCCGCGTCGGCGGCGACATCGCGACCAACGCGGGAATCGCCCTGGGCGTCGTGCAGCTCGACGCCGACAGCACCATCACCAGCCTCCTCGGCGGCAACGTCACGCTGGGTGCAATCACCTCGCCGATCGCCCGCAACCTGGTCGTCGATACCTCGGGCCTCACCACCTTCAATGGCGACATCGGCTCCGCTGGCGCACGCCTCGCCTCGCTGCAGAAGCTCGGCTCCGGCGCCACCTCGCTGCTCGGCGACGCCTTCACGATCGGCCAGCAGCGTTTCGCCGGGAACGTGGCATTCTCCAAGGGCGCGGCACAGACGCTGGATGCGGGCGGCCCGCTCTTCATCGGCGGCACCAGCACCCTCGCCAACGATCTGACCGTGCTCGCGAATGGCGCGACCTTCACCAACACCGTCGACGGCGACGCCGGCCCCGCCCGCTCGCTCACGGTCACCAGCGCGTCCCCGATCCTCTTCGGTGCCGCGATCGGACAGACCAATGCCTTGCAGTCCATCCTGGTGAACGGCGGCGGCGCGACGACGCTCAACACGCTTGTCCGCACCACCGCCGGCGGCAACGCCGATTTCCAGAACGCCGTGCTGCTCGGCAGCGATCTCAACCTGAACGGCGGCACGTTCCGCTTCGGACAGACGCTCGACAGCGGCCTCGGCGGCCCCTTCGCCCTCGCCTCCACCGGCAGCAACTCGATCGAGTTTGTCGGCAACGTCGGCATCGGCTCGCTGCTCCGCTCGATCGACACCGCGCTCGCCGCCGACACCCGCCTCCACGCCGATCTTGCCGCCCGCGACGCGATCCGCCTCAGCACGCTCCGCCTGTTGGGTGCAGCCAACAAGAACATCGCGAGCGGCACCAGCACCATCGACTTCCTCGGTGCCGTCGCCGCCGACGCGGGTGCCGGTCTCAACGTCGCCGCCCCCGGCACCGTCACCTTCGCCAGCACCGTCGGCTCGGGCATCCCCGCTTTGGGCGCTCTGGGCTTCCTCAACCGCACCGGCGGCGGGCTGACCGTCCTCAACGCCAACACCACCACCGCCGGCAGCCAGGGCTTCGACGGCAACCTCGACGTCAACGGCCCGCTCACGCTCAACGCCGGTGGCGCGTTCGGCGTCCTCGGTGCCACGCGGCTCTTCGGCAACACGATCATCAACAGCAATGGCTATCTGTTCAACGGCTCGGTTGATTCCGCCGGCGGCAGCCGCAGCCTCACGCTCAACAACACCGGCAGCGGCGAGTTCAGGACCGGCGCTGGCTTCGGCAGTGCGCTCAGCGCCCTGACCATCAACGGCGTCGGCACCTCGACCTTCGCGGGCAACGTACGCATCGTCCCCGGCGGTTCGATGATCGTGAACCAGAGCGCGTTCATCGCCGGGCCGTCGGACTTCCGCGCCGGCACGATCACGTTCAACGGCACGCTCGACGCCGCACCTGCCGCGGCGAACTCGGCCCTGGTGCTGGTGGCCGATGCCACGAACTTCAACTTCGGGGCTGGCAGCGTCCGCGCCCTCACCGCGCTCGACGCCTCCGGCGTGACGCTCAGCCGCGTCGCGGGCAACATGTCGACGACGGGCGCGCAGCGCTTTGCGGGCCTGCTGCTCACGGGTGCCGCGGGCAGCCGCGTGTTCAGCTGTTCTTCGCTCGCCTACCTCGGCGCGATCGACGCGGCCAACAACACCATCGGCATGATCGCCAACGGTCCGGCCGGCGTCGGCTTCGCGAGCAACATCGGCCTCGGCGGCGTCGGCGGCACCAACCTTGCCCAGCTCATCGTCGGCGGCCCCGCGACGCTCGCCGGCAACGTCCGCACCGTCGGCGGCACGTCGTTCGGCAACGCCCTCACCACCATCGGCGCCCGCACCATCGACGCCGCGGGCCTGTTCGTCGGCGGCACGACCGTCCTCGGTGGCAACTTCACCGTCAACGCCGCCAACGCCCAGTTCAACGGCAGCGTCGACTCCGCCGCCCCCGGCGTCGCCTCGATGCTGGTCAATGCGTCCAATTCCGCTGTCTTCGGCAACGGCATCGGGCAGAACGCCGCCCTCTCGACCTTCCGCAGCAACGCGGCCGCCACCGTGCTTCGCGGCGCCGGCCTCCGCACACTCGCCAGCGGCCAGTCGTGGTTTGCCGGCGATCTCCGCATCGACTCGCTCGGCGGCACGTCCACGATCAACACCGGCGCGATCTTCATCGGTCGCGACGTCTTCACCGACGCCGCCGCCGCGGGCGCCGCCAACCTCTCGCTGCTCGCCAACGCCCCCTCCACGATCGAGGGCTCGGCGATCCGCATCGGCGGCAGCATCGGTCAGTCCTCGGTCGCGCCCGCCGGCACGCAGCGCTTCAACAACCTCACCCTCGGCGGCGCGATCGGCACGCCCAACATCGCGACCATCCTGCTCAGCAAGGGCTTCGACGCCCAGGGCCGCCTGATCGCCGCCAGCGTCAACGCCGCCGACCAGTTCTCCATCGTCGCCAACAACATCGTCATGTCGCCCGGCCAGAAGCTCACCGCTCTCGGCTCGCTCGGCCTGTTCGGCGCATCGTCCATTGTGCTTGGCGACGTCGCAACGCTCGGCAATCTGTCGGTCAATGCCCCGGTCATTCAGATCACCAGCCGCGGCGCAGGCAACCTGCTCAATAACACCGGCGCCGCCGAAGGCGATATCGGCACCGACATCGTCGCTGGCGGCACGCTTTCGTTCAGCAGCACCCCGACTCTGCTGCCGGGCGCTGGTTCGTTCAGCTACTCCGCCGGCGGCGGGCCCGATCCGCTGCTCGCCTCGTTCTCCTATCGCCAACTGCCCAGCGCCATCAACCTCGCGACCTTCCGCGACCAGCGCGTCGGCAGCCCGCTGGGGCCGAACTTCCTGCTCTTCCTCGACCTTGCCTCCCGCGGCCCGACGTCCACCAGCGTCGCCGAAACCAAGAGCGTCCAGCCGCCCCGCCTGGGCGAGGTCGCCCGCGTGCGTCAGTCCGTGGTCGTCGATCCTGCCGATCAGGAACTCCTTCGTCAGCTCGGCCTGACCGTCCGCGGCGCAACCAACGAGGAGATCGTGGCCTCGTTCGCCGGGTACAGCTACTACGTGAACGTGCCGCAGAAGCTCCGCCCAAGTGTTGAGTACCGCGAGTACGTCGTGACCGCCGACCGCCTGTGGATGCAGGCCGTGGTCGAACTCTCCAAGGCCTACAACGCGACGATGAAGCGCACCGTGGTCGAGGCCGACGGTCGCAGCATCGAGCAGCTCCGCGACACCGAGCTGCGTCAGACCTTTGAGGAATCGTGGGACCGCTACATCGCGTCCTCGACCGCGAAGTCGGCCGACGAGGAGCTGCAGGGCTTCATGCAGCGACTGCTCAGCGACCCCGGCGAGGCCGCCACGCGGCAGGAACTGGCCAACATCGGCGGCCTGCTCGCCAAGCTCGACGACCTGGGCCTCACCAAGCTCGAGGCCGGCATCCCCCGCGATCGCCTCCTGCAGCGCATTCGCCCCGCGGCCCTCACGCCCGGCGACATGACCGCGATCATCCAGGCCGTGACGGCGTCCGGCGTGAAGCCCAAGCTGACGCCCGACGAGCCCGCCGCACCGACGCCGTCGCCCGCGACTCCCGCCGTCGCCGACAAGGCCACGAAGGTGCTTGAGGTTTCGAAGCGATAACAAAGCACCAGTGGGACCGGCCTCCGGCCGGTCGACCAGTCGCTTGAAGTTCAAGGCAGACCGGCCGGAGGCCGGTCCCACTGACTATTGGCGCCCGCCCGTCACACCCGGCACCGCCTGCAGCGCGTCCATCAAGCTCGGCTGCGACGATTCCACCGCGGCCGCCGGCTTGTACTGGGGCATGTAGCGGCCCGCGATCTCCGACTGGGTCATCAGCTGACCCGCCAAGACCGCCAGCAGCACCACGCCGCCGGCCGAGACCACGCCAGCGATGCGGCGAGCGGCGAACGGAGCATCCTCGGTCGCCTCGGCCCGCGGGTGCGCCTCTTCAAGCAGCGGCAGGGCCATCAGACGCAGGTAGTAAAACGCCGCGATCGCGCTGTTCAGGCCCAGCACGATCACCAGCGGGATCTCACCCGCGCTCACCGCGCTTGTGAACAGCGGCAGCTTGCCAAAGAAGCCAAGCAGCGGCGGCAGGCCCAGCAGGCTGAGAGCACAGATCACCATCGTCCAGCCCGCCACCGGGTGGGAGCGGCAGATGCCGCGGAGGTCGTCCACGTGGTCGATCTCGCGGGCCTCGTCCTCACCGGCCTTGGGCTTGCGCTCGATAGCCGCGAGGGCCGCGAAGCAGCCGACGTTCATCACGCCGTAGGCGAGCAGGTAGAAGAGCACGGCCGCGATGCCGCTCTTGGAGAACGACGCGTCGCCGGGACCGGCAATCACGCCGACGAGCATGTAGCCCGAGTGCGCGATCGAGGAATACGCCAGCATGCGCTTGGTGCTCGACTGCATCACCGCCAGCGTGTTGCCGATGGTCATGGTGAGCGCCGCCACGACCCACAGCGTGATGCGGATGGGTTCGGGCAGTGAAGTGCCGGAGCCATCGGGACCGAAGCGCCAGCCGACGGTGCCGACGATGAGCAGAATGGCGAGGAAGCCCGCCGTCTTGGGGATGAACGCCAGCATCGCCGAGACGCCGGGAGCGGCGCCCTGGTAGACGTCGGCCGTGTAGAAGTGCATCGGGACGGCGGCGATCTTGAAGAACAGCCCGAAGAGCGTGATCAAGAGGCCCAGCATTCCCAGGGTCGAGATGCCCGAGGCGGTGAAGATGTCGTAGATCTTGTTGAGGTTCGTGGTGCCCGTTGCGCCGTAGAGCAGGGCGAAGCCGTAGAGGAACATCGCCGCACCCAGTGCGCCGAGGAAGAAGTACTTCACGCCCGCTTCCTGAGCCCGATGCCGCGACGATGAGATCGCGACCATGACGTACGTCGGCAGGCTGGTCAGTTCGAGGGCCAGGAACAACCAGATCAGGTCATCGGCCGACGCGACCAAGAGCAGGCCCGTGACCGAGAAGAGGAAGAAGGAGTAGAACTCGGCGCGATTCGAGCGCAGCGGGTTGAACACGCCGCGGCCGGAGGCGATGCGAGCCTCTTCGGCGCGATCGACCGTGCCCGCCAAGAGCGGCAAGAGGATCAACGCCACGATGCAGATCAGGCACTTGGCGAACGGCACCATGGTGGGCAGGAATGACTGCCCGTGAGCCGGATCGACCAGGCCAGCACCAACCCGCCCCGGCGTCGTCGTGATCGCCAGGTACAACGCGACCAGCAAGCCAAGGCCCGACACCAGTGCCGTTGCCTTGCGCACCGCCAGCGAGCGGCTCAGCCCCAGCACCATCACGATGCAGGTCGTCGCGAAGACCGCGATCTCGGGCCACAGATAGGCCAAGCGTTCCATCATCGCGCGATCTCCTGCACGTTGCTCACCGCATTCGCGACCGGGGTGACGGCCTCAGCCGAACCGATCATGTTCGGATTCACATTGCCCTCCGGCAACGCCGGGGCCTCGATCTTGTGCACCCACTTCACCGTGTCGTCCACCGGCTCCTTCAACGCGTCAAACAGCGGCTTGGGATAGACGCCGAAGATGAGACACGCCAGCGCCAGCGGCACCAGGGCCGTGATCTCGCGAGCCGTCAGATCCGCCGGAAGGTGCGTGTGCGAGTCGCTGCCGTGCCCCCCACCGTGCCCCCCACCATGCCCACCGCCATGACCGCCGTGTGCGTCGTGCCCACCCGGCTCCTTCAGCGGCCCGAAGACCACCTTGCCGACCATGATGAGCAGGTACATCGCGGCGATGATCACACCCAGCGCGGCAACCGCGGCGTACCACGGCCCGAGCTTGCCCACCGTCGCGCCGATCGTCGACGCCTTCTCGCTGCCCCAGATGCCGCTGCTCCACTGGTCGCTCGCCTGGAACGTGCCGAACAGGCACAGGAACTCGCTGACGAAGCCGTTCAGCCCCGGCAGGCCGACCGACGCCATCACGAAGAAGACCATGAACGTGGCCCAGATCGGCATCTTCGCCGCCAGGCCCCCGATCTCCTTCATGTTGCGGGTGTGGTACCGCTCGTACATGAAGCCGATGAGCAGGAACAACGCGCCCGTCGACAGGCCGTGGTTGATCATGTAGAGGATCGAACCCTGGATGCCCGTGTGGTTCAGAGCCGCGAGGCCAAGCACGCAGAAGCCAAGGTGGGCCACCGACGAATACGCCACGAGCTTCTTGACGTCGGTCTGTACCCAGCAGATGAGCCCGCCGTAGAGGATGCCGATGATGCACAGCGTCGCGATCACCGGGGCGTAGTAGACGAATGCATCAGGCGTGTAGCCGAGCGCGAAGCGGTAGATGCCGTAGGTGCCAAGTTTGAGCAGCACGCCCGCGAGGATGACCGATCCCGCGGTCGGGGCTTCGGTGTGGGCCAAAGGCAGCCAGGTGTGCACCGGGAAGAGCGGCACCTTGACCGCGAAGCCGCAGAGCAGGGCGAGCAGCACCACGGACTGCTGCGAGAGGCTCATCTGGTTCGCGGCGGCCTTCTCGAGCACGTCGATGTCGAACGTCCACGTCCCCGCGCCCGCGAACGTCTCGACCGGCAGAGTCGAGTTGAAGTACGCGACGTAGGCGAGACCGGCGAGCGTGATCACCGAGCCGGTGAAGGTGTACAGGAAGAACGTCGTGGCGGCACGCTTGCGGTTCGTGCTGCCGTAGAGGCTGATCAGCACGTACATCGGGATGAGCGTGAACTCGAAGCAGATGTAGAAGAAGATCAGGTCACGAGCCACGAAGACGCCGACCATCGCGGCTTGCAGAATGAGCAGCCACGCGTAGAACGTCTTCACACGCTCGGTAATCGCCGTCCACGAGGCCAGCACGCAGATCGGGCCGAGCAGCGCTGTCAGCGCGATCATCAGCATCGAGATCGAGTCGGCGCCGAACGAGAGATTGATACCCAGCGACGGGAGCCATTCCTTCGTGGTCAGGAACTGCATCAATCCGCCCTGCGTCCAGTCAAACTGCACGAGAGCGACAACCGTCATCGCCGCCGCCGCGAGCGTGCCGAGCAACGCCGCGGCCCGGGCCGACGCCGCGGGCAGCACGACGATGGCCAGCGCCACCGCGAGCGGGATCAAGATGAGAGACGCGAGCATCACGCGGGGAACTCCGGGGGAAGGCACTAGGCACGGGGCACTAGGCACTAGGAAATCCAGCCTGAACTTCAACCGAATCACGGACCAGCGAACGATCCCGAGATGCCTTGCACTAGTGCCAATTGCCTAGTGCCAAGTGCCTCTTCCTCACCTCATGGTCAGAATGAACACCAGGAACAGCAGCACCGCCACGCCCGCGGCCATTCCCGCGGCGTAGCCGTGCAGCTCGCCCGACTGAGTCGGCCGCACCATCGCGCCGATGAAGCGCGGGATGCCGCCGACGAGCCGGACCAGACCGTCGATGACCAGCTTGTCGAAGATGTAGAAGACGTTCGAGAAGAACCAGAGCGGCTTGCGGATCAGGAAGTCGTAGAACTCGTCCACGTACCACTTGTTCTGCGCCCAGCCCGCCAAGGGCCCGACCGCGGGGAGCAAGGCATCGGCCCGCGCCGTCGCGGCGGTGCGACGACCGGCGTAGTGCAGGATGAAGGCGATGAAGATGCCGACAAAGCCGACGACGCCGGAGACGTAGTACATGGCCTTGTGCGGGTCGTAGCCAAAGAACGAACCCGCGTGGGCCTCCGCACCGTGAGCCTTGGCGATCGCGGTCGGAACGAACGACGGAGCGCCCGCAGCCGCGTGCGTCGGGGCCTTGCCGTCCGCGCCCTCGTGGCCGCCTTCCTTGATCGTGTCGTGCGACTCACCGCCCGCACCACCCGCCCCATGGTGCGAGAAGGGCGTCTCGAACGCGGCGGAGGAACGCTCGACCATGCCCGGCACCGCACCGCCGTGGGCGTGCCCTCCGGCATACGGCGATTTTACGAAGTACAAGCCCGCCGCCGCGATCGAAAGCACCGACAGCGTCGCTAGCACCGTGTTGATAGCCCAACCCGGCGCGTGCGGATGGAAATGCGCCCCGTGGCCGTGCTCGTGATGAGCGTGATCGTCGTGGGTGTGAGAGTGCCCATGGGCCGCGTCGCTGGCGTGAGCCGCGTCAGCCGCCGGAGCATCGTGATGCCCGTGCCCGTGGCCGTGCGAATCGTCCTCGGCGTGGTGCAGTTCATCGCCCGGCTCGTAGTGCATCGGACCAACGACGACGCGGAAGAAGACGCGGAAGGTGTAGTACGCGGTCATGCCCGCGGTCAGCAGCAGGATCCAGCCGATCGGGGCCATGCCCGGCGTCACAAAGGCCTCGGCGAGGATCATGTCCTTGCTGAAGTAGCCCGCGGTGAACGGGAAGCCGGCGAGGTTCATGCAGCCGACAAACATGCCAAGACCGACGACGCCCCAGCCCTTCATGAAGCCGACGCCGCTGAGCTTACGGAGATCGAGCTGACCGGCAAAGCCGTGCATGATGGCGCCGCAGGAGAGGAACAAGAGGGCCTTGAAGAAGGCGTGGGTCACAACGTGGAACGCGGCGCCGGTGCTCGTCAGCACACCCAGGCCCGCGAACATGTAGCCGAGCTGCGACACCGTCGAGTACGCCATGATCCGCTTGATGTCGAACTGGGCCATGCCGATGGTCGCGGCCACGAGCGCTGTCAGCGCCCCCGTCCACGCCACGATCGGCAACGCATACTCGCTCAGGAGGAACAGCGGATAGGTGCGGGCGACCAGGTACACGCCCGCCGTCACCATCGTCGCCGCATGGATCAAGGCCGACACCGGCGTCGGGCCTTCCATGGCGTCCGGCAGCCAGACGTACAGCGGGAGCTGGGCGCTCTTTCCGAACGCGCCGACCGCGAGCAGGATCGGGATGAGCTGCACGATCGCGGGGATCTCGTTGAACTTCCCGGCCTTGGCCAAATCGATATAGGGCTGGCACGCGGCGAAGATCTCGCGGTACTCGATGCTGCCGAAGTGCACGAACGTCAGCATGACGCCGAGGATGAGCCCGACGTCGCCGATGCGGTTCATGATGAAGGCCTTCTTGGCCGCCGCCACCGCCGAGGGCTTCTTGTAGAAGTACCCGATCAACAGGTACGAGCACAGACCCACGCCTTCCCAGCCCAGGAACAAGAGCAGCATGTTGTCGCCCATGACCAGACACGCCATGCTGAAGACGAACAGATTGAACGCGGCAAAGAAGCGGCAGTAACCCAAACCGACGTCATGGCTCATGTACTCGCTGGCGTACAGCGCGATCAGCGTCGCCAGGCCGGTGACGAAGAGCATCCACAGAATCGTGAGGCTGTCGAGGTACAGAGAGAAATCCGCGACCAGTCGCTGGCCCTGCCCTTCACCCCATGCCAAGGACATCCACTCAAACCCGGTCGCAATCGACACCCCGCCGTCATGCCCCATGAACAGCTTGGCGGTCACCGCGAACGACACCGCCAGGCAGAGCACCGTCGCAAAGGCCGGAAGCTTGTTCCGCACGCCGAAGATCCCGCACAGCGTGCAGATGATGACGCCGAGGATCGGCATCGCCGGGATGAGCAGCGCGAGCGGATCGCCAGCGATGATCGGCGCCTTAGCGGCCGTGGCGGCACCGAGCGTCAGCAATGAGTCCGATGTCAGCATAGAAAGAGTCGTCAAGGTTGCTCGCGCCGGGCGCGCTCCTCACTGTGTCACTGTGCCACTGCGTCGCTCTGCCACTTCAACCCTTCATCTCCTGCCACTCCGCCGCGTCGAGGCTCTCGCGCTTGCGGAACAGCAGCACCACCAGCGCCAACGCCATGGCAGCCTCGGCCGCCGCGACGGTGACGATGAAGATCACAAAGCTCTGGCCGGTCATGTTCATGTGGAAGCGGCTGAAGGCCACGAGCGCCAGCCCCGCCGCCTGGAACATCAATTCCGTGCACAGGAACGTGATGATCAGGTTGCGCCGGGTCAGGAACCCGATGAGCCCCAGCATGAACATGGCGCCGGAGATGAAGAGGTAGTGCGCCAGAGTGATCTGGTGCATCGCCGCGGGGAAGCCGGCCTGGGCAAGGGTCACGGTCTCGATCATGGATTCGTCTCCGCGCCCTGCGTGAACTCGGCCGAGAGCAACTTCGCGTGTCGCTCCTTGGCGTCCTCATCAAGCTGCACCTGCTTGCGGCTGAGCACCACCGCGCCGAGCATCGCCATCAGCAGGATCACGCCCGCGATCTCGATCGAGCCCGGGTGATCCCGCAACAGGTTGAAGCCCACCATCTCGGTGTTGGTGACGCTCAGGTCCGCCGGAAGCTCGACCGCCTGCAACTGGCCGTCGGCGGTCTTGATCTCCACCGTTCGCTTCTCGAAATCGACCTTGGCGTCACCGTCCGAGTTGAAAGTCACCTTTGCACCGGTGGGCAGCTTGCCGGAAGCCAGCAGGGCCGCCTCGATCTTGCGGGGCATCTCGGCCAGCAGCGACTGGCCGTTGATCGTCGGAGCCTTGGGCAGTTCGCCCACGCCGCGGAACATGAGCGTGGTCAGCACCGCCAGCAGCACAAAGCCCGACGCCGTCGCGATCACCGGCTCGCGGGCCGCGGTGTCGTACTCGGTGAGGGCGTTCTCCAGGTCCTCGGTCGGGGCCTGGGTCGCGAGCATGATCACGAAGAGGTACGTAATAAGGATGGCGCCCGCATACACGATCACCAGAGCGAACGCCATGAACTCCGCGGACAGAATCAGGAACAAACCCGCGGTGGCCAAGATCGACAGCACGAAGTACAACGCCGCGTAGACCGGCCGCGGGTGCGTGATGACCCGCAGCGACGCCCCAAGCGCCATGAGGGCAAAGACATAGAAGTAGACCGAGGGCGAATACCCGACGCCGAAGAGCCCCCCGGCCTTCAGGCCCATCGCCAAGAGCACGATGCCGCCCGCGAGCGATGCAATGACCGCACCGAGGATCTGCGGGTTCTTTCCGTCACGCCGGGGCAGGGCGAGCAAAACGCCAATGGCGCCCAGCGCACACGCTCCGTACAAGGCCAGTGGGTTGATCACTTGATCCAACGCCGACCCCTCGGGCCGAGCCCGGGATTGGCCGAGACGCCCAAGGACGCCGCGGCCGGAGGAACTTCCGACCTCTGATCATGCCAAACACCCGATCGCAGAACATACCCGCGATCGCCCGCCCCCAACACCCCCCTCCCGACACCCTCTCCCAATAGAAGAGTGGAGGATAGTGACGCGACGGGGATGCTTCAACCAACCAAGGCCGCCGATCCCCGTCCCGACCCGTGTTTCGTTCCCCATGTGTCGCGCCCCGGCCATGCCTGCGCGGTACGCTTGAACTGCGTGGACCCAACGCCCGCCATCGCAACCCGCCCCCCCACTGCCCTGCCTCAGCCGGTGGGTTGGCACGTGGCGATCCCCAACGCCCTCACGACCGCACGACTCTTCCTCGCTATCGGGCTCATCATCCAGCTCTCCCTTTGGCGCTATCCCAAGTTGGCACAGGATGTTGCGCCACCGACTACGGCCATGCTCCTCGCGTTCTTGCTCTTTGGCCTCGGGGCTCTCACCGACCTGCTCGATGGCATGCTCGCCCGCCGCTGGGGCATTGTCAGCAAGTACGGCCGCATCATGGATCCCTTCGCCGACAAGATCCTCGTCGTCGGCGCTTTCGCCATGCTCGCCGGACCCGCCTTCGACGTCACACTCCCCAGCGGCACGCCTTTTCAGATCAGCGGCGTCCTGCCCTGGATGGCGATCGTCATCCTCTCTCGTGAACTGCTCGTCACCCTTATCCGCGCCGTCCTCGAAAGCCGCGGCATCGACTTCTCCGCCTCGCTCAGCGGCAAAGCCAAGATGGCAGCCCAGTGCGCCTGCATCCTCACCATCTTCCTCATCCTCGCATTTTTCCCCGCCACGCCCGGCACCCTGTGGCGCACCGTCATCGATGTGATGGTCTGGACCGCCGTGCTCGTCACCGCCGCGTCGATCGTGCCGTATGCCCTGCGGGCGATGCAAGCGACCGCCACGGGCCGATAGCTCATCATGCCCTCGCCCCGCCTGCTCCTTATCACCACGTTCGGCCTCGGGCACATGCGTCCCGCAAGCGGCACGTGGGGCTCGATGCCCACCGTCGTTCTCGCCGCCGCGCTCATGTTCGCGGGCATCGGGCCAGCCACAGCGCCGGTCTTGTACCACGCGGTGCTGTTCGCTTGGATGCTGGTCTTCTGCATCGCGTGCGTCCTCGGCGGCCGCGAAGCCGAAGCCGCGTTTGGCAAGAAGGACCCCGGCCAGGCCGTCGCCGACGAGACTGCGGGGCAAGCAATCCCGCTGCTCTTCCTGCCCGCTGTTGCGACATCGACGACCACCCACACACTGCTCACCCTCGCGCTCGCGTTCGTCGCGTTCCGCATCTTCGACATCATCAAGCTGCCGCCAGCCCGCCAGCTCCAGCGTCTGAAAGGGGGCATCGGCATCCTCATTGACGATCTGATCGCCGGCGTGCACGCCTTGATCGTGGTGCAGATCGTGACGCGGTTCGTGCTGTGAATGGATTCGCGCGCCGTCGTGATCCCTGCGGAAAACGACGGCACACGCCTCCGAACACCGAGAAAGGGCGAATCCGTCTCTGCTTCGGCCCGGGATCATCTTCACCAGACTTGACTTCCCCGAGCCGGGACGAAAGACTCCTCTCGTGACCTTCGCCCACGCCCATCATCACCACGCTCATCCGCCCCGCGGACGCCGGTGATGTTCTGGTCACACCCGACCACGACCTCGCACAACGCCGGCCCCGCCCGGCGTTTTTTCTTTTCCGGTTGGCTTTGTTCTCCGTCCTCTGCCTTTCCTCAAACCTCATCCCTCACCCCTTCCCACTTTTCCCCATGACCACCATCCAACTCGCACTTCCCAAGGGCCGCATGGAGCAGGGCGTCCTGCAACTCCTCAACGACGCCGGCATCAAGGTCAAGGCCTCGTCCCGCGGCTACCGCCCGACGATCTCCCTCCCCGACTTTGACACCAAGGTCCTCAAGCCCCAGAACATCGTCGAGATGCTCGATGTCGGCTCGCGGGACATCGGCTTCGCCGGCGCCGACTGGGTCGATGAACTCAACGCCGAGGTCGTCGAATTGCTCGACACCGGTCTGGACCCTGTGCGGCTTGTTGCCGCCGCTCCGGCCGAGCTGCTCAAAGACGGCAAGCTTCCGCACTCCGGTCCCGGGCGTCCGCTTCTGATCGCCAGTGAATTCGAGCAGCTGACGACGCGATGGATTCAGTCGCAGGGAATCGACGCCCGCTTCGTGCGCTCCTTTGGAGCAACCGAAGTCTTCCCGCCCGAAGACGCGGACTGCATCGTCGATGTCGCCGCCACCGGCGCGACGCTCGCGGCCAACGGGCTGCACGTGGTCGGCGAGGTGAAGCGGTCCTCGACCCGGCTCTACGCCCACCCGCGAGCGATGCAGGACCCGGCCAAGCGCGCGATGATCGAACCACTTGTGCTGATTTTGAAGGCCGTGCTCGAAGCCCGCAAGCGGGTGATGATCGAACTGAATGTGCCGCGTGATCGACTCGAGGCGGTCTGCAAGGTGCTGCCGTGCATGCGCGAGCCGACGATCTCGCCGCTCCACGGCGAGGCGGGTTACGCGGTGAAGTCCGCCGTGCCGCGTGACATGCTGCCGACACTGATCCCCGAACTCAAGAAGCAGGGCGGCTCGGACATCGTGGTCTCGACCCTGTCGCAGATTGTCCCGTGATTCCAACGAACCAGAGAACCGTTTCGCGTCCGAACTCTCGTCGCTCATGAGCAACTTTCAGCCCATCTCGGTGACGCCCGCCCCGCTCCTCGCGGGCAAGGCGGCGTATAGCGTGCCGAAAACCGGCCACGTGATCGATCTGCACCTCGATGCCAACGAGGGATTGGTCCCGCCGCCGGAGCTCGCGGCGTTCCTGCGCGACGCCATGCCCGACGCGGTGCGCCGCTATCCCAACGCGACACCTCTACAGGAGGCGTTGGCAGCTCGCTTCGGCGTCGATGCGTCCCGCGTGCTCGTCACCGCGGGTGCCGACGATGCGATCGACCGCGCTTGCCGCGCGGTGCTGGCGCCGGGACGTGAACTCATCTTGCCCCTGCCGACCTTTGAGATGATCCCCAAGTACGCGGCACTCGTCGGTGCCGCCGTGCGCTCGCTCGCGTGGATGCGCGGCACATTCCCCCGCGAAGCCGTGCTCTCGTCCATCACCCCTTCCACCGCGATGATCGCGATCGTCACGCCCAACAACCCCACCGGCGTGCCCGCAACGCTCGACGATGTGATTACGGTCGCCCGCGCCGCCCGCCACGCGCTCGTTCTGGTTGACATGGCCTACTGCGAGTTCGCCGACGGCGAGGTCTCGAACGATTCCTTCGGCCGCCGAATCCTCGAAGAACCAAACGTGCTCATGACCCGCACATTCAGCAAGGCCTGGGGACTCGCGGGACTGCGCGTCGGATACGCGGTTGGCCACACCGATGCGATCCAGTGGCTGCGGGCCGCCGCCGGGCCGTACACGTGCGCCAGCTCCTCGCTCGCGATCGCGACCCGCTGGTTCGCCGAAGGCCGCACCGTCGTCGACGCGTTCATCGAGCGTGTGAAGCAGGAACGCGCTGCGCTCGGTGCGCTGCTGGCACGTGCCCCTGGCGTGGAAGTCTGGCCCAGCCAGGGAAACTTCGTCTTCGCCCAGTTCCCCGACGCCCGCCGTGTGCAGGACGAACTGGCCCGCAAGGGCATCGCTGTCCGTGGCTATCCCGGCCGCGTGCTGATGGACGGCGTCTCACTCGACCCTTGCCTGCGCATCACCTGCCCCGGCAACGAACGCGACTATTCACGCCTTGCTACCGCGCTTCAAGAAGTCCTCGGCGTCGCACAATCACGCTGACCGAACGCAACCCGCGGCACGTCCCACAGACCGCACCACAGAGATCACGGAGAACACCGAGTGGATCGCAAGAAGAAGACAACCAAGCCGTCACTCGCTTCAGGCTCCGCTCCCCGCGGTCGCAGCGCCATCGTTGCCCGCAAGACCAAGGAAACCGATATCGCCCTCGAGCTCAACGTCGACGGCACGGGCAAGGTCTCGATCTCCACCGGCCTGGGCTTCCTCGATCACATGCTCACGGCCCTCGCCCATCACGCGCGGCTGGACCTCACCCTCACCTGCCGCGGCGATCTGCACATCGACGACCATCACACCGCCGAGGATGTCGCCATCGCGCTGGGTAAAGCCATCGACCAGGCCCTCGGCGACCGCGCCGGCATCGTCCGTTTCGGATACGCCTACGCCCCGCTCGACGAAGCCCTCGCCCGGGCGGTGGTCGATCTCTCGGGACGTCCGTTGCCCAGCATCCATCTCCGTCTCCGCCGCGGCAAGATCGGCGAGGTCGCCGCGGAGAACCTCACCCACGTACTTGAGTCCCTCGCGGTGCACCTCCGCGCCAGCGTCCACGTCGATGTCCTCCGCGGCGACAACGAACACCACAAAGCCGAGGCCGCGTTCAAGGCGCTGGCCCTCGCGCTCCGCCAAGCCCTCGCCCGCGATGGAAGCAACGAGATCCGAAGCACGAAGGGAGTCCTGTGACCCGCTGGTTCCCGCGACTCCCCCTCACCTGACTTGAGGCTCCGCCTCAAATCGTCCTCTCCCCGCACGCGGGGAGAGGAGGCGCAACCCCGTTCACCAAAAGACCGAACACCTCAGTCCTCAGTCCTCACACCTCCTCCCTTCACTCGTGCCCAATCCCCTCCACATCATCTCCACCGGAACCGCCAACACCGCATCGGTGCTCGCCGCTTGGGAGCGCCTCGGCATCGAGGCGATTCTCACCACCAGCGAAGGCGACGTGCGCGAAGCTCCGAGGCTCGTGCTTCCCGGCGTCGGCTCGTTCGGCGCGGCGATGCGGCTGCTCGAGGCCGAGGGGCTCGTCCCCGCGCTGCGCGAACGCCTCGCCTCCGGGCGTCCGACGCTCTGCATCTGCCTTGGGTTGCAGCTGCTCGCGTCCGCCAGCGACGAATCGCCCGGCGCACGGGGCCTGAGCGTCTTCAAAGCGACCGTCTCCCGTTTGCCCGATCACCTCACCACACCGAGCGGCCCGACCACGCAGCGCGTTCCGCAACTCGGCTGGAATCACGTCGAAGCGCCCAAGGGCTCGCGCTTTCTCACCGACGGTTTCGCGTACTACGCCAACTCCTACTGCCTCCGCGAGGTGCCGCAAGGCTGGAACGCCGCGACCACGACCTACGGCGTCCGCTTCTGCGCCGCCATCGAGCGCGCGGGCGTCCTCGCTTGCCAGTTCCATCCCGAGCTCTCCGGCCGCTGGGGTGCCGCACTTTTGAAGCGCTGGTACGACGAATCGCCTTCCAATCATGCCAATGCTCCCAAGAAAGGAGCGGCGTAATGCTCACCTCGCGCGTCATCCCCTGCCTTGATTGCCGCGACGGCCGCGTCGTGAAGGGTGTGCAGTTCCAGGGCCTGCGCGACGCCGGCGATCCGGTCGAACTCGCGGCCCGCTACGAAGCCGAGGGCGCCGACGAGATCGTGATCCTCGATGTTTCCGCAACGCCGCAGGGCCGTGCCAACCAGACCGACACCATCAAGCGTGTTCGCAAGGTTCTCTCAATCCCGCTCACAGTCGGTGGCGGCGTGCGCACCAGCGACGACGCCAAACGCCTCCTCGACGCCGGCGCCGACAAGGTCGGCGTCAACACCGCCGCCGTGCTCGACCCAGCATTGCTCACCAAACTCGCCGAGCGCTTCGGTCGCCAGTGCATCGTCATCGCCATCGATGCCGCACGCACCGAGCCTCCCGAGACGAACCCCACGCGCAAGCGTGGGGCCACCGCCGCGATCGTCTCATCTCAACCCACTTCTTGGCACGTCGTCATCCGCAGCGGCGAAGACCGCCGCCCGCTCGATGCGATCGAGTGGGCACGCAACGCCACCCATCTCGGCGCCGGCGAGATCCTCCTCACCAGTTGGGACCGCGACGGCACCAAGGCGGGCTACGACCTCGATCTGCTCCGCGCTGTCTCCAGCGCCGTCACCGTCCCCGTCATCGCCAGCGGCGGCGCGGCCGGTCCGCAGCACCTCATCGAAGCCCTCCAAGCCGGCGCCGACGCCGTGCTCGCGGCGTCCATCTTTCATGACGGCCACTACACCGTTCGCCAAGTGAAAGAGGCCCTCGCCAAAGCGGGCGTCCGCGTGCGTGACGACACCGTGACATTCTGACGACCCGATCCCCCGCACAGCTCCCACTTCCTCAACTTCGCACTTCCTCAAGCCCATGGTCATCCCCTCCATCGATCTTCAAGGCGGCTCCACCGTCCAACTCGTCGGCGGGCGCGACAAGGCCCTCGACGCGGGCGATCCGCGACCGCTGCTTCGCCGCTTCTCCATCGCGGGCGAGGTCGCCGTCATCGACCTCGACGCCGCCATCGGCACCGGCAGCAACGCGGCGCTCATCGAAGAGCTCGTCAAGCAAGCCCCCTGCCGCGTCGGCGGCGGAATCCGCAGCGTCGACGCCGCCATCCGCTGGCTCGATGCCGGCGCTTCCAAGGTCATCCTCGGCACCGCCGCCACGCCCGAGATCCTCAAGGAACTCCCCCGCGAACGCGTCATCGCCGCCGTCGATTGCAACCACGGCGAGGTCGTCGTCAAGGGCTGGCGCGAGGGCACCGGTGAGAAGGTCGAAGACCGCATCGCGCGGCTCCGCGATCACGTCGGCGGCTTCCTCATCACCTTCGTCGAGCGTGAGGGCCGCATGGTCGGCATCGACACCGCCCAGATCGAACGCCTCGTCAAGGCTGCTGACACGGGTCGGCCCGACTCCCCGCGCGTCACCATCGCCGGCGGCATCGCCACCGCCGACGAGATCGGCATCATCGACCGCCTCGGCGCCGATGCGCAGGTCGGCATGGGCCTCTACACCGGCCGCTTCACGCTCGACGATGCGATCCTCGCGCCCACCACCAGCGACCGCCCCGACGGCCTGCTCGCCACCGTCGTCGTCGATGAGCTCGGCCACGCGCTGGGCCTGTGCTACTCCTCGCGCGAGTCCGTGGCCAAGGCCGTCGAGCTGCAACGCGGCGTCTACCACTCCCGCCGACGCGGCGTGTGGGTCAAGGGCGAGACCAGCGGCGACACCCAGGAACTGCTCCGCATCGATCTCGACTGCGACCGCGATGCGCTCCGCTTCGTCGTCCGCCAGCGTGGCGATGGTTTCTGCCACTTCAAGACCGACACCTGCTGGGGCAACCACGCCGGACTCGCCGCTCTCGAAGGGACCATCCGCCAGCGACTCGCCGAGGCGCCGGCGGGCTCGTACACCCGGCGTCTGCTTGACGACCCCGCGCTGCTCCGGGCCAAGCTCATCGAGGAAGCCGGCGAGCTCGCGACAGCCCTCGATCCTTCGAAGCCAGATTCCCGGGGCACAGGTTCCGCCGCTGCGAACGAGGCCGCCGACCTGATTTACTTCGCTCTCGTCGCCCTCGCCAAGGCCGATGCCTCCCTTGCCGACGTCGGCACGATCCTCGACGCCCGCTCCCGCAAGGTCACACGCCGCCCCGGCAACGCCAAGCCGTCGCATTGAGGCACGCCTTCAGGGGTCCGCCACGTCCAACATATCCTTGCCCGATGCCCACGCGCCACCCGCAGTATCCCAACCTCGTCGTCTTCGATCACCCGCTCATCCAGCACAAACTCTCCTGGATCCGCGACGAGACCACCGGCCACCGTCCCTTCCGCGCCCTGCTCTCGCAGATCGCCGGGCTGATGGTCTTTGAAGTCACCCGCAGCTTCCCCACCGCTCCTGTCACAATCCGCACGCCCCTCGAAGAGACGGAGGCCCGCCGCCTCAGCGCGACCATCACCGTCGTTCCGGTGCTCCGCTCCGGGCTGGGCATGGTCGAGGGCATCCTCACCATCATGCCCGAGGCCCGCGTGGGTCACCTCGGCATCGCCCGTGACGAGAAGACCCTGAAACCCGTCGCGTATCTCAAGCGCCTGCCCAAGGGTCTCGACGCCGGCCCCGTCGTGCTCGTCGATCCCATGCTCGCGACCGGCGGCAGTGCCGCGGCCGCCATCCAGATGCTCCGCGACGAGGGCGCCCGCGATCTCCGCATGATCTGCCTCGTCGCCGCGCCCGAGGGCGTCTCGCGTCTGCTCCAGGACCACCCCGACGTCATGGTCTACACCGCCGCGCTCGACCGCGGCCTGACCGAAAAGGGCTACATCGAGCCCGGCCTCGGCGACGCCGGCGATCGCATGTACGGCACCGAGTGAACGGCATGGGCTGAGAGGTTGGAATCGAAGCGACGAATCGGAGGCGATGCGCTTGGCGGTAGAGCAAACGAGCAAACCCGGTTCCCACGTCGCGCGGCTGCAGGCCCTCGCCAAGAAGCTCCGCGTGCACGCATCCTCCGATCTCGCACGTGACTGGCTCGATGCAACCGGCTCGTTGCCGTGGATCCAGCCTCGGCGGCTCTACCAGTACCCTGCAAAGAAGGATCTCTTCCCCCGCTCTGCCGTCATGAAACTCCCCGCCGAGCATCGCTCGCTGCTGCTCTCTCGCGAGTTCGACGAACGTGCCTACTACGACGGGCGCTACGGCAACGGCCTCGCCTATTGGCCCCTCGTCGAAGCCCTCGCTCGCACCGGCGTTTCGTCGCTCGCCGGCCTGCGCGTTCTCGACATCGGTTACGCCACCATCCTTCCCCTGCGGCTTATGGCCTGTCTCGGTGCCCGCACCCTCGGCATCGACACCGACACCTTCCCCATCGCGATGTACGGCGAAGCCAGCGATACCGGCGCCATCCGTGCCGTCAAGGCGAAGACCAATCCCGCTGCAGTGTCTGGCTCGATCGAAGTCTCCCGCGGGCGCATCGGCACCGATTGGACGCCCGAGCCCGAGAGTCTCGACCTCATTCTGAGCCGCAACACCCTCAAGAACGGCTACGTCCATCCAAACGCCGAGTACGCGCACGAACCCAACGTCCGGCTCGAACTCGACGACCGCGCATTCCTCCGCGTCGTGCGTGAATCCCTCCGCCGCGGCGGGCTCTGCGTGATCTACAACACCTTCGATCCCGCCGAAGTCGGCCCCGGCGCCGACGGCCGCTCGCCATTTTCGCGCGAAGACTTTGCAAGCGCCGGCTTCGAAGTTCTTGCCTTCGACGAGCCCGATGACGCACGCCAAGCGACATTTGCGGACGTAGTGCGTGCCGCGGGCGAAAACACTGGCTCGAGCGTGCCCAAAGCGCTGCTCACCATGGTCCGCGCCGCCTGAGCCAGCGACGTGCCCTGTCGATCAGGGGGCGTAAACTTCTGTCCAATGCACGCCCCCGGCGTCGAGCCACCCCTGCCAACCGAGAACGACGACAACCCCGCCCAGCGCCTCCGCGAGGCGGCCGGCGCGTTGCAACACGCCGACCCCGCACACCCCGCTTCGCGCACCACCCAGCGCCTTTCGATCACCGATTTCCTCTCCGACGGGTCCCTCGTCAAGCTCTGCGACCAGCTCTCACGCCTCAGCGGCGTCCGCGTCGACTTGCTCGACGTCCGCGGCCGCATCATCAAGGTCGGCACCACCGAACGCACCTGGATCGTCGAGGACGAACCCGCCCAGACGCCCGACGGGTCCGCCAGTGTGCCCCTGGTCGTCTCGAGCACCCGCATCGGCTCGCTCCGCGTCGGCCCCGGAACCTCCGGCGAGAGCCGCGAGATCCTCGAGCGGGCGGTCACCCTTCTCGCCGGCACCGCGGGCGAACTCTGCGAGCACGAACTCGACCTGCGTCACCGCGTCAAGGAAGCCAGCGCCCTCTTCAAGCTCAGCACCATGCTCACCCGGTCGATGAGCGTCGATCGCGTGCTGCAGGTCGCGCTGGAACTCGCACTTGACGTGCTCGAACTCGATTGCGGCAGCGTTGTTCTCGTCCCCGAAGAAACCGAGGAAGTCTCCGAACTTTCCGGACCGACCGAAGAGAACCTCTCCCTGATCGCCAGCAAAGGCCTCAGCCGCGACTGGCTCGACGACCCGCGTCCGCTCTCCCAGGACCGCATCTTCGACCGCATGTCCATCGGCGGCGAACTGGTCGTCAGCGAAGACCTTGCCAGCGACTCCCGCGTGCTCGAACCCCAGCGTCTCATCGTCGAGGGCTTGGGCGCCGCCATCCACGCCGGGCTTGCCTTCCAAGGTCGCCCCATCGGCGTCATGCGCCTGTACGCCCGCCTGCCGCGAACGTTCGACGAGAGCGACAGGCGCGTGCTCCGCGCTATCGCCGCCCAGGCCGCCGTCGCCGTGCAGCAGGCACGCCTGCTGAAGATGCAGGAAGAAGACCAGCGCCTCCAGCGCCAGCTCGCCCTCGCATCCGACGTGCAGCGCCGCATGCTGCCGCGCTTTGTCCCGTCGATGACCAAGGAATGGTCACACCTGGACGTGGCGGCCAAGTACGAACCATCCTTCGAACTTGGCGGCGATTTCTACGACTTCATCAACCTCTCCAGCCACCTGGGCATCGTCGTCGGCGACGTCGTCGGCAAGGGCATCGCCGCCGCGCTGCTCATGTCTGCGGTGCGTGCCAGCCTCCGCGCTCACGCCCAAGGCGTCTACGACCTCGACGAGGTCATCAGCCGCGTCAATATCGCTCTCTGCCGCGACACCCTCGACAACGAGTTCGCCACGCTCTGGTACGGCGTGCTCGATCCGGTGAAACTGCGCCTCACCTACTGCAGCGCGGGACACGAACCACCGATCGTCGTCCGCGTCCCCGAGCATCGTGCACCCGGCCCCGCCGACATCGACGAACTCTCCGTCGGCGGCATGGTCGTCGGTATCGACCGCAGCCAGCGCTACCAGCGCGCCGTCTACGACATGCACGCCGGCGATGTCCTCGTCGCCTACACCGACGGCGTTGTCGACACCGTGAACTTCGGGCGCGAGAAGTTCGGCAAGAAGCGACTCCGCGCCTGCCTGCTCGAGATCCTCAAGCAGGAACCAAAGGCCAGCGCCAACCGCATCGCCGAGCACATCCGCTGGTGCCTCCGTCAGTTCGCCGGCCTGGCGCAGCGCCCCGACGACGAGACCATCGTCGTCGTCCGCCCCTGGGCCAAGGCCTGACACTTCCGCATGACGTACGCAGCAGCAAGGCGTCGCGTCCGCACCCCGGTGCCGCTGCAACCGTCGGCCAAACGAGAGCGAATCTACTCGTCGCCACTTCGCAGCGCATCGATATCCGGCCTGCGCCCAAAGATCGACCGTTTGATCGGCCGCAGTACGCGGACCCGCAGCGGCCACCACACTCTGTGGATCGCGCGACGTACCAGCCGCAGCGGCACCAGCACCACCGCGATGAACAGCGCGAAGAACATCCGCTGCAGCCGCACCTTGGTGCGCGGCCATCCCGCAGGCTGAACCTCGATCGACTCGCGCTCGTCCCGCATCGCTTCCGGAATGAGATGCCGCCACGAGGTCCGCAGCCGGAACCGCTTCCAGCGGCTCTTCCACGCGTTCACGCTCATCGCCGACTTCACGCCGCCTGCCCGCAGGACGTGCGTCGCATCGTCGATCGTGAAGTAGCAAAACCACGAGCCGATGATCTGGTGATGTCGCTCGGCCTCCGGCCCGTTCCACGCCTGCCCCGTCCCCTTGGGAACATGCCCGTAACCGTGGTTCTGGTGCAGCGTCAGGAGCTGCCCTGTCGCATCGATCACCCGCACGCCGCGACGCACCGCGTTGAAAACAAACCAGTTGTCCCAGCCCGGGCGGCCGACGGCAAACTCGGGCATGTTCTCTACCCAGCGCCCCGGCGTGAAGCAGAAGAAGTCAATCGCGTTGCTCGGCGAAAGCGTTCCACCCGCAGCGATCTCCGCCAGAATCGCCTCCGCGTTGGGCGCATCCAGATCGAGCACCGTTGTCACGTCGACGTCGATCCGCCGCCCCACGATCAGCGTCGGCACCGACTTGTCCACCCGCGCGAGCATCCGACCGAACGACGAATCCAGCATGATGTCGCCGTTGAGATAGCAAACCCAGGGTGTCCGCGCTTCCCGCGCCGTTCGCAGGATCGCATCGCTCACCAAGGGCGTCCCCAGTTCCGTCTTCTTGATGTCCGGCCGATGCACCGATGCCGTCCTCTCGGCCATCTCCCGAACGCCCGGATCATCGCCGCACAGGATCAGCGACTCCGGCCGTACCAACTTCACCCAGCTGTGAATCGCGTTGGTCTGGATCACTCCGGCGTGATCGCGGAAACCCTTGGGGATCGTGACCATCGTGACCGGGGCGTGCACGCCATCGCTCACGAAGCGAGCGTCGGAGTCGCGAGGGCTGGCGGCGGCGACGGACATGCTCTTCCTAGCGGTTCTCGCTGCCGAAAGCCGCACCGATTCCGGCACCCGGATACCAGTGGTCCTTGGGCCGCTCCTGGAAATACAGGAACTTGCGGCCGGACTTCCTGGCGAAGTTGTAGATCTCAGGCGTCACGTGGGCGTTGTCGCCGAGGATGATCGCGCGGTCGCTGAGTTTGCCGGCGATCGTCTCGTACTCGCGGCGCTCGTAGTCGCTGCTGTGGTCGCTGTCGTTGATGAAGAAGTCGATGGGGTCGGTGATGGCCTTGAGCGACTCGATCGAGTCGCCGTAGAGGATCTTGCCGACCTCGGCGTACGGGCCCTTGAGCATCCAGCCCGCGCCGGTGTCGATGTCGGTGCCGAGGTAGCGACCGGGGTGTCCTTCGGCGGCGTTCTTGCGGAGGGCCGCGCACAGGACCACCGAACCCAGGCCCTTCTCGACGCCGGTCTCGACCACGAGGCGGGGCTTGCAGAGGCGGACGAGGGCGTACCAGCCGGCGCGGCGGGCGTAACGGGCGACGAGGTCGGACAGCTCGCCGCGGGGGCCGGCGTTCTGCGTCTGCACCCGAACATGCTCAGCGACGTCCCTGTCGGCCGCGAGTTCGGCGATCATGGCCTCGGCCCGCGCGAGCGTCGCGCCGGTGACGCCGCTGACAAAGCCCGCGAGGTGGGTGAGGTTCAGGTCGGTGAGGTCGTAGGTGAAGTTGGTGGTCTCGCGCGAGGTGGAGAGCCACGACTCCATCTTGGCCCAAATCGGGTTGAGATAGGACTCGGCAAGGCGCCGGCGCTCGGCGAGCCGGGCGTCCGCAGGGGACTGCCCGCGAAGGCGGGACATCAGGGTCTGGAGTGCCATGGGGCGATTCTATTGCGTCTGGAGAGGGGAACCGGGGTGCGATCGCGAACACGCCTCGGACCGTTCAACGCGTGAGCATGCGAGTTCACCGAGACGTCCGACCGCGGGTGTTCCCAGACCATTCGAGGCTTCGTCGCCAAGCCTCCTCAGCCTCGGCGTCTTCGGTTCGCGCGGGTGGGCCAGCTTCGGCGTCCGCTCCTCGTACGCTTCGCCCATGCCCGGTTCCGAGCTCGATGTCTCGAGCGGCCTCAACCCCACCACCCGCGCCAAACGCGCGCTCAAGAACATCGCCAGGCCCATGGGCCTGCGGCTGGGCGTCTTCACGCAGCACCAACCGGTGGCGCTGCGGGTGCCTGCGCTCTCCGAAGCCCGTCCGGCGGGCGTGCTGCCACGCGTCTCGATCGTCACCCCCTCGTTCAACCAGCGTCGCTTTCTCGAAGGCACCGTCGAGAGCGTGCTGGGCCAGGGCTACACCAACCTCGAGTACGTCGTGATGGACGGCGGCTCCAACGACGGATCCGCCGAGTACCTCCGCTCCGTCGAATCCCGCCTCACCGCGTGGCGCTCCGAGCCCGACAAAGGCCAGGCCGATGCCATCAACAAGGCCTTCGCGCTCACCTCGGGCGAGATCATGGCGTGGGTGAACTCCGACGACCTGATGCTGCCCGGCGCAATCGACAGCGTCGTCGCGTTCTTCACCGCGCACCCCGACATCGATGTCGTCTACGGCCAGCGTCTGGTCATCGATCACGACGGCCGCGAGGTCGGGCGATGGGTCCTGCCGCGGCATTCCACCAGCGCGTTCCTGTGGCGCGACTACATCCCGCAGGAGACGCTGTTCTGGCGGCGGAGCCTGTGGGAACGCTGCGGCTCACGTGTCGATGCGTCGTTCCAGTTCGCCATGGACTGGGAACTCGTGCTCCGCTTCCACGAGCACGGCGCCCGCTTCGCCCGCCTTCCGCGCTATCTCGGTGCCTTCCGGACCCACGACGAACAAAAGAGCCTCGCTCAGGTCGAGAAGGTCGGCCGCCCGGAGTTCGAGCGGCTGCGGCAGCGGTACTTCCCGGGCACCTGGTCACGCCATCGCCAACGCCTCGGCGGAGCGCTCTATCTGCTGCGTTCGATCGGTTACTCGTGGCTGGAGGGTGCGGGCGTGGTGCAATACCGCTGAGGGCTCGGAGGTGGGGACGCCGAGGCTGACGAGTCTTCGAGGAAGCCTCGGATCGGTCAGCGCGGATGCAGACGATTTCTCAAAGGCGGTCGAACGCCAAAGTCCCAGACCACCGGAGGCTTCGTCGCGGAGCCTCCTCAGCCTCGGCGTCTGTTGGTCATCGTGGTTGGGTCATCCCTGCGGCGCGGGCTTGGGCTTGGATACCACCGGCCGGCCGGAGATGGCTCGGTCCATCGACAATCCTCCCGCGCCGGCGAACACCAGATTCAGCGCCATCGCCAGCATGGAGCACTGGATAATCAGCGTGTTCCAGTCGCCGCCGAACGTCTCGCGGTTGGCGGGCAGGATGAAGAACAGCGCGTTGCCTGATTGCATGGCCGGCCCGACCTCGGTGAGCCAGATGGCGCCGAGCATGACGCCCGCGATGCAGAACGCCGCCACCCGGGTCAGCAGCCCGGTCAGCACCAGAAACCCGCCGATCAACTCCGTCAGCGCCACCGCCCACGCCTGATACAGCGGCCAGTGCCCCTGCGTCACCTGCGGCGGGAACAGGGGGAACGCCGCCTTGGAATCCGCCGGCACCTTCCCCGCCCCCTGCACCGCCAGCGCGATGCCGTACATCCGCGCCACCTGAATCTCATTCGGGAAATCCGCTGCCGTGAATGTTCGGGCCGAGTTCTGCACCGGCACCACCGCGAACGACGCCAGCCGCACCGTGCCCTCCGTCGCTGCCCCCTCGGCCTTGGTCTTCTTTGGAGCCTCCTTGGGTGCGGCGGGGTCCTTGACCGGCTTGGCTGGCTCCGGTGCTTCGCTCGTGACCTTGGCCTGCACGCTCGAAACGCCCATGTTCGCCAACGCCGCCGCCTGTTCACCCTTGACCGGCATATCGGCCATGAACTTGCCAAGGCCGGCCCAGATGAATGTGGCCCCCAGCACCACGCGGAGGAAGATCGGGGCAACCGAAACGCTAAAGGAATCACGGGTGGACATGGTGTACTCGTGGAATGGGCGCGACGGCCCGAAGGCTTGTTGCCTTTCCTCGGCCTTCCCTTGCACCCCGCGTGAGAAGTGCCGGTCTTCGCTATGGAATCCCGCCGCGTCCGGTTAGAATGGAACCCCCACGCGGGCGTGGCGGAATTGGCAAACGCGCGGGATTTAGGTTCCCGTGGCCGCAAGGCCCTGCAGGTTCAAGTCCTGTCGCCCGCATTGGAAGCCTGAGGGGGTGAAAGGGTACACGTGCCTCTCCACGTGCCGCGCTTTTCGCCCCCGGACCCCCTCACGTCCCGGCCACGCCCATTCTCCCAAGCGCTACCATCGGGCGTATGCCTCATGTCATCGCTGAACCGTGCGTCGGAACCAAGGACACCTCGTGCGTCGAGGTCTGCCCGGTTGACTGCATCCACCCCACCAAGGCCGAGGCTGATTTCGGGAAGACCGATCAGCTCTACATCGACCCGGACACCTGCATCGACTGCGGCCTGTGCGTCGACGAGTGCCCGGTGAAGGCGATCTTCCCTCAGGAAGACCTGCCGTCAGAGTGGAACAAGTTCGTGCAGGTGAATCTGGATTACTACAAAGCCAAGGGCTGAGCGGAAGTGGCGAGGTCTGAGGGCTGAGGTTTGAGACCGGAATCGGTCCACCTCGAACCCCAGCCCTCAAACCTTCCCGCTGCGAAGCTCCGCCGCCAACCGCTCAATCGACCGCGGCGCACTCCCCTCCGCCTTGTTGTTCACGATGATGTAGGCCTCGCGCCCGCTGGCCGCGGCTCCGTGGTCCGGCCCGAGGCCGAGCGCTCTCTTTACCATCGCCGCCAGCACATCGCGACTGCGATCGTCCGCGTCCACAATCCGGTCGAACGGCTCAAAGCGGTGCTTCGCGCTCTCGTACTCCTGCCCCTCGATCAGCAACCACCGCGCCACCAGCGCCGGCTGGCTCTGGATAAAAGCGATCAACTTCTCGCGCTCGGTTGAGCCCGCGAGCCGCATCACCTGCTGATCCGGCGGCGGCAGCGCGGGATGCACTGCGAAGCCGTGTGCCACGCCGTGCGCCCGCAACACCTCTGCATAGTGCAGCGTCAGCAACTCGTCGTTGCGCACCTCGACCGCATACAGCGGCCTGCCGTCCGTGCCAGTGCCGCTCTTCGGCAGCCGCTCCAGAAACGCCGCAAGCTTGTCGAGCAGCACGTGCGACCCGCCCAGCTTCTTCACCGACATCGGCGAGAACTGAAACAGGATCGGCCCCAGCGCGCCGCCCTCGCCAACACCCAGCCCCTGCACGCACGGCCCGACCACATGATCTGTTGCGTACACCGGATCGAGAAACAGCGGATTCGCATCGCCGATCTGCGCATGCCCGACGCTGAAGGTGGCGTGCTCCGTCACGATCGGCCGCATGCACGCCTGGTGCGCCTTGACGAGGAATCGAAACCCCGGCGGCACCTGCGCCCGCAGATCCGCCAACTGACCCACCGACATCGGCTGGTAGTACGTGCGGTCCAATCCCACGGTGCGAAACAGCGGATGCGCCGCATACGCCGAAAGACCTCGTTTGGAGAGATCCGCGGGACTCTGGTCCCGGCCCCACACCAGGCCCGTCCATCCCGGGAACGACCACGAGGACGTGCCCATCCGCAAGCCCGACGGCAGCGCACGCCCAAGTTCGACAAGCTCCCGCCCGTGGGCCGCGGCCTCGATCGGCGCCTTGCCGCGCCCCCCACCGCGTCCGCCAGCCTTTCCCGCGGCCTTGGCCTGCGGCTTCTCCGGCGGCTCATCTGCAGGACCAAAGAGCCCCGGCGTGTTGTCGTCGCGACGCGTCACGTCTCCATTGTTGACGGCTCCGGCCCCGCCGCCGCAAGCCGCCGTGATATCTGGGCGTACACAACGCCGACGCCCACCATGAACAACCCCAGCACAACAACACTGACCGACCGCCAGCCGGGCGAGACACTCGCGAGATCAAAGATGAGCGCCTTGGCGACGCCGAGGGCGAGCAGGCCGAGACCGGCGCGGCGCGTGGAGGATTCGTGTCGCCAGAAGCCGATCACGAGCAGTCCGATGGCAAAGACGCCCCACCAGACGCTGACAGCGGCTCCGCGGGAGGTCTGATCGATCGCGAGCAGACCGGCGGTGCGGGCGATCTCGAGGCTGGTCGCGATGAGCGCGAGGAGAGCGCTGGCGGTCCATGAGACAACGAGGGCTTGTCGGCGGAGCGGCGGCGCGAGGCGGCGTGCCGCGGAGAAGGCGATCAGCATCACCACGCCGGCGAGCGTCAGGCCGATCCACAAGCCGGGGTAGAGCAAGGCGGCGTTCGGCGCGTCGGTCCACTCGTTGAAGACGAAACGACCGCTCCAAGCGAAGATCACGATGATCCAGACACCGGTGGCGGCGATAGAGAAAGCCATGCCGCGGACGTGACGGCTCGCGAGCGCCAGCGCCGCCGAGAGCGCGAGCCAGACGAAGCAGAGCGACGAGGTCTCGGAGCGGGTGTGCGACAGGGCGAGCAGCAGCATGGCGGCGCCCGCGAGGGAGATGATGCGAGCGAGGGCGCGGCCGAGGTGCCACTCGTCGGTGAAGAGCCAGGCGATCAGCAGGGCGGTCAAGGCGTAGTACCAGCCGCAGAGCATTTTGAAGTTGAGAGCGAGACCCAAGATGGTTTCGCCGGGGCGCGACTTGCTGTGGAACAGGCTGTCGGCGTCGAACCAGTCGACCAAGAGAGTCATGATCCCTGCGGGAACGAGGAGCATGGCCGCGAAAACCGCGATGGCGAAGGACTGCCGCCAGCGCGACGCGATGAAGGTGGCGAGCGCGGTGGTCACCGCGGCGACGGAGAGTGCTGGTTGCTCGGCTCGCTGGTGCAGCAGCGAGACGCCGAGCAGGAGGATCCCCAGCGTGAGGGCGAAGTTGGCGATCATCCGCCACTCGCCGGGATCGAGTCGCAGAAACGAGCCGATGCGGAGAGAATCCGGGGATCGACCCTCGGGCGTGTCGAAGGGGTGCTCGGCAGCGATCTGAGCGGCGGCGTAGGCCAGCCACGCGACGGCGACGCCCGCGACCGACGCGGACCAGGACGTGAGATGGAATCCCAAGAACTGGAGCGCGGCCGCGTCGGGAGTGGTCTCCCATGCATCGAAGAGCACGATGCGAGCCGCGGCGACCGTGAGGACGAGTAGGGCGTAGAGATCGAGCACGCGGGCTCGGAGCAGACGTGAAGCCGCGAGCGCGCCCAGCCCGACGGCGCAAAGCGTCATCGCCTGAGCGAATCCGGAGAGGGCGATGGCGACGGCGGCGACAAGCAGCGAGCCCGAGGCGCACATCAGGGCCGCGGCGAGTACCTCGCGGCGCGAGGTCGGCTGGGTGTTGAGCAGGCGGTGCGTACCGACGACGAAACCGGCGAGCACGAGGGTGGCGATGCAGCCGACGCCCGGGGCGGCACTGCGCGGCATGACGCCGGACTCGGCCGCGAGATGCAGGGTGAGCAGCACGGCCCAGGCGGTGAAGGAGAGGCTCGACACCGATCGCAGCCGCAGTGTGCGGAAGACGTGCAGCGGCTCGGCGTTCTCGAGCTCGTTGATGTCGCGCTCGTAGGGCTCGGGCAGGTTCTTGGTGTCGGCCCTTGCGGCGGTGAACCAGAGCTCGGCGTGCACGCCCAGCCATCCCGCGGCGAGGAACGAGGCGCCGATCCATGGCGAGTCTTTGGCAAACTCCATGCACCAGCCGAAGCCGAAGGCGAGGGTGGCGAGCGAGGTGAGCCAGCGGCAGAGGACGAAGTTGCCGCCCTTCTTGATCGCAAGCACCTGGCCGACGGTCAGCAGCGCGAGCCAAAAGGCCGGGACGTAGACGTGCCCCTCCCGGCTAGAAGAGGCGATGATCGGAGCGAGGTACGCGCCCGCGAGTGAGACGACGGCGACGGCGCTAAGGCTGGTGAGCGCGGAGATGGTGACGCCGATGGCCGCGACGCCGGCGAGAAGCAGAAGGGTGGTGCTCGGGTCGAGCAGCTTATAGAGCGAGTAGGAGGCGTAGGCGGAGACGTACACAGCGCCGAGGCCGCCGGCAGTGAGGCCGACGGAGGCCCAGTCGTTGAGGCGTCGGCGCGCCCATTCGCCGGCACCGATCAGGGCGAAGCCAAGAGCGGCTCCGAGCAGGCATCGGACCGAGCCGGGGATCTGCGCGAGCCAGCCTTGCTTGACCGCGAACTGCACGAAGAGAGCGACGCCGACGGTAACGACGAGGGCACCGACCAGGGCGTACCACTTGCCGGCGATGAGGGCTTCGATCTTCGACCAATCGATGGGCGCGGGTGTGCCACGGCTGAGGAACTCCTCGCGGAAGACCCGGGCTTTCTTGGCGAGGCGTTCGCGTTCTGAATCGGTGGAGTCGTCGTCGAGCATCCGTGCGTCGCCGGGCGTCATCCACGCCAGAGCAACGGTTGCCGAGGATGCGGGAGTGTCCTGGGAGCGAACGACGGCCGGAGAGAGAGGTTGAGGTGACTCAAGTCGTGGCGGAGGCTGAGGCGGAGCCGAGCGGGGCGCGGGCTGGGGTTTGGGCTGGGGAGCGGGCTCGGGAGGCGCGAGCTTGGCGATCAGGTCTTCGACTCGAGCGAGTCGCTGTTCGAGTCGGTCCAGCCGCGCGTTGGAGTCGAGATCCACCGAGTACCTCCGGGGAAGCGGAATAGGTCTCGGAAGTTAGTATACACCAACTTTGCACGTTTGTCAAGCCTCTCCGGCGCTCGACGGCCGAGGTTGTCGTGCAGCACAGCCCCTCGCCCACCTCAGTACCGATACGTCCCACCCACGAACACGCCGAGATCTTCCGCGGCTTCGGTCAGACCGATCCGCACGCCCGCGTCGAGGCGGAAGTCGGGCGTGAACTCATAGATCAGGCCGCAGTTGAACGAGCCGCGGTAGTCCTCGTCGTTGTTGAAGTTGTGGAAACCGGCGTACTCGATGAAGCCCGACAGGCTGCTGGCGATCCGCCGGTTGATGGTCGCGGTGTGCACAAAGTCCACGACATAGCGGCTGCGATCGACGTGCGGAGGATGTCGATCTCGCCCATGAGTCCGAGGCTGAACTCGTTGGGGAGTTCGAATCCCATCGGGACGATCACGCCACACTCAATGTCCCCGGCCCCGAGCGCACGCTTGGCGGTAGGAAGCGTGATGAAGGGCATGATCGCGAGCGCGAAGTCCCCCTCGTCATTGCCCACGACGTTTTGTTTCACGCGGATCGTTGTGTCTCCGAAGCCGTCCACGGTGGTCGTGCTGCCGCTGGTCCGATCGGTCGTCCGTTCCCGCACGTACGGCGTGAGCAGGAACTGAACATCGGTGTTGTTCAGCAGGCCGATCTTGATGTTAACGGGAGCCGCTTCCCACACCCGCGTCGTCTCCTGGGCCTCGTTCCGCCGGTCGTAGGAATAGTCAACGAAGCTGAACTCGATCTGGAAGTGACCGGCATCGACCGTGTGTGGGCTCTCGGTCGTGTCGGGCCGATCGGTGTCCACCTCGCGCAGCAGCTCGCGGGGTGTCGGGTTGAAGAGGTGAAAGGCGCTCTTGTCCGATCCCGCGGCGGTTGACGAAAGCAGGCACAGACACACGATTGCAGAGCGCTTCTGGCGTGGCATAAAAAGAGTGTAGCGTGCGCTACAATGAGCGCACGCTACCCCGGAAGACCTGCCGGCCGCTCAGACCTGGAACTTCGTGACCAGGCCCTTCAGGTGCTCGGCCTTCTGCGAGAGCTGCCCCGCCGCCTGGGCCGCCTGCTGCACCGCGCTCGTCGTCTCGCGGATGCCGCTCGACACCGTCGCCACACTGTGGGTCACCTGCTCCGCCGTCGAGGCCTGTTCCTCGCCGGCCGCGGCGATCCGCGCCACCAGCGACGAAACCTCGCCCGAGCCGCGCACGATCGCCTCGATCGACGAGCCGGCCTCGGTCGCCTTCTCGACGCCCTCGGCGACCTTGCTCTTGCCCTGCTCGATGCTGCCGACCGCGGTCGTCGTATCGGTGCGGATCAGCGCGATCGATTCGCCGATCTCGGCGGTCGCCTTCGTGGTGCGATCCGCCAACTTGCGCACCTCGTCGGCCACCACCGCGAAGCCGCGACCATGCTCGCCCGCACGCGCTGCCTCGATCGCGGCGTTGAGCGCCAGCAGGTTCGTCTGCTCCGCGATATCGTTGATCACGCCGACGATTTCACCGATCTGCTCGCCCCGCTTGCCCAGGGCAGACACCGCGGCGACCGCCTCGGACACGGTGCGGTTGATCTCCTGCATCGCCTCGACGGTCTCCCGCACCACGCCGCCGCCCTGCTGGGCCGCGTCGCCGCTGGTCTTGGCGGTCGTCGCCGCATTGCTCGCCTGCGTCGCAACATCCCGCGACGCGTTGTTCATCTCGGTCATCGCCTGCGCGATCGAGTCCACCTGACTTGTCTGCTGCGACATCGTGCTCGAGATCTCGTCGGCGCTCGCCGAGATCTGCGTTGCGGCTGCCGCGACCTCCCCCGAGCTCGTCTGCACCTGCGCGATCACGCCGCTCATCGCCTTGGCCATCACGTTCGCGGAACGTGCGAGATCGCCGAGCTCGTCCGTGCGATCCTCGCTCAGACGCTCCCGCAGATCGCCCGCTGCCATCTTCTCCATGATCTGCACGACCTGACCCAATGGCCGGGTGATACTGCGGCTGACGAACACGGCGAACACGCCGATCGCGACCAACCCAAGGCCCGCGACGATGAAATCGACGAACTCCGCGGAGGCGACCTTGGCGCTCGCGGCCTCACGCCGCTCGGTTGCGACCTTTTCGAACAGGTCGCCGACCGCACCGTTGCTGTCCTCCAGAACGCTGAACGCCTTCTGGAACTCGGGGTACATCGCCTTGGCCTTCTCGCGATCCTCCTTCGCGACAGCGAAGATCTTCTCGGCGCTCGCGATGTACTCGTCCAAGGGTGCCGCCACGCCCTCAAGCCCGCTCAGGATCTCCTCCGTCAACGGCAGCGTGGCGCTCGCCTGCATCGAATCCCGGAACGATTGCACGTGCTCATTGAGTTCGTTCTTCGCGTCGTTGAACTCGGATTCGTCGGCCGTCATGATCGCCCTGAGCACATCCGCACGGATCGCGTCGTGCATCATGTCAGACTGCAGGAGGTTCGCTTGGCCCCGGGAGTACGCAACAACATCCTCAAGTGCGTCGTGTGCGTCGCGCATCCCCTTGATGCCGCTGAACCCGATCGCCACCGCCACGAAGGCTGACGCGGCGCTGAGCATGAACAAACGCTTTCCGACTGTGATTCGCACGGTAAAGTCCTCCGGTCCCCTGGGCCGCTTGCGCAGCCGCACAGAATCGGCGGAAACCCCGGATCGGACGATCGACCAGACGCAAGATTGCCGATTTGCGCGTGCGGTATCTCGAACAATCCAAACAGCTTGCGCATATCCCGATACAGGACGTTGCTACCCGATTTTCTGGCCCGCTATTCTCGGGCATAGCAGCGCTCCACCACGGGAATTGAGGAGAACCGACATGCCGAACCCCAGTCAGGTCCGTCTCTACGAAGGCGACGCCGAGTCGCTGCTGTCCGCCGAGCACTTCCCCGACCGCGTCTCACTCCTGCCCGGCTCCGGCGGCAAGCTCCAGCCCGGCCAACGCCTCCGCATCCTCTGGGGCCAGGACATGCTCCGCGACATCCTCGACGGCCGCTACCGCACCGTCGTCTGCGGCGTGAACGACTCCGATAACTCTCACGGCATCATCGCCCAGCTTTGCGAGCTGGTCACGACCAGCCAGTGGTCCGCCCGCAGCGTCACGAGCTACGCCAAACTCTTTCAGGAAAGCGTCAGCGTCCACGCCGCTCACGACCGCGAGCCCTACGTCCTCAAGTTCGACCTCGACAGCGTGCTCATCCTCGCGCTCCTGCGCCCCCGCGGCCGCGACCACTTCACCATCGACGACCTCCACCGCGGCTTCGTCACCGTCTCCAAGATGCTCGCCGATCGCCGCGACCGCGGGCCCGTTTGCAGTGTCTCGTTCCTCAACGCCCGCGCCAACCGCCTCGTCAGCGGCGGCAGCAACGCCGAGGCCAAAAACGAGCCGAGCTTCGAAGCCGTCCTCAAGACCATGTTCCACGCCGGCTTCCGCGGCGACGTCTACACCTCGCCCCTCATGTGGAAGTTCGCCAATGTCGGCGTCTTCCCCAGCTACCCCTTCCCCGAGGGCGTCGATCGCATGCGTGCCGGCAGCAGCTGAGCACCGGACTTGACACACAGGCACAAACCAGCGAGCCCGGCCCTCGGGCTCGTGCTGTTTCATTCCTACGCCGGGCGTTTCATCACAGCGAATCAACCCTTCCGCAGTCCCCCCGCTGTCGCTACTCTGTACCTGACATGGCTCAAGTCACCCTGCAATCCGTCAAGAAGACCTATCCCAACGGCTTCCAAGCCGTCAAGGACTTCAACCTCGACATCAAGGACGGCGAGTTCGTCGTCTTCGTCGGCCCCTCGGGCTGCGGCAAGTCCACCACGCTCCGCATGATCGCTGGGCTCGAGGATGTCACCAGCGGGTCGATCTCCATCGGTGGCCGCGTCGTCAACGACGTCCACCCCAAGGACCGCGACATCGCCATGGTCTTCCAGTCCTACGCGCTCTATCCGCACATGAGCGTGTACAAGAACATGGCCTTCGCCCTCAAGCTCCGCGGCGTGCCCCGCGATGAGATCGACCGGCGCGTGAACGACGCCGCTCGCATCCTCGGCCTCGCCGAATTGCTCGACCGCAAACCCAAGCAGCTCTCCGGCGGCCAGCGCCAGCGCGTGGCCGTGGGTCGCGCGATCGTCCGCGAGCCAAAGGCCTTCCTCTTCGACGAGCCGCTCTCGAACCTCGACGCCAAGCTCCGCGTCACCACCCGCGGCGAACTCAAGTCGCTCCACCAGCGCCTCAAGACCACCACCATCTACGTCACCCACGATCAAGAAGAAGCGATGACGCTGGGCGATCGCATCGTGGTGATGAGCAACGGCTTGATCCAGCAGTGCGACACGCCGCTGGAGGTCTACCGCAATCCCGTCAATCGCTTTGTCGCCGCCTTTGTCGGCACGCCCCCGATGAACTTCTTCGAGGGCACGCTCGAGCGCGGCGCCGCGGGCCTCGAATTCGTCGAAGGCTCCAGCGACCCCAGCGGCAAGCCCTACCGACTGCCCGTGCCCGGGTCGAAAGCCTCGCGCGTCGAAGGTTTCGTCGGCAAGCCGATCGTGCTGGGCTTGCGGCCGCAGATGCTGACGCACCGGCCTGAGTCAAGCGCCACGGCTTCTTCGATCATGATGCAGGTCAAGGTCGTCGAACCCCTCGGCGATCAGATGGACGTTGCCTGCTCGACCCCCAAGCACTCGCACATCGTGGCTCGCCTGCACGCCTTCGACGGCGTGAAGGCCGGTCAGTCGATCACGCTGCACGTCGACATGGACGCCGCCCACTTCTTCGAGCCCGGCGAGTTCGGCAAGAACCTGCTGCGCTAACCCAGGACGCGATCGAGGTCCGCTCCAGCGAGCCGGGGCGTCTTCGCCCGTGCGGAGGATCGCGCCGCGCTGGTAGACTGCCGAAGCCCCCATGCGGGCTTTCGGGAGTGGACCATGCCGATTGGGTGGTTGCAGCGCATCGTGTGGATCTGGAGCATCGCGTGCGCGTCGATTGCGTCCGCCAACGTGCCGCCGATCCGACCGGTGGGACTCGTGCTTGAACTGCAGGGCGAACTCGACCATGCATCGCAGATCGATGACATCCGCCGCGGCGTCGCCAAAGCCAAGGCCGACGGCGCGCAAGTCATCGCGCTCAAGATCCGCGGCCGCGCCTGGCGATACGACATCGCCCGAACCCTCGCCGAGTTCGTCGCGTCTTGCGAACCGCCGGTCGCTGTGTACGTCGCTGATGGCGCACTCGGCGTCGCGCTCGCCGGCGCCCCGGCCAACGCGGGCTGCTGGGCGACCGAAGGCCTGACGCTCGAAAGGGACGACGACGCGATCGAGTACGCCGACAACGCCAAGCAGATCAGGGACGACGCAAAGGTCTGGGCAAAGTCCGACGGTTGGTCCGTCCTGACGAAGCATGCCGCTCTGCGAGCCGCAGTGCTCGATCCGCGGAAGGGTTGCTGGTTGATCGAAGCGAAGAACGGCGCGATTTCGACGTCGGACGAGCAACCCGACGAGCCGACGCGCAAAGCAGCCACGCGTGTGCTGCAGGTGAACGTGGAGACCTCCGGCCGTCTCCGCGTCCCGCTCAACGACGCCGTATCCCTCGGCCTGCTCTCCGGTCGGGTCCGCAATGCAACGGAATCCTTGCAAGCCGCCGCCGAACGTCTTGGTCTGAACAATCTCGACATCCGCGAGCCACGTGCGATCGGCACAACGCTCCAACGTCTGCGGGATCAGGCGAACGTCCATGTCGAGCAGACCCAGTCCATGCTCAACCACGCCGAGAAGTCGCTTGTCGTTGATCGCGATGGCGTCGTCTCCGGCCCCGCTGTCAAAAACCTCGCGGGCGCGTCCGCGCTCGCGACCATCAGCAGCGCCAAGTTCGAGTTGGAGCAGGCCAAGACGCTTCTCCTAACCACCCCGGAGATCCAGCATCTCCCCTCGCCCGGGCAATCCGGCCTCGTGACCAAGGGCACCATGTTCGCGACCCGCTGGCGCAGCACGATCGAGGCCCTCCACAAGCGGGCCGCCAAGCTCGAGAAACAAGCCATCGAGTTCCGTGACGCCAAGTGACGTCTCGATCATCATGTGACCGAACGAGACGCCCGCCCATCATCCAATGGGCTGCTCCGCGCACCAGGTAAGGAACCCGCCGTTCACGCTCGGGGTTCGTTCAACGCGAGCGGCAGCTGCGTGTCCAGCCCAACCCCTCACGGCCTCCCCGCGTCGGGTACGCTGTGGCGATGCGTCCACGCCGCCGCCCCAAGAAGAAATCTCCCCCTGTCCGCAAGCGTCGGCACCCCAAGCACGACGAATCCGCCGTACCGCCGGAAGTTACCCAGCCCCAGGCCGCCGTCGGCGTGCCCCTCTCCACCGACCCGCGCCAGACCAAGCTCTACCGCGAGATGCTCTGGCACAACGTCATCCGCGAGATGCTCACGGCGCTGAGCCTCGAAACCGCTCAGGCCGACGCTCAGGGCAAGATCCGCGTCCTGGACGGCCGCATCGCCATCGTGAACTTCCGCGGCGAACGCATCCCCATCGCCGCCATCCGCCCGCTGATCTCCTTCGGCGTGGGCAATACCGCCGAGGAACGCCGCCTGTCGATGATGCTCCAGGGCACCGTCTTTCAGATCGTGACCCCGGCGGGGGATGTCTACACGCTCCCGCTCCACGAGATCCGCGGCCTGCACGCCCTCTCCGAGGGCATCATGAACGCGCTCGAGCAGGCCACCGGTGAACCCGACAAGCCCTCGCAGCCGTTCGGCTTCGCGGCCTTCACCTCTCTCGCCCGCGGCGTCAATGACACGCCCATCTCTCCCGCCCCGAACGATCCGGGGGAGTGAGCCTGCAGCACGGGGTGCCATCAGTCCGCCGTGGCTCGGCACGGCGCGACTGACGCCGCCCAGAGCGTTCGTTCCAGACAGCACCAGTCGCGCGGCTCAAGGCAGCCGCGGACCGGTGGCACCCGGCCAGTGGGGCCGCAAACCTACCCTCGTCCGATGACTTCCTTCCAAGCCCCCAAGGGCACCCGCGACTTCTACCCGCTCGACGCCGCCAAGCGCCGCTTCATCACCGAGGCCTGGCGTTCTGCCTCCATCCGCCACGCCTTCGAAGAAGTCGATGGCCCCATCTTCGAGCATCTCGATCTCTACACCGTCAAGAGCGGCGAGGGCATCGTCTCCGAGCTCTTCTCCTTCCGCCGCGACGGCGGCGAGAAGGACTACGCCCTCCGCCCCGAGTTCACCCCCACCCTCGCTCGCCTCTTCGCCGCCAAGGCCGGAAGCCTGCCGAAGCCCACCCGCTGGTTCACCGCCGGACCGTTCTTCCGCGCCGAGAAGCCCCAGCGCGGCCGGCTCCGCGAGTTCCTGCAATGGAACTGCGACGTCCTGGGCGATCCCTCACCCGCCGCCGATGCCGAGATCATCGCGACCTGCGTCTCGCTGCTCGCGTCGCTCGGCCTCACCAAGAACGATGTCCGCGTCAAGGTCAATCACCGCGCCGCGCTCGCCGCATGGCTCGAGAGCCGGGGCGTCCCCGCGGCAACGCACGGCGACCTCCTGAAACTCCTCGACGCCAAGGGCAAAATGCCGCCGGAGGAGTTCGCCCACAAGATCGCAGCGTTCGGCTTCTCGCCGCAGCAGGCCGAAGTCTTCCAGAAGGGCGTGATCCGCGTCACCGTCCCCGCCAGCGTCGATCCGACCAGCGCGGCCATCGACCCGCTCGCCCCGCCGACCATCGACTCCTCGGCCCACGACGTCATCGATCTCACCTACTTCTCCGACGCCGTCCTGCCCCTCGCCAAGGAACTCGTCGCCGCCGGAATCATCGACTGGGTCGACTTTGACCTCAGCATCGTCCGCGGCCTGGCGTACTACACCGGCATGGTCTTCGAGGTCCACGAAGCCGGCGGCAACGATCGCGCCATCGCCGGCGGCGGACGATACGACAACCTCGTCGAGATGTTCGGCGGCCCGTCCACCCCCGCCGTCGGCTTTGGCATGGGCGACGTCGTTCTCGCTTTGGTGCTGCAGGATCGCAAGCTGATGCCCAGCGATCAGGACGTCCTCCGCCGCGTTGGCGCAACGCCCGATGTCTTCGTCGTCCCCGGCCCCGCGCCCGAGGCCGAAGCCTTGGTGAAGCCGCTCACCGCACGCCTCCGCGCTCTGGGTCTGCACGCCCGCTACAGCAGCAAGACCACGCGCAACATCGGCAAGCTGCTCAAGGACGCGAGCGACAGCCTCGCCCGCCGCGCCATCATCCTCGAAGGCCGCGACGCCGCGAGCGTCAAGGACCTCGTCAGCGGCCAACAGATCGGCCCCATGCCCCTCGACGCCGCCATCGCCCTCGCCGCCCAGCGCTGACGCCACGACCTGTGCACGCCTTTCTCCCATCGTGCGAGGAGAAGACCGCTTCGCGGAAACAGCCGCAGGTGCGCTGCAGGTGAGCGGGTCGCGCGAACCTTGACACGCCGGGCATCCGTACACCCACCGTCCACACCACGTTCCCGGTGGCTGCACGCATGACTGCGCGTCCGCTTTCACGCGACATCCGCAACCGCGCCACGAACATCAGTGAAAAACAGGCGTATAATTTCATCAACAACGTCGACCCGCGGCATCACCCCGCACGCACACCAATCCATCCGTTCCCACATGCCCGAGAAGCTGCCCAACGAACTCGTCCTCTCCAGCCCATCGCAGTGGCGGGCGATCGCATCCACCGTCCGCCTCCAGATCGTCGATCGCCTCCGCATGCTCGGGCCGTCCCCGGTCCCCCGCATCGCCGAGGCCCTCGATCGCCCCGCCGACGGCCTCTACCACCACATCCGCATCCTGCAGCGCGCCGGCATCATCCGCAAAGTCGGCGAGCAGCGCGTCGCCACCCGCTTGCAGGCGATCTACTCCACCGCCGCCAGGGACGTCCGCCTCCCCATCGAACGCAGCGACGTCAGGACCGCCGGCCAACTTGCCCGCGTCACTGGCTCACTCTTCCGCACCGCCGACCGCGGCGTCGCCGCCGCCCTCCGCGCCGGCGGCCTCAAGCACACCGGCCCCGAGCGCGACCTCTGGTGCCGCATCCACACCGTCAAGCTCAACCCCAAACGCCTCGGCCGCGTCAACGCCCTGCTCAACGAGATCCAGCACGAGATCGACGCCGGCAAGAGCGACGACGGTGCCCCCATCGACGGTCGAACCATCTCGCTCGTCATCGCCCTGTGGCCCGTCGTCGCCCGACGCCGCTTCGACGACGCCGACAAACCCCGAAACACCAAGCCGGCCACTGCCAAGAAGCCAGCGGCCAACAAACGATCACCGCAGCCCCCCCCGCTGACGCGGAACCACTCGGAGGGACACCTTGACTAACGCAATCGAAATCCGCGGCGTGCGGAAAACCTTCGGCCCCAAAGTCGCCGTCGAAAACCTCGACCTCAATGTCCCCGAAGGCTCGCTCTACGGCTTCATCGGCCCCAACGGCGCCGGCAAGAGCACCACCATCCGCATGATCATGTCGATCATCTTCCCCGACCAGGGGGATCTTCGCGTCCTCGGCAAGTCCAGCGCCGTCGAGAGCAAGGACCGCATCGGCTACCTCCCCGAAGAACGCGGCGTCTACAAGAAGATGAAGGTCGGCGTCTTCCTCAACTACATCGCCCGCCTCAAGGGAATCGACGCCGCCACCGCCGACAAGCGCGTCAAGGAGTGGCTCGTCCGTGTCGGGCTGCAGGAAACCTACCGCAAGAAGTGCGAGGAACTCTCCAAGGGCATGCAGCAGAAGGTGCAGTTCATCACGTCCGTGATCCACGAGCCCGACCTGCTCATCCTCGACGAAGTCTTCACCGGCCTCGATCCCGTCAACCGCCGCCTGATGCGCGAACTCATCCAGGAACAGAACGATCGCGGCGCGACGATCATCTTCTCGACCCACGCGATGCGCGAGGCCGAGGAGCTCTGCGATAACATCTTCATGATCCACAAGGGCGAGAAGGTCATCGACTCCTCGCTCGAAGAAGTCTGGCGCAAATACGACCCCAAGACCATGATCGTCGAGCCGCTCGACCGCGCCGACCTGGGACAGGCCTGGGGCTCGCTGCCCGGCGCCCGCGAAGCCAGCGAGAAGGACGGCGCCATCCAGATCAGCCTGCGTGACGGCGCCAACATCGGCGAACTGATGCGTCAGGCGGCCGCTCTGGCCCCGGTGCGCCGGCTTGAGGTCCAGCGGGCGAGCCTCGAAGACATCTTCATCTCCATCGTCGGCGCCGGCGGCGGCGAAACCGCCGAACAGCTCCGAATGGAGCTCGCCGCAGGCAAAGGCTCGACCACCGAAGAACTCGCGGAGGTGTCTCGTGGGTAAAGTGTTCATCATCGCCGTACGCGAGTTCCTCGCCATCGTCGCGACCAAGGCGTTCATCCTCGGCCTCCTGCTTCCGCCCGCGATCATGACGATCCTCATGTTTGCGCTGCCGCTGCTGATGAACAAAAAGCCGCCCACGGTCTATGGCCACATCGCCCTCATCGACCAGAGCGGCAAGGTCACACCCCGCCTCGTCGACGCCTATGACCCCGCCAAGCAGCAGGAACGCAAGGAACAGCGCGACAAGGCCATCAAGGACCAGATGGCCGCCGGCATGAAGTCCATGGGCGTCGATGACAAGATGGCCGGCGAGATCAAGAAGCAGATGGACGCCAACCCCGCCACGGCACAGGCCGCGAACATCGTCGCGGAGACCAACCTGATCCTCCAGGTTCTCCCGCCCGAAACCCCCGTCGACGAAGCCCGCCAGGCCATCCTCAAGGCCACCGGCCGCGAGAAAGCCGAAGACGGCCATGCCTCCCGGCTCGCGCTCCTCGTCATCCCCAAAAACGCCGTCGATTCCGACAAGGAAGAAAGCGGCCAGCCCAAGTTCGGCGCGTTCCAACTGCTGACCGCGCCGCGGCTCAACGTCGAGGTGCAGAGCGACATCCGGGATCAGGCCCGCAAGGCCATCGTGGACACCCGCCTCGCCGACGCCGGGCAGAACATCGACCGCATCCGCGCCATCATGGCCCGCCCCGAGGTCGAAGAGAAAGCCGTCACCGCCTCCGGTGATTCCAAGATCAACGCCGCCGCCAAGATGCTCGTCCCCGGCGCGTTCATGTTCCTGCTCTGGATCAGCGTCTTCAGCTCCGGCCAGTATCTCCTCATGAGCACCATCGAGGAGAAGTCCAGCCGCGTGATGGAAGTCCTGCTCTCCGCCGTCAGCCCGCTCCAGCTCATGCTCGGCAAGATCATCGGCAAGGGCGCCGTCGGCCTGCTGATCCTCGCCCTCTTCTCGAGCGCCGGCGTCGCCGCCCTCATCTTCTTCGCAATGGCCGAACTCATCGCCTGGGAGAACCTCGTCCTCCTCTTCGTCTACTTCCTGATCGCCTATGTCGTCGTCGCGTGCCTCATGGCCTCCATCGGCGCCGCCGTCAACGACATCAACGAGGCCCAGAGCCTCATGACCCCGGTCATGCTCATCCTCGTCGTTCCCATGATGCTCTGGTTCCCCATCCTCAACAACCCCAACTCCACCTTCGCCGTCGTCTGCTCCTTCGTGCCGCTCATCAACCCCTTCGTCATGGTTCTCCGCATCTGCGGCTCCGAAGCCATTCCCATGTGGCAGATCCCCGTCAGCATCCTCGTCGGCCTCGTCACCGTCGTCTTCATGTGCTGGGCCTCCGCCAAGATCTTCAGGATCGGCGTCCTCATGTACGGCAAGCCCCCGAACTTCACCACACTCATCAAGTGGATCCGCATGGCCTGAACCAAGACGCCCGGGTGCCACTGGCCGGCTGCCCGAAGCCGGCCAGTGCAGACGCGTGCATCAACGCAGCAACCAGCGGCCGCCGGCAACGCCGCCAAGCCGTCACGCCCGAACTCTCCATCATCGTCACCGCCGCAGCGATTCGATCCAACCCACCACCGCCCGCGTGTCGCTCAGATCATCCACCGCATGATCCGCGCCCACGTCCCGCAGCGCGCCCGCCGTGTAGTGCCCCGTCCCCACGCCCAGACACGCGTGCCCGTGCGCCTTTGCACACTCCACATCGTGCGGCGTGTCCCCGATGATCAGCACCCGCGACGGATCACGATCGTGCCGCTCCCGATACCGACGCGTCGCCACCGGAGGCAGGTCCGCACGCTTGGGAACCCCGTGCGGAAATCCGTGCGGCGAATCATCGCCCCATGCGCACACCGGGAACCACTCCGGCTCGATCTCCACCGCGCGCAGCTTCAGCGACCCCGTCGACGCAAAGTTCCCCGTCAGAATCCCCATCGTCACGTCCGCCATGCCGTCCACCGCGTCCAGCAACTCGTGCACCCCCGGCAACGCCCGCGCCCGCACCTTCGCCGCGCCCGTCTGCGCAAAGTGATGCCGCATCCGCGCCTCATACGCGGCCCGAAACGCCGCCAGGTTCTCAACCGTCGCCGGCTTGCCAACCTTCGCCAACATGTCCCGCATGATCAGCGGGTCCAGCCGCCCCGCCACCGCCACACCCTCGGCCGTACACCCCGGCCCGAAGAGCGACACCCCCGCCTCCTCCATCGCGTGAATCCCCACGCCGCCGGTGACCAACAGCGTCGCATCAATATCGAAAAGAATGAGCATCGGATCCTGCTTGGTGAAACGCCGTTCGATCCCCACAAAGCCGACCCCCCACCGTAGCCCCCACCCCGCCACCCGCATCGCGGCCCGGAACCCGTCGCACCACGCCGTTCCCCCTTTGCCCTTTGCCATTTGCTATTTGCCATTTGCCATTTGCCATTTGCCCCCACCTTCCTCCGCGCCACTCCGCCCGCTCCGCCTCTCCGCGTTCTCTCCCCACCCGCGCCCCCTGAAACACCCGTAACCGTTCCAACCCACATTTACACTGCGCCCCGACACCTCCATCCCCTTGACCACGCGCGAAGATTCTGTCACGATCCGCCTTCGCGTCCCCTCGCCCCTCATCCATCCGGAGCACGCATGCTCAGCGCCGCGGCCACGCTTCCCTTCCTCGTACTCGCTCAAGCCACCGACCTGGCTCAAGCCGCACCAACACCCACCCCCGCCGTCCAACAAGTCATCGACTCCGGCAGCACCGCGTGGATGCTCATGTCCTCCGCCATGGTCCTGCTCATGGTCCCAGGCCTCGCCCTCTTCTACGCCGGCATGGTGCGTCGCAAAAACGTCCTCACCACCATGCTCCACTCCTTTGTCGCGATGGCCGTCATCGGCCTGCACTGGGTGCTGATCGGCTACTCACTCGCCTTCGGCCACTCCGTCGGCGGCCTCGGCATCATCGGTTGGAACTGGGACTACGTCGCCTTCCAGGGCCTCTCCTACGACAAGCTCTTCGCCGACAAGGGCGTGCCCGAACTGGTCTTCGCCATGTTCCAGGGCAAGTTCGCGATCATCACGCCCGCGCTCATCTCCGGCGCCGTCGCCGAACGCTTCTCCTTCCGCGCATACATCCTCTTCATCGTGCTCTGGGCCACCTTCGTCTACTGCCCGCTCGCCCACATGGTCTGGGCCGAGGGCGGCTGGCTCTTCAAGCTCGGCGTGCTCGACTTCGCCGGCGGCACGGTCGTCCACATCGCCTCGGGTTTCTCCGCCCTCATCCTCGCCATGATGGTCGGCAACCGCCGCGATTATCCCGATGGCGCGATCATGCCCAACAGCCTCGTGCTCACCCTCACCGGCGCGGGCCTGCTCTGGTTCGGCTGGTTCGGCTTCAACGCCGGTTCCGCTGTCGCGGTGCAGAGCCCGGTTGCGGGTAGCATCGCCGTTCTCGCCTTCACCACCACGCAAACCGCTGCGGCCGCCGCCGCCCTCGTCTGGATGCTCCTCGAGTGGCGTCACACCGGCAAGCCGACGTCGCTCGGCGTCGCATCGGGCATCGTCGCCGGACTCGTCGCCATCACCCCCGCCGCCGGTCACGTCACGCCGCTCTCGGCCATCATCATCGGCGCCATCGGCTCGGTCGTCTGCTTCTTCGCCGTGCAGCTCAAGGCTTGGCACAAGAAAGACGACTCGCTCGACGCCTTCGGCGTCCACGGCATCGGCGGCCTCTGGGGCGCCCTCGCCACCGGCATCTTCTGCTTCATCCCCGTCAAGGGCCTGATCTCAGGCGAAGGAATCACCCAGCTCGGCAAGCAGGCCCTCGGCGCCGGCGTCGGCATCGCCATGGCCGTCGTCGGCACACTCGTCATCGGCACCATCGTCAACGCCATCCTGGGCCTCCGCGTCACCGACCAGCAGGAACGCGACGGCCTCGACATCACCATCCACGGCGAACGCGGGTATCACCTCTAAGAAGTGGAGCAGTGGGGAAGTGGAGCAGTGGAGCAGATACAGCCACCGCCCGCCTCCCAACTGCCCCACTGCCCCACTCCTCCACTGCTCCACTCTCCCATGAAACTCATCATCGCCATCATCCGCCCCGAGCGCCTTCAGGCTGTGCAGGACGCTCTCCAGAAAACCCTCGACGAGGGAGATAACTACCGCCTCACCGTCGCCAGCGTCGACGGCCACGGCCGCGCCACCGGCGAGACCGAGTACTTCCGAGGACAGGAAGTACGCACTCGCATGGCCCAACGCACCCAGATCACCATCGGCGTCAACGACGCGTACGTGGACCGCGCCATCGACGCCATTGTCAACGCCGCCCGCTCCCCCAACGGCGAAGTCGGCGACGGCAAGATCTTCGTCCTGCCGCTCGAACAAGTCGTCCGCATCCGCACCGGCGAACGAGGCGGCAGCGCGATCTGAATCACGCGGTCAGTTTGGGGCGGGGCCTTCTAGGCCCCGCAAGTGTCGCCCCCAATCGCGCCAGTAGGACCGGCCTCCGGCCGGTCGACGGACGCTTCGAAAACTCATGCCTCCCGCGCCGAATGCACCAACACGGCGGGCGCGACCCCTCGCCGCGTTGAGCGAGAGCTGTGTCTTCAGTGCCTCTCGCCGACAAACGCCGCCGTTGTGCGCACAACCCCGTCGTTGCGCCGTCAATCTGCACCGCGGACCCCACGAACCCGTTGAATCACCCCTCCCTCCCGTGCGACACTATGGGAAGTGGAGCAGTGGAGCAGAGATGCTGGGGAGGGGGTGTGGGCGTGTCGCAATCTGAATCGCGAAAGGACTTCATCCCCACCGACCACGAGCGCCGCGTGCTGCTCGAACTCCTGCAATCCCCGCAGGAATCCCTCGAGTCCATCGCCAACGAGTTCAAGATCACCCTCGCCGCCCTGACCATCTATCTCGCCAGCGACGACGCGATCGACCTCTTCGCCCAGGCCGACCTCGCCAACGCCCGCCGCACCCGCACCGCCGCCAACGCCCAGCTCGACAAATGCATCGGCGCGTTGTCGCTCATGATCGACGACTTCATCTCCGACGTCACCCACAACCTCCAGCGCGAAACCCCCAAGTCCCGCCGCGAACAAGACCGCCAAAAAGAAACCACCCGCCGCGCCGCCACCCTCCTCTACCGCATCGCCAACTTCACCCCGAAAGCGCTCACACCCGTAGCGCCGACTCCGCCCGCCCCATCCGATATCCGCTCCTTCACGAGCCCCGAGCGTAAGCGAGTGGGTTGCCTCCAGACATCCGCCATCCCACATCCGCCATCCGACATCTCACAGCTCCGCGCTCCAAACCCCGAACTCCCCGCTCCCTCCACCTACCCTCCCCCGTGCCCCGTTCCCTCTCCGTCCTTCTCTTCGCCGGCTTCGTCCGCCGCATCCCCTGGGCCGAATCCGCCTGGGCTCCCGACATCGCCCGCGCCCTCGTCTCCCGCGGCCATCGCGTCGAAATCTGCGTCGACGGCTGCGACGACACCGACACCTTCCGCGATCTCCCCCTCATCGTCCATCGCCCCCACCGCAAGCACTTCGGCGCCGAGCCCTTCGCCTTCCGAACCTTTGCCCGTCGCCTCCGACGGCAGCGACCCGACAGCGTCACACTCTCGCTCACCCCCATCATCTGCGGCGACGTCTGGCTCCCCATCGACCGCCGCTCCCGCGACATCGCCCGCGACCTCTTCACGATGCATCACCCGGTCGCGGCGTTGCTCGAGCTGTCACACCATCCCTGGCTGATCCACGAACTGCTCGCCGAACGCCGCGCGCTGCAGGAAGCGCCGCGCCACCGCGTGCAGCCGCTCTCCATCGGCCCCCACGCCCCCGGCTCCAGCCTCCGCTCCCTCGGCTACGCGGCACGCGTCGAACCCCTCACCGGCGAAGCCCGCGATCAAGCGCGCCACACCACCCGCGCCCGCCTCGGCATCGGCGCCGCCGACACCGTCCTGCTCCTGAGCGCAACGCACATGCAGCACCGAGCCGCCACAGCGCTGATGCAGGCCTTCGCGACGCTCACCCGAAGCGCCACGCCCAGCCGCGTCTTCTCGCTCGCCTCCCCTCCACTGCCGGCCGCCCGCCCGCAACTCAAGATCATCGCCACCGGCCGCTACGCCCACACCCTCGACCGCTGCGCCCGGGCCGCCGGTGTCGCCGACCTCGTCATCCACGCCGGCTCGCACGTCGACATGCGCCCGCTGCTCGCCGCGTCCGACGCCGCCGTCGCCGCCTTCGGCGACGAAGGTCTGGGCACCGGCCGCTTCGTCAGCGAGGCCATCCGCGCCGGCCTTCCCGTCGTCGCCCACCAGCACGCCCCCGGCGCCGACCTCGCCGACAGCGGCCTGCACAAACCCGGCGTCGTTGTCTCCGGCCACACCCCCGAAGCCTGGCTCGCCGGCCTCGGCAAGATCGTCGACCCGCAGTGGATGCACGATGCCAAGGCCGCCGCCACCAAGGCCGGCGTGGACCTCACCATCGACCGCGTCGTCGAGCGCCTCGAGAGCTATCTGATCGGCGCACTTCGATGATCACCCTTCGTCTAGGATCGCAACGATGAAACGCCTTGTGATCGAACGCACCCTCCAACCCGGCCAGTACTGGCGCGAAGCGTGGGCGTTCCGTCAACTCGCCTACAACCTCGCCTGGCGCGACATCTCCATCCGCTACAAGCAGACCGTCCTCGGCCTGCTCTGGGCCGTTATCCGCCCGCTCGCCTTCATGGGCGTTCTCACCGCCGTCTTCTCCCTTTTCGCCAAGCTCGACGGCGGCGGCGTTGCCTACCCCCTCGTCGTCCTCAGCGGGCTGCTCTGCTGGCAGTTCGCTGCCGCCATCATCGGCGCGGTCTCGGCCTGCATCATCGGCAACGGCAATCTTGTCGGGAAGATCTACTTCCCCCGCGTGCTGCTGCCCGCCGGCTCCACGCTCTCCACGCTCGTCGATCTCGCCATCTCGCTGGCGATCATGCTCGCGCTCATGCTGGCCTTCGGCGTGTGGCCCACCTGGCGCCTCGTCACCCTGCCGCTGTGTGTCCTGCTCGCCCTCGCGCTCGCCGGCGGCGTCGGGCTTTATCTCGCGGCGTTCGCGGTGCGCTACCGCGACGTGCTGCACGTCGTGCCCGTCGCCGTGCAGCTCAGCATGTACCTCTCGCCCGTCGGCTACCTCACCACCAACGTCCCCGAGAAGTACCAGACGCTTTACGCCCTCAACCCGCTCGTCGGTGTCATCGGCGGCTTCCGCTGGGCCCTGCTGGGCGAGAGTTTCCCCATCGACTGGTTTGCCATGAGCATCTCATGCGCCACCGCCGCCGTCGCCATGACCGTCGGCCTCATCACCTTCATGCGCGGCGAACACCGCTTCGCCGACGAGCTCTGACCCCCCCTTCGTCGCTTCGTCACGGCGTCGCTCTTCACCCATAATGCGACACCGACCGCTCGATGCGTGCAAGGCCATCAGCGCCGATCTTCAGGAAGAACACTTCCATCGCCAGCTCACCTTCGGGCGGGGTCTCGTGGCTGTGGCGCCGGTAGGTGAGGATGACGGACTCGAGCCCGACGGCAAGTTCCTTGGGTTCGAAGCGAAGCGTCTTGTTCCGCTCCAGCGCCCGGCCGAAGTAGTCGCCGAGATCAGCGAGACCGCTGATGAACGGCTCATCACCCTTGCCGATCGCGTCGTTGTACTTCTTGATGAAGGGCGAGGAGTGACGAATGGTCGGCTCGTAACACGCGAGGATCGCCGTCAGCTCGTGCGCGTTCCACCCGCCGTACCAGCGTTTCGCAAAGTCGGTCGCCTGCTCTCGAGTGATCGCCATGAGACGCGTCTCCTCTCAGTGGCACAGGCGTCCCGCCTGTGCTGGTGATGACTGCAGAAGAGCACAGGCCGAACGCCTGTGCCACTGAAGAGATGACTCAGCGGCTGTCGCCCGAGTAGTTCGGGGCTTCCTTGGTGATGCGGATGTCGTGCGGGTGGTTCTCGACGACGGTGGCGTTGCTCACCTTCACGAAGCGGGCGTGTGTCCGCAGCTCTTCGATGGTCTTGCAGCCGACATAGCCCATGCTGCTCCGCAGGCCGCCGACGAGCTGGTAGACGAACTCGTTGAGCGGGCCGCGGTAGGGGACGAGCCCTTCGACGCCCTCGGGCACGAACTTCATCGTCGGCTTGCCGTCGGCGCCGACCTTCTCGCTCTGGCGATACCGGTCCGCGCTGCCAGCGTTCATCGCGCCCTCGCTGCCCATGCCGCGGTAGGTCTTGTAGCGACGGCCCCCGGAGATCACGAGCTCGCCGGGCGACTCATCAAGACCCGCGAAGAGCGAGCCCATCATCACGCAGTGCGCTCCCGCGGCGAGAGCCTTGGGGATGTCGCCCGAATGCCGGATGCCGCCGTCGGCGATGACGGGCACGCTCGGGTCGGCCTCGCTCGCGCCCTGCACGGCGTTCATGATCGCCGTGATCTGCGGCACGCCCACGCCGGTGACCACCCGAGTCGTGCAGATCGAGCCCGGACCAATGCCCACCTTGATCGCGTCCGCTCCCGCCTCGATGAGGTCGATCGCGGCCTCTCGGGTCGCGATGTTGCCGACGATCACGGGCACGTTGTACTTCTTCTTCACTTCCTTCAGCGTCCGCAGCACGTTCTCGCTGTGGCCGTGGGCGGTGTCGATGGTGATGAGATCGACTTCGGCGTTCAGCAGCGCCTCGACGCGGTCGAACTGATTGACCCCCACCGCCGCGCCGCACATCAGGCGGCCTTGCTTGTCGGTCAGGGCACTGGGGAAGCGGCTGAGGCGATCGATGTCGCGCATCGTGATCAGGCCGCGGAGGTTGAAGCCTTCATCGACGAGCAACAGCTTCTCGACCTTGTTCTTGCTGAGAAACGCGTCGGCCTGCTCGAGCGTGGTGCCGGGCGGGGCGGTGACGAGACCCTTCTTGGTCATCACGTCGCGGACGAGCGTGGCGGGATCTTCGACGAACTTGAGGTCGCGGCGGGTGATGATGCCGAGCACCTTGCCCTTGCCACGCGGGTTGGTCGCGCCGTCCTCGGTGACGGGGAAGCCGCTGACATTGTGGGCCCGCATGAGTTCCTTGGCGCGCGACACAGAGTCAGACGGCCCAAGGGTGAGCGGGTCGGTGATGATGCCGTTGGCGGAGCGCTTGACCTTGGCGACTTCGCGGGCCTGGGTCTCGACGCTGAGGTTCTTGTGGATGATCCCCAGGCCGCCCTCTTGCGCGAGCGCGATGGCGAGCGCGTGCTCGGTGACGGTGTCCATCGGGGCCGAGATGAGCGGGATCTTGAGCGTGAGCTGGCGGGTCAGGCGGGCGGACGTGTCGGCATCCGCGGGCATGACGCCCGAACGCCGCGGGAGCAGGAGCACGTCATCAAAGGTGATGCCGTCGGCGACGATTTTGTCCAGCGGCGAGGTGGCCGGAGACGCGACCGGTGCGGGCGTACCTGCCTTGCCAGCAGCGGGAGGCGTGGGTTTTTTGAGCGCGGGGCGCGGGGCCTTGGCGACCGGAGAATGCCGCCGAACCAGGGAGGGCTTGCCCGACTTTCGATTCGCTTTGTCCGACATGGATGAGGGTTGGGGGGGAGGAAGAAGGTGTCAAGGGGTGAGGTGTGAGGGGCGAGAGAAGACGAACTCACCCCTTACACCTCACCCCTTCCCTTCCCCCCAAAACGCCAGCAGCGGGGCTTTCGCCCCGCTCGTGGCGGCGTGTGATCACGGAAAACGGTCGCGCCCGTTGCGGCGGTCCATCCGCTGGCCGCGGCGGCGCGGGGTCCAGGGCGACGGGTCAGGCGTGGGCCAGGCGTCGCGGTGGCGCGTCGGAGCGGGGCGGGAGTCGTGGACCATCACAACTCGCGTCAAGGAGTCGCCCCGGCGCGGGCTCGGGTTGGCGGCGGGTCTCTCTCTCCTCCGGGCGGACCGGAAAAGCCCCGCCGCCGACACCCGAACGTGCCGTCGACAGAATGAAGATGCGATTCAGGATGACGGGGGGCAAGTTTGGAGGGAAGGAAAATCTGTGAAGAGTCCGTTTATACCGTCGGAAGCCAGCGTGGACCCACTCGCGAGCGGGGGCGGGGACGCCCCGGCTCGCTTGGGTGCATGGCCGCGTCGGTGGCGGCACTGCACTGCGGAGGACGCAGAGAACGCGGAGAAGGGCTGGAGCATTCACCACGGAGATCACGGAGAGCAAGGAGCGGATGCAGGGACCACACAGGTCACCAATCGAATCGTTTCAGTCGCATCTCAATTCCGTTCCTCTCTCCGTGATCTCCGTGATCTCCGTGATCTCCGTCGTGAAATGCTTCTCTCCGCGTTCTCTGCGTCCTCCGCGGTGCAAAGTCTGAACGACGTCCACGGTGCCGGGGCGAGGCGAGCCCGACGCCGCAACCCACCCCCCTGCCCCCTCCCGCCCGGAGGGGGAGTGGCGTGGGGCGATTCCGATGGTGGTCGGCGATACGCTCGTGCATGAGGGGATTCACATCCGTTGCGGTGTTGGTGGCGGCGGCGCTGATGTTCTTGGCGCTGCCGGGTTGCATCACCATGTCGGCGTTGCCGGCGGGCAAGCCGCCGACGGCAGGTGACGGGCCGGGCGTCGAAGTGGTGACGTTCGAGAGCGGGGATGGAGCGAAGCTGGAAGGGCGGATGTATCAGCCGATGGTGCAACGCACAATCTTCGCGCCGAGCGCCGATGATGTGCCGCCGCCGCAGCTGCCACTGGATATCGACGCGATCACACAGGCACCGAACCTCAGCGACGCCGACATCGCGGCGATCGGGAAGGCCTTCGCCACCATGCGGGCACGCTTGCGCACGCTGCCAAGTGCGTACGACCGCAGCGTCATCCTCTTCTGCCACGGCGTGCTCGACAACAACCAGTCGAACATGGCCAACGCGCTCAGCGAAGCCGGCTTCCGCGTCTTCTCCTTCGACTACCGCGGCTTCGGCAACTCTGAGAAGAAGAAGCTCACCAACGACGGGCTGGCGGCGGACGCGTACGCGGCGCTTGAGTACCTGCGGTCGCGGCCGGATGTTGATGCGGATCGCATCGTGATCTACGGGCACAGCATGGGCGGCGTGTACGCGATGGCGGCGGGCGCGCTGGCGCACGAGGCGGGCGCGCCGGTCGCGGGCGTGATCTCGGCGGGCGCGTTCGCGAACTGGCGGGAGGTGAGCAACGACATGCTGCCGCTGTTTGGGCTGGTGTTCGGCGGCGTGACGGGTCCGGAGCCGCTGGATTGGGCGAAGCGAATGGGGACGACGCCGCTCTTGGTGGTACACGCGGAGGACGACAAAGACATCAAGCCGCGCTACGCGAAGCAGATCTTCGATGCGGCCGTGAGCAAGGGTGTGCCCGCGACGCTTGTGCTCGAGGCGAAGGGCGGGCACGTCGTCGGCTATCTCGAAGGACCGGACGCACCGCTGACGCGGCCGATGGTGGAGTTCGCGACGCGGGTGCTGGCGCCCAAGCCGATGGACGCGAAGTGACGCTTCGTTCGGCGAGGCACCAAGGCATTTCACCGCAGAGGACGCAGAGGACGCGGAGGAAGACGGACGGCGATTGACCACAGAGACCACGGCGAGCACGGAGCGGATGCCGGAGTCTTGCAAGCCACGCGCCGAATCGATTCAAGCCCATCCCAATTCCCTGCCTTTCTCCGTGCTCTCCGTGATCTCCGTGGTGAAATGCCTTCCTCCGCGTTCTCTGCGTCCTCCGCGGTGCAAGGACTGAACGATGTCCACCGCGCCGGGGTGCCTGCTCGCGTCGGGCGATTGCGGGTAGACTGGAGTGATGTCACTTCAACGGATGCTGCTGCGGGCGATGCTGGCGCTGGTCGGATTGGCGGCCTTGGCCGGTGTGGCGACGATCTTTCTGCCCGCGAAGGAGTTTCTGGGCCGGATCGCGGCGACGCTGATCACCAGCGCGTTTGCGATCGCGTTGGCGTTGCCGGCGTCGAAGAAGCTGGATCGGGAAGAGACGCGGCCGATGGGACTGGCGATGCTGACGGCGATCGTGCCGTGCTTCGTGCTGGTGCTGGCGTCGATCTGGATCGGGCTGGTCTTCGGATGGCGGGTGGAGTTGGAGGTGTTCTTCACCGCGATGCACTACGCGGCGTGCGCGGTGGTGCTGCTGATCGCGCTGGCGCTGAGCAAGGCGGAGGCGACGCGGGTGTCGGGGCGCTTGGCGGTTGTGGCGGCTTTGGTGTGCTTTGTGATCGGGCTGCCGGCGCTGTGGGCGGAGCGGCTGGGATTTGGAACGTGGGACGTGCAGTCGAAGCTGTGGGCCACATCGTGGCTGGTGTTCTGGACGATGGTGCTGGCGGGAATGTCGCTGTACGCGGTGACGACGCGGACGACGCCTTGGCGGTGGCTCGGGGTGCTGGCGTCGGCGGCGGCGCTCCTGATCGGGCTCTACGGCGTCTGGAATGAACTGAACGACCCGCCGGTGTGGTTCGTGCAGGCGGTGGTCGTCGCGCTGGCGATCGGGCTGGCGAACGTGCTGCACACGCTGAAGCTCGAGGGCGTGCAGCGTTATGTCGCGCTGGGGACGATCGGGACGGTGCTGCTCACGGCGGCACTGGCGTCGTACCTGAATTTCATCACCGAGGGGTTCCGGGGCGATGTTGATGAGAATGAGCTGGTGGTCCGGCTGATCGCGGCGGGGAGCATCGTGTCGGTGTGCGGCTTGCTTGCGATCACGATCTTCCTGGCCGCCAACCGGCGGGCGCTGGTGACGACGAGCGCGAGCGTCAAAGAGATTCGGTCGGTGAAGGTCACGTGTCCGCGGTGCGCGACAAAGACCGACGCAGCGGTAGGTCGTTCACGCTGCGGCGGGTGCGGGCTGATCTTCGTGCTCGAACTGGCCGAGCCGCGGTGTGTGAAGTGCGAGTACAACCTGCTTGATCTGAAGGGCGATCGCTGCCCGGAGTGCGGGACGCCGGTGGCGGAGAGTCTGCAGGTCGGCGCGTAGCGATTCAGGCGGCCTGGCGCTGGGCCGGCTCGGCGCCGCGGATCATGACGGCGGCCACGGCGTTGAGGGCGTCGGTCCACGCGGCGTGGATCGCGGGCGTCCAGACCGGGCCGGCGACGTCCTTGATCGCACCCAGCATCTCATCGCGGACCACCGGATAGTGCTCGGGCTTGGCGCCGTAGTTGACGTGGCGGGCGCCCATGTCGAGCAGCGGCTTCTCAAGGGCGGCCAAGTTGTCGGCGTGCTTGACGACGAGTCCCACGGCGGCGGCGAGATGGGCCTTTTGCTTGGTCATGTCGGCGGGAAACATGGAGCGGACCTGCGGCGCACGGGTGAAGAGTCGCTCGTAGAAGCGGTCCATGAGCTTGCCCGCGTGCGGAGCGAGGAGTGCGAACGAGTCGCGGATGATCTGGGCGTTCGAGTGGGCATTGGACGGGGCGGGCGTGGACATGGGTGGCTCCGAGAAATGTGGTCTTGATGCGGCATCGGATGAAGCTGCGGAGCGGATCAGACGGAGTACCCGGAATCGGAGCGGCGGGGCCGGAATCGGCAGTGTTCGCACGGACGCGGCCAGGATTGGCAAGCGGGGCAAGCTGTCGGAACCACGACGACGGCGATCCCAACAATGGGGTGTGATCTGGGCGGCGGCAATCTCTTTAGCGTTGGCGGCGTGCGTCGGCTTTGTGCTGACGCTGCTCACGCTGCCCGGGCTGTGGCTGCCGCTGCTGGTGGCGCTGGGGTTCCAATGGTTCGAGCCCACGATGTTCTCGTGGTGGACGATCGGGGCGGCGGTGGTGATGGGCGTGCTGGCTGAGGCGCTGGAGTTCGCCGCCGGTGCGGCGGGTGCGGCGAAGGCAGGCGGAACGAAGCGTTCGGCGGCGGGCGCGATCCTGGGCACCGTCGTCGGCGCGGTGCTGGGCTCGATGGTGCTGCTCTTCCCGGTCGGCACGATCCTGGGCGCGGTGCTCGGCGCTGGAGCGGGCGCGGTGCTGCTCGACAAGACGCGACAGGAACGCACCTGGGCGGAATCGACCAAGGTCGGCGCCGGTGCGGCGGCGGCGCGGGGGATTGCACTTTTCATCAAGGCATCGTTCAGCGCAGTGATCGCGGTGCTGCTGATCGTCGCGGCGGTGTGGGAGCGGATCTAAAGGCGTTTACCACGGAGACACAGAGGCACAGAGAGACAGAAGGGGTTCAAGGCATACCTGATCGGATGCATTGATCCAATTGCATCTCTCTGTGCCTCTGTGTCTCCGTGGTGAACTGTCTTTACGACCACGCGCCGGAGAGCACTTGATCGATCGCGTGGGCAACGCCCGCTTCGTCATTCCGCCGCGTGGTGTGTTTCGCGATTGACTTCACGGCGGGGATGGCATTGCCCATGGCGATGCCCAGGCCCGCGCCCTGGATCATCGAGACGTCGTTGATCTCGTCGCCGATCGCGACGATGCGGGCGGCGTCGATCTCCCACTGCTTCGCCAGGTGCTGGATCGCGCTCCACTTGGTCGCATCCTTGTCGAAGAGTTCGAGGATGTTGAGCGTCTGGCCGCTGCCGAGGGTCTTGACGTGATCGGGGGCGACGACGGCGGGGAAGTTGTGGATGACGGCGTTGTCGCCGAGGGTGGATTCGAGTTCGGCGCGGGCGCGGTCGAGGACGTGGCCCAGGCCGCAGGCGCCGACGCGGACGGTGGCCTGGGGCACCGGGTCGTGAGCAAGGCTGGCGGCGTACTGGACGTTGACCTTCATCTTGGCGAACCACCACTTGGTGACGGGGTCGAGCTCGCAGCCGTCGGGGTTCACGACGAGGTAGTCGAAGCCGGCTTCGAGCGGGTCCTTCAGCACCAGCGCGGCGTGGCCGGCTGAATTGACGATCCGCACGGCGTGGGCGACGAGTTCATGGTGGATGTTGAAGCGGTGCAGCGTGCGGCGTGAGATCGGGTCGGCGATGATCGAGCCGCCGGCGACGACGACGGGATCGCGCTGATCAATGGCGACGAGGCCGTCGATGCACTCGACGAGGCCGCGGCCGGTGCAGATGACGACGCGGAAGCCCGCTTCACGGGCGCGGCGGATGGCGGCGACGTTCTCGGCGGGGACATGGCCGGTGCGGTCGAAGACGGTGCCGTCGAGGTCGAGGGCGAGGAGGCTGTAACGCATGGGCGGTATGGTAGAAAGATCACTGCACGCGGATTACCTGGCTCGCAACGCAGTGCTCTACGTTCCCGTCTACGAGGACACAAAGTCGCACGTTCGTGTTGGCATCACCTCGATAGCCCGATGTACCTTCGGGATGAGCCATTGCGGAACCCACGCGAGAATGCAAGGGCCGCACGCTTCACGGTGCTGCGGATCCTCCATGCAGAAGGACCGCTCGATCGACGCCGTTGCTTTCCGGCAGTCGTCGATATTCACAACGGCGATCCAGGAGTCCCAGCCCGGGACATCACCGTCGTCAAAGAACCCGTCGGATTCATCAACCGCCATTGCGGTCCAGTCGCTGCAGCTCGGCCAACACGCCATAAGTCGTCCGTCGAGCGACGGACCCGAACTTGCCTTTGGTGTCACCTGCATCAGAGTTGATCGCCTGATCATGATGTCATCGATCGCGCGGCGGAGTTGAACCCAGCCGGCTGCATTCGATCCGCCCTCGAACCAGTGGAAGTGCTCAAGATCTCGCCGCACCCGCGCATTTGGAACAGCGAGGTCTGTGCGAAGCAGCGGCTGGGCATCGCGCGGACAATTCTGCGTGACCCAATTCGCGGTCAGTTGGATTCGCTCGCGCAGGTCCACGGCGGCCCTCCTTGATCCAGACGCATGTCATCTGGAACCTTGTGTTGCCATCGCTCCCGTTCCGGCTTACCACGGATGGAAGCGGTCACCTCTTACGCGCGCACCTTCATGGCAAGAAGAATCTCGTCGAGGTTGTCGGCGACTGGAATCGGCCGGTTCGCGACTCGACCCAGCGGAATGCCGAAGCCGTGTTCCTGCTCCTGGCCCATGTGATACTGCACCGTCGCGTCGGGGTCCTTCAGCACGTGGCCGGTGAGGATGCAGACGACGGTCTCGTGCGGCTTGATGACGCCTTCCTTGAGGAGCTGGCGGGCGCCGGCGACGGACGCGGCGCTGGCGGGCTCGCAGCCGAAACCGGTGCGGCCGACGAGGGCCTTGTGTTCGAGGATGCAGTGGTCGTCCACGCTGCGGACGACGCCGTTCATCGCGTGGAGGGCGCGGAGGGCCTTGGGCAGGTTCACCGGGCGGTTGATCTCGATGGCGGTCGCGATGGTGTGGGCCCGCTCGTTGGCGGCGTCCATGCGGAGGTACTCGGCTTTGACCTGGTCGCGGTTGAAGTCGCCGGAGAGAAGGGAACCGGAGATGGGCGCGTTGGCGACCTCTCGCTCACGCGAGAGGCTCCAGCGGAGGCCGAGATCATTCACGCAGCGGTCGAGGGTGCGGGCGCCCTTGGCTTGGATGACGGCGAGGCGCGGGACCTTCGTGATCAGACCGAGCTCGAAGAGTTCGATGAAGGCCTTTCCGAAGGCAGAGCAGTTGCCGAGGTTGCCGCCGGGGACGACGATCCAGTCGGGGATGCGCCAGTCGAGACCCTCGAGCACGCGGTACATGATGGTCTTCTGCCCTTCGAGGCGGAAGGGGTTGACGCTGTTCATCAGGTACACACCGGCCTGCGGCATGTTCTCGGCGATGTGCTTCACACGCGCGAGGCAAGCATCAAAATCGCCCGCGACCTGCAGCGTGATCGCGCCGTAGTCGAGGGCTTGGGAGAGCTTGCCATAGGCGATCTTGCCGTCGCCGATGAAGACGTAGACCTGCTTGCCGGTGATGGCGCCGTAAACAGCGAGGCTCGCGCTGGTGTTGCCGGTGCTGGCGCAGGCGACGCGGGTCGCGCCGACCATGGCGGCGTGGGTGAAGCCCGCGGCCATGCCGTTGTCCTTGAACGAGCCGCTGGGGTTGAAGCCTTCGTACTGCAGGTACAGCGTGCCGGGGCCGGAGGTGTTGACGTCGAAGCCGATGTGCTTGGCAAGCTGATCGGCACGCTGGAGGTTGGTGCGGCCTTCGCCGATGGTCACGATCTCGCGCTCATCGCGAAAGAAGGGGAGCAGATCACGGAAGCGCCAGACGCCGGAGAAGTCGAGGGCGGCGGCCGTCGCGCCCGCTCCGGTGGTGACGCCCGCGGCCGAGCGCGGCCCGGTGGTCAGCGAGCGCTGGGTGAAGCGGTCGAAGGAGAGGCCGTGGGACTTGGGCCAGTGGTAGACGACGTCGAGGAGCGACTGACAGCCGGGGCAGGCAACGAGGACGCGGTCCACGCCGTACTCGCGGGCGCAGGCGGGGTTGATGCAGCGCTGGACGGCGGAGACGCCGGAATAGGCAGAGCCGGAGGGCATGGGGTGGATGGTACGAGGTGTGGGGCTCGTGGATTGGCTTGGAATTGGATACGCTGTCGCGGTGGGAGTGCTGAAGTCCATCACGGTTGGGGCGGTGCTGCGATTTGCCGCGGAGGTGGTGGCGTGGGGCATCGCCGTGGCGATGCTGGTGTGGGCAACGAGTCTTTTTCAGAAACCCGGATCATCGGAACCTCCGGGGCTCTTCGAGTACGTGTTTTCGTTTGTGTTTGCCGCGTTTGGGGTTGGCGCGGGCCGGGGCTTGGTGGGCGGAACGAGATTCGAGCTGACGGGTTTGGAGCGTGAGTACGCGATCGGGCTCGCGGTGACCGCGATGATCGTCATGGTGATGGCGTTCATGCAGGGGTTCATGGAGCTCGGACGCAGCACGTCGGCGCTGCTGAGCGGACAACGGGGCGCGGGGTTCGGGTGGACAATGTTCGGCTTCCTGCCCTTGATGGCAGTGATGATCTTCGGGGTGAAGTGGTGGAAGGCGCGGGTGTCGCGCGATGACGGGGCGGTCTTTCTGCTTGCGTCGGCGTGGTGGACGTTGTCCGCCGCCACTGTCGCGCTCGGGCTCGGGGTGCTGGTGCAATGGCAGCTGTCACGGCAGACGACCGTGCGATTCTGGTCTTGGCAGCCCTTGGTGTTGTTCCAGTTGCTTCCGATGCTCATCGGGTCGGCGTCGGCGATTCCGTCGCTCCGCACCGCAGCTCGCGACTCGATGCTGCGGCGGAGCGGATGCTGCCGCTCGTGCGGCTACGACATGAACACGATCGAGCACGCGAAGCAGTGTCCGGAGTGCGGGGCGGTGTGGACGGCTCGTTAAGGAGAGCCGAAGGGCATGGCAGGCGCGGTGCAAGGCGGCGTCTGCGCAGCGCGGGCGCCGAGTCGGATACGCTGTGTCGGTGGGAGTTCTGAAGTCCATCACGGCTGGGGCGGTGCTGCGGTTTGCCGCGGAGGTGGTGGCGTGGGCGGTGGTGGTGATTGCCATGGTCTGGAGCTCCGGGTTGCTGCTCCACGGCATGATCCTGCGTCCGGGCGCACTTGAGATGATTGTCGGACTCGGGGCCGGGTTCTTTGGAACGCTTGCGGGCCGAGCGCTGATCCTGGGCGCTCGCATCGGCATGGTCGAAACGTCGACCGCATGGACCAAAGGAGCATGCACATTCGCGATGTCGATCTGTTGCTTCCTGCTTGTCCAAGGCATCCCCGACATCGCGCGTGACGTAACGACCCTCATCATTCAATCTCGCCCCTCTCCGGGCAGCTGGGGAACCGTGCTGTTCATGCCCGCACTTCTCGCGATCATGATCGCATCGAACCGGTGGGCTCGCCGGCTCGGCGGAACAGGCGGTGCAGCGTTCCTGCTTCGGTGGACATGCTGGCTTGCGGTGCTTGTCGCAGTGATGATCTTGGCCGGGGTCGGGCTCGGTTGGATCCTGTCGCGGCATCCGAACCCGGATCTGCACCGATTCGTCGCTTCCGGGATGATCAACGTCATGACGCCGCTGGTTGCATCGCTTTCGGCGCTCCCGAGACTCCGACGCGTGGCACGCGACGCGGAGCATCTTTGGAACTGTCGCTGCCGCTCGTGCGGCTACGACATGACCGCGATTGAGGACGCGGCGCAGTGTCCGGAGTGCGGGGCGGCGTGGACGCCGCCTGCAATCGGCGGCGCGAACTCCCCAACGATTCCCGCGAAGACGCCATGAGCCTCGATCGCTGTTATCTCACCGTGCTGCGGTACCCGCCCGACCTGACAGAGCGGCAGCGGACACTGGCGTTGTCGCATGGGCTGGCCGTGGACGACTTCTCAGCCTCGATGCTGCAGAAGCTCGCGCCGCCGGCGGTGATCAAGATCTGTACCAGTGACGCGGCAGCGGAAGCGATGACGCGGTTGCAAGAACTCGGAATCGACGCCGCCGCGATCACACGGGAACAGATCGAGCGGTTCTCGGCGCGGACCGAGGCCAAGCGGCTGCTCCCCGCGATCGGGGCACCGCGGGCGATGTACGCGATCGAGCCGCTGCGGCCGCGGCTGGCGACGGTGTCGTCGATCGTGATGGACGATGTCGCGATGATCGTGTTCGGGCGGATCAAGCTGATTAAGGTTTCCGTCGTGGTGGCCGAGCCAAACCTCAGCGATGGCGAGACGCTGCTCCGCAACACATTCGACGCAGCCTCGGACGCTCCCAGCGTCGATCCGCCGAAGGTGATGACCTCGCGTGCCGCGGTGGATGCGCACTCGTTTGTCATCGACCTGTACACCCGGCGCGGGGAGTGCGTGCGGATCGACTCCGACAAGTGCGGCTTTGACTTTCTGGGCGACGAACGCGGGCTCAGCGATCGCGAGAACGCGGTGAAGGCGGTCGAGCGTTTCCGCGGCGAGGCGACGCGTGCGGTGCTGGATGTTGGTTTCGAGGACTTCCGCCCGCCGCCGGGAGCGGTGGTGGAACAGATTCGAGGGACGGGCGAGGGAGGCTCGATGCGGACGAACCGGCCGGCATTTAACTTCTACAGCGCGTGGCGGGTGGTGGTGTATGCAATGATGCGTAAGAGGGCGTGAGGCGCGGAGGGCACGCGATGGGCGAAACGAGCGGAACGAATGCGTGCTGCGGAGTGCGGCTGGACCGTCCGGGGGTCGGGCCGCTGGTGGCGATGCTCGCGCTGACGATCGCGACGCTGGTGACGCTGCGTGCGATGGGGCGGGTGGCGTTTTGCGCGTGCGGCGAGGTGCGGGTGTTCATCGGGAATGCGTGGTCGTCGCACACATCGCAGCACTTGCTTGATCCGTACACGCCGTCGCACTTCTCGCACGGGCTGATCTTTTACTTTCTGATTCTGTGGGCGACGCGGTGGGCGGCGCGCTGCAGGACGGGCGGGACGACGGGCTGGCGGGAGGATGTGCTGTCACCGACGCGGCGGCGTTGGGAGTGGGCGTGCGTGACGTGGGCGCTCGTGATCGCGATGGCGATCGAGGCGGCGTGGGAGATCTTCGAGAACACGCCGTTTGTGATCGATCGGTATCGGTCGGTGACGGTGTCGCTCGATTACAGCGGCGACAGCGTGACGAACTCGCTGGGCGACATGATCGCGTGCTGGGCGGGATACGTGGTGGCGCGGCGGCTGGGGTTCGTGTCGACGCTGCTGCTGTTTGCGGGCCTGGAGCTGGCGACGCTGGCGTGGATCAAGGACAACCTGACGCTGAACGTGGTGATGCTGCTGTGGCCGATCGAGGCCGTGAAGCAGTGGCAGATGCCGTGAGTTGGGTGGCGCCGACCGTTGGTGCCAGCTGGTGGCGTCATCAGTTGCTGCCATCAGTTCGCGGGCTCTGCGGCGCGGCTGATGCGGCGGAGGTTGTGGCTCTCGCCAACCACACTGCCGAGCCCGGAGCGGCTCGGCAGTGGCACCCGGCCCTAGAATCCCGTGATGCCAGCAACCCTCTAAGCCAATCCTGCGGCGCGATCGGTGTGGTTTTCACAGCGGATCGCATCCCGAAGCGTCTCGGCTTCGGGTTTGTCGCTTTCCTCTCGCGTAGGGGCGACCTGCCGCGGGCTTGGTGCCGGGAACGTCGGATGATTCCCGCTCGGCGACGACATTGATCGCATCGCCGGGCCTGCTGCCAGAAGCCAATGACGAACAAGTTTGATCGAGCCCGGCCCAACGAGGCGGGCGATTTCGTGTGTGTGCACTGTCGTTCCAACATCCCCGCGCAGGCGTGGGGAACCAAGCACCGGAACCACTGTCCGGTGTGTCTGTGGTCGCGTCACGTCGATGAGGAGCCGGGGGACCGGGCGAGCCCGTGCCGCGCGGCGATGGAGCCGATCGCGATCGAGGTACGGGGGGCTCTTCAGGGTGGGGGCGAATGGGCGATCGTGCATCGGTGCACGGCGTGCCGCGTGATCGGGACGAACCGGATCGCGGGCGATGACGATGAACGGGCGTTGCTCGCGCTGGCGCTTCGGCCGATCGCGAACCCGGCGTTTCCGTTGGATGGGTTTCGAGTGACGTGAGGGACGGAGAAAGGCGTTCACCACGGAGGCACAGAGACACAGAGAGAGACCCTTGGGTTGAGACAGGTTGAAAAGCCGTTGTCTTGAACCGAATCTCTTTCTCTGTGCCTCTGTGTCTCTGTGGTGAACTGCCTCGGCTTTCTGCTCGGCTACTTCAGCACGCCTTTGGTGCGGAGGTAGTCGAGCATTTCTTTGGGGAAGGCGCGGACTTCGGCGGCGCCGTTGATCGTGCCGTGGTCGTAGTTTGGGAGGAGGACGATAGAGCCGAAGCCGCCGGACTTGGGCTTCCACGCGAAGGGAGCGGGCGTGTCGGCGGCGAGGGACTGGCCGTCGAGGGTGGCGACGTCGTGGGCGAAGAGGCGGACGGCCTCGTTGAGATAGAAGTTGTCGGCGTCGCCGCAGACGAGGCGGACGCGATCGCGGAGGATGGGGAGGTAGGCGTCGGGAGCGGCGCGGACGATGGCGCCGATGTCGAAGGCGCGGTACTTCTCGGCGACGCTGCGATCGATGACGCCGGTGAGGGGATCGAAGAGGGCGGCGGGGTTGCCGCGTTCGTTGCGGGGGCCGGCGACGGCGAACCAGGAGTCGTACTGCTGGCCGGAGGTGTTGTCGCTGCCGAGCATGTCTTCCTGGCGGCATTCGCGGCGGACGGTCATGATCTCGCGCGACTCGCCGGTGTCGCGGTTGGTGCGGCGGAGGGTGGGGCGCTGCTGGACGGTGCCGTCGGGCGCGGTGGTCTCGTAGAAGTTGGCGTCGTCGTAAATGTTGACGAGCTGGAAGCGGCGGAAGTCGATGGGATCGGGGGCGGTGCTCCAGGCGGCGCCGAAGGTCTGCGGGTAGTGGAGCACGAGCCAGAGGGTGGACCAGCCACCGGAGGAGTGGCCGCGGAGCAGGCGGGCTTCGGGCTTGGCGATGAGCGGGAACTTGGATTCGAGCGTGGGGATGAGCTCTTCGACAAGGGCGCGGCCGCAGGGGCCGTTGTTCTCTGAGTCGGCAAAGAGTGTGTGGCCGTTGGGGCTTTCGGCGTTAAGGACGATGGTGAAGGCGTTCTGGGCGAGTTCCTTGACGGCGGGGTCTTGGGCGCGGCCTTGCGATGACTTGAGGCGTTCGACGAAGGTGTCGTCGCCGCCGAAACCGGGGACGTAGTAGATGGCGGGGTACTTGCGTGCGGGGTCGTAGTTCTGCGGGAAGAGCACGCCGGCTCGCATCATGACCGGGCGGCCGCGGTGGGCGGTGAGGGAGGTGGAGAGGGTGGAGAACCACTCGATGCCGTCGGCGTCGGCGCGGACCTGGGCGGTGGTGGCGGTGTCGAGGACGATGTCGACAATTGGCTCGACGCCGGGCTGTGTGACCGTGAATTGCACGGGCGTACTCGAAAAGAGATTGCCGGCATCGCGGCGCCAGTTGCTGTTGGTGCGGCGGGTGATGAGCAGGGCCTGGGCGCGATAGCCGCCGGGCTTGAGCTGGCTGGGGTTCACGCTGAGGGATTCGGCGGAGTCGTTGATCTCGAAGGAGTCGCCGCGCTTGAGCGCACGGACGTCGCCAGCGAAGATGGGCTCTTCGGAATCCCAGAACGGTCCGTCGAGGGGAACGGCCTTGGGGTTGAGAGCACCGCCACTGCCGTCGTCCTTCTTGATCGACGAATCGGCGATGAGGAAGACAACGAGCCGGCCGGAGGCGGCGTCAGGTCCGATGGAGTCGGCGACGCGAACGCGGAACGTCGCGGCGGAGGCGCAGGCCGCGATGAGCGTTGCGGAGGCGATCGCGACCCGGGCGAAAAGACGGGCGGAGAGATCGGAAGCGAACGCAGGGCGGCGGAACGTGATCATGCGAGTCCTTTGGGAACGCGAGTCGATGACGCGTCTTTGGTATTGCCGGAACGGATCGCGGAAGTTGCGAACGGGTCCGAGTCAGCGCTTGGACTCGGACCAGTCGGCCGAGCTCTGCAGCATCGCCGCGCTGCCGTCGCGGACGATGACCGGGGCGGGCGCGGGCGGCGGCAGCGGAGCGTTTGATTGCGGCGGCGCGGCGTCGAGTGATTCGATGCGCAGACGCACGACGCGGGTCGGTTCGGCGGCCAGAATGCTGACGCGCAGCGGCTTGACGGCGATATCGCCCAGTTCGGCTTCCCCGATCGTGACGGTCTCGCCCTTCTTGGGAATGCGGCCGAGCGCGACGGTGACGAACCCCCCCACTGTCGCGTAGTCGGCGCTTTCGGGGATGGCGAGGCCGAGATCGGAGAGCTTGGCGTTGGCGTCGGAGACGTACGCGCGTCCGTCAAGTTCGACGGCGCGGCGGGACTCGTCGGTCTTGGCGTGGGGGATGTCTTCGGGGCGTTCGTACTCGTCCTGCACGTCGCCGAAGAACTCCTCGACGATGTCTTCGAGGGTGACGAGACCGGCGGTGCCGCCGAACTCGTCGGTGACGACGGCGATGTGGACGCGCTTTTGCAGCATGTCGTCGAGCAGCTCGCGGATGGTCTTCGACTCGGGCACGAACAGCGCGGGGCGGAGCACGCCGCGGAGATCGAACATCTTGCGGCCGCCGGCGGTTCCGGCGCCGGCCAGCCAGCGGAGCAGGTCCTTGATGTAGAAAACACCGACGACGCGATCAACGGTGCCTTCGTAGACGGGGATGCGGCTGTGGGCGCCCTCGCGGATCATGGAGGTGATCTTGCCGAGGTCGTTGGTGAGTTCGAGAACGTCCATCTCGGTGCGGGGCGTCATGATGCCGCGGACGTTGGTGTCGCGGAAGCGGGCGACGGCGCGGATCATCTGGATCTCGGTGTCGTCGAGCTGACCCTCTTGGCGGGCTTCTTCGACCACGTCGAGCAGTTCGGCCTGGATCTCCTCGACCTCGTTGACCTCGCTGCGCCCGGAGAGGCGACGGACGACGGCATCGACAAAGGAGACGACGGCGCGGAGCGGTGCGGTGGCGACGTACATGCCGCGAACGAGGGCGGCGAGGCCGTAGATCGTGGGCTCGGCGAGATGGCGGGCGATGCTCGTGGGGATCACGGTGCCGATGAGCCACACGAGCGTGGAGATCGAGAGCACCGAGGTGATGAGGATGCTCCAGCGGGTCGCGGTCGCGGCGTCCTTGGGAGTGATCTCGACGGTGAAGAGCACGGCCGCAACGGCTGCAACGACACTGAGCGCGACGCGGGCGAGCGCGACCGAGGCCGCATGGCCATCGACGTCATCGATGATCCTGCGGAGGCGGCGTGTCCGCTCGGCATCGGCGCGGTTCTGGACGATCTCTTCGAGCGCGGAGCGGGAGTGATCGCGCAGGGAGTGGAAGATCGCGCCGAAGACGCCGCAGGCGAGCAGCGAGAGCAGTGTCACGAAAAGCCATGCGCCAGCGGGGAGGAGTGCGCTCACGCGTCACCTCCGGCGTTCTCTTCGGCGGCGTGGAAGCGCACGGACGCACCGATGGCGGCGAGGATCTCGTCCTCGGCGGCGTGCATGGCGCGATACGCCTCGTCGTCGTGGTCGTCGTGACCGAGACAGTGCAGCACGCCGTGGAGGGCGTAGAGAAGCAGCTCGTCTTCGGGGGCGTGCCCGCGTTTGGCGCCTTGGCGGGCGGCCTCGTCGAGGCAGAGCGTGATGTCGACGTCGAGCAGCACCACGCCGCGCGGGTCCGACTCGCCGGACATGTCGAAGGTCAGCACGTCGGTGGTACCGGGAATGCCGGCGTACTCCTCGTGCTGGGCGCTCATCTCGGCGTCGTCGACGATGCGGACGCGGACCTCGCCGCCACGGGGCTGGCCATTGGTGCGATGGGCCTCACGCTTGCAGGCCAGCGGGACGGCGCGGCCAAGCAGGTCGAGCAGACGCTGGGCGATCGGGGCGGCGACACGCCCGGTGGCGTCGGTCAACTCAAGCCGAACATGGGGGGCGGCGGCAGGGGGCGGCATCGCGGAGTTGGGGGTCGTGCTCGATCGGCTCATGTCCATTCCGTGGCGAACCAAGCGGCAAGGTGAATCAGGCAGCAAGGAAAATCAGGCGGCGAGGGGAAGACGCCGCCGCCGAGGCGGGGTTCGCATCGCCATGGTATCAGAGACCACGGGAAAACACCGCGAAGTCGCGAACAATCCGATCGCTATCCGAACACAAACCGATTTTCTATCAAACAAAGACGCGCACCGCAGAGGGTCTGGCCTCGATGCGGAGCCGATCGGGCGACGCCAGCACGCGGCCGACCTCCCCGTCGAATTGCCACGGCCCGTCGCCCTCGACGACGATCTCGCGGCCGATGGCCCCGATGAACGCCGGGTGCGACGCCGCCCAACCCAGGCGACAACGACCGGCCCAAGGCAGCAGCCCCAGCGCCGAGCGCATCGGGAAGAAAGCGATGTTCAGCAAGCCGTCGGAAGGATCGACATCGCCGGTGGACGCACCAGGATCGACACCCAGAGCGAACTGGCGCATGTTGGCGACGACAAGCCAGCCGGCGTCGTCGGCGACCTTTTTGCCATCGACCCAGACGCGGACGGCGGGCAAGCGCGCCCCGGTGAGCACGCTCTGCAGTTCCTTGAGCACGGGTGAGGCGTACGCGAGATGGCCACTCACCGATTGTCGCACCTTGCCTAGGCGATGGATGACCGAGGCGTCGGGTCCGAGCGAGAGCATGATGGCGAAGCGGGTGGGGTTGGCGAGATCGGCGGTGTGAGCGGCGATGCCAAGGTCGACGGCGCGGGTGGTGCCGCGCTCGATGGTGGTGGCGACGGCGGCGGGATCGATGGTGTGACCGAAGGCGCGAGCGAAGAGGTTCTCGTTCCCGGTGGGAACGTGATAGATGGGAACGCGGAGGCGTTCGGCAGGGGCGAGCGCGGCGGCGACGGTACCGTCGCCACCGACAAGGACGAGGGCGGCGGCGCCCGCCGCCGCTTCATCGAGTCGCGTGGAGTCCGCGATGGTGAGGGTGGTGATCTCGTGCCCGCGTTCACGAAGGTGCGGCAGCAGCCGATCAACCGCGGCCTGAGCGCGGCCGTGGCCGGAGGTGGGGTTGTAGAGAACGACGATCTTCACCGGAGAGGATCGTTGGGAGGTTGGCGTGAGGGGTTCCGGTGAGACGGGGAGACGCTCTTTCGCCTCCTCTCCCCGCGTGCGGCGAGAGGATCGCTTCGCCGCAGGCGAAGCAGGTGAGGGGACTGCCGGTACCGTCGCGCTGCGACTTCCGAACGCCCTTCACCCCTCCCCGGTCTCGCCAAGCCTCGACCACCCCTCCCCGCTGCGCGGAGCGGGGAGGCGCGTCAGTCACGAAACACTGCAGCCGATCATGTCAGCCGACGACTTCGGCTTTGGTGATGGTCACGGGTTCGACGGGGACGTCGCCGTGGCCGTGCTTGGTGCCGGTCTTGACCTGGCGGATGGCGTCGACAACGTCGAGGCCCGCGGTGACCTTGCCGAACACGGCGTAGGCGGCGCCGTCGGGCTGGGGGCGGTCAAGGAAGGCGTTGTCCACGGTGTTGATGAAGAACTGGCTGGTGGCGCTGTCAGCATCGCCGCCGAGGCGGGCCATGGCGACGGTGCCGCGGAGGTTCTTGAGGCCGTTCTTCCACTCGTTCTTGATGGGCTTGTTGGTGGGCTTCTTGGCCATGTCGGCCGTGTGCCCGCCGCCCTGGATCATGAAGTTGGGGATGACGCGGTGAAAGACGGTGCCGGCGTAATGCCCGCTGTTGACGTAGGCGAGGAAGTTCTCGGTGGAGATGGGGGCTTTGGCGGCATCGAGCTCGATGGTGATGTCGCCCTTGGAGGTGGTGATTTTGACGGTTGGCATGGGGCAAGAGTAGGAAAGGCGTGAGGGGGAAGGAGTGCGGCAGATGGTGCGGGGAGCCGTGCGTGCGGCTGATCGGACGCGGCGCGTACGCTGTGGGCGGGGCGTTGTCGGCGGCTGATTTCTATCGGTTCTGATTTGCTGCTTTGAGCTTTGCTGCTTTGAGTTTTAGTGCCTTGAACATTCCCATGCGAGTCGTCTCCCTCCTGCCCTCCGCCACCGAAGCCCTCTGCCTGATCGGCGGAGAATCGATGCTCGTCGGCCGGTCGCACGAGTGTGACTTTCCGGCGTCGATCGCGCGGGTGCCGGTGCTGACCGCGCAAGCGATCCCGGCGGCGCTGAGCGATGCTTTGAACCCGCAGCCCGGGGCGATCGACGCGATGGTGCGGGAACAACTCGCGTCCGGGCAGTCGCTGTATCGGGTGGATGAGAAGCTGCTCCGCGAGCTGCGGCCGGACGTGATCCTGACGCAGGATTTGTGCAGCGTCTGCTCGATCGATCTCGCCACGGTGCGGCGGATCGTCGCGGACATGACCACGAGTCATTATCAGCCTCGCATCGTGTCGCTCAACCCGCAAACGTTCGAGGATGTGCTCGATGATGTGTACCGCGTCGGGGCAGCAGTTGGATTGGATCAAGAGGCCACGGCGGCGGTGGTGCGGCTGCGGGAGCGGGTGTTCAGCGCGAGCGAATACGTGAACCCGTTCGACGATGGGCCCAATGTCGTGTTCCTGGAGTGGACGGACCCGCTGTTCATTGGCGGGCACTGGACGCCGCAGCTGATCGAGCGGGCGGGCGCGCGGCATCCACTGAACGCCACGGTGGCGAAAGAGAGCGCGGGTGCGGCGCTTGGGCCTCAGGTGGCGGAGCGGGTGGCGGGCAAGTCGATCCGCGTGCCGAAGGAGGCGATGGTCGGTGTGAACCCGGACGCGGTCATCATCGCGCCGTGCGGGATGAATCTGGAACAGACGCGGGGTTGTGCGGCGGCGCTGCTGAAGGAAGATTGGTTCCGCTCGCTGCGGGCGGCGCGGAACGGGCGCGTGGCGCTGGTGGACGGGAATCAGTACTTCAACCGTCCAGGGCCGCGCCTGGTGGAGGCGTATGAGTTTCTGGTCGGATGGCTGAACGGGCGCCACGAGGTGGTGCCCGCCGGCTTTGGCTGGGAACCGCTCTACTTGGTTTCGACCCAGGCCTGATCGGGGTTGAACTCGGTCATCCCGCGCGCGATGGCGGCGGTGTTGGGGCCGAGGTCACGCTCGTAGACCACGCCCTGCTTGGCGATCATGAAGGACATGACGCCGGAGCGGCCGTACTCCGCGGGGTAGGCGATGACGGCGAAGCCGCGGACCATGCGGCCGTTCTCGATATAGCTCATGCGTCCGCCGGGAGCAAACGGGCCCTGCGCGGAGAGCATGCGGAAGTGGTAGCCGTGGAAGGGACGGGGCTCCGCGTTCGAGCCTCGGGTGTAGCCCTCGGCGCTCGCGCTGGCGGCGAGATCACCCAGCGGGCTGAGCGCTTCGCCGGGAGAAGCGGGCCAGAAGAGGCCGTTCTTTGTGCCGGGCTCGCTGATGAACCGGGCGGCGAACGCGGGAGGCGTCTGGCCGTCGGGCGTCACCTTGAAGTACTCGGCCTGCGCGTCGGCGATGGCCAGACATGACTGGATGCAGTTGAGTTCGTTGCGACCGATGCGCCGGGCGACGACTTCGTCCAGACCCGCTGCGGTGTCGAGCCGCCAGCCGTCGGCGGACTGCACGATGGGGAAGGGCATCGGCCAGTTGTCGTTGCCGACCTCGAGGACGACCGAGCCGGGGTCGTTGGTGACGAGGCGATGGCCCTCGTCATACTTACGGACAAACTCTCGCACGTTGTTGCGGTCGGCGACCTCATCGCCGGAACCCAGAACCTCGGTTGCGTTGACGCCGAGGATCTTCGAGAGTTCGTTCATGTCGTCGGCGCGGAGCGCGGCGACGGTGGCGTTGACGGCGGCATCGGGCGAGGCGAAGGCGGTGCCCGGTTCGATGACGGGTCCGGTGGGCGTGCTGGCACAGGATGCCACCACGCACGCGAGGGAGACGAAGGCGAATCGGGAGACGAGACGCAGTGTCGAGGAGATGGTGGGCATGGGCGATCTCGGCGGGAGGGGGGCGGGGTGCGGGGAAGGGATTGGGGAGAGGTGCGCGAGCGGAAGAGATGAGCGGGCGATTCAGCGACGACCGCCGCCGCGGGATCCGCCACCGCCGCCGGTGGGGCGCGGCGCCTGTCCGCCGCCGGAGCGGCTGGTGTTGCCGCGGCTGCTGGCGTCGCGGGTGGAGTTGCCGCCCTGGACCCCGTTGAAGGCGCCGGATCCGCTGCGATCCGCGGCGCGATTCTGACTGGGTGCGGCCTCGCGCGTGGCGGGACGGTTGGCGTCGCGGTTGCCAGCGTCGCGATTGGCGGCGTCGCGGGTACCAGCTTCACGGGTGCCGGCGGTATTGCCGGGAGCGCGGCCTTGGGCACCGGCGTCGCGGGTGGTGCCGCGGGACGTGTCGCCGAACGCGCCCTGGGGCGAGGATTCGCGGCCACGGAACTGTTCGCGGGATTGGGCGGCCTGAGCCCGGTCAACGCCGCCGTACTGCTGCGCCGTGGCGCGGTTGCTGTAAGGCACGCCCTGGCGGTGCTGGGGGTTGTGCTGCCACTGCCCCTGACCACCTTTGAAGTTCGCGTTGTTCTGGTTGAAGTTGTTCTGGTAGTTGTTGCGGTTGATCTGATTGTTGTAGTTGATGTTCTGGTTGACGTTGATGTTCACGTCGCGGTTGTTCCAGTTGCAGTTGCCCCAGGCATAGCCCCAGGCCACGCCGCAGGCGACGCCGACGCCGAAGGAGAGGACGTTGCTGGCGACGTAGCTCGGCGGGTAGTAGGGATACGGCGGGTAGGCGGGGTAGGGCCACGCGCCGTATACGACGGTGGGGTTGTACGTGGGGACGTAGACGACTTCGGTCTGGGCGGGCTGGATGACGATGGTCTGGGTCGTGGCGGAACCGGCGGGGGCCTGGTTCACGGTGACGGTCTGCTGTTGGTTGCTCTCGAGGTTGCCGGCGGACTTGGCCTTGGAGCGGAGACGCTGGACCGAGTCCATCACGTCCTTCTGCTGGCTGATGAAGGCGTCGCCGAGCTTGCTGGTGATGTCGAGCTTCTCGCTCATCATGCCCAGCACATCCGGGAAGTTGACCAGCGACTTCACGCTCGGGTCCCAGGTCTGCTGCTCGAGCGCTTTGGCGAGGGCGTCACCCTTGAGGGCGGCGTTGGCCTTCAGCCAGCGGTCGGCCTGCACGATCTCGAGCGGGTAGGTCGAGGCCATCAGCACCTGGGTGAGCAGGCTGTCGGGGTAGAGCGCGATCGGGGCGACCAGCTGGTCGAGCTGCTCGGGCGACAACTTGTCGGCCGGAGCGGCGGCCGCGGGCGATGTGGCCTGGGACGGAGACTGGGCCGGACTGAGCGTTGCGAACAGAGCAATAGTGCACGACGCGGCCAGCATGGAGTGCTTGAGCAAGGGGGCCTCCTGATCACCTGAGTATACCAGAAAACGCCGATTCAGAACGGGTTTGCGTCGGCCGTGGCGAAGCCGCGGCACCCGGCGTTTCGGGGCCTGACGCGGCTGTGCGATGCCGATTGCACGCACGTGCCGCGCGTATCACAACCGCGTCACGATCCGATCACGCGAGAGACCATCCGCTTACACCGCGGCGGGCTCATCAGGACTTCGCGATCACCGCCACCGGCGGCTCCAGCGGCAGCATCCGTGCAAACCGCAGGTACGCGTCGTACTGGGCTCGGATCTCGGTTACCGAATCCCCGCTGAACTTCTCCGTGAACGCCCGCGCCACCTCGAACGCGCACACGTTCTCCAGCACCACGCTCGCCGCGCTCACCGCGCAGACATCGCTGCGTTCGTAGCTGCTCTGTTCGCTGGACTTGGTGTTGAGGTCCACGCTGGGCATCCCCCGCAAGAGCGTGGCGATCGGCTTCATCGTGCCGCGGACGACCACCGGCATGCCGTTGGTCATGCCGCCCTCGGTGCCGCCGGCGTTGTTGCTGTCGCGGACGAAGCCCAGATGGGCCTTGTCGCGCTGCTTCGCGTCGTAGCGGATCGGATCGTGCACCTGGTGCCCGGGCTTGAAGGCACAGTCCTTGCCCATGCCGATCTCCACGGCCTTGAACGCCTGAATGCCCATCACGGCATACGCCAGCCGCGCATCGAGCTTCGTCGTCCAGTCCATGCACGAGCCCAGCCCGATGGGGCACCCGAAGATGTGGGCCTCGACCAGGCCGCCGACGGTGTCCTTGTCGATCTTGGCCTGCCGGATGATCTCGCACTGCCGCGTCGTCACGGCCTCATCCGGGCAATACGTCTCGCTCGCGTCGCGGATCTTCTTCAGGTCCTGCCAGTTGGCCTCCGTGACGCCAACACTCGTCTGCGCTTCGAGAATGCTGCGGACGAAGCCGAAGGCTTCGATGTTGAACTCGCGGAGCAGGCACCGAGCCAACGCTCCCGCGGCGACGCGGCTGGCGGTCTCTCGCGCGCTCGCTCGCTCCAGCGTCTCGCGGCAATCCGTCGTCAGCCACTTCACACTGCCAGCCAAATCGGCGTGACCGGGACGCGGGCGATACACCGGTGGCGTCTTCGCAAGGTCGTCCAGCCGCGAGTCGTTGTTCTTGATCACCATCGTCAGCGGCGCCGCGATGGTCCTCCCGCGCCGGACGCCGGTGAGGAACTCCACCGTGTCCTGCTCGATGCGCTGGCGGCCGCCTCGGCCATAGCCGCCCTGGCGGCGTGCCAGCTCGGCGTTGATGAACTCGACGTCGATATCGAGCCCGGCGGGCAGGCCCGTGACGGTGATGACAAGCGCCGGGCCGTGCGATTCGCCGGCCGTCTGATAGTCGAGAACTGGCATGGTGAAGGATAGAGGCCGCTACTTGGGCGCGGGCGGGGCCGATGCTTCTGCCGCCTCAAGGGCGTCCTTGGCAAACGCCGGTACCAGAGCGCTCCAGATACTGGAATACGCGTCGGTCCAAGGCTTCATGCGGGGAACCGGAATCGCACGCCAGTGCCGGGCCGGGTTCGGCGATTCGCTGAAAGCGGCGATCATTGCAGCGGCCTCGGAGCGTCGCATGGCAAGCAGCCACGTGGAGGGGTATCGCCCGGTGGTGGCGCCCTCGTCGCGGGTCAGCAGGTCGTCGCGAGAAACGACGACCATCGGGTCGGGGTCGCCCGGCGTGTTCGTAGCGGCGACGGTGGCGCTGATGATCGGCCCGAGCGCCAGGTAGCGGCTGGACACATGGAAAGCGATCGCCCCGGCCGGCTTGAGCCGCTGGCGGTACGTCGCAATCGCCTCGCGCGTAAGAAGGTGCAGAGGCACGGCATCGGAACTGAAAGCGTCGAGCGTGATCAGATCGAAGCGGCGCGATTCGCGGGCAAGGCTGGCCCGACCGTCGCCGAGCACGATATCGATCGTGCCCTGGGCATCGGCGAGGTAGGTGAAGAGGCCGGGATCGCGGGCGATGCCGACGACGGCCGGATCGATCTCAAAGAACGTGAAGCGATCGCCGGATCGCGAATACGCCGCCGTCGTGCCGACACCAAGACCGACGATCGCGATGTCGGCGGGGCGACCCTCGACTTGTGCGCGGCGCATGGCATCACCGAGCGGGCCATCTGGGTGGTAATAGCTCAGGGGCGTGCGCCGCAGTTCCTCGCGGTCGGACTGCATGCCGTGCGTCGTGCTGCCGTGGACGAGACGGGTGCGATCGCCGCTCTGATAGACCTCGTGGATACCGAAGAACGTGCGCTCGACATACAGCAACGCCCCGCCCTGCTGCCGGGCGCTGAGCATGGAATACACGAACGCGACCATGACCGCGAGGCCGAAGCGGATGAAGCGGCCCCGCAGCGGGATCGCGACCAGCACGCACGCGGCGATGAGCGCGAGGAACTTCGACACCGGCACCGCGGCGTGCCCGATCGCGCCACGGGCTTCCAGCCACTGCACCGCGACAACCGCAAGCGTGGGAATCGCCAGTGCCGCGAGCACCGAATAGAGGAGCGACCGGCGATCGGTGGCCGCGTGTCGCGACGGGATCAGGCAGCATGCGGCAGCCACCGCGACCGGGTACTCCAACGCCGCGTTGAAAAGCTTGGGCGCCAGCATCGCGTTGAACAGCCCGCCCGCCACGCCGCCCACCGCCAGCCAAAGGTAAAACTCGGTCAGTCCGGCGGCGGCGGGACGCGACGCGGCGAGCCGCGTGTGGCACATCAGCGCGCCAACAGCAAGCAGCAGCAAATGCACCGCGAAGACCAGTTCGTTCGGCAGCGCGGTGCCGGCGAATCGCACCTCGAGCAGGCTGAGCGCAACCGGCAGCAGCAGCACGCCCGCGAACTCCGGCCGCACACGGATGCGGCTAGAGAACGCGACAACGAACGTGAGCAGATAGATCGAAAGAGGCAGCACCCAGAGCAGGGGCACGGGCGCGATGTCGGTCGTGATGGCGTGCGCCACGCTCAGCGACAGGCTCGAAGGCACCGCGGCGAGGGCGATCCACAGCAGGCGCGTCGGCCAGGTGATCGGTGCGGCAGGCGGCACACTCGCGGACGGCGCGACCGTTGCCGTCCGCGCCCCGCCCCTCCACGCGAAGACGAAACAGAGCGCGGCGAGTGCGGCGAAGGCGTAGTAGCCGCGGCTGAACCACGCCGACTGCTCCGCGAGATCGAAGCGGGGTTCCAGAAAGAACGGGAAGCAGAGCAGGCCAACAAACGACCCGATGTTGCTCGCTGCGTAGAGAAAGTACGGGTCCTTCGCACGCCGGTGTGACGACGACGCGAACCACGATTGCAGCAGCGGGCCGGTGGTGGTGAGCACAAAGAACGGCACGCCGGCGACCAGCGGCAGGAGCATCAGCAGCCACAGCGTCGGCGAATCACCGGCGCCGGGGGTGCCGATGACCTTCGGCAGGGCGATGGGGAGCATGATCGCACCGGCAGCGATGACGCCGGCATGGACCACACCCTGGGCCAGGCGCGGGAGCTTCTTGGTGACCAAATGGGAGTAGAAGTAGCCCAGGAGCAGCAGCGCCTGGAAGAACACCATGGTGGTGTTCCAGACGCTGGGCGAGCCGCCGAGAATGGGCAGCACCAGCTTGGCCGCCATGGGCTGCACGAGGAAGAGCAGCGCGGCGGAGAGGAAGATGGCGAGGAGGTAGACGAGCAGCACCTCCAGAGTCTAGTGACGAACTACCGATCCCTGCCTCGCACACCAGACGCGGTCGTCTGAAAGGGAGAAGACTCCCATCGTGGCGCTCGCATCACGAACACGCCAATTCTTGATCGTGACAACAACTCGGCGCTTCCGTCAGCAAACGCAGAGGTGATCGGACTGGGAGTGCCCCACCACTCAAGATGCTGCAAGTCGGTGCCGGCTTCGATGACGCCAGCAAACGCATGCCACACATTCTCCTCAAATGTGAGAGTCTTCGCGCTTGGGAACGTGACGTTATCGATACGTTGAACGCGCGCTCCGCTCGACTGAATCCAGTCCGCCGGGCGCAAGGCGGGGTTGAGATACCCCGGATCGATAATCGTGGCCGCGGTCAGACGAAAATCACGCGGCCGATCGAGGGCCATTTGCTTCGCAACGCTGTATGGCGACGCCGGACATCGCAGCGCCGGCGCGTCGGCCGCGAGACCGGAGAAACTCAGCCACGGCTCGGACCGAAACCAACGACGCGTCTGACCCTCGAACCGAGAGAATCCGATCGGCGTGTCCACGTACGCCGCGTCGTCGGGGAATCGCGAGAGAAAGCTCCCCTTATTCTCCCCGGTGTAGAGCAATACAAGCTTATTGACTTGAGCGGCGTTGGAGATGCACAGCAACCGACGGGCCTCGACCCGTGCTTGTCGAAGCGATGGAATCGCAAGTGCAAGCAGGATGCCGATGATCACGAGTACGCACAGACACTCGATGAGAGTCACTCCGTGGTTGTTCGATCGTGATGCAACAGCGTTGTTCACACGTTCTCCACAATAGCAGACGCACCAAAATCTTGCTTGACACGTTGCCTAGGGGGGGGGGGGGGGTATACATCACGGAGACTCGGATGTCAAATCCGACGAGGAGGTGGATCATGCGAACAGATGTACGTGACGCGTTGATTTTCGGCATCTTCGGCAGCCTCCTGGTCTTTCTGGGCGGCCAGAGCGGTGGCGGCGAAATGAATCCATGCAACAAGAACGCATATCTCGGCGAAAAGCCGAAGTACTTCGGTCCGGATTGCACTTCCGGCGTACCTTGCGCGAGCGACACGTACTGGTTCGTTCGGGATCAGAATGACATGTGCGGCCCGGGTACAGCGTACGAAGTGTGCCAGACCATGAAGGACCCGCTTGGCCCGTATACCTACACCGTCTATCGCGGTGGATCGTGTCTGAGCGGCCGATGTACCCCAGTGAACGCGATCGAGGTGAATCAAGTCGTGTACGATCTATGGCTGTTCTCGGCGCTGTATCCGTGCGGAGGCTGGCAGTGAATCGACCCATCAGTCAGATATGCTGGCGGAGTCTGTGGGCTGTCGTCACTGCACCGCTCGCTCTGGCGGGACCGGTTCCGGCTCCAGTTGGCACATGGGCAAGCCAGTTTGAGCGCATCGAGTCAGCGTCGCTGATCTGGGACATGGATCGGCCGGTCGTCTCCGCAGACGAGCAGACCGTGACGATGCTCAGAGCGGACGTCTTCATGTCGGTCCGATGGCCTGACGCCATGGACGTTCGCAAGTGTCGGAACCGTCAGCCGACGGATGCTCCCGCCGTGGCGACCGATCCGTTCCGGGAGCGAATGGTCTTTACCGGAAGCGGCGAACTGTTGTTGTTTATGGCGCAAGGGTCGGTCAAGACGGTCGAACGACACACCGCGGCGCTCGACATGGCGGTGGATCGATCGACGTTCCTCGATGCCGCACCGCTCTTCGCGGGCAAGTGGCTCGCCGCGGTCGGCCTTCCGCAGCAGACAGCGAAGGTACGAGACGTTGGTTCGGATGGGTTTGAGATTTCGATCGGATCGACAGGAATCACGCTGCATCTCCGGACTGACGCTCGTTCGGGACGCCTCGTCCTGGGCAAGGTCACATTCCATGAAGGATCCGGCACTCTTCTGTTTCAGCACGAGTACTCCGATTTTCGTCCGGTGACGGGTTGCGATGCGATCATCGGCTTTCGCCGACGCGTGACCTTCGAGCCCGCGATGATGCCTCCGAAAGGAGAAGGACCTGAGATTCCTCGCGTGCGCGACGATGTGCTTATCGAAGCCGCTGTCGTCCCGCGGCTGCCCAATGGTGCGTTTCAAGTTTCAACCGCCGGGTTCCAGGAGAAGGGCCTTCGGCGCGGAGAGGGCCAGCAACAATTGCAACCCCAGATTGAGCCGCGGATCGCTCCAACGCCACCAAAGCGTTCGAGCCTGCTCGGCCCGTCGCTGACAAGCTTCGGAATCGCCTGTCTGCTTGCCGGGGGCCTTTTGGTGGCAAGACGGCTGATTTATAACCGCTAGCGTGCGACGTGCATTCAATAGGTTGTGACAAAGCACGGACGCTTCGACGCCATCATCTGCGACATCGACGGCTGCCTCGGGCCCGAGAGCCATCATCCACTCGACGCCGCGGCCCTCGCGAAGATCGCGACCCACAACAAGGCCGCGTGCGAAAAGCGGGATCGACCGATCGTCGCCCTCGCCAGCGGCCGCCCGTTCCCCTTTGTCGAGTGCCTCTGCCGCCTCACCGCCAACACGCTGGTGCCCTGCGTCGCCGAGAACGGCGTGTGGCTCTACGACCCCCGCGACGGCGCGTTCCTGATCGACCCGGCGATCACGCCCACGCACACCGCCGCGGTCCGCGGATTGATCGCGTGGATGGAGAAGGACCTGTTCCCGACCGGCGTGGTGATGCAGCCGGGCAAAGCCGCGAGCGCGTCGATCTATCACGATGACACGGCGTACCTGATGTCGCTGATCCCGGTGCTGGAAGACCGCTGCCGGCGCGAGGGCTGGCCGATCCGCGTGAGCCACACGGTGCGGTGGATCAACCTCGACCTGGCGCACGTCAGCAAAGCAACAGGGATCGCACGCTTGATCGAGCGCACGGGCTTCACCAAAGAGCGGCTGGCGGGCGTGGGTGATTCGCTGTCAGACCTGGCGATCGCCGAGCGGGTGGCGTACTTCGCGGTGCCGCGGAACGCGGACGAGAGGCTGAAGCCGCACGCGCAGTACGTCTCGCCGCTGGAAGAGATCGAGGGGGTGTTGGAGATTTTGGAACGTGTGGGATGATTGCGGTTGGGTGCCGCGTTCATGCGCGGTCGACGCCGGTCTTTTCGCTGGGCGGGCTGAAGAGGTCGAGGATGATGGTGTCCTCGAGTGCCGCGGCGGAGTGCGGGACGTTGGCGGGCAGATACAGCACTTCCCCGCCGCGGACTTCGACTTCGCGGTGCGTTGGCGAGCCCTCGGCACCGAGGCCGAAGCACATGTGGCCGGAGAGCACGACCGCGAACTGCTCGTTGGTGTGCTGGTGCGAGGGCACGAAGAAACCCTTGGCGAGACGGACGCGGGAGAGCATCATCTGCTCGCCGATGATCCGCTGCCGCTCGATGTTCGCCATGGGCGCGTCGGTGGGGAGTTCGGACCAGGAATAGCGGCGTGCGTCGGGCATGGAATGGCTCCGGCCCACCCCTGATTCGCGTCACCTGTATTGGGAGCGACCCGCAACACGTTGCAGAATCTTGTGTCGCTGCCGCTCAGTCCGCGGTCTCACCCCCCGCGCTATCCCCCACTGCCCCACTGCCCCACTTCCGCCTCATACTCTTCAACGTGATCCTTCTCATCGACAACTACGACTCCTTCACCTGGAACCTGGTTCAGCGGCTTGGCGAGCTCGATTCCACGCTCGAGCCCTCGCGCGATCTCGTTGTCGTTCGCAACGACAAGATTCGGCCCGAGGAGATTGCCTCGCTCGACGGCGGCAAGGGACCCAGCCACATCATCATCTCGCCCGGGCCCTGCACGCCCAAGGAAGCCGGCGTCAGCGGCGGCGTCATCGCGGCGTACGCGGGCCGCATCCCCATCCTCGGCGTTTGCCTCGGGCACCAGTGCATGGCCGACGGCAGCGGCATGACCGTCGCCCGCCACGTCATCCAGATGCACGGCAAGACCAGCCCCATCCATCACGATGGCAAGGGCATCTACGCCGGCATGAGCAATCCGTTCGTCGCGACGCGCTATCACTCGCTGGTGGTGCTGCCGGAGACGGTGCCGCCGCCGCCCGGGCCGGGACAGGATGGCTGGGTCGTGAGCGCGTGGACGTTCGAAGACGACGGCAAGGGTGGCCAGCGCAAGGTCATCATGGGTCTGCGGCGTGTCTTCGCCGACGCGAGCAAGCAACCCGTCGAGGGCGTGCAGTATCACCCCGAGAGTTTCCTGACGCTGGAAGGGCCGCGGCTGTTGGCGAACTTCTTGGCGCAGGGCCCGCGCGGTCGGCGCGTGGGTGAGGAACGCATTCGCGCGATGGCGGGGTGAATCGCGTCGCAACGAGACGCCGAGGCTGACGAGTCTTCGAGGAAGCCTCGGGTCATTCGGCGTGATCACGCGTGAGCACAACGAGATCGCGGAAGTCCCAGACGATCCGAGGCTTCCGGTTGACTGCCGTTACACGTTAAACAGGAAGTGGCACACGTCCGCGTCGTGCATGACGTAGTCCTTGCCCTCGATCCGCATCTTGCCGTGCTCTTTGATCGCCTTCTCGTTCTTGAACTTCTCAAGGTCAGCGACCGAGTAAATCTCGGCACGAATGAAGCCGCGCTCAAAGTCCGTATGGATCACACCCGCGGCCTGCGGCGCGGTCGACCCGATCGGCACCGTCCAGGCCCGGATCTCCTTCGGCCCGGCGGTGTAAAACGACTGCAACCCCAGCAGCTTGTACGCCGAGCGGGCAAGACGATTGAGCGCGGGCTCGCTCATGCCCAGGCTCTGCAGCATCTCCAGCCGGTCCGCATCGGGCAGCTCCGACAGCTCGCTCTCGATCTTGGCGCAGATCGGAACAACCTCGGCACCTTCCTTCTTGGCGTGCTCGCGGACCTTCTGGCAGAGTTCGTTCTCGCCGTTCACGTCGTCCTCATCCACGTTCATCACGTAGAGCACCTTCTTGGACGTGATCAGGTTCAGGCTCTTGAGCGCCTTCTGATGATCGGGGTCGTCGAAGTGCACGGTCCGGGCGACCTTGCCGCTGTCGAGCACGGGGTGCAGCTTCTTGAGCACCTCGTACCGGACGACGGCTTCCTTGTCGCCGCTCTTGGCGGCGCGCTCGGCTTTGCCCACGGCACCGGCGACGACTTCGAGGTCGGCCAGAATGAGTTCGGTGTTGATCGTGTCGATGTCGCGGATCGGATCGACCGAGCCCTCGACGTGCGTGATGTCCTCGCCGCCGGGGGCTTTGATGAAGCAGCGGACGACCTGCAGGATCGCCTCGGTCTCGCGGATGTGGCTGAGGAACTTGTTGCCCAGGCCGGCACCCTCGCTGGCGCCCTTCACAATGCCCGCGATGTCCACAAGCCGCAGCATCGCGGGGATGATCTTCTGCGACTCGATGTGGGAGCGGATGATCTCCAGCCGCGGATCAGGGATGGGCACCACGCCGACGTTGGGCTCGATGGTGGCGAAGGGGTAGTTGGCGGCCAGCGCTCCCGCCTTGGTGAGGGCGTTGAACAGCGTGGACTTGCCGACGTTGGGGAGACCGACGATGCCTGCTTCCATGGGGACGGAGGATAGGGAAGGGAACAAGGGGAGCAGGGGGGCAGGGAAGCAGGGGAGGAGGGGTCGGACGTCGCCTTTCCCTGCTCCGCTGCTCCCCTTCTCCCCTGCTCCCCTAGCCTTTTCCCGTCGCGCTCGTAGCTCAGCCCGGATAGAGCATCGGTCTTCGAAACCGAGGGTCCAAGGTTCAAATCCTTGCGAGCGCGTTGCTGGAAGACGCATCAGGCATCGGGAAGACCCAGCGCCTCATTCACGGCGGCTCATACGATGGTGCCTTGTGCGCCCGTAGCTCAGCTGGATAGAGCAGCGGTCTTCTAAATCGCAGGTCGGCGGTTCGAATCTGCCCGGGCGCGTTTGTCGATCGACTCGTCACGACTCGCGGCTGTGATAGAGTCCTCCCGGCGAGTCTTCTCGCCGGAGGTGATTCGATGACGGCGGACACGCGTTCGATCCTGCGTGGCACGGCTTGGATTCTGGCACTCGTCGCCCTCGCGGGCTGCGATCGAAAGGCCGGGCAGTCGGCCGGCCCGCCGCCCGCTCCAGAGGTCGCCGCGACGGTCGTTACCCCGGTCACAGCCCCCGGCGTCTACGAGTTCATCGCCCAGACCGCGGCGTCGCGCACCGTCGAGGTCCGTGCCCGCGTGCAGGGCTTCCTGCTCAAGCGGCACTTCGAGGAAGGCAGCAAGGTCAAGGACGGCGACCTGCTCTTTACCATCGACCCGCGGAGCTTTGAGGCGGACCTGCAGAAGGCCAGAGCGTCATTGGCCCAGGCCAAGGCCGCCCAGGCCCTGAGCGCGTCAAACCTCTCACGGGTGAAGCAGGGCGTGGAATCTGGCGGCCTCCCCAAGGCCGAGCTCGACAAGGCCGTCGCCCAGAACGACGAAGCCCTCGCGCAGATCAAGCTCGCCGAGGCCAACGTCACCAACGCCGAGCTCGAACTCTCGTACACCAAAGTCGTCAGCCCCGTCTCCGGCACCGTCGGCCGCGCCCAGAAGCAGGAAGGCTCGCTGGTCGACCCGGGCACCAACAGCCTGCTGGTCGAGTCGCAGCAGGTCGATCCGATCTACGTGAACTTCAACGTCAGCGAGCGTGACGTGCTGCAGTGGCGGGCCGATGTCGCCAGCGGCCGCATCAAGCTCGTCAGCGAGAAGAACCTCCCCACCGAGATGACCCTCTCCGACGGCACCGTCTATAAGCAGCAGGGCAACATCAACTTCATCGACGTCAAGGTCGATCCCATGACCGGCACCGCGATGATCCGGGCCACGTTCCCCAACCCCGAGCAGAACCTGCTCCCCGGTCAGTTCGTGAAACTGCGCCTCATGGGCGTGACGCGACCCAACGTACTGACCGTGCCGCAGGAATCAGTCGTCAGCACCCCCGGCGGCACATTCGTGTACGTCATCGACAAGGACAGCAAGGTCGAACGCCGCCCCGTCACCCTCGGCGACTGGCTCGGCAGCGACTGGATCGTCGAGCAGGGCATCAAGCCCGGCGACCGCGTGATGGTCGACAACCTGCAGAAGGTGCAGCCGGGCATGGCCGTCAAGCTCGCCGGCGGCCCGGCCCCCAAGCCCGACACCCCCGCCGCTGAGAACAAGTAGCGACCTCGCCTTGGACCACTGCCCCACTGCTCCACTGCCCCACTGCTTTACTGCTCCACTGCCCCACTTTCCCCGGAGCCCCATGTTCGCCAAGTTCTTCATCGACCGTCCCGTCTTCGCGACCGTGCTGTCGCTGCTCATCACGCTGATGGGCCTGGTGGCGATCGTCAACCTGCCGATCGCCCAGTTCCCGGAGATCGTGCCGCCGAGCGTGCAGATCTCCGCGTCCTACCCCGGTGCCAGCGCCGAGACCGTGGCCCAGTCCGTCGCCGCTCCCATCGAGCAGCAGCTCTCAGGCGCCAAGAACCTGATCTACTACAGCAGCCAGTCCGGCAACGACGGCACGCTCAAGATCACCGCCACCTTCGACATCGGCACCAACCAGGATCTCGCTGCCGTCGAGGTGCAAAACCGGTTGGCGATCGCGCAGCCACGCCTGCCGCAGGAAGTCATCCGCCAGGGCATCACCGTCACCAAGACCTCGTCGAACATGATCGGCGTGGTCGCGCTCACCTCGCCCAACGGCGAGTACGACGACGTTTTCCTCTCCAACTACGCGACCATCAACCTGCTCGACGCGCTGAAGCGTGTGCCCGGCGTCGGCGATGTGCAGGTCTTCGGCGGCAAGGACTACGCCATGCGGGTCTGGGTGGATCCCGACCGCCTCGCCCAGAAGGCCTTCACCGTCACCGATCTTGCCGCGGCGATCCGGGACCAGAACGCCGTCTTCCCGGCCGGACGCATCGGCCAGCGGCCCGGCCCCGCCGATCAGCAGATCACGATGCCCGTCCTCACCCGCGGGCGCCTCGAGAACCCGGAGGACTACGAGAACATCATCCTCCGCGCCAACCCCGACGGCTCGATGCTGCGGCTCAAGGATCTCGCCCGCGTCGAGCTCGGCAGCCAGACCTACGACCTCTTCGGCCGCCTTGACGGCAAGCCCACCACGCTCGTTCTCGTCTACCTGCAGACCGGCGCCAACGCTCTCAACACCTACCGCAACGTCATCAAGACCATGGACGAGGCCAAGAAAGCCTTTCCCAGCGGCGTCGAATACAAGATCCCCTACGACACCGTCCAGTTCATCGAGGTCTCGATGCACGAGGTCGTCAAGACCCTGCTCGAAGCCGGCGTGCTCGTGCTCATCGTCGTCTTCGTCTTCCTCCAGAACTGGCGAGCCACCATCATCCCGCTCGTCGCCGTCCCCGTCTCCATCATCGGCACCTTCGCGGGCATGCTCGCGTTGGGCTTCACCATCAACTCCCTCACGCTCTTTGGCATGGTGCTCGCCATCGGCATCGTCGTCGACGACGCCATCGTCGTCGTCGAGAACGTCGAACGCATCATGCACGAGGACAAGCTCCCCGTCCGCGAGGCCACCGTCAAGGCCATGGGCCAGATCACCGGGCCCGTCATCGCCATCGTCCTCGTCCTCTCCGCCGTCTTCCTCCCCGTCGCGTTCCTCGGCGGCCTCACCGGCGAGCTCTACCGCCAGTTTGCCGTCACCATCGCCGTCAGCGTCGCCATCTCCGGCGTCGTCGCCCTCACGCTCAGCCCCGCGATGTGCCGCCTGCTCCTCAAGCCCTCGCATGGCAAGAAGTTCTTCGCCTTCCGCTGGTTCGACAACGTCTTCAACGCCATCACCCACGCCTATTCGGCGACCGTGAAGCTCTCCATCAAGCTCGCGATCGTCACCATCCTCCTCTTCGGCGGCCTGCTCTTCATCACCGTCCGCCTCTTCGAGAAGGTCCCCGGCGGCTTCGTTCCCGACGAGGACCAGGGTTACATCATCGTCGCCTCCATCCTCCCCGACGGCGCCTCGGTCGAGCGCACCGACAAGCTTGTCGCCGACATCGAGAAGTTCCTGCTCGATCAGCCCGAGATCCAGCACACCGTCACCCTCGGCGGCTTCGACTTCCTCGCCGGCGGCATCAACAGCACCAACACGGCGCTCACCTTTGCCCGCATGAAGCCGTGGGACCAGCGCAAAGAGGCGAGCCAAAGCGCGCAGTCTCTCGTCGGACGCACTTGGGGCCGCTTCGCCCGCGATGGCCGCGGGCTGGTGCTGCCCTTTAACCCGCCCGCCATTCAGGGCCTCGGCCAACGCGCCGGCTTCGAGTTCCAGTTGCAGGCCCGCGGCGGCGGCGACATACGTTCCCTTGCCGAAGTGAACCAGAAGTTCCTCGCCGCCGCGTCGAAACGCCCCGAACTCGCCGGCCTCAACGCCACGCTGCGCGTCAACACGCCGCAGATGTTCGTCGACCTCAACCGCGACAAGGCCAAGATGCTGGGCCTGAGCCTCAACGAGGTCTTCAGCAACCTGCAGGCATACCTCGGCGCGCTCTACGTCAACGACTTCGACAAGTTCGGTCGCATCTGGCGCGTCCAAGTCCAGGCCGAGCCGCAGTTCCGTAAGTCCCCCGAAGCCATCACCCGAATCTACGCCCGCAACGCCCAGGGCCAGATGGTCCCGCTCTCGGGAGTCGTCTCGACGCGCCTGCAGTCGGGCCCCAACGCCGTCCCGCACTTCAACGGCTTCCCCGCCGTGCAGATCACCGGCGCACCGGCCCCCGGCTACGCCACCGGCGACGCCATGAAGGCGATGATGGAAGTCGCCGCCGCCGAGCTGCCGCCGGGCTACGGCTATGAATGGTCCGGCGCGTCGTTCCAGGAGATCAAGGCCGGCAATCAGGCTCCGATGGTCGTCGGCTTCGGTCTGATCGTCGTCTTCCTGGTGCTCGCGGCCCAGTACGAGCGCTGGTCCACCCCCATCGTCGTGCTGCTCGCCGTACCCGTCGGCATCTTCGGCGCACTCGTCGCCGTGTGGTGGCGAAACTACCCCAACGACATCTACTTCCAGATCGGCCTGCTCACGCTCGTCGGCCTCGCCGCCAAGAACGCGATTCTTATCGTCGAGTTCTGCTCGACCGAACGCGCCAGCGGCAAGGGGCTCGTCGAGTCCGCCGTCAACGCAGCGACCCTCCGCTTCCGCCCCATCGTCATGACCAGCCTCGCCTTCATCCTCGGCGTCGTGCCCCTGGTCATCGCCGACGGTGCCGGCGCTGCAGGCCGCCGCTCCATCGGCACCGGCGTCATCGGCGGCATGTTCGCCGCCACGTTCCTCGCCATCTTCTTTGTACCAGTGTTCTTCGTCCTCGTCCAAGGCCTCGTCGAGAAGGTCTTCGGCGAACGCCAGCAGCACGAAGGCGACACGCCCGCGGCTGCCGCAACCAACGTCCCGCCCGCCACGCACTGAACCGTCACGCCTCCCAATCGCGCGCCGGGACGATCACTCGGCTGGTTCAACACCCTCCTTGCGCAATCTTCGCGCGACTGGCCCTGCGGGTCCCTTGCGGGCCTCCGATCACGCCGTGGGGTTGGCTGGTCGATAAACCCGTGTGGCGCTCCCGGTGACGGGGGCGATCCCTCTGGGCATGCGCTAAACTTGCCCTTCTTTTGATGGCCGGTGGCAGACCGCCGGCCCCGGTCTTTGTTCTCGCACAGGAACCCGACATGGCCCTTGTCCTTGGTCTCAACTCGATCCACCCCGACGCTGCCGCTGTGCTGATGGACGACAAGAAGGGCGTCCTGGCCGCGATCGCGGAGGAACGCATCAACCGCAAGAAGCACTGCGCCGGCTTCCCCAGCCTGGCCATCGCCGAGGTGCTGCGCCTCGCCGGCGCTTCGATGAGCGACATCACCGATGTCGCCATCGCCCGCGACTCCTCCGCCAACCGCGGCGCCAAGCTCGGCTTCATCGCCAAGCACCCCATCAGCGGCCTCAAGCTCGCCATGTGGTCGCAGAAGGTCCACGGCACGCTCGCCACGGTCGATCAGCTCATCGCCGAGGCCTGCGGCCGCCCGCACTCCGAGTTCAAGGCGCCCGTCCACCACGTCGAACACCACCTCGCCCACGCCGCCAGCTCCTTCTTCTGGAGCCCCTTCGAGCGCGCCACCGCCGTCACCACCGACGGCGCCGGCGACTTCTGCACCGGCCTCATCGCCCGCTGCGAGGGCAACAAGATCGAGGTGCTGCACAAGAACTTCTGGCCCCACTCCTTCGGCGTGTTCTACACCGCGGTCTGCAACTTCCTCGGCTTCAACAAGTACGGCGAGGAATACAAGGTCATGGGCCTCTCCGCCTACGGCAAGGACACCTACGCCGAGCAGATGAAGGAACTCGTCGACTACGTCCCCGGCGTCGGCATCCGCCTCAACCTCAAGTACTACAACCACCACTACACCGTCCACACCCACGACCAGAGCGAAGAGGGCGAGATCACCGTCAAGGCGATGTGGAACGACAACATGCGCCAGCTCTTCGGCGAGCCCCGCAAGCGCAAGGACCCGACCGAGCAGAAGCACAAGGACATGTCCCTCTCGATGCAGAAACGCTTCGAGGACATCTACATCAAGTACGTGCAGGACGCCATCCGCCAGAACAACGGCCTGCGTGACGTCGTCCTCGCCGGCGGCTGCGCCCTGAACGGCGTCGCCAACGGCCGCCTCGTGATGGAGAACCATCTCGACCGCGTCTACATCCACCCCGCCGCGGGTGACGACGGCACCGCGGCCGGCGCGGCGGCGTACGTCATGCACAGCATCCTCAACAAGCCCCGCACCGGCGAAGTCATCCACGGCTACTGGGGCAGCGGCTGGACCGACGACGAGTGCGAGAAGGCCGTGCGCGACAGCGGCATGCCCTTCAAGAAGCTCACCCGCGAGCAGCTCATCAACACCGCCGCCGACGCGCTCAGCCAGGGCAAGATCCTCGGCTGGTTCCAAGGCCGCGAGGAATGGGGCCCTCGTGCGCTCGGCAACCGCTCGATCATCTGCCACCCGGGTTGGCCGGACATGAAGGCGATCCTGAACGCCCGCGTCAAGAACCGCGAGCCGTTCCGTCCGTTCGCGCCTCTGTGCATGGAAGAGCACCTCAGCGAGCTGTACGAAGGCAGCCACGACGTGCCGTTCATGAATGTGGTGTACAAGGTCCGCCCCGAGTGGCGCGCCCGCCTGAGCGCGACGACGCACGAGGACTCGACCGGTCGCGTGCAGACCATGCGTCGCGCCCAGAACGAGCTCTTCTACGACCTGCTCACGGCGTTCAAGGCCCGGACCGGCGTGCCGGTGCTGCTGAACACCTCGTTCAACGAGAACGAGCCGATCGTCCACACCCCGGCGCACGCGGTGGGCTGCTTCCAGCGCACCCGCATGAACGCCCTCGCCGTCGGCCCGTTCTGGTACGAGAAGCCCGCCGAGGAAGCCGAGAAGGGCGCGGCGGTGTAAGGCCCCCACGGGGGGAGGGGGGCGGGGCCTTCCAGGCCCCGGCGCAAATCGCTTCCATACACACACGAACAAAGGACCGGCCCACGGGCCGGTCCTTTTCATTCAGATTCACTCACAGCTTCTGACGCGAAGACGCGATCGGTCACTACTCCGTCGGCACACTCGCAAACGTCGCCCGCTCGCGGGCCTCGCGCCGGGCGATCGCTCGATCGGTGGCATAGACCACCAACCCCAGCTTGTCCCCCGCGGCCATCGACATCCGCTGCCCCGGCATCAGCCCGTCGCCGGCTGACATGCCGCCGCTCGGTTGCGACGATGCCGTCGACACGCTCGAGCTTGATGAACATCCGCCGAGCGTGGCGGAGACTGTCGCGGCTAGCACGGCCGTGCCCGTGACCATCCGCCACCGACGGTTGTTGAAACCCATCACCCACCTCCCGTCCCGGCGTACCGGGGACCCGGCGCGGCCGGACGAATGCCCGAGCCGACACCGACTCAACAGTCCTTTTCAAGGCTCCGACCCGCCAGCATCCCGCAGCAGACCCGCGCAAGAACCGCGCCGACGGCGACGGCGGCGACGGATGGGGCGGATGTGCGGGCCGGGCACCCCGGTCGGTCGATCTTCTAGAAAGCACGCCGCGGGACGGTCTTCGGCGAAGGTCCCAGAATCACGACCGCCGGAATCACGCCCCGGGTCTGGCCGTGTATGCTGGGGCTGTCATCGGATCCCGCTCTGTGCACAGAGCGGACTGCGTTCTGGCCGTCGCTCCGCCCCGGGGTCGTGGGAGAAAGGGGTGCAGCGGCGGGCGTTGTCATTCGGTCCGGGGCCAGCGGCCTTGGACCGACCGTTCTGACCCCCATCCCGGAAGGCCGGGCAGGAGAATCCCCGACTTGGCGGCACGCAGCGCGACAGCCTGGCACACACGACTGCTTCAAGCCGAGGAAGCCCTCGCCCGCGCCCGCGAGGCGATCGGCAAGGGCGAGTCGCCCGACGAAGCGCTCGCCGACGCTCGGCGCCAGATCGATCGGGCCAAACTCGACATGCACGCCGCCGACCAGATCGGCGACACCTTCGGCCAGCTCGACCAGTTGGTGTGGAACGCGTGGAACAAGAAGATCGCGCCCGACTCGGCCTTGGCCCGCGAGGGCAACTTCGCCCAGTCGCTGGCCCGGGTGCTCTCCGAAGGCGACGACCAGAGCCGCGCCAGGGCGCTCGACGAGGTCGAGCGTTCGCTGGCATCGTCGCGCCGCATCATGGCCGCACTGATCGCCGCGATCGCCCAGGCGTCGGAGCGGTTCGCCAGCCGCCACGTGATGCGCTATGGCGTGGACACGATCGAGCGGGTGGCCCAAGCCGAGAACGGCCGCACCAACGCGCGGGTCAGCAACCCCGACGCCGCGGCATGGCGGAAGTACAAAGAACTGATGGGTGAAACAGCCGGGGCGGCGGAGGCCAACATCGAGGCCGAGATCCTCCGCGCCGTCGCCGAGTTCACCGAATCGCTCGCAGGTACGTTCGCGAGCGCGGAGCGGGACAACCTGTCGCAGTCCCAGCTCCAGTCCAAAGTCCAAGGACAAGTTCCGGGCCAGGTTCAGGGCCCGCGTGACGCCGGAGGGTCGCAATGAGTTTGCTCGAACTCGTCGAGCCGATCTTGCAGCAGATCTGCCGTCTCAATCGCCTCGCCCGCAAGGGAGCGGCGATCGACCTTTCAGTCGTCCGCTCCGAGCTGCGCGCCGCACTCAACGACGCACGCGCCAAGGCGTCGGCAGAACCCGACTTCATGCGCGGCTTCGAAACCGTCGAACCATCGCTCTTGGTCTTCATCGATTCCAGCGTGCGTGCCATGCGCGCCGGTTTCGCGGGCGTCTGGAAGCCGCTTGCCCCCGAACGCGGCGTCGAATCCTCGGTGCGAGTGATCGAAGAAGCCATCGAGAAGGCACTCGCGGACGACTCGCCCGGCTCGTCGGAGCGATTGGGTGTGTTCGCGCAGATCCTGGGCCTGGGATGCCCGAACATCTACGCCGGCAGCCGCGAGGCCGGATCGAAGAAGCTGGGCGAAATCCTGCCGCGGCTCTCAGCCCTCGCCGAAGTCGATCAGACGCAGCGCATCTGCCCCGAGGCGTACAAGAACGTGGACGGCCGCATGCTGACGCTGCCCCCGGCGCGGAGCCTGACAACGGTCGCGATCGCAGCGATCGGGATGCTCGCGGTCGTCGTCGTCGCGTACTTCGCGCTCTTCACCCGGGCGTCGGGCGATCTGCGCGACACGCTGCAGAAGATCCAGAACTCGTCGGCCACTGAGAACAAAGGCGGCGACAGCAAAGCCACCGAGAACAGCGGAGGTGCGAAGTGAGTCTGACCTCCGCGTTCACGTTCGGCTTTGCCTTCAGCGCCGCCAAGAGCGCATCGTGGGGCGTCGCCCTCACCACGCTCGCCGCGGGCGAGTACTCCGAGCTCCTGAAGCTCATCCCCAAGGACGGCACGTTCCTCGCCACGCTCGGCATCGGTGCCGTGGTCGTCTCGCTGGGCATCGGCGCGTTCCAGTGGTTCATCTCGATCCGCGACAAGGCCAAGGGCGTGCCCTTCGCCGAACTCGTCAAGGGCGCCGTCGGCGTCACACCCGCGATCGCCGATCCGGCCCAGCGGGCCCGACTCGATGACCTTCGCCGCAAGTTCGACGACGGCGTGCAGAAGTTCCGTGCCGCGGGCAAGGACCTGTACAGCCTGCCGTGGTATCTGCTCGTCGGCCCCGCCGGCAGCGGCAAGACCGAAGCCCTTCGCCACTGCAACGTCGGCTTCCCGCCCGGGCTGCAGGACTACCTGCAAGGTGCCGGCGGCACACTGAACATGCACTGGTGGTTCACCAACCACGCCGTGGTGCTCGACACCGCGGGCCGCATGTTCATGGAGAGCGCGGGCCCCGACGCCGAGGGCGGCGGTGGCGAGTGGGGTGAGTTCCTGAAGCTGCTCAAGCGCAGCCGCCCCAACCAACCCGTCAACGGCATGTTCCTGGTGATCGGCGCCGACAGCCTCATCCGCGACAAGAGCGAAGACATCGAGAGCAAGGCCGGCCGCATCGCCCAGCAGCTCGACACCATCCAGCGCACGCTCGATGTCCGCTTCCCGGTGTTCGTGATCATCACCAAGTGCGACCTCATCGCGGGCTTCCGCGAGTTCTTCGACAACGTCACCGACCCAAACCTGCAGCACCAGCTGCTCGGCTGGAGCAACCCCGATCAGCTCGATTCGCCGTTGCGGGTGGAGCTGGTCGAGGAGCACATGAAGCAGGTGAAGCACAAGCTCACCGCCCGCCGCCTCGCGCTGGTCGCCGACAGCACCCGCTACGCCCAGGGCACGGGCAAGCGGATGGACGAGGTCGATGAGCTCTACGCGCTGCCGGAGAACCTCGAGAAGGTCGTGCCGCGGCTGAAGCGGTACCTGGAAACTATTTTCGCCGGCGGCGAGTGGAGCCCCAAGCCGCTCTTCCTCCGCGGCATCTACTTCACCTCCTCGATGCGCGAAGGCGAGGCCCTCGATAACGACCTGGCCAAGGCCCTGGGCCTCACGCTCGACAGCCTTCCCGGCGGCAAGGTCTGGGAGAAGGAGCGCTCGTTCTTCCTCCGCGATGTCTTCCTCGCCAAGGCCTTCCGCGAGAAGGGCCTCGTCACCCGCGCCACCAACGTGCAGAAGCAGATCGCCAACCGCCGCTTCGCCATCCTCGGCTCGGTGGCGACCGCCGCGGCACTCGTGCTCGGCTTCACCTTCTACGGCCAGCGCGAACTCACCCGCTCCATCGAAGGCCCCCGAGCCTTCTGGAACTCCATCGGCGTGGCGCTGGGCGTCATCGACGCGCCCAAGACCGACGAACCCGCGATCGCGACGCAGGGCACGCAGGCCACCCGCGGCGACACCGCGATCGTGCGCTTCGAGGCACCCAACTGGGTCTACAGCGGCGACCGCGCCGACGTCCAGCTCCCCGAGGGCATGGTCGCGCGATCCAAGCTGGCGTCGCTCACGCTGCAGCGCTCGAACGAGGGCGTGAGCGTGCCATTGGTCTTCTCGCCCGCCGCAACCGTCGCCGGTGCCGGCGGCGGCTTCACCAAAGAACAGCGTGCGGCCCACGCCGCGGTGCTGGAAAAGACCGTCCTCAAGCCGCTGGTCGACGGAGCGCGTCAGCGCCTCAGCGAGACCACCGTGTGGGACAGCCGCGCCACCAACGCGCTGGCGGAGATGATCCGGCTGGAAACGCTGAAACTGAATCTCGCCCCCGCGGGCGGACCTCGCGCGACGCTGGTGGACCTGAAGGCCCTCTTCAACTTCGTGATGAACACCAAGCAGGCGCCCGAGGAACTCCGCTCGTGGCAGGACGCCATCGACGCGACGTACGCGGTCGGCACCAGCGGCACGAAGCTCTCGTGGCCCCCGGCGAGCCTGAAGGTCGGCGATGTCGCCGCCCTGCGCTCGATCCGTGAAGGCCTCGAGAAGTTCGCGGCCAGCTGGCCCGAGCGTGCCCGCGGCGACGAGTTCGCACTGGGCCGCCTGTCACTGCTCGCCGACGCGCTCGGCGCGTTCCGTGCCGAGGAGACGCGCCTCCAGGGGCTGCGCGGGATGCCCAGCGGCGATGGAAAGGTCACCGAACTGGTGCAGACCGCCGCCGAGTACGAATCATTCCAGGCCGAGGCACGGACGCGGCTGGAGGCGCTTGCGGCGGCCGCGGGCAAGGCGGATGAACTCTTGAAGTCCATGAAACTCGACGCCGCCGAACTGGCCAACGGCATCGAGGCGACCAAACGCGAGGCGCTCGAGCAGATCAGCGCCGAGTACGCGCTCTTGATCTCGCAGCTGCCGTCGCTGCCCGAGAGCGACACCGCGGCCATCGAGCCGGCGCCGGCGGGCGAGATCCGGCAGTTGATCGTGGCACGGCGTGAGAGCGCCGAGAAGTCGCTCGATGCATCCGCAAGCCGGGTGAACACACGCCTGTCGCCGCTGCTGCCGATGGTCGCCACCGGCGCGGGCGGCGAGGAAGTCTCCTACCGCGTGCGCTTCAACGCCTACCAGCGTGGCGCGAAGGATCTGTTCGAACGCAGCGCCGCCGCCGAGGGCGAGTGGTACGGCCTGGCCGATCGCTTCCGCGAGCTCGACGCACGCGTCGATCGCACGCGGGCCGACATCGAATCGATCGCACGCGGCGTCTCCGACGTCTCAGCTCGCAACGCCACCATCGGCGTCGCGACCACGCTCGCCCGCACCGCGCGGGCCGCGAGCGCAACGGATGTACTCCGCGCGTTTCTCGCGAAGTTGCCGGAATCCGCCGACGGCGTCCGCTCCGCCGTGCAGTCGATCGCCGAGAGCAGGGGCCTCAAGCCCCTGACCAAGCCAACCGTCGCGATGCTGGGCCTGCAGGGCGGCGAGATCCCCATCGCCTACGCGCCCCAGGCTGCGGGCGTGGTGCTGCAGGGCTTGTCGCGGGCGGAGCAGGAAGTGAGCGGCGTGGGCATGGGTGCGGGTGGGGGCGGAGCCGTGATCGACAAGGCGCTCCTGAGCGTCGAGATCAAGTCCCGCGGCCGCGGACTGGACGAGTATGCCAAGGCGTACGCCAACGCCTGGGCGGTCGGACTCGTGAAGGAGATGTCGCTCGCCGACGGGCTGTCGGCGTGGTCGGCCCTCGGGCCGGCGATGGCCGAGAACACCGAGAAGTTGATCGATCGAGCGGCGGACCTGCGCACGCTCGCGTCTGCCGCGGCGGAGGCGATCGAGCCCCTGCCGGCAAGCGTGAAGGCACTGCCGGAGGTCAAGGCCGCACAAGAGCGGCTGCAGACGACGGTGCGGGCGCTCTCGGACGAAACAGGCCTTCGCAAGCGCGCCGATGCGCTCAAGACGCTCGCGCCCCTGGGCACGCTCGAATGGCGTGCGGCTCGTGCAGCGCTGCTCGCCAGCGGCTCGGGTGAAGCAATGACCGATGCGCTCACCACGCTCGCCGCAGCCCCAGCCCGGGCGATCAGCGATGAATCGCTGGCCCTGGGCGTGCTGCGATCGCTGCGAGATCAGTACGAGTCCAACGCCCGCGACGCGGTGAAGCTGCTGGCGTCATCGGAGCGTTGGCCGCTGTCACGCAGCGCCGATCAGACCAAGGGGCTCGACGAAGCGTCGCTCCTGAAGGCCGTGGACGCCGCGGAATTGCTCGCCGGCGGCACCGGCGTCGCCGCGAGCACGACCGGTGAGTTCCGCGATCTCCTGCTCGCGCTCCGCGGACGGGGCGTGCTGAACGACGAGCAGCGTTCGCGGATCGATCGCGTCCGCGGCGTGGCTTCGGCGCTCGCTTCGGGCCTGGCCCAGAAGCAGCCGATCGTGGTCTCGATCGTGCCGGTGTGGAGCCGTCGCGATCTGGAAGCGCTCCCCGCGCTCTCCTCGCTGGGTGTCGCAAGCTCGGGAGACGTGGTCGAGTGGTTCGAGCAGATGGAGGTCGTCCCGGCGGGCGGTGCGCCACTGCCCCGGGTGACGCTCCGCGGTCTCGACGCAGCCCGTGCCGCGGAACTGGTGCGACAGTTGTCGCTCAAGAGCCCCGGCCCGGGCGTGACGATCCGGTTCTACCGCAACCTCGGCGACGCCGCACCCGCGGGCGAGACAACGCTCAACGGCCCGTGGGTGGCCGCCGCGGTCGCGCTGCTCCCGGGCGCCAAGCCGACGGCGCTCACTCCCGCGAACGCCGCAACCGCATGGATCGTGCCGCTGCCGGTGGTCGAGACCGAGACCAAGCAGACCTACCACCTCTGGCTCAACGTGACTTTCTCCTCGCCCATGCCGCGGCCGGAGGACTGGCCCGGATCCACCAACTGGCCCCGTTAGTACCGCACGGATGCTCAAGAAGATCTCGCAATGGCTGGGCGGATTGTCCGGCGCGTCCTCGGGCGCGGCGGAGCCGCTCGCGCAGATCTCCCTCTTCGGCAAGCATCCCGGCTGGGACGATCACATGGAGGACCTGGGCCTCCTCACCCAGCGGCTCGTCGATGTGCGCAGGGCGCTGTACGCCGAGGGCATTGCCGGCAACATCGACAACGGCGCCTGGGAGAAGCTCACGCCCGATGCCAAGATCGCGCGGTTCGATCACGCGTTTGTCTGGCGCTACGGGCCTTCGGAGTTCGTCTACGGCCGCCTGTGGGCGAGCCGCGACGCTCGCGGACGCGACAAGTATCCGATGGTGGCTTGCTTCCACAGCCGCGGCCTGCGACTGGACAAGATGGCCCCGCGCTGCGCCGCGATCATCGAACGGCTCTCAAACGCCTGCCGTCGCACCGACGACGCGCACGCCGTCCGCGGCGAGTTCCTCCGCGAGAGCGAGGCCGCCAAGGCTCAAGCGCCCGCGTTGATCGGAGAGAGCCCGAGCTTCGACGCCTCGTGCCTGAAGCTCGCGGCGACCGACGCGGCGCTGCTCGCCGACGCTGGCGAAGGGCTGAACCGCTGCTGCTATTCCATCTGGCGCGAAGGGCACGCCGCCGCCAAGTCCATGAAGTCCGGCAGTCAGCGCGGCACCCACGTGCGACTGCCCGTCATCGACGTTGCCGAGTCTTCGCTCGGCCGCGGCGGCAGCGCGTGGGTCTGGACGACAGTCGCCCACGATGTGCTCGCCGAGCGCGGCATCGGCCACGACGGCCTGCTCGCGATCGAGTCGCTCGAGTGCGGCCACGTGGACCTGATCTGCTGCGGGGCCGAAGGCCGCTTCGCGCCGACAGAGCTGTTCTGCCTCAAGGCGGCCCGCAGCGCGATTCCCGCGGCGAACGAAGTGCCGTACACCATCGAGCCCGCATTCGCGGCACAGGTGAACGCTCGCGTCACCGCGTGGGCGAGCGATGCGACAAAGGGGGCCAGCACGTGATCGCAGCGCGTGCGACATCCACGCGTCTGATCGCGGCGATGCTGATCGCCTGTGGCCTTGCCGCGCCCGCGTTTGCACAGCTTGTTCCGCCCGCCCCGCGGCGCGCCGAGCCCGAGAAGCCCACGCCGCCACCGGGCGATCGTCCCGCGACCGAGACACAGGTCCCGACGCCGCCGATCTCACCGATCCCGCCGACACTGTCGATCCCGCTCGACGAAGACAACCTTCCGCAGGCGAGCACGACGCAGGAAGGCGGCCCGCCCTACAAGGTGCGTCGATTCGTCCTGCAGTACCGCAGCCAGCATCCCGATCTGCCGCCGATCGATGAGTTGTCGATGCTGACAGTGGAACTCGGCCTGACAGCCCAGGGCTACGTCGGCCCGCGCGACGGCGTGCCGCGGGTTGTGATCCGCCTTGGCGACACCTTCGGCAGCGTGCAGACCGGCGGCGCGAACTTCTTCCCGAGCGCCATCCTGCGGGTGAGCGAGGCAATCGTCGCCGAACTGCAACGCCGCCAATTGATCGGCCTGTTTGTGATCCCCTCTCCCGACGACATCGACGACCTCACCGGCGATGATCTCCGCGAGCGCCGCGGCAGGACGGATCTGGGCATCACGATCTGGGCGGGCATCGTGCGCGACGTGCGAACCGTCGCCGCCGGCGATCGCGTGCCCGCGAGCGAGCAGCGCATCAACAACCCGCTGCACCAGCGGATCATCAACCAGAGCCCGCTCAAGCCCGGCGATCTCCTGCGCAAGGACAAACTCGACAACTTCGCGCTGCGGAAGAACCGCCACCCCGGGCGGCGCGTCGACGCCGCACTCGGACCGACCGACAAGCCCGGCGAGGTCGTGCTCGATTACCTCGTCAGCGAATCCCGCCCGTGGACGCTCTACGCGCAGTTGTCGAACACCGGCACCAAGCAGACCAACAACTGGCGCCAGCGCGTCGGCTACACCCACAACCAACTCTCGAATCACGACGACGTCTTCCGGCTCGATTACGTCACCAGTTCGTTCAAGGACGTCAACGCCGTCAACGCGTCGTACGACCGCCCCATCGCCGACAGCGGCGTCACCCTCCGCGGCTACGCGGGCTGGAACCAGTACACCGCCTCCGACGTCGGCCTCGCCGGCGAAACCTTTGAGGGCAGCGGCTCCACCTTCGGCGGCGAGATGTCCGTCCTGCTCCTGCAGCGCCGCGAATGGTTCCTCGATGCCATCACCGGCGGCCGCTTCGAGGACATCCGCGTCTTCAACAGCGCCGTCGATCAGCGCGCCAGTTCGACGATCTTCACCGGATACGCCGGGTTCCGCCTCTCACGCGAGACCGACGCCGCGACCACGCGCCTGGGCCTCACGCTCGACACGATGATGCCCTTCGTCACCGGCGTTCAGCAGGCCGACCTCAACGAGCTCGGCCGCCTCAACCCCGATGGCGCCTGGTCGGCCCTCAAGTGGGAAGCCGAGCACGCGTTTTTCCTCGAGCCCCTGCTCAACGGGCACGGCAACGCCGTCGCCCCGCCGGGCGCGAGCGAGACCAAGGGCATGACCCTCGCCCACGAACTGGTCTTCTCCACCCGCGGGCAATACGCCTTCGACAAACGCCTCATCGCCAATACCCAGCAGGTCGCCGGCGGCGTCTACAGCGTCCGCGGCTATCCCGAGTCCATCGCCGCCGGCGACAGCGTCTTCCTCGCAACCGCGGAATATCGCTTCCATCTGCCGCGCATGCTCACCGTCGAGCCCGATCCGACCAAGACCAAACTCTTCGGCAAGCCATTCCGCTACGCGCCGCAGCAGCCCTACGGGCGGGCCGATTGGGATCTCATCTTCCGCGCGTTCATCGATGTCGGACGCACCGTCAACAGCCGCATCGAGAGCTTCGAGAACAACGCCACCCTCATTGGCACCGGTGTTGGCCTCGAGTTCCAGTTCCAGCAGAATCTCAGCGCCCGCCTCGACTACGGCGTCGCACTCCGCGGCGTCGAAGCCACCGACCCGATCACCGCCGGCGATGGACGCTTGCACTTTGTGCTGACGGTGCTGTACTGAAGCACTCAACGCCCAAAGCGATAAAGAGATGAAGCGATGAAGCGACAAACCTCAAGTGCAAGGCGCGCCGATCGAGGTGCCTTGATTTGAGCTTTGCTGCTTTGAGCTTTCCGTCAGTCCCTCGCCACCCGCTCCATCCGCAGCTTCCCCGTCGGCAAGTTCCCGTCCTGCGTCACCCGTACGACGCTGAGTCCCGGGAAGACGTCGAGCTGGGCCGGGTATCCCGGGTTGCCCTGAGCATCGACCTGCAGGTAGACCTTCCACTCATCGGGCACGTTGTACCGCGACACCTCGCCGCGGCTGTTGGGCCCGATGCGTTGCAACGCCAACGCGTTGGACTGCCCGCTGGAATCGCCACGGACGAGATAGGCGACGATCGGCTGAGCCGTGTCGTTGCGGACATCGGCGGTGTAGCCGACGGTGCAGCCGGTCAGGGCGAGGGCAAGAACGGACAACGGAGCAAGACGAGCGAGCGCACGCATGACGGAACTCCCGTGCCGCGGTCTGACGGCCACAGCCCCAAATGATAGCAACCACTAACTCGTCAGGAGCGGTCCGGTCACTCACACACCAGCAGGCTGTACGCCGCGGCGAAGATCACGAAGTCCGCGTCGTCCACAAGGCCGTCGAGGTTCAGATCCGCGGGACAGCCCGGGAGCATCGCCGGATCGGCGCATTCGAGGATGTTGTACGCGCCAGCGAAGCCGACGAAGTCGGCGTCATCAACCTGCTGATCCACCGTCAGATCCGCAGGGCACGAGGCACCAAGTTCGATCGAGTTGCGGATGCTCATGGGGCCGGAGGAAATCTCGGACGATCCGATCGGCAGCACCGCGCTGGTCCAAACCGATTCGGTTTCGAACGTGTACGTGCCGGGGGTGGCGATCGAGAGCAGAACATCGGGGCCAGCAAGGTCACGGACGGCGAGGACGCCATCGGGGCCGCGGAGCGTCACACGGTGTTGCACGCCGGGCAAGAGGTTGTGCGGCCTGAATCGCAGCGTGGAGGCCTCTGCGATCACGACCGGCTCGAGATAGGTGAACACCAGCTCGATGCTGGTATCCGGCTCCGAGACGCCGTGAATCGAAGCGGACGCCAGACAATTCAGCTCGCCAGTGCGCGATCCGCCAGACAGCTCGCCGGGCGCCACGGTGAAGTTCGCGGCGATGCTGGCGAACATCGGATCGTCGGGCGTCGGGCCCCACGACGCGATGATGCCGTCCGCCCACGGCGCCATGAAGGAGCCGTCGATACCGCGGGCTTTGCTGTCATCCTTGATACAGCGGATGGCCTTCACAGTGCCATTTGCCGTCAGTCTGGCCTTCTCGCAGGCTTCCCGCCCAACACCAAGGGCTGGTGAGGCAAGGCACACGGCGAGAACGGTAACGATCGACGGGTGACACACCATGGCAGCCTCCGGACGAAGCAGCGTACCGCGCGGAGCGGACGGATGGAAGCGAATTCGCGCGAGAACGCGCTTCCGTCTGGTCGCGTCCGATGCCGCCGGGGCGTTGTCAATCGCCCGCATCGGAGCCCCGCCCGCGCACCCAGCGTTGAGCGAGATCGACCTGAGCCCGCGCCAACGCCCACACGAGATCTGTCGCGGCCTGGTCGGCTCGGTTGGACCGATGCCGTCCGCACGCGAAGTCCCCGGGCACCGCGGGCATCACACGGAGCGGGCCTAGTGTGCGGTCAGCGTCCGATCGAGCAGACCAAAAGCGCCGGACATCTGCAACCGGTCCGCCGGCGGGCGGTCCAACAGGCAAACCAGGGAGGTTCGAACCATGCGGAAGGGATTCACGCTGATCGAGCTGCTGATTGTGATCGCGATCATCGCCCTGTTGATCGGGCTGACCCTCCCGGGACTGAAGGGAGCCCGAGCGGCGGCCCGACAGACCGGGTGCCTTTCCGACATGCGCCAAATGGGCGTGGCCCTGACTCTCTACGTAAACGATCATCGCGACTCCTTGCCCTATCCCAACTGGGGCCCGGTCGCACAAGTCAAGGGTTGGCTCTACGGCCCCGGCGTCGACACCTCCAAAGTCGCGGCGGAGGATCGCCAGACCGGATCGCTCTGGCCCTAACTCGAAGATGGCGGCGTGTACCGCTGCCCATCGCACTTGGGGCCGTACGAAGGAACCGCCAACATGACGTCGTTCATCATGAACGGCGCCGTCGTGGGCTACGGGCGACTCCCGTCGCCCGCTCGCGTGTTCCAGTTCGACGCCGATGCCGTGATCTTCTGGGACGGCAACGAACAGCCCGAGTTCGGCCCACCCTACAACGACGGCGCATCGTTCCCGCGCGAGATCGTGCCCGGGCACCACGGCAAGTCGGTGACCTGCCTCCGATTGGACGCTTCGAGCCAAGCGTTCACAGAGACCGAGTTCTTTGAGAAACGCAACGCCACGACCCGCAACGCCTTCTGGTGCGCGCCGGGAAGGGCGGATGGTCGGTAGTTCGCTCGGTCGGCGAAGAGCAGAGCTCGGAGGCCCGACCAGCGAGTGCGCAAACGCGAGTGACGCACGCAAACGCCCGAGACGAATGTCGAGTCCGTTGCGACGCGCAAACGACCCTTCGATTGCGTAGAGACTTCCAGAAAGAAAAAGCCCCCCGCATCGCGGAGGGCTTTGGTGTGATTCTGATCTCTGTCCCTTGTCCCTAGTGCCTAGTGCCTAGTGCCTAGTGCCTAGTGCCTTCCCAATCATCCCGCCGCCATCTTCGCGGCCTTGGCCTTGGCGTCCTCGAGCGTGCCGACGTACATGAACGCACCCTCGGGCAGACCGTCGCCCTCGCCGTTGCACAGACGCTCGAAGCTGTCGATCGTCTGATCCAGGCCCGAGTCCACGCCCTTGAAGCCGGTGAACTGCTCGGCGACGTGGAACGGCTGGCTGAGGAAGCGCTCGATCTTGCGGGCGCGGCTCACCGTCTGCTTGTCCTCTTCGCTCAGTTCATCGACGCCCAGAATGGCGATGATGTCCTGCAGGTCCTTGTACCGCTGCAGGATGCGCTGCACACGCATCGCGACGCGGTAGTGGCGCTCGCCGAGGATGTCGGCCGAGAGGATTCGGCTGGTCGAGGCCAGCGGATCGACGGCGGGATAGATGCCCTTCTCGGCGATGCCGCGGGAAAGAACGATGAACGCGTCCAGGTGGCTGAACGCCGTCGCAGGGGCCGGGTCGGTCAGGTCGTCGGCCGGCACGTAAATGGCCTGCACCGAGGTGATGGCGCCCTTCGCGGTCGAGGTGATGCGCTCCTGCAGCTCACCCATCTCCGTGGAGAGGGTGGGCTGGTAACCCACGGCGCTGGGCATGCGGCCGAGCAGAGCCGACACTTCCGAACCCGCCTGGGTGAAGCGGAAGACGTTGTCCACGAACATCAGGGTTTCCTTGCCCGACGCGTCGCGGAACTCTTCGGCCATGGTCAGCGCCGACAGCGCGACGCGGAGACGCGAGCCCGGCGGCTCGTTCATCTGGCCGAACACCATCGCCACCTTGTCGAGGACGTGAGCGGTCTTGCCGTTCTCGTCGGTGTAGGCGGCTTCCTTCATTTCGCGCCAGAGGTCGTTGCCCTCGCGGGTGCGCTCGCCGACGCCGGCGAACACCGAGTAACCACCGAAGTTCTTGGCGACGCGGGCGATCATCTCCTGGATGACGACGGTCTTGCCGACGCCTGCACCACCGAACAGACCGATCTTGCCGCCGCGGACGAACGGGCAGAGCAGGTCGATGACCTTGATGCCGGTCGCGAGGATCTCGGTCTTGGGGTTGAGGGCGGAGAACTCGGGCGGCTCCTTGTGGATCGGGGAGCGCTTGACGTTCTGCGGGGCCGGGAGCTTGTCGATCGGCTGGCCGAGGAGGTTGAACACGCGGCCGAGCACCTGCTCGCCAACCGGCACGCTCACGGGGCCGCCGGTGTCGGTGCAGGCCATGCCGCGCCGGAGGCCGTCGGTCGAGCCGAGGGCGACGGCGCGAACGCGTCCGCCGCCGAGGTGCTGCTGCACTTCGCCGACGAGATAGAGATCGCCGGCCTTGGTCTGGGCCTTGATCTCCAGCGCGTTGTAAATCTCGGGGAGCTGGTCGTCGGGGAACTGAGCGTCGAAGGTCGAACCGATGACTTGGGTGATCGTGCCGTTGGTGGCCATGAAGACTCCTCGCAGGACCGTTTGAACCCGTTTCCGGCCCGCCGTGGAGCGAGAAAAGGGGGAGGCAAGGATAGCGCTCGTCGCGGTTGCGGGAAAGCACCGACAACCGACGACGAACCCGTACATAATTAGAACCTGAGTCTCAGCGCGGGTCCGCTACCTGTCGCGGCCAAGGATGCCGCGCTCCGTTCCCATCAGGGGTGCCGCATTCGAGCCAGCTTGAGGAGCGGCCGGAATTCCATGGTGCCAAGCGTTCGGCACCCCCCATTTCAACTTGCCCAACACCTCATCGGTGGCGGAGAGGTCGGACCACGCGACGGGTGCGCACACATTGTCGGCGCAACACGACGGAAAGCCGCTTTCATAGCCCGCTCGTCCAAACAGCATGAACTGGAACATCAGCCCTTTGGCACTGGGATAGGCGACACTGGTCATTCGCTGTGGACGCCACTGTTCAGGCCCGATCTGCTTGTCGACGGTCCAGTAGTCCGGATCGGCGAAGAACGGGTCGGACAGCATGAAGTGATTGACGCGCGACGTTCGCTGTCCATCGATTTCGATGGTTGGCCCCCCGCGCGGCGCTTCAACGGCACGAAACGACGTGATCGGCGGCAAAGGTCGCAACAGTAACTGATAGGCGATCCCGTTGTCGAACCACGCGCCGCGGAGTTTCGTAGTGCCTATTTGAACCTCTGACCAAGGAAGGTTTATTGCAGGATTCACGTAAACTGGTGGGAACACGGTCGGTGGCAGATCTTTGTTATCCATGCCATAGGCCGTGACCAAGGTCGCCAACTGACGACAGTTGCTGAGATTTGAAATCTGCCGTGCCTGGCCGCGTGACCTTGCCAACGCAGGCAGCGCCAACGAAAGCACAATGGCCAAGACGCCGATCACAACCAACAGCTCGATCGCTGAAAACGCGGGCCGTGAGGAGACGCCATGAGGCTGCGCATCTGAGATAGAAATCATGCGGACAGGTGCTTGACAGCCCCCCCCCGCTGGTAGCCTGCCCTGAGTGTCCCATCATCCGCACGACTCGTTTGCTAAGGAGCATGGCATGAAACTCCAGGCTTGGAAGAAGCTCGCGGCTCTCGCTCTTCTGGCGGCTTCGCCGTTTATGATAGCGTCGGACGAGATGGAGACGCCTTGTATCGACGAAGCGACGAACTTGCCGTGCTGGGATATTGTGCAACAGTCTGTGTTCTATTTCACACCGGGCTGGCCGCAAGGGCCGGCGCTCGGGCAGTGCTTTACTTGCATTCAGTCCCGGTGGGGCTTTGTCCCGGGGAGCACGTTCACTGGATACGTCGCAACGACCCCTGCAGTGCTTTCTTGCACCGTCGGTACCGTAGTGGGAAGCGGTGGCAACCGATGGTGTGCCACGACGCCGGCGTCCCCTCCGGCGTTCATTACTGTCCTGAACTACGCCGGGATCGGCTCCTGCAATGGCGGCAATGGTTGTGCGTGGAACTAGGAAATGAGTAGGCCGAAACCCGCGCGAGTGCTCGCAGCCCTGCTGTGCTCTTGGCTGATCTGCACGATCGGCGTTGCTGGTGACGTGGCAGATGTCGAAGCGCGTATTCGACGTGGGTATTCGCACGCGATCGACGGCACGAACGAAGTCCACGTTCGTTGGACGGTGTTCGGGCTCAAGGCTCCACTTCCTTACTCGAAAGCCGCGGAAGCTCGCGGGGGTCTGGAGTTCCGGGATCCGTTTGATAACTCGCGGGTGGTGGCCATGAAATTCTGTCGTGGCTGGAGCATCGGTGGAGACCGCATTCGGATCGAGACCACCAACCCATTTCTGTTTGGAGGCCCGGAAGCGTTGCAGTGGTCCGTGTGGGCAACGGACACCAAGATGCACGTGAATTCGCCGACGCTGACGAGCAGGAAGCCCGAAGTGACGCCCGCCACGCCGCTCGATCCGAAGGTCGACGATCTTTTCAATGATCTTGAAGCTCAGTGCCTCGGCGTGATCGCCCACCGACTGATCATCTGGCTCCGTTCAGAAGGAACGACGGTCGAAATGCCGGGGCGCGATGCGTGTGTCATCCGAACCTCGGGCGGACCGGTGCGTGTGGAATGGATCCCTGGCACGGACACCCTGCACTCGGTGCGTTACCGTCTCAAGGCAGCACCTAAGGATGGTGTCATTGTCTATCAGTACGGCGACTCATCCGCGAAGGGCATCCTGCCCGCAGACTATCCAGCGACCAGCAGAATCAGCATCGTCGAACCAGATGAGCCGCTGGGTGCGTCGGCGTGGGTCATCCGATTCGATGCCGTTGAGTTGAAGAAAGCGACGAACACTGATCGCTACGCGTGGCAATCGGTCGCGAGTAACGCACGTCGCACGGACACAAACGAAGTCATTCGATCGACCGGGGAAGTCGATCCCGCGAAGACCTTTGCCACTCGCACGCAGCAAACCTTCGAGCCGCTCAAACACACCGAAGACTTCCCGCTAGACGGCAGCCTCCCCAAGGCCATCGACAAGACGCCCGCATGGTCGCGTTGGTTGCTCGTCGGCGGGATCACGTCGATCGTTCTAGCGGTCGGACTGGTTCTTCGACGGCGGGCGGGGGCGTAAACGTGGCGACGGACGCAGCGAATCATCCGCCGGATCGGGGGCGACTCACCCGCTGGATGGGCCTCGGTCTGTCTTTCGCTCTTGCTGCGATGTGGGTCGCCAGCGGTATCTCCAAGCTCGTCGATCCCACTGAGTTTTCTCGCGTTGTCGGCCATCACAACCTCGTCTCGCCCGCGGTTGCACAGGCATCCTGGCTTATCGGCGTCGTCGAGGCGTTTCTGGGGGTTGCGTTGATCGCGCTCTTCCCAAAGCGGCTACCCCGCGTGATCGTGTGCGCCGTTGCAGGGGTGCTGCTGCTTTGCTTCGCTTTCTATATCGCCCACATCCCGACCGAATCGCTCGTCAAGGTCGGGTGCGGCTGCCAGCTCGGGCTGGCGCGGGTCGCCGAGTCGGCAGCGCACAGCCGATCGTGGCTCGTGACAACGGATATCGCGTTGGCGGCGTTACACGGGTTTCTCGCGTTTGCTCCGGCGACCGTCAAAACTAGGGCGTTGGAGCCGGAGCCGTCTTCGATTCCAATCGGTTGAATCGCTTCCCATCAAACCTGCACACCCCGCGAAACGTCCCGAACCACAGCGTCCCGTCCGCGTCCTCGTGGATCGATGAGACCGAATCCACGGCCAGACCGTCGGCGGTTGTGAAGTTCTGGAGCCTCTCGCCGTCGTATCGCCACACGCCCGAGTCGAACGCGGCGATCCACAGGTTGCCGTGCCGGTCGCTCGTGATCGCGTGCGGATCGGCGATGGTGCCGGGCTGGCGGATGAGCCCGCCGCGCAGCCAGGTGAGATTCTCAACCTTCTTCTCAACGCCAAAGTTCACAAGCGTCGTGCCGTCGAAGCGGAAGAGGCCGACGCCGCTGTTGCCGAACCAGGCATGGCCCTTCTCATCGACGAAGATCGCCCGCACCGCGGCCTTGTCGAGATCGTGCTCGCGGAACCACCGCACCGCCATCCCGTCGAGGCGGCAGACGCCACGGTTGGCGGTGCCCATCCAAATGACGCCCGTTCGATCGCGGTGCACGGCGTAGACGTCGTACCGCTTGAGCGATTGGTATGCGTTCCTCTCCGTGCGGTCGGCTTCGTCAATCGGCAGTGGGAGGAATCGGACCTCGCCAGCCTCTGCGACCGCCGCGCCGGGGCCGGCCGGGAAGAAGAGCGCGTCCGGGCCTGGCGGCCGCATCGCGAACGCGTCATCGCCCGTCGGCGCCGCCGTCGGCACGGCGACCCGCGTGAACGCCGTGCCGTCGAACGTGCAGAGCCCATCCCGACTGGTGATCCAGAGCGTGCCCTCCGCGTCCACATCAATCGTGCGGACGAAGTTGCTCGGCAGTCCTTCCTTCTCGGTGAAGTACGTGAAGGCCTTCCCGTCGAAGTGCACCAAGCCCTCGCCGTCGGTGCCGAACCACATCTGCCCCTTGCCATCCTGCGCGATCGCGCGGACGTGGGCGTCGATGCCCTTCACCGCGCGGGCGCTCGCCGCGGGCTCGTCGGAACCGGTGCTCATCGCCGCGAGCGTGCCGATGGCGGGCATCACACCCAGCGCGAGAAACGTGACACCGCGGATCAGGCAACGCTGCATGCCGAGCTCTCCAATCCCGCGGAGTCGTTGCCACGGATGGAATGGAGCGCCCGGACGGCGCGAACGTTCATCGCCAAGCATGCCAGCCCCGATCCGGCCCGCGGCAGGCGCCGCCCGCCCGGCCAACACACAATTCGACGTCACGATTTGGCGTTGGCAGCATCGCATTTCCGCATCATTCCTGCACCCCTGGAGATCAACATGCCGTCCACTTCGATCCTCGCACTCACCGCCGGACTCTGCCTCGTCGCCTCCGCCGACCCCGCGCCGAAGACTCCGACCAACGACACCAACCCCGCCGCCGGCCAGCCCTCAAAGGCCAAGCCTGCCGGCCCCGGCCCCATCATCGCCTCCACCGGCGTCCTCGACCGCGCCAAAAAGGTCGGCGACAAGGCCCCCGACTTCAAGCTCCCCGACGCCCAGGGAGGCGAGTTCGACATGAAAGCCGCCCGTGCGAAAGGGCCGGTCGTGGTGACCTGGTTCCGCGGCGAGTGGTGCCCCTTCTGCAACAAACAGCTCGTCGCCATGCAGGAGCGCCTCAAGGACCTCGAAGCCGCGGGCGCCACCGTCGTCGCCATCAGCCCCCAGACCATGGAGCACACCGAAGCCACCGTCACCAAGGACAGCGTGACCTTCCACATGCTCAGCGACGAGGGCTTCAAGGTCGGCGACTCCTACGGCGTGCGCTACGAGATGCCGCCCGCGATGAAGGAACAACTCAAGAAGTACAACCTCGACCTCACCAAGTACAACGGCGGCACGCCCGGCGAAGACGGCGACGAACTGCCTCTCACCGCGACCTACATCATCGATCAGGAAGGCACCATCAAGTACGCCTTCCTCGACCCCGACTACACCAAGCGCGCCTCCCCCGACGACCTGCTCAAGGTGCTGGACGAGATGAAGAAGAAGTGATCCATCCAAAGAGCCGTCGCCCTGACGAGCCCCAAGCGTCAGCGAGCGGACCCCCACTCCTCCCCCCACTCCTCTCCCCGCGCAGCGGGGAGAGTTGGCCGAGTCCGCGAGGCCGGAGTGGGGTGCTTCCCACCCCCCGCACCAATCGCGCCGCGCCCATCCTCACATCACGCCGAGTCCCCACGCCGTTCCGAGTCCCCACGCCCTTCCGAATCCCCGCGCCTTGACGAGCCCCGAGCGTGTGCTCCTCGTCGCCCCCAGCGAAGCTGGCCCACTCCCTCACGCTCCGGGCTCGTTTCAATCGCCTTTGCGCGATCCTGACATTCTGTTCGTGCTTCTGGCGGGACATCTCCCGCACCACTCTTCGCGCCCGCTTTGCGCGATCTGAATCCGCCGCCGCCGACCTCGGTCTTCACTTTGCCTCACCGGTTTCCGCCGGTGCAGGCTTGCTTTTTCGTTCGATTGGATCACTAAGGAGAGAAGAGATGAAGACGTTTATCGCGCTCGCGCTCGCGGGCACCGCGCTGTCGGCTCAGGCCGCCATCATCACGCAGTGGGACTTTGAGGCCTCGAACCTCACGCCGTCGATCGGCGCTGGCACCGCCTCGCTCGTCGGCGGCACGACCGCGACGTTCGCGAGCGGCTTCGGCGGCAGCGTCGCCGGCTGGAACTCGACGAACTATCCGGCTTCCGGCGCGGGCAACAAGTCGGCCGGCGTCCAGTTCGCCGTGTCGACCTCCGGATTCCAGGGCATCAAGGTCAGCTACAACCACCGCCACAGCAACACCAGCGCGAACACCAACGTGCTGCAGTACACCATCAACGGCACCACCTGGATCGACGCCCAGACCTTCTCCTTCACCCCCGCCGCCACTGGCACCGGTGACACCTGGTACAGCCGCGCGTTCGACTTCACCGGCTTCGCCGGCGTCGACAACAACGCCCTCTTCGCCGTGCGCGTCGTCAGCGCGTTCGACAGCAGCACCGGCAACTACCGCGCCAGCCGCTCGACCAGCAGCTACGCCGCCACCGGCACCTACCGCTTCGACAACGTGACGATCGAAGGCACGCTGATCCCGTCCTCGGGCTCGCTGGCCCTCATGGGCATGGGCCTGGCCGTCGCCGCACGTCGCCGTCGCGCCTGAAAACCGAGAGAGAGCTTCGAGTTTGTTGCATTTGACTGTGACCAAGGCCCGCCCCGGTTGACGCCGGGGCGGGTCGCTTTCGGGGACGGGCGTGGGTGTGGGTGGGCGTGGGCGTGGGTCGGCGCTTGAGGGCGGTCGGGAACATCGCCGAACAACCAGGCCAACCCATGCCCGGATGCTCGGGGCTCGTTGGGGGAGTACGTCCGGGAGATTGACGCCGAACCGCCTTCAAGGACCGGAAACTCCTAGTATTTCGGCCCGGCGCACCGCGTTCGGGGGTTCTGATCCGGGGTCGTCCCAAGCCTGCGTTCCGGGCGGTCGATAGACCCGATCCGGGAGCCGCGGTGGCGGCCCCGGGAAACTTCGTGGCCGCGGCAAACCCGCGGCGTGGGCGTGGCGTAGGAACGCCCCCCCTACCCCCGCCTGCCCGCGGGGCTCGAACCAGACCGTGTCACCGCCGGGCAACCGGCCGCTTCAGGAGTGTCTTTCATGTCGATGACCCGTCGCGCTCTCATCACCGGCATCACCGGACAGGACGGCTCGTATCTCGCTGAGTTCCTGCTCGGCAAGGGCTACGAAGTCCACGGCATCATCCGCCGCTCGTCCTCGTTCAACACCGGGCGCATCGACGGCATCTATCAGGACCCGCACTCCAAGGGCGGCAAGCTCAAGCTGCACTACGGCGACCTGTGCGACGCCAACAACCTGTCCAAGCTCATGCGCGAAGTCCGCCCGCACGAGGTCTACAACCTCGGTGCCCAGTCGCACGTCCGCGTGTCGTTCGACATGCCCATCTACACCGCTGAGACCGTCGGCATGGGCGCCCTCAAGCTGCTCGAAGCCGTCCGCGACTTCCAGCAGGAGAGCGGCCAGCAGGTCCGCTACTACCAGGCCTCCTCGTCCGAGCAGTACGGCAAGGTCGTCGAGACGCCTCAGAAAGAAACCACGCCCTTCTACCCGCGCTCGCCCTACGCCTGCGCGAAGATGATGGCCCACTGGTGCACCGTCAACTACCGCGAGTCCTACGGCCTGCACGCCTCCTGCGGCATCCTCTTCAACCACGAATCCCCCCGCCGCGGCGAGACCTTCGTCACCCGCAAGATCACGCGAGCCGTGGGCCGCATCAAGCTGGGTCTGCAGGACAAGATCTTCCTGGGCAACCTCGACAGCAAGCGCGACTGGGGCTTCGCCGGCGACTACGTCAAGATGATGTGGATGATGCTCCAGCAGGAGAAGCCCGACGATTACGTCGTCGCCACCGGCAAGACGATCGCCGTCAAGGAATTCTGCGAGCTGGCCTTCGGCCACGTCGGCCTCGATTACAAGGACTTCGTCGCCTTCGACCCGCGCTACCTGCGTCCCGCCGAAGTCGATCTGCTCCTGGGTGACCCCACCAAGGCCAAGCAGAAGCTCGGCTGGGTCCCGACGACCACCGTCGAGCAGCTCGCCGGCATGATGGTCGACAACGACCTCGAGCTCGCCAAGCGCGAGAAGACCCTCCGCGACGCCGGCCACGCCATGCCGGAGTTCGCCGGGCACGATCAGTAAGGCCGTTGCAGAACGTGCCCCACGCGCAAGCGTCAGGACGCGGCGGCTGCGATGAACAGGTGAATCCGACCAACCCCACGCTCGCGCGTGGGGTTCTTTTTTTCGCGCCAACGATTCACCATGGTTCCCCGCGTCATCGCCCACGTCGACATGGACGCGTTCTTCGCGTCGGTCGAGCAGCGCGACAATGCGGCGCTGAGGGGCAAGCTGGCTCGGCGTCCCATTGAAAGTCGCATTACACATCGTCGAGAAGCCACAAGTAGCGATTGGCAATGGACTGGAACTGCAACACGGTCATGCTGCGCATTTCGAAGAGCAATCGCTGCGGCTGATGAGCCGGAGCAGTCGAGATTCCGAGATCACCGGTACTTCTTGGACTCGTCCAAAGCCCAAGTGCCGACAACGCTACTGCTATCGCCGTCCAACGGAGAAGAGCGGCACACTTGTCTCGCGTCGCGCGACCAATCCACCTCTTCCCGATAGGAGTGCCGCCGTTGCGGCCACACTCCGGACACCTCGACTCAGAAAGCACCCCTTCGTAGCCGCAGAACTCGCACCGATTCTCCGCTCCGCCAATACGGGCCTTTGCGTGTTGCGTGCGTCGAATGACAATCGCAAACGTCCCACCAAGCCACGCGACAAGCGAGCCGGTGAGCATCATCAATCCACGAGACGGAGACACCGACACCCCGACCGAGACCCCCTCGTTCCACGCAGCCGAATAGACGCCAAAGAAGAACAACCATAACAAGTGGGCGATCGAGAACACGACTGCCAGCAGGGCTATAGAACGCCAGAGGCTTGCGATAAACAAGGATTGCTTCAATCCTGCTCGCGGATGACCGAACCGCGGTCTGATCAAGACGATGGCGAGGGCCAAACAAATAGCCACCGCGACAATCGCCATCGCAGGAAAGGCCACGACACGCACAATTGCGTCTTGCAACAACAGCAAATCACCCCGCCCCTCTCGCGGCTTCCAAGAGAGGGACGGGGCGATGTGGTAGGGATGAAGCGGCCCAACGTGCGGTCGATACCCGAGCCGCGCAGTGATTGCCTGAATGGAGTTGTGAACCATCTCGAGACGAACGAGCGACCACGCGGCGACACCCAGCACCGTCGCGAGCAGACTGCTTCCAATCGCGGTAAGGGTGCTCATTGACATGTCAAGGGCACGGGAACTGGATCAGTGTCGCTGTCGCAACCTGCCCGGCGCACGGCGAGAGCGGATCACCCGCCGTGAACTCGTAGCACTTGTCGTTGACAACCTTGACAACGGTGCCTGGGCACGCGGCACAGCACCAGAAAGTCGATCCCGTGTAAGTCGTGGTATGTGTGGTTCGCTTTGTCACGAAGCAGTGCAGCACGCTTCCCACGAGACTCGATGTGATGAGATCCGGCGCGGGGGTCTTGGTCGTCGCACTTGAACACCAGCAGAAGAACGCGGCTGTCGCAGCGGATGGAATCGCGCTGTCGCCGAAGTGGGTGATTTCGTCTTTTCGGGCGATCGTGTTGAGCAGCAGGTCCATGCTCAGCATGGGCACCTCATCAAGAAGCAGGCAGCTTCCCGGCATGTGAACTTCGCCCTCGTTCGAGTAAGCTCCGAAGGACGATAGAAGCGGCGCGTATGCGCCGCCGTCCTCGGCCAGCTCTTGGACGATCTGAGCGCTCTGTGCGGTGCCATCCATGAAATAACTCATCGGATCATCGATCAACACCCCAGAAACGAACGGCGTCGGCTCGGTGAGCATGGCGGAGCATGCGGCTGCTTTATCTGAAACTTCGACGGACTCCGAGAAAAGCGTGGGTGCTTGCAGTGCGGCGCGAGCGAATGCGACGGCGTCGCAGACGTTGCCCGAAGGCCAACCCCATCCCGCCCATGTGTCATTTGGAAGTCGCTCGAACCACAGGACGGTCAGATTGTTTCCTGTGGTGGTGCCCGGCGCCGCCCACATCAAGTATCCTTCGATAGTGCTGCCCACCGCGGCCGGAACGAAGGTCCAGTCGCCGATCTGCGCCGCGACAGAAGGCAGCACCGGCACCTGGGCCTTGCTGCGATGTTCATTGCAGGAGATGCCCAGAATTGCTGCTACAACGACTCCGCAGCGGGTCATCCGAGCGACGAGCGACGAGCGACGAGCGACGAGCGACAATCATGGCGATTCTCCCTGGCCCCGAACGAGGCTCGCACCCTACCACAAATTGTGCCGCTTGTCAATCCCGTTGATTTCCCGAGAAATCGAGTACGACACATGACGACACCTGCTCGCGTCATCGCCCACGTCGACATGGACGCGTTCTTCGCGTCGGTCGAGCAGCGTGACAACCCAGCGCTCCGCGGGAAGCCGGTGCTGGTGGGAGGCGGGAGCAAGCGGGGAGTGGTGGCCGCGGCGAGCTACGAGGCGCGGAAGTTCGGATGCAAGAGCGCGATGCCCACGGCACAGGCCCTGCGCCTGTGCCCGCAAGCGATCATCGTGAAAGGCCGCCACGGCAACTACGGCGAGATCTCCAAGCAAGTCTTCGAAGTCGTGCGCTCCTTCACGCCCGACGTGCAGCCCATCTCGATCGACGAGGCGTTCTTCGATCTCACCAACGTCATGCACCTGCACGCCAAGGGCTGGGACCACGAGCGCGCATGGGAGCAGGATGAGCCCCGTGCCCAGACGCCGAGTCTGAGCGAGTCCTCGAGCGAAGGCTCGGATCGTTCGGGAACACGCGTGGGACATCTTCAATCGCCCAGCGGTGTCGACGCAGGAGGCGCCCTTCCCCCTGCCCCTTCCCTCCGGGAAGGGGAGTGGCGTACATTGCATCTCCTGGGGCTCGCCATCAAGCAACGCATCCGCGAAGCGGTCGATCTGCCCGCGAGCATCGGCATCAGCGGCAACAAGTTCCTCGCCAAGCTGTGCAGCGATCTGAGCAAGCCGGACGGGCTCAAGATTCTGCGGCCCCAGGACGCGGAGCAGGAGCTGCTGCCGCTGCCGGTCGGCGTGATCTTCGGCGTGGGGCCCAAAGCTCAAGAACGCCTGCGCCAACTCGGCATCAAGACCATCGCCGAGATGCGCGAGTTCGGCGAGGATCGCCTCGTCAGCCGCTTCGGCGAGCACGCGCGGGAGTGGTTCCAACTGGCCCGCGGCGAGGACCACCGCCCGCTCCGCATGGGCCGCGAACAGAAATCGATCGGCAAGGAACGCACGTTCTTCGACAACATCGATGATCCGGAAGAGCTTCGGGCTCTGCTGCTGTCGTTCGTCGAGGACGTCTCACGCTCACTCCGCGAAGACGGCCTGAAAGCCAAGGGCGTCACGCTGAAGCTGCGCCTCGGCGATTTCAGCACGTTCACGCGCTCGCGGGCGCTGGCGGAGGCGACCGATTCGACCAAAGAACTGTGGGCCGCGGCGTGGTCGCTGCTGCAGGAATGGCTCCATCAACGCAAGGGCGCCCTGCGCCTCATGGGCGTGAGCCTGCACGGGCTGACGAGCCAGACGCAGATGGGGCTGTTCGAGGCAGCGACGGAGGATCGCGAAGCGCCAGCGATCCCGAAGCGGAGCACAAGCAAGAGCGTCAGCACATCACCGACAGCGAGCCGGGGCGTCCCCGCCCCGGCACAGAAGATGGAGGAAAGCAAGAAGGCGAGCGAAGCGGATGTCGCAGCGGACGGAGCGCAGCTGCTCAACGCGACTGACTTGGATGATGCCGATGACGACAACGCACGCGACCCGCGCCGGGGCGGGGACGCCCCGGCTCGCGATGGAGATCAGGCCGAGCCTGACGCGAAGGGAGAAGCGACGACCGACCCCAAGGGCGCGAAGAAGCGTCGCAACATCGACGCCGCCACGGACGCGATCGCGAAGAAGTTCGGGAAGGATGCGATACGGCGGGGTGGGGCGATCGGATGACACTGCGTGTCACTTCCGCACTGTCCGCAAAGAGTGCCTCGCCCATGCCCCGCTTGGCGGATTGGGGGCGGCCCGCTGCCGCGACCCCATTAATTGGGCTGCTATGCAAGCAGCCACAATAGCTGGGGGTGGGGTGGGTTGTGTGGGCGTAGTCACGCATCGGCTCATTCCCGCGAATTCCACATGCCGAAAAGTCTCGGCGGTCAAATTTTCGTTTTCTCTGTCAAAGTTGAATTTGGCTGTGCGGATATCAAGGATCCTTGAATTCATGAAGGACACCGATTTCCAACCCCAGTATCCGGGCACGCTTACGCCAACCTCTTTCACCGAACGTCGCGAGGGAGTGGATCGCGTGGTTCAGGGTCAGGCGTTCGTCCCGCACCCTCTTCCGCCGACGATCGAGCCAGAACGACTTATAGGACGACTGTTTGACGTGCTCGATCGTGCGAAGACGCGACTGCTGGAACTGCAGGCGGATGTCGAGTCCCTCCCAGATCCGAAGGTGCTGCTGAGCGCCATGCGAGCGAGAGAAGTGCAGTCGTCGTCGAAGATCGAGAACACATTCTCATCGCTCAAGGACATCGCCCTCTCGGAAATCATCACGGATCGCGCCACACAAGAGACTCTCGAAGTTCGGAGGAACAAACAGGCCGTCGAACACGGCTTGTTATCGCCATTGCCACTCTCAAACAGACTCATCAGCGAGATTCACGAGAAATTGATTATCGATCCCACGCACACACCTGGAAAGTACCGCAAGCGGCAGGTCTGCATCGGCGACGAGAATCGCGGCTTTGCCGCTGCACGATTTGTGCCACCACCCGGTGACCAAGTACCTGAGTGCATGAAGCACTGGGAGCACTTCGTCAACCCCAAAACACTTGGGGCACCGCAGCGTCAAGAGTTTCCGTTCTTCATTGAACTCGCTATGGCACACTACCAGTTCGAAGCGATTCACCCCTTCAGTGACGGAAACGGACGGCTAGGCAGAGCAATCGTCAACATCACCCCGGTCAAGGCTGGCGTGCTCCGCCAGCCCGTCTGCAATCTCAGCGAATGGGTCCAGTCAAATCGCACTGAGTACTACGAGCGTCTCCTGAGGGTCAGTACCGCGAATGAGTGGGAGCCGTGGATTCGCTTTTTCTGTACGGCAATTGCTGAGCAGGCAACGCTCGACCGCGATCGCGCCAAGCGAGTTCGCTCGCTCTACGACAAATACCACGCTGCAAACGTCACCAAGGGCAAGAGTTCTCTCACGCTCAAACTGATCGATCACCTCTTCTCGCGATTCGTGATCACGATCCCGCTTGCACAGGAGGTGCTGAACGTCTCATATACTTCTGCTCAACTCCATGTCGAGCGATTAGTCAAAGCGGGGGTTCTCGTGCAGGCTACCAAAGGAAACTACGACAAGGTCTATGTCGCAAACGCAATTCTGAAAGCGGTTCGCGGCCAAGCGGAAGAGTGATCACCCTCCCATCGCCTCCAGCATCGCCTTCCCCATATCCGCCGGGCTCATCGCCACGCTCACGCCCGCGGCCTTGAGCGCCGTGATCTTCGCGTCCGCCGTGTCGTCGGCGCCGCCGATGATCGCGCCCGCGTGGCCCATGCGCCGGCCCGGAGGAGCGGTGCGGCCGGCGATGAACGCGGCGACCGGCTTCTTCAGGCGGCCGCTCTTGCGGTTCGCCGCGATCCAGTTCGCCGCATCGATCTCGTCGGTGCCGCCGATCTCGCCGATCATCAGGATGCCGTGGGTGTCCGGGTCATCTGCAAACAGCTCCAGACAGTCGATGTGATTGAGCCCGCGCACCGGGTCGCCGCCGATGCCGACGCAGGTGCTCTGGGCGAAGCCCAGGTTCGACGTCTGCCACACCGCCTCGTACGTCAGCGTGCCGCTGCGGCTGACGATGCCGATCGCCTTGCCACGCTTGCTCTGGCTGATGTGCGTGTTGATGTAGCCGGGCATGATGCCGATCTTGCAGCCGTTGTTGGTGAACGGAGCGCCCGGCTCGCCCGTCATGCTGTTCGCATTCGTGCGCGGGCCGGGCGTGATCACGCCGGGGCAGTTGGGGCCGACCAGCACGATCCGCCGCTTCGACGGCGGCGTGCTCGCGCCGCCATTCATCTCATCAAGCACCGAACGCACGCGGATCATGTCCTGCACCGGCACGCCCTCGGTGATGGCGCAGATGACCTTGATGCCGGCGTCGGCGGCTTCCAGAATCGCGTCCGCCGTGAACGCCGGCGGGACGAAGATCATCGTCGCCGTCGCGCCCGTCGCATCCACCGCCTGCTGCACGGTGTCGAAGATGGGCAAGCCGTTGGCGTCCTTCGTGCCGCCCTTGCCGGGGGTCACGCCGCCGGCCATCTTGGTGCCGTAGAGGAAGCAGCCCTTGGTGTGCACGGCTCCGAACGAGCCGGTGATGCCTTGACAGAGGACCTTGGTGTTCGCGTCAATCAGGATGGCCATAGGGAGGGGAGTGTAGAGCGAATGGCGTGCGAGCGGGCATGATGCGGGAACGAAAAAGGCCCGCCGAGGGGCGGGCCTTGAAGGGTCGAATCCGTGCGAGGTTCAGCGACGCCGACGGCCAGCGATCAGGCCACCGATGCCGAGGAGCGCGAGCGAGCCGGGAGCCGGGATGAACGCGATCTCCGAGATGTACTTCGCGTTCACGTTGCCGCCCGCGGCCACCGCCGTGATGGCGTTGGTCGTCGGGTCCAGCACCCACACGCCATCGCCCTTGGTGATCAGCAGGTTGCCGTTGTCGAGGCGGAACGAGGCCCGGATACCAAGGCCGTTGCCCCAGAAGCCGGTCTGAGCGCCGGCCCCGTTGAGCTGGTAGGCGCCGGCCTGGGTGGTAAAGCCGAAGCCGCCGACGAGGTAGTTGCTGCCGTCGGCATTGATCTGCTGCGGCAGGGTCAGACCCGTACCGGCATTGTTGTTGTTGGAATAGAAGTTGCCGAGGAAGTTACCCGCGGCGTCGTAGCGATCGATGCGGGAAAGACCCACGGTGGTCGACGATGAGTAGTTGCTGACGAGCAGCTCGCCGTTCGCGGCGACATGGATGTCCCAAGGCGAGGTCGTGGTTGCCGTCGAGAACTGCTGAACGGCGAAGCTGCCGAGGAACGCGCCCGTGTTGGCGTCAAACTTCACGATCGAGTTGCCGAAGCCGGTGCCCGAGTTGGCAACGAAGACCGTGTTCCCCTGGCGGGCCATGCCGCGGATGTTGCTGAGGTTCGTGGTGCCGCTGCCGGTCAGAGCGGTCTTGTAGGTGCCGGTGGTGAGGTTGTAGCGGAAGACCTTGTTCTGCACCTGGTCGCTGATCCAGACGTCGGAACCGATCGAGAGCGCCTCGGTCTGGCTGTTGAAGACGTTCGCGGCGCCGTCGCCGACGATCCAGTTCTGCTGGACGAGCGAGCCGTTGCTCTTGTTGAAGAGCATGATGCTGCGGTTGCCGCTCGCAAAGTTCGTGACCATCAGATACTTCGCCGAGGCCGACGACGCAACGCCCGCGATGGCGAGCACAAGCAGAGCCTTCTTCATCTCTCTCCTACCTCTCCGGCGGCAAGGCCGCCAAACACATATCACGACCGGCGCGCGGAAACGCGCCGAGCGATCGATCCGAGTTGTCGCGGGATGCCTCTCTCCTCATGAGAGCCCTGAACCCGATGCACGCATCGGGGCGGAAAACAGGGTGACGTCTCGCTGTCGGTAAAGTACCCGAGCGTGCGGAATACGTCAAGAACAATTGAGCGGGAAAGCACTTACGGCACAGTGGCCTTTTCGTCGAATCCTATCAAAGCACGAACCCGGGACCCGACTCGGTTGGGCTTTCCGATATACTCCAAACATGCTCGATTGGCGGACGTGCAAAGCGGTAGAGCGCGACCCGGCTCGGGTGAGCGGGGCGTGGGTTTTTCGTGGGACACGGGTTCCGGTGCAAGCCCTCTTTGAGAATCTCGAGGACGGAGCCACGGTCTTGCAATTCGTCGAGTGGTTCCCCGGCGTTCCGCGAGATTTGGTCGAGGCAGTGCTGGAACATGCACGGCAGAGTTTGGCGGTCGACGGCCGCAATGAAACAGCCGCAGCATGAGGATTCTCTTCGATCAGGGAACTCCGGCACCGCTGCGTCGATCTCTTCGACGCCACACCGTTCAGACAGCGTCCGAGTTGGGCTGGTCCAACCTCTCGAACGGCGACCTCCTCGCCGCGGCCCAGGAACAGTTTGACGCTCTGATCACGATTGATCAGAATCTGTCGTATCAGCAGGATTTATCGAGTCGCACGATCGCGATCATCGTCCTGACCACCACGCGATGGAGGCTTATTGAACGAGCCGCCCTCGAGATCGAGGCGAAGGTCGACGGGGTGCGAAGGGGAGATTTCTTGGTGATCGAGGTCCCCAACGATCCATCGTGATGCCCGCCATGACTGCCGCCAATACTCAGGTCGCACCCGCATCGTTTTTCGGCGCCCCCCACGCGGGCCGTGCTCCGATCGTCGCCCGCGAGGGCTGGACGATCATCGCCCTCTTCGCGGCACCCACAATCGCTGCTGGTGTCGGCGCCGGTCTCACCGCCGGCCCCATCGCCGTCGCCCTCTGGGTCCTGACCGGCATCCTCACCCTCCTCACGCTCTGGGCCATCTGGTTCTTCCGCGATCCCGAACGTGCACCCGCGGCCACCGAGGACCTCAGCAGCTGCGCCATCTGCCCCGCCGACGGCATCGTGGTGAAGATCGACCAGGCCTCGCCCCCACCCGACGCCGTCGCCGCCGTCGGTGACTCCGGTGCGCCCCGCACCCGCATGTGCGTCTTCATGAACGTCTTCAACGTGCACGTGAACCGCACGCCCTTCGAAGGAACCGTCGAGAAACTCGCCTACCACCACGGCGCGTTCTTTAACGCCAGCTTCGACAAGGCCAGCGATCTCAACGAACGCGCCAGCATGGTCCTGCGCCTCGCCGACGGCTCCCGCGCCTTCGTCGTCCAGATCGCCGGCCTCGTCGCCCGCCGCATCGTCTGCAAGGTCCGCGAGGGCCAAACCCTCCGCCCCGGCGAGCGCTACGGCCTGATCAAATTCGGCTCCCGCGTCGACCTCTACCTCCCCGAGGGCTACGAGCCCGCCGTCACCAAAGGCCAACGCGTCTTCGCCGGTGAAACCGTCCTAGCCCGAAAGACCAAGAATCAGTAAGTCAGTGTCTTTTCTTGTCCACTGCCCCACTGCCCCACTGCCCCACTGCCCCACTCCTCCACTCCTCCACTCCTCCACTGCCCCCGTGTTCCTCAAATTCCCATCCCGCCGCAATGTGGTCCCGTTCCGGGCACTCTTCCCGAACATGATCACCTCCGCCGCACTCGCCTGCGGCTTGGCGAGTCTGCACTTCTCGATCCAGGGCAAGTTTGAAAGCGGGCTGATCGCGATTGCGCTCTCGGCGATCTTCGATGCGCTCGACGGGCGTGCGGCACGGTTGCTCCGCGTGACCAGCCGCTTCGGCGCGGTGCTCGATTCGCTCTCGGACTTCGTGTCCTTCGGCGTCGGGCCGGCGGTGATGCTCTACGTCTGGATGCTGCGCCCCGAGATCGGGCCAGCGGCGATCAAGCCCTTGCCGCACCATCTTGAACCGATGTTCATGGTCTGCGTCCTGACGTACTCGATGTGCGCGGCGATGCGCCTCGCACGGTTCACCAGCGCCAAACCGGCAAAGAAGAACAACCCGATCGCCTCGCGGTTCTTCACCGGCATGCCGACGCCAGCCGCGGCCGGCGTCGTGCTCATCCCGATCCTGATCGACGTTTCAACCACCATCAAGTGGCAGATGCCCCCGGTTGCGGTCGCCGTTTACACCGTTCTCGTCGGTGCCCTGATGGTCAGCCGGCGTCCGATGTTCAGCTTCAAGAAACTCGCGGTGCACCCGCGGATGGTGCTGCCCCTGTTCATCTCGGTGGGCATCTTGGTGTTCATCGCCGCCAAGGACGCATGGCTGGCGGGCGCGATCCTCGCCGGCGGCTACGTCCTGACGCTCCCGTTCTCGCATATCTCCCACGCGCGCCTGCGGCAGAGCATGACCGACCACGCCAGCCGTGCGGCGAACGAGAACGAGACCGGCCCTTCATCCAATCCTTCATCCGGCCCTTCATCCGGCCCCGCTTCCCCCGCCGCAACCACCAGCGCCGCTCCCGGGACCGACACCGACGAGCCCCGCCCACTGCGGATCGGTAACTCCTGATTCCGCACAAACCGCGCAGCACTCTCCTCGCGCGACCTCCAACATCAAGAACGCGTCAAGAAACCGTGAAGGCCGTGTCACGAACGCGGCCGTCGCGATCATCTTCACCGAAGCTTGTTGCAATGCAAGTCGGTCCTTCACACGCCCTTGACTAAAACCTTTCCTCACACGCGAGGGTTGCGCATGAGGCAGAATTGTCGAAGCCGTGAACGATCGGTCGGGATGTCGGTGTCGTTGCACCAGCGTCGCGGCTTCACACTCATCGAGTTGCTGGTGGTGATCGCGATCATCGCGATCCTCATCGGCATCCTGCTGCCGAGCCTCGCCTCGGCACGCGACCTCGCCCGCAAGACGCGCTGCATGAGCAACCTGCGTCAGATCGGCATCGGCGTGCTGTCCTACGCCGGAAGCAACCGAGGCGTGTATGTCAGCGGACCGCAGGACGGTCGAGTGAACAACAACTGGGGCTCGGCCGCCGACATCCAGGCCGGCAAGGTGGGCTGGATGTCCGACGCGGTGTACGGGCAGTACTACAACCCCGGCGGCCTGCTCTGCCCGACCAACCCGGCGAAGTCCACGCAAGCGCTGCAGAACGACAAACTGCCCCTGACCTTCGATGGCATCAGGACCGTCAAGGAGAAGCGCCAGCGGATGTTCGACCGCGGCGTCAACACCAACTACACGATGACGTGGTACACCGCCTTCACCGAACTGGTGAGCATGAAGGACGACGGCGACGTCGATGTCAAGCGGCCGTACAAGGACTCCAGACGCACCCAGCTCGCCTCGCGCGGCCCGCTGAGCGACAAATACCTCGGGCTCGTACCCACCAACCTCGTGCCCCTCTTTGCCGACGGACGCGTGAACGACGCCGGCGACGGCGAGAGCACCGTCCTGGTCGGTGATCAGACCCTGCGGGTCGTCAAGCACCTGACCGACGGATACGCGGGCGCACCCGTCAACGGCGTCTTCGGCAAGCAGTCATGGAGCGACCTCGGCCCCGCGCACGGCAAGGCCCCGGGCGGGAAGCTCCGCCACTCCGCAAGCGGCATCAACCAGAAGGATTTGGACAAATACTACGGCAACTGGCTCTTCGCCGACGGACACGTGGACTCGCTCCGCGACTCCACCCAGGACGGCGAGTTCGGCTGGCTCGACGGCAGCTCGTTCAACGCCGACGACCCGTACGACGACGAAGACGTCGAGCGCAAGGTCTTCGGCGGGCACCTGACGTCCGGACGCTTCTCGCCCGATCCGGGCAAGACCCGCAGCACCGCCGCGCAGTAGATGACCAACTAACTCGGCCGCCCGAAAGGGCTGCCACCACCGCGGCACGTGTGTGCGAGCCGCGGCAGCAGGTTCGGAGAGATTGCTCCGCTGGAGTAGCAGAGGGAGATCGTCATGCAGAAGAACGTGTTCGTGTGTTCGATGGCATTGAGCCTGTTCGCAGCCGCGGGCAGCGCCCAGGTCGTCCTCAACGAGGTCTGGGCCAACCCCGCCGGCGGCGGATCGTCCGGCGATGATCGCTGGGAGTACATCGAGATCTACGGCACGCCCGGCATGAAGCTCGACGGCTACATGATCGCCACCGTCTTCGGCGGCGCCGACGGCGCCGACGACAACACGCCCAACAACATCCCCGGACCGCTCCCGCTCCTGCCCGCCCCCTGGGACCAGGGCGACGAGCTGCCCGAGATCGACGAGGCCTGGACGCTCGACGGCCTCACCATCGGCAGCAACGGCTTCCTCGTGATCTACAACAACAACGGCAACAACTCGAACATCGCCGCCCTGCTTCCCGCGGCCACCAACCGCTCCACCTACGGCGCCAAGCACATCCCGACGTCCGATGTCGCCGGCCGCATCAAGAACGACGGCAGCGCCTCCTTCGTCCTCCTCCGCAAGCGCCCGTTCCACACCCTGGTCTCCAACGGCAGCGGCGGGTTCGTCAGCCGGTACGACGGCAACGCCGGCTACTTCGCCGGTACACGCTACTCCTGGCGCAAGGACATCAACCCCGACGTGAACTTTGACGGGAAGATCGACCTCAACGGCGTCGGCACCACCGGAGGCAACCCCAACGCTGCCGAGACCCCGGTCAACAGCGAAGACACCACCTACGCCGTCGTCCCGACCCCGGCCCCGTCCTCGCTCGAGCCGTACCAGATGGTCGATGACTTTGCCTTCTCCAACGGCGGCGGCAAGGAATACGTCCGCTCGTCGGAACAGGAAATCTCCTCGACCAGCGGCTTCAACCCCGACGCCATCACCCGCATCGCGTACTACGGCACGAACCCCAACCTCGGCGACCGCCTCAACAGCATGAGCGTCGTCGTCCCCACCCGCAGCGCCGACGAAGAGTTCTTCTACGGCGACATCCCCACCAACAGCACCCGCACCTACGACGCGACGCTCTCGTCCGGCCCGACCATCGCCGGCCAGACGCCCGGCTCGCGCTTCAGCCGCCGCAGCGCCGGCGGGCTGCAGATGACCCCCGGCAACTTCAACGACGGCACCACCACCGGCGCGGGCGCCGGCACCGTCACCCAGTTCCGCTTCGTGCTGGGCGACTTCAACTTCGACGGCCTCGTCGATTGCTCCGATCGCGAGCTGCTCGTCGCTCGCCAGGGCGCGACCCTCGACGACACCGAGATCTTCGTCGACGACCGCGGCACCCCCGCCATCATCGACGACCTCGTGATCCCGGGTTGGTGGAAGTGGCAGGGCCGCGCCTTCAACGGCGTGGTCGCCATGCTGAACATGAACGCCGCCGACGCCAGCGGCGGTTCGAACAGCGCCAGCGTCACCGCCGCCGACCTCGCGACGTTCGACGGCCTCTTCCCGAGCATCTGCCCCGCCTCGTGCCCGGCCGATCTCAACGGCGACACCTTCGTCGATGACGCCGACTTCGTCCTCTTCGCCACCGCCTACAACATCCTCGACTGCACCGATCCGACCATGCCCGCGGGCTGCCCGGCGGACCTGAACGGCGATGACTTCGTCGACGACGCCGACTTCGTGATCTTCGCCGCCGCGTACAACGAGCTGCTCTGCCCGTAACGCGCTGACGGTTCTCGTCGACAGCCCCCTTTCATCGACCCACAGCCCGAGGCCACGCCTCGGGCTGTTTTCGTTTCGTGTTCGGTGTTCACTGTTTGGTGTCAAGTGAAAACAAGACCGTTGATTCACGCTGTTTCCGCTTCGTGTCTTGGGGGCCATTCGGTACTCTGAGTGTCGGGTTCGACTCACCAGCGTGAGCCCTTTGGCGTTCGAGGAGGAGGTTCCGATGCGTCGTGTGACGTCGTTGAGCGTTGCGTGTCTTTGTTCGATCACCGGTCTCGCCATCGCCGAGCCCGCGGCCGTGCCATCGGGCGGGAACGGGGTGGAACTCGTGAATGGGCAGGAAGGGCCGATCGGCGGCAACGCCCTTCGGCGCTACCAAATGGTCATGGACGCCCGGGCGCTCGCCGGCATCCCCGTCGGAAGCGTGCTGACCGGGCTGCGTTTCCGACAGGACAACTCCAGCGCCGCGCCCTGGCCGCCCGCGGGCTTTACGTTCAGCGACTACCAGCTAGGGATCTCGGCGGCGGCGACCAGCGCCGCGACGATGAGCACGACCTACGCCGCCAACGTGTCGGGCCCCACGACACTGGTGATGAACGGCCCACTGTCCATTGCCGCCGGGTCGTTCCCGGGTGGCCCGGCGTCGGGCGCCACGCCCGAGGCGTTCGCCACCGTAATCCCGTTTGACACGCCCTACACCTACACCGGCGGCAGCCTGTGCCTGGACTTCAACCACAGCGGCACGGGACTCGGTGTTTCCGCATTCATGGACGCGGCCCTCGGCAACACCACCGCCACGGACTTCGTCGCCGGCCTCTATTCCAGCGTCTCACGCACCGCCGCCACCGGAGTCATCACGACCTATCCGATCCTCCAGTTCGAATACACGCCGCCGAACAACGAGGTCGGACCGAACGTTCTGGCGACGGAGGAGGCCGACAGCGGTCAGGAGGGCGCGCTCGGCGGCAACGGCGCACGTCGCTTCCAGATCAACGTCGACGAGGCTGCCCTGGGCATTCCCGCCGGGAGCCTGATCACCGGCATCGCATTTCGAGCCGACAACACGCGGGCCATCGCGTGGCCCGAGGCAAATCTCACGATTGCGGATTACGAAGTCCGAGTCGGGCGCGGCGTGGCCTCGGCGGCGATGTCCACCACCTATGCCGACAACATCACCTTCCCGGTGCTGGCACGCGACGGTGCCCTGGAACTGAACAAGGGTGTCTTTGCGGCCGACAACAGCGGCTCGACCCCCGAGGCCTGGGGCCTCGCCATCCCGTTCACGACACAGGTCCCCTATGGCGGCGGCCCGCTCTGCATCGAGATCAGCCAGACCGGAACCGGTCTTCCCAGCACCGTGTTCATGGACGCGATCGGCAGCGCTACATCGGTCGCCAACGGCGTGCGCGGGCTCTACGCCTCCTCCCAATCGGCGACGACGGGCGGGCTCACCGGGCCGCCGGTCGTGCGCGTCTTCTACACCCCGCCCTTGGTCGGAACCGACCTGGCGGTGGGCGTGACCAAGGTGTACGTCGCCGACACGTTCGCGAGCGCCGAGGCGACTGTTAGTCTCAACACTCCCTTCCGACGCAACTCGAGATCTCTCATGGTTGTCGGCGCGGCCGATCAGTTCGACACCATCGGCATAGGATCGCAGTTCGTCGGGCAGGCGACGCGACTGGACGGAACCGCTTCCGTATGGCCCGGCGCCGCCGCGAACTTCGCGAATTACACGATCCAACTGTCTCGCTCCGTCAACCCGCCGAGCTCGCTCTCAACGACCTTCGCAGCCAACATCGGTGCCGATGTCGTCACGACCCGCACCGGGCCGCTGACAGTCCCGATCGGGGCGTTCGAGTCGGCACCGGCGAACGCGCCCTTCACCTTCACGGTGGATTACGCACAGCCTTACACCTACAACGGCGGCCCGCTCAACATGTTCCTGCGTCACAGCGGGAATGGGCTGTCCGATCAGCTCATGGACGCCACGACCTCATCGGCCACGTCGGCGGCGCTGCTCGCGGCGGACGACTTCGCAACGACCGGCGGCGCGAGCCTTGTCCCGATCTATCGCTTCGATGTGGACGCCAACGCCCAGATCCCCCGCAACGACAGCAACAGCGCCGTGGGGAACGTCGCCGAACTTCTCTTCACCAACGACTACACGATCCAGACCATCGTCAGCGCCGCCGAACTGCGCGACATTCCCGTCGGCAGCCTCATCGATGAACTCTGGCTCAAGCACGCGAACAACCCGGCCGCACCGCAACAGGACGTCTTCTCGCCGGACGTTGAGGTCAGCGTCAGCACCGCGACCAACCGGCCCCTTGATATGTCCACCACCTTTGCCGACAACGACGGCCCGGACAAGACTCTCGTGTACGACGGCCATCTGGTAATCCCGGCGGGAACCTTCCCGGCGAACAGAGCCAACTTCGCGAGATTGCTGCGGTTCCAACGCGCCTTTGTGTATCAGGGCGGCGACCTCTGCGTCACCATCCGCCATCGTGGATTCTCCGGCGATGGCATCGATGCTGCTATTCCGCTGCCGGGCTCGTCAGCGCGGTCGGTGTTCAGCCAAAGCTTTGGTGCCGCAACGGGTGCCCTGCTCGGCGGAGTCGGAAGCCCTCGCTACTTCGTGCACCGCTTCGGATACACACCCTCTGCCACAACACCCAGCGCTGCCGCTCGGGTCGAAGGAGTCGATGGCCTGCCCATCGTGGGAGAGAATTCCACCATCCAGATCATCATCCCCGCCAGCGAGTTGCGCGCTGTCGATGTCGGCTCGGCGCTCACCGGAATGAGCCTCCGGAATAGCACCTCGGGCGGTGGGGCGACGTTCCCGACGGCGAACGTCACCCTGCCTCGCTTCGACATCCGACTCGCGCCGACCGCGGTCGAGCCCTTGGCGATGAGCAACACGTTCGCCAGCAACGTCGGACCGGGTGAGATCGTTGTGCGCGACGGCCCGATCGCCGTGCCCGCCAACGCGTTCCCCACTTCGGGCGTCCCCTCCGTCCCGTCCGAGTTTGCCTGGTTCATTCCGTTTGAGCGTGCGTTCATCTATAGCGGCGGCAATCTCTGCCTCACCATCCGCACCAGCGGCGCGATGCCGGGGAACACGTTCCTCGATACAGACGACAGAGACCCCTCCGCACGCGGCGCGATGCGGTACACCACGCAGAACCCAGATGCGCTTGTAGCCATCAACGACTGGGGAGCCTTCGTGGTCCGCTTCGCCTTCACCGCCAGAGCCTTCTGCCCCTGGGACCTCAACAACGACGGCGCCGTCGACGACGACGATTTCCAGATCTTCGTCGTTTCCTACGACATCCTCGATTGCAACGACGGCGCCATGCCCCTCGGCTGCCCCAGCGACTTTGATTTCGACCGCATCGTCAACGACCTTGACTTCCAGACCTTCGTCCTCGCCTACAACGAGGTGCTCTGCCCGTAACGCCCGCACGCACATCGCACGCAGCCAACAAGACCCGAGCCCACGCTCGGGTCTTTTCTTGCGCGGGTCAACGACCGGTGCGGCCGCGTCGGACTCCCAACCGCAGCCGAGCCCCGAAATGAGCCGCCGCTGCAAAGCAACGCCCCTCGGGCCCGGCCTGATCGCAGCGCGAAGATGTGATACAACTCTGCCTCGGAGGTGCGCTCATCGACTCGATCATCGTCAGCCCGCCGGTTCTGTTCTTCTTTCTCGGCGCCATCGCGGCGTTCGTGAAGTCCAATCTCCGCGTCCCTCGCGCGATCACCAAACTCCTCTCCCTCTACCTCCTCTGGGCCATCGGCTTCCGCGGCGGTGTCGAGCTCCTCCACGGCGGGCTCAACGCCACCGTCGCCATCAGCCTCGGACTCGCGATGCTCCTCGCCGTCATCGTGCCCGTCTATTCGTTCTTTGTGCTGCGCCTCCGCCTCACCGCCACCGACGCCGCCGCCATGGCCGCCACCTACGGCAGCATCTCCGCCGTCACCTTCATGACCGCCTGCACCGTCCTCGAACAACGCGGCATCGAGTACGGCGGGCACATGGTCGCCGCCATGGCGCTCATGGAATCACCCGCCATCGTCATCGGCGTGCTGCTGCTCCGCCTCTTCCCCGGCGACCCCGCGGCCCCCGTCACCATCCTCAAGAACCATCTCAAGAATCGGCGCCGCGCCTCCAACACCGACCCGCGTCGGGGCATCCCCTGGGGCACGCTGCTCCACGAGGCTTTCCTCAACGGCCCGGTCCTGCTGCTCCTCGGCAGCCTCGCCATCGGCATGCTCACCGGCGACCGTGGATACGCCGCGTTCAAGCCGCTCTGCACCGACCTCTTCAACGGCGTGCTCGTCTTCTTCCTCCTCGACCTCGGCCTCGTCGCGGCCCGGCGCCTGCGGGCCCTCAAGCAGGCCGGCTGGTTCGTCATCGCCTTCGGCCTCGTGACGCCCCTCCTCAACGCGAGCCTCGCGATCGCGCTCGCACGCCTCGGCGGCCTGCAGCAGGGTGACGCCATCCTGCTCGCGGTCCTCGCCTCCAGCGCGTCCTACATCGCCGTTCCCGCAGCAATGCGACTGGTCATCCCCCAGGCCAACCCGGGTTTGTACATCCCATCCTCGCTCGCGATCACCTTCCCGTTCAACATCGCGATCGGAATCCCGCTGTACATCGCGGCCGTCAAGATCTTCGTGCCGTGACCATTGCGGCACGCACCCTCGCGACGCCCATCTCCTCCCACCCACGCACGCTCCGCAATTCCGCGTGCACGCCGCGCGAGCGCGTTCTTCAATGAGACGGCGTTCGTTCGCCACCGGGCCACCGCCCCCGATTTCCCCATGAAACACCCGGAACCGGAGCCGCTGAAACCACAAGAACTTCAGCAGCGAAACCCGATCTCGAAGGAAGGAATTGTCTAAACTCTCAATGTTCCGATTCGACGCGTGCCGCCCGCTTTTCCGCGCACGCCGCACTCGGTTTCGATTCTCACCCGACCGACCGCGAAGGACCCCATGACCACCGCGACCACTCGCCCCTCGCTCGATATCCAGCCTCCCGTTGAACCCAAGATCCCCGCCGCCGCGCCCGAACTCACCATGGACCCCGAGACCGGCGCCCCCAGCACCGTCGCCCGGCGTCTGAACCACCCGGCAGGCGTCAAGCCCTGGGTCCTCCGCTGGCACGTCATCATCGCCATCGCCGCCATCCACCTCGCCGCGATTCCCGCCTTCTTCCCCCAGTTCTTCTCCTGGACCGGCGTTGCCCTGATCCCGCTGGGCATCTACATCTTCGGCTGCATCGGCATCAACCTCTGCTACCACCGCCTGCTCACCCACAAGGGCTTCATCGTTCCCAAGTGGTTCGAACGCGGCCTGGCGATGCTGGCCATCTGCAACCTCCAGGGCACACCCGGCTCCTGGGTCAGCGCCCATCGCCGCCACCACCAGCACTCCGACCATGAGCCCGACCCGCACTCGCCGCTGGTCGATTTCCTCTGGGGCCACATCGTCTGGCTCTTCGTCAACAACCCCGAAGTCGACACCCGTCAGGCCGTCGACCGCTACTGCGTCGACCTCATGCGTGACCCGGTCTACAAGTCGATGGAAGACAACAAGCTCTGGCTGCTGCTCTACCCGCTTCACGCCATCGTCATCATGGCGATGGGCTACGGCGTGGGCTACCTGATGACCGGCACCACCGCGGGCGCGTGGCAACTCTCCGTCTCCTGGCTCTTCTGGGGCGTCTTCCTGCGCACCGTCGTTGTCTGGCACGTCACCTGGAGCGTGAACTCCGTCACCCACATGTTCGGCTACCGCAACTACAACACCGACGAGGACAGCCGCAACAACTGGGTCGTCGCCATCCTCTCCGGCGGCGAAGGCTGGCACAACAACCACCACGCCGACCAGCGGGCCGCCGCCCACGGGCACAAGTGGTGGGAAGTCGATCCGACCTACCTGACCATCCTGTTCCTCCGCAAGGTCGGGATCGCCAAAGAACTCGTCCGCCCCAAGGCCTGGGTCGAGGCCGACGGCATCCGCAAGGCCTGAAGACCTACGGCAGCGATTCAATCCGTAACGCCTTCGCCGCCCGCTTGAGTGCTTTGTCCAGTGTCGCGATCGGCAGCGCCCGTCGCCGCGCCAGCTCGAGGTAGACGCCGTCGTACGCCGTCAGCCCGTGCTCGCGGCAGAGCGCCATCACGCCGCCAATGTTCTCATACGTCACCCCGGCATCGATCTCGATGTCGAGGGTGCGAATCTGGGCGAGGATCGCGTCCCCAATGCCCGGGCGGATCCTCTTTCGGCGTTCCCCAATCACGACGGCATTCGCGACCTCGATCATCCAAAGCGCAGGAACCACCGCGCCCTCCACGCCGACGCGCTCGAGCAATGCCTGGGTTTCGGCGGTCTGCTCGTCCTCGAAGAACCAGGACACACCGACCGAACAATCCAGCACGAAGCCGCTCACCGCCGGCCCTCGCGAATCAGATCGGTTACGCGGAGCCTGGGCTTGCCCGTGTTGAGCTTGTTGAGCTTGTTGCCGATGGCCAGTTTCTTGATGGCCTCGACTGCGGCCTTCTTCGCCGCGGCGCTCGATCGCCGCACCGGCACCATCCGCGCGATCGGCTCGCCGTTGCGTGTGATCGTCAGTTCCTCGCCCGCCGCCACGCGCTGCAGCAACGCCGCGAAGTGGGTCTTGGCGTCGTACGCGCCGATCTCATTGCCGCGATCGTCCATGGGAAACACTCCAAGCATCGACCGACCAGTCGCCGACCAGTCCTCTATGATAGTCATCGGCTTGATCGGAGAGTCGCTTCACCAAGGAGGAGGGAGCGGGGCGGGGGCGGGGGGCGGGATGAAATGGGCGACCGGCCCTCACGTCCGCGTCGTGGTGTTCGCCGACACGATGTACCGCTCCAAGCTCGCGCCCGGCGCCCGAGTCTTGATCAACTCGCGGCTCGCATCCGCGGGCTTGATCGCGATCTCACGGAGCCCCGCCGCATCAACTTCGAGTCCGAACGCGACGCCGTCGTTCCCGTCGTCGCCTTGCCCCGGTGTTCACGCGTCAAACCGGGCGGCCGACGCTCGGGCGACACCCTCCGTCTCGGCATGACGAGACTTCGGCGTCCATCGAAATGTGGGCAGCCCAGAGGGACACCCCTGAAACCGTGAGGAGCGCGCCGGCGCCTTGAAAACAAACAACGCCCCGTGCGGGGCGTTGCCAACTGTCTTCAGATCGGCAGAAGGCCTCAGGCTCCGACCTTGCGGTGCATCTTCTCGATGCCCTTGTCGGTCTCAACCAAGAGCTCCTGGCACTCGGTCAGGAACAGCCCGTGATCGGCAACACCGGGAATCCGGTCCAGCTCGCTCGCCAGCTCCTCGACGTCGTGGTTCTCGATGGTCACGTCAATCAGGAGATGGCCGTTGTCGGTCAGGAAGAACTGCCCGTCAAGCGTGCGGCGGATGACGCCGTTAAGCCCCATGTCCCGCAGCCGTGTCCGCACCGACGTCAGACCAAAGGCCATCACCGCGACCGGCAGCGTGCACGACTGACCGAGGCGATCGACCAGCTTGTTCTGTCCCACCATGTACACCGCTCGGGCGGCAGCGTGGGCGACGATGCGTTCCCGGACGATCGCGCCGCCCTTGCCCTTGAGCATCCGCAGCGAGGGATCAACCTCGTCCGCGCCGTCAAAGAGGTAATCGACCTTTTCCACCATCGCAAAATCGATGATCGGAAGCTGGTAGCTGCGAGCGACCGTCTCGGTTGCGTGACTCGTCGGGACGCACTGAATGTTCAGACGCTCCTCGCGGACCCGCTCGGCGAGCGCCAGCACGCCACGGGCGGCGGTGCGACCCGTGCCCAGCCCGACGATCATGCCCGACTGGATTTCAGCGACCGCAGCGCGTGCAAGAGCGTCCACTGAGAGCACCTCCGTGCCAGCCCCAACCACTTTTTCCCCGGAAGACGTGAAACACATTGAAAGACTGTAGGCGTGGGACGTGCGTTGTCGAACGCCTGGCCAGGATCCGAAGGAATCCACCACAAGAGACACACAGATACACAGCGAGACCCTTCAACTCAATGGCCTCGAAGGGGGAAAGTGCTGATATCAAGACCCAAGCCAGGCGCGTCCGGCATCTCGAGACCAAGATTCCACAGCGACGACGTTTCGCACCAACCCCTCGACACCCAACACCCCGCAATCCCGCCGGAGTCCGTCGAGCGCTTTGGACGCTTGAAGTTGAGAGAGCCCTTCCCATTCCCCCTCTATTTCCGCTCTCTCTGTGCCTCTTGTGGTAAATCCCTACTGCGGCCCCGGCATCGCCCGCAGCATCGCCGCCAGCCGCGCCTGGTCCGGGCTTTGCGCATCCCTGACATACGCCCCGCTCGTCGCGCACGCCAAGGCCAGGCACTCATCCAGTTCCATGCCGCAGAGCTGCCCCAATGAAAACCCGGAGTTGAAGTGGTCGCCCGCACCCGTGCTCAGCTTCGGCTCCGTAATGAACGGCCCATCGAACCAGTGGCTCATCCCCTTCGCGTTCGCCGCCGCCGCCCCTTCACGCGGATGGATCACCACGCAGTCAATCCCCAGCTTCGCCCGAATCGCCTCGGCTCCGAACCGCACCGATTGCCCGCGCCCCGGTCCGTGCGCGTCCTGCAACGCATCGAGCTTCAGCACCGCCCCGATCCGCTCGGCCTCGGACAGATTCAGCCCCAACGTCACCGGCACCAGCGAATCAATTCGCCGAATCTTCACCAGCGCGCCCTCGATGTCCGAGTCGCTCCGCTTCGCCGGGTCGCACAGATCGAGGAACACCCGCTTCTTCTTCGCGGCTCCGCCCAGCTTCGGGAACACCTCATCGCACAGCCCGTCCCAGATCGACTCCACGCCCCCCATCATCACCCAGTTCACGATGCCGATCAGCGCCGCGTTCTCGATGAGCGCAACCAGCCGCTCCGCCCCAACGCTCTGCTTCAGCGACGCCCAATCCACATTCATCACATTCCGCGGCTTGCCCAGCATCAGCTTGCCATCGTCGAACTCCAGCGCATCCGTGTGCGCCGGCGGCCCGACCGGGATCACCCGCTTGCACCGCGCCGCGAACGGCTGATAGATCGGATCCACCTCGCGCGGGTTGTCCACCCGACCCACCGTGCCGATGTACGTCACCGCCGCCCCGGCCCGCCCGAGCCCACCCGCCATCAGCGGCCCGTTGCCACCGAACCGGTCCTCCTCCACCACCAGCTCAATGTTCGCGCTCTTCCCCGCCGCCGCCGCCGCCCGACCCGCAAAGTGCTCGATCGTGCGGATCCGCGAGAAGCCGTCCGGCTTCATCGAGTGCCGCTTGTCCACCACGTGGATGATCGAGTCCACAAACCCATCGAACCCGATGAGCACCGGCTTCTGCTCCAGGCTCGGACCCGCCGCCAAGAGCTTCTCCGCCGCCGCACTCGCAATATCCTGACGCGTTCGCATGCCAGAAAGTAGGAAGGGGTGAGGGGTGAGGGGTGAGGGGTGAGGCGGACGTCGACCGCCGGATTGCATCCTTCTGCCCCACTGCCCCACTCCTCCACTGCCCCACTCCCCACTCCCATGCCCCTCCTCCTCGCCACCGCCAACCCCCACAAAGTCGAAGAGATGCAGACGATCTTCGCGACCCTGCTCCCCGACCTCCGCCTGCTCTCCCTCGCCGACCTCCCCGGCGGCCCGCCCCCCGAGCCCGCCGAGACCGGCACCACGTTCGAACAGAACGCCACCATCAAGGCCCGCGCCTACGCCGCCGCCAGCGGCATGCCCTGCCTCGCCGACGACTCCGGCCTCGAGATCGACGCCCTTCAAGGCCGCCCGGGCGTCATCTCGTCCCACTACTGCACCGACGGCCAGGAAACCGGCATGACCCGCGCCCAACGCGACCAAGCCAACAACGAGCGCGTCCTCCGCGAACTCGAAGGCGTCCCACCAGAGAACCGCACAGCACGGTTCGTGTGCACAATGGCCCTCTCCCTCCAACACCTCCCAAAGCACCCCCCAAAGCACCCCCCAAAGCACCAGTGGGACCGGCCTCCGGCCGGTCGACAGTTGCCCACGCCTTCAGAACGCCTTTCCCTCCTCACCCCTCTCGATCTCTCCCCAGTTCAATCACACCCACCGGGCCCACTCATCATCCGCAACGGCTCACTCCCCCACTGGCAACGCGGCGGATCCACATACTTCATCACCTTCCGCCTGCTCCACGGCGAGCTCTCTCCATCCGAACGAGACATCGTCCTCGACGCCTGTCTCCATTGGCACAACCAACGCGCCATCGTCCACCTCGTCGTCGTCATGCCCGACCACGTCCATCTGATCCTCACGCCACTCCCAAAGGACGACGCCTGGCACACCCTTGAGGACCTGATGCACAGCATCAAAACGTTCACATCCCGCACCATCAACGCCGCAAGAGGAATGACCGGCACGCTCTGGCAACCCGAGTACTTCGATCGCCTCATCCGTCACGCCGACGAACTCCGCGAGAAGTGGCAGTACACGCTGGAGAACCCCGTCCGAAAAGGTCTGGTGAAGAACTGGTTCGAGTACCCATGGACTTCCGGCGGGGCGCTGCGCGAAGACCGGCCGGAGGCCGGTCCCACTGGTGTTGCCGCACCGGACCGGCTGGAGGCCGGTCCCACTGCTCTCGTCCGCGGCACCTTCGAAGGCCGCATCGGCCTCCCCGGCGATGTCCCCCGCGGTTCCCACGGCTTCGGCTACGACCCTCTCTTCCTCGTCGCCCCCAGCTTCACACAAACCGGGGCCGAGCTGCCACCCGCCGAGAAGAACCGTCTCAGCCACCGTGCCGCGGCCGCCGGCCAGATGGCGGCGAAGATCCAGAGCCTGCTCGCGACCGATCCCGCCGCACTCGGCAACGATCGGGCTTGAAGCATCCCCCCAACCTCGGTTAAGCTCTTCCCTTCCCGTTTTCCGCGGCGTTCGCCGCCGAGTCCTTTTCTCGAGGGTGGATGCATGTTGGCACTCGCACGATTGATCCGTCTGGTGAGCCTGTTGGCGCTCTTCACCATCGCCCTCGCGGCCCGCGCGGCCGACATGCTCTACTTCAACGACGGCCGCATCCTCATCGGCGAGATCATCAAGGAGACCGACGACGAGGTCGAAGCCAAAGGCACCATCGACGGCGTCGCGATGCACTCCACGTTCAAACGCTCGCAGATCGCGTCGGTCATCAAGGACGCCAAGAGAAAGCCGACCAGCATCGTCAAGACCGATCCCAAGGACGAAGAGTCCAAGGGCGACTTCCTCGTCGTCCCGCTCAAGGGCGAGTTCGGCACCGACATCTACCCGCTGGGCGTCATCAACGCCATGGACTGGTGCGTCAAGAACAAGGTGCCGCAGATCGTCTTTGTCATCGACTCCCCCGGCGGCTATGTCTGGGCCGCCGAGTACATGGCCGAGAAGATGGCAGAGAACGACGCGCGGCTCAAGTTCACGATGGTCATCGACAGCGCGATCAGCGCCAGCATCTGGCCCGCGTTCGCCTCCGACCGCTGGTTCGTCACGCCAGCGGCAACCTTCGGCGGCGCGGTCGTCTACAGCGTGAACGACACCGGCGCCGCCGAGGTCGACACCAAGATGAACTCGATCCTCGCCGCCAAGGTCGGCTCGATGGCCGAGTCCAACGGCCACAGCGCCGCCCTCGCCCGCGCGATGATGCTCCCCGGCTCGCCGGCCTTCGCGCTGCAGAAAGACGGCCGGTGGATCATCACCGACGAGGGCCGCGGCGCCGACGGTGCGGTCTCGCTCAACAAGAACGGCATCATCACCCTCACCGCCGCCGAGTGCGTTCGCTACGGCATCGCCGCCCAGATCCCCGACTCCAGCACCGCGAGCATCGCCGCCGCCCTGGGCGAGAACAAGAAGAGCGCCGGAGACGCGGGCGAGATCGCGATGCGCAACGCCAAGATTTCGTGCAACGGCCTGCTGCGACGCTGGAAGACCTTCAACGAGAACGTCGAAAGACGCGTTGACGATCTGAACGAGGCGGCCAGCACCACCACGGACAGAGAAACGTTCATCCGCAAGATCGACGCCGTCGCGAGCACCATCACCAACGGCTTCGGTCCCATCCGCGACGACGCCAAGAAGCTGCACATGCTGCCCCTCTTTGCACGTCTTGAGAACGCCGACATCAAGAAGTACAGCGAGCGGATCAACGAAATCAAGAAACGCATCCGCAAGTAGCCGCTCGCTCAAGCGAGCGCGATCATGCCCGCGGCAAAGCGCGGCACGACCGGCACGCCGTCGATCGTCGAACACAGCGTCAGATCGGCCTCAAAACCAAGCCTCGTCAACCCGCGCCCGCCGCGGCTCTCGGTCATGAGCTCCAGCACACCCGCACCAAGCCCGCGCGGGTGCTCCGCCGCAAGCCGCGCCAATCCAACGCACATCCGCGTCGAGTCGTCCGACACCACCTGCCGCCCCGCCGCCACCAGCCGCTCCGCGATCAACCCCGCCGCCAAGCAGTCATCCATCGTGATCTCGCCCCGCGTCCCCGCGCACAGGATGTGCACCGCCCGCGGCTCGCGCGCCACCCGCGCCATGATCGCCGACACGTTCGTCACCGCGCCGATGAGCACCTCGTGCGCACTTCCCGCGTGCAACAGCGCCGCCGTGCCGTTCGCGGTGGTGAACACGATCTCCTTCCCACGCACGCGCTCCGCCGTGTACGCCCGGGGTGAGTTGTCGAGGTCGAAGCCGGGAATAAGCACCCCGCCGCGTTCGCCGCCGAGCAGCCGGCCCGGCCCCCGCAGCCGCTCCGCATCCTCCACCGTCAAGGTCGGCACCACCCGCGTCGCGCCCGCCGCCAGCGCCGCCGAGATCGTGACGCTCGCCCGCAGCGCATCGATCATGATCACCACGCCGCCGGCCAGCGCCTCGGGCGCCACCAGCGCGGGCAGCAGGTGTACGGCCAGCGGCCGCTCGGTGATCACGTGCGCGGGTGCAGGTCCGAGGTCGGGTGCAGGCATGCACGAGCGTACCCCGCGCCAGTAGGACCGGCTTCCAGCCGGTC
>CANHCQ010000007.1 GCA_947459215.1 Phycisphaerales bacterium
CTTCTACAAGACGTCGCTCGATACCATCGGCGCGGCCGTGGGTGCGACCGAGGCGAACGACAAGAGCGGTTTCTCGGCGATTCGGCACGCGGCGGCGACTGCGCCGGATCGGTTCTCGATCCTCCGGCACTTCGTGCAGACGAAGTGTCCGAAGAAGCCCACGATCTCGGGCGTCGATGCGTTCAAGCTGTATGACACGTATGGTTTCCCGATCGACCTGACCACGCTGATGGCCGACGAGATCGGGATCGCGGTCGATGTTGCGGGCTTCGAGGCGGAGCAGAAGAAGGCGGCGGAGCTGAGCCGCGCTGCCTGGCAGAAGGAAGGCGAGAAGCAGATCACGCTCGACGGCGATGGCGTCGCGCGGGTGATGCGGCTGGGCATCGCGCCGACCGATGACTCGCACAAGTTCGACCACACGATGATCAAGGCTCACGTGAAGGCGATCTGGAATGGATCGTCGCTCGACGAGTCCTCGCGGCCGGTCTTCAATCACAAGACTCAGGTCGGGATCATCCTCGACAAGACGTGCTTCTATGCCACCATGGGCGGCCAAGAGTGCGACGCGGGCGAGATCGAGGTCATCGGCGAGGCCAAGTCTTCCGCGAGCGACAAGCACGACGGCGGGCGGTTCCGCGTCGAGACGGTGGCTGCGTACGGCGGGTACGTGCTGCACGTCGGCGTTGTGACCCACGGCGAGATCCGCGTGGGCGATACGGTGGCGCTGCATGTCGAGAAGTCACGCCGCCATGGCACGGCGTCGAATCACACGTCGACCCACCTGGTGAACTTCGCGCTGCGGAAGTTGCTGGGCGACGGCATCGATCAGAAGGGATCGCACGTCGCGCAGGAACGGTTCCGCTTCGACTTCTCGCACAACCAGCCGGTTGCCCCGGAAGAACTCGGCTCGGCTGAGGCGATCGTGCGCGAGCAGATCAAGCAGAACCTCACGGTGTATGCGCAGCCGGCGCCGCTGGCGGCGGCCAAGCAGATCAGCGGTTTGCGGGCTGTCTTCGGCGAGACGTACCCGGACCCGGTGCGGGTGGTGTCGATCGGGCAGCCGGTGCCGGATCTGCTGGAATCCGCGGCCAATCCGGGTTGGCGAGAGATCTCGATCGAGTTCTGCGGCGGGACGCACGTGGCGAGCACGAGCGAGATCGGCGCGTTCGCGATCGTGAGCGAAGAGGCGGTGGCGAAGGGCGTGCGGCGTGTGACGGCGCTTTCGGGGAAGAAGGCGGAGGAAGCGATCCACGCCGCGGATTCGGCGGAGGCGAGGATCAAGTCGATCGCGCTGTTGCCGGATGATCGGCTCTCGAACGAGGTTCCGGGCCTGCTGAAGCTGCTGGACGACGGCGTGATGCCGGCGTCGCGGAAGGCCGCCCTCCGTGCGATGATCGTGAAGCTGCAGGACCGTGCCAAAGACGCGGCGAAGGTTGCGTCGGCGGGGCGGATGGCCGAGGCGGTGCGTGAGGCGAAGGTGCTCGCCGAGTCGGCGCAGATGGCGAACCAGAACGTGATTGTGGGCTCGATCGAGGCGGGCGATGATCGCAACGCGCTGAACGCGGCGGTGGCGGTGGTACGCGAGGCGAACCCGCGCTCGGCAATCATGATCTTCAGCGTGGATCATCCAACGTCGAAGGTGTCGATCAACGCGAGCGTGCCGGATGCCCTGATTCAGAAGGGTCTGAAGGCGGGCGATTGGCTCCGCGAGGCCGCGGCGGTGGTGGGGGGCAAGGGCGGCGGCAAGCCGGACAATGCTCAGGGCGGCGGGACGGACGCGAGCAAGATCAAGGAAGCGATCATGGCGGCACGTGCGGCGGCGATGCGGGTGTTGCACTGATCGGAGAGCCTGATGGCCGATGCCCGAGAGCCTGATGCCTCGCCGGAATCCGACCAACAACCGGACCCGCTGTTCCACGCGCGGACGCCGGAGAATGACCCGAGCTTGCGGATCCCGGAACTGTTGCAGCAGCCGGTGCGACACCCATCGCTTGACCGCAAGCCGCGGTCGGATCTTGCTGGGCTGGGCGAGCTCATGAAGGCTTTGGCGATCGGGGTGGATTTCCTCGCGACGGCGGCGGCGGGTGCGTTGCTGGGGTGGGGATTGGACTGGTGGATGGGCTGGACGAATCGGGGGCTGCTGATCGGGCTGGGCATTGGGTTCGCATACGGCACGGTGCGGCTGCTACAGCGGACGGCCCGTGACGAAGCCGAGTCGAAAGCGGGTGGGAAGCCCGGTTCGCGCGGGTAGCGGGGCGGGCTCGGCGAGGCGTTTTGGGGGCCGGGTTTTCGTTCGGGGCACTCGCCCTGCGGTTGGGCCCGACCTAACATCCCGCCCCTCAAAGGGCCGCGATCGCAGCGATGAGAAAGGGGCTTTGTTCGGTGCCCCGATCTTGGATGTTGTGGCCGACGCCTGACGCGGGATTTGTTGACGCCGCTGCTCTTTCTGTCGCGACTGTTGTCACCCTCCGTTGTCATGAACGCCGCTGCCCGAGAGCCCATTTCCCGCGGAGTGTTTTCGATCACGATGCTGATCGCGACGCTGGTTGCGCTGGTGGCGGCGGTGGGCGCGGTGACGGGTGTGGGCGCTGGTACGGACGTGGCCACGATGGTGGGCGGGTTTGTGGTGCTGGCGGGGCTGGTGTCGCTCGTGACGCTCGTCGGTCCGCCGCTGATCCCGCACGAGTACTGGGGCATGGCGGTGCTGGGTGTCTCGGGCGTTCGGACGATGCTGGCGCTTGGGGCGATGCTGGTGCTGATCGAAATCGCCGGGTTTGACCGGCGGGGTGTGGTGTTTGGTGTTCTGAGCGGCACGGCGATCCTGATGATCGCTGAAGCCGCTGTTGCCGTGATCCTTCTCAACAAGCGCGAGCGAGCTCATGCCGCGCTTCGGAGTGTGTCGTGATGTCCGTTCTGGCGACCTTGCACGATTGCCTGACGCCCGCCACCTACCTGCTCGCAGCGGGCAGCCCGGCGGATCACGTCTACAACCACACCTTCATCAAGAACGAGGACGGCTGGTGGCTGTGGTCCGGCAACCAGGGCAACCTGGTGCTGAGCATGCTGATCCTGTTGATCGTCGGCCCGTGGGTCGCGTCGAAGGTGAGCACGGGCCCGGAGAGCCAGGGCACGGACCGTTACGTGACGGGCAACAAGTTCGCCCACATGATCGAGGTGGTGTGCCACTATCTGCGTGAAGAGGTCGTTCGTCCGCTCCTGGGCGATCGCACCAACAAGCTCATGCCGTTCCTGTGGACGATCTTCTTCTTCATCTGGGTCAACAACCTGCTGGGCCTGGTTCCGATCCTGGACCTGGCGCACCTGATCAACGATGACTGGAAGCAGGCCCACGCGACCCCGATCGGCGGCACGGCGACCCAGAACATCTGGGTGACCGCGGTGCTCGCGATCGTCGCCTGTATCTTCTTCAATCTGCAGGCGATCAAGCGGCTGGGCATTGGCGGCTACTTCGGGCACATGACCGCGGGCGCTCCGTTCCCCGCGTCGGTCCTGATCTTCTTCCTGGAGCTGGCCAGCCAGCTCGTGATCAAGCCCTTCGCCTTGGCGATGCGTCTGTTCGCGAACATGACGGCCGGGCACATCCTGCTCGCCACGCTGTTCTCGTTTGCGGGCATGGTGGTGGGCAAGGGCTTCCTGATCCAGGGTCCGGTGACGCTCATCTCGGTGTTCGGCGGCTTCGGCATCATGCTGCTCGAGCTGTTCGTCGCGACGATGCAGGCGTTTGTCTTCATGTTCCTCACCACAGTCTTTATCGCGCTGATGGATCACCATGAGCACGATCACGAGCACGGCCATGATCACGAGCACGGCCATGCCAAGGGACACGAGCACGCCGCGGCTCACTAGCCGTGTTGGTATGCGTGCAGACGGTCCCATCCCGTTCGGCGGCGACGCTGAGCGGTGTAGAGAACTCGCGAGTGTTTTGAAGGGATGTATCGAATGAAGAGCTTCATCATCAAGGCCGCGGCTCTGTCCGCTCTCGCTCTCGCCTCGACCCCGGCCCTCGCCGCTGACGGCGTTGCCGCCGCGGGCGCGTCGCTGGGCAAGGGCCTGGCCGTTCTGGGTGGCGGCGTCGCCATCCTGGGCGCCGGCATCGGCATCGGTCTGATCGGCAAGGGCGCCACCGAGGCGATGGCTCGCCAGCCCGAGATCGCCGGCAAGATCCAGACCGCCGGCATCATTCTGGCGGTGTTCATCGAAGGTGCGACGCTGTTCGCCGTCGCCGCCGGCTTCCTCGCCGCCTGATCATCGAACAAACTTCCGGCGCGTCCGAACAGGGCGCGTCGGGGATTGCCTTTTTTCGTGACTCGGAATCTTCAGGAGTGAATCGCATGCTCGCTCTTCGCATGAACCGCCTTCTGCTCGCCGCCGGCACCGCGCTGGTGATGCTCCCGACCCTCGTGCTCGCGGCGGACGAAGCCGTGGGTGCCATCCCGACCGTGAAGCAGGGCTTTGCGACGGGTGTCACGGCCCTCATCGTCTTCGCGATCACGGCCGCCTTCCTCGGTACGGTCGTTTGGCCGAAGATCAGCCAGGGCCTCGACGATCGCGCCAACAAGATCAAGGACGAGATCGAGGCGGCCGAGCAGGCCCGCAAGCAGGCCAAGGACGCGCTCGAGGAGTATCAGAAGTCGCTGGGCCAGGCCCGCGCCGAGGCCGCCAAGATGATCGAGGCGACCAAGGCCCAGCAGAACCAGCTCGCGGCCGATCTGAAGGCCAAGAGCGAGGTCGAGCTGAACGCGATGCGTGAGCGTGCGATGAAGGAGATCGATCAGGCCAAGCGTGCCGCGGTCTCCGAGCTCTACGCCGATGCGACGAACCTGGCGACCATGGTCGCTGGCAAGATCCTCAAGCGTGAGATCAATGCTCAGGACCAGCAGCGTCTCGTCGAGGAGAGCCTCGGGCAGCTGCAGTCGATGAGGAATTGAGGAAGGGATGAGGTCTTAGGACTGAGGTCTTAGCACTGAGGTCTTAGGACTGAGTTGGGACGTGTTTCCGAGTGCCTTGATTTGCGATTTGGCCCTTTGCGATTTGAGCTTTTTCTATGCCCCTCACCCAAGCCAAGCCTGATGCCCTTGCCAACGTCTACGCCAAGAGCCTCTATCACGAGGCCTTTGCCGAGGGTGGCCGCCAGAAGGTCGAGGCCATCCAGGGCCAGCTGGAGGACTTCCTCGAACTGACCCGTCAGGACAAGGCTCTCAACGAGTTCCTCGCGTCGCGGGTGATCCCCGCGGCTCAGCGTGGTGCGGCGTTGCACAAGGCCCTGGAGGGCCGCGTCGATGACCTGCTCCGTCGCTTCCTGCTGGTTCTGAACGACAAGGCCCGGCTTGCTCACCTCATCCCGATCGCCGCGGCGTACGACCAGGTCGTGCAGCAGCAGTTCGGGCGTGTTGAGGTCGATGTGATCACCGCCGCCCCCCTGGAGCAGAGCAGCGTCGGTGCGGTTCGCGAGCGTCTGGGGAGCGCTCTGGGCAAGGAAGTCGTCGTGCACACGTACACCGACGCGACCATGATCGGCGGCGTGAAGTTCCGCATCGGCGATCAGCTGATCGACGCGAGCGTGCAGACCAGCCTCCGCAAGGTCCGCGATCAGCTCGCCAACCAGGGCAACTCGGCAGTCCGCGGCAAGATCGACCGGATCATCGGCCAGTAACCCGAGATGCGTCCATGAAGTACAAGGGCCCCGCGTGATGCGGGGCCCTTTTTCATATGCGCTGTGAGGATTTAGGGTAGCTGCGTCTTTGTTTCGAACCGATCGTCAATTCAGTTCCACGCACACCCAGCCGGCCGCGGTTTCGGCGGTGCCGGGCGGGGCGGTGAGGAGGTGCAGCCGAACGTCGGTGTCGAGGAGCGGACGGACGCGCTTGGGGGCGTCGGTGAGCAGGTGCTGCTCGGGGGCGAAGGCCAGCGGCTTGGCCTGGCGGAAGGCCCGTTCGAGCAGGGCCGCGTGGGCAAGGGCCCAGGTGCGGGCGACGGCGAGCTTGGAGAACGCCGCGTTCGGGTCGGTCGCATCAGCGTGCGAGCGGGCGATGAGGTGTAGCCGGCCGCTGGGATCGACGGCGAGTTCGACCTCGGGGGCGTAGGGGCACCGAGCCTCGAGGGGTTCGAGAGAGGGCAGATGCCGGGCAAGCGAGGCCGTGGTTGCCGCGGTTGCACGGGCTTGCGGGGCAGTGGCTTGCGGGGCAACCGTCGGTGTGACCGCTGCCGGAGCGCTGGGCGCGACCGGTGGCTGGGTGTGAACGAATGTCGTCGGTGTGACGGCCGCGGGAGGGAACGCATCCGGGACAGGTGCGGCGAACGTCCCGGTCTCTTTCGACTCGGGCGACTGGCCGCGAGCCTCGGAGACGATCGGTTCATCGTCATCCATGCGGTGCGAGGTCGGGGCCGCGTCGGGTGTTCCCTCGGGCTGGAGGCGTGAGGCGGGCGGGACGCGGGTCGCGACCGATTCGCGAACCAGCTCGATGAGACGGTCGTGCGAGAGGTTGGGGCGGCCGCGGTAAATGTTGGCGGCCGAACCGGGGGTGATCTTGGCGGAGCAGGCCTCGCTGCTGACGGACTTGCCGAGGAACTTCTCGGCGGCCTTGGAGAGCTTCTTGGCGGCGTCGCCCGCGGCGTCGGCGGAGCTGCCCATCACCACCACGTGCAGCGGCGGGCCGTCGGGGCCCAGGGTCTTGATGACGCGGTAGCACGCGACGACGGCGGCCTCGTCGGCGCCGGTGAGCACGCTGGCGCAATCGGACGCGTGCAGGCAGCGCATCAGTTCGGCGGCGTCCATGCCTTCGGCGGCCTCGTCGATGCGGACGATCCACTGATCGCTGATGGACTTGAGGTGCCTGATCGCGTCGGCCGCGCTGGGCATCGGGCCCATGTCGGGCGGCAGCGATGCGGGCGGGAACGCGACATCGACCGAGACGTCGGCGCCGGACATGCGGAGCAGCACCACCGGCTTGGCGGCGGCCTGAGCGCGGTGTTTGGCGTATTGCATCACCCACGCCGAGCCGAGCACGGGCAGGTGCCCGACAATCAACGACTCGATGAACGTGCCGACGGCGTTGGCGCCGACCATCGGCTCGGGCTTGATGGATTCGGCCTTGGGGGCGACGGGCTTGGCGACTTTGGCGGAAGCGGCGATGGTCTTGGCCGGGGCGACTGGTTTGGACTCAACGATCGGGGCGCTGCGGGGCGTCTGCAGGCCACCGGGGCCGATGCGTGCGACGGTGGTGTCGCCATCGCCGAGGAACAGGTCGGCGAGCACGTCGGCGTCCTCAAACGGGAAGCCAGCAGCGAGATTCTCGCGTTCGTTGCGGGGCAGCTTGGCGCCGCGGCTGACCGGGCCGCCTTCGTCGGCGACAGGCGAATCCTCGTGCAGGGCGCGGTGGAAGACGAACGAGCCGTCAGCGGCGTCGTTGCCCGCATTCGGGCCTGTATCCTGCCCGGTGTTGTTGCTGCGATGATCGTTCACAAAGACCTTTCGCGGGTGGCGAGCTGTGTGCTGAAGCACCGTGGATCGGTGGGCGAATCAGGCCGCGCCGTTCTTGAGCAGGGAATCGATCGAGAGCGAGCGGCTGTCGAGAATGTCGCCGATCCGGCGGCTGCCGCTCGACTGGACGGTGACGACGCTGTTGAGCTCGCCGAAGGGGTTGAGCTCCGCGGAGGCGTTGTGCGGATCCGCGGTCCAGTGACCGTCGACGACCAGACGGTACTGGTGCGTACCGGCGGGGATCTGGACGCAGAGTTCCAGCACGCCCAGCTCGGCGTTGAGGTGCATGACGTGCGTGCTGGTCGACCAGTTGTTGAAGGTGCCGGCAACGGCGACGGTCTTGCCCAGCGACGCGGGCTGGACGAAGAGCACGCCCTGCGATGTCGGGCGCACGCCGAGAATCCGACGGTCGGTCTCGGCACGCACCGGCGTCGGCTGTGCGGCGGGCTGTTCCAGACGCAGCGGCGTGGTGGAGATCGTCTCGGTTGATTCGCCGGTGACCCGGCGGAGCAGCTTTTGGGCCCGGTAGACGAGCTCGGCGGCGCGGCTGGTCGGGCGGGCGTCGGTCTCGGTGGAGGCGTCGGTCGAGGTCTCGGTCAGGGTCGCGACGGCGGTGCCACCTTGGCTCGAGGCCGGGGCGGTCGTCGTCGGAGCGGGGCGGGTGGAGGCGAGCAAGGCCTCACGGATCGCGGAGACATCAACGGGCGCCGGGGGTGCGGGCGTGAACGTGGGAGCGGCTGCAGCCGGGGCGGCAGTCGATGCGATCGGCGTGCCGGTGGTCACCACTTCGCGGATCGTCGCCGAATCGACCTCGATCGGCGTGGTGGTTTCGGTGGTGCTGATCGCGGCGGCGGGGGCCTTGGTCGTCGTCTTGGCGGGCGTCTCCGGCTCGGGCTTCAACTCGACCGGGAGCAGGCTCTGCTGCCAGTTCGGCTCCGCGGCGGCGCTGATCGTCGAGAGCTTCAGGCCCAGACGCACGCCGATCCAGCGGGAGAGGTCGATGTAGTCCTTGGCGCCCGGTGCGTCGGGGGCATGGTCGATGGCGGGCTGGCCAAAGCTCGCGGCCTCGCGCAGCTTGGCGTCGCGGCGGATCACGATCGGTGCAACCTGATGGCCGAAGCGACGACGGAGCTCGCCGAGCAGATCGTGGGAGACTGTGCTCGCCTCGTCGTGCAGGGTGGGCACGAAGACGATCGGGATATCAACATTGAGCTTCTTGGCGAGGGCCTTCACGGTGGTGAGCTGGCGGGTTGCGCCCTGGAGCGCGAAGAAGCCGGTCTCGACGGGAATCAGCACGGTGTTGGCCGCGGCGAGGGCGTTGAACGTGAGCAGGCCGATCGCGGGGGAGCAGTCAACCAGGGCGACGTCGTAGTCGTTCTTCAGGCGTTCGAGCACCTGGGCGAGGCGGCGTTCCTTGTCGGGCTTGTCGGCCAGACCGCCGCGGGTGGCTTCGAGGCCGGCGAGCTTCATGCGGCTTGGCGCGAGGTCGAAATTGCGGCCGACACGCCAGAGCAGCCGGGTGGTATCGATCGGACGCGTGGGCGGGAGCAGGAGCACGTCGCTGATGTCGAGGTCGATCTTGCTCTCGGGCACGCCGAGGCCGACCGCGCAGTGGGACTGCGGGTCGAGGTCGACGAGCAGCGTGCGAAGCCCGCCGCGGGCGAGGGCTGCAGAGAGATTGACGGCGGTGGTGGTCTTCCCACAGCCGCCCTTTTGATTGACGATCGTGATAATCCGCACGTGCCACTCCTTGGCGTCGGCGGGGGACACGGAGAATTCGTGTCCGCACCGCGGCGGAGTCCGGCCGCACGGCTCCTCCGGCGACCTCTGCCGAGCGAATCCGTATGGCCCATCAGCCGACGCTGTATCGGCCGAGCTTGCGCCCGGGCTTGAAATGGACGGTGTTCGTGGGGGATGCGAGATTCAAGCCCGCGACGGGGCTGGCTCGCTGCGGATGGACTCGATCGCCGCCCGCACGGCGGTTGCCGGGACATCGGCCCGGACTTGGCATTGTCCCGGCGCGACTGGGACGATGAGCCGGAGCACGCCGGAGACGCTTTTTTTGTCGTCGGCCATGCGAGCGACGATGGCGTCGGTGCTGGGCAGGCCGGCCGCCGAGCGCGAGAGGCTCAAGCGGTCGAGCAGATCTCGAACACTGTTGGCGTAACCGCGATCGAGGCCGAGGGATTCGCCGAGCGTGCACGCGGCGCGGAGGCCAAGAGCAACCGCTTCACCGTGGTGGATCTCGCCGGGAAGTTCGGAGCCATCGGGGAGCACGCCGCGGGCGCCGGGCAAGGCCTCGATGGCGTGCCCGAAGGTGTGGCCGAGGTTGAGCAGGGCTCGGCCGGAGATGCCCTCGGCTTCTTCGCGCTCGTCGCCGGCGACGACGCGGGCCTTGATGGCGACGTTGCGGGCGATCAGTTCGCAGAGAGCGCCGGGGTCGCGCGACGCGATGGCGTTTCCGGCGGTCTGCATCCAGCGGAGGAGTTCGGCGTCGCCGAAGTCGGCGCTGAGCATGGCGTGCTTCACGCACTCGGCGAGCCCGGCGCGGAAGGTGCGGTGATCGAGGGTGGCGAGTGTTCCGAGATCGGCGAGCACGCCGATGGGCTGGTGGAACGCGCCGACCATGTTCTTCTTGAGTGTGCCGCCGAGCTCGAGGTTGACGCCGGTCTTGCCGCCGACGGAGGCATCGACCATCGAAAGGAGGGTGGTGGGGCAGTGCACGATCGCGATGCCCCGGCGGTACGACGCGGCGGCGAAGCCTGCGACATCGCCGACGATTCCGCCGCCGACGGCGATGACGACGTCGGAACGCTCGATACGAGCCTTGGTCATCCTATCGCAGAGCGATTGGATCGTTGGGAGCGTCTTGTGGTGCTCGGTCGCATGCAGTTCGTGGGAGATGGTTTCGAGCGAGACCGAGGCAAGGCCGGCGGTCAGACGGTGCCGATCGGGGGCGGCCACACCCTTGTCAACCACCACGAATGCGCGGCGTGGCTTGGCGCCCAGGCGCTCGCGTGCGAGCATGCCCGCGAACTCCAGCAGTTCGGAACCGACCGCGACCACGTACGAGCGCTCGCCGAGATCCACGCGGACTGTCCGCGTCTGGGGCGAGGCGGTCGGGGCAAGAGAATCGATCGTCGCGTCGGACATGCTCTAGGAGGCGGTGTGGATGGAGGGGAAGGCATCGAGGCAAGAGGCGTCAAGGCATCGAGTGCGGAGCGAGTCACGCCTCGACGGCGTTCAGGCCGGCGCGGTCGCGGGCGGCGCTGCCGGGGCGTTCCCACGGGATGCGTGGTGCGTCGCCCCACATCATTTCGATGTCGTAGTGCGCGCGGGTGTTGGGCTCGAAGAGGTGCACGATGACGTTCATGAAGTCGGCGAGCAGCCAGGTGGCTCGATCGTCGCTGGTGGAGCGCACGGCGGCGTAGCCGATCTTCGCGCCGACCTCCTCGACGTCCTGCAGCGTCGAGCGCATCTGACGGTCGGACGTGCCCGAGCCGATGACAAGGTAATCGGTCATCGGGTTGCGGCCGCGGACGTCGAGCAGCACGACGTCGGTGCACTTGTCGTCGTGAAGCAGGCGTGCGGCCTCGATCGCGAAGGCCTCGGCCTTCGAAGCGGGGACGTGGGTCTTGGGCTTCGGGGCGGGTGCGGGTGCCGGCGCGGGAGCGGCCGCGGTCTTCTTGGTGCCGCGGACGATGGGCTTGGCCGTCGCTTTGGGCTTGGCGGGCTTGGTCGAACCACGCTTCGCGGGGGCCTTTTTGGAGGGCTTTGCGGCGGACTTTCCAAGGGACTTGCCAGAGGGCTTACCAGGGGATTTGGCCGAGAACTTGGCCGAGGACTTGGCCGAGGTTTTGGCGGAGGACTTGGACTTCTTCTTGGCTGGGGGCACGCGTGGGCTCGACGTTGGGGATTCGAACAAGGAGAACAACGGCAGCTAGTTTATGCGCCGCACGGCGTGCACACCCGCGCCGGGCCTCGGGTGCCTTACGCCGGAAACAGCATGGTCTGCACGCGGCCACGGGGCGACCCGGGACGCAGCGGGGCGTTGATCCAACCCGTGGGCTCGTCGTGGCGGCTGACGGTGAGCGTGTACGGGCTTCCCGCGTGCCCGGCGGCGGCGCGGTCAGGCGTGTTGCACTGACGCGAGAGATGCAGGAGGACGACGTGACGCGTCGGGCCGATCTCGCGTACGGCACGCACGCACTGGTCGTTGGAGAGGTGGCCCTTGCCACCCATGATGCGGCTCTTGAGCCGTTCGGGGCGATCGGATTCGAGCTGCATCGTCGGGCAGTAATTGCTCTCGATGGCGAGCACGTCGACGCCGCAGAGGTGATCGATCAGCTCGGACGTCATGCGACCGATGTCGGTCGCGAAGCCGAGTTCGCTGACGTGCTCGGGGCGCTCGAGTGTGAATCGCATCGTCGCCGAGCCCTGAGCGTCGTGGGCCGCGAGATGGGTGCGGAGGGTGAGCCCAGCGCCGAGCGAGAGTTGGTCGTCGAAGACCTCGGTGCGGCGGAAGAGGCGGCCTTCGCGCTCGGCTCGGCGGAGGTGGCGGCGGTGCAGGAAGACCGGGATGTCCTTGAGCGCCTCGAGCGAGAGGGAGCCGATGTGGTCGTCGTCGAGATGGGTGATGAGGATGCCGCGGGGCGCCAGGTCGCTGACGCCGAGTTCGGCGAGCGAACGCCGGATCCGGCGGAGCGAGAGGCCGCAGTCGATGAGCCAGAGATCACGACCGGCGTCGGTCTCGGCGAGCAGTGCCGAGCAGTTGCCGCTGGAGCCGCTGCCGAGCACGCACAGGCGCAGTCCTGGCGGGTTGTGAGATCCCGGCGTTGCGATGGAGCCGGGTTCCGGCACGGAAGCGGTCCTTTCGGTCGAAGCGAGGACAAAGCAGCGAGCGTGCGCGTTACTGCATCGACGATTCTTCTTCTTCGCCGCTGGCCCAAACGGGTTCGCCGCGGCGGACGGATTGCAGGAACGCGGTCATCTCGCGAGGCGGGCGCAATCCACCGGCGGCGATGGGTCGCTTGCCGTTCTTGAGGAAGTCGGCGATTTCCTGGGCCGGCGGGCACTCCGCGGCGTGGCTCTCGCAGATAGCGATGGCGTCGGGGCGCGGCACGGGGCGGAGCAGCGCGAGGCGGAAGACGGTTCGGAGTTTCTGGATGTGCTCGCGTGCGAACTTGTTGCGACGCAGGCCGACCTGATTGATGCCCATGAGGCGGTTGCGTCCGAAGGCCATGCAGAAGGGCGGGATGTCGGCGGTCATGCCGGAGTAGCCGGAGATGAACGAGAAGCGGCCGATGCGGAGGAACTGATGGATCGCCGCGAGGCCGCCGATGGTGACGAAGTCGGCGATCTCGCAGTGGCCGCCAAGCACCGCGCCGTTGACCATGGTGACGTTGTTGCCGACCTGGCAGTCGTGGCCGGCGTGACTCTGCACCATGAAGTAGCAGTGGTTCCCGATCCGTGTCGGGGTCGTCGAGTGCGTGGCGGCGTGGATGGTGACGTTCTCGCGAAACGTGCAGTTGCTGCCGATTTCAACGCCGGGCGTCGGGGCACCGGGCTTGAACTTGAAGTCCTGGGGCTCGAACCCGATGCAGGCGTAGGGATAGAACGAGCAGCCGTCGCCGATCTTCAGCGGGCCTTGCATCTGGACGTTGGAGATGAGCTTGACGTTGTCGCCAAGGGTGATGTCGCCCTTGAGAACGCACCACGGCCCGATCTCGACGTTGTTGCCGAGTTTGACCTCTTTTCCGACGATCGCCGTCGGGTCGATGGTTGCCGAGTGGCTCATGGAAAATGATAGATTCAGATTTGCCGATGTTCGACGCCGGAGCTCGGCCGCGGTGACGTGCATCTCCGGAATTCCGGCTGCGATGTGATGGTTTCGTCGCGCCGGGAGGACACCTTGAATAGGTGGTGACGGCAGCATTCTCCGTGACCAATCTGGGGCGACTGGGGTATGAGCCGGCGTTCGCCGCCCAGCAGGCTGCGCACGCCCGCGTGCTCGCGGCCCGGGATGGAGTCACGTCGGGCGTCGGGGAACTGCTTCTCGTTGAGCACGATCCGGTGATCACGATCTCAAACCGTGTTGGGGCGGAGGCCAATTTGCTGGCGACTCCGGTCCTGCTCGAACGTCACGGTGTTGTTGTTGCCCGCACCGATCGCGGCGGCGACATCACGTATCACGGCCCGGGGCAGTTGGTTGCGTATCCGATCCTCGATCTGAACCTGTTGAATCTCGGGCTGCACGACTACATGCGGCTGCTGGAAGAGTCGGTCATCCGGACGTGCCGGGACTTCGGCATCGAGACGATGCGTGATCCAGCGGCAACGGGCGTGTGGACCGTGCGGGACGGAAGGCCATTCGCGAAGATCGCCGCGATGGGGGTTCGGGTGCGACGGTGGGTCTCGATGCACGGGCTGGCGCTCAACGTGGACACCAACCTCGACCACTTCAAGTTGATCGTGCCGTGTGGTCTGGTGGGGCGGCCGGTGACGAGCTTGAAGCAAGAGCTCGGCGAGCGAGCACCGACGTTTGCGCAGGTGCGAGAGGTCTTTGTTGCTCTGTTTGGTGCGCTGCTTGATGATGCGATGGTCACGGCAAAGTCGCGTCGGGCCGCTCAGCAGAGCCTTGAACCGTAAAAAGAAAAGCCCCGCGTGGGCGGGGCTTTGTTGGTTTACTTTCAGCGTTGTCTGATTACTTCTTCTCGGGCGTCTCGCTCGCCGGGGCGGCCGACGCGGGCGCCGGGGCCGGGGCGGCAGGGCCCGGAGCGGACAGCGGCTTGACGTTCTCGAGCTTCAGTTCCTTGATCACCGCGTCGGTGAGATCGTCGGCCATGTTGGTGCGGACGATGGGGCGGGCGAGCATTTCCTGCAGCACGCCGTTGACGTTGGTGCTGGTCATCTTCGACTCGAAGGGCTTGGAGGCGAAGACGTGGGTGTAGCCGCGGGTGCCGGCGATGGCGTTGGTGGTGTCGATCGCGATCTTGTAGGCCTCTTGGAGCTGGGCGACGTTGAACGACTCAAGCTCGTTCTGGGCGGTCTGGCGGAGGGTCTCGAGGTTCTGCGACTTCTGCTGGAACTGCTGGATCTTGGGCTGGGCCTCGGCGTTGTTCTGGAAGTCGGGGATCGCGGTGATCTCCTGGCGGAGCGTGTCGAGCTCCTTGTTGATCTGCTCGATCGGGGCGGCGAGCGACTTGGCCTTCTGCTCGCGGGCGGGGGTGTAGCGGTCGCTGCTGGCGAGCCGCTCGACGACGGTCAGGACGTCGACGGTTGCGATCTTCGCACCGTCGGCGACGAAGCTCGCCGAGGTCGCGGAGTTCGCGACAGCCGGGGTCCCGACGCCGCGGTACCCAAAGCCCAACGCGATCGCGAAGGCCAGCCCGCTGAACACAACCACACGCTCGACATTCTTCATGAGGGTTCTCTGGAAAAGGTGAAGTTCAAGGGTAGGGACGCGGGGTCTTGGTGTCTGCCGCGACCGAGCGAGCGTCGTGATCGGTGTTGAGCACCGGCGGCCACGCGAGCGAGGACGCGTCGAGCGTGGACTTCAAGCGGAACATCGCCGCGGATTCTGATCGGTCGATCTGCTGTTGAAGCGCATCTCGCATCAGAGTTTGCGCGAAGGACTCCGCGACCGCGAAGGCGGATGCGCTCGCGGCATGCTGCCCGATCTGGTTCGACGCGGCGTGTTGATCGATCGGCACGCGGAACATCTCGGCGGCCTCGGTAGACGAGCTTCGAGCGGCGTGGGGATCGCGTGCCCATGGCGTTTGGCGCGCTTTCTGGCGCATGCGTCAAAGCCAGTTGGAGGTGGCGCGGAATCGACCGCCCAAGGAGCGAATGGACCGGTGAGCCACTCGTTTGGAGCGGAGGAGTTCTCGGACCTCTCGCACGAACGAAGACTTTTTCAGACCTTGGCAGCCGGATTACTGGCCGCGGCGCGAAACATCGGGCATTTTTCCGAGTCGGGCGTTTCTGCGTTGGGATTGGGGCGTCGGCGTGCTGGAGCATGCCGCCATGGGGAACCGCAGAGCGCCGACACGACGCCCCCTCCGGCGTCAGGAGTCCCAGATGCGTGCCATGTTTGCTGTCGCGGCGTGCGGCTTCGCCACCCTCGCCCAGGCCGGGATCGTGTACCAGACGAGCTTCGAGCGGCCCGGCCACACCGTCGGCGTGCTGCCCCAGTTTCCGCCGAACCCGGCGGTTCAGGACAACTGGTTCCAGCTCGACGGCAACATTTTCAATGTGACGAACAACGTGGCCCGCAGCGGCAGCCAGTCGGTTGCGGCGAACACGACCAATCAGCCCAACGCGAGCCGCTGGGCGCTCCGCGCCACGCCGCTCGACGGCTCGCTGCCGGAGAACAACATCGTTGAGTCGTCGGTGTGGGTGCGTATGGACGCGAACAGCAGCGCCAATCGGCTCAGCCGCGCCGGTCTCGACATCTACGACAGCACCGGCGCGAACCGCATCGCGGCGCTGGGAATTCAGTCGGACGGCGTGCTCCGCGGAATCGACGGCGTGTCGAGCACGTTTGACCTCGCTTCCGGCCTCACGCTCGGTGAGTGGTACAAGCTCACGATCACGGTCGTCTTCTCCACCAAGAAGGTGCAGTTCAGCTTGAACGACAACCTTCTGGGCTTCGGCGCCCACAACGCCGCCGACTTCGGCGATGCCGATCTGTGGATGATCGGCTTCAAGCCCAATCCCGACACCGCCCCCGGCATCGGGCACCAGGCGTACTTCGACGATTACTCGATCGCTGTGATCCCGACCCCCGGCACGCTGGCGGTGCTCGGGCTGGGTGCGATCGCCGCCGGCCGTCGCCGCCGCTGAGCCGCGCTGTTTGCCGTTGATTTCCGGACCCCGGCGGAGCATCGCCGGGGTTTTTCATTGGGAATGCGGCCTTGGGCTGGCTCAGGCATTCGTGTTGGGTATGGTTGTTGAAGGGAACTGCCCAGCGTCGGCGGCGTCAGAAGGCGAGGAATCTCGCAACCGCGCGACGGGGTTTCGGTAGACTCTTCGCCGGTTGAGCGTGGGACAGTCCTGGGGTCACTCCCCGGGCCATCCAGAGGACAGCAACCTTGCAGAAGCTCGAAGAGCTCCAACTGGTCCGGCGTGCCTCGCGCGGCGATCTTGCCGCGGCCGAGTTGTTGCTGCGCCGGCATCAGGGCGGCGTCCACGCGTACATCTACCGGATGTGCGGCAAATGGGACGTCGCGGAAGACGTGACTCAGGAGGCCTTCGTCCGCGTGCTTTCGAGCCTGAAGAACTTCGACGAGACCTACCGCTTCTCGACGTGGCTGTTCACGATCGCACGGCGGGTGTGGCTCAACATGTGCGAGAAGAAGAAGCCCGCGAGCGCCGGTGACTCCAGCGACTCGTGGGGTGCTCGCCGCGATGCGCTCGAAGGAACCATGAGTCGCGACGGCGAGCAGCGCACGATGGCCCGGGATGCCATTCAGCATGGGCTGCTTCTGCTCTCTGAAGAGCAGCGCGAAGCGGTCGTGCTCTTCCACCAGCTTGAGTGGCCGATTCGACTCATCGCCGAGCACATGGGTCTGCCCGAGGGGACCGTGAAGAGCCATCTGCACCGCGGTCGAATGCGGCTGCGGGAAGAGCTTGTTCGCGGTGTGGGCGAGGTCGTCGCGATTGAGCAGCGTCCGGGATCGGTGCCGATGTTTGCGAAGCGATCGCTGACGATGGCGCCGCGTACAGGGGAGGGTGGCCGATGAACCTGCCGCCTCGCAACTCCGCGTACCTTCGTCTGTGCCGCGAGGAACCGTCGCACCGCGACGAGGGGCGTCAGCTGATGCACGCCGTGCTTGACGGCGAGATCGATGAGCACTCGCCGCGTTTGCAGGAGCTGCTGCATCTCGACCCTGTGCTGCGAGCGGAGTTCGCGGAACTGCGTGCGCTGGAGTCTTCGTTTGCTTCGCCGCTGAGCACGCCGGATGTGTCGGAGCGTGTGCTTGCCAGGCTGCAGGGTCAGCGGGACGTGCAGGATCGCCGCATTTCGCCGTTCTTCGGCGGCCTCGCGGCGTCGGTGGCGATTGGTTCGCTGATCGCCTGGGTCGCGCTCAATCGCTCCGGGGACGCAGCCTCGAATCCGACGACGACTCTTGCAACCGTTGTGACGCAGGCCATTCCAGTCGGCGCGCCGTCGATTTCCAGCGAGGAGCGGATTGTCGAGGACGCTCGCCGCGCGATTGCTCAGACGACGGGTCGCCCGATTGGACGTGAGTCATGGCGGCCCACGACCGCTCCCGTTATCGATCTTGCGGGCGAGTTGGACTCGCGGGTTCGCCAGGCGGTGCGTGAACAGCCGGCACCGAGCCCAGTGATCAGCAGCGGAGGCGACGTCGCCATCACCCGCGCGGGCTTGGCCTTTGTGAATCCTGGACCGACGCGGACGCCGGTGGCAAAGCTGGCGAACGACCCGATGCTCGGGCAGGTCGCGGCGGGTTCTGATTGGCAGCCCACGGCGACACGGCGCCGCGATAACGTGCGGTTTATGGTTTCGGGGTGGTATGACAACGACGGCAACTACGTGCCTGTCGGCAACGCCAAACGCTAGCGGACGCTTGGGCACGCAGTTCCGCGCCCCGCCGCGGTGACGGCACGTGTGCCCGTACGCTCTCGTCATGCTCGCAATTGGTCAAGTCGCGCCCGAGTTTTCGCTCGTCGATGAAACCGGCGCGACTGTCGGGCTGCGGTCGCTGCTGGCGAACGGCCCCGTCGTGCTGTATTTCTATCCGGCGGACTTCACACCGGTGTGCACGGCTCAGGCGTGCATGTTCCGCGATTGGACGCAGGAGCTTGCGGCGGCGGGCGTGCGGGTCGTGGGCATCAGCCCGCAGGGCACATCGTCCAAGCAGAAGTTCAAGGACAAGCACACGCTGGGCTTCACGCTGCTGGCCGACCCGGAAAAGAAGGTCATTCGTGCCTACGGAGCGGCGTTCCTGCTCGGGCTGTTCACGCGTCGCGTGACGTACCTAATCGAGCCGTCGGCGAGCGGCGGGGTCGTCGCCGATCGCGTGGTGGCGGATCTGAGCGTCGGGCCGCACCGGGCGTTTGTGGAGCGGGTGGTGGGGAGGGCAGTGGGGCAGGGGGGCAGGGGGGCAGTGGGGCAGTAAGGGCGTGCGGTCGCGGGCTGTCGGTCCTTCACGGCCGTGCGCGACCGGACGATGCTTACTTCGTCGCGATCGAATCGCGCAGAGCGATGACTCTGTCGCCCGCGATCGGGTAGACGCGGGTGTCGGGCGTTGGGTCGATGGTGACGCCGGAGAACAGGCCGCTGAACGCGGGGAACAGGAAAAGCCGCGGCGTGACGAGAAACGCCGGGACGCGGACGCTCTCGCGTGCGGTGGCGAGGCGGACCATCGGGTGGATGTGGCCGCTGCAGGCGAGGAGCTCGGCGTTCGTCGCGTCGGCGGGATCGTGCACAAATTCGAACGGCGGTTCGCAGACGTGTGGCTCGCGGACGATCAGGTTCCACGCTTCGGCGACGTGGTCGAGCTTGCGGTCGTGGTTGCCCGGAATGACTTCGAGCCGCAGGTCCGCGTGCCGTGCCCGCCAGGCGGCGACGTGTGTGACCATTGCGTCGGTCAGGCCCGCGGGCGCGTGGAGCAAGTCGCCGAGGACGAGCAGACGCGCGGCGTTGGTCGCTTGCAGGAGTGCGGTGAGTCGCTGGAGCGGTTCGTCGAGGCTCGCGATTTGTGCGGCGTCGGAGATCGGCACGCCGCCGGCGCGCCAGGCTTGCTGGCGACCCAGGTGCAGGTCAGCGACGAGGAGTGTGGAAGGCTCGTGCCAGAACGCGGCGCGTTGAGGATAGAGGGAGACCGCTTGATCGGCGATGGCGATGCGGAGCGCGTTCATGGGCGGCTCCGGGTTTCATGGGGTGGTTTGGGTGTTTGGCGCCGGGGCATGGAAGACCCCGCCCCCGTTGCGCGGACGGCGTCGCGTTCCCACTCTTGTTGCATGCGCTCGATGCGGTCGGCGAGCGACTCGCTGGACATCTGGCCGGCGACGCGTTCGACGATCAGCGGAAGCGAGAGCGGTGTCGGCTGCGTCGTGCGCATCAGTCGCAGGCGCGACGCGGACAGCCGCTGCATCGACCGGGCGAGGCGAGTCTGTTCGAAGTGGCGCTCCATCACCTCGCGGTCGGCCTGATGCAGCAAGAGATTGCCGGGGTCGAACTCGCGGAGCACGTCGTAGAGCAGGCCGGTGTTGATTTGGACCTGTCGCCCGGTCTTGCGAGCGCCGGGATAGGTCTGGGAGATCAGGCCAGCGACGCGGGCGATCTCGCGGAACTGCACCTTGGCGAGTTCGGCGAGGTTCACCGAGCACGCGGCGTCTTCGAGCAAACGCTGCGTGTCGAAGAGGTCGGACGTGAAGACACCCTCGAGCTCGATCGGTGTGGGCGAGAGCAGTTCGAAGCCGTAGTCATTGGCGGAGATCGTGAACGTGGAAGGGCGTCCCTGCGAGATGCGGAACGCGACGATGGAGGCGAGCCCGGCGTTGACCAGGCGGCCGTCGAACGGATACACGAAGACGTGATGCCCGTCGCGGGTCTCGCAGGCCTCAACGAGCAGTTCGTCGGCACGCGGGATGATGGAGAGGCGCTGCTGGGCCTCGATCATCTCGCGAGCGTGGAGGAGTTCGTTGGACGCGGTGGATGCGGTGGCGTTCACGGCAACTTCCAGCGTCTCTCGCACCGATCGCGCGAGCGACTCGGAGATTGGCAGCTTCGTTCCCGCCCAGCGCGGCGTGTTGTTGGTCTTCCCGCCCGCGGGCCGGACGTAGGCGACGCCGTCGCGGACGCCGACGAACGCCAGCGAGCGGCCCGCATACGCGAACTTCTGCCCGGGACGGAGCAGGGTGATGAAGCCGTCCTCGATGCTGCCAATGCGCTTGCCGCCGGTAAAGCGGATCTCGAGCGTGGGCTGGGCGACGATGGTGCCGATGTTGAGCTTGTGCAGCAGGCCGAGGCGTTTGTCACCGACACGAGCGCGGCCGCTGTCGAGCGCGACCTTGTGGTAGTGCGGGTAGGCCTTAAGCGCGTCCCCGCCGCGGGAGACGAGGTCGAGGGCCCAGTCGAACTCGTCGCGGCTGAGCGTCGCGTACGCCGTGGCGGTTCGGACGTGCTGGAACATCGCGCCCGGCTCGTACCCGCCGCCCATCGCGCAGGTGACGAGGTGCTGGGCGAGCACATCGAGCGGCTTGTGAAGGGGAACCCGCGGCTCGATGCGGGACTCGAGCATCGCCCGGCGGGCCGCATCGATCTCGATGAGCTCGAGCGTGTGTGTGGGCACGCAGAGGATCGAGCACGGGGCGCCGGGACGATGGGCCGCACGCCCGGCGCGCTGAATCAGCCGAGCGATGCCCTTCACCGAGCCGATCTGGATCACCCGCTCAACGGGCGCGAAGTCCACGCCGAGATCGAGCGACGATGTGGCGACCACGATGCGGAGATCGCCCGATTTCAGGCCGCCTTCTACGGCCTCGCGATCGTCGCGATCGAGCGAGCCGTGGTGCAAGGCGAGGATCGGCTCCCACTCGGGCTTGGCGTGCAGAATCGCCTGATACCACAGCTCCGCCTGCGAGCGCGTGTTGGTGAACACGAGCGTGGAAATCGCCGGATCGAGCGTCTCGACGACCCGCGGCAGCATGTGCATGCCGAGGTGTCCGGCCCAGGGCATGCGCGTGCCGGGAGCGGGCGTGAGCGTGTTGATGGTGATCTCGCGACGCATCTCGCCGCGGATGATGGTTGGTTCGGGGGCGGCCATGCCGACCGCGGCCCGCGCGGCCTGCTCGAGATTGGGCAGCGTGGCACTCAGCGTCCACGTGCGGGCTTTGGGCGCGAACTCGCGGAGTCGGGAGAGACAGAGTTCGACCTGCGTGCCGCGCTTACTGGTGAGCAGCTCGTGCCATTCGTCGACGATAATGGAAGAGAGCGACGCGAAGAGCGCGGGTGCGTTCTCGCGTGTGAGCAGGACGCACAGACTTTCGGGTGTTGTGATCAGGATCTCGGGCAAACGCTCACGCTGCTTGTCGCGGACGGACTGCGACGTGTCACCCGTGCGCGACTCGACCCGCAGCGGAAGATCCATCTCGTCGATCGGCGCACGCAGGGCCAACTCGATATCCCGCGACACCGCACGCAGCGGGGTGATGAAGAGGACGCGGAGCGACGTGGAAGTCGCCCCTGCATCCAACTCCCCCTCCCGGAGGGAGGGGGCCGGGGGGTGGGTTTTCTTTGTGTCATCTCCGTCTTGTGCGATTTCGGCGCCTGCGGAACCCACCCGCTGCCCCCTCCCTCGGGGAGGGGGAGAAGGCAAGGTGCTTCCCGCGCTCGCGATGGAATGCTGCGCGACCAGATGCTCGTCGATCAACTCCGACAGCGGGCCGAGGTACGCGGCGTAGGTCTTGCCGGCGCCGGTTGGCACTTGGACGAGTCCCGATTCGCCGCGGCGGAATGCTTCCCACGCGCTGTGCTGGAAGTCCCAGGGAATCCAGCCCTTGGTCGCGAACCAGCGTTCGATCGCATGAAGGCCGTCGTTGGCGTCGTGCCACAGGGCGGAGTCGCCGCGCGGGGTGCTGCGACGCCGCGTGCGGCCGGGTCGTCCGGAGCCCGGTTCGCTCGCCGCGACCTCCACGGCGCGGAGACGCCGGAGCTGCCTCCCCAGACTTGCCTGCGAGGTCTTGGGGATCGGCGTCCCGTCCGGTCGAACTGATTGTGCCGGCGGCTCCATCACGCCCGCGTCTCTCCGCTTCGCTTCCGAGATTCCGCCATCGGCCGCATCCGCTCGGCGGCGGGCAACGATAGCGTTCCTGTCCAAACGGACTCCGAGCGGATATTGAGAGCGGGAACGTCGCTGGGACCCGCTCGCTCAGGCTCGGGGCTCGTCAAGGCTTGATGCTGCATGTCTCCGGAACTACTCATCCTCCTGCACTTCGCCGCCTCGGCGTACCTCGCTGGGTTGATCTGGGTCATCCAGATTGTGCACTATCCCATGCTCGCGGATCTCGATCCGCAGCGGGCGGCGTCGGCATGCGCTCGGCACGCGAACGCGATCACGCCGATCGTCGCACCCGCGATGCTCATCGAACTGGTCGCGGCGGCACTCATGCTGCCGCTCGTAGGAATCGTGCAGCCCGCTGCGAGCCTCGTGCCTTGGCTCTGGATCTCCTTCGCACTGGTGGTGGTGGTTTGGATCTCCACCTTCGCGGTGCAGGTGCCGCTGCACACGCGGCTGCAGAAGCAAGTGTCGGGCACGATTGACATCGCGGTCGTGCGGCTGCTGGTGCGCACAAACTGGGTTCGCACGGTCTGTTGGTCGGCTCGGGCATTGCTCGCGGGGTGGTTCGTGTGGGAGTTGATCCATCCGTCGGCATCGAGAGGATGAGCATGGCGCAGGGTGTCCGCAGTCTGGTGTGGTTTCGTTCCGATCTTCGCGTGACGGACAACACGGCGTTGTTCGAGGCCTGCCGCCGCGCTGGCGGCGCGAGCGGAAAGGGCGTCGTCGCGGTCTTTCTGCTCTCGCCGGGCGAGTGGGCAACACACGACTTCGCGCCGATCAAGGTGGACTTCATCTTGCGATCGCTCGCCGTGCTGAGCGCTGACTTGGCGAAGCTGAACATCCCGCTGCTGATTGAGACCGCCAAGACGCCGAAGGAGATTCCCGGCGTCTTGGCTGCACTCGCGAAAAAGCACGCCTGCGACGAGTTGCACTTCAATAAGGAGTACGAGGTCAACGAGGCGAAGCGCGACGCCGCGGTGATCGATGCGTTCTCCGCAGCTCGCCTTAAGGCCCACGCCCACACCGATCAGATCTGCGTCGAGCCCGGCGAGATCCGCACCGGCGAGGGCCGGTTCTTCACGGTCTATTCGCCCTTCAAGCGAGCGTTCTTCAAACACTGGGACAAGATCGGTGGCTGCCCGACGCTCGCCAAGCCGTCGCGCCAGGCAGAGACCGGGATCGCTCCGTCGCCGGTTCCCGAGACGCACGCCGCGAGCGAGCCGAACGGAACCTCGGGTCGCGATCACTGGCGCACCCGATGGCCCGCTGGCGAGCACGAGGCGATGAAGCGCCTTCGGCAGTTCTGCGCCGATTCCATCGTGCCCTACAAGGACCGCCGCGACTTCCCCGGCACCGACGGCACCAGCATGCTGTCGCACCACCTCGCGGTTGGCACGATCTCGCCGCGGCAGTGCCTGGAAAAAGGTATCGAGGCGAACCTCGCCGCGAACAAGGGACTGAAGGGCAACCCGCTCGAGAACGGCTCACCCGGTCCGGTGCACTGGATCAGCGAGGTGCTGTGGCGTGAGTTCTACGTGCACGTCATGGTCGGATTCCCCCGGGTGTGCATGCACCGGGCGTTTCAGGTGAACACCGAGGCGATCGTGTGGAACGACGAGCCGAGGTGGCTTGAGGCGTGGAAGCAGGGCCGCACCGGCGTGCCGATCGTGGACGCGGGTATGCGGCAGCTGCTCCGCGACGGCTGGATGCACAACCGCGTCCGCATGATCGTCGCGATGTACTTCACGAAGGACTACTTCCTGAACTGGCGATTGGGTGAGAAGTGGTTCATGCAGAACCTGATCGACGGCTTCCTCGCCAGCAACAACGGCGGGTGGCAATGGTCGGCCAGCACCGGAACCGACGCCGCGCCGTACTTCCGTATCTTCAACACGTACAACCAGAGCGAGAAGTTTGATCCGGATGGAAAGTACATCCGCGAGTTCGTGCCCGAGCTGCGCGATGTGCAAGGACCGGCGATCCACGACCCCGAGCAGCTCCCCGGCCTGCTTCGCTCCCGGATCGACTATCCCAAACCCTTGGTGGACCGCGTGAAGGCACGCGAGAAGGCGATCGACGCGTTCCGGAAGCTGCGGCCGGTCTGACCGACCATGCGAGCGTTCACGCGATCGGCCATACGATCAAACATGAGCCGAGCCAACGCGCCGCGAGCCCTTGTTCTGCGTGCCCCGGGCACGAACTGCGATCAGGAGATGTGCCGCGCTTTCGAGATGGCGGGCGCGACTGCCACGCTGGTCCACCTCGACGCGCTGATCGCCGACCCAACGCAGATCGCGGGTTATCAACTCGTCGGCTTTCCCGGCGGTTTCTCATACGGCGATGACATCGCCAGCGGGCGGGTCTTCGCGATGCGCTGCCGCGAGCGGCTGTATCCGGCACTGCGTGAGGCCGTGGAACGAGGCACGCCGATCATCGGGGCGTGCAACGGCTTTCAGGTGCTGGTGCAGATCGGGCTGTTGCCGGGGCCGGATGCGGGGCTGAACTGGCCGACCGACGCGGCTCCGAAGCAAACCGTGGCGCTGACCGACAACATCGCCGCACGCTTCTGCGACCGCTGGGTGGGCATGAACGCCGAGCCGACGAGCCGCTGCGTGTGGACCAAGGGCGTGGAGGAGTCGATTCCGCCTGAGTTCCGGGCGGATGTCTGGACGCTGCCCGTGGCCCACGGCGAGGGCCGGCTTGTCTGCGACTCGCCCGAAGTGTTGCGGGCGATCGAGTCCAGCGGGCGGGTGGCGCTGCGGTATGCGGACAACTACAACGGTTCAGAGAACGCGATCGCGGGGTTGTGTGACGCCTCGGGCCTGGTGTTTGGGTTGATGCCGCATCCGGAGCGGTACCTCGATTGGACGCGGCATCCGTACTGGACGCGGCTGCCGGAAGCCGTCCGCCGCGGGCCGACGCCGGGGCTGCGGATGTTCCAGAACGCCGTGGCGCATGTCGGAAAGTCGAGCCAAGTGCGGCAGGGCGTGCTTTCGTAGAATCCCGGCGTGCAGGGAGGCATCGTTTCCAATCTCATTCCAGGTCTGTCGCGGGAAGCCGCGGACGATGTGACGCAGCCACTCATCTGGCTGGCGAGTCGTTCACCCCGGCGTCGTGAGTTGTTGACCGCGGCAGACCTTCGGCATGTCGCAGAGCATCCGGGTCTGGAGGATTCCGAACTCGTGCCCGGCGCCGTCGCGCCGCGCCAGTGGGTCGCTGCGCTGGCGTACTTGAAAGCCTCTGCCGGTGCGGCGCTCGCGGCGGGTGCGATCAAGGAGCGGACGTGGGTGCTCGGCGCTGACACGGCGTGTGTGGCCGGGGATGCGATGATCGGAACACCGCGTGACGCGAGCGAGGCCCGCGACATGCTGCGGATCTTCCGGGACGCCGAGCACGAGGTTGTGACCGGTGTCGCGATCATCGAGTTGGACCCGCGTTCGAGCGTCACGATCGTCCCGGCACGAAGGTCGCTCTTCGCGACAAACGCGGTGGTGCGATGGGGAAGTGTCAGTGACGCGGAGATCGAACGCTATCTCGCCGGCGGCCAGTGGCACGGAAAAGCCGGCGGCTACAACCTTCGGGAGCGTCTTGAAGCGGGTTGGCCGATCACGTTCGCGGGCGATCCGACGGGCGTGATGGGGCTGCCGATGGATGCGCTCTTGCGCAAGCTGGACTTGCTGCGTCGGGTCTGGCCGGACGGATCCCCGAACCAGCGGCACGCTGCGGCGGTGCGGGCGTGATTGTTCTGGCTGAGAGCAACACGCCTCTACTGCCCTCGTGGGTCGTCTTGCCCGTGGCCGTGGTGCTGTTGCTTGTTGTCGCGGTGCACCTTCTGGTTGTTTCACACGCCCCGATGCCGTCCACGCGGCGGCGTATCCGGCTTGCGAACGGCTGGATCATGCTGCTGCTGGTACCGCTGGGTGCCGCGGCGTTCGGCGTGGTGACGCCGTCGGATGCGCGGTCTTTCGTGTTCGTGTGGACGCTGGTGATCTTCATGCTGCTCATGTTGATCGTGCTGGCGACGATCGACATCGTGAACACAGGTGTTCTCTATCGACGTGAGCGGCGCTCGCTGCGCGACTCGTTCGGTCAGCCGCAGACGCATGTCGATGAGCGGCCCGTCGAACATGCCGACGCGGTCGAGCGGGAACCGGGGCAACGCGATGGCTGAGTCTCCTCTGCCGCGTGCTTTGCGGTTCCTTGGCCCGCCGGCGTCGGCGGTGTACGCGATGGTGATGGCACGGCGCAACCGCGCGTTCGATGCGGGTCGGGGCGTGGTGGAAATCGATCGGCCGGTGATCAGTATCGGCAACCTGACGCTTGGCGGCACGGGCAAGACGCCGCTGGTGAAGAAGGTCGTGCGTGAACTTCGTGATGCGGGGCGGCAGCCGGCGATTGCGATGCGTGGATACGGGGCGAAGGCGGGATTCAGCGATGAGGCCGCGGAGTATGCCGCCGCACTTGAGGGAGTTCCCGTCGTCGCCCAGGCGAACCGACTCGAGGGCCTGCTCGATCTGTTCGCAACGCCCGAGGGCAAGGGCGTGGACGCGGTGGTGCTCGATGACGGATTTCAGCACCGCCGCATCGCGCGGCAACTCGACATCGTGCTCATCGATGCGAGCAAGGACCCGCTGCGCGATCGGGTCTTTCCCGCTGGAACGCTCCGCGAACCGTTGGAGTCGCTCGCGCGGGCCGACTGGGCCGTCATCACGCACGCGGAGAGCGTCCGTGCCGCGGAGCTCGATGCGCTCGTCAAGCAATTGGCCGCCATCGGCGGCGGCATTCCGATCGCGATCGCGCGGCATGCATGGTCATCGCTCCGCGTCATCGACCGCGGTGCGGAGCGCGGCGAACCGGTCGCGTGGCTGCGCGGCAAGCGCGTTGTCGCCGCGTGCGGCATCGGCAATCCCGCGGCGTTCATCGCCTCGGTAAAGGCGGCCACCGCGTCCAATGTCGAAGAGTTCGTGCGTCCGGATCACGACCCGTTCTCCGTCGCTACCACCGGTGCATTGCTCAACCTTGCCCAGCGCAGCCCGGCGGCGGGCATCGTCGTTACCGCGAAAGACTGGGCAAAGCTGCGGCGGGTCAAGCCGGATGTCTGGCCCTGCCCGGTCGTGATCCCCGAACTCGATCTCACCTTCGACCGCGGGTGGAACGAACTTCGCGAGGCGATCCTGAACGCGCGTCCTGACGACACCGATGAGTAAGGTGCTTCGTCTGGGGTCACGGGCCGCGCTATGTTCATGCGCAGACCAGGTGATGTCGATCAGATCGGCAAACGACGCCTCAGATCGGGCGGCGCAGAGGGTCGGTGCCCGTCGGCTTCAGCGGCTCTTCCGCGGTGCGACGCTTGGGCGCGAGTCTCTCGAGTTCCTTCATCGCCCGCTCGGTTTCGTTGTCGCCCGCGATCCGCAGCGGCTCGGGCCGCGGCATCGACGGCGCGGGCGACGGTGCCGCGACGGGCTCGGTTCGGAAGGGTTGCGGCGCCGCGGCGATGGCGCGATCAAAGTCGCCCGCCGCACGCGTGCCGTAGACGCTGCTGGCGCCCCGCTCACGCACTGCTGCGAGTTCGGCTTCGATCACCGGGTCGAGTCGGTGCTGCAGGATGCCGGCGGCGATGCCCAGGCGGATTGACGAGACGGCCCAGACCAGCAACGCGATCGCGACCATCGGTGACACGCCGTGGATGAGCACGACGACCAGTTCCGATCGGGCGCCCGCCTTGCCCGCCTCGCTGGCGAGCGTCATGGGTGTGTAGCCGCAGAGAAACCCGGTGACGGTTGACGCCGGAACGGCGCTCGACCACGGGACGGACATCGCAAAGAGCGTCGTGATGATCGTGGCCCCGAAGACGGCTCGCTGGACGCCCACGATCGCCGCCCCCGAGGCGACGACGACCGCCATCCAACTCTGGGCCAGGAGCACGAACGCGCTGATCAGGCCCAAAGCGCACGCGGTCTCCGATACGGCGCGCAGCGTCGAATCGCCGGCACCGAGTTGGCGCGCCGTCTCCTGCGGGTCATGGATCGCTTCTTCGAGGGAGATGCGTTTCTTGGGAGGCGTTTCGACGACCTTGAGCGCCTTGTCGTCGCTCGCGGCGACTGGCGCCGTCACGCTGGTGTATCGCGCGCTGGTGAAGTGCGCAAAGCCGAAGGTCAGACCCTGCATCGCGACCGCCAACGCGAGGACCACGCCGAAGATTGTCACGCCGTGGCGGAGTGCAAGGAGTGCGGGCGAGGCGGCGTGAGACGGTGTGACAGGTGACATGACGCCGCGCCTCCATGAATGCGACAACGCGGCCCCGAACGTCCGTCCCGCGGTGGGTGCATCGGCCCAGAACCGCCGGGGATTCAGCGGGGGTCCGAGGTCTGCCCCAGGGTGAACGTCCCGGCGGCGAGGTCCGGAAACGGAGGCCCAAACCGGCTTGCAAACCGGCTCGACAGAACCTATCTTTCAAAGAATCCTGAAAACTCCGAAGCTTCCGCTCGGCCTTGGCGAACTCTTCACAGTCCAGCACCACCCAGCCGCGGCCTTCGAGGATCGAACCCATGTCCAACCTCTACACACCCCCCAAGACCAGCCCGCACACCAGCGCCCTCGACACGGGACTGCTCAACGCGGTGGTCCGCGGCGAAGCCCGGCTGACGCCTGATCAGGCTCTTGAGATCTTCCGTGCGATGCAGTTGCCCACGCTCGGCCGCTACGCCGACGCCCGCTGCCGCGCCATCCACGGCGACACCTTCCGCACCTACATCATCGACCGCAACATCAACTACACCAACGTCTGCAACGCCAAGTGCACCTTCTGTGCCTTCCGCCGCGACGGCGATGAACACGACGCGTACACGCTCTCGTACGAAGCTCTGCTTGAAAAGGTCGGCGAACTCGCCGCGATCGGTGGCACCCAGATCCTGATGCAGGGCGGCATGAACCCTGAGTTGCCGCTGGACTGGTACCTCGATCTGCTGTGCGCGATCAAGGAGAAGTACCCGCACATCCACGTGCACGGCTTCTCACCGCCGGAGTTTGTCGAGTTCGTCCACTTCTTCGACCCGCCGGGCAAGAACTTCGAGGAAAAGGTCCGCTGGGTGATGGTGCGTCTGCGCGACGCGGGGCTCGACAGCGTGCCGGGCGGCGGCGGCGAGATCTTCGCCGGGCCGGTCCGCCGCAAGATCGGCCTGGGCAAGTGCGACGCCGAGTCGTGGCTCACTGTGATGTACGTCGCCCACTCGCTGGGCATGTTCACCAGCGCGACGATGATGTTCGGGCACATCGAGGGCTACGCCGACCGCGTGCACCACATGATGCTGGTCCGAGAGTGGCAGGACCGGGCGCTGCGTGACTTCGCGACCACGCCATGGCAGGCCAGCGAGGACGACAACGTCTTCGCGATGCCCACGCATGGAAAGATCCAAAGCAAGTACCCGAACGCGCGGCTCATCAGCCCGGCCCGGCGTCACCTTCCCAAGGGCGGCGGGCACTACAAGGCGTTCATCTCCTGGCCCTTCCAGCGCGAGAACACGCCCTTGGGCCGCGTCAAGGACTGGGGCGCGAACCCCGGCGAGCTCGAGACCGAGTTCCCCGGCGACACCGTCGCCCGCGCGTTCGACTGGGGCAAGAACGAGGATGTGGACTACAAGACGATGAGCCCCGAGTTCGGCCGTCGCGTCCGCATGAGCGGCAGCAGCGACTACCTCCGCACGCAGGCCCTTTCGCGACTCTTCCTCGACAACATCTACTCCATCGGCTCGTCGTGGGTCACGATGGGCCCGCACATCGGGCAGGTTGGCCTGACCTACGGCGCCAACGACATGGGCAGCGTGATGATGGAAGAGAACGTGGTGAGCAGCGCGGGCACGACGTACTGCCTTGACGAGGCGGTGCTCTGCCGCCTCATCCGCGGCGGCGGCTTCTTGCCCGCTCAGCGCGACAACGTCTACGACATTCTCAAGGTCCACAGCGGCCCGCAGTCACCGGACTTGCTCGTCACCGACTGGTCGCAGCACCGGGCGAAGAAGACGCACCAACAGGCACCACGCGAGAAGCGGGTCGAGATCGTGGTGCAGCCACGATCGACGCAGCCGGCAACGGCACGGTGACGCGGCGGGATCGATCCGGTCCCGCCCGAGGAGGCGGCGATGAAGATCATCCGTGCGGCATTTCTGTACTGGCTTCTGGCCTTCGCTGCGGGATTTGTGCTCGGAGCCCTTCGGGTGATGCTTGTCGAGCCCATGCTCGCGAAGTGGCTTGAAGGCTTTGCGCCGCTTGTCGCCGTGGCGATCGAAGCCCCGATCATGCTCACGGTGTCATGGGTCGCTGCCGCGTGGGTGCTCGGTCGCCGTCCGGCGTGGACGCCCGCAGAAACGCTTGGCATGGGCGGCCTCGCCTGGCTTTTGCTCCAGCTCGCTGAACTCGGTCTCGCCCGCGCGATGGGAGCGTCGACCGCGGCCTACCTCGAGAAAGTCACGACGCCCGCGGGAGTTCTCGGCGTCGTAATTCAACTCCTCTTCGCCTTCGTGCCTCTGCTGGTCGTGTGGCGATCGAAGGCGTTGGCGGACAACTAGAACGGTACCGGCGAATCAAACTCCACCCGCGTCCGCGTCCCGGGCAGGAGGAAGCTCAGCGAACGCGCGTGCAGCATGAGTCGCGGTGCGGCGCTCTTCCCATACAGCACATCGCCGAGTATCGGATGCCGAAGCCCGTACGCCGCGTGCACCCGCAACTGGTGCGTGCGACCGGTCACCGGCCGAAACTCGATCCGCGTGCGGTCAATCTCGCGGGCCAGCACGCGGTAGTGCGTCTGCGCCGGGCGGCCTTGCACATGGTCCACGATCTGATACGGCCGATTGTCGACGTCGAGCCGCATCGGCAGATCGATGAAGCCTTCATCCACTTCGACGATGCCGTCGACGAGCGCGACGTACGACTTCTCGGGGATGCGGTCGTGAAACTGCTGCGACAGCTCACGCTGGGCGTCCGCGTCGAGCGCCACGACCATCAGGCCCGAAGTATCCATGTCGAGCCGGTGCACGATCAAGTGATTCGACGGCAGCGCCGGCTTGTTCGCATCTCCCGCGTAGAACGCCGCGTGCACGCGGCTGACGACGCAGTCGGCCTTTTCCGGCCCGATGCCCGGAACCGAGAGCACGCCGCTCGGCTTGTCCACGACCACAAAGCGCTCGTGGACATGCACGAGACGGATGTCGCCGAGAATGGTGTGCGGATCGGGCAAGGAGGGATCGTTCGCACGCGACGCACCCGCCGTGAAGGGGCTCTCTGCGGGGCCATCAGTCCGCCGCGGCTCAGCACGGCGCGACTGATGCGGCCCGGAGCGAAGGCTGCGAACGGCACGAGTCGCGCGGCTCCGAGCCGCCGCGGACTCGTGGGACCCGATGCAACGGGCTGGAGCCCGACCCGCGGCCATGCAATGATCGCATGCACACCGAAGAGGATTCCCGATGATGCACGCCCTCATCCTGCCGCTCGTTGTCACCGCTCTTCAGCCCGGCACGCCGACGAAGGCCGAGCCGCAGCCGGAGGTGAATTGGCGCGAGGCCGAGGCGCCGCTCTTGAGCCACTGGTCGCAGCTCACGTTCCGGCGCGACTTCGTGAAGGCGGGCGAGGCCTACTTCAGCCCCGACGGCCGCCGCATCATCTTCCAGGCGGTTCCCGTGCCGCCCGCCGGTCAGGAGCCCGAGCAGCACTACTCGATGTACGTCGCTGACCTCGCCCGCGACGCCGAGGGCGGGCCGGTGGGGCTCGCGAATGTCCGCCGCGTCAGCCCCAAGGGCAGCGCCAACACCTGCGGCTGGTTCCACCCCAAGGACGAGAACCTGATCCTCTTCGGCTGCACGATCGACCCGCCGGTGGCACCCAACAAGCCCGGCTTCCAGGTCGGAACCAACAAATACGTCTGGTCGTTCCCCGAGAACATGAAGGTGGTGACGCTCGACCTCCGCACGCTGAAGGAAGGCGAGGAGCCCAAGCCGACGCCGATGTTCGAGCGACCGGGGTACTGCGCCGAAGCGAGCTGGGACCCGAGCGGACGCTACGTGCTGTATGCGAATGTCGATCCCGCGAAGCAGACCGGCGAGAAGCCCGATGCCGACATTTGGGTGTATGACACGTCGACAAAGGCGCAGATTCCGATGGTGATCGCCCCGGGATACGACGGCGGGCCATTTTGGGGGATCGATAACGGAATGCCATTCCCGGAATACATCTATTTTCGCTCAGACAGAGCCGGAACAGACATGCTTCAGCTCTATACCGCCGACACGAGTCGTGCTTCTGACGGACGCATCGTCGGAGTATCAAGCGAGACGCAGCTCACGAACAACTCCCATGTGAACTGGGGCCCGTTCTGGTATCCGAAAGGCGGGATGCTTGCCTACTCGACGAGCGAAGTGAGTCATCGCAACTATGAGATTTTCGTGTTGAGCACTAGAGATTACACGCGGACTTGGGATGATCGTTACGACTTGAATCGGCGTTACAAGATCCAAAGCGGTTCAGGGTCAGGCACGCTCGTCGAGGTAGAGGGATTCACCCGGAAGAACTTGGTAACACGGCGAGTCACATTTGCGGGTGGTGCTGACGTCTTGCCGGTGTTTAGCGCAGACGGCAAATGGCTGATGTGGACCTCCCAACGCGGCGAGGCCATCGCGGGCGAAGCCAAGCCCTCCAGCCAGCTCTGGATCGCTCGCTGGAATGCTGCTGACCCCTTCAAGCAGCAGCCGCCGGCCACAGATCCCACCAAGTAATCACTTCGCCCGCATCGCGTCCAGCACTTCTGGCAACAAGTCCGCGAGTTCGAGCGCGAGCAACCCGGCTTCGGCGTTCTTCGCCGCCCATCGCTCGCCCGCGATCGCGTGGGCCTCGACGCCGACGCGCACGCAGTCCATCAGTGAGAGTGTCCCCGGCATCGTCTTTCCGGCGATCGGCATCAGCCGCACGAATTGTGCGATCAGCCCGCCCAGCAACCCCGCGAGCACATCGCCCGTGCCCGCGGTCGCCAAACACGCGTGCCCGCGGCGGCAGATCCAACTCTCGTGCCCGTTGCTCACCACCGTGTGCATGCCCTTGAGCACCACGACGCAGCCCAGCCGCTGCGCCATCGCTTCGCACGCGGCGAGCCGCGCCGGCTCGCTCGCATCCGGAGTCTTCATCGACAGCGCCGCCGCCAGCCGCGCGAACTCGCCCGGGTGAGGCGTCATGACGATCGGGGCCCGCAGGTCGCGCTGAAAGTCCGGCGTCGCCGCGAGGCAGTTCAGCGCATCTGCATCAAGCACCAGCGGACACTCGGCGTGCAGCGCGGCCCGCAGCACCACCGCGCTCGTGCCCGCCGCGAGCGGGGAGTGCGGCTCGTTCGACCAGCCCAATCCCGGTCCGAGCACGATCGCGTGAGCGCCAGCCGTGTGCTCATCGAACACCGCCGCCGCCTCGTGCGGCACGAGGTTCCCCTCCGAATCGGTTGGCAGCGCGACCCCGGTCGCCGAGGACGTGATCGTGATTGCTTCGTTCAGGATCGGCTCTGGTGTCAAAATCCGCGCCAGCCCAACGCCCGACCGCAGCGCGGCCCGCGCCGCGATCGCGGGTGCGCCGATCATCCGCGACTCGGCTCGGGCGCAGCCGCCGATGATGGCAACGGTGCCAAATGTCCCTTTGTGGGCGTTGGCGGGGCGGACGGGAAGAAGTGGAAGTGCGGATGGCGATTCGTTCACACGCAAGCGTAGAACGCAAGCCCCGCGATCAATCTCGACGCGATGGACGCCGAGGCTGACGAGTCCGCGAGGAAGCCTCGGATGTCCCGCAGCGAGAGCGACGGAAACGCACGTCGGGCTCGATTGCGAATGTTCCAATCGATCCGAGGCTTCCTCGCAGAGCCTCGTCAGCCTCGGCGTCTTCGGAGCGGTTGCCCGTCGTGAGCAACAGCCTCGTACCCTTCATCGTGATCGACACGCACTGCCATCTGACCTTTCCCGACTTCGCCGGCCGCATCCCACAAGTTCTGGCGAAGGCCCGCGAGCACGGCGTCCGCGGCTGCATCACCATCTCGACTACCACCAAGGACTGCCTCAGCGCCCTCGCCATCGCCGAGCAGCACGAAAACGTTTGGTGCACCGCCGGCGTTCATCCGCTCTACGCGGACCAGGGGCCGCACGAGTGGGCGAATCTGGAGAAGAACATCCGCTCGCCGAAGTGCGTCGCCTGGGGCGAACTCGGGCTCGACAACCACTACGACAAGCCGGTCGCGACGTTGCAGCGGGCGGTGCTCGACGAGCAACTCGCGTTCATCGAGTCGGTGCACGCGAAGGGAGCGGTCAAGCCCGTCGTTCTGCACTGCCGCGAGGCGTTTGGGGACTTGATCCCAGTGCTCAAAAGCACCAAGCTCGATCCCACCCGCTTTGTCTTCCACTGTTTCACCGGCGGCCCCGTAGAAATGCGTTTGCTGCTGGACTTTGGGGCTTGTGTCTCGTTCACCGGCGTCGCGACCTATCGCAACGCCGCGGAGGTGCGCGAGGCGATCAAGCTGGTGCCCGCGGACCGGATCATGATCGAGACCGACGCGCCGTTTCTGTCGCCCGACCCGCATCGCTCGGTGCGGCCGTGCGAGTCGTGGATGGCGAGCCTGACGATGCAATCGGTCGCCGCCACACGAGGGATATCCCCGGCGGACTTCGAGACGCAGGTGAACGCGAACACCAAGCGCTTCTTCGGGATCGAAGCCTGATTGGATGTGCCACGCGGCACGATGCTTCGATGCCGCGTGGCTCGATGCCTTCTTCTGCATCGAACTGGTCGCCCGATCGCAATCCGGGGCCTTCATCCAACCTAAACTCGGGGGTTGTCACCGCGGGCTGGTCCGCGCGCAACCTCCGGGGCGATCGATGAGCGCCAAGTGGCGAAGAAGTCTGGCATTCGATGACGCATTCTTTCCGGCCTGGGCGTGGCCGCTGAAGGCATTGCTGCGACTGTTCAGCAGCATCCCGCTCGCGGTAACGCTGTTGCTGCTCGTGTCGTTTTACGGCGTGCTGGCCAGCGTGCCGATCGGCATCGTGGTGCTCGGGCTGACCCAGGCGTTCTACGGCGTGACGATCTTCGTCATGATCGGGCTCGCGTGGGCTGTTTTGGTGCTGCCAGCGCGCGGCTTGATCAAGTCCCGCGGCACGCGATTCCTCGCGACGATCATCGGCTCGCTCGTGGCGATCGTGCTCGGGTGTTGGCTCTGGTACACCTTCGCGTGGCCGATCCTGCACTACGACCCGGCGACCGGTGGGGGCGTGCGGTTCTTTGCTGATTTCATCGACCGTACCAAGGCCATCACCATCCGGCGTCTTCCCGGTTTGGAGATGTCCGAACTTGAGTTCTACAACTGGTGGCCGCTGCGGCTGATTCTGCTGATGTTCGTCGCGAACATGATCATCGCGACGCTGCGGCGCATCGAGTTCAACTTCAAGAACATCGGCGTGCTCACCGTGCACACCGGCATCATCACGATCGCGATCGGAAGCGTGTACTACAACGGTCTGAAGAAGGAAGGCGACACGCTGCTGCTCGCCGCTCAGCAGAATCCGGCCGATCCGAAGGCTCCCACGTCCGACGCCGGGCCCGCGGTCAACGCGTTCTACGACGCCACCCGCGTGGCGCTCTATGTGAACCAGATGAAGCCGTGGGGTCCCAACGGCCTCGAGCAACGCGTGCTCAGCGACATTCCGCGATACAACGACTACAACCTGGGCGCGTTCCAGGGGCGATCCATTCTCGAACTCTCGCGCCGGCAGAGGGTCTGGCAGACGCCGAATCAGGAGCCGGCCCTCGACATCCCGGCGCCCGATTCGCATGCCGACCTCGTCGATCCTGACATCAAGTTCCGGATCGTCGGCTACGCGAATTATGCCGAGCCGACCGAGGATTGGCGCGAGATCGATACCAAGGACATCACCGCGATCCGCGAGGGGTTCCGGTTCAATCCGCTCCGGTCGATTTTTCTGCTGAGCGCGCGGCCCGATGAGACCGGCAAGGTCAACACCGCCCCGGTGTTTTCCTACATCCTGCTGCCGGGCCTGCCGGCGCGGCGGCTCGCGGTCAATGACGCCCTCGGCATCGAGTACACCCTCGGAGCAGCGATGGGCATGAGCGCGGACCGCTGGCGCGATCTCAGCGAGCAGATGCCCCTCGACTCACAGCACGCGATCGTCGTCGAAGTGCCCGGCGCCACGCTGGCCGAGAAGCCGATGCGCAAGGTGCTGGAGATCGCTCCCGGCGTCACGCACGTCGTCGGCGGCTACACGCTCACCGTTGATCAGATCACGCCGGAGCCGCCGTTCCCGATCGTGACCGAGACGCACAAGGGTGCGACCAGCAGCGTCGCGGTCATCAAGGTCAAGCCTCCCGCAGGCGACTCCTATACGCGGTATGTCTATCACCGATTCCCGGAACTCAACCAGGACATCATGGACACGCCCAAGCCCGACGGGCGCATGGACCGTCGCGCCGCGGACCCGTCGATCCGCATCGCGTATCTCGACGCGAGCGTGCTGCAGGTCTATTTCGATGAACCGGACCCGGCGACGAAGAAGGCGCGGGCGATCGTCCGCCAGCCCGGCGGCGTGGTGCGGGTGATTGACGAACTTGGTTCTGATGGACTGCTCAAGGATTTCGTGCCCGACATCAGCCTGCAGATCGATCAGCGCTGGAGCCATGCGATGAAGGTCGATCGCCCTCGGCCGGTGCCGGGGGAAGAACGCGACCGCCGCATGATCGGCACGCACGACAAGGCGATGCTTGGCGTCGAGGTTCGCGTCGATCCCAGTGTTCTTCCGCCGCAGAGCCGCGCCAATACCCGAGCGTGGGCCACCGTCGTCTGGCTGCCATTCGCAAAGTTCCTGGGCATGGGCCCGGAATCGTCCCGTATCGTCGACCTGCCCGACGGCCGGCAGGTCAGCCTCACGTTCGGCCGCGCCCGCCATGTGTTCCGCGACTTTGCGCTGCGACTTGTCGATTTCAAGATGATCTCGTACGACCACCGCGGCTCGCCCCGGGACTTTGAATCGATCGTCCGTGTCGAGCCGATTGCCGGTGGGTTCAGCGGATACGTGCACCCTTGTAGTCTCAATGCGCCCCTCACCGCACCGTTCATCTGGAGCGACGAGCGGCCGTGGATTCGCAACGTCGCGTACCGCCTGATCAGCGGCTTGGATCCCAATCAGTTCAAAATGAGTCAGGCGGCGTGGGATGAACAGGGCTGGCGCGAAAGTCAGAAGCTCGCGGATGCCGGCATGGCCTCGGCCCCCCGGGCTCGCTTCACCATTCTTCAGGTCGGCAACAACCCGGGCATCCATGTGATCGCTCTCGGCGGCGTGCTGATGGCGCTTGGCATCCCCTGGGCCTTCTACGTCAAGCCCTATCTTGTCCGCCGCGAGAAGCGACTGATTCAGCAAGCCATCGCCACGGGTGCGTACATCCCAAAGAACACCAAGGTCGAACCCAATGTCGTTGTCGTGCGTTCAAGGGGCTTGTCGAACGCGGCGTCCAGCGGCGAATTGTCCGAACCCAAGCCGGCGGAGTCGGTGACGACTTCGCCGCGCGAGTGATCGAGCCACGGAGGCGACATGATCTCTCAACTCGTCCGAGTCTTCTCCAGCACCGTCCAGACCGCTCGCTTGACCGCGATGGCAGCGTTGCTGTTCACGCTCCCGGCAGTTGCGCAGACCGCCCCCGAGGGCAACGCGCATCCCGAGTCCCAGGTCCTTGCAAAGGACGCGACGGAACTGCCCAGCCCGTTTGGCGAGCCGCAACCGATCGGTTCTGCGACTTCGATCGCCGACAAGAGCGCGTTCGCGGCCAAGCTTGACCTCAAGCCGCTTCGCGATCTCGCGGTCTGGCACAGCGGGCGTGTGAAAGTCTTGGATACCCTGGCCCGCGAGACCGTCCTCAAGATCGCTGGCCGCAGGAGCTACTTCGACGTCGCCCCGATCGACGGCGGCAAGGTCGACTCCTTCGGCGCACCCGAGGGCGCGGGCAAGAAGGTCTTCTTTGACCCGGTCTTCACGCTCTTCGATCTGATCATCGATCCGGCGTACTACTACGAGAAGCCCGTGCTGGCGATCGACTATCTGCCCCTTCGCCGCGCGTTCCTCGAAGCGGCGTTCGGCGAGAAGGAAGAGTCGCGCATCAGCCGCTGGCTGAAGCTGCAGCGGATCAGCCCTCGCATGGTGCAGGAGTTCGGACCCGCGGTGTCGCAGAAGTTCTTTGCCGAGGCTCCCTACCGCGAGTCGCTCGGCAAGCTCGATCAGCAGCTTGAGATCTGGCGGCTGAGCCGGGCCAATCTGATGCTCGTCGCTCCGGAGGCCAGCGATAAGCAGTGGGTGCACCTGGCAACGCTCCCCGCCGATCATCCGGCTCGGGTTGCCGCCGGCAAGATCGGCGACTCGTGGCGCAAGCTCGATGCCGACGGCGCCAACGCCGCGATCAAGGCCTTGGCCGACAGCGTTCGCTCGATTAACGCGGCCCAGTATCCGACCACCAAGCGTGACCTTGAGATCTTTTACAACAAGGCCAACGCCTTCGAGTGGGGCATGTGGGCCTACTTCTTCACGTTCCTCGCGCTCGTGCTCGGCTTCGGCACCGGCCGCCGCTGGCTTCTGGGGTTGGGCACGGTGACTCTGCTGATCGCGATCGGCCTGCACGCCACGGGCTTCACGCTCCGTTGCATCATCGCCGAGCGCTTCGCGATCCAGAATCAGTTCGAGTCTATGACCGGCGTCAGCCTCTTCGCCGCGGTGGTGGGGCTGGCGATCATGATGCTCAAGCGCCAGTACCTCTTCGGCGCTGCCGCCGCGGGCGTGGGCTTCCTGATTCTCATCACAGCGACGCAGACCGCGATCCCCGGTCAGGTGATCGAGCGCGAGGCCGCCATCCTCAACACCAGCGTGCTGCTCAAGTACCACGTCACCACCGTCCTCGTCTCCTACGGCCTGATCGCGCTGGGCTTCATCATCAGCTCGTTCTACCTCGTCACGCACTACGCCGCGAAGATGCGCGGCGCTCAATCCGCGTCCGTCGTAGCCCAAGTCTCTCTCGGCGGCACCGGCACCACCGCGGTCGTGACCGGTGGCGATGACGTCTCGAGCGATACCGGCGGCTTCTCACCCGTGAAGCAGAAGATCCTCGACGAACTCGACACCGCCCAGATGACCGTGCTCCAGCTCGCGTTCTGGACGCTCGGCGTCGGCATCCTGCTCGGCGCCTGGTGGGCCGACCACTCCTGGGGCCGCTGGTGGGCCTTTGACCCGAAAGAAACTTGGGCGCTCATTACGTGGATCGTGTACCTGATCGTCATCCACCTGCGCTTCACGACCGGTCGCAACAAGGCGCTCGTCACCGCCTGGCTCAGCGTCGCGGGGTTCATCGTGATGCTGTGGACCTACTTCGGCGTGAATCTCTTGCTGCCTGGGCTCCATGCGTATGCGTAAGCAGTGGGGCAGGAGAGCAGGGGAGCAGTGGGGCAGGGGATGAGCGCGATCGGCGTTGATGTTGGCGTGCGCGTGATCCGACGCGACTTCGCTCGCGACGCTCAGACGCTGGCAGTCGACCTGCTCGGCACCACGCTCGCCCGCCGCCTCGCCTCCGGCCTCATCCTCCGCGGCCGCATCGTCGAGACTGAGGCCTATATCGGGGTCCGCGACCGCGCCAGCCACGCCTTCGGCGGGCGGCGTACGCCCCGCAACGAAGCCATGTACGCCAAGCCCGGCACCGCGTACGTCTATTTCACCTACGGCATGCACTTCTGCTTCAACGTCGTTTGCGCGGCCGAAGGCGACCCCCAAGCCGTGCTCATCCGCGCCGCGGAGCCGCTCGAAGGCATCGAAGAAATGCGCGACCTCCGCGGCATGGGAGCCGCCGCCTCCGACCGCCTCATCGCCTCCGGGCCCGCACGCCTGTGTCAGGCCTTCGCCATCGATCGCGAGCTCAACGCCGTCGATCTCGTGACCAGCGACAGACTCTGGCTCGAGCCCGCCGCCCGCTCAACACGCCCCACCCGCCGCCCGCTCCGCACACCCCGCATCGGCGTCGACTACGCCGGAGCCTGGGCCAAACGGCTTCTCCGCTTCGTCGATCCCGAAACCCAGCACGCCAGCCGCTCCCCGCGGCCGCGTACGAAACGCAAGTGACCACTCCCCCTCCCAGAGGGAGGGGGCCGGGGGGTGGGTTCGAATCGCTTCATTGCTTCAAGACCGACTTTTCATCCAGCGAGAATTCGCCGCCAAATCCTCCACCCAAACCCCTCCCGTCCGCATCCAATCACTTCCCACCCCGAATCTCTCGCAAACCACGCTACCATTGGCCGAAGGAAAGAGTCTGAGTCGGTGTTCGAGAACCGACGGCGGAGTGCACCCGTGTCCGACGCCACGCCCTTCCAACCTCACCCCAACGACCCGCAGTCCTTCCCGCACGCCCCCCAAGGCGGCTCGGGTCCTGCCTCCGGCGACACGCCCGAGCAGGTCGATTGGACCAAGCTCAAGTCCCTCGCGCCCTATCCGCCCGAGGCGTTCCAGTTTGTCAGCGAGGGCCTCGGTCACACCGTCCGCATGATCCACGGCCACCGCGACGAGGCTCGGGAACTCGCCCAGGACGACCAGAGCCGCCACATTAATGGCCAGCAGCTCTGCCTCGGACTCAAGAACTACGCCGTGCAGCGCTACGGCCTCATGGCCCGCACCGTGCTCCACCGCTGGAACATCAAACGCACCGAGGACTTCGGCAAGATCGTCTTCGCCATGGTCGACCTCGGCCTGATGCGCAAGACCGAAGAGGACACCATCCAGGACTTCGAGGGCGTCTTCGACTTCCACGAGGCTTTCCGCTCCGTCAGCGACGTCATGCGCGACGGCGAGTCCGCGGGTGCCGGCCGATAGCGCGCCAATCCGCTACATTGAACCGCGGCATTGAACCACAGAGGCGCGGAGACACAGAGAGCCTTTGTGTCAATGCGTGCCATGCCTTTGTGTCGATGCCTTGTACCTTCTGACTCTCTCTGTGCCTCTGTGTCTCTGTGGTGAACAATGTCGAACCCGCCGTCCAACGCCCGTGATTGGAAGTCGCTCCACCTCTGGGAGATCCAGCCCGTTCGCGACGTGCTCATTCTCCTGCTCATCGTGGGCGTGATCTACGTCGGTTACGTGGCCAGCATCGTCACCGTTCCGATTCTGCTCGCCATCGCGTTGGCGTATCTCTTCGAGCCCCTGGTCAGCTGGCTCACCCGCAAGAAGTTCGTCTCCCGCAACGGCGCCGCCACCGGCATCATCCTCTTCGCCGGTGCCGCCGTCGTCGTCCCCGCGGTTTTGGTCACCACCTTCGGCGTCGTGCAGGGGCTGCACCTCGCCCAGAACACCGCGGGCAACATCGACTTGCTTGTGCGCTCGGTGGACAAGCCGGACGACGAGGGGCTCCGCGCCCGCATCACCAGCGAGGGTTGGGGCCGCCTGCGGGATTTCCTCGTCAAGGAAAAGCTGAAAAACCAAGCCCCGGCCGGCACCGCTGAGTCGGATGCCATCGAAGCCGCCGCTCCCAAGGACGCGGGGGCCATCGTCCGCAGCGGGCTGCTGTGGATCCGCGACAACTCCCGCGAGCTGAGCAAGCAGGTGGTCGCGACCGGCGCGAACGCCTTCTCCGCCGCCGCCAGCCTCGTCACTTCCGTCGGCGTCCTCATCTTCACCGGCTGCCTCACTGCGTTCTTCTTTTTCTTCTTCTGCACCGGCTGGGGCAGCGTGCTGGCCTTCTGGGAGAGCCTGATCCCCGAACGCCGCAAGGGCCGCATCATCGACCTGCTGCACCAGATGGACCGCGTGATCGCCGGCTTCGTCCGCGGGCGCGTCACCATCTGCGCCATCCTGGGCGTCTTTGCCACCATCGCCTACTGGTTCGTCGGCGTGCCCGCCCCGCTCATCTTCGGGCCGCTCGTCGGCGTCCTCTTCATCATGCCCTACATCCACTTCATCGTGGTCCCCGCCGCGATGATCGCCATGGCTATTGAGCCCAGCGGCGTTGCCTGGCAGGCGACCTGGTGGTGGATGCTCGGCGGCCCCATCGTCGTCTACATCTGCTGCCAGATGCTGGACGACTACGTCCTGACGCCCACCATCCAGGGCAACAACACCGGCATGGACACGCCCACCATCGTCTTCGCCTCCTTCGCCGGCGGCGCGATTGGTGGCATCTACGGCCTGCTCATCGCCATCCCCGTCGCCGCCTGCGTCAAGATCCTGCTCCGCGAGATCTTCTGGCCCAAGTTCAAGGAGTGGGCCGAGGGCCGTGCGTCCGACTTCCTGCCCATCGAATCACGGGCGGAGAGGAAGTGACGGGGCGAATGAAAGTTCGCGGCCAAGGCACGCGATTTCGGCCCCGACGCGGCTCCGGCGCGTGACGTTTGTCCCGACGCTTCCTAAACTCCGGCCCGATGCCCACCTCGACTCCCTCTCCGCGTCGGAACGCCAGCAAACCCCTCGCCCGACTCGCTTTGGCCGACGGATCCGTGCTCCGTGGTATGGCATTCGGTGCGGTCGGCAAGGGCATCATCGCCCGCGCCGAGGTCGTCTTCAACACCGCCGTCTGCGGCTATCAGGAATCGCTGACCGACCCGTCCTATACCGGCCAGATTCTGGTACAGACCTTCCCGCTCATCGGCAACACCGGCGTGAACGAGGAAGACGTCGAGAGCCACAAGGTACAGGTCTCGGGCTTCGTGATCCGCGAACTCGCGCGGCTGCACTCCAACTTCCGCGCCACCAGCGACCTGTCCTCCTATCTCGCCAGGAACAACGTCCTGGGCATTGAGGGCGTTGACACCCGGGCCCTTACCAAGAAACTCCGCACCACCGGCTCGATCCAGGGCGTCCTGACCGACGCACCCGACAGCGGCAGCGGCGCCAAGACGGACGCCGAATTGGTCGAACTCGCCAAGAACAACCCGAGCATGGCCGGGCAGAACCTCGTTCCCCTGGTCGGCTGCTCGAGCGCGTCGGCGTGGAGCGAAGACCTCGGCGACTGGACCCCGGTCGGCGTGCCCTCGAGTGATCAGAAGAAGTTCCGCGTCCTCGCCCTTGATTGCGGCGCCAAGCGCAACATCCTGCGCAACCTTACCGAACGCGGCTGCGAGGTGTCGCTCGTTCCCCACGACATCACCGCCGACGAGATCAAACGCCGCTACAAGGCCCGTGAGATCGACGGCCTCTTCATCTCCAACGGCCCCGGCGACCCGGCCGCCGTCGAGAAGACCATCGCCACCCTGCGGGCGGTCGTCGGCGACAACGACGTGACCGTTCCGACTTTCGGAATCTGCCTTGGGCATCAGCTGCTTGCGCTGGCGATCGGCGCCACGACCTACAAACTCAAGTTCGGCCATCGTGGCATCAACCAGCCGATCCTGAACACCGTCACCGGTGAGGTCGAGATCACGAGCCAGAACCACGGCTTCGCCGTCGACCGCGCTTCCCTGGAGAAGGCCGGAGCCGAGCCCACGCACACGCACCTGAACGACCAGACGCTGGCGGGGTTCCGGATGAAGCACAAGCCGGTCTTCAGCGTGCAGTACCACCCCGAGGCCTCGCCCGGGCCGCACGATTCGTCGTACCTGTTCGATCAGTTCGTCGACGCGATGGCCGCGGCGAAGCGGTGATTATCGGGCGTGAAAGCCGGATACTGAACGTCAGACAACCTGCGCCCAGGCCCGGCCGATAGAACCCGGTGGCAACGAGGGGAGCGATCTCGTGTCCACGAGGCAACAGCCCGCGGCATCGCCTCGTATAGATTGTGCGTCGACCGTCCATCCTCGAGGGGAGTTTTCATGGTGTCTGCTTCGGCCCGGTTCGCGTGCTCCGCGTGTGTCGTGACATCGCTTGTCGCTGCGTCAGCATCCGCACAGGTTGCCGCGCAGCCGCGGAAGCTCATCATGCCCGCGCCGACGGTTGTGGTGCCGAGCGGTGCCGTCGCGGCGGCGGCGCGAGCGCCGGAGGATGCACGCTCTCGCGTGCTTTGGATCCGGAACGATCTCACCGGTCAGGTGATCGTTCCGGGTACAACCTTCTCGGATCGAGATACCGAAACAGAGCCCAAGGAGGTCTTCAACTCCTTCGATCACACCGGTGGCGTCAGCTCGATCAACCTGAGCTGGAACTACCCGGGCGCGTACACCACGGAGGGGTTCACGCCGCCCACTGGCGGCGATCCGCTGAATCTCGCCTGGGTGAACATTTCCTCCGATCCGGCCGACATTTCAGATCCGCTCGAGCTCCTTGACGACGAGAAGCTCTCTGTTGTCCTCGAGCCGTGGCAAGCAGCAGTCTGGCCGGATGCCGACCTGAATGTCTCGCAACCTCTCGCCAGCTATCAGAGCGTACTGGTCTCGATTTCATCGCAGTTCGAGGTCCGCATCTTCCGGTCCTATATGTTTTCGCTTGTGGACGCCAATAAGCCGCATAACAACGAAAAGCTCTCGGTGTTCTACAACCCATACAAGCTGGACGCCGCGCTCTCGTTCGCGTTCCTCTCGTTGCCGGGCTTCGACGTCGCGTCGCCGTTCGAGTTCGACGTGACCGGCTTCGATCCGCCCATCACGACCAAGGGCAAGGGCATCATCCTGACTCACTGGCTCGTGATGTCCGAGCGGCCGCCGTGTCCGGGCGACATCAACAACGATGCATTCGTCGACGACCTCGACTTCCAGGAGTTCGCGGCTCAGTACAACATTCTGGACTGCGCCGCGCCGGAGATGCCCCCCGGCTGCAGCGCCGACCTGAACTTTGACGGCTTTGTCGATGACATGGATTTCACGCAGGTCTTCACGCAGGCGTACAACAACGTGCTCTGCCCTGAAGCAAACATGATCCGCCAGGTCTATGTGCCGCTGGCCGGCGGCCGTAATAAGTGGGACAATCAGTTCAACAATCCGTTCGTCTTCGACAACATCACCAACCAGTATCCCGATGCAATCCCGGTCGGCGCGAATGGCTGGACCTCGGCCCTGACGCCGAACGCGTTGGTGAAGCTTGCGCCGACGCCCTATGGCAGCAAGTCGGGATATCTTCCAAGCTATGCCGCGCTGCGAACGAGCCGCACCGGGCTGAAAAGGGTAACAGCGTTGAACGACGGATTGCCCTTTGATCAGCTTCAGGCTGAGTACGAGCGATTCCTCAACGAGGTGCTCGTTGTTCCCGATGCAACAACAACCGTCCAGTACTATTTCCCCGGACCAACCGTTACTCCGAATTCGGAGTGGTTGAGCAACTCCTCGCCGAAGAAGATCAAGGTCCTCTTCCCGAAGACTCCGTGACGCGAAGGCGGCTTCGCATCGCCCTTACTGCTTGGTGGCGGGCCACACGCTGGCGCCCTGGCGCTCGTAACGCGGCAGGTTCGGGTCCGCGCCCTTGGACCACGCCTCGATCCCGCCCGCAATCGACTTGGCGTTGGTCAGACCGATCGAACGGAAGTACGCCGCGGCCTTCATCGAACGCACGCCGTGGTGGCAGAGCGCGAGCACCAGGCATCCGGGCTTCTGCGCCGCGAGGGCCTGGATCTCGTCGGCCCGCGCCTCGAGTTCATCGAGCGGAACGTGCACGGTGTTCGTGACGTGGGCAAAGTCCCACTCGGGCTCGAGCCGCACGTCGATCACGAGCACGTTGGCGCCGGTGTCGAGCATCTGCTTGGTGTCGACGGGCGTCACTTCCCAGTCGGGTTTGAAGTTGTAATTGCTGGCGAGTCCGGCTCGGTCGGTTGACATGAAGATCCTTTTGTTGGTTCCGGTGCGTCTCGGAGGAGCGCACGTCTTTTCCGACTAGTCGTCCAGTTCATCCAGCAACCCACCCAGTTCGTTGAGCGCCTTGTTGTCGCCCGCCCGACGAGCCGCCGCGATGCCGGCCTGGACCGCGGCGATCGCCTCTGGCACGCGGTCTGCCGCTTGCAGCGCCCGGGCCTTGTGGAAGTAGGTATACCCATCGTCGGGGTTCACCGCGATTGAGCGGTCGTAGTACGCGACGGCCTTGTCCGACTCGCCGCGCTTGGCAAACTCTTGCCCGAGGGCGTAGAGGGTGAAGGCGTCGTTGGGGTCGGCCGCCAGCAGCCGTTCCAGTTGCTCGATGCTCGGCATGGCCAAGCCTACCCGCTCGGCGGCGTGGAATCCCGGCGCGGCGCCTTGGCGGGCAATCTCGAGCGGGGAAATCTCGATAGACTCTGGTCATGGCAACCACTCAGACGATTCACACGATCGGCGTCATCGGCGCGGGACAGATGGGCGGCGGGATCGCCCAGGTCGCCGCGGTGCACGGCTTCAAGACCCTGGTCTGCGACGCGTCGTCCGCCGCGCTGGGGCGATGCCGCGACGGGCACACCAAGCGGCTGGCCCGTGAGGTCGAGAAGGGCCGCATGAAGGACACCGACGTGCAGGCGGCGGTGGGGCGGCTGCACTACGTCGAGAGCCTGGAGATGCTCAAGGGCGCCGACATCGTCATCGAGGCGATCGTGGAGGACGCCAAGACCAAGCGCGAGCTCTTTGCCAAGCTCGCGACCATGTTCCCGACCCAGATTCTCGCGAGCAACACCAGCTCGATCAGCATCACCGAGATCGCGGCCAGTGTGGGCACGCAGGGCCACCCCGAGCGCGTGGTCGGCATGCACTTCTTCAACCCCGTGCCGGTGATGAAGCTGGTCGAGGTGATCCGCGGCTTGCAGACCAGCGCCGACACCGTGACGCGTGTGACCAATCTCGCCGCGTCGCTCGGGAAGACGCCGATCCCCGCGAACGACCGGGCCGGTTTCGTGAGCAACCGCGTGCTGATGCCGATGATCAACGAGGCGTTCTACGCGTGGATGGAGGGCGTGGCCGAGCCCCAGCACATCGACGAGATCATGAAACTCGGCTGCAACTTCCCGATGGGCCCGCTGCGCCTGGCCGACTTCATCGGGCTGGATACGTGCGTGCACATCATGAACGTGCTGGCCGACGGGCTTGGCAACGACAAGTACCGTCCGTGCCCGCTGCTGAAGCAACTAGTCGCGGCGGGGCGGATGGGGGACAAGACGGGACGCGGTGTGTACGACTACACGCCCAGCGCTCCGCCGATGACGGCGAGCTCGGCCGGGCACAAGAGCGCCGCAGGCATTTGACGACCGTTCAGGCGGCGGCCCTGCGGGCGGCAACAAGCGCGATTGTCGCGATCAGTGTTTCGCGCTGGATGGGCTTGGACGCGAAGCTGCTGCAGCCCGCCGCCAGGCATTTGGCCTCATCGCCATTCATCGCGTGGGCGGTCACTGCGATGATGGGCAGCTTGCAGCCGAGGCGGCGGAGCTCGCGCGTGGCCTCGTAGCCGTCCATGATCGGCATCTGCATGTCCATCAGCACGGCATCGAACGGCGGTGCCGCGGATCCCGACACGATCGCATCGACCGCTTGACGGCCGTTCTCGACGAACTGCACGGTCGCGCCGGCCTTCTTCAGGAAGTGCGCCAGGAGCCGGCGATTGTCGGGCCCGTCCTCGGCTACCAGCAGGCGTATCCCCTCGATCGATGCGGCCGAGTTCAGCGCTCGCGGCGTCGGATCGGCATCGCGGCGAGCGTGGACGACTTCCGAACTGATGATCGCGGTAAATCTGCAGCCCTTGCCGAACTCGCTACGCACCGTGATGTCGCCGCCGAGCATCTGGGCGAGGGACTTGCTGATGCGAAGTCCAAGGCCGGTGCCGCCGAACTTGCGGGTGGTGGACGAGTCGGCCTGAGCGAAGGCGCCGAAGAGCCCCGCCATCTGCTGCGGCGTGAGGCCGATGCCGGTGTCCTGGACCTCGATGGCGAGCCGGTCCTTGGTCTCGCGGCGGAGAATGACCCGCACGCCGCCTTCCTCGGTGAACTTAATGGCGTTGCCGACGAGATTGAGGATGATCTGTCGAACACGGATCGGATCGCTCGCGATCGACACGGGAACGTCGGGTGCGATTTCGATGTCGAGCGCGATGCCCTTGGTCCGGGCGCGGACCTGGAGCAGCGCACACACGTCGCGGGCGATGTGCGCCGGATCGGTGTCGATGCGCTCGACGGTCATCTTTCCGGCTTCGATCTTCGACAGGTCCAGGATGTCGTTGATGATCGTCAGGAGCCCGTTTCCGTGTTCTTTGATCGTCCGTACCGCGTCGCGGCGCCGGGCGGCGTCGGCTTGATACTCGGCGTCGTTCAAGAGGTCGGCAAACCCGAGAATTGCCGTCATCGGCGTTCGGATCTCGTGGCTCATGTTGGCGAGGAACTCGCTCTTGGCGTTGTTGGCCCGCTCGGCCTGCTCCTTGGCATCGAGCATCAGCCGCTCGGCGGCGTGCCGTCGGCGGGCGAGGGCGGCGACGCCGAAGCCCAGCGCGATGCTCGCCGCGGAGCCGAGCCCCATTCCGCTCCACGCCGCGAGGCGCATCGCGCCGAGCCGAACCAAGTGCTGTTCCGCCGTGGCGTCAACGCCGACAAGGCACTCGAACGAGCCGTCGGAGGCGAAGACCGGCGCGAACGCCGAGAAGAACGTGCCCCACTTGTCGGTGTATGGCTCGTTGGACACGATCGGCGTCCTTTGCTCGAACGCCGCGAGCAGCGCCGGATCGGGCTCGTCGTACAACTCCATCAATCCGGACTGATCGATCACGCCGTCGCCGTCGCCGTCGATCGGTTCCGCGGCGTCCACCACAAACCGCGGTCCTTCGGGGCTAAGCCGCAAGGTGTATGCGTACTTCAAGTGCGGCGTCGCCGCGAGCACCTCCGCCAGAGGTGCCACCACGCGGCGATACTGCTCGGCGTTCTGCTGCGACACGTCGACGAGCGTGCGATGCGAGTCGGCGTCGAGGCGATCCGCCGCCATCCGCGCGATCGCGGACAGCTCATCATTGAGAGCGTCCTTGAGCACGCGCGACCCGACGATGTAGGTGCCATCGATCGACGCCCAGGTCAGCGCCATCAGCCCAAACGCCGCGAGGACGCCCTGCAACCATGCCGGCACGCCGCGGCGCGCCGGCACCGGCTTGCATTGCACACTTGCTTTCGGCGCCTGCTCTGCCAACACAGCCTCCGTCGCGCGAGTTCCCCGTCGGTTGTCAGCTGCCGGGGTAACCCATACTGGATCGGGAAAAATGTTGGCAGAGTTACCCCGGGGATTGGGAGCTGCGAGGAATCGTGCGGCGCCGTGACGGTTGGCGAAACCATCGCGGTCATTCGATCTACACGATTTGGGACATCGGTGCGGCTTGGACTCGATAGACGACCGCTCAATCTGATTTGTTCGTACTTTGGGAGGTTTGTTTCGCCTTTTCGGGCGTGTCGGCGACGTGGACTCCGCCGCTGCGGCGGCCTAGAGTTTTCATCCAAAAGAAGACTGAACGAAGGAAATCACACGAATGGCACTCGTCGCCGAACGCCGCAAGCAGATCGTCAGCACCTACCGCACCCATGAGAAGGACTCGGGCTCACCCCAGGTCCAGATCGCGATGCTGACCGAGAAGATCAAGGAAGTGTCGGACCACCTCAAGGGTCACGACAAGGACAACCACAGCCGCCGCGGGCTGGTTCTGATGGTCGGCAAGCGCAACCGCCTGCTCCGCTATCTGGCCCGCACGCAGCCGACCGAGTACCAGGGCCTGATCGCCAAACTCGGCCTCCGCAAGTAAGTAGACATTCACGGCCCGGTGTTCGAGAGAACGCCGGGCCGATTTGTTTCCGGCCGACGATTCGGCCGTGAATTTCGTGCCCCACTCCAGCCCCTCCGGCCTTTCTCGCAGGGCGGTAGGCAAACGTCGGCAACCCGAGTCCGCTCGGATCTCTCCGGCCTTTGCCTTCTGCCTCTCATACGGGAAGACCGGGGGGCGACAAGCCCCGGAACACACTCGGCCTCGAGCGAACGGACTTCGCCCGGCGCGGTGGTTCCACTAGCAGAGGATTCAAAACATGTCTCAGGTTTCCCACGTTTCCACGGGTCTCGCCGACCTGCCGGGCGCGGTCGTCGTCCGCAAGGACCTCGGCGGTCGCACCCTCACCCTCGAGACCGGCGTTGTCGGCAAGCTCGCCGGCGCGACGGTGATCGCTTCCTACGGCGGCACCACGGTGCTCGCCGCGGTCGTTCGCTCGAACCCCCGTGAGGGCATCGACTTCTTCCCGCTGACGGTCGATTACCGCGAGAAGACCCCGGCCGCCGGCAAGTTCCCGGGCGGCTTCAAGAAGCGCGAAGGCCCGCCGAGTGAGAAGGAGATTCTCACCATGCGCATGATCGACCGCCCGATCCGCCCGCTCTTCCCCGACGGGTTCATCGACGAGGTCATGATCCAGTGCAGCGTGCTGAGCCACGACACCGAGAATGATGCCGACGTGATCGCCGGCATCGCCTCGAGCGCCGCCCTCGCGTGCAGCGATGTGCCCTTCGAAGGCCCGATCGCGACTGTCCGCGTCGCCCGCATCCACACCGACGACGGCCCGCAGTTCGCCGTCAATCCGACCATCAGCCAGCTCGATTACTCCGACCTCGACCTCGTGCTCTCGGGCCACAAAGACGGCCTGAACATGATCGAAGTCGGCGCCGCCGAGGTCGACGAGGCGAGCATGGTCGAGGCCATCAAGTTCGGCCAGAAGCACATCAATGACGTGCTCGGCCTGATCAATGAACTCGTGGCCAAGGTCGGCAAGCCCAAGAAGGGCGGCGAGCTCTTCCTGCCCACCGCCGAGATCACCGAGAAGGTCCGGGCTCTCGCCGAGGCCGACATGACCGCGGCCCGCCAGATCAACTCCAAGGCCGAGCGCAACGCCAAGGTCGACGAGCTCCGCAAGAAGGTCCTTGACGGCGCGTTCTCGCTCAAGAACGACGGCACCTATGGCGACTACGCCACCAGCCTCAAGAACCGCATCCTCGCCAAGGAAGCGTTCCGCCGGCTGGAGGAAAAGGTCACCCGTCGCCTGATCGTTGAGAAGCAGATCCGCGCCGACGGCCGTAAGTCGCGTCAGATCCGCGCCATCACCGGCGCGGTCGGCGTGCTGCAGCGGACCCACGGTTCGGCCATGTTCCAGCGCGGCGAGACCCAGAGCATCATCTCGGTCACGCTCGGCACCGGCAAGGACGAGCAGATCATCGACGGCCTGATCCCCGAGTACAGCAAGAAGTTCATGCTGCACTACAACTTCCCGCCCTTCTCGACCGGAGAAGTGAAGCGCATCAGCGCCCCCGGCCGTCGCGAGATCGGCCACGGCGCTCTGGCGGAACGCTCCCTCATGGGCGTCATCCCCGGCCCCGATGAGTTCCCCTACACGATCCGCGTCGTCAGCGACATCACCGAGTCCAACGGCTCCTCGTCGATGGCCTCGGTCTGCGGCGGCTGCCTCGCTCTCATGGACGCGGGCGTGCCCATCAAGGCCACCGTCGCCGGCATCTCCGTCGGTCGCTTCAGCGACGACAACGACCAGAACGAGCTCTTCGTCACCGACATCATCGGTGAAGAGGACTTCTTCGGCGACATGGACTTCAAGGTGTCGGGCACCCGCGAGGGCATCACCGGCATCCAGCTCGACCTCAAGGCCCGCGGCCTGGTCGTCTCCCAGATCGAGAAGATCCTCGAGCAGGCCAAGCAGGGCCGCCTCGAGATCATCGACATCATGGAGCGGATCATCGCCAAGCCCCGCGCGGACATCAGCCCGCTGGCCCCGCGCATCGTCACCCTCCGCATCGACCCCGAGAAGATCGGCAAGCTGATCGGACCCGGCGGCAAGATGATCCGCGGCCTGCAGGACCGCTACGGCGTCACCATCGACGTCGAGGACGACGGCACCGTTCAGATCGCCTCCACCGACGGCCCGTCGCTCGACGGCGCCCGCACCGAGATCGAAGCCCTCTGCGAAGAGGTCAAGGTCGGCGCGGTCTACACCGGCAAGGTCGTCAGTGTCAAGGACTTCGGCGCGTTCGTCGAGCTCGCCCCGGGCACCGACGGCATGTGCCACATCTCCGAGCTCGCCGAGGGTTACGTGAAGAGCGTGACCGACGTCGTCAAGATTGGTGACGTGGTGAAGGTCAAGGTCATCCTCGTCGACGACCAGGGCCGCATCAAGCTCAGCCGCAAGGCCGTCTTGATCGAAGAGGCCAAGAAGAACGCCCCGGCCGCCGCCCCCGCGGCACCGGCTGGCGCTCCGACGGCCTGATCACTTCGAACCGGTGATAGGCCACGTAATCGTGGCACATTCTGCGAATCCCACGCGGGGCGGCCTTGAAGGCCGCCCCGCTTTTCCACAGGCGCGCCGAGGGCCGCCAAGCCTCGATTTGACAACGCCGCGCCGTCTGATAATCTGTTTTCACGGATCGACGATGCGGAGGCGGCTCGCGGTTGCGCAGGATGCGTGCACGCCGCGGCCGACTGGGAAAGTCGCGCACGTTCGGTCCAACGGTGGCGACCTTGCCGATCGCCGCCCGGAAAGGGGTTTGCAATGTCCGAGGGCACAGGCGGCGCCGGAGCAAACCAGATCACCAACCTCGAGGGAGCCGTGAAATGGTTCGACCCTCGCAAGGGCTTCGGCTTCATCGTCGGCCCCGAGGGGCAGGACATCTTCGCGCACTACAGCGTGATCCAGGGGGATGGGTTCCGGGTCTTGAAGGACGGTTCGCAGGTCATTTACGACGCCACCAAGACCGACAAGGGCTGGAAAGCCACCCGCGTCATCCGGGCTCCCGACGCTGTCGAGGTCGTCATTCCGCGTCGGGGTTACACCCGCTCACCGCGGCGCTGACGCAGCAACAGCGGCGGCCACCCGCTCCGTGACAACCGTGGGACCGGCTGCTCGTCGGTCTTTTGTCCCGTACCCTCCGAGGTGCTCGGCTCCTTCTGGTTCATCCTCGGCCTCTTTCTCGGCGCCGCGCTGGCGTCGCTGAGTTCGGCGTATCTGCTCAAGCGACACCTGCGTCGATCCCATGCCGCGGAACGCCGAGCCCGCAGCGCCGAGCGACTTGCCGAACTCGGTGCCATGACCGGCGGCCTCGCCCACGAGATCAAGAACCCGCTCTCGACCGTTGGCCTCAATGCCCAACTGCTCGGCGAGGCGATCGAAGAGCTTCCCATCGCGGGAGACGAGAAAGGTCGCCTCGTCCGCCGTGTGCAGTCGCTTCGTCGTGAAGTCGAACGCCTCCGAGGCATCCTTACCGACTTCCTCGAGTTCGCCGGCGAACTGCGGCTGGATCGCCGGGAAGCGGACCTGAATGTTGCGGTGGGGGAGCTGATTGACTTCTTCGCGCCCCAAGCCGAGCGGTCGGGCGTTCGACTGCGCACCGACCTTTCCGCCGAGCCGCTCCGCGCGAACGTGGACGTGTCGCACGTGAAGCAGGCCGTGCTGAACTTGATGCTCAACGCGACGCAAGCGATGACGACGGCAACGCCCGAGTCGCAGGCGTCGGCCCCGCTGAAAGAACTCATCATCCGCACCGTCGCGGTGCGCGACGCCGATCAGCGCCGCGTGGCACAGATCCATGTCATCGACACCGGTCCGGGCATTCCCGCCGACGTGCTGCCGCGGATCTTCACGCCGTACTTCACCACCAAGTCCGGTGGCACGGGTCTGGGGCTTCCGACGTCCCGACGCCTGATCGAAGCCCACGAAGGGCGCATTGAGGTTCTGAGTGAACCAGGGCGAGGCACCGACTTCGTCATGACCCTGCCGCTCGTTCCTTCGGTCGCCTGATCGTCTCGAGCGTCGGACCGGTTGCCGCAGCACCTTGGCTTTGGTGTGTTGCTTCTCGCGTCCGTGGGGCGATGGGGTCCCGCCGACTGTGCGGAGTCGCGAATCATGATCAAGGGGATGATTGGTGGTTTGATCGGCGGCGCGATCGGTGCCGCGGTGTGGGCGGCGGTCGGCTACTACACGGGTCACGAGAATGGGTGGATCGCGTGTCTGGTGGGGGCACTGGTCGGTTTGCTGACCGGAGTGCTTGCTGGCGACGACGCATCGCCCCTGACCGGGGCTGCCGCGGCGATCATCGCGGTCGCGGCAATCGCGGCTGGCAAGTACGCATGGATTCATATCTACGTCTCCAAGGCCAGTGCGAAGATGCACAGCGAGTACCGGGTGACCGATGAGATCGCGATGGTGGCGATCGCGGATCAAGTGGTCGAGGAGTGGGAGAAGTCCTCGAAGCCGATGAAGTGGCCGGATGGCAAGAGCAAGGACGAGGCCGAAGATGAAGCGGACTATCCGAAGGAAGTCTGGTCCGACGCCAAGGCCCGCTGGGACGCGATGCAGCCCGGTCAGCGCGACACCTACAAGAAGGACCTTGAAGAGAACCACCACGCGGTGATGGACGAGGTACTCGCGACGGTCCAGGCTGAGGCGTTCAAGCGCAGCTTCGACCTGTTCGACATCATCTTCGCCGCGCTCGCAGTCGCCTCAGCCTTCAAGCTCGGTTCGGGCGATCTCACCGGTGGCGGGGACGACTGACGTGGCGTCGGCCGCTCCTTCAACCCGCCAGCGGAAACATGCCAGCCACGACGAGCGCACCCACCGCCAGCGGAGCGGCGAAGTACAGCGCGATCTGTCGTCCCAGTCGCGAGCCGCCGATCGACCACGCCATCGCCAGCTTGAACAGCGTGTTCACGACGGCGGCGATCAGGATCGCCCGCACCGCCACGGAGACGCTCAGTTCGCCCCGACTGACCAGCCCGGCGGACGACAGCGTGATGGCGTCCATATCGGCAACGCCGCTGAGGGCGGCGATGACGAACATGCCGGCATTGCCCAGTGACTGCTTGCCCGATGTCATGAGCACCAGCACCAGGGCGTAGATCACCGCGAAGACCAGTGCGGTCTTGAGCTCGGTCGGGTTCCGCGTTTGCTTCTGCGCGTCGGGTTCGGCATCGTCGGTGTGCCGCGACATGCGGCTGAACGCGGCTCCGACCAGTGCCGGCAGCAGCAGTGCCAGCAGGAACGCTCCCAGCCCCGGCAGCAGTTCACCAGCTCGCTCCCGGGCCACGAGCCAGACGAGCACCATCATCCGCGCTCCCATCACCGCGCAAGCGATCGCAATGGCGGCGGCGCACGAATGGGTCAGCGCCGGACTGGTCCGCGCCAGACGCGCGTAACTCACCGTCGTCGCCGTGCTCGACACGAGGCCACCCAGCAGGCCACCAAGCATGAGACCGGCACGGGGACCGAAAATCCGCAGCGCCACATACCCGCTCAGGCTGACGCCCGTCACCAGCACAACCATGAGCCACAGCTTGTACGGATTGATCGCGTTGAACGGCCCTATCGCGCGATCGGGCACCACCGGCAGGACGATCAGCGAGATCGCCGCGAACTGCATGATTGCCCGCACATCGTCATCCGAAAGCGCGGATGTGAAACGCCGCAGGGACGGCTTGAGGTACAGAAGCACCGCCGTGCCCGCCCCGATCGCCACTCCCTCGGCCCGCATCCCCGCCCCGATCATCGCGCCCACGACGAACATCACCAGAATCGCGACCTCGGTCGTCAACCCGTGCGGCTCGCGATCGTGCACCGCTCCGGGATGCAGCACCCCCGGCCGGATGAGATTCCCCGTCAGCACCACGAGTGCCATCGCGATCAGCCCCGCCGCCAGAACCACCGCCGTGGGCCACGCCGCCGCATCGGCCTCGGCCGGAAAGAGCCGCTGCGAGACCACAACGAGCATCGCCCCCAGCATCGTGATGAGCGGAAACGTGCGAACGCCCGCCAGCTCCGACCCCGATTTCTCCCGCTGCAACCCCACCAGCATGCCAACGCCGAGCGCAATCGCCAGATTGAGAAACACGCCGGGGGTGTCCATGCGAACAGTCTACCGCGCCATGGACACGCAGCCGAACGCCGAGCTGGTGGTGCCGCGTGCCTTTGCCCGCCGCGGCCGCGTTGCCTCGAACCCGGCGCAGCCACGACCGGTAGACTGAAACGATGCGAATCCCCGGCCGCAAGATCTGGCGGGCGTTCAAGGAACTGGATCAGTTCTCGGATGAGCAGTGCGCGCGGTTTGTGAAGCGGGCGTGGGGCGGTTGGGTGAAGCGGGTGATCGCCTCAGTCTTCGTGCTCTGTGTGTTCGTGGCAACGTTCTTTGGTCTCGGGTCCCTTCTGGTCTGGTTGCATTCGATACTCGGTCTCGAAGACAGGGCGAAGTACTCGGACTCCGTAATCGCCTGGATGTCCGCAGTTGTGGTTCTCATCGTCGGGACAGTGGCTCCGATGACCGCCTTGCTGGCGCGAGACTTCATGTTGCGAGCCGCCATCTGGAGGGTGCTCAATCTCGGCGGCGTCTGTCGTGAGTGTCAGTACCCTCTCTACGGGTTGCCTCTGTCTCCGCAGTTCGAGTGCGATTGTCCCGAATGCGGCTCCAAAACGTCGGTGGATCCCGCGCTCGTTGAACTTGTGCGAAACGACGCGGGACAGGCCATCGCCGCACCGCGATACGCCGCCTCCACCAGACGTACGGCGTGGACGACGCTTCGTCTACGCCTGATCAAGCGGATCCTGGTTGCGCTGTTTCTGATCGTCTTCGTGCTGCCCATTGGCGTGCTCGGTTTGAATGAGTTGCTGGTGAGGATCGAGGCCGCTCGTGCATCCTCGCGTCGGATGTCGACCGCTGCGATCCAAGCAATTGTCCCGAGTTTCGCCGACGGGGGACCCGGGGCGGCGTTGCCACCGAGCACCGGAGTGTGGGCGATCGACCACGATCTGCAGATGGCTTGGTCGAAGACCGCGAACGTTCTCGGCAAGGAACTCGTGGCACAGAACCAATGGGCCGGTCCGGGTGGATTGGACATTACCTTGTTGGTCCGCCCGCCTCGCCGGCCCGCTTCCAACGCACCCGCGACAGCCCAGGCTTGGTACGACGCCCAGCTCCCTCTCTACCAGCGTGGTCAGGAGATCCTCCGACGCTTGGACGCGGCCGGAAGCCTTTCCCGTCTGGACGACATCGGCTCGGCTGTTCCCGAAGGCGGAAGGATCGTTCGACCGCGTTCGCCGCAAGAGGCGGCATGGTTGATGGCGGATTCCCTCTGGTTCTCCCGCACGATCGCGCGAGAACGACTCCGGCAGTTCGTTGCGGCCGGGGATCAAGCCAACGTCGAGCGTTCGCTCCGAACTGTTCTCAACACGCTGCGATTCGACTTTGCGTCGCCGACCTTTCAGCAGAACTATCGAGCCGTCATCGCAGAGCAGGAGCTATACGCCGAGCTTCGTGAATTCGTCGTCGAGCATCCCGCCTTGATCGAGCCGATCCAGCGTGCGATGGCGACGACCCTGCCGCAACCCGACTGGATCAGCACCTTTCGAGCCGAGAAGATCTGGTTCACCGAGTACGTGCTGTCCGTTCTCGCTCAACCCGACATGGTCCGCTGGAATCGATTCACTCCGCAACTGGTGGAATTGCTGACTTCCACTCGCGGTTTGCCCGCTTTGCCTCCGGGCCGCATCGGATGGGTCGGTGAGAATGACGACGCGGCGAGGGCAGCGTACGACGCGGTCCTCGCGCAGCTCGAAGCAGCACCTAGCAAGCGACCCGCAATTCCTACCCTTCGCTCCGATCTGTTGCTCGTCTCGCCGGTGGTGATGCCCGCTTCCTGGATTCTGCCCCTGGTCGACGTCTCCGCCGCTGGTCGCGCGTCCATGCCGGTCGTGCTCGCGATCGAGCGGTTTCGTCGCGACCGTGGCATGCTCCCTGCATCCCTTGATGAGCCCGATCTGAACTTGTCCGCAGCGATGAAATTGGACCCGCTCTCGGGCGCGACTTGGAAATATGTTCCCGCGCCATCGGGCCCAATCCTCTCATCGTTCAATCTGGCAGGCGGAAACATGCTCTATTCGATCGGTCCGGACGGGACGGACGATCTCGCGGCTTCCTCCGATTCTGGAACTATCGTCGTGCCCGAACGAGTTTGGGGTCTCCAGACGCTTCAGGGGCGGGACATTCTGCTAAACACCCTCCCGATCGGGCGTCGCTGACGAGGGGATCGGACACTCACCAGTTTTCCTATGATCCCAGCTCATTCTGCGAGCCACCCCATGACCACCACCCCCCGCCCCAGCGTCGCTCCGTCATCCATCACCAAACCCATCGACCCCCACGCCGTGACGATCTCCGGCCTGGTGCTCGACCCCGCTTACGCACCCGACGCTCCCAGCGAGTCGCTCAAGCACATCGGGCGTGACATCGCCGCACCGGGCCAGTACCCGTACACCCGGGGCTTGTTCCCGCAGGGCTATCGCACCCGCCTCTGGACCATGCGCCAGTTCGCCGGCTTCGGCTCCGCCGACGACACCAATAAGCGCTTCAAGTACCTGCTTGAACAAGCCAAGTCGTCCACCGCCGCCAACACCGGGCTCTCGACCGCGTTCGACCTGCCCACGCTGATGGGTCGTGACAGCGACGATGAGCTCTCCGTTGGCGAGGTCGGGCGCTGCGGCGTCGCCATCGACACCATCGAGGACATGCACCGCCTCTACGCCGACATCCCCGTCGGCAACGTCACCGTCTCGCAGACCATCAACGGCCCCGCCTGCGTCATCTGGGCGATGTACCTCGGCATGGCGCTGCAGCGCGGCATCTTCTGGACAACCCTCGGCGGCACGCTCCAGAACGACATCCTCAAAGAGTTTCACAGTCAGAACGAGTTCATCTACCCGCCCGAGCCGAGCGTCAAGCTCGTCGTCGACACCATCGAGTTCCAGTCGCTCTTTGTGCCCAAGTGGAACTCGGTCTCCATCAGCGGCTACCACATCCGCGAGGCGGGCAGCACCGCCACTCAGGAGCTCGCCTTCACCCTCCGCGACGGCATGGAGTATGTCGAAGCCTGCGTCGAGCGCGGCCTCGACATCGATTCCTTCGCGCCGCGACTGTCGTTCTTCTTCAACAGCCACAACGAGTTTTTCGAGGAGCTGTGCAAGCTCCGTGCCGCCCGGCGCATCTGGGCCCGAGCCATGCGCCACCGCTACGGCGCCAAGAACGAGCGCTCGTGGTTCATGAAGACCCACGTCCAGACCGCGGGCTGCAGCCTTACGGAACAGCAGCCGCTGAACAACATCGTGCGTGTCGCGTATCAGGCGATGGCTGCCGTCCTCGGCGGCTGCCAGAGCCTCCACACCGACAGCATGGACGAGACCCTCGGCCTGCCCACCGAGCAGGCCGTCACCGTCGCGCTGCGCACCCAGCAGATCCTCGCTCACGAGACCGGCGTCACCCGCGTCGCCGACCCCCTCGGCGGCTCGTGGTTCATCGAGCAACTCACCGACACGATGGAACGCGAGGCCCTCCGCTATATCAACGACATCGACCACATGGGGGGGTATGCGAATGGGCAAATGGCAAAGGGCCAGATGGCCAAATCAGAATCAGCCCCGAGCGTGAGCGAAGGGTCTTCTGATCTCTCGCAGCACGAGGCCTACACCCTCAAGACCGGCTACGGCCGCGGCGTCATCAGCGGCATCAATCGCGGCTACTTCCGCCGCCAGATCGCCGAGGCGTCGTACCGCTTCTCCGAAGAGTGCGAAGCCGGCGACCGCATCATCGTCGGCGTCAACGCCTACAACGAAGACGGCGGCGAGCGCCCCATCGACATCCTCCAGATCGGCCACGACGTCGAAACCAACCAGTGCGACCGCCTGGCCGCGTTCAAGAAGGCCCGCGACGCCAGCAAGGTGCAGCGTGCTCTCGAGAACATCCGCAAGGCCTGCCAGGGCAAGCCGCAGACGTTCGTGAACGCCGAGCTATCGACCCTCATCCCCAGCGGCCGCCTGCACGTGACCAACGTGATGCCCGCGCTGGTGGACGGCGCCCTCAGCGGCTGCACGATGGGCGAGATGGTGCAAGCCATGGCCGACATCTACGGCCGCTACAGCGGCGGGCCGGAGTGGTAGGCGCTGTCTGTGCGGCTCGACTTGCGTGAGGCGGCGATTCTGGCCGTGAATGTGGCTTTGTGTTTGTTCTTTACGGCTCATTCGCCATCCACAAGTAGTAGATCGCGCTCGGAGAAGGTCCGGCGTGCGGGAAGAGTCCTCCGGCGTCGACTCTGAGCAAATTGACCTCGGTCCCGGCTCGCTGCGGCAGCCCGGGAGTTTCCATCACCGGCTCCGCGTTCGCTTCGGCGTACGCCGTGCGAGGGACGGGGGCACCTTCGAGGCGGTACTTGACCATCTTTGCACTCTTCAGGCCGGCGAGTTCCTTCGCGCCGTCGAACGCCTCGCGGATGCCGCCGAGTTCATCGACCAGGCCTCGTGACTGTGCCTCGCGTCCGCTCATGATGCGGCCGTCGGTGGATTCGTCGAACCGTGCGGCATCGACGCCGGGCCGCCGGTCCTTTACGTGCTGGCGGAACGCGACGTAGTACTCGTCGACGAGGCCTTGCAGGACCTTGTAGTGCGATTCCTTCATGGGCTCGAGGCTGTTGGCGATGTCCTTGTTCGGCCCGCTCTTCACCGATCGCGCGACGATGCCGATGCGACCCAGTCCATCGCTGAAGTTGATCGTCGGCACGATCACGCCGATGGAGCCGGTGATGGTGGTGGGGTTGGCGTAGATGCGATCGGCGGCGAGGGCGATGTAGTACCCGCCGCTGGCCGCCACCTCGGCCATCGAGATAACAACGGGCTTGCCCGAGAGCTCTCGGAAGCGGCGGATCTCGCGATAGAGCACGTCGCTGCCGGTGACGCTGCCGCCGGGGGAATTGATGCGGAGCACGACAGCCTTGACGGCGTCGTCGGTGCGGGCCATCTCGAGGCGTGCGACGGTCTCATCGACCGGGTTGGCGCCGGGACCGAGCAGTCCCGGCAGTGGGGCGTCCACGATGAGACCCTGCACATCGATCACGCAGACCTTCCACGCCGCGCCGGGCTCGTTCTCGATCACGCTCTCAACAAGCTTCTTGTCTTTGGCGAAGAGCGTGAAGCTGACGGTCAAGGGCGTGCAGCCGGACAGCGGCGCCGCGGTCGCGACGAGCATGGCGCCGGTGAGGCAGATTGCGACCAGCGGGCGGGCGGCGAGTCGGGAGATCGTCATGTGGGAACGGTACCACGCCGCGGCTCGCGACCTTGCCGCTTCGGATACGCTTGTCCCATGGATATCACTCCCAAGGGCAAGGTCCGATGCCCCAAGGACGCGGCGATCATGGAGAAGCTGCCGGTCGGCACCGGCGCCGATGCCTTTGAGGTCGATCATTGCGCCCGCTGCGGCGCGATCTGGTTCGATCCGTACGAGCTTGAACAGACCATCAAGTCCGGGGACGGAGCCGCGAATCTCGAGGAGCTTGACTTCGGCAAGGCCAAGCACTCCTATGAACAGACGATGTACCGCTCGGGCGAGAAGCACTGCCCGCGCGACAAGACGATCTTGCTTGAGATCCCGGATCCGCGTCAGCCCCATGTGATGATCGATCTCTGCCGAACCTGCGGCGGGGTGTTGCTCGACGCGGGCGAACTGAAGGACCTCAGCGAGTTCACCCTCGCCGAGCGGCTCAAGGGCTTCTTCCGGCGCACTCCGTGACCGAACCCAACGTGACAGGCAATCTCCACGCTCGAAGCACCGGCCACGTTCCGGTGCTGCTCGCTGAGATCTTGGCCACGCTCCAGCCGCGTCCGGGAGAGACCTACGCCGACGCCACCGCGGGGCGCGGCGGCCATGCGTCTGCGGTCGCCCCGCTGGTCGGCGCGACCGGTGGCATCGTGCTGAACGACGCCGACGCGGAGAATCTGGAGTTCGCCGCCGCCCGCGTTCGTGCGAGCACCGCGGAGAATTCCCCCACGCCGACCGTGACCCCGATCCACGGCAACTTCGCGTTGCTGCCGCGTCGAATGGAGCAGGCTGGCCTGAGGGCCAACGCCTTTCTGGCGGATCTGGGTTTCGCGAGCAACCAGATCGATCGGGCTGAGCGTGGATTCTCGTTCGCCCGCGCCGGCCCCTTGGACATGCGTTTCGACGCCAGCCGGGGGTTGTCGGCGTTCGATCTGGTGAACCAGGCTCCGGAGCGCGAGTTGGCGCGCATCCTCCGCGAATTCGGGGAAGAACCCGCGGCCGGACGGGTTGCCAGAGCCATCGTCGCCGCCCGCGCCACAGGGGCGATCGCGACGACGGACGCCCTTGCCGATGTGATCCGCTCGGTGGTTTCCAAGCCGCCGGACAGTGGCATTGACCCCGCCACGCGGTCGTTCCAGGGCCTTCGGATCGCGGTCAACGACGAATTGGGCAGTCTGGACGCCCTGCTGGCCGCGATCGAGTCGGCGGCCCGGAAACTTCGGCCCGATCCGCCCGGATCGGTTCCGAAAACCGTCGCCGGTCCGGGGCCGCACCCCGTCCCCTGGCTCGCACCCGGCGCCCGCGTCGCGATTCTGACATTTCACAGCCTCGAAGATCGACCCGTCAAAGCCCACTTTGCCGATATGTGCAAAAGTGGGTTGGCGACCGACCTCGCTCCCGGTGGCGTAACTGCCACCGAGGAAGAGAAGCGGTCCAATCCGCGGGCCCGATCGGCGCGGCTGCGAGCGATTCGGCTGAATGGTGGGTGAGAACGCTGGACGATGCGCCGGCGTTCGCTAGGATCGTCCGCTTCGGGCGAAGGCCCGGTGCAGGTGTTTCGCCAAGACCCGGGCAGGGAAGCCGCGGGCGGCACATTCGGGAGTCGACGCCGAGGCCGAGGAGCCTCGTCGTTGGGCGGTCATGACGGCCGCTGCATACGGAAGGATCCGTTCAGTGACCCGGGAACTCAAACTCGCACTCATCGTCGGCTTCGCGATCGTCCTCACGGTGGCGATTCTGGTCAGTGACCACCTCTCCAAGGCGAGGCAGGCATCGCTTGCCGACGTCGGCGCGGCAAACGCCACCCGAGTCAGCGCCAAGCTGCCCGAAGAACCGATCAAGAGCCCCGACGACCTGCTCCCCGCCACGCTCCAGCCCGCTATGAGCGTCACCGAGCCGGTGATGACCCGGAGCGGCGAGGCCGCGGACGCATCGCAGGCAATGCTGCCGCCTTCGAAGCAGACGCAAGTCGCCAGCGCCGAGAGCACCGCGGCGCCGGTCGTGATCGGTCTTGGCAGTGCGGCGTTGCAGACCACGCTTCTCCAGCCGGTGAGCAGCGACGCGACGTACGCCGGCCGCGACACGGTCGAGATCGCTCCCGGGAACCAGATCACGCCGACCCCGGCCGAGAAGGCCGCGACGCTCTCGCCCGCGGGTGATGCCATCCTGAAGAGTGTGGACGAGAAGAAGACCGCCGCGGAAGTCAAGTCGGAGCCGAAGCAGTCCAAAGCGGCAGCGCTTCCGATCGGCCCCAACGACAGGGCGCACACCATCGCCGAGAACGAGTCGCTCTATGCGATCGCGAAGCGGTACTACGGCAACGGAAATCTCTGGCGGCAGCTCGCTGCGGCCAATGCCGGGCGGGTCAGTGAAAACGGCTCGGCTCGTGTTGGCACCAGGATCCTGATCCCGTCCCGGGACTCGCTGCTGGGCAAGACGGACGCCAAGGCTTCGGCGAAGACCGAGTCCAAGCCCGAGCCCAAGTCCGAAGTTCGGACCGCGACCAAGCCGGATGCGAAGTCGGAATCCAAGACCGTCGCAAAGGCGTCCGATGCCAAGGCTCGCAGCTACACCGTCAAGCCCGGCGACAGCCTCGGCCGTATCGCCGCCCGCGAGCTTGGCAGCAGCAAGCGTCTGGGCGAGATTGCGGCGTTGAACAAGATGGATCCCGATGACGATCTGCTTGTCGGTGCGATCCTGAAGCTGCCGTCGAAGTAGTGGAAGATGGCTGCGGCCGCGTCGTACGTTCTGCGTATCGGCGCGGTCTGGCGAGAAAGCACGAGCGATGTCCGACGCACCATCTGATCCCGGCACCATGCTGAAGCTCGGCTTCGTTGTGTTGTGTGTCGGCGGCTGCGCACTCGGCATGCTGGCGCTTCGGCAGGCGGGTTTGCAGGCCGGACACGAGCTCGCCCAGACCCAGCTCCGCATCCAGAAGGCCGACGAGGATCTGTGGAAGCTGCGGGCGGAGATCTCAACGCTTGCCGCACCCGCGCGGATCCGCGAGCTTGCCGACAAGCTCGGCCCGCTGCACGGCTTGACGCCCAGGCCGGGTACCGACGCAGGGACCGCGGAGATTTCAACCGCCTCTGGTCCGGAGATCGCCACGGTCGAGCAGAAGCCCGCCGACGGCAAGCCCAAGACCGCGGCGAAGCCGGAAGCCAAACCGGCAGCCAAAACCGACGGCAAGCCCGCGCCCAAAGTTCAACCGAAGCAGCCCGCCAAGCCGTCGGGCCCTTCAACGGCGCCGACGACCAAGCCCACGGCGACGCCGCCACGATCGAATACTCCCAAGCCCGAGCGCGGCCGCGCACCGGGCGTCGCCTGAATCGGACTGATCCATGCAGAGCGTGACCCCGATGCGTGCAACCCCAGTGGTCGATGCCGCCCGACGCATCGATGTTTTCGCGCTGCTCATCGGCGGCGGGATGCTGTTCATCTTCTGTCTCCTGCTCGTGCGGGTCGCGTTCCTGCAGATCAGCCCATCGACAAAGCTCAAGGGCGAGATGGAGCCTCGGGTCAGTGTGCGTCAGGAGCTGCCGATCCGGGGCGATCTGCTCGACCGACGTGGGCGTGTGCTCTCGACGACCCGCGTCGGGTATCGTGTCGTTGTCGATCCCACGCAGATGAAGCTGCCGGTGGACGAGGCGATCGTCAGGCTCGCGAAGGCGACCGGGCAGAGCGAAGACTTTGTCGGTGGCCGCATCATCTCGCGGCTGAACGAGAACCAGCGCCGACTGGATCTTCGAAAGAAGATCGAGCCGATCGCCGAGGTGCAGGGGCTCACGCCGGCGCTGGCCGCCCTGAAGGGTGCCCTCGCCAGTGCGCTTGGAACGGACGAAACGACAGCGGGCGAACGCTCGATCGAGGACGAGGCGAAGGCCGTCGCTTCGGGCGGTGTCGAACCCGAGGCACCGACGCCCGCTCTCAAGCCGATCCGGTACCTTCCGATGTCTCGCATCCTGTCGGATCAGCAGGTTGCGGATGTTCGAGCCGCGAAGATCAAGGGGGCGATTCTCGAGCGGGTAATGATCCGCGAGTACCCCGGCGGCCCCGAGATCGCTCCGGTCGTGGGCCTGGTGGGCTTCGGGCACGTGGGAGTGCTCGGTGCCGAGAAGATGCTGAACAAGCAGCTCGCGGGCACGCCCGGATCGGTCTCGTACACCCGCGACGCCCGCGGGAAGCCGCTGTGGATCGACCCCGGCCAGGTGAAGCCTTCCAGCCCGGGCGCCGACATGCGTCTCTCGATCGACACCGAGATCCAGCGTCTGGCGATTCAGGAACTGCAGCGAGGCGTGACCGAGGCAGACGCTGCGGGCGGACGCTTGATGGTCTTTGACCCGCTGACAGGCGAGATCCTCGCGATGGCCGATATCGTGCGGGATATTCCGGACGCCAAGCCGTACCCGTGGGTCGAGGTCAAGCCGAAACCAACGCCGACTCCGGGTGTCAAGAAGAGCAAGAAACCCGAGCCGCGTGAGCCCGAGCCCCCGCCTCCGCCGCCGGCTCGGTACGTCACGATTCACCGCCCGCCGCTCGCCAATGAGATTCCGGCGATGCATCGGCCGCGCTGCGTCGAGGACATCTACGAACCGGGCTCGACCTTCAAGCCATTCGTCTGGTCCAGCGTGACCGAGCTGGGCAAGGCGCGGGCCGAGGAGATCTTCGATACCGAGGGAGGTCGCTGGCACACCCCATATGGCCGATACCTCGAAGACGTGACCAAGCGGGCCACGATGACTTGGCAGGAAGTTCTGATCAACTCATCGAACATTGGAATGGTGAAGGCCGCTGATCGAATCACCTTCAAACAGCTTCACGACGCGGTGCGTCGATTCGGTTTCGGTCGGAGGACCAACATCGGCCTGACCGGAGAAGCCGCGGGTCTGGTGACGGGGATGAAGGACTGGAGCAAGTACACCCAGACCTCCGTGGCCTATGGGCACGAGATCGCGGTGACGCCGGTTCAGATGGTGCGTGCGTTCAGCGCGTTCTGCCGTCCCGGCAAGATTGCGGGCACTCTACCGCCGGTGCGGCTGGTCGCGGCGGGCGCGGACGATGTGCGAGGTTCGGTGATCGAGCGCGTGCTGCCTTCGAACATCGCGATGCTGACACGCGACACGATGCGAGGCGTTGCAGCGAAGGTCGAACGCAATCTCGCCACCGATGCGAGCCACTCTGAAGGCGGCTGGAAGTACACGATGTTCGGCAAGTCTGGAACCGCCGAGATTCCGTTGACGCCGCCGCCGGGCAAGAACTTGCGCCGCCCGCGCGGGACGTCGGGCTACTTCGACGATCAGTACAACTCAAGCTTCATCGCCGGCGGCCCCGCAGAGGATCCCAAGCTGGTCGTGCTGTGCGTCATTGACGATCCGGGGCCGGGATTGATCCGTGCCCGGAAGCACTACGGGACGTACGTCGCCGGACCGGTGGTGCGCCGCGTCATGGAGCGGTCGTTGGATTACTTGGGTGTGGCACCGTCGCCTGCCCCGATGGCAAGTGTCGCGCCGAATCGCTGACGAACGTGCTGCGACGATCCGTCGCAATGACCCCGATTTCGAGATGAAAGCGCTTACAATCGCCGTTTTCACGGGGTTTCACCGGTTCACCCCCGCCTACCGATAACAAATTGCCAGCAGTTTTTCGGATTTTTGTGTCCTCCACCCATTGCAGGAGATGGACACTGGAGTTACGATTGAGTTGTTGCGTCGGAGATCCGCCTCCCGCGTAACTGTACGATGCGTTTTCTCCCGGTTTGCCGTGGGGCGACCGGTGCTGAATGTGTTTCATTCCGGGTTTCATAGAGGAGATTGAGAGATGAAGAATGTTCTGGCCTTCGTTGCCGTCGCTGGCCTCGCCACCGCCGCGCAAGCTGCCGTCACCTACACCGACGCGCAGAACGACCTGTTCGACAACGGCTTCGGCAACCTGGACATCACCAGCGTGGTCGTGAGCCATGACGCCAGCAACCTGTACGTCACGGTCAACACCCGTTCGTACCAGAACTGGACGAAGTACATGCTGTACTTCCGCACCAGCGAGACCGTCGACGAGACCAGCAGCAACGCGTGGAACCGTCCGGTCACGCTCAACACCAACATCGACCGCTACGTCGGTTCTTGGGTTGATCAGGGCGCCAACAACCAGCAGAACTGGTCGTACGACGGCCTGCAGTGGAACCTCGACAACACCACCAGCAACGACCAGAGCCAGACCGGCTCGAACGCTGTGACGTTCACCATCAGCCGCGCCTTCCTCGGCCTCACCGGCAACGGCACCGTGTTCTTCGATGTCGCCACCTCGGGCGGCGGCAATGACCCCGGCGTCGACCATCTCAGCCAGAGCGGCCTGGCCACCAGCGGCTGGGGCAGCCCTTCCAGCACCGGCCAGTTCGCGGCCTACGTGATCCCGGCCCCGGGCGCGTTCGCCCTCCTCGGCCTCGGCGGCCTCGTCGCCGGCCGTCGCCGTCGCTGAACGTTCTGAGTGCACGCAGATCACCTTGATCTCCGCAGGCCCCGGCATCGCGCCGGGGCCTGTTTGTTTTCCCTGATTGTTTTCAAGGACCAGTGGGACCGGCCTCCGGCCGGTCCTCCGGCGGGTCGTTCGCGCAAGCAGTTTCCGGCTGCTCATGCGGGGCAGATCTGTAGATGACGCGAATCCCTTGTCGCATCCGCAAAGACCGGCCGGAGGCCGGTCCTACTGAAATCCAGGGAACCCAACGTCCGCCTACCCGCTACATTCTCCCGTCCGCCTTCTCTCCGGAGCCGCGCCTTGCCCCCGATGATCGAGACGATCAACCTGACCAAGAAGTACGGCGATCTCGTCGCGCTCTCCAATCTCAACCTGGTCATTAACGAGGGCGACTGCTTCGGCTTCATCGGCCCCAACGGCGCGGGCAAGACCACCACCATCAAGATCCTCGCCACGCTGCTGAAGCCCTCGAGCGGGCAGGCGAATGTTGCGGGGCTCACCATCGGCTATCAGAACCGCCAGATCAGGCCGCTGATTGGGTATGTGCCAGACTTCATGGGCGCGTACGAGGACATGGTGGTGACGGAGTATCTCGAGTTCTTTGCCGCGTCGTACGGCATCCACGGCACGCAGCGCGACAAGGTGGTGAAGGACGTCCTCGAGCTCACCGATCTCACGTACAAAGCCAATGCCGAGGTGAACAGCCTGAGCCGCGGCATGCAGCAGCGCCTCAGCGTCGCGCGTGTGCTGCTGCACGATCCCAAGGTCCTACTGATGGACGAGCCGGCGTCGGGCCTCGACCCGCGTGCCCGCATCGAGATGCGAGAGCTCCTGAAAGAGCTGCGGCGGATGGGCAAGACGATCCTGATCTCGTCGCACATCCTGCCCGAGTTGGCGGAGCTGTGCAACGTGGTCGGCATCATCGAGCGAGGGCAGCTGCTCTTTTCCGGCACGGTCGATGAGATCGTCCGCCGCGCCCGCATGGGGCACATCCTGCATGTCGGCGTCACCGACCGCATCGATGACGCCGCGAAAGTGGTGGGGGGCTTTCCGGGTGTGAAGAAGGTCGCGGTGTCGGACGTGGACAGCGTGGGGAGCACGAACGGTGCGCGGCAGAAGGTGATCGTCGTGGACTTCGACGCCGCGGGGGGACGCAACTACACCGACATCCCCAACGTGCTGGTGAACGCGGGGTTCCGGCTGACGAAGTTCACGGAAGAGCCGGTGAACCTGGAGACGGCGTTCATGCGGCTGACGAAGGGGTTGGTGCAGTAGTTTCAGGGAGTTTCTGGCTCAAGTCTCGTCGCAACGCCTGCTTACCGACGCGGTACACTCTGAGCGAGGCAACGCCTCGTTCCGGAGATTCCGCATGAAACCCCAGCGTCTTCTTCCTTCGATTGCCGGTCTGACCCTTGGCCTGAGCTTCGCGCTCGCCAGTGAGATCCCGGCCCCGCCGCCGACCAAGGTCGTGCCGGTGAAAGAGAACACCCACGGCACCGAGTGGGTCGACAACTACCAGTGGCTCGAGGGCGACAACAGCGACCCCAAGAACATGGGCAAGCTGACGCCCGAGGTCGATGCGTGGACGGATGCTCAGAACGCGTACTCGCGTTCGGTCCTCGACACCCTGCCGGGGCGCAAGGCGATTGAGGAGAAGATCAGGCCGCTGATGGAGGTCGGGTCGATCTCGTCGCCGACGATCCGCGGCAATCGCTACTTCTTCTTCAAGCGTGAGGCCAGCCAGAACCAGGCGCTGTTCTACTACCGCGACGGTGCGAAGGGCCCGGACAAGCTGCTCATCGATCCGGCCACCATCGACAAGAGCGGGCTGGTCACCGTGACGTTCGCCAGCCCCAACGAGCAGGGCACGATGATCGCGTACGGCACCTACTCCAAGGGTGACGAGAACACCACGCTGTACGTGCTCGACATCGCCAGCGGCAAGACGCTCGACTGGTCGGTGCCGAACAAGATCTCGAGCGCGTCGTGGCTGCCCGATAGCAGCGGCTTTGTGTACCGCAACCTCGCCGATCCGAAGAACCCGTACTCGGGTCAGGTGATGTACGTCGACATCAAAGGCGATGTCGGCAATGCCAAGCAGATCATGCGGCAGTTCACCAAGGACGAGAACGCCAAGCTCGCCACCACCTATGGCCCCGGCGGCGGCCTCGATCGCGGCGGCGAGTGGCTGGTGCTCAGCTACTCCACCGACACCCGCAACAACGACCTCTGGGTTGCGAAGTTCGACGAGTTCAAGAAGACCGGCAAGGTGAACAAGGTCGACGTGATGGTCGGCGAGAAGGCCGCGGCCGGCGGCGATGTCGTCGGCGACACGATGTTTATGCAGACCACGCTGGGTGCGCCCAACGGGCGTGTCTACGCGGTCGATATGAACAAGCCGAGCAAGGAGAACTGGAAGGAGATCATTCCTGAGAAGCAGGACGCGAACCTGACGGGCGTCAGCGTCTCGAAGACCCGTATCGCCGCGACGTATCTCAAGGACGCGTCGAGCGTGGTGGAGATTTTTGATCACGCCGGCAAGTCCTACGGCACGCTGAAGCTCCCCGGCATCGGCAGCGCCGGTGTGAACACCGAAGAAGACCGCGACACCGCGATCCTGACCTTCTCCAGCTTCAACTACCCGACCAGCCACTTCCAGATCGATCTCACCAAGCCCGACGCCGAGCCGGTGCTGTGGGAGCGCCCCAACGTGCCGGTCGATCCGAGCACGGTCGAGGTGAAGCAGGAGTGGTTCAGCGGCAAGGATGGCGCCCGCGTCCCGATGTTCATCGTTCACAAGAAGGGCCTGAAGCTCGACGGCAAGAACCCGACGATCCTCTACGGCTACGGCGGGTTCAACATCAGCCTGACGCCTTCGTTCAGCGCTACGAACTTCCAGTGGTTTGATGCTGGCGGTGTTTACGCGGTCGCGAACATCCGCGGCGGCGGTGAGTTCGGCCAGAAGTGGCATGAGTCGGGCAAGCTCGAGAAGCGGCAGAACACCTGGAGCGACTTCCAGGCCGCGGCGGAGTACCTGATCCAGAGCAACTACACCAACCCCGACAAGCTCGCCGTCATGGGCGGCTCGCAGGGCGGGTTGCTCGTCGGCACGTTCGTCACGCAGCGTCCGGACCTGTGCAAGGCCGCGCTGTGCATGGTGCCGCTCGTCGACATGATCCGCTATCAGGACTTCCTGATGGCGCGGTACTGGGTGCCGGAGTACGGCAGCGCGGAGAACGCGGACCAGGCGGCGTACCTCTTGAAGTACTCGCCGTACCAGAACGTGAAGAAGGGGACCAAGTACCCGGCGATGATCGTGACCGCGGGCGAGAACGACGCCCGTGTGCACCCGCTGCACGCCCGCAAGTTCGTCGCGGCGCTCCGCGAGGCGACGAGCAGCGGCCTGCCGATTCTGTACTGGGGCGATAAGGAGGCCGGCCACGGCCAGGGCAAGCCGCTGAACCTGCGGATGCGCGACCTGGTCGATCAGCGGATCTTCCTGATGTGGCAATTGGGGATGCTCGAGGGCAAGTGATCGAACCCGCGAGCGAGTTCAAGGTACGCACATTTGCGAGCGGGGCCGGAGCGATCCGGCCCCGTTTTCGTTGAATGGCGCCGCGCGGCAGTTCTGCGCTTTGTGCAAGCGCGAGACTGTTGGACTGTGTCGAAGCGAACCGGCCCTCGCGTCTCCTCGCCCCGCGCAGCGCGGAGGGGTCGTCGAGGCTTTGCGAGACCTGGGAGGGGTGAATCGCGTTGGGATGTCGCGGCGTGCATGTGCCCGCATTCCCCTCACCTGCTTCGCCTGCGGCGAAGCGGTCCTCTCCCCGCCAGCGGCGAGAGGAGGTGAGGAGCGAGATTTCCGTTGGAAAGTGATCGCCGACTCGGTATCTTCTCCTCCTGTGATTCACGGCTTCATGACGCTTCTCTGCAACGCGATCGCGGCTCTGGTCTCGACCGATCCGACGCCGCCGGTGCCGAACGTCCCGGCGGCGCGGCGGCTGGTGGTGCCGGTGCTGATGTACCACCACCTTCGCGAGCCGGGGCCGGGCATGGCGGATCGATTGAACCAGCGGTTCGACGTTTCGCCCTCCGAGTTTGCAAAGCAGCTCGATTACCTGGCTGCCAACGGATATACGACGATCGATTGCCGCACGCTGGCGGCGGCGGTGCTGGACGGCCAGCCGCTGCCGGCGAAGCCGGTGATGCTGACGTTCGACGACGGGTGGCGGGAGCAGTACACGATCGCGTTCCCGCTGCTGAAGGAGCGCGGGATGGTGGGGGTGTTCTACGTGCACACGGGCGTGTTGAGCGATGACCCGAGCCGCGGGTACACGACGTGGGCCGATCTGTGCGCGATGCGAGACGCCGGGATGGACATTCAGTCGCACACCATCAGCCATCCGTCGCTGCCGGGGGTCGAGTCGCTGAAGCTCGACGAGGAACTGCGGGGATCGAAAGCGGCACTGGAGAAGTTCTTCGGCGAGGAGTGCATCAGTATCGCCTACCCGTTCGGCGACTTCACCGAGCGGGAGATGACCGCGGCGAAGCGCGTCGGGTATCGCTTCGCGTTCACGACGGAGGTGGGGTTGGTGCACGACTGCAACGAGCCGTTCGAGATCGGGCGGACGATCGTCACCTACTTCGACAACCTCGATGACTTCGCGATCAAGTTGACGGAACTCGACGGCGGGCGGGCGTACCTCGATTACCGCCAGTCAATCACGCGTCAGAAGTAGAACTGCCTTCCAGGCGGTTCATCCGAGGCGGTGAGGGACGTTGGAAGACCGGCCGGAGGCCGGTCCTACTGGTGCTTGTGCGCGGGGCCTGGAAGGCCCCGCCCGCGGCCCGGGAATGAAAAAGGCCCGGCAGTTGCCGGGCCTTTCGAAGATTCAGAGGATGATGCGGATCAGTTCGCGAAGTGGGCGAAGGCGCGGTTGGCTTCGGCCATCTTGTGGGTCTGGTCGCGGGTCATCATGGCCTTGCCTTCCTTCTTGGCGGCCGAGTAGAGCTCGTCGGCAAGGCGGGCGGCGATCGGGCGACCCTTTTCGCCGCGGACCGAGTCGATCAGCCAGCGGAAGGCCAGCGACTGCTGGCGCTTGTTGTTGACCTGCATGGGCACCTGGTAGTTGGCACCGCCGATGCGCTTGGAGCGGACCTCGACGAACGGCTTGACGTTCTCGATGGCCATGTGGAACAGGGCGAGGCTGTTCTCCGGCTTCTCCGGAGCGGTCTCCTTGACCAGCTTCTCGTCGATGATGTCCATCGCGTCGTAGACGACGCGCTGGGCGACGGACTTCTTGCCCTGACGCATGATGCAGTTGATGAAGCGTGAGAGGACCTTATCGCCGAAGCGGGGGTCCGGACGCAGCTGAGATTCGGAGGCGGTGAAGTTGCCCATCGGACTCAAAACTCCCTGAGAGGGTTTCCGGCGTGTCCGGCGGCGACAATGCCGACGGTACCTTCACCCGCCGCGACGCGTGGGCTCACGCGAGCGCGGGGATTACTCGCCGCGTGTGACTTACTTCTTGGCAGCGCCGCCGCCCTTGGACTGCTTGGCGCCGTACTTGGAGCGGCTCTGCTTGCGGTTCTCGACGCCGAGGCAGTCGAGGCTGCCGCGAACGACGTGGTAGCGCACACCGGGAAGGTCGCGCACGCGGCCGCCGCGGACGAGGACGATCGAGTGTTCCTGCAGGTTGTGGCCTTCGCCGCCGATGTAGGCGGTGACTTCGCGGCCGTTGGAGAGCCGCACGCGGGCGACCTTGCGGAGAGCCGAGTTCGGCTTCTTGGGGGTCATGGTCTTGACGATCAAGCACACGCCGCGCTTCATCGGGGCGAGCGCGAGGTCGCGGACCTTGGACTTGGCTCCGGGGGAGCGGCGCGGACGGCGGACAAGCTGGTTGATCGTCGGCATGTGGCGTACCAGAAACCTTGCGAGAATCCGATGCCCGGGGCACGACGTGCCCGACCGGACAAGGGCCAAAACGATAGGCATCCGCCCCGAAAAAGGCAATCCCTGCGTCCAACCCTTGGCAAACTCCCGTCAACCCCCGTCGCGGAACGACCGGAGCTGCGTCAGTGCGCGCTGCAGTTCCTGCTGCATCTTGCTGATGCGGACGAGCGATTTCACGCGGGTCAGCAGCTCGAGCTTGTTCACCGGCTTGCTCAGGAAGTCATCGGCCCCGCACTCAATGGCCCGTTCGACGTCGCTGACCTCGTTCAGGGCGGTCACCATGACGATCGGGATATCCCGCGTTGCGGCATCGCCCTTGAGCTTGGCGCAGGCCTGAAACCCGCTCATTCGGGGCATCATGACGTCCAGGAGAATGATGTCCGGCCGCTTGGCGGTGACGGCATCCAGGGCCTCCATGCCGTCGCGGGCGAGGGTGAGATCGCAGTGGAGATCCTCGAGGTAGGCCTCGAGCAGCTCGAGATTCTGCTCATTGTCGTCGACGACGAGGACGCAAACGCCCCGGCCATCCCATGAGTCGGTCAGCGGGGGGGAATTCGAGTTGGTAGGGTTCGGGGCGGTCATCTGTTGAGAGAATAGCCGTTCAAACCAATTCCCGCGACATGATTTGTACGGATTTTGATTGGTCTTTTGTCGTTGAAACAAGCACATTTTCGGGGCTTGAGTGGAGAGGGTTGTCCGCCAAAGATTCCATCCGCGAGATCGGGTTCGGTTTTCGCGAGGGGCGAAGCCGCGGCGCGATCTTTGGCTGTGTCCTTGGGGGATCGGAAAAGGGTGGCGATCTGTATGTCGAGCGTGACCAATAGTCGCCAAGCCGGCGGTCGGCAGGTGTGGGAGGATCGGTTCCGAAAACCGACCGTGGAACAACTCGTGTCCGAGTTGCCGCGAAGCACGGCGGGGGCGCTGCAGCTGCTTCGGGAGCAGCTTCTATCGGTGCCGGGGTGTATCGAAGAAGTGACGTGGAAGGGTGTCCCTTGGCGGTGGACGATCGAGCTGCGAAGCGAGCAGACGCCAGAGAAGGCGTGGGCGTATCTGGTTCCCCAGCCTGAGCAGCCCTTGATGGTGCTACCGATTACCAGCGACGGGCTTTCGGGCATCTCGATGAAGAAGCTGAACAAGCCGGTGCGAGACGCGATTATCCATGCCCGTGAGGTGGAGGGCGTTCGCTGGGCTCAGTGGCAGATCGAGAGCAAGTCGCAGGTCGAGGTCCTGGTCAAGATCGCCAAGCAGCAGATGGCGAAGGTGGCGTTGGGGACGTCGGCGGGCAGCGGCGTCGGAGCTGGGTCAATCGCCTGAGGCGTGCCGATCGCGTTGGGATGCGGTGCCCGTATCGCCGAGAACAGTAACTCCTGAGGACAAGGATCCGATTGCAGGCGTGGCTCGTCGGGCGTCGATAGATGTCGCACGCACGTTCTTGGAAGACTCTCATGCAGACTGTGTTGCGTTTCCGCGTTTTGTCGGTGCTGTCAATCGCGCTCGCCAGCGGGCTGTTGCTGCCGGCGTGGGCCCAGCCGCTGCAGGGCGAGATCGATCGCCTCTGTGGCTCGGCGAAGACGGGCAAGGCCAAGATCGGGCTGAGCGTCATTGACGTGAAGACCGGCGAGTTGCTTGCCGCGCGTCGCGATGAGGAGGCGTTCATCCCGGCGTCGAATCAGAAATTGCTCACGACTGGGGCCGCGTTGTGGGTGCTGAAGTCGAGCTTTGAATTCCAGACCGAGTTCCGGCTCGACAACGACAAGTTGGTGATCGTGGGCAGCGGCGACCCGGCCTTTGGTGATCCCGAGGTGCTGCAGCAGATGACGCCCAAGGTGACGGTCACTGAGTTGCTGAGCACGCTGGCGAAGAGCGTCACGCACGCTGGGGTCAAGCAGCTCTCAGAGGTGGTGGTGGACGACCGGGTCTTTGATCGCGAGTTCGTGCATCCGACATGGCCGGTCGAGCAGCTCGACAAATGGTACTGCGCTGAAGTTTCTGGTTTGATTTTCCACGCCAACGTGCTGGATGTCTATCCGCGGCCCGGAGCCGCCGGTCAGCGGCCCGGGGCGATCTTCGATCCCAAGACGGAGATCGTCGAGCTCGACACGTCGCGGGCACGAACGGTCGTCAACGGGAACAACACCGTGTGGCTGCGGCGCGAGCCCAAGTCCAACCGCTTCCAGATGCTCGGCGACGTTCGCAATGCCGTCACGAAGCCAGTGCAGGTGACGCTCACGGACAACCCGCTGTTCTTCGGACAGCTTTTCGCGGAGCGGCTGGAAGCCGAGGGCGTGCAGATCGGCGGCGGCCCGGTGCCGGGCGGGGGCCGGGAGCAGGTGCCGGTGCGTGTGGTGGAGCCGTCGGAGCCGATGTCCGGAGGGCGCACCTTGGCGATCGTCAAGACGCCGCTGAAGGACGTCGTGCGTCGCTGCAATGTCGAGAGCCACAACCTTTACGCCGAGGCGCTGCTGAAGCGGATCGGCCGCGATGTGACTGGTCAGAGCGGCTCGTGGGACAACGGCGCTTCGGTGATGCGCATGACCCTGACCGAGCGGCTTGGTCCGGACAGTGCGAAATCGACCATCATCCGCGACGGCTCTGGTATGTCGCGTGAGAATCGCGTCGCGCCGTCGACGATGGCGCGATGGCTGGTTGAACTCTCGAAGGACGAGTCGGTCGGAAGGATGTTTGCCGACTCGCTGCCAAAGCCGGGCGAGGGGACGCTGGAGAAGCGATTCCGCGCCAACCCGCCACGCCACTTGGTACGCGCGAAGTCCGGATACATCCGAAATGTCCGTGCGCTTTCGGGCTATGTGATCGACGAAAAGGACAACCATGTCGTCGCGTTCTCGATCCTGGCCAACGATGTGCCCGGAGGCGAAGAAGACAGTGTCGTGCTCCAGCTCCACGAGCAGATCGTGAACGCGATCGATCGATACCTGTCACGCGATGACGAGAAGCCAATCGACGAGCGACCGTCGAAGCGGCGTCGTTAGCGATCCGCGATGGAGCCAAGTCCCCGGACGCCCTTGGCGCGAGCGATGCTCTCGCCAAGGGCGTGTTTGTATTGATCTCAGCGTCTGCGGCGGAAGTGGATCCACCACGGGTCGCGATCGATGTCGATCGTGGCGATGCGCACGACTTTGCGAGTGGCGTCGCGCAGCACCGTGCGCGGGTCACGACGCGGCGAGCCCTGGTCGCGATTCAGCGTGAATCGCGTGATGGGGCGGAGACGCTGGGCGACGAACTGCACGGGACCGTCCACCAGGGCGGCGACGCCGATGGGCGGGAAGAAGGCAACACGATCGCGACGAATCTGAGACATATCCGACCTCCTGTCGAAGGCCGCAGCTGCGGCCTGATCCAAACTCTCGAGCCCCGACCCGAACCAACCAAACTCTTCTTTCATCTCGGGCCATTCACGAGCGCCCGAGCGACAAACCGAAATCGAACCCTGCACGCCTTCCAACCTCGCCCTCGTGGGCTTGTTGCTTGATTGTCCTGTGTTGTTGGAAGGAACCGAACCGGCTTGGCGTGCGAGATCAGTCGATCTGCGAGCACAGGACTAGGCACATCGCGACGCGGCAACACGTGCGACCGTTGGTCGCCGTTTGTTGCTGCGTGATGGCTTTGAAGCGGTTCATGGTCTCTTGCCGCGGCTTCATCCCGCGGCCTGAAAAAAAGGCATTGGCTGCGAACGCCGCCCACACGACGAATGGTCGCACCACTCATGCTATCGGAGGATGAGATGGAAAATCTAGAGCGTGGATACCGATGCAACGTGCTTGGAAACGGTTCCAACGCAGATTCATTGGCGCATGAACCGGAAACCGAACGCGGCGTGAAGCGGATGTTGATGGCGTGTTTGCGTTGGAGCGGTTCTTCGCATGGTTCAGCGACGCGGGCGCGGCGTGCGCGTGCTTGCTGGTGGTTGAGGCTTGATTGTGCGCGGCGCCTTTGCCTCGTGCCATTCTTCCGCGGTGATCGCCCAGCGTTCGTGGTCGGACCACTTGCCGTTGATCTCGAGCAGGCGCAGCGCCGTGCCCTCGTAGCGGAAGCCGAGTTTCTTGACGACGCCGATCGACGCAGTGTTGTGCGGCTGGATCCCCGCCTCGACGCGGTGCAGCGCGAGCGTGCGGAACGCATGGCGCACGGCGAGCCGCAGGCCTTCGGTCATGTAGCCGTTGCGGGTGAAGCGCTCGGCGATCCAGTAGCCCGCGTTGCAGGACTGCATCACGCCGCGGCGGATGTCGTTGAGGCCGACGTAGCCGACCGTTTCGCCGCTGACGTTTTCGCAGATCAGGAAGCGCTGGCGATCTTCGGTGTTGGCGGTCGAGAAGAACGAGTTCCAGCGCTCGCGTTCGCTCTTGACCTTCTGGTGCGGCTCCCAGGGAAGCAGGTGCTCGAGACACGACTCGCGCAGTGCGACCCATTCGTCGCGGTCTTCGGCGACGGGGCGGCGGAGGGAGACGAGTTCGCCGCGCTCGAGTGCGTCGGCGACGCGACGCTCACTCCCACTCGATGGTGGCCGGCGGCTTGCTGGAGATGTCATAAACCACTCGGTTCACGCCCCGCACCTCGTTGATGATGCGGCTGCTGATCGTCGCGAGCACCTCGTGCGGCAATCGCGACCAGTCGGCGCTCATGAAGTCCTGGGTCTCGACCGCACGCACCGCGACCACGCTGTCGTAGGTGCGTCCGTCGCCCATCACGCCCACGCTCTGCACCGGCAGCAGCACGGCAAAGACCTGACTGGTCTGGCGGTAGAGGTTCGCGCTGATGATCTCCTCGAGCACGATCTCGTCGCAGTCGCGGAGCACGTCGAGCTTGGGCTTGGTGACTTCGCCCAGCACGCGGACCGCGAGCCCTGGGCCGGGGAACGGGTGGCGCCAGATGAACTGATCGGGGAGGCCCAGGACCTCGCCGAGCTTGCGGACCTCGTCCTTGAAGAGCTCCCGAAGCGGCTCGACGAGCTGGAAGCCCAATTCGGCGGGGAGGCCGCCGACGTTGTGGTGGAGCTTGATGCCCGCGCTCTGGCCCGCGTGGCCGTGGCCGCTCTCGATGACGTCGGGATAGAGCGTGCCCTGAGCAAGGAAATGGGCGTCCTTGATGTCGCGGGAGGTCTGCTTGAAGACGTCGATGAAGCGGTGGCCGATGCGGCGGCGCTTCTCCTGCGGGTCGACGATGCCAGCCAGATCGCCCAGGAACTCCTTCTCAGCGTCGATGACGCGGAGGTCCATCTGGAAGTGATCGCGAAAGGTGCTCTCGACGAGCTCGCGCTCGCCCTTGCGGAGCAGGCCGGTGTCGACGAAGACGCAGGTGAGCTGCGAGCCGATGGCCTTGTGCAGGAGGGCCGCGACGACGGAGGAATCGACGCCGCCGGAGAGGCCGCAGACGACGTGGCTCTTGCCGACCTGCTTCTTCACGCGTTCGGCGGCGGTGAGCGCGAAGTCGCTCATGCGCCAGGTGCTCTTGTAGCCGCAGATGTTGAAGAGGAAGTTCTGGATGATCTCTTTGCCGTGGGGCGTGTGGGTGACCTCGGGGTGGAACTGCACGCCGTAGAAGCGGCGGGAGTTGGTGACCGAGCGCACGGCGGCGAAGGGGCAGGTGGGGGTGGAGGCGAGGACCTCGAAGCGGGCGTTGGCGGAATCGACGACTTGATCGCCATGGGACATCCAGACCGTGGTCTTGTCGGGGATGGAGGCGAAGAGATCGGAGCGGTCGGCGATGCCGATGTGGGCGCGGCCGAACTCGCGGTGGTCGCCGGGGCTGACTTTGCCGCCGAGGAGGTGGGCGGCGATCTGGAGGCCGTAGCAGATGCCGAGCACGGGGACGCCCAGATCGAAGATGCGTGGGTCGATGGTGGGGGCGCCCTTGTCGTAGACGCTCGAGGGGCCACCGGAGAGGATGATGCCCTTGGGGCGCATCGCGAGCATCTGCTCGGGGGTGATGCTGGGGGCGACGAGGACGGAGTAGACCCCGGCGTCACGGGCGCGGCGGCAGATGAGCTGGGCGGTTTGGCCGCCGAAGTCGACGACCGGCACGACCTCGCGTGCGGTGTCGAAGGGGGCGGGGCCGGAAGTGAGGAAATCGCGCTGCGTCACGGGCTGCTCCGGAGCGGCGAGTGTACGGCGAGTGGGGGCCGGGTCGCGGGGTGCGGCGACCGCTCGGTGGAAGTCCTTGCGGTCCCAACGCTCGCAACTTGATACCATGCGGACAGTGAACGCTCGATGCGCGCTGATCTTGATCCCCTTTGTCCTCGCGGCGGGCGGTTGCCCGACGTATCAGGCGTCGTTCGATTCCGACGACCCGCAGATGCGGCTTGCAGAAGCGGTGGAGAGCGCGACACGCAACGACCCTGCGGACTATCCGCACTTGGTCGCGATGCTTGACGACGCCGACATCGAGGCGCGAATGCTGGCGATCGAGGTGCTCGAACGCCGAACAGGGACCACGCGAGGGTTTGAGTATGACGCTTCGCCGGAGCGACGCGAGGGACCGCTGAAGGAGTGGCAACTATGGGCGCGACAGTTCGTGCAGGCGGAACAGTCGGCGGAGGGCCGCTCGGCGAACCCGGGAGCGCTGTCATCGGGAGCATCCGCTACCACCACACAACCGGAGTCGAAGCGGTGAGCCATGTACACCCGTCCAACTCCGAGTCGATGCAGGACGCGCAGGTGCGGGTCGAGTTGCTGAGCCACCCAACCTTTATCAGCGGGGTGCGCGAGTTGGTTTCTTCGATCTGCCGTCGCATTGGATTCTCGGAACTCTGCTGCGGGCAGATGGCGTTGGCGGTGGACGAGGCCCTGTGCAATGTCATGAAGCACGGCTATGAGGGGCGCGAGGATCAGCCGATCTCCATCGGTATGCAGGTGCACGAAGACAAGGGCGGGAACGATCATTCTTCGATTCGAATCGTGATCGAGGATCGCGCGAAGCAGGTGGACCCCAAGTCGATCTGCGGGCGCGACCTGCAGGACGTCCGTCCGGGCGGGCTGGGCGTGCACATGATCCGCGAGATCATGGACGACGCGATCTACGAGAAGCGAGAAGGTGGCGGGATGCGTTTGATCATGAGCAAGAAGAACCCATCGCAGGGAGCCTCGTGCCGCCTGCCGGATGCTGGCGGAGGACAGAGCCATGGCTGATTCCACGTTGCAGGTCGGATTTGAGACCCAGGGCACGGCTGTCGTGGTCTCGCCTCAGGGCGAGATCGGTTACAGCGAGGCGACGGTGTTCCGCACATGGCTGCGCAAGGCACACGACGCGAAGACGCCGCGTGTCGTGGTAGATCTGTCCAAGGTGGACTACATGAACACGCCGGGCGTCGCGACGCTCGTGGAATCGCTGCAGATCGCAAAGAAATCCAAAACGCGGCTGATTCTGTGCGGGATGAATGAGAAGGTATTCGCGATCTTCCGGATTGCGCGATTGGATACGGTGTTTGAGATCACGCCGACCGCCGCGGATGCGGTCGCGAAGGCTTGAGCTTGCGTGCCGACGGATAAGAGAACGGAGCCGAATACTCGTGTCGAGCCTTCCCACCAGCCCGAACAGCAGCCCCGGCGTCAAACCGAGCGAACAGCCGCTGCCCGAGCCGCCGCCGCCGGCGGGTCTGGATTACTTGGTCGCCATGATCGGTGAACGAGCACTGGCGATGGTGCGGCACATCGGTGCGATCACGTTGCTGTTCGGCGATGTTTCGAAGTGGATCGTTCGATCGCTGTATTCGCCCAAGGTTCGCATCGGGCGTCCGGCGATCGTGACCCAGATCGTTCGCATCGGGGTGCGATCGATCGGCATCGTGAGTCTGGTGTCGGGCTGCGTGGGGTTGATCCTCGCGTTTCAGTTGAGCCCGCCGCTGGACGAGTTCGGGCAGAAGGACAAGGTCGCGAACATTGTGGGTGTGGCGGTTTTGCGGGAACTGGGGCCATTGATCGCGGCGATCGTGCTGACGGGATTTGCCGGGGCGTCGATCGCCGCCGAGATCGGGACGATGGTGGTGGGTGAGGAGATCGAGGCCCTCGAGGCCCACGCGATGAACCCGGTGAAGTTCCTCGTGGTGCCGCGGGTGGTGGCGTCGATCGTTTCTCTGACGTGCCTGAGCGTGATCTCAAACGTCGTGGCGGTTGCTGCAGCGTTGGGCATCGCGGTGCTCGCACTGGACATTTCGTACGCCTCTTTTATGAGTAACTTCTTCGATCAGGTGAAGCTGGTCGACTTTGTCACCGGCGTCAGCAAGGGCGCGGTCTTTGGCATCCTGATCGCGATCATCGCCTGTTACAACGGGCTGAAGGTCACGGGCGGCGCAGCGGGCGTCGGACAGGCCACGACCGGCACGGTCGTGCAGTCGGTCGTCGCGGTGATCATCTGCGACCTGGTGTTCACGACGGTCTTCTTCGCGTTGAAGCTTGTCTGAAGCTTGTCTCGGTGGCACAGGCGTGTCTCCCGCGCCGGCGCGGCGCATGACGAGGCACGGACGGGATGTCTGTGCCACCCAGAGTGAGGCCGAGACTCCGAGTTTTCAACCCTCGAAGTTCCAGCCCGCCTCGTCGAGCGCTCGGCGAAACTCGCGGAGGAACGCGGGCTGCTGGCCGCTGGCGGGGAACGGGATGCGGGCGTCGATGGCGTTCAGCCCGGCGTCCCGCAGCGGCTGGAACGCGACGTCGTAGATCTGCGACTTGATCAGGATCATCGCCTCGGGCTTCAGGGCCTTTGCGCGGGTGACTGCGTCGGGCACGAGCGGGAGCAGCTTCTTCGGCGTCGGATCCTTCATGCCGCCGGAGGCGAGATCGATCAGATACACGCCGCGGTCGTGCATGCGGGTCAGGAACGCTGGCTTTTCCGCCCGGAGTGTCGCGACCGGTGTCTCGCCGAAGAGGCCTTTGCAGACGTAGATGTACAGCCAGTCGTGCTTGGGGACGTCTTCAAAGTAGACGTACCGCGCGGTGTCGCACGGCGGGGCCTCGCCGAGCAGGAGGAGCTTCACTTTCTTGGGCCGATACTTGGCGGCGGCCTTTTCACGACGAGCGATATCAGCGGCGGGGTGCATGCCGGAATCCTTCGCCGCTGATCGGTGCGTCGATGCACGCGCCTCTACAAGCCGGGACGAGCCCCGAGCTTGAGCGCGTGGGTTGTATTCATCTGAGAGAAGCAACAAGCACGCAATTCACATTCAATTCAAGGCCACATCAGCGTCGCGTTACCCGAGGCGTTCCCCCGCTCGTCAGGCCGAACGAGACCAGCAGTCGGTGCATCTGCTCCGCATCGTGCTCGTCGAACGCGCCGATCGCGTAGCTGTCGATATCGAGCACGCCGAAGCAGGTGCCCTTTGCGTCCACCAGCGGCACGACCAATTCGCTCTGATCCCGCGGGTCGCAGGCGATGTAGTTCGCTCCGAGCGTCCGCACGTTGTCGATGATGATGGAATTGTTCTCGACCATGCCGCGGCCGCACATGCCGTGGAGACCGATGGGGGAACACGCGGGCTTGGGCTCGCGGTCGATGAGCAGCATCTGCTCGGGGTTGGCCGGGTCGCGCTCGTAGAAGCCGATCCACGAGACGGTCTTTCGTTCGGCGGTGGGGGCCTCGTCGCCGAAGGCTCGCCAGGTGAGATCGAGGAAGAGACGCATCGCCGCGACGCGGTCGTGTGCGGGCGCAGCAGCGGCGAGCAGTGGGGTGTAGTCGCGCATGGGGAAACTCTACGAATGCGGGGCGATCGTGATCTGGCTTGGCGATGGGTGCCGCGGCTTGGCGGCTTTGGGCCAAGCCGTGCGAGGGTGTGATGATGATCGAGCGTGCGGAGTTACCCGACGCCTTCACACTGGTTGGCTCCGAGCAGCCAACCAGTGGCACCCGGATTCTGAGTGATGACCGGCCGGAGGCCGGTCCCACTGGTGTTGCTCAAAAAACAAACAAGGCCCGCGTCGCGGGCCTTGTCGTTGATTCTGGATGGCGTCGGCTTACAGCGTCGCGCTGGTGTAGGGCAGAAGGGCCATGAAGCGGGCCCGCTTGACGGCCTGGGCGAGCAGACGCTGCTCCTGGGCCGAGGTGCCGTTGCGCTTGCGGGCGTAGATCTTGCCGTTGGGAGACATCGTGCGGCGGAGGTTCTCGATGTCCTTCCAATCCACGAGGATGTTGCCCTTGGGCGAGCTCTTGGTGATCTTGGGCTTGGGCTGGGGGCCGGCGCTGAACTTCTGGAACTTGCTCATCGAAAACTCTCCGTCACGGTCTGGGGCCCGGGGTCTCGGAGCGACCGCTCCGTCCGGGCGACGTGTTCTGGGCCGAGATAGTAGGCGGGAGAGCCGGTGCGGGCGACTGAGAGTCGACCCGCGTCTTGGAGGTGGGTCGCCCATGACAGTACCGAAGGCACTCCCAAAGACAATCCAGTTGCTACCCGACCACCTCCCGCACTACACTCCGCGCGATGACTCTGCCTGACTTCGTCACCGCCCAGTTCTTCGTCAGCATCCACGTTCTGATCATCGTTGTCCACGTGATTCTCGTGGGAGCGGGTGGGTGCATCTATTTGGAACGCAAGATCTCCGCGTACATCCAGGACCGCATCGGCCCCAACCGCGTGGGCTTTGATCTCGGACTGCCTTTCCTCGCATTCCTGAAGGGCTTCTGGGGCCTGGGCCAGTCGCTGGCCGACGGCATCAAGCTGTTCCTGAAGGAGGACTACGTCCCGGCCCGCGTGGACAAGATTCTCTTCGCGCTCGCGCCGATGATCGTGGTGATTCCGCCGCTGGTGGCGTTTGCGATCATCCCGTGGGGCGGGTATTGGGATTGTCCGAACATCTGGATTCCGGGCATCGCGACGATTCCCGGCGCGACCGTGCTGGTCGCGGGCGCGAACGTCAGCGTTGGCGTTGTCTACCTGCTCACCGTCGCGGCGCTGGGTGTCTACGGCATTACCCTCGGCGGCTGGGCGGCCAACAACAAGTACACATTCCTCGGCGGCCTCCGCGCTACGGCACAGATGATCTCGTATGAGATTCCGATGGGCCTGGCGTTGCTGGCAGTGCTGCTGCTCGTCGGCTCGCTCCAGCCGCACGACATGATCCGCTACCAGTACGAGCACGGCTGGTTGCTGCTCAGCCACCCGCTGGCGGCGGCTCTCTTCTACATCACTTCCCTCGCCGAGGGCAACCGCGCTCCGTTCGACAACGCCGAGTGCGAGCAGGAACTCGTCGGCGGCTTCCACACCGAGTTCTCGTCGATGCGGTTTGCGCTGTATCCGCTCGCCGAGTACGCCCACCTGATCACCGGCAGCGCGATCTTCGCGATGATCTTCCTGGGCGGCTACCACCTGCCGCTGGGCTTCCTGGGCGACAACCACCTGCTCAGCCCCGACAACACCACGCTCCTGGGCGTTCTCGCCAAGCTGGGCGTGTTCGGCGGCAAGACCGTGCTGCTCATCTGCTTCGCGATGCTGATCCGTTGGACGATCCCGCGGCTGCGCTACGACCAGGTGATGACCACCGCGTGGCAGGGAGCGATCCCGCTGTCGCTGCTGGTCGTCGTCGTGACCAGCGTGATGGTGTACCTCGGGCAGACGACCCTGCTCCCGATGCTGGCGGCGAACGTCGGCATGGTGGTGCTGGCCCTGATCGCGATGCCGCTGATGCCCAAGACCAACAACAACAAGCGGATCCCGCTCTACGGCAGCCGTTACAGCCCGATGCCGGGCGAGCGGGTCTTTACCGCCCCGATGGACCCGCTGGCCCGCGAGGACCGGCCGGTGGAGGGGTCGTTGGCGTCGTAAGCTCGAGCGGTCGGGTCGGCACGGCACCCCGTGTTGACTCGTCGATACAATGCCACCATGGTTGCCCCGGCCTTCCAACCTCCGGAACCGGAACACATCCGTTCCTTCTGCGAACGCTGGAAGGTGCGGGAGCTCTCTGTTTTTGGATCCGTTCTGACGGGTCGCGCCGCGGCTTCGAGTGACGTCGACGTGCTTGTGACACTCGCGTCCGATGTCGAGCGTGACTGGGATTTGTGGCCCGCCATGCAGGCCGACCTCGAGGCCATTTTCGGTCGCCGCGTCGATCTCGTGGAACGCGAGCGGTTGAGCAACCCTTTCCGTCGCTACGAGATCCTGCGAACTCGTCGGGTGCTGTATGCGGCCTGATGTCAAGGACGCGGCGTATCTGCACGACATGCTTGTGGCTTCGAACGACGCCATCGAGTTTGCGGCGGGGCTGTCGTTCGACCAGTACATGCAATCAAAGCTGGTTCGGTCGGCCGTCGAGCGCCAGGTCGAGATCGTGGGTGAGGCTGCCCGAAAAGTGAGCCGCGCGTTCCGCGACGCTCACCCCCAGGTTCCTTGGGTGAATTTCCAAGGAACGCGTCATCGGTTGGCGCACGATTACGGGGACGTCGATCACGCTGTGGTGTGGCGGATCGTGCGTGTGCACCTGCCGGCACTGGTGCCGCAGTTGCAGGCCTTGTTGCCCGATCCGCCTCCAGAAGATGGTGGTGACGCGTGATCGCACGCCCGCTCCAACTCGGTCCGATTCGGCTCGCCAGCAACCTGCTGCTTGCGCCGATCGCTGGTTACTGCGACCTCGCGTTCCGCACCATCGTGCGGGAGTGGTCGGCGCATCCTGCGGGCGTCGGCATTGGTGTGGGCCTTGCCTGCACCGATCTGCTCTCGCCGCAGGGTTTGCTCCGCGGGACGGCCACCAGCCTCGACCTTGCCGCGACCAACGACTTCGACAAACCGGTGGGGATGCAGCTCTACGGCAGCGACCCGGAGATCATGGCCCAGGGCGCCCGCTGGGCCGTCGAGCACGGGGCGACCATCGTTGATATCAACATGGGTTGCCCGGTCGACAAGGTGACCAAGAAAGACGGCGGGAGCAAACTGCTCACCGACCTGTCGCGTGCGGTTGCGATCGCGAAGCGGGTTGTCGAAGAACTCGAGAAGTGCCCGCTGAGCCGCGAGGAATGGATGCGGCGAACGGGCAACTCGGAATTCGTGGTTGCTGGCACCACCTGCCCGGTGCCGCTCACGTGCAAGATGCGGCTGTGCTGGTCCACCTCCGACTATGAGGGTGGCCTCGCCTGCTCGCCCCACCTGGCGAAGATGCTGGCGGATGTGGGCGTGGTTGGCGTCACGGTCCACGGACGCACCACCGAGATGAAGTTCAGCGGCGAGGTGCAGCTCGCGGGCATCGCCCGCGTGGTCGAGGCCGTGAATGGCGCGATCCCGGTGATCGGCAACGGCGACGTGCGTGAGTCTGAGGACGCGGTGCGGATGATCCACGCGACGGGATGCCAGGGCGTGATGATCGGGCGTGGGGCGCTGAGCACGCCCTGGATCTTCCGGGATGCGTGGGCGCTCCAGACCACCGGCGTAACGCCGGCGAAGCCGAGCGAGCGGGAGATCATCGATAGCGTGCGGCGGTACTTGGCCCTGATGGTCGAATACCGCGACGAACACTACGCGATGGTGCAGATCCGGCGGCGGATGACGTGGTTCGCGAAGCGGCTGATGACACTCGACGAGCGCGGCCGGATCGTGGGAGTGAAGCCGCTGAAGGAAGCGGTGCGGAACAGCAAGTCGCCGCTGGAAGTGAACCGGCATTTGGATACGTTTTTGGCTGGAGGCCTTCGTGGGGGGGCCTATGAGGCTGAAGAGGCAGGTGCCTGAGGCCCGTCTGCGGGTTGCCGACGCGGGTGGCCATCGCCGGCCGCGGTTGACAGGCCGGTGAGAATCGGTTATTCCTATGAGCTCGCCCGTTCGAAGATGCCGGAGTTCGTGGAACTCTGCGGCTTCCCGGGCGGATAGGCTCGGAGCGGCCGACGTGCGGGGGGCCGAACCAAACCTTTGGGGTCGAGATTTGATTGGGGCCGGTGAGGGACGAATGATTCGGCCCTCCCGTGGCCGGAAGGTCGCCGAAGCGACATCCGGGTTCGAGAGACGCAGCGGCGGCGAAGCCCGCCCGAGTTACCAGAGGAGCCACGAGTGGCGACGCTCACGAAAGTCCTTGTTATCTTCGCCGCGGTCCTGAGCCTGTTCCTGTCGGCGCTCGTCATCGCCTACTCGGTGAACACGGACCGCATCGTCGCGGACCGCGACTCCGAGATCGCACGCAGTCAGAACGCTCTAGCGGGCGCGGCGTCGACGGCGACCCAAGCCAGCGAGGAGCGCATCCGGGCCCAGACCGAGAAGGACACCCTGACCAAGGCGCTCGGCGACGCGACTGCGAAGCTCTCCGAACTCGAGCGTGTGAACGCCGATCTGACCCGTGGCAAGGCCAAGGCCGAGCAGGAACTGCAGGCCATCACGTTGAAGATCGCCGAGCTGGGCGAGACCGTGAAGACCCAGGCCACGCTGCTCACCGGCTATCGCGACGAGGTTTCGGCGCTCCGCAAGAACGAGCTTCGATTCCGCGAGCAGGCCGTGCAGTCCGACGACCGCATCAGTGACCTTGAGAGCCAGAACGAAGTTCTCACTCAGAGCGTGCGTGCGCTTCGTGAACAGCTTGAAGAAGCTCGTCTCGCCCGTGAAGGCGGAGCCTCGATGGGCGTGGTCGGAGGTCTTGTTTCCGGCGCGTCGCTGAGCCGTGCTGGCGATCCTTTCGTGGACACCGGAATTCCGGTGACCGGCAGCATCGAGACGGTCAGCACCGATCCTTCGACGGGCGCGACCCTCGTGAAGATCAACCTCGGCAGCAACGACCGCATCCGTGAGAACCAGAAGCTTTTCGTCAGCCGCGGCAAGGATTTTGTCGCCAATCTCGTGGTCGTGAAGACCGATCTGCGGTTCGCGATCGCCAAGGTCGACGCCTTGAGCCGCAAGGTTGAGGTGCAGTCCGGCGATGCCGTTGCATCGCGTTTGCAGTAATCGCCGCCGTCTCTTCCAAAGCCCTCCCCGATTTCAGGAGCGTTCCATGTCCCAGTTCGGAATGCAGATGCCCGGCGGCAAGACCAAGCGCGGCAGCACGCTCGACGTGTACACGGTTCTTGCCTTCCTCGCCGTCGTCGCACTCGCGGCGGCGTGCGTGGTGATGTACTTCGCTGCCATGAAGGTGGCGCCGGCCGACGCCGGCCACCCATTCGCTGTCCACGAGAAGGGGCAGCCGATCCGCCTCGCCGTGGATAAACGCTGAGATTGTCTCGACAAGTCTTGCTTTGAATAGACCGGCCTGAACAGCCGGTCTGTTTTTTTCTCGAGGTGTCACGTTCTGACCCGCCCGGGGTCGACCACGAACGTGGCGGCCGGACAGGACATCGCCCGCTGTTCCGCTCCGCGAATCTGTCAACGTCGCAGTCTTGCACCGACTCGAACGGCGTACACTCCGTCCGGCTCGCCGATCGGCGTGCATGGGGTGTGTGCGTTCTTGGTGTTGGGGCGATCCTTGGTCCTTTCTTCTCTCGGCGCATGAACCTTCTCGACATACTTCGAATCGAGTGCATCCGCGCCCCGCTCGTCGCCACCGACAAGCGCGGCGTGATCAACGAATTGGTCGATGTCCTCGGCGCGGCCGGGGCGGTCGGCGATGTCGCCGCGTTGAAGGACGCCGTGTGGACCCGCGAGCAAACCCGTACCACCGGCATCGGCCACGGCCTCGCCATCCCGCACGGCAAGTGTGCCGGGATCAACGGCCTGGCGATGGCCATTGGCAAGCCCGCGGCCCCGATGGAGTTTGAGTCCATCGACCGCCAGCCCGTCCGCTTCATCGTCCTGCTCGCCAGCCCGCCCGACAAGACCAGCGACCACATCCAGGCTCTGGCTCAGGTCAGCCGCCTGATGATGGCCGAGTCGTTCCGCGAGCGGATCTACGCCGCGGCCGGACCTCAGGAAGTCTTCGATCTCATCCGCAGCCAGCAGGCGGCGACGCCGGGGCGCGTCTGAATGGCGCTCGCGACGATGTCGGCATCCTCCGCGGACATCTTCGCCCCGTTGGACTCCATCGAGCGATCGCTCGAGAAGTACGTCTCCAACCTCCGCATCGGTGATCGCCTCCGCGACGCCGTCGCCTACTCGCTGCTCGGCGGCGGGAAGCGACTGCGCCCCGTGCTCGCGTGGTACGCGTGCGCCGCCGCCGGCGGCGATCCGCAGGACGCTCTGCCCGCGGCGGTCGCGGTCGAACTCGTCCACTGCTTCAGCCTCGTCCATGACGACCTGCCCGCGATGGACGACGACGATCTTCGCCGCGGCAAGCCCACGCTCCACAAGCACGCGGGCGAGGCCATGGCCATCCTCGCTGGCGACGCGATGATGACGCTGGCGTTCGATCCGATCACCAGCGGCGTAGTGAACCCCAAGCTCGCCGGCGAGCGCGACGCCGCCATCAGCCACCGCCTGGTGCGCGAACTGATGGTCGCGACCACCGGCATGATCGTCGGCCAGGTCTACGACACCATTCCCGGCTCTGTGCCAGGGCTCGAGCCGTTGGCCAAGGTGAAAGAGATCCACCGCCACAAGACGGGAGCGCTCATCCGCGCCTCGTGCGTCATGGGCGCGATCTGCGCCGAGTTGTCGGGCGTCGACACCAAGGCCGTCGAGACCCGGCGTGCCGCCCTCGCCCGCTACGGCGAGGCCATCGGCCTGATGTTCCAGATCGTCGACGACGTCATCGACGAGACCCAGTCCGCCGAGCACACCGGCAAACGCACCGGCAAGGACAAGGACGCGGGCAAGCTCACCTACCCGCTCGCCCACGGCGGCGGACAGGCCGGGCTCGACAAGTGCCGCAGCGAGATCACGCGGCTGCACGAAGAGTCCATGGCCCACCTCGCCCCGCTCGGACCCCCCGCCGAGCCGCTGCGAGCGCTCTGCGAGTTCCTCGCGACCCGCACGAAGTGAAACCGAACGGTGCCACCAGTCCGCGGCTGCTCGGAGCCGCGCGACTGGTGCGACTGGAACTTTGGTCGTTGGCGCCGCGAGGCATCAATCGCGCCGCAAAGCCGGCGGACTGATGGCACCAGACTTCGGAGCCCGCACAACGCTGGCTGGCCCGAGAACGGCTCAACCCGCATCGATTTTCGCTCCCTATACGAACTCAAAGGACAAGAAATTCGTCTGAGTCTTCACGCCCCGTCAGGGATTCCTCCTTGCCTTCCTATCGTTCTTGGGGCTTGTGCGGGGTCGGGCGGTCTCGTGGACGAGTGGGGGTCGCGGCTTAGTGCCGCCGCGGCATGGATGAGCGAACGGACGGACACGATGTCAGACACGCGCAACGCTGCCGGATCGAACCCTGCCGCCTCCAACGCCTCGGCGTTCCCGCTGCTGTCGGCCCTTCAGGGCCCGGCGGACCTGCGCAAGATGCCGATTGAGCAGCTTCCCGCCCTCGCCGCCGAGATCCGGCGTGCCATCTACGACCAGGTTTCCAAGGTCGGTGGCCACCTCGCCCCGAATCTGGGCGTCGTCGAGCTCTCCATCGCCTTGCACTACGTCTTCGATTTCGCCCACGACCGCCTGCTCTTTGACGTCGGGCACCAGTGCTACCCGCACAAGCTGCTCACAGGGCGCTTCGGCCTGCTCGAGAACCTCCGCACCCGACAGGGCATGGCCGGCTTCCCCGAGCCCGCGGAATCGCCCTACGACCTCTTCCGCGTCGGCCACGCCGGCACCGCGATCTCCACCGCCGTCGGCATGGCCCGCGGCGACTCGCTGAACAAGGAAGGCTTCGACCCCGCGACCAAGTCCGACGGCCGCCGCGTCGTCACCGTCATCGGTGACGCCTCGATCGCCAACGGAGTCGCGATGGAAGGCCTCAACGGCGCGGGCGTGCTCAAGCGCCAGTTCCTCGTTGTTCTCAACGACAATGGCATGAGCATCAGCAAGCCTCAGGGCGCGCTTGCCACCTACTTCGATCGCTTCCGCCTCAGCCAGTCCTACGGCCAGTTCAAGAAGCAGGCCAAGGAAGCTCTCAAGAAGGTCCCCGGTGGCAGCGTGCTGAAGGAGGCCTATCACGCCGCCGGCGAGGCCGCTAAAAGCTGGTTCCACACCGACAAGATCGAGGGCGGCTGGTTCGAGCACTTCGGGCTCGTCACAGTTGGCCCGATCGACGGCCACGATATCCCCACGCTCATCGAGTTCCTCCGCGAGGCCCGCGATTTCGACAAGCCCATGGTCCTGCACGTCAAGACCGTGAAGGGCAAGGGCTACGAGTTCGCCGAGAAGGACACGACACGCTTCCACTCGCCGGCCGCGTTCACCGTCACCAACCCCGACGGCGAGATGGTGAAGGAAGGCTGTCGCGTCGAGATCAAGAGCGAGGGCCGCTCGTTCACCGCCGCCATCGGCGACATCATGCTCGAGACGATGGACAAGGACCTCCGCGTGGTGTGCGCCACCGCCGCGATGCCCGACGGCACCGGCATCGCCAAGCCGCTCGCGAAGTTCCCCGATCGCTCCTTCGACACCGGCATCTGCGAGAGCCACGCCATGGACATGATGGCCGGCCTCGCCAAGACCGGCTGGAAGCCTTTCTTTGCGGTGTATTCGACGTTCCTGCAGAGAGCCTTCGATCAGGCGTTCCAGGAAGTCTCGCTGCAGGGACTGGCCGTGCGCCTGCTGCTCGATCGCGCCGGCCTCGTCGGCGGCGACGGCGCGGTGCACCACGGCTTCTGTGATATCGCACTGCTGCGCACGCTCCCCAACGCCGCGCTGCTCGCGCCCATCGACGAGCCGAGCCTCAAGGCCTCGATCGAGTTCATGCGGAACTACGACGCTGGTCTCTCCGCCGTCCGCTACCCGCGCGACGTCGTCAGCGGCCGCTTCGCCAGCGAGCCCTGCCCGGCTTTCGAACTGGGTAAAGCCCGCTGCCTCACGCCCGATTTTGCCAGCGACGATGCCGAAATGGACGTCGCCATCCTCGCCTTTGGCACGCCCGCCATCACCGCGGTCGAGGCGGCCGAGAAGCTCCACGGCGTGGTCCGCATCGGCGTCTGGGACGCCCGCTTCGCCAAGCCGGTCGATACGGCGCTCATCGCCTCGCTCGTTCGCCGCGGCATCCCGATCCTCACCCTCGAGGACCACAGCGTCATCGGCGGCTTCGGCTCCGCGGTCGTCGAGGCCGCGGCGGAGATGGGACTGGAGAACGCCAAGATCACCCGTCACGGCCTGCCCGACGCGTGGATCCTGCAAGACAGCCGCGCCAAGCAGCTTGCTGAGGTCGAACTCGACGTGCCCGGGCTCATCCGCTGGATCAGCAAGGCCGCGGGCGGCCCGACCGAGCCCAGCGGCGAACAGATGCGAGCGGCCCGCGCCTCGCGTGCCCCGCGAAGGTAACGAGGCGGTAGACTCCAGCCCATGCGCCGCCGAGCGTTCCTGATCGTCAATTCTGACAAACCCGAAGCCGGCGAGGCTTCGGGTCTCGTGCGATCGCTCATCGAGCAGCACGGCACGCTCGTCGGCGAATCCGACGCAGGGATTGAGCCGTTGCCTCCATCTGCTTCGAGTGCCGATCTGGTCATCGTCTTGGGAGGTGACGGCACCATTCTCAGCCAGCTCCGACGCTGCGAGCACCTGAACAAGCCGATGCTCGGCATCAACTTTGGCAAGCTGGGCTTCATGGCCGAGTTCGACTTTGGGGCGTTCGCCACGGCGGCCGCATCGATCTTCTCGAGCGAGGACCTGCCGGTCCGCGAGTTCCCAATGCTCGAGGCCCGGGTGGTCGATTCCACGGGTGGCGTGCGCTTCTCGTCGCTCGCGGTCAACGACTGCGTGCTCACCGCCGGCCCGCCGTTCCGCATGATCGGCATGGCCATCTTCATCGACGACAATGTCGGCCCACGGGTCAGCGGCGACGGCATCATCGTGAGCACATCGACCGGTTCCACCGCGTACAACCTCTCCGTCGGCGGCCCCATTGTCTCCCCTCGGCTCGACGCAATCGCGATTACACCTATCGCCGCTCATTCACTCAGCTTCCGCCCCATCGTCGTCCCCGCCGACAGCGACATCGAGATCGCCGTCACCCGCGTCAATGACGACGGCCACGGCGGCGGCACCACGTTGGTCATGGATGGGCAGGTACACACCCAGATCCGTGAGGGCGACGTTATCTGCATCACCAAGCACGCCCGTCCCGCACGCTTTGTCGAGAACCGCAAGTCTTCGTACTGGTCCACGCTGATCCACAAGCTGCGCTGGGCCGAGGCTCCGCGCCTCCGAGGCGGCGGCGAGAGCTGATCGCGCGTCCCCGCCCCGCGAAGCGGCGAGGGGTGGTCGAGCGCAGGGAGACCGGGGAGTGGCGTCGGGCGCACGTAAACCAAATCGCGTTGGTATCCGCAATCCCCTCACCTGACTCGACGCTCCGCGTCGAGTCGTCCTCTCCCCGCTTGCGGGCAGAGGAGGCGCGGCCGTGCTCCAAACCCGTTGCCCCACGCATCGGTATCCTCTGAGCATGCACGACCCCCGCGTCCTCAAACTCGCCGACGTCCTCGTCAACTACTCCACCCGCGTCAAGAAGGGCGACCTCGTCGCCATCCGCGGCGACTACAACGCCTGGCCCGCCATCGAGGCCACCTACGCCGCCGTGCTCAAGGCCGGCGGCAACCCCTTCTTCGTCATCCAGTCCGAACGTTTTGCCGAGCTGCTCCTCGCCCACGGTAGCGATGAGCAGATCGCGTTCCTCAACCCGCTCGACCTCGAACGCATCGGCCGCATCGACGTGCAGATTGCTTTCTGGTCGGAGAACAACACCAAGAGCCTGTCTCGCTTCCCTAGCGAGAAAGTCGCCAAGCAGCAGAGCGCCCGACGCCCGTTCATGAAGGTCTTCATGGAACGAGCCGCGAAGAAGGAACTGCGCTGGACCGGCACACAGTTCCCGACCAACGCCAGCGCCCAGGACGCCGAGATGAGCCTCGAGCAGTACGCCGACTTCGTCTACCGCGCCGGTCTGCTCCACCTGCCCGACCCGGCCGCGGCGTGGAAGAAGATCAGCGAGAAACAAGAGCGAGTCCGCGCGTTTCTGCAGGGCAAGAAGCAGGTCCACTTCCACGTCCCGCCGCACGACGGCCACGACGGCACCGATCTCCGCGTTGACGTTTCCAAAGCAACCTGGATCAACTGCGACGGCCACGAGAACTTCCCCGACGGCGAGGTCTTCGCCGGGCCGCAGGGCGTTGACGGACACGTGAACTACACCTTCCCCGCCGTATATCAGGGCAAGGAAGTCGAAGGCGTGCGGCTGGTCTTCAGGGGCGGCCGCGTCGTCGATGCCTCCGCGAAGAAGAACGAGGACTTCTTGATCAAGATGCTCGACCAGGACGCGGGCGCTCGCGTCATGGGTGAGATCGCCATCGGCACCAATTACTCGATCAACGAGTTCAGCCGCAACACCCTGTTCGACGAGAAGATCGGCGGCACCTTCCACGCCGCGGTCGGCGCCGGCTACCCCGAGAGCGGCAGCACGAACGAAAGCGGCCTGCACTGGGACATGGTCTGTGATCTCCGCGGTAGTGCAGGTGGTGGTGGGGGAGCCGGCAAGTCCCGCCCCGGCGGCACCATCGCAGCCGACGGCGAAGTCTTCCACAAGGACGGCAAGTTCCTCCACGCCGGATGGCCGGGGAATGAGTAGGAAGGGGTGGGGTCGGAGGGGTGAGGACTTAGGACTGAGGGCAGAGGAGTTCGGACGGCGCGCGGTCGGCGCCTGGGTCAGCGAGCCGGGGCGTGCTCGCCCCGGTACAGTCCACGCTCAAACCAAGAAGGGTCCTCGCTCACGCCCCGTCTTCGCTCGGGTGCTCCGAACCGTCGCCCGCGTCTGATTTCTCCGAAGCCCGCGTGGTCTCCTGCACCCGCGATTCCAGCCGCGTGAGCTTCACCAAGAGCGTGTCGAACCGCTGCGACAGGTCTTCGAGGGCCGCGAGCATGGCTTCCTGGTCGTGCTGGGCGTAAAGCTGTGCCTCTTCCAGCTTTTGAAGGCGGGTTTCGACCGATTCGGGTTGCTCGGGTTGCTCGCGATTTGGGGGCACCATGGATTGTTGCCGCCCTGTCGCGTCCCCATGCGTGCGACTTCGACGCGCACCGTTGCCCGAGATCGGCTACATTCCCACCATGGAACGGATTCCTAGCTGCGTTGCTGTTGCTCTTTCCGCCCTCGCGTTCGCCGCCCCGGCTCTCGCCGAAGCTACCGCGCTGGATGCCTCGCCCGCGTCGTTCTCGATGACCGGTGCCGCCTCTCGGCTCGCTGCGGAGGAATCCAAGCCGGCGGTCAAGGCTTTCGGCGCTCCCGGCTGGCAGGCCATCACGGTCGGCGCTGGCGTTGCCTTCGGCCGCACCGACAGTCAGTCCGCCACCGACATCAACGGCTCGGTTGCCTGGAACTACTTCCTCGTTCAGGACTTTGAGTTCTCCCTCGAGGGCGCCGGCTGGTACTTCAACCAGCCCGGCGAAGATCAGGGTGGCGGCAGCGCGTCGCTCGCCTTCCGCTGGCATTTCGTCAACAAGAAGTCTTGGTCGATCTTCGCCGAGGTCGGTATCGGCGTGCTCGGCGCCGGCGGCGATGTCCCCACCGGCGGCACCGAGTTCAACGTTCTTCCCCGTGCCGGCGTTGGTTTCACCTATCAGCTCACCGACAGCGGCATTCGTCTTCAGGGCGGCGTTCGCTGGCACCATATCTCCAACGCCCGCATCAACGGCGATTCCAACAACCCCTCACGCGACGGCGTGATGATCTTCACCGGCATCATGTTCCCGTTCTGAACGCCTCGTTGCGTGCGAAGTCGCACCGACGACAGAATCAACCTGCTTTGCGGAGCGGTGCCGGCTCGGTGCTCGCGGCGGCCTTGCCCGCCGACAGGTCGTTCATCACCACCCGGTTTCGACCTGATTTCTTCGCTGAGTAGACGCACTGGTCTGCTGCTTCGACCCATGCCGGCGCGGTCAGGCCTGCGCCGATGCTCGAGCCCGCGACGCCCATCGAGACGGTGACTTTCCGCTCCGGATGCCGCGGCCAAACCAGGGCTTCGATCGTCGTGCGGATGCGATCGCAGAGCGCCTGCGCGTCGGCCGGGGGCGTTGCGGGCATGATCAGGACGAACTCCTCGCCGCCGTATCGGCATGCGATGTCCGTTTGGCGAATGCTGCGCTGCAGCGTCCGCCCGATGCCCTGCAGCACGGCGTCGCCTGCGGGATGGCCGAAGGTGTCGTTGATCGACTTGAAGTGATCGGCGTCGATGAACGCGATCGAGAGCGGTCCGGGGTGGCGCTGCACGCGGGCGACTTCATCCTGCACCCGCTGATCGAAATAGGCCCGGTTCCACAGACCCGTCAGGCCGTCGATCTGAGCCCGCTGCGAGAGCATCTGCAACAGCGCGTTCATGCGGAGCGCAGCCCGGATTCGGACCCGCAGCTCGGTCAGCTCGAACGGCTTGGTGACGAAATCGTGGGCACCCAGGTCGAATGCCGCGACTTTGTCCTGCGGGTTTGACATCGCGGACAGGATCACGACCGGGATGTGGTGCGTCGCGCTGTCTTCCTTGAGCGTGCGCAGGAACTCGAACCCGTCAATGCCTGGCATGTCGAGGTCCAGCAAAATGAGCGAGGGACGCTGCTTCGCGACCTCGTCGAGTCCGGCCCTGCCCGATTCGGCCGAGACGATCTCAATCTCTTCTTGCTTGAGCCGGGCTCGCAGCAGACGGTGGACGTCGGGCGAATCGTCGACGATCAGCACGCGGCTTCGCGTTCCGGCGGGATTGTCAGCGCTGCTCGTCATCCGAGGTTCCGCATCGGCGTGACTACTCAAAGACCCAAGGGAAGGCCTCGCGACCTTCACCACGTCACCCAGTATGTCGTCAGATATGCCGAGCACCCTGAGCAGGATTGCGCTGGAATCGTCACGATGCCGTGGCGCGTCGGCACAGATCGACTAGCTCGTCCACCTGCGAGCGCAGGTTCTGCAGCTGGGCGGGATCAACGTCGGACTTCAGCAGCGTCTCGACCTTGGCCGCGCTCTCGCTGATCGGTGAGAACCCATAACCCCCGGCGGCACCCTTCATCTGGTGGGCCAGCCTGCGCAGGTCTGAATACGACGACGCTGCGAGCAGCGACTCGAGAGAGTCGGCGCGGCTGGGCAGTTCCTGAACGAACTCCTGAACGAGCTCGATCATGTCAGGATCGGTCGCAAACTCGCTTCGCAACGGCGGTTGTGGTGCTGGCTGAGACATCAGGGCCTCCCGCGGTAACCATCGGGCAGACCATCGATTGCCTCCATGATCGTGACCCAATTCCGGGACATTCTCAGACGCAATTTGCTGCGAGCCCGTCTCAGTTCGCCCATTTTCACTGCCGCCGACCCGCGGTCTCGTCTTCCTGCCAGTTCTTCAGGTATTCGTTCGTAAGGTCTTCAAGGTCCTTGGAGTTCACCACGCCGTCGCGGTTGACGTCGATCGGAGCCTGATTCTGCCTGTAGATGTCGTTGACGTCGAAGCCGCCGCTGCGAGTCACGTCGAGATCCATCCCGATGTCCACCGTCAGGAGCGTGTGCAGGATCAGTTGATCTGAGTAGTCCACGATGCCGTCGCCGTTGAGGTCGTAGAGGTGCAGCACGCCGGTCAGGACTTGGCGAGCGTTGATGCACTGGAGGAGCGCGTCGAGGCTGCGCTGGTCCACCACGCCGTCCTCCCCGAAGCGGAACTTCGAGAACTCGGCCTTGAACGCCGCCCAGTCGCTCTCGTTGATCACGTTATCGGCGTTGTAGTCCAGCCGCCGGTTGGCGTTGCCGACGGCAAGCTGCGAGCCGCTATAGATCGAGCGGAAGTACTGCCAATCGACGGCGTCGATCCAGCCGTCCTCATTGAAGTCGCCGCGCTGCTGCGTGGCCGCATTGAGGATCCAGTTGCGGATGTCGGCACGCATGGCCGAGTTGTTGTTGAGGGTTGGGGCGTCGAACCAGCACCAGTCCTCGATGCCCCGAAGCCGCGACGTGTTGAGCTGATCGAGAATCGGCGGCCGGGTCTGGTTGGTCAGGTTCGCCAGTCCGGCGACGATCCGCTTGCCCGGGAGTGCGGTCTGAGCGCGCCCCAGGTCCGTGTCGATCGCGCTCGTGCTTGTGAAATACGACATGACGAAGTACAACTCCGCGGCATTGGTCGTACCCCACGAAGGCAGATCGATCATTTTGCTGGTGTGCGTCGCGCCGTTCCAATCCGCGAACGCCACCGCGCTGAAGATCGGCCGGGTGCTCACCGCGTCCACCGCCCCGCGGATCTGAACCAGCGCCTGCGTCACGTTGTTTCGGTTCCAGCTCAGCCACTGCGTGTCGTACGTCGAACCGCTGGTGTTCGAGGTCGTCCGTGGGTCGCGCCCGAACTGCTGCTGGAACGCACCGATCGCCCACAAGTCGTACGACCACGGGGCCCAGCCGTTAGTCGCCAGCGGAAAGAAGTGGTAATCGGCCTGGATGCCGAAGAGTCCCTTGTAGTTGGTTGTCAGCCGGGTGAAATAGTCGTTCAGCGCCGTGCGCACCCCGGGGTTGCCGAGGTTCACGAACCGCTGGTTGGCAAGATCGCCCGTGATCGTGACGGTCGGGTCGCGGTTGTCCACGACGAAGCCGGGGTTCGCGGCGAGGAACGCCGAAGGATTGGTGCCGAAGTCCAGATACCCCGTTTCGCACCACGCGTGGATGCGAATGCCGTAGCGTGCTGCCAGCGTGATCGCGCTCTGCAGGTAGTCCGTCGTGAATCGGGCCGGGAAATCCGGATCGTTGTTTCTGCCCGTGTCCTTGCCCCAGTAGAGCGTCTCAAGGAACACGTCGGTGATGCCGGCCTGCGCCAACGACGAGATCGTGGTCAGGAACCCGTCTGTCGAAGGCGTCGAGGTTGAAGTGTTTCCGCCCGGCGGCCGCAGCCATGCCCCGCGGATCGGTCGCGTCGTGCGGTAGACTGCGTTCGCCGGAAGCAGCACCACGCCGAGATGGTTCGCGACAGCACGGAACGAACCGCCGCTGGGCGAGTTCTGCACCACGGTGCCGTTGTCGAGCGTCGCCGAAAAGCTGGTGCTGCCGCCGCCGTCGAGATTGATCGCTCGCCACGCGCCGATCGAGATCATGTACGAGCCGAGTTCCGACAGGTTGATGCCCGACGACGTCCCGCCGACATCGAATGTCACCATGTAGAGCGTTGTGCCCGCCTGGTTGATGCCCACCGCCGTGCGCGCGGTGCGTGTCGTCGGCTGCACCCGCGCCGTCCCGCCGGTGTTCACGCCGTCGATGACGAGCATAGTGCCCGGGTCGGTGTCCGTGTTGCTTGGCCCGACGCCCGCGACGGCATCGAAGATGCTTGGGTCCGCCGCGGTGATGTAATCAATCTTCGCAAGCTTGTTGCGATCGAACGTGATCGCCGGATCGGGGAACGAGCCGAACTGCCGCACCGGCGAGATCACGTTGCCGTTGATCGCCGAGAGCCCGATGATGTCGCCGACGGTCGCCGAGACCGTGCCATAGAAGTTTGCGTTGATCGCGACGCGGGCGCCGGTGTTGGTGCGGAACGTCGGCGCAGTCATCAGCAGCGAGTCGCCCCCGGTCGCCGTCAGCGACGGCGGCGTGGTCACGATTCGCACCCGCGGGCTGGTGAGATCGACCACCGCCTGCCAGCCCCGAGCCGTGGAACCGCCGCCCAGGTTGCGGCTGATCTGCGTGATCGTCAGCTGCGCCGACGCTGCGGACGCGAGCGTGCCCGCCGCCGCGACCAAAGCCACAGATCTCCACGAGCTACTGCGTTGGAACGAACACGCCATGAGTCTTGTCTCCGTGCTTTTACCGATATGTGTTTGTATCGGAAGCTCGCCGACGGAGCAAGGAGAAACCTAGGACATTCGCAGCCATTCCGCCGCGATTCCGTCGATTTACCCTGATGAAGCATGTCCGTGAACTAATCGGGCAGCAGAGATATTCCAGTCATCTCTGTCGGCTTTGGCAGCCCCATGATCGCCAGCGCCGTCGGCATGATGTCCGCCAGCCGCCCGCGTTTGGCCCGCACCTCGGGCTTGAACCAGCCCGACGCGTCCTGGTCGCCGCGGAGCTTCTTGCCCTTGAACCGATCGCCTACCACGATCAGCGGCACGTCGTATGTCGTGTGGGCCGTGTGCGGCGCGTTGGTCGCCGGATCGAACATCTGCTCGCTGTTGCCGTGGTCGGCGGTGACGATCAGCGACCCGCCCTTGGCCAGCGTCGCATCGACGAGCGTGCCCACGCATGCGTCCACCGTTTCGCACGCCTTGATCGCTGCGGGCAGGCTGCCGGTGTGCCCAACCATGTCGGCGTTGGCGAAGTTGATGACGATGAGTTCGTCGCAGTCGGGCGCGGCGATCCGCCGCAGCACCGCGTCGCGGATCTCCTCCGCCGACATCTCGGGCTTCATGTCATACGTCTTCACCTTCGGGCTCGGCGGGTTCTCCCGCGTCTCGCCCGGGAAGGGCTCCTCGCGGTAGTCGTTGAAGAAGAACGTGACGTGCGGGTACTTCTCGGTCTCCGCGCAGCGGAACTGGTGCAGGGTGCCTTCGTTCAGTAGGACCGGCCTCTGGCCGGTCTGCTTCTGCTTGCTGATCCACTCCCCCGCGATGTTCACCATCCGCGGCGGTTTGGGGAACGCCACCGCCGACACGAACGGCGTCAACGCCTCCCAGTAATCCGTCATCGTCACATAGAACAGGTCGAGCTTGCGGCCACGGTCGAACCCGTTCTTGCCTGAGTCCGGCGAGGGCTTCACCTTCGCCCACTTGTCGTCGGGGAAGACGAACGCGGCCGAGATCTCGCGGGGACGATCGCCGCGGTAGTTGAAGAAGATCACGCTGTCGCCGTCCTTGATGCGCGACGCCGCGATCTGCTCCGCGGTTCCGATGGCGGTGGGGGTGACGAACTCGTCGCCCTTCAAGGTCTCGCCCGAGGGGTTGTCGTAGTAGTGCTGAATCGCCGCGGCCGCCGACGCAGCAGTGGGGACGGGGCCTTCCAGGCCCCGTCCAGTCAGGCAATCAAACGCGATCTGCACGCGCTCCCATCGGTGGTCGCGATCCATCGCGTAATAGCGACCCATCACGCTTGCGACGCGCCCGACGCCGAGCTGCTTGCACTTGTCTTCCACCGCCTTGGTGAACCCAAGCCCTGTGTACGGCCCGGTGTCGCGCCCGTCGGTGAACATGTGCAGGAAGACCCGCGAGCCGTCGAAGCCCAGCGTCTTGGTGGCCGCGAGAATCGCGTAGAGATGCTCGAGCAGCCCGTGCACGCCCGCGTCGGAGTTGATACCGAGCAGGTGCAGGTTGCTGTTCTTCTGCTTCGCGTGCGCCACCGCCGCCGCGATCGCCTTGTTGGTGTGCAGGCCGGTCTCGCAGGCCTTGGTCATCACCAGCGATTCCTGCGGCACCACCCGCCCGGCACCGATGTTCTGGTGCCCGACCTCGCTGTTGCCCATCGTGCCGTCCGGCAGACCGACGTCCTCGCCGCTGGTCTTGATGAGCGTCCAGGGATAGTCGTGCATCAGCCGATCGGCGACGGGCGTCTTGGCGAGCTTGACGGCGTTGAAGGAATCGTGCGACGGGTTGGGGTTCATGCCCCAGCCGTCGCGGATGATGAGAACGAGAGGAAAGCTGCTCATACCCGCAGGATACGCGGGGACAAATGCAAAACCGCGGGGCTCAAGGCCCCGCGGTTGACTGACTTCTGGTGGAGCTCAGGGTGTCACGCCCCCAGCGAAGCGAGCACTTCCTCAAAGTTCATCGCCTTTCCCGGCTCGCGGTTCTGGGCCCACTTGACCTTGGCAACGCCGTCGGCCGACTGGCCAAAGACGACCGTGCCGCGCTGCGAGACGTTCAGGTCCTTCCAGTACAGCCCGAACGCCTTGCACACCTCGCGGTGCATGTCCGCGAGCAGGGGCTGCTTGAGCCCGAGCTGCTTGGACCACTCGGCCTGCACCGCGAACGAGTCGCACGAGATACCGACGACCTGCGAGCCCTTGCTCGACCACTTGGCCATCTCATCGCTCACGCACTTCATTTCCGTGCTGCAGACGCTGGTGAACGCCAGCGGGTAGAAGCACAGGACGACATCGCCCTTCTTGACCGCGTCGCTCAGCGTCCAGTCGTTGCGGTTCTGGTCCTTGAGGGTGAAGTTCGGGGCGGTCTCGCCGACGGCGAGGGGCTTTTCGCGGGGTGTCAGGGTCGTGGACATCGGAACTCCGGTGAAAGGGTGGGGGATAGCGATCAATGCCAGCACCGAACGGCGTGGCGGGTGCCGCTGCACATCATCTCGAACGGCGCGATATGCTATTCCCATGCGGCGGAGCCGCAGCGTTCGATTCCCGGACGCGACGCACCCACGACGCAGGCAGGAGGCCGACATGGCACGCCCCCAATCGACACCATCGTCCGCAAAGGGCACCAAGCACGGCAAGCCGACCGCGGCGGCCTCCAAGCCAACATCCAAGGCAGCTTCCAAGACAGCCACCAAGCCCGGCTCCAAGCCGCTCGCCAAGCCAGCCGCCAAGGTCGGCCCGAAACAGACGCCGAAGGTCACTGCCAAGCGCACATCCGTTCCCGCTCGCCCCGCGGTCGTCGTCAAGGTCACGCAGATCCCAGGCAAGACCCCGGCCAAGCCCGCCGACAAGAGCGCGAGCCGGAAAGTCGCCCGAAAGTCAGCGGCGACGGCATCCGCGAAGGCCCTCGTTCCCGCGTTCGATGAGCCGCTCGACGCATTGGAACTGGACGCTGAAAGTCTGGGCGTCGAAGATCTCGACGCGGAAAGCCTCGAAGCCGAGACGTCCGACAATCCCGTCGCGATCGCGGCAGACACCGCCTCGCCCACCCGAATCGCTGCGTTGGCGAACCCCATGCCCACCTCCCGCGCTCCACAGCGTCGGGAGCCCGTCGCCGTGACACCAGTCGCACCCATCATGCCTACACCTCGCGCCCTGCCCGAGACGCTCGTTGAGCGTTACGAACTCGTCAAGTCCCGCATCGCCGCCGCGGCCAAGCGCAGCGGCCGCCGCGCCGAGGACATCCTCCTCGTCGCTGTCACCAAGTACGCCACGCCCGAGCAGGTGCGCGAGTTGCTCGCCCTGGGCCACCGCGACCTTGGCGAGAACCGCGTGCAGCATCTGCTGCAACAGGCCGCGATGGTGGAGGAGTATCAGGCTCGACTCAGGACGCTGCCGGCCACCCGAAAGGCCGCCGCCGACGCAGCAGCCACGCTCTTTGACGCGGTCCCTGGCAAGCCCGGTATCCCCGACCCCGCCAGCACCAACGCCCGTTGGCACATGATCGGGCATCTGCAGCGCAACAAGGCCAAGAAGATCGTCGAACTGGTGCGCCTAACCCACTCCGTCGATTCGCTCCGCGTCGCTGAGGAACTGCAGACCCTCGCGCTCAAGAAGGACCGTGTCATCGACGTCCTGATCCAGGTGAACTGCTCGGGCGAGGATCAGAAGTTCGGCTGTCCGATCCCAGCGACGATCCCGCTCGCCGAGCAGATCGGGTCGATGATCAACATCCGTGTCCGCGGACTCATGACGATGGCCGCCTACAGCGACAACCCGGAGGACGCCCGCGCAACCTTCGGACGCTGCCGCGAGATGTTCGAGGAGCTCAAGGGCAGTGGCGTCGTCGAAGGACCGGTCAACATCCTTTCGATGGGGATGACCGGCGATTTTGAGGTTGCCATCGAAGAGGGTGCGAACTGCATCCGCATCGGGTCCGCGATCTTCGGCGAGCCCCCCGCGAGCGCGACAGACGAGGCGGAGAGCGATGAGGAGTAAGGCGATCATCGTGGCGGCGTGTGTGCTGTTCGCCGCGCCGGCTGTCGAGGCGCAGGTCGGGCCACAGATTCCGACATCGCCCGTCACGGCGAGCGCCGAGGTTCAGACGCGATTGGCCGCGCTCGTGCAGGCGTATCGCCAGGGACCGACGCGGGACTCGGTGTCGATTCGTGTCAAGAACGATCGCGGTCAGACGTCGCAATCCACTGTGCAGGTCTCGGTCGATCCCGGGTCGCCGACGCGGCTGCGGATGGAACTGGGACGTCTCGTCGTGACCGCCACCGGGCCGATCGTTCACGCCACCATCAAGAGCGACGAAGCTCGCTACTGCGAGTTCACGCTGCCGGACGGATCGCTCAAGAGCGGGCTCGAGAAGCTCTTCCCGAAGCTCGCCTTGCCGCAACTGGTGCTCGCGGATCGCGGGGTCGCGAGCGACAACCTGGCCGATCTGGGCCTGGACCCGCGAGGCGTGAGCGATGTGCGCTGGCGCAGCAGCCGGCTGGAGCGCGGCACTGGTCGGATCATGCTCGAGGGCGATATCTCGGGCGGAACGATCAAGCTTGGCATCGATCGCGTCACCAATCGCCTTCGCACTGCCGAACTGACTCTTGATGATGGTCCGGTGCGGGCGATCGATGTGTCCTGCCGGGCGATGGACGCCGGTGAACCGCAGGGTTGGGCGGTTGATGTGACGGGACGCACGAAGGTCGACGCGCTCAGCGATCTCAAGGGCGATGGCGAGGTGATCCGCGTGGGTCACGCCCTGCCCAAGACGCTGATCTTCTTTACGACCGGCGGCTCGCGATGGGAGGAGCAGAGCGATCAGTTCAACTCCGTGCTCATTCTCACGCGGTTCAACGTCAAACCGATGCGAGATGCCGATCCCGAAGCTCGTGACGCAGCGTTCCGCGACGCTCGGCGTCTCGTCCTTCCGTCGGTGCGGCTCCGCGATCAACTGCTCGTCGGTTCGGACGGGATCTACAGCGTTCGCTGTGCACCTCTGATCGACGAGGCGGACATGACCGTGGGCATGGCGGCATTGCTCTTCCGTGTGTTCGACAGCGAAGACAATGTCGCGGTTCCGGACAGACGCAACGAGACTGTTCTGCTCGCAGAATCTTCCGGCGATTTCGACCCAGTGCTCGCCGGCGGCCTCGCTTCGGCCGTGGTGGTTGACAAAGAACGCGTGGTGCGAGCGATCGTGACGCTCGATGACCCGAACGCCGCCGAGAAGCGTGTACGAGCGGTCCTCGAAGAGATCGGCAAGAAGTAGCCGCTCGGGCCTTGATGCTGGAACTCCAAAAGAAAACGCCCGCGTGCGAAACGCGGGCGTCAAGGGGGAACTGTGTTCGGATTCAGCTCGCCTGCGCCCGCGGGTGCGAGCGGTTGAACGCGTCCTGCATGCGCTGGGCGGTGAGGTGGGTGTAGACCTGCGTCGTCGAGAGCGACTGGTGGCCCAAGAGCTCCTGCACGCTGCGGAGGTCGGCGCCGTTGTCCAAGAGGTGGGTCGCGAAGCTGTGCCGCAGAGTGTGCGGGCTGATGGTCGGGTCGAGGCCGACCTGCTTGAGGTACTTGTCGAGCTTGCGGCGGACCGAGCGGCTGCTCAGGCGGCCGCCGTGCTTGTTGATGAACAGCGGACGGAGCTTGCGGTCCTGGCTCCAGCACTGGGCGAAGCGAGGATCGTTCTTGACGAGCTCGGCGTAGCGGTTGATGGCGTTGATGGCGTGGCTGCCGAGGGGAACGATGCGTTCCTTCTTGCCCTTGCCGCGGACGTGCAGCGCCTCACCGGCGATGTCGAGGTCCTCGAGCTCGAGGCCGATCAGCTCGCTGACGCGCAGGCCGGTGGAGTACAGAGTCTCAAGCATCGCGCGGTCGCGACGGCCGAGCACGTCGTTGTCGTCCGGAGCCGCCAAGAGCTTCTCGATCTGCTCGATCGAGATCGCCTTCGGAAGGCGCTTGCCCTGGCGGGGCGTGCGGATCAGGGTCATCGGGTTGGCCGCGGCCATGGCCTTGCGGTCCGCCCACTTGTAGAACGAACGCAGCGTGGCGATCTTGCGCGCCATCGTCGCGGCCGAGTACTGGTTCTCGCCCAGGTGAGCGAGGAAGCCGCGGATCACGTCGGCCGACGCCTGGCAGACGGCGTCGGTGAGCGTCGCGGGCGCGAAACCGTTGCCGGCCATCGTCGGGCGCTTCCCGCCGCGGGCGTCCTCGGCGTACTTGTTGGTCGCCGACTTCTCGTGCGACTCGTCGGGCTTGATCTTGAACTCGGCAGTCAGGTACTCCATGTACTGGCGCAAGTCGGCACCATAGCAACGAGCCGTGTACGGGCTGAAGTGGCGCTCGTCGCCCAGGTACCGAGTGAACATGTCAACGATCGGAAGGATGAACATCGGCAACTCTCCGGGCCGCTCAAGCCTGATCCCGTAACCACGGCATCAGGCGCTCTCGGCGGATAACACACGTCGCGAGACGACCGCTAGACCCTTCAATCGGTTCTCGCCCCCAGCGGCTGAACGCCGTCCGCAAGGAAGAACGCAAGTCTTGTCGGACCAGCGTGTTGCTCCGCTGTTTATACGCGTCCGGAACCCTTCCGGTTTTCTCGGACTATGGCGATTTATACATGAAATCCTTATCGGAAAAGGCTTTACGAGAAATTTAGCCTGGTCCGAATCGGTTATTCGCCTCGCGTTTGGGGGCTGGCGGAGGCCTCAGGCGGGGTCGCGGTGGCCTTCGATGGGCTGGTTCCCCGAAGGGGGGCGGCGGTCGCCAGACGCACCGTTTCGGCCTGCATGAGGGCGTCGATGGTCCGGTACGCCGCGAATTCCGAGAACAGATCCACGCTCTTGAGGTAGCGGCGCCAGCCGTTGGCCGAGACCGCTTCGGAGCGTCCCTCGGCGAACGTGCGGATATCCATCTGCACGGCCTGGTTCTTGCCGTCAAAGAGCTCGGAGACCGCCGAGGCGGGCTCTCCGGCGTTGGGGGGCGGAGCGATCTCGGTCGCGCTGCTCTGCACGGCACGGGGGTCGACGGTGGGGGCGGGCGTGAAGCTGCCGCTTTGCATGACAGCCGTTCGTGGGACCAGAGCGAGGGCGAGCCCCAGCTTGGGGTCGTAGGGCTCATAAGTCGTGATCGTGCCGACGACGAGCGCGTCAACGCCGAGGGCGTCGGCCAGCTTTCTCGCGTCGCCGGGGGTTTGCACCAGCGGCATCTTGAGGGCCCGCATCGTCTCGATCGTGCGGTTCATGGGCACGGCACGCACGCCCTTGACCTGCTCGACGGCTTCGACGACGCAGTCGCTGATCGCCAGCGAGTCGACCGTGCTGGTTGCTGATTCGTTGCGGAGGGGGGCGACCGCCCACAGCAATTCGCCGCGCGAGGTGTCGTACGGCGCGAGCGTTGAGCGGGGGGTGGCGAGTTCGGGCTTCGACGCGCAGCCCGAACAGGCGACCCATGCCGACAGGGCGGCGGCGCATCCCAGAGCTTGAACGCAGAAACGGCAAGTGGCGACGGGACTTGACACGACCGGATCCTCCAGTCCGCACGCGGCCGATGCGATCCGGGCCGGCGTGCAAAGAACAACGCTCGGGATTCCTTCCCGAGCGTTGCGTTTATCGGCTGGATTTCAGGCGGATCACGACTTTCGCCGCCGAGCGTCGTCGGGTGGGATCACTTCTGCTCGGCGGGCTGCTCGGTTTCCTCGGCCGCGGCCTGGGCCGGGGCGTCGTGTGCGGCCGACGCGTGTTCGACGCCGGTCGAGCCACCGCACGCCAGCACGGCGTTGTTCACGTCCATCGTCCAGACGTTTCCGCGTCCGGCGCGATCGCTGAAGAAGACCATGCGGTTGTTTGCGCCCCAGTGCGGCATGAGCGCGACGGCGTTGCCGTCGGTCAGCTTGACGCGGGCCGAGCCGTCCACCGCGGCCATCCACAGATCGCTCTGGCCCGGACGGGACTGGTTGATCTCGACTCGGCCTTCGGGAGCAGGCACTTCGGCATAGGCGATGAACTTGCCGTCGGGCGACCAGGTGGGGTTGATGAGGGCCGAGCCGCCGCTGGTGGCGATGGCCATGGCGTTGCTGGTCACGCCGTCCTTGAAGTCGATGGTCCAGACGCCGAAGGTGCGGGCGCCGCGCTCGCGCGGGAGCTGGAACAGAATGCGGTCGGCGCCGTTCTCGCCGGTGGCGGCGACGGGGCACCACTCGGGCAGCAGGCCGTAGCCGACAAAGTGCGACGCGCTGGGGTTCGAGGCGTCGGTGACCCACATCTCCCAGCGGTGGGAGACTTCACCGAGGCGGCTGAAAACGAGGTGCTTTCCGTCCGGCGACCACGATGGGTGCAGATCGTGCGCGCCGGTGGCGGTGACCTGCACGGGCCGGCCGCCGGTGATCGGCATCACGTAGATGTTCCACGATCCGCTGCGGTTGCTGGCGAAGGCGACCTTCTTGCCGTCGGGGCTGACGGCGGGCATGACGTCGTCGGCGGGGTCGCTGGTGAGCTGGGTGACGACGCTGCCCTTGACGGGCTTGGCGTAGATGTCGCTGGTGGTGCGGTACTGCGTGCTGGCGAAGATCATCTTCTCGCCGTCGGGCGTGAGGACGGGGTCGAAGTCCTCGCCTTCTTGCGCGAACGACACCTGCGACAGACCGTCGACGCTGGCGGGGCCGGTCTCGTCGAAGCGATCGCGCTTCGCAATCACGGGCATCGGTGCAAGACGGCGCTCGGGGATCGCGGGCAGCGCTTCGGCGATCGGCGCAGGGGCGACGGCGGGGGCCGTCGTCGCGATTTCGGGCTCGGCGGTGGCAACGTCACCGGCGTTCTGGAACGCACGGCTGGTCTCGCTGGAGGCTTGCTGTGGCTTGGAGGCGGTCGCGGGCTGGTCGGTGGGGCGCTCGGCGTACGTGCCCGAGGTGCCGCAGGCGCCGAGGCCGAGGACGGTGCCAGCAAGGACGAAACGAGCGAGGGCGGCGTGCATGGTCGATCTCCGTTGGAGCAGCGCGGCGGGTGCCGGTGCCGAGTCGAAGGGGGATCGACCGGTAACCCCGGTGAGTTGAGCGAGAGTGCGATCAACGGCCGAGAACGGCGGCCGCCGGGCCTGGAAGGGCCCGCGCCGCCATTCCCACACCCCGGTCCCGGTGCTTGCGGCAATAGAAAAGGCCCGCCACGGGGCGGGCCTTTCGAGGGATTCTGTCGCTGTCAGCGAGCGAGCTCGCCGAAAGTCTGACCGAACGTTTGGATTACTCCATGATGTTCGGGCAGAGCAGGTCGTTGTAGGCGCCGGCGAAGATCACGAAGTCGGAGTCATCGACGAGGCCGTCGCCGTTGACGTCGCCCAGAGCCCAGCGGTTGGCGGCGATGAGGTCGTTGTAGGCGGACGCGAAGAGAACGAAGTCGGAATCGTCCACGAAGGTGTCGCTGTTGAAGTCGGCGGGGCAGGTCTCGTAAGCCAGGACCCACTGCTTGCCGGGGATCGTCTCGAAGTTGACCGCGCTGGCGACGCCGACGTTGCTGCCGGCGGGCAGATCGGCGTACGAGGCCGGGAGGTCACCCAAGACCTGGTTGGTGATGGTGAACCCACCGACGGTCTCGATGAAGCCGGCGACCTTGATGTCGCTGACGCCGTCGTATCCGAGCTCGGCGAGGTCGATCGACCACTCGAGGCCGCTGTTCACAGCGAGGACGTCTTCCTCGGTGAAGGCAGCGCCGCCGACGGCGGTGACGCCCAGGAGGTTCGACTGATCCATGCGCATCAGGATGATGCCACCGGCGGGCTTGGCCGCGGCGGGGTTGCCGGGGATGCTGTTGCAGGGCTCGCCGACGTACTCGGCCATGAACTTATGGCTGGCGTAGGGAGGGAAGTTGCCTTCGAGGTCGGTGCGGGTGCCGTCCTGCTCCTGGATGCCGACGAACGGCTCGGTGACGCCGCCCGGGTAGCCCTGGAGGCCGTTGTACTTGATGACGTCGTAGATCTGACCCTGGGGATTCGGGTTGGTCTTGCTGCCGCCGTCGAAGGTGCCGTAGTCGATCACCGCGCCGCAGACGGTCGCGCGACCGTTGGTGCGGAGCATCTGGGCGTGGGAGAAGTTGTCGACGTTGCCGCCGTTCTTGTAGTCGAGGAAGTAGGTGGGGCTGAAGTCGGCGTCGAAGGTGAGGCCCGGGTTGGGACCGGTGCCGTCGCCGCCGTGGCCGTTGAGGTAGCCGAAGTCGGCGTTGGTGTTGTCGTTGCGGATGCGGTTCTGTCCGAGCTCTTCGCCGCCGGGGGTCATGAAGCCGCCGACGTCGATGAAGAAGAGGGCGCCGGAGTAGTCGGTCTTGACGTTGCCGGAGGTGAAGAGATAGAGGCGCTTGTTGACCTTGTCAACGTAGCTGTAGAGGGCGCCGAGTTCGGAGCCGTTGGACACATCGGTGTTGCCGGTGGGGAGCGGGCAGAAGGCGGGAACGCCGAGGATATTGGAGTTGTTGATGGTGCCGAGGATGGCGGGAGCGCCGACATCGCCGCCGGCGAGGACGCCGCTGCTGGCGGCCGTCGTGGAACCGCAGTAGAAGAACGCACCGCCGCCGCTGCCGTCGTTGTTGGAAAGCTGGGCGTAATCGACGTAGAAGGCGTAGGGAGCGCCGGTGCCGTTGACGCCGACCCAGTAGCTGGCCTTGAAGTCGCTGTCGAAGGTCAGGCCGTTGCTGGTGCCGTCGTCGCCCATGCGGAGCAGGCGGGTGCCGACGTTGTCGCTGCGGAGCTTGTTCTGGCCCTGAGCGTTGTTGACATCGAAGAAGATGTCGAGGTTGTTGCCGTTGCTCTCGAGGTTGCCGGCGAAGAACAGGTACAGAACGCCGCCGGCGACGCGGGAGTAGCCGCGGTCGAGCTCGGAGCCGCCGGCACCATCGACGGTGCCCTGCGTGGCGTCACCGAAGCCGGTGCGAGCGCCCTGCTGGAAGCGGGCCGACCAGCCGCTGGCGTCGCGGGTGCCGTCGATGACGGGCGCGGTGCCGGCGCCGGCGAGGTTGACGGTGAAGTACTGCTTGCCTGCGGCGCGGACATCGGTGTCGATGTTGATCGCGCGGGTTTCGCCGAAGTTGGCGGGCTGGGCGAGTTCACCGGCGGGGCCGACGAGCGAGGTGCCGGACCACTGGTTGGAGGCGAAGCCGCCGTCCTGGTTGTTGATGAAGGCGGTGATCTTGATGGTGCCGGTGGGGTTGCCGAGGGCCGACAGCGGGATGGCGAGCTCGACGCCGGTCAGCACGTTGGCGAGGTTCACGCCGCCGATCGTGTTCTTGTCGCAGCTCAGCGTGGCGTTGTCGCCGGCGTTGGTCGCGAGCTTGTTGACCCAGCGGGGGTTGCCGTATTCAGCCTTCTTCTGGCCGGTGATAGCCAGCGGCTGCGCGACGGCGAGGCCGGCAAGGGCCGACAGAACTAGGGCCGAAGCGATTTGACATTGACGCATTTGAGAATTCTCCCTCGTTCGAGAAACGCTGTGAAACACCGAAGCCCTCCCACCAACCGAACCCGGAGTTTCGGCGGGCAGGGGCGCAAACGCGCACGGCGTGCCGTCCGGGCACGCCAAAGCTCGGCTTTTAACATACCACGAGGCGGGCGAAAATCGCACGTACTCGGCGCCCAAACTCGGAAGATTTCACGATTTTCACGGCAGGAAACCGGTTCCAACGTCCGTTTTCAGTTCTCGATACCGGGTCTCAGCCTCGCCATGAGGGGTTTCCCCGGCGGCGGCGACTCGATCGGTTGCGACCAACGCAATCCGGCGTCGCGCTTCGAGCCCAAATTCGATCCCAAAGTCCATCGATCGGGCCGCGGATCGGCCCTGCGGCGTCTCGGCGCCGCCGTTCGCGACCCACACGGCATCCGAAATCTGAATCGCGACTTGGCGCGATTCCGCTTGACGCGGCCTTCACTTTGTCGATAGGTTGTCGGTCAGAGACGCAGCTTCGGTGATTTTGCGGCGTACAACTTCTGGGCGTTACAGAATCAGCCAGGATGCGTTACAGTGGTGTTGGATGGGCTGAGGTCGGAGTGGTGGTGGGGACGGAGTTGGAGTGAGAGCGGCGGCGTTCTGCCGCGCTCTCGAGCGCTCGCGGCCGGGGCCGCGGGTGAGAAAGAGTTGTCGCCCGGCCGAGCGCCGGTGCGTGCTGCAAGGACGTGCTTCATGCGAACCAACAACACACAAGCCAACGACCGCCCCGCAAACGTCATCGCGTGTCGCACGCCGCGCCGCGGCTTCACGCTGATCGAACTGCTGGTGGTGATCGCGATCATCGCGCTCTTGATCGGGATTTTGTTGCCGGCGCTCGGGAAGGCACGGAACTCGGCGCGGTCGCTGAAGTGTCTGACGAACGTGCGATCCGTTGGCACTTCGATGCTGCTCTACGCGAACGAAAACAAGTCTTGGTACCCCACTCCGCCGCTCGCTTCGACCGCCGCGGGGGAGAAGCAGCTCGATGTCAAGAAGCCCTACACCGTTGGCGGCAAGACGTACTACACCGCCGACCGCTGGTCGCAGCAGGCACGCTATGGAGGTGTCGCAGGGCTCTTCAGCCTTCGGCAGGTCGGAAACGGTGACCGGTCAAACGTGGGTGATCCGTGGTGGGGCTATCGCAGCGGATTTCACGCTGTGAATGGGCCGTTCACCTACGCCGACAATCGGACGCAGGCGCTCATGCCGAAGTATCTCGACGGCTTCGGATCGTTGCTGTGCCCCTCCGATCGCACGGATCGCTTCTTCCCGTATAACAAGGGCTCCAACAACATGAATGCCCCGGCGTACACCGCGCAGGCGGACTCAACTCCCGCTGGCCCGACGGGGAACTGGCAGGTTGAAGTTGCACCGCGGATTCCGGGCAGTCAGTTTGATGTTGCCTCATACAACATCAGCTACTTGTACTTCGCGGGTCTTCGCTCCGACGATCCGGACGTCATCTTTGCGGTTCCGTTCTGGGGCGACGAAACCAACGGGCCCGACAACGGCACCACCGCGTGGTATTCTGGCGGTACCGTGACCGGAAAGACCGCGGCTGGCGACAATGTCACGTCTGGCTCGACCGCGGCGGGAGCGCAGTCATCGCAGTACTACGGCCGCGTCGACAACCACGGTCGAGATGGCGCAAACTTTGTCTTCACGGACGGTCACGGTGAATTCGTGACCGCGAGCGTGAACTTGACGTTCTTCACGACCGGCACCGGCAGCAAGAGCATCAACGCCGTCAACCCGAGCCGAAGCAGCTTCCTGCAGACCATCGATTGAATTCCGTGCAACACGTCCTCGGACCCGGTACAGTCATCCCGTGACTTCCTCGACCCCCTCCGGTCCGGTTGCCCGGCCGTCTCTGCTCAAGCGATTGCTCTCGGCCCAGGAATCCGGGCTGATCTTTGTCATTCTCCTCTTGGGCCTCGCGCTCACCTTCTTCGGTGGCAGCAAGCCCGCGCAGGTGAAGTTCGCTCTGCCGTCGGACGCTGTCGTGTCCAGCGAGGGCGGGACGGTCGCGATCACCTTCCCGAGCGGAGCGGCGGGGGGGGCGGACCTGGCCTCTGCGCTCGGATCGACGCTCCCCGCGTCCGCCGAGTCTGCGAACCTCAAGATCATCGTGGGAGGACAAGCGACGGGCGTGATCAGCGCTCGAACGCCGCGCGTGCTCGACGGCCCGCCCCGGGAGTTGCTGGTCTCGCGTGAGGAAAGCAAGTTCCTCAACACCGAGAACCTGATCCTGCTGGCGACGCAGGCGAGTTTCATCGCGGTGATGGCGGTTGGAATGACCGCGGTGATCGTGCTGGGCGGCATCGATCTTTCTGTCGGCTCCATCTACGGCCTTGCTGCGGTGATTGGTGCGGGCGCCCTGCAGACGCTGCAACGCAAGTACCTGGGGCTCGATGTGGACGCCATGGTCCCCAGCGAGGGCGGGGCGCCGCTGTGGTTGAGTTTGCCCATCGGCGTTGGCGTGTGCATGCTCGTCGGTGCGGCGTGCGGCGCGTTCAGTGGTAGCCTCATTGTCGGTCTGCGCGTCCACCCCTTCATCATCACGCTGGGCATGATGGCCGTGCTTTCGGGCATTGTGTTCGTGCGGACGCAGGGGCAGTCGATTACGGGCTTCCCGGAGAGCTTCACGAAGGGCTTCATGAAGCTGCAGACGGGGAATGTGTACCCGATCCCGATGATCATCATGGTGGTGATCATGTTGGCGGGCATGTTCGCGCTCAGCCGCCTGGTGATCGGGCGGCGGGTCTTTGCGATCGGCGGCAACGAGACGGCGGCGTATTACGCGGGCATTCCGGTGGGACGGGTCAAGATCATCGTCTACACGTGCTGCGGGGCTCTGGCGGGCCTTTCTGCGGCGATGTACCTGGGGTACTACGGAGCGGCGGCGCCGGGGGCGGGCCAGGGATATGAACTCAGCGTCATCGCTGCCGCCGTCATCGGCGGTGCGTCGCTCTCGGGCGGCAAGGGCTCGGCGTTCGGTGCCGTGCTGGGCGCCTTGCTGGTCCAGATGATCAACAACGGCATGCTGGTGCTCGAGATCGATCAGGCGTACACGCAGATCGTGATGGGCGCGGCGATCGTGGCGGCGGTGGTGCTGGATCAGACCAAGGCGCGGTTCACGAAGGTGGGGCGGTAGGGCCGGGCGCCGATGGCAAATAGCGAATAGCAAATGGCAAAGGGGAACACTTCTCCGGGGTTTTCATTTGCGATTTGCCATTTGCCCTTTGGCTATTTTGCATCCACCCCCCAACGATCCCGAATCACAGTGCACGGAGGGATTCATGCTGACCTTTTCCCGGCGTCGCGTCTTTGTTCTTGGGTTGGTCTTGTCGAGCGGCCTTGCCGTCGCGGGCGACCGCATCGGCTCGGTCGAGATCAAGGGCAAGCCGCACAATCAGCCGCCGGCTTCGGCGCTCTTTGGTGGCAAGCACTCGGCGACGCTCCGCGACTACGTGGAAGCGATCGACGCCGCCGCGACCAATGACGATGTCGGGACGGTGCTGGTGCGACTGAAGGATGCGCAGCTGAGCATGAGCCAGACCGAGGAGCTCGGCGCGGCGATCAAGCGTGTGCGGGCGGGCGGCAAGAAGGTGTCGGTCTTCAGCGAGGGCTACGGAGCGACCGACCTGATGCTGGCGTCGTACGCGGACAACGCGGTCATTCAGAGCGGCGGCGCGGTGTCGCTGCCGGGCATGCACATGGAGGAGATGTTCCTCGCCGACACGCTGGCGTGGGCGGGCCTGAAGGCCGACATGGTGCAGGTCGGCGACTTCAAGGGTGCGAACGAGCAGATGACCCGAAGCGCCCCGAGCAAAGCGTGGGACGAGAACATCAACCAGTTGCTGGACAGCCTCTACGCGAACCAGCGGGCCGCGCTCAAGAGCGGGCGGAACATGGACGACGCGAAGCTCGACGAGGCGATGAAGGCGGCGTGGATGGCCAACGGCGACGACGCCGTGAAGACGGGCTTGGTGGATTCGCAGATCGATCTGCCGCTGCTGCACGACACGGTCGCGAAGCAGGCGGGCCTCTCCGAGACGCGGATCACCAGCCTGACCAAGTCGGACAAAGAGATCGATCTGGAGTCGGCGAACCCGTTCACGCTGCTCTCCCAGATCATGAAGCCCCAGCAGCAGACGATCACGAGCGAGACGATCGCGATCCTGCACATCGACGGGACGATCGTGGACGGCGACTCGAAGTCGGGCTTCAGCGGCGACAGGAGCGTCGGCAGCCGCACCGTCCGCAACGCGATCGAGGACATTCTCGACGAGAACCTGATCAAGGGCGTGATCGTGCGGGTGAACTCGCCGGGCGGCTCGGCGATCGCCAGCGAGATCATGTGGCAGGGCCTGAAGCGGCTCGCCGCGAAGAAGCCGGTGTGGATCAGCGTCGGCGATATGGCGGCGAGCGGCGGGTACTACGTGCTTGCTGCGGGATCGCGGGTGTACGTGAATCCGTCGAGCATCGTGGGCAGCATCGGCGTGGTCGGCGGCAAGATCAGCATGGGCGGGCTGTACGAGAAGCTGAAGGTGCACACCGTGAGCCGCTCGCGCGGGCCCATGGCGGGCATGTTCGATTCCTCCAGCTCGTGGAACGATGAAGAACTGAAGACTGTCAAGAACAAGATGACCGAGACGTTTGACCTCTTCAAGAAGCGCGTCGCTGAGGGACGCCACGGGATCGATCTGACCAAGACCGCGGGCGGCTGGCTGTTCGCCGGGCAGAAGGCGATCGATCTGAAGATGGCCGATCGGCTCGGCGGCCTGCACGAGGCGATCGCGGACATGAAGAAGGAACTCAACCTCGAAGACGCCGAGGTTGCGGACTATCCGCCGGCCCCGTCGCTGGGCGATGTCCTTGAGGACATGTTCGGCGGCCAGGCCGCCGCGCCGCTGAACTTCGCGGCGCCGATGGCCACCGAGGCCCAGCTCGCCAGCGCCGGTCGCCTGCTCTTCGGCGACGCGACGTGGCAGCAGCTCGCGCAGTCGGCCAATGGCCTGCTGCAGCTCCGCAAGGAGCCGGTGCTGCTGATGCACCCGGGAGTGCTGGTGATCCGCTGACGCGGAAATGCCAAATGGCAAAGGGCCAAATGGCAAAGTCGGACTCAAGGCCCGCGGCCACGCGGGATCGCTTCGCCAGTTTCCACTCGGTCTAAGGCATCGTGTTCGCGATGCCTTGATTTGCGATTTGCTCATTTGCGATTTGAGATCTTCCCATGAACTTCCGCACCCTCGGCCGCACCAACATCCGTGTTTCTGAAATCGGCTTTGGCTGCTGGACGATGGGCGGGCCCAACTGGTCCACGTCCAACGGCCAGCCCATCGGCTGGGCCGATGTCAACGAAGACGAAGTCATGGCCGGCATCAAGGTCGGCCTCGACGCCGGCGTCAACCACTGGGACAACGCCGACGTTTACGGCAACGGCAAGGCCGAGCGCCTGCTCGCCAAGTGCCTCAAGAAACTCGGCGTCAAGCCAGGCTCGCAGGTCATCGCGACCAAGGTCGGACACTTCGCGGGCACCGCGCCGCACGCGTTCGAGCCGCGGCAGATCCGCAACCAGTGCGAGCAGTCGCTGCGCAATCTGGGTGTTGATGCGATCGACATTTACTACTTCCACCACGGCAGCTACGTCGGCCCCGGCTACGACGGCCAGCCGCACGATTACCTGCAGGAGGCCGCCCAGACCATGCACGCTCTCGTCAAGGAGGGCAAGGTGCGAGCCGTCGGCCAGAGCGCGTACAGCGATGAGGACTTCGAGCGGGCGATCCAGGTCTTGAAGCCCGACGTCTTGCAGAGCAAGGCCAACATGCGCTACGACCCGTTCATCCGCCCCGGGAGCAAGCTGCAGGCGCTGATGAAGCAGCACGGCTGCACGTTTGTGGCGTTCGGCCCGCTCGATCAGGGCATCCTGCTCGACAAGTTTGATCCCGAGAATCCGCCCAAGTTCGCCGAGGGTGATTACCGCAATCAGCGGAAGGACATGCTGCCGGAGTCGCTGCGGACGCTCAAGCCGAAGATGCAGCAGTTGAAGGATCGCTTCGGGCCGACGACGGAGGCGCTGGCCTCGGCCGCGTGTCGCTTTGTGCTCGGACACGATCACGTGTGCAGCACGATTCCGGGCTTCCGCAACGCGCGTCAGGCGGCGTGCAACCTGAAGGCGGCGAGCGACCCGGCGATGAGCGAGGCGGATCTCGCGTTCTGCCGCGGGTTGTTTGCGTGAATGCGGCGAGCGAAGGCGGAGAGGCGGAGGGTGTGGAGGTTCGCGGAGAGGAAGTTCGGGGAGAACAGATCGAACCAGTCGCTGGCTTCGAGGTGATCCCGTTGAGAGGCTGGTTGAAGTGGAATCAAGCAGGCGTGCCATGAAGCAGCATGCCTTGAACCCACTCTCCCCTCCGCGTCACTCCGCCTACTCCGCTTCTGCGCGTTCTCTTCCTTTCTTGGGACCGACTCAGCGCTTGCGGCGGCTTGCGATCAATCCCGCCGCGCCGAGGACCATGAGCGCACCGGGAGCCGGAACCTGCGGGTTCTCCTTCGGATCTGACGGCTTGTCTTTCTTGGGCTGAGTGGCGTCGGTGGGGTCGGTCCCGTCTTCGCGGCTGTTGTCGGTGGCGGGCATGAGGCCGAAGTTGTTGGTGGCGAAGGGCGCGCGGGCGATGGGCGAGTTGTCGGAGTTGTACGCGTAAGGCGAGAAGGCGCCGCCGCCGCCGGCCATCGCGCCCGAGTCGGGGACGAGGGCGAGAACGACGTTGCTCAGGCCCCAGACAGCGGTCTCGCCCTGTTCGGGCAATCCGTGGGCGAAGAACTCGATGCGCACATCGTCGGTGCCCTGGCTGTCGGCGCTGGGTGGGCGGTCGAAGCGGAACATCAGGCGGTAGACGGTGGCGGTCTTGCCGTCGTTGGTGCGGAAGGTCTCGATGGCCTGATAGCCGGCATCGAAATCGGCCTTGCCGACCGCGTCGGGATAGGCCTGAACGTTGCCCGGCTTGGTGGCAAAGTTGGTCTCCATCAGTGTCGCGCCGTCGACGACGCGGACGCCCCAGACCTGCGGCGAGGGGGCCGAATTGCCCTGCCAGTTCCCCAGGGCCAACACGTCGCACTGAAGGACGTATGCGCCCGACTTGGGGGCCTTGTTCACCGTGAGCGTGGTGGAGCCGTTGCCGATGGTGCCGAGGAAGCGACGCCCCTCGGGAGTGGTGCGAACCTCGCCGTAGGACCACTCGTCACGGATCGACTTCTGGAAGTCTGATTCGAAGTCCGAGCGATAGATGACGCGTGCGGCCTGGTCGGCCGTGCCGCGCTGCACGATGATCATGCGATCGGAGTCGGAGACCTGGAGCATCTCGTCGATGGTTCGGATCGAGAACGCCGACGGGCCGCTGTTCCAAGGCATGCCAAGGTCGAAGTTGAGACGGTGGCTGTTGGCGGCGGTCAGCAGTGTGACGCCGGGGAGCATGCCCGAGAAGTTGGCTTTGTTCAGCACATCGACGCGGCGGGTGAGCGAGGGCATCTGGACGCCCTTGCCGTCGCGGAGACTGATGCGATGGGAGAGATCGGCGGCTGCGAGCGAAGCGAGGCCCGCGAGCGCACCGACAGCGGCGACGGCGTAACGCCGTCCATTTCCAGTCTTGGAAAACATGTGCCCTTTCCCCTTCCGTTCAGCCCGGCGAACTCAACTTCCTAAGAGTCGTGTGTGCCGTGCTGAGTGAGAATCCCTTCTCTCTCTCCAACTATGTCCTGCGTCTACAAACTTGCCACGGTTCCGCAATCCCCGCGGCATGATCCAAGTTGGTAGACGCTTCCCAAACGGCACACGCGTCACGGGCGAACCTGAAAGCCCTTTCAGCCGCGGGTATTTCAGGACCTGCGATTCCTGCATGGTTCCCTGAGGGTTTTCGCTGTTGTGGGTGGAGGGATCGAAGGAACAGATGCGGACGTCGCGACGGCGGTGATGCGCGGATCGTGCAGCGACATTGGCGAGCGATGCTCGCCCGCGCCGATACTGTCGGCTGCGGTGATCAAGCCTCACACCAGTTCCGGAACCAGCGATGACGTACACGATGGTGCGAACGGTGGCATCGCGCTCCAGGTGAGTGATCGCGTTGGTGTCGGGTCGCACGTTCCGGCGCTCGACGGCATCCGCGGGCTGGCGATCCTGATCGTGATGGTCTTCCACATGAACATGATCGCGGGCGTGCACAAGGTGGACGCCGCCGCGAAGTTCATCTCGTCCGCCGGCTGGACGGGCGTCGACTTGTTCTTCGTGCTGTCGGGCTTCCTGATTACCGGCATCCTGCTCGACACCAAGCACGGCGAGGGGTACTTCCGACTCTTCTACGCCCGCCGTGCCTTGCGCATCTTCCCGCTCTACTACGCGGTTGTCGCCCTTTCGCTGATCGTGCTGCCCGCGGTCGCGGCGCATCTGCCGCCGGTGGCGCAGGCGAAACTCGACCGCTTCGGGACGATCGGCGGCGATGCGTGGATGTACTGGGCGTATCTGTCGAACTTCGCCATCGCCAGCGCCGAGAAGTTTCGCCACGGCATTCTCGACATCTCATGGTCGCTCGCCATTGAAGAGCAGTTCTATCTCGTGTGGCCAGCCGTGGTGTACTTCCTCTCCCGCAGGCGGCTCATCGATGTGTGCATCGGCGCCGTGTTCTTCGCGATCGGGTTCCGGTGCTGGCTGGTGTGGAACGGGGCGCACCCGATCGCGGTGCACCTGCTTACGCCCAGCCGGATCGACGCGCTGGCGGTGGGGGCGTTCATCGCGGCCGTCTCCCGCGGTCCCGGCGGGTTCGAGCTGCTGTGCCGTTTCGGGCGAGCGGTCGGCGTCGTGGCCTTCGCCGTCGTGACCGCGGCGTTCGCCTATCGCTTCGTGACCAATACCGGCCGCCCCGGCGAAGAAGGTTTCGCGAGCGCCAACCTGCCTGAAATACAGACCGTCGGCCTGACGCTCATCGCCGTCGCCTTCGGCGGGCTGCTCGTGCATGTGTTGGCGCTGACTCGCTCGCCCGAGCCGACGAAGCACCGGCTTGTCCGGTTCTTCGAGTCGCCGTTGCTGCGGTCTTTCGGCAAGTATTCGTACGCGATGTACCTCTTCCACCTGCCCGTCCGAGCTCTGATCCGGGACACGGTTTTCGGCAAGGATTTGAAGTGGATCGCGAACTCGCAGATCGGGATGCAGATCGCGTTCACGAGCATCTCGATCGCGGCAACGTTCGCGCTCGCGTGGATGTCGTGGAACCTCTTCGAGAAGCGGTGCCTGGCGCTGAAAAAGTACGTGGAGTACAAGCGCGGCTGAATCGCTGCGGTGCTCAGTTCACGGACACGAGTCCCGCCGCGGGCTTGCCGCTGACGCGGCTCGACAGCCACTCCATGGCGAAGTTCATGTTGACGCCCGCATCGACTGCGCGTTCGGCTTCACGGACCGACTCAATCACGCGGATCGCTCGCTCCGCGTCTGTGGGCGTGCGCCGTATCTGGCGTCGCGAGCGTTCGGAGATCACGCGGAAGAGCAGGTCGGCCCCGGTGCGGTTGGCGGCGTCCTTGCTTGCCTGTTTTTCCTTCTCGACCACCGCCGCGGCCCAGTCGTCGACCAGCTTGGCCATTGTCGGCCCCAGTTCCACGCTGTACTTCCCCGAGTCTGCGGCGGCGAGCATCGGCTCGAGGGTGCGTGACCAGTTGGCCAGCCCGCCCGCGTGGGCCCGCAGGAACTCGCCCGGCGAGCCCGCCGCGAACGAGTGCAGGAAGCCGAGATCGTCTTCCTCGATTGGCGGGTCGATGATCTTCTTGGCCTGATCCAGCCACACCCGCATCGGCCCTTCCATCAGCGGCACGAACGCCACCTGCTGCGAGCGACTCCGAATTGTCGTCAACAGTCGATCGGGGTTCGTCGTCACCAGGATGATCACCGTCCCGGCGGGCGGTTCTTCGAGTGTCTTCAGGATCGCGTTCTGCGTGGGCGCGTTGGTGGGGGAGCGATCGAGCAGCTCGGCCTCGTCGATGATGAAGACCTTGCTCGCGCGCCCGCCGGGCATGGCGGGGGCGAGGGCCGCGGGCTCGAGCAGGTGGGTGTCGATCACGTCCTTGGGGATCGTGAGCAGCTTGCGCTCGCGGACCTGGGCGTCCTCGCTGTAGCGGGCGAGTTCCTTGGTGATGATGTGAAGGTCGGGGTGCGTGCCGGCGCGGAGCAGGCGCTGCACCGGGGATTCGTCATCGACCGAGGGCACGCCGTCCTTGCCGACGTTCGCGGTCGGATCGAGAATCGTGGCGGCGAACGCCAGCGCGGTCGTGAACTTCCCAACGCCCGCGGGGCCGTGGAAGATCCACGCGTGGTGGACGCGCTCGGAGCGGACCGCATCGCCGAGGACCTTGATCGCGCGGTCCTGGCCCAGGATCGCGGTGAAGGGGACGGGGATCGGGTGCTGCGGCGACGCCGCCCGCGCGGACTCGGCCGCGGCGGCCGCCAGCGGCGAATCGTCCGCGCCCTTGGATCGAGATTTGGCAGGCTTCTTGGCCACGGGGCCAGAGTATGCGATTCCGAGGCCTTTGGTGTACGTGTCGTTGCCTGGGTGCCACAGCTTGGCCGCTCTGAGCTAAGCCGTGTGAACTCGCCCGGGATCGAAGCCCCGGCACTGCATGGCTCAAGGCGGCCAGGCGGTGGCACCCGGTGCACCGCCGATGGCGTTCGAACAATTGCGTACCATCGTGCATGACCACTGCGCTCAGCACGCCCACGACCGAGTTCGAGAAGAAGGACCGCTGCGCCGATCTCTCCCACCGGCCTCGTGTGCTGCTCGGCAAGATGGGCCTCGACGGCCACGACCGCGGCGTCAAGGTCATCGCCCGCGCCCTCCGTGACTCCGGCGTCCACGTCATCTACAGCGGCCTCTGGCAGACCCCCAAGTCCCTCGCCATCTCGGCCCGCGACGAGGACTGCGATGTCATCTGCGCCTCGATGATGAGCAATAGCCACCTCGTCCTCGGCCCCAAGCTCATCGGGGCGTTGAAGGACGTGGGACGTCCGGATCTGCCGGTGTACATGGGCGGCATCCTGCCGCAGGAAGACCTGCCCACCCTCGCCGCCGCGGGCGTGGCGAAGTGTTTTACCACCGGCACGGGCTTGATCGACATTGTGAACGCGGTGCGCGACGCAACCAAGGCCAAGGCCGCGGCGCTCACCTCGACCAGCCACGCCACCGCGCAGCTTGCGCGAGACATCTCGCAGGTGCACGACGGCAAGGGCCTGCGTGCGAACGCCCGCCGCCGCAAACCCAAGCGTGTGATCGGCATCACCGGCTCGCCCGGCGCGGGCAAGAGCACGTTGGTCGCCCAACTCGTCGGCGAGTTCACCCGCCGCTCCAAGGCGGGCGATGCCGCCTGCTCCGGTCGATGCGCGGTGGTCGCGTTCGACCCGATGAGCCCGATCACCAGCGGTGCTCTGCTCGGCGACCGGCTCCGCGTCGACTTCAACAGTCTTGATGAGGCTGTCTATTACCGCTCCCTCGCGATCAGCGGCGAGGATTACCACGCCCTCCCCGAGATCATCGAACTCATCGGCGGCGCTCACGAGCCCGGCACGCCCGGCTGCTTTGACACCGTCTTTGTCGAGACCGTTGGCGCTGGTCAGAACGAGACCCGCATCCGCCAGCATGTCGCTCGCACCGCCGTGGTGCTGACGCCGGGCATGGGCGACGCGGTACAGATGGACAAGGCCGGCATCCTCGAGATCGCTGACCTCTTCGTCTGCAACAAGGCCGACCACCCGGGCGAGAACGAACTGGTCCGCGACCTCAAGGACATCGCCGGCAAGCGGCCGATCGTCGAGACCATCGCCACCCGCGGCCAAGGCATCCCGGAACTGCTCGACGCTCTGCTCTCGTAAGACCGATTTCACCACGAGAGGCACAGAGACACAGTGGGGAAAGAAGCAGAAAGAAGCGGGTGTTGAGGTGCATTTGGTCAGTGTGGATGGGGGACGATCGCATCTGGCTCTTCGGCCTCCTCCCGTCCAAATGACTCCTCTCTGTGCCTCTGCGTCTCTGTGGTTCGTCCCATCTTGCACCGGATTCCAAGACGTGATATGCTCCCCTCGCCCAAGGACGGGTACGCGAGAACGCGCATGAGCGACACGGAAGTCAGCGACAACCACGAACAGCCCACCGGCAGCGCAGTGCCCGCAGCGGCACCCTCGCAGCCGACTTCTGGCGAAGCCGCCGCGCTCGCTCCTGAGATCCTGACCCTCCGCGGTCATCTGGAAGCGTTGCTCCTGTCGATCGACCGCCCCCTTGCCGCCGAAAAGGCCGCTCGGGCGCTGGGCCTGATCCCCGAAGACAAGCCCGAAGAGAAGCCCGAGCCTGCCGCGACCAGCGACACCGACGCTCCCGTCGAAGAGTCGCCCGCGAAGAAGCGTGCCAGCGCGCGGCGCTCCGCGGTCATCGAGTCCGCCGAGCGGATCATCGAGCAGCTCGTGGCATCCCTCAACGAGGCGTACGAGACCACTGGCCGCTCGTTCCGCATCGAGCGCGTCGCCGGCGGCCTGCGGGTGATGACACAGCCCGCGTTCGCACCCACCCTCGCCCGCTTCCACAAGGACCGCCAGCAGACGCGGCTTTCCAAGGCCGGCGTCGAGACGCTCGCGATCATCGCCTACCGCCAGCCCATCACCCGGGCGGAGCTTGAGTCCATCCGCGGCGTTTCCTGCGGCGAGGTACTTAAGTCTCTCCTGGATCGCCGACTCGTCGGCATCAAGGGCCGCGCGGAAGAACTCGGCCGCCCGCTGCTCTACGGCACGACCAAGCAGTTCCTCGACCACTTCGGCCTCGCCACCACGGCAGACCTGCCCAGCCCCGAGGAACTCCGGGCCAGCCTGTGACGTCAGGTCGCTGCAGGGTTGTTTGGAGGTCCCGAGCGCGACGTGCACCGGTTCTTCACAGCCGCGAACCCGTTGCCACCGATAGACAGTGAGGTTTGGGGCGCATTGGAGCACGCATGAAGACCCTTGCACGCGTTTTGTCCACGACCTCTGTTGGTTTTTTCTCTGCCCTTCTCATCGGCTGCGGCACCGGCGCTCCGGACATCACGGGGCGCGTGATCTCCGGACCGAGCTCGATCGTGATGGCCGCCGACCCGAAGGACCCCCGAATGTCTCAGGACGGCATCGCGTCGACCAACATTGTCGTTCGGAGGTACGCGGGCGACGGTTCGACCGGCCCGATCATCGCCAGCGGGGTCTCGACCGAGAAGGGTGAGTTCCGCGTGCCGCTGTCGGACATCGATGCCCAGAAGTTCGAGCTGGTGCTGACGGCGACCACGCCGGACAAGCGGATCAGCCGCGGGCGTTTCTTCATGCAGGCGGGAAGGCCGATCCTGGTCGTGGTCCGCGAGAACAACTGAGCACGCGCGGGTCATCACCCGTTCCCGGCTGCGTTGTCCGATCGCTCACTCACAGATCAACTGGTTGTACGCCGCCGCGAACAGCACGAAGTCCGCATCGTCGACAAACCCGTCGGCGTTCAGGTCTGCCGGGCATCCCGGCGCCATCCCCGGGTCGCCGCAGACGACGACGTCGTACTGCACCACGAAGATCTGAAAGTCCGCATCGTCGACGAACCCGTCGGAATTGAGGTCCCCCGCGCAGGCGGATCCCGGCACGCCGTCCACGACAACATTGTCAAGCGCCCAGTACTCATCGGAGCTGTCGCCGAAGTTCTGTGTACCGCTGTAGCGTGTCCATTCCAGCGTCGCGGTCGCGCCCGTGGCGACGAAGGACGGGGCGGGATTCCCCGCTCCGCGTCCGAAGTAGTAGATGCCGCAATAGCCGCTGTAGCCAGGCCCTTCACGCCGTGAGAACTCGGCTCCGCTGAAGGCGGGAACATCGGCGCTGATTGGCGTGGTGAAACTCGAATCGGTGTACCGCTGCGGGGAGTACGCCCCGTAGTCACGGCCCTGATCGCCATTGGAGAAGGATGTATCAATGAGCCGCGTTCCGTTGGCGGCGAAGTACCACAGGTCGTTCCCGTAGCCCTGCGCCGCGCCATCCCACGAAGCCCCGACGAGCAGATCGAACGCGACCGTATAGGTCGCGCCCGGCTGAAGACCGCTGAGCGAAAGCGAAACGATCTCTTTGCTGGATGGCGCCTTCGCGATGCCGTTCCCCAATCGCCCCAGCCACATCGATTGATTGGGCGAGCTCAAGCCACCGGCGTCGACGGGGAGGCTCGCACGCGTCGCGGTGACGAGCACGCCGCCGACCGTCATGCCGTTCAGCCCGGTCTCGAAATCGTTGGAGTAGACCGGAGCCTCAACAGCCGCCGATGCGGCGGTCAGGGAAGCGATCCACGCCGCGAGCATTCCAGCCCGCGAAAACAAGCCGCGAACGTTCTGATTCGTCGATGCGATCATGGTCCTTCTCCCTCGTCCGGATCGAGGTCGCCATCGACGACGATTGCTGGAGCCTGATCAGCGTACACCCTTGTGCAAATCCAGGGGCCTGCACGACCGGCTGGTGCGTGCAATGTGCTGGCAACGAGATCGCACGCGGCTCTGGCCGAGCCGCGGATCGGTCTCGGAGAACACGGACGGGAGCGGGTCCGACCGCTGCTGTGGCGCAAGCCGCACAGCCCGCGCGGCTCGCGGTCCGAGAAGCACGCGAAACAAGCATCCGATCAACCGTTTCCCGCTACCGCCCGATGCTCCAGCACCGATCGCTTGATCGCCGCAGGAGATTCGCAATGCCCGCAAGCCGCTCTCGCACCGAACGCTGGCGTGATTCGTTGCAGCAGATCCAGGACCGCAACGGCGGTATGGAGTTCACCATTGCCCGCCCGGGTCTCGATCCGCACTCGACCGCGGGTGACCTGCTTTGGCGGGTCCGTATCGTGAAACAGAACGACGCCGAGTTGGTGCTCGAAGCCCCGACCGCGATGGGCAGCACGATCCACCTCAACGCTGATGTGGAAGTGGTGTGCATCTTCTCGGTCGGCCAGAACCGTTGGATGTTCAAGTCCAAGACGCTGGGTATGACCACATCCGCCGGCCCCGGACGTCAACTGATGGCTGCCGTCCGCATCGCCATGCCGGCCGATGTCGAGCGCTGCCGGCGCCGTGCCTACATGCGTGTCTCCACCGCTGAAGTGCGCCCGATCACCGTTGAGTGCTTTCCGCTCATCGATCCCGCCTCCGCAGTTGAAGCCGAGCGGGCCAGCCGAGACGCCATCCAGAACGCCGGTCGCGAATCGTCCGCCATGCCCAACGTTGGCCCCAGCTTCACGGCCACCCTCGTCAACATCGGCGGCGGCGGCGTGGGCCTCATGGTCCCTCGCGATCAATCCCGCGGCGTCGATCGCTCCAAGTTCATCTGGACCAGACTCGACCTCCGCCCCGAAATCGCCGCGCCGCTGGCGGTCACCGGACGCATTGTCCACACCCACCTGAACCACGAGCAGGACGTCTATCTCGGCGTCTCATTCGAGTTCGCCTTCCATGCGGCCCACAAGCCGTTCGTCGGTGATGTGCTCGTCAAGTACGCCGAGGGGATCGCGAACCAGCAGGTCGCCAGCCGCAAGGCGGCGTGAATCGCCTTGTCTATCGAGTGTCACGATCGGACCGGATCGGTGGTGACGTCGTGGAGAGACTCCGGTCTCGAGCGGCGTTGCCCGGTTGGTGCCAGAGCAGACAAGCCGAGATAGACGACGCAAAGGCCGCTGCGACTCAACGAAAAACGCCCCGCATTGCGGGGCGTTTGTCTTCACGACGGATCCAACAGGACGCTTCCGGGGCTTACGAGAACGTCCACTGCTTGTAATACTTCTTGTGCGGGTTGCCGAAGCGGTAGGGCCCGACGCGCATGTCGATCTGCCCTTCGTTGGTCTTGACGTTGACCTTGTTGGCGCCACGGTTCAGCACGCCCTTGAACGAGCCTGGCTTATGGACGCTGTGCTCGAGTTGGCCAGTCCACGCCGAGATGTTCGCCAGCATGCCGTTGCCGCTGAGGAGCTCGATCGTGCCGGCAGTTCCGGTGGGGAAGATGAGATCGACGTTGCCGCTGGCCGTGGAAATCGACACCGGTGCGGTGATGGGCTTGCCGGCTTCGAACTTCACAGCGCCACCGGGCAGGCCGGCGCCGCCGTTGTCGATCTGTACAGCGCCGGAGACCCCGCGCACATCCACGAGGCCTTCGGAGTTCTTGATCCGCACGCCGTCGCAAGAGGGAAGGACGACAATGACCTGCACCCAGTGGTCCTTGATGTCGGGCGTGCGCTCGGTCGGGCGGACGGTCAAGACCGCGCGGCCGTCGGTTTCGGTGATCGCCGCGGTGACCCAGAGATTGCCGTCGTAGTTGGCCGTCGGCTCGCCGGTTCGGGACCCGCCGCGGGCAATCACCCGAGGCTGGGTTTCCTCGTTGTCGACATACACGAGCACCGAGCCGCGGGGGTTCTCGACATCGAGAGCGACCGAGGGCGACCGTTCAAGGGCGTCGAGCCCCGAGACGGTGACCGGCGGGGCCGACTTGCAGCCGCCCAGGCCGAGGCTGGCAAGTCCGATCAAGGCCGCTGCGGCCACAGTTCGGGCCGCGATAAACCTGCTGGAAACCAATGTCATGCTTCGAAGCTCCGTTCGTCGTTCACCCGTGACGGCAAAGGAGGGCCGGGCGGGGTGCTAGGGATGATGGGGTGGTGGGGAAATGACTGGGTGACCTGAGAATCGGCCGAGGCCGGGGTCTGGCCGCATTTTCGGCCGAAGCGTCCCCTGGCTTTGGGAAGCGACGGTGTTGGGGCACAATTCCTGAACACGCTGCGTCGGTTTGCGGTAAGATACGCCGAACTGGGCGCAGGCCCGGACAAAGTACGACTGAAAGTTTGAGAACTCGTTTTCGACCAGGGACATCCGCAGACTGACACGAGAGTTGGAGTTTCGAGCGTTGTTCATCCGCCGCCAAGGCGACGCGAGCGACCGAGACCCGAGCCAAGTTCGACCGCGGCACAGCCGTTGTTCGGGCGATAGGCGAAGGAACGGACGCACCCGCACGCCAGCCGCGACGGATTTTCCGGGGCAGGATTGGCAAACCCATCGGCAAGGACGCATGGCCTCACGCAACGACCAAGTTCGAGCCGGTGAGTAGACGATCAACGCAGCGATCCGCTCGCGCCAGTGTGCCGCACGTTCCGGTCGATCCCTGAAAGGGGGATCGCCCGTGGCTCTCTTCGCACTCACCGCACCGCTCACGTTGGCCCTGGAAGGCCCGGCGCTCATCGGCTCCATCGCCGGGGCGGCCGCTGTCGCCCTCGTCATTGGCTTTACGATCGCTCGCGTGCTCGGGGCCTCCGCCCTGTCGGCCGCAAAGGCGAAGGCCGGCGAGACCGTCGTCCGGGCTGAACAGGAAGCCCGGATCGCCGCCGAGAAGATCCGCGTCGACGCCGAGAAGCAGCTGCTCGAGCGCAAGGCCGCGATCGAGAAGGAAATTGAGTCCGAGCGTGACGAAAGCCGCGAGGCCGAGCGCCGCCTTCAGAAGCGCGAGGACGCCTTTGACCGCAAGGAAGAGTCCTTCACCCAGAAGGAGCTGGCCGTCACGCGGCAGGCCGAGTCGCTCAAGGCCCGCGAGCAGAACATGCAGGCCCGGGAGACGGAACTCGACCGGATCATCAAAGAACAGAAGGACAAACTGTTCCAATTGACCGGCCTCACCCCCGATCAGGCCCGGGCAGAACTCCTGGTGAAGGTCGAGGAAGATTCCCGCCACGAGGTCTCCAAGGTCGTTCGCAAGATCACCGAGACAGCCGAAACCGAGGCCCGCGAAAAAGCCCGCGAAATCACCCTCATGGCGGTGCAGCGCTACGCCACCGAGCACACGTCGGACGCCACCGTCCGCACCGTCGCCATCCCCTCCGACGACATGAAGGGCCGGATCATCGGCCGCGAGGGCCGAAACATCCGCGCGATCGAAAAGGCGACCGGCGCCGACATCATCGTGGACGACACGCCCGGCGTCATCGTCGTCTCGTGCTTCGACAAGATCCGCCAAGCCACCGCCGTTGAATCGCTCGAGCGCCTCATCGCTGACGGCCGCATGCACCCGACCCGCATCGAAGAAGTCGTCGAAAAGGTCAAGAGCGAGATCAACGAGAAGGTGATCAAGTTCGGCCGCGACGGCGTGCTCGAGGCCAACCTCCGCGGCATCCATCCCAAGGTCAGCGAAGCCATGGGCAAGCTCGCCTACCGCACGTCGTACGGCCAGAACGTCCTGCGTCACTCCATCGAGGTCGCGTACCTCTGCCAGATCATCGCCGACCAGCTCGGCCTCGACGGCACGATTGCACGCCGCTGCGGTTTCCTCCACGACATCGGCAAGGCCATGGACCACGAGATGGAGGGCGGCCACCCCAAGATCGGCATGGACTTCGCCCGCCAGTACGGTGAGAAGGAACCGGTCCTGAACGCCATCGGCGGCCACCACGCCGACATCCCGTCGACCAGCTTCTACACGCCGATCGTCATGGCCGCCGATGCCGTGTCGTCGGCTCGCCCCGGCGCCCGCCGCGAGAGCATGGAGAAGTACGTCCAGCGCCTCAACGAGCTGCAGGACATCGCCATGGGCTTCCGCGGCGTGAACGAGGCCCACGCGATTCAGGCTGGCCGCGAGGTCCGCGTCATGGTCGACGCCAACCGCGTCAACGACGATGAGGCGTTCCTCATCGCCCACAAGATCGCCAAACGCGTCAGCGAAGAGATGACCTTCCCCGGCGAAATCAAGGTCACCGTCCTCCGCGAGACCCGCGCCATCGAGGTCGCACGCTGATCCATTCCGCTTCCGTCTCGCCCGTGCGGCCGCCCCCGGCGGCCCGTCAGCCGCACCAAAGTCACAGAGAACTCCCAATGCCCATCAACGTCGATCAGGTCCTCAGCCGCTTGGAGTCGCAGGAGAAGCAGCAGATCCAGGAACTGATGGACTGGCTGCGCATTCCGAGCATCAGCACCGATCCGGCGTATCGCTCGCACTGCCGCCGGGCGGCGCAGTGGGCCTCGGATCACTTGACCGCCAGCGGCTTCACCTCGGCGCTCCGTGAGACCGGCACACAGGCCAACCCCGGGCACCCGATTGTGCTCGCCCACGCGCCGGGCGATCCGTCGTACAAAGGACCTCATGTCCTCTTCTATGGCCACTACGACGTCCAGCCGGTGGATCCGCTCGACCTCTGGGAGTCTCCTCCGTTCGAGCCCAAGCTCATTGAGACGGGAACCGCCAGCGGACCCGGTCCGCGGATCGTCGCCCGTGGCGCGGTCGACGACAAGGGGCAAGTGATGATGTTCCTCTCCGCGATGCGGGCGTGGAAGGAAATCGGCGGTCTCGCGGCGGGCGGCGTGAAGATGACCGTCCTGCTCGAAGGCGAAGAAGAGTCCGGCAGCGTCAATCTCGACGCGTTCCTCGACGCCAACAAAGCCGAACTCTCCAAGTGCACCGTCTGCCTGATCTCCGACACCGGCATGCTTGGCCGCGGACGCCCCGCCATCACCTACGGCGTGCGCGGGTTGGCCTACACCGAGGTCGTGCTCCACGCGGCGAATCAGGACCTGCACTCTGGCCTCTGGGGTGGCCGCTGTCCCAACCCGATCAGCGAGTTGACCAAGGTGCTGGCTCAGCTCTGGGACAACGACCGCAAGGTCACGATCCCCGGCTTCTACGACCGCGTGCGTCCGATCACGCAAGGCGAGCGCGATGCCTGGAAGAACCTGAACATCGACGCCGCCGAAAGTCTGAGCAAGATCGGCCTGGGACCCGAGGCCAACGTCGGTGAAACCGGCTACTCCGCCACCGAGCGCGAATGGGCACGCCCGACGGCGGAGATCAACGGCATTGTCGGCGGCTACACCGGCAAGGGCGCCAAGACCGTCATCCCCGCGTATGCCAGCGCCAAGGTGAGTTTCCGCCTCGTCGCCGATCAAGACCCGGTGCAGGTCACCGAGGCATTCTTCAAATGGTGCAAGGACCGCACACCCGCGGGCTGCCGATGGGAGCTCATTGACCATCACGGTGGTCACCCTGCGACGGTGCGGACCGATTCGAAGGAGCTGTCCGCGGCGGTGCGGGCTATAGACCGGGCCACGGGACGCAAGGCCGAACTCATCAAGAGCGGCGGTTCGATCCCCGTCGCCGGATCGCTGAAGAGCAAACTCGGCGTCGAGACGATCTTCATGGGTTTCGGGCTGGAGGACGACCGCGTCCACTCGCCCAACGAAAAGTTCGAACTCGAGTGCCTCCGGACGGGCACGCGGAGCCACGCGATGTTCGTGGATGAGCTTCGGAAGCTCTGAACGCCGTTGTGTAGGGCTTGCGGGCGACGCTAGTGCTTGGCGTGCGACGAGGGGCCGTGAGGCTTCGATGCTTGCTTCACGCCGGCGCTGGTCGGGCTGAGTTCAACTTCGCCGGACTGAGCGGCTTCTTGCAACGCCTTGAGCTTCGCGTAGTACTGGGTCCGCAGACGGGCGACGTTGACCTGAAGGTCGTGCACGTACGACTGATTGCGGATAACCGAGGCGAGGGTATAGAGCATCGCCAAGACGCCCGCGAGCGAAAGGGCGGCGACGACGATCCATGAATTACCCAGAACCTCGGCCATGACACCGAGAATCGGATCGGGACGTTGCCGACTTTCGCCGGATGCGACAGGTTCGGTGCGAATCGCGCGAACCGCGTGGCTTGGCTCGACGCATCGTCCCCGGCGACCCTTTAGAATGCTCCAACCATGGCACGGAAGCGACAGATCGGGGTGGCGCGGGCGGCACAGGTTTCCGGGCGATTCGCCGGGCCCTGGATGGCGTGGCTGATTGCGATCGCCCTGTCGGTTCTCGGCGGTTTCGCGGTGCCCGCCAAGGCCCAGAACACCATCCCCGATGAGGTTCGCATCGACGTCGGCGAGTTCGGCGTCGGGAACATCGCACGCGCGGGTGACTGGTGCGGTCTGCGACTCAAGCTCACCGACTCGGCCTCGAAGCAGCGCGAGGTTCTGGTGGGTGTGTCTTTGGATGATGCCGACAAGGACAAGGCGGTCTATTCGCGGCTGCTGACGCTCAACCCGGGCGTCGCGCAGGACGCCTGGTTCTACTTCCGGCTGCCGTTCTGGTTTCCGCCGGGTGAGGCGGTGCTCGTCCAAATCAACGAGCCGATCAGCGACGATTCGATGGCGGCGGGAGCACGGCCGGGGCGACTGCTCGCCCGGAAACTGGTGACCAGCACAGGCCGTATCGCCGAGCCCAGCCGAGGACTCTTCGCCATCATCGGCACCAACGAAATGGGCCTTCGTCAGTACGCGGCACAGGCGGGAGCCGGACAGCCGTGGCCCGCGCTTGGCCATGAAGTGACCGACTCAGCCAGCGGGATCGCGGTCCGGTCGCTTCCCGATCGATGGCTCGCCTGGGCCCCTTTCGAGGCCGTGTTCTGGGGCGACTCGCCGGGCGGGTCGGAGGCTGACGTCAGCCAGCTCCGCGGCGAGCGAACGCGTGCGCTCAAGGAGTGGGTGCAGCGCGGCGGGCATCTCATCATCGTGCTGCCTCCGACCGGACAAGCATGGACCAACGCCGCGACCAATGAGATTCTCGACATCCTGCCCGCGGTGAACATCGCGCGCCGTGAGGGTGTCGACCTGGCCGAGTATCGCCCGCTGATCGTGCGATCACCCGACGCCCCGCTGCCTCGATCGGCGGTGGTGCACACGTTCGAGCCCAAGGCCGACGCGGCTCCCGGCGAGGCGATGCGCATTCTGAACGGACCAAAGGGTGACTGCGTGGTCGCCCGGAGGCTTGTGGGAACGGGTGCGGTGACCCTGGTCGGACTGGACTTCTCGTCGCGATTGCTCAGTCAGGGCGGTTCGCTCGATGCGGACGTCTTCTGGCACCGCGTGCTCGGCCGGCGCGGGATTCTCTCGCCCGATACCAAAGACGTCGTCCCGCGCAGCCAGAACGAGGCATATGTCGACCGCGTGATCGCATCGCAGGTGTCCAAGCGCGGCACCGCGGCGACGGGTTTGTTCCTCGGTGTTCTGCTTTTCGTGCTGTACTGGGTCGTCGCCGGACCGGTCGGTTTCGCGGCGCTCAAGTCTCGAAACGCGCAGCGCTTTGCGTGGGTCGGGTTCGTTGGAATCGCCATCGTCTTCACCGGGATCGCCTTCGGAGCGGCGACGTGGTTCCGGCCGACGAAGTTCGAAGCCACGCATCTCACGGTGCTCGATCACGTCTATGGGCAGCGCATCCAGCGGGCCCGATCGTGGATGGCGCTGATGCTCCCGCGTGACGGCGCGGTGACGCTCGTCGCGCCGGATTCCGAGGGCGCGATGCAGGCTCCCGCCAGCCGTCGTGAACTTGGCGGCGTGCTCGCGCCGTGGGACCCCGTGGGCGCGAGCGAGCGCAGCGGGTTTCTTGATGCCCGCGATTACCGCATCGACGCCCGGGACCCGACGCGGCTGGACCTCCCGTCGCGATCGACGGTGAAGCTCGCCCAACTCGATTGGGCTGGTGCGCCGCGGTGGAAGATGCCCAGGCCCGTGCATGAACAGGGAATCACCGCCGACGGCAGCAAGCTCCTCGGTGCACTCGTGCACGAGTTGCCGGGCACGCTGACAGAGGTTCTGATTGCACATGTCCAGGGTCAGCGGGTACTGGGGGCTGATCTGCGGCCACGGCTTGTCTCCAATGTTCAGTTCTGGAAGTATCCCACGCCATGGGCCCCGAATACGCCCATCGATCTCACCAAAGAAACCGCGCAGGCCGCCGCTGGAAATGCCGGTGAACTGTGGCTTGCCGGCCTGGTGCCGCTCTCCCAAGCCGGCTTCGGCATGCAGGCGTCGGATCCTCGCTTCTTCCGTGACCTCCCGGGGGCCATGAACGCTGCGTCCTTTTACACGCAGTTTGGGATCCCCGACGACGTCAAGGGCAACAGCGGCATGTCCGCCGGCGTCGTGCGCCGCGAGGCTACCCACGGCATGGACCTGGGCCGCTGGTTTACTCAACCGTGCATCATCGTGATCGGGTACTTGGTCGATCCGAACCTGGACGCGCCCATTTCGACGTACATCGATGGCAAAGCCGTACCTGCACGCGGCACGACCGTGGTGCGTTGGGTCTATCCGCTGCCCGACAACCCGCCCAAGGAGCGGGCGAACGAGGATGCGGCGCCGAAGGAACCTACCGGCACGCCGCGATGAGCTGATCGAAGATCGCCTGTCCCATTGCGGCGTCCTCCGTCCGTTCCGGATGCCACTGGACCCCAACATAGAACCGCCGCCCGGGATGGGCCGCGGCCTCGATTACGCCGTCGTCGCTGGTCGCGATGGCCTGCATCGCGCCGGTCGCGATGATCGCCTGCTTGTGCTTGCTGTGCACCGTCCCTGCGGACAGGCGGATGCAAGACTGCGACGCGTGCGTCGGCGTCACTACATGATCCGCCCCCCAGTGGCGGGCGTGGGTCGGAGTGGTCTCGGGCATGAACTGGTCCATGGTGCCGCCGGCACGGAGGCACATGAGCTGCATCCCGAGGCAGATGCCGAGCACCGGTTTGCGCGGCTGGGACTCCAGCGCGGCGAGCAGGGCTAACTCATACTCCTGACGCAGCGGATGCAGCGGCGTGATCTTGGGGTGCGACGTTCCGCCAAACGCTTCTAAGCGGGGATCGTCGCCGCCCGTGAAGACAAAGCCGCTGCAGGTGGCGAGCTGGCCTGCAATGGCGCCGACGATCGGCGCGAGCATCAAGGCCGTGCCGCCGGCGCGTTCGACGCATTGGGCGTACGCGAGGCCCACGTCCAGCTTCTGGCGTCCGTTGACATCGGAAACGTCCATTGTGATGCCGACGATGGGGCGATTGCCCGCGGGAACTGCCATTAGCGTGGTGGGGACCATCGCGACATTCTTCGGCGTTCGCTCGCGCGGTTCTGGACAGGACACCATTCCGTGCTCGCCGCGGCTTGTGCAGCGATTGTGCACGGCCTGCCCGCGGCTTCGTACACTCCCCCCATGTCTCGAGCCAGCGCCCTCATCTGGGTTGTCCTTGCCGCCATTCTGGGCGGCTTGGTGTGGTGGACCACGGTGCGCGGCGTCGTTGAGGTGCCCGGTTCCGCATTGCTCGACGCCTTCGCGACAAGCGATGTACGCAGGATCCGCGTCACAGCACCGGACGGTGGCGCAGCGGCGATCGAGCGTGGGCCGCTCGATGGTTTGTGGCTGATGACGCTCGGCCAGAACCAGACAAGCGTCGTCGTCGAGGCTTCGCGTGTGCAGGGTTTTCTTCGGTTGGTTGCTGAGCTTCGCGCCAGCGTCACCGATCCGCGTCCGATGCCCAAGGCCGCGATTGTCGAGCTGATCGGAGCGTCCGGAACACTGGCCACGATCGCGATCGATCCCGAGTTTCTGGCCGGAAAGGGACGGGTGGCCCTGCTCAACGAGGCGGGCCAGGTGATACGGGTCGCTGCGACATCGGAAGACCTCAGCGCCCTGCTGCGTCCGGACGCACTATCGGAGTGGCGGTCCAAGGCTTTGCTGGGATGGGCACCGGAGCGGAGCAGTTCGCTTCTGATCAGGCGTGGTGACACCGGCGTGTCAATCGCGCGTGTCGGCACCGGCTGGCTGATGTCGGCGCCGCTTCAGCTCAAGGCCGACCCCGGCGCTGTCCAGGGCGTGTCGCTCTGGTTGGCAAACACGACCGTCGATCGGTTTCTTGACGATGCGGGCGCGACGGAGAGCTTTGCAACGTCAGTCCGCACCATCGTGGTGGGAACCGAGTCGTTGGATCGGCGGCGCATCGAACTGCGAATCGAGCTCGGGCCCGAGGTCGATGCTCGGTCCAGCCTGGTTCGCATCACCGGCGTCGACCGTGATTCCGTCTCCGGGTCGGGCGCCGCCAAGGCTCTGTGGGGGCCGACCATCGCGGTGGTCCAGACAAGTGTGCTCACCGGCCTGAGCGACGACCCCGCGTCGTATCTGCCAAAGACGTCGTTCGATTTTCCAACGGCGGATGTGGCCGCGCTGCGCGTCGGGTCGTCCACGGTTTCCCGTGGCAGCGACGGAAACTTCGGGCCAAATGACGCAACGGTGCGAGCCGCGCTCAAGCTGCTGACCGAAGTTCCGGCCGCGAGCGTCACCCTGCTCCCCGGGCCCGGCGGCGCTGCCGCAGAGGCGACACGGGTAACCCTGCTGGGACTCGGGGGCGCCACGATCGGGGCGGCCACGGTGGAGTTTGACAGCATCGCGTCCCGGACCGAGGGGGCACCGTCGATGCCGGCCATTCGCGTGACGGTGGACCGCGTCCAAAGAGTGATTGCGATGGAGCGTGCGCGGGAGTTCCTTGCCGCGCTCAAGTCGATTGATGATTCGAAGTAGTGAGTCGCGGCTCATCGGGCGGGCTTGGAACCGATGTCGCGACGGAACTGCGCGCCCTCGAACTTGATCGCGTCGCAGGCTCCATAGGCCGCTTGGCGCGCCTCGGAGATCGTCGCGCCAAGGCCGGTCACGCCCAGCACGCGGCCGCCGCTGACCACGGTGTCGCCGTCCTTGGTGCGAGTCGCGCCTGCGATCGTCACGCGGGCGTTCTCGTGCCTCGCGGCCTCCTCGAGTCCTTCGATTACAGCGCCCTTCTTCGGGGCATCGGGATATCCCCGAGCGGCCATCACCACGCAGCACGCCGTGCGTTCATCCCACTGCACGTCCACTGTGTCGAGCGTCCCGGTGCACGCGGCACACAGGAGGTCGATCACGTCCGATTTCAGGCGAGCCATCAGTGGCTGGCACTCCGGGTCGCCGAAGCGGCAGTTGAACTCGAGCACCTTGGGGCCCGCCGGGGTGAGCATGATGCCGGCGTACAGCACGCCCTTGTACTCGATGCCTTCACGCCGGAGCGCGTCAACCGTCGCGACGAGCACGTCACGCTCCACGATCGCGAGTGTTGCGTCATCGATCACCGGGGCGGGGCAGTACGCGCCCATGCCGCCGGTGTTCGGACCCTTGTCGCCGTCGAGCAATCGCTTATGGTCCTGGCACGGCGGCAGAACCAGAATGTTGTGACCGTCCACGATCGCGAGCACGGAGACTTCTGGTCCCTCAAGACGTTCCTCGATGATCACACGCGAGCCGGCATCGCCGAACTCCCGGGCGACCATGATCCGATCAATCGCCTCGTTCGCTTCCTTGAACGTCGAGGGCACGATCACGCCTTTTCCCTTTGCGAGCCCCGCGGCTTTGATCACCGGAGGCAGTTCGGCCGCTGCCTTGCCCGCGAGCTTCTGGGCCTTTCCCTCAAGCGCTGGCGGATGCTCACGCGAAGCAAGGTAGTCCTTGGCCACTCGGGCGTCGGTGAAGACGCGTGCATCAGCGGTGGGGATCGACGAAGCCTTCATGAGCTGCTTGGCCCAGGCCTTGTCGGCCTCAAGTCGCGCGGCCTCGGCACCGGGGCCGAAGACCAGCCGACCAGGTGCGGCAAGCTTGTCGGCATATCCCTCCGCAAGCGGATCCTCAGGGCCGATCACCACCAGCCCTATGTTGTTCCTTTCGCAGAACTGCTGCAGCCGGTAGATCTCGCGGATACTCACCGGAACATCCACCGCTTTGGCGATCCGCGCCAGCCCCGCGTTCTCCGGGTGCGTGGTCCACAACTCACCCAGACGCTTGGATTCTCGCATCTTGAGCGCCAGCGCGTGTTCGCGCCCGCCGCCGCCGATGAGTAGTACGTTGATCGTGTCGCTCACGCCCGATCGTAGCGGGCGGACCGCGACGATTCGCGTCCGTCGCTCGTCTCACCGCTCGTCTCGCCGTGACGCTTCGTGCTCCCTGATCGCAGCCTCAGACAACCCGAGCGCCGCCTCAATCAGTCGGCTCGCGAGCCCCACCTTGTCCTCGTACTCCTCCAAAGAACCAACCAGCGCTCGGCGGCACAGATCGTCGTAGCGGTGGGGGAGGTCCGGGCACTGCACGCAGCGTTGAGAATCGATCAGCGACCGCAGCCTCAGCGTGTTGTGAAAGTGCAGCGAGTCCGCCGGCAGCTCGCGCCTGATGGACGTGGTCAGCAGGTGCCCAAACAGCGGAACTGGACGCGAATCTGCGCGATCTTTCCTCGCCGCCGCCGCACGCAGCGCGTCGCAATCGGTGGATGACCGCGTGATGACCGCGAACTGTTCCTCGCCGCAGATGCACAGATCAACACCGCGGGGTTCTTCGGTACGCGCCGTCGCGTCCGACCCGTCGAACAACTGCCGAAAGCTGTCGAACCGCACGCCGTCGTGTTGACCGAAGCAGCTGCCGCGCCTAGTCTTGTCACCCTGATTGCGGGGTGGAGCAGCCCGGTAGCTCGTCGGGCTCATAACCCGAAGGTCCCAGGTTCAAATCCTGGCCCCGCTATTACCGGGCCGGTTGCGAAAGCGACCGGCCCTTTGGTTTTCAGGGAACGCCGCCGAGAGACCTCGGCGGCGTTTCCGCGTTTTGGCTCACGTTCCGCGAGGATTGGCGACTGGGTCCGCCGTGGGCGACGTCTCTGGCCTTCCGCACGCCATAACCAGCTTCCGTCCACCCGGCGGCCCTTGGCGGCGATTTGGGCCCAAAGTCTCTCCAGGTCTCTCTTCCGGACGGGCGGGGGTTAACGGGCGAGCTCGCTCGAAGCGCGGCCGCAAACCCCACTGTCACGATTGCGATGTTCGCGCCACGGCGTTCCGATCGCCACCCGTCTGTTCATCGCCGCGCGCGACCGCCTCGTCGTTTGCATAAAGGCTCCGGAGACGATTCCGCGATGGGCGCGGCGATCGAACCCGGAGCCGCAGCGTGACATCATCGAAGAACCCGGACAGCATGTCGCCCGCAGAGCGTGAAGCGGAGATCGCGAGCATTCTGGCGCGTGGCGTGGTGCGTGCCGTTCGTGCCGTTCGTGCCGAACGGGCGCGGACATGCGGGACCACGCGGGCGATTGACGAGCATGCCAGATCTCTCGGCGATGGACTTGTACTCTCGCCGGAAGCCGCCCTCAGTGTCGCAACGCGGCCCGCGGGTTAACGCTCTCGGCCCATGCGTTAGGAGATTCAATGTCCGACCTGATGCACCGACAACTCGACGACCTTGGCAAGATGACCACAAGCGACCTCGTGCAGCGGTATGAGGATCTGCACTGCCACAAGTGCCGCACTCGCCACCGCGCGTATCTGATCGGCAAGATCGCCTGGCGGATCCAAGCCAACGCGGAAGGCGGTCTGAGCGAGCGGGCGCGGAAGCGGGCAGCAGAGCTGGCCGACCTCGCGGAGGTCCGCGTGATGGCCCCTACGCAAACCGGGGGAAAGGTCAAGTGCTTCCGCCTATCGGCCTTGACCCGGCCCATCTCCCCCATATAGTATGCACGCTTACTATAGCCTTCGTGTTCAGGGAGATCATCTCATGTGGACGTTCGAGCACCGCATCACGGCCGCCATCACCCAAGAGCAGGTGTGGGCAGTGTGGACGGACGTGGAACGGTGGAACGCGTGGGACCCGGGCGTGTCGTGGGCGAAGCTCGACGGCACGTTCGCGGTCGGGACCACATGCACCCTCAAACCCAAGGATGGGCCCAGGGTGCGGGCCGTGATTACCCGCTGCGATCGGCCGCTCGGATTCGCCGTCGAGTCACACCTGCCCCTTTGCAGGTTGGTCTTTGATCACCGGGTTGTCGAAGTGCCCGGCGGGGTCCAGCTGACTCACCGGGTGACAATGACCGGTCCGATGACCTTTCTGTGTCGGCGATTGATCGGCGCCAGCATCGAGCGAGACATGCCTGTGGCGATGGCGCGTCTGGTCGAACTGGCCACAGCCAGTCGTGCGGGGGCATCGGCGCAGAGGAGCGACTGACCATGCAGCATGTCTCGCGATTCGTCGGCCCTGACGACAGTCCCGGCTTCCTGCTCTGGCGTGTGGCCAGCGAGTGGCAGCGCCGGCAAGGCGAGGCGCTCGAGCCGCTGGGCCTTACCCATGTCCAGTTCGTGCTGCTGGCCGGCGTGGCGTGGTTCACCCAAGGCGGTGATGCGTTGACACAGGCGGAACTGGCCCGTCAGACGTACATGGACGAGATGATGACCTCGCAGGTCGTGCGTGTGCTGGAACAACGCAAGCTGATCGTGCGGACCGCGCACCCCCGGGACCAACGGGCGCGTTCGCTCTCGTTAACCAAGGTCGGCGCGAAGCTGCTCAAAGCGGCCCTGCCAATCGTGGAAAACACAGACGTGGCGTTCTTCAAGGCCGCCCACGACGAGCAGCCGGCGATGCTCAAGGGCTTCCGCCAACTGCTGGCAGGCTGAGTGGAGAACAGCTATCGCTCCGGGACTTGCCGAGGCCATCACGACTGCTCAATCGGCGCTCTTCCCAAGAATCTTGAGCCCAGCGGAGTGGCAGTTTGCGGGCTCGATTTCGGCCTCTGTTCACAAGGCGGATCGATGAACAAGTCGAGATATCCGGAGGAGCAGATCGCGCTCGCTCTCAGCCCGAACGCATGTCGGGTCGGCAGAATCACGGCGCGGCGGAACGGTGTTGTACATCGGTTCGTGTCGCGAACTGCCGATTACGTGCTGCGTGATCGCCAAAGCGAGCATGCCCGCCCAAGACCCCCTCTGGGACGCTCAAAAGCGGTCTCTGGTGGTCTCGGCGTGTCGCCAACGGCCGCTCGTGCGGGTGGATTGAACTCCCGAACATGTCGCGCCGGACGCTATGTCTACGTTGGTCTCTCCATCGCGTCGGGTTACCGCTACGCGCCCACTATTTGATAACCCCCGGGTCGTGAGACTCGGGGGTTGTCGGTTTTGGGGCGGCCGGGCGGAGTCAACTGCGGCGGTTGCTCTGGCGGCTGACCGTTGATCGATGTGATGGCCGGGCTGATGTGGGGCGAGGGCCGCAGTCGGCGCAGGTCCCAACCAGCACGACCTCGTGATCCCGCACGCGGAAGCCCGAGGGCAGACCATCGGTCAGACCCGATGGGCACTTGCCGGGCACGTCGAACACACGGTCGCACGCGTCGCACTTGAAGTGGTGGTGATGTGGGAGCCCCGCGAGTTCGTAGCGGCTTGGCTCGCCCGGCAACTCCACTGGACGGATCAAGCCACTTTCGATGAGACGCTTGAGCGTGCGATAGACCGTGGCGAGATTAATCGTCGGCGCGTCGGGCTTCGCGGCATCCAGAATCTCCGCCGGACTCAACGGCCGCTGGGCGGACCTGAGGGACGCTTCGATCGCGATGCGTTGGGACGTGTGGCGGTCCATGAGGGTCAAACAGGGTATCGGAGAGTGGGTTGACATCGCGACCCAAGATGCAGATGATAATGCATTCGCATCTGGAGTCCAGCCCTTTGCCTCGCTACGACTACTTCTGCCCTGCCAATGACCGCACAGTCGAGGTCACTCACTCGATCTCGGTCACGCTGCGCACCTGGGGCGAGGTGTGCAAGGCAGCCCGCGTCCAGCGCGGCAAGACCCCGGCATCCGCCAAGGTCCAGCGGATGATCGGCCCCGCCATGCTCTTGGGGACGCGGCATGGCCCGAGCGGTGGCGCGGGGCACGGTGGCGGGAGTTGCTGCGGAGAGGCGGGGTGCCATGGGTGATGTCCCGCCGACACATCGATCCATCGCTCGCCAGCCAGTCCGGTGTGTTTGCTCTGCCATGCCATCGCCCAGCGTAGAGGAGGGTTATGCAGTTCTGGACCGTTGACACGCTCAAATCGCACACGCTGGCCGACCACGAACAAGGCGAGGAGATCTCGCCGGGCGTCGTGGTGCAGCGACGGACATTCCTTCGCCTGGGGCTCTCGGCCGCGGGCCTGGCGGCACTCTCAGGGCTCGGTCTGAGTGGATGCGCAACCGGATCGCGAGCCACATCCAAGGGCGGCCCGGGACCCGCCAGCGCCGCCGCGAGCGCCGATGAGTTCGTCGCTGCAGTGATGCCGCAGGCGCGGGCGCTGATCTCGGCTCAAGCGCCGGACGAGGAGGCCTATTTGGCCGCCGTCACCACGCTGCTGGCGCGAGTCGAGCCGCCGCCGACCTGGCGCATGTCCCCGACCGGGCAGGGCTGGGATATCGACAACATCGCCTACTACCCGCCCATCGTGCTCATGCAGATCAAGATGGCCCCCAAGTCCGTGATCCATCTGCACGACCATCGGCACTACAACGGCGTGCTGCTCGCGACGCAGGGCGCGGCCCGGTGCCGCAACATTGACATCGTGCAGCCCGACGGCAATCGGCTCGACGTCGCCGACGGGGAAGTGCCCGCCAAGGGCGAGGACTTCCTCATCCGCCAGAACGTCGACACGGTGCTGCGGCCGCGTCAGCTCTCGACGCTCACGCGCGACCGCGACAACATCCACCACGTCGAGGCGGGCGACGAGGGAGCCACCCTCGTGGACTTCTTCACGCACTTCTCGCCCAAGGCCCGCTCGTACGAGCTGGCGTGGGACGGCAAGCCGTACGACCAGGCCAAAGGGCTCTTCAAGGTCTCGTGGAAGGATGCGTGAGATCAAGCGTTCGCGTGATGACCACTCCACATGAAGAGTCACGGCTCACTACCACTTCGGTTCTTCACCGGCATCGCCGCCGCGATGGTCGTAGCTTGCGTCCTGCTCTCCCCAAGCGGCTGCGCCACAAACTCTGACCGCGTCGCCGACCGCGATGCTCCGCTCTCGACCGCCGCCGAGCGAGACCAGTTCCATGAGCTGCTGCTCAAGGCCCTTGATCGCGAGGCCCTGTACACGCTGGTCGGCGGGCTCAAGCCCCTGAGCACCGGCTTCTGGCGCGCCGAGCTCGATATCGAGCAGCCGGACACCGCGGAGATCGTGCGTGTCCGCCGTGTCCTCGCGCCGCTGCGTGACGAAACCTACTACGCGGACGTCCAGGCCTTCGCCACCGCGCACAACGGCAAGCGGCACCTGGAGGCGTATGTGGTGCATCTCGCGTCCTTCGCCGCAATGATCGAGCGGGAACGCGAGTTCTGGTCGCCGCTGGGCGTCACGCCGTGCACGCACCCCGCAGAGGTCGTCGCGATCGTCGATCGTCTGCCGCGGGCCGACCGGTGGCGCGCGTACGGCATGCTCTTCGGCTATCCGAGGTACGCCATCGAGTTCTTCGTCGTAGCCGGGGAGCGGGCGAAGGAAAGCGGTACCGAAGTCGGACCCGGCAAGGACCGTGAGTTCTACCACGTGCCCACTGCCTCCGCCGCGCAGGGGCAGTTCACGTGGGCCGTCCCGCTCGGTCATGCCGAGCGCGACGAGGACCGCGCCATCCGCGAACGGGCCGGGGCGATCCTCGAGGCGTATCGAAACACGGCATCACGAGTGACCACGGCAACGAGGCCGATGGTTCACGTCAAAGCCCTCAATCGCCAACTCAGTACCCCCTTCCGCGTTGAAGCAGACCACCCCTGTCGGTGAAACGAGCAACCCATGAGCACACTCAAGAACATGATCCACTCCGCCGCCAATGCGATCGCTGGCAAGCGTTCGGCCGTCCCCGAGAAGCTGCCCGTCACGGTGCTGTCGGGCTTCCTTGGAGCGGGCAAGACGACGCTGCTCAACCACATCCTCGCCAACCGCGAGGGCAAGCGCGTGGCCGTCATCGTCAACGACATGAGCGAGGTGAACATCGATGCTGAGCTTGTGAAGACCGGCGGCAAGGTCGGCGAGGTCGTGCTTGACCGGGTGGACGAGAGAATGGTCGAGCTCTCCAACGGCTGCATCTGCTGCACGCTCCGCGAGGACCTGCTCAAAGAGGTGTCTCGCCTCGCCCGCGAGAAGAAGTTCGACTACCTGCTCATCGAGGGCACCGGCATTGCCGAGCCTCTGCCGATCGCGCAGACCTTCACGTTCGAGGATGAAGAGGGCCGCTCGCTCGCCGAGATCACGCGGCTTGACACGATGGTCACCGTCGTCGACGCCTTCAACTTCATCAAGAACTTCCAGACCGAGGACGACCTGGCCGACCGTGGCATCGGCAACGACGAGACCGACACGCGCTCGATCGCCGACCTCCTGACCGACCAAGTCGAGTTCGCCGACGTGATCCTCCTGAACAAGTGTGATCTCGTCGATGAGGCCCAACTCCGACGCGTCGAAGGGCACATCCGCTCGCTCAACGCGGACGCGACGATCATCCGCAGTACCTTCGGCAAGGTGCCGCTGGACGCAATGCTCGACACCAAGCGGTTCGACATGGCCAAGGCCCAGGCCTCGGCCAAGTGGATCAAGGAACTGAACAACGAGCACACGCCTGAGACGGAGGAGTACGGCGTCTCGTCGTTCGTCTTCGAGTCCCGCCGCCCGTTCCACCCTGAGCGGCTCTACAACTTCATCGTCGGCGGATTCCTCAAGACCGTGCGCAGCAAGGGCTTCGTGTGGCTTGCCAACCGCAGCGACGTCGCTGGCCTCTGGTCCCAGGCCGGCGGCTCGTTCCGCCTCGAACCCGCGGGCGTGTGGTGGGCGGCGCGCCCCAAAGAGCACCGCCCGAGCGACCCCGAGGCCCGCGCATGGCTCGACAAGTGCTGGCAGGAGCCCTTCGGCGACCGCCGCCAACAACTCGTGCTTATCGGGGTGGACTTCGACAAACAGTCCCAACGCCTCCTGCTCGAATCGTGCTTGCTCACCGACGACGAGATGCGAGGCGGCATCGACGCGTGGAAGCGCATTCCCGATCCGTTCCCGGCGTGGCACATGGAGGGGATGCAGCGCACCAGCGACGAGCCGTAGACGAGGCGAGTGGCCCGGCATCACCGAGACAAGCCGTGTACCTTACCGGGTTCCGACATCCGGGCGTCGTGTCTCTGGGGCTCTGAAAAGCACGTCGTCAGACCACCCCTCGTCCTCTATTGCCGGGCCGGTTGCGAAAGCGACCGGCCCTTTGGTTTTCAGGGAACGCCGCCGAGAGACCTTGGCGGCGTTTTCGCGTTTTGGCCCGCGTTCCGAAGGGATCGCGAGAGCCACCCCTCGTGGGCCAGGTCTCTGCCGCTCGGCATGTCCATAACCGGCTCCTGCCCACTCTGGCCTCACGGGCGCGATTTTGGCCCAAAGTCTCTCCGCGTCGGGCGTTATGGTCCGCAAACGATGGTCGCTGAGCGGGCCCGGCCGCCGAACCGTGGGCAATACGGACAGTTCTCGAACGTTTCTCCTCATGGACTCGATTCCCAAGGAGTGCATATGCGTCGAGCTGCTCTGCTTATTACGGTTGTGGTTATCGGATCAGCGACTATGGCCCTCGCGCAGAACACTCAGCAGAGTGTCTTCGACCGACTGGATACCAACCGCGACGGTTGGCTGTCGGCGGAGGAACTCGCCGCCACTCCGCGTGCCGCCGGAGACGAC
>CANHCQ010000008.1 GCA_947459215.1 Phycisphaerales bacterium
ATCCTGTTCGTGCCCGCCGCCGGCAACAGCGACAACGACAACGTCTTCAGCGAGATGATGCCCACCGGCATCGACCTCCCCAACGTCATCACCATCGGCGCCATCGACTCCTCCGGCAAGCCGACCTCCTTCACCACCTTCGGCAAGGGTGTGACGCTCTACGCCAACGGCTTCGAGGTCGAGAGCTACGTGCCCGGTGGCAAGCGCTTCAAGTACAGCGGCACCTCGATGGCCGCCCCGAACGTGACCAACCTCGTCGGCAAGATGCTGGCGGTGAACCCGTCGCTGACCACCGCACAGGTCATCGAAGCCCTCAAGGCCAACGCCGACCCGATGGCCGGCTACGACGGCCGCTACATCGTGAACCCGAAGAAGACGGTGGGAGCGGTGAAGAAGTGATGAGAGAGAGACGGAGAGACTGAGAGACGAAGAGACGCAGTGAAGGAAGAGTCGTCGTCTCATCGCGTCCATGAAAAAGCCCGGGCCATGTGCCCGGGCTTTTGACTTTTCACTCCGTCTCTTCGTCTCTCAGTCTCTCCGTCTCTTCTTCTTCAGTTCATCCCCTTCTCAGGCCAGAACTTCGTGCCCGCGAGGTTCGCGGTGAGCGCGAAACCCGTGTCGGTGAGCTGATAGACGGTGATATCACGCGTCATCTTGCCGGCCTCTTCGTTCATGCCGCCGGACTTTTCGCCCTTGGCACCGGCCGAGGCGCTGGAGCCCCACTCGAAGGTTTCGCTGGTGAACTTGTCGAGCGTGGCCTTGTCCTTAAAGACCAGGACGAGCTTGGTCTCGGTGGCGGAGACGCCCAGGTTCAGGCCGCCGCTGGCCATGCGCATGTACGTGCGCTTGCCGCTCTTGTCCTCGACCACGCCGTAGCCATTGGACCCGCCGACGACGGCGCCCATGGCGATGGTGCTGAAGACGCCGTAGCCAGCGCCGGCGTCGATCGCCGCACGGGCCTCGGGCTTCTCCTTGTACAAGCGCGTCAGCGTCGTGTCGCGCATCGACAGCGTGCTGTTCTGCTTGTCCAGACTGGTGCTGCCCTCGGGCGTCGCGCACGCGGCGAGCGTGGCGGCGATTCCGACGGCGGCGATCAACTGCATGGTGCTACGAAACTTCATCGATGCCTCCTTAGTGGTCTCACGCGGCGGATTCCCGCACATCCCCACACCCCCGGTTCCCGGCACGCCGCGCAGTGCCGGGTTTCCCGCCTTCCCTCTCCCCTCTCTCACTCTACCCGAGGAAGCGTGCCCCGCGGGCGCCGCCTGCAACCCGCTCGAATCGCTGTAAGTCGAGCCACGCTCGCGTCTTGCTGCCCACATACGAGCGGACTACGAACACAATCGTGCGCCCCACGCCCTCATTGCACCGCGCTGAGAGGTGGGCCCTCGAAGCGAACGGCGAACTTTGCGAACGCCGCCGCGAGGTGCTCCGGCGTCGGTTCGTGCAGCGCCGCCGTCTCGCGGAACGGCGATTCCAACCCCGGCGGCGTCGTGACTATCAGAAGCCGCCCGGTGATCGTGCCGCTGTTGGTAAACGTGTGCTGCGAGCCCTTGGGCGCCGCGACGAATGCACCGGTGGGCGCGACGACGCGCGTGCCGTTGATCATGAATGTGAACTCGCCTTCGAGCACGAAGAAGTACTCGTCGTCGATGCCGTGACGATGCGGGGGCGGGCCGTGACCCGGTTGGCAGGTCTCCTCGAAGATGAACAGCCGTCCACCGGTCGCCGCCCCGTCGGCCAGCACCCGAACGGTGTCGGTGACCACCCGGATCATCTCTCCTTCACCGGGCTGCAACACCCGAGCCTTCGCCTCTGACATGCCGTGACTCCTTGATGGATCCTTGATCAATCCTTGGATCCGCTCAGGGCGTGCGTCTGGCCGAATCTGCTACGCTGATTGTCCCGGAGGTTCTCATGTCTATCCGCGTTCTCGCATTGCTCGCCGGCACTGTTCTCACCGCGTCGTCGGTTCTGGGTCAGGCCACCACCAATCCCGCGACCGCCGCCAAGCCGCAGACCACCCTCAAGGACCGCAGCAGCGACCGCCTCGACAACTGGTGGAACGAAACCGTCTTCTATCAGGTCTTCGTCCGCTCCTTCAAGGACTCCGCGACCGGCCCACTCGCCAACGACGGCATCGGCGACTTCCAGGGCCTCATCGACTCTCTCGACTACCTCAACGACGGCAAGCCCGAAACCACCACCGACCTGGGCATCACCGGCCTGTGGCTCATGCCCGTCTTCGAAGGCCCCTCCTACCACGGCTACGAAACCAGCGACTACTACAAGATTGAGTCCGAGCACGGCACCAACGACGACTTCAAACGCTTCATGGCCGAGTGCGACAAGCGCGGCATCAAGGTCATCCTCGACCTCGTCCTCAACCACACCTCCAAGAGCCACCCCTGGTTCAAGGACGCCTGGGACCCCAAGAACCCCAAGCACGACTGGTTCATCTGGTCCGACACCAAGCCCGACTGGAAAGGCCCGTGGGGCCAGCAGGTCTGGTTCGCGCCCGACGGCAGAAACACCGGCCCCTACTTCTACGGCATCTTCAGTTCCTACATGCCCGACCTCGACTACCGCAACCCCGACGTGACCAAGGAGATGAACAAGGTCACCGAGTACTGGATCAAGGACTACGGCGTCGCCGGCTACCGGCTCGACGCCATCCGCCATCTCATCGAAGACGGCCAACTCCAGGAAAACACCAAGGCCACCCACCAGTGGCTCAAGGACTGGCACAAGTTCTACAAGAAGGTCAAGCCCGACGCCTTCACCATCGGCGAGGTCTGGTCCAGCACCGACGTCATCGCCTCCTACGTCCCCGACCAGATGGACACCTGTTTCGAGTTCGATGTCTCCTACGCCACCATCGACGCCGTCAACGACGCCGACAAGAAGCGCATCGGCGAGGCGCTGAACAAGGCGTGGAAGGCCTATCCCCGCAACCAGTTCGGCTCGTTCCTCTCCAACCACGATCAGACCCGCGTGATGACCCGCTTCGGCAACGACTTCTCGAAGATGAAGCTCGCCGCGTCGATGCTGCTCACCCAGCCGGGCATCCCCTTCCTCTACTACGGCGAAGAAATCGGCCATCTCGGCGACAAGCCCGACGAGAACCTCCGTACGCCCATGCAGTGGAACAGCGAGCCAACCGTCGGCTTCACCAACGGCAAGCCGTGGCGCGAGGCGCAGCCGGATTACCCGAGCAAGAACGTGGCGGCCCAGAGCGCCGACAAGGACTCGCTGCTCAACCTCTACAAGAAGCTTGTGCGCCTGCGCACGTCCAACCCCGCCCTCACCAAGGGCGACTTCACGCTCGCCGAGACCAGCGCCGACGGCGTCTACGCCTTCGCCCGCAGCGAGGGCTCGCAGTCGATGCTGGTGATCGCGAACCTCAGCGACAAGCCCGTCACCGACTGCCGCGTGAGTCTCGGCAGCGGCCCGTTCAAGAAGGCCGTCGCCCCGAAGGAACTGCTCCACGGCACGACCGCGACCACCGAAACCCCCAAACTCAACGGCCGCGGCGGTTTCGCGGACTACGCGCCGATCCAGACGCTGGAGCCGCGGACGCTGTACGTGCTCGATCTTTCCGCGAAGTGACGGGCGCGGCGCCTTCCTGAGAGCCTTCCTGGTTCATGGGAGCGGGGCCTTCCAGGCCCCGGTGCCTCCGTCCCCAACCATCCCAAGCACCAGTGGGACCGGCCTCCGGCCGGTCTTCCTACGCACCGATCCCGCGGCCCATGGGCGACGAACTCGCGCCCCCCGACCGGCCGGAGGCCGGTCCCACTGAGAAACCCGCGCGCCGCCGCTTTCCCAGCATCGCCCCCCGCACTTCCCGCGAATCCGAAGACTTACCATCCCTCCAGAGTTACAATCAGACCCGCGAGTCTTCAATTCCCGCGACCTCCCCCACTTCGTCTCTTTTCTCTCCGTCTCTTCGTCTCTTCCCCTCCTCACCATGTCCACCACCAATCGTCACGTCATCGTCATCGGCGGCGGCCTCGCGGGCCTCGCCGCGGCCGCGGAACTCTCCACCGCGGGCATCAAGGTCACTCTCATCGAGGCCAACAACCACCTCGGCGGCAAGATGAACCTGCTCCAAGAGAAGGGCTTCTCCTTCGACATGGGGCCGACGATCATCACCATCCCCGGCATCATCAGCGGCATCATCCGCCGCTCCGGCCGCAAGGTCGGCGACATGATCAAGTTCGTCGACCTCGACCCCCAGTGGCGCTGCCACTTCGAAGACGGCACCGTCATCAACCTCCGCAAAGACCCCGAGGTCTTCGCCAAGGAACTCGACGCCCAGTTCCCCAGCACCAAGCCCGGTGACGGCTACAAGAAGTTCATCGAGTACAGCCGCAAGCTGTACCGCCTCTCCGAAAAGGTCTTCTTCTACAAGGACCTCGGCGCCGCGACCGACCTCATGTTCAGCCCGCCCAAGGCCACCGGCATCGGCGGCGACCTGATGGCCATGGTCGGCACCATGCACTCCACGGTCGGCAAGCAGATCACCAAGCACGTCCCCGAGCCGCACCTCTGCCAGGTGATGGAGCACTTCCTCCAGTACGTCGGCAGCAGCCCGTTCATGGCGCCGTCGATCCTCAGCCTGATCGCCGCCGCTCAGATCGACCACGGCTGCTGGTACACCATGGCGCCCGACGGCCAGTCCGGCGGCACCCGCTGCATGGCCCGCGCCCTCGAGAAGATCGGCCGCGAGCAGGGTGTCACCTACATCACCGGCCGCCGCGTGACCCGCATCGTCGAACGCGACAACCGCGTGATCGGTGTGGAGATCGACGCAGGGACCGGTGGGAGTGGGGGCGAGCGCCCCGAGTTCCTCGCCGCCGACGCCGTCGTCTCCAACTGTGACGTCCAGCGCACCAACCGCGACCTGCTCGACTCCCCCAAGGCCCGGGCCGAACAGCAGGCCATCGCCAAGAAGTACACCCCCGCCTGCAGCGGCGTCGTCCTCTACCTCGGTCTCGACAAGCAGTACGACCACGTCGCCCACCACAACTTCTTCTTCAGCAAGAACAGCCACGACGAGTTCCACGACATCTACAGCAAGGGCATCCCCGCCCGCGACCCCACCATGTACATCTGCGCCCCGTCGCGCAGCGACCCGACCCAGGCACCCCCCGGATGCGAGGCCCTCTACATCCTCGTCCACACGCCCTACATCCGCGGCAACCAGAAGTGGGACGGCCCCGGCGGCCTGATGGAGCAGTACAAGCCCGTCATCCTCGACAAGATGCGCCGCATGGGCTTCGCCGACATCGACAAGCACATCGTCGTCGACCGCACCCTCAGCCCCGCCGGCATCGAGAAGATGTACAACGCCGAGGGCGGCGCGATCTACGGCCTGGCCTCCCACGGCCTCATGCACGGCGGTTTCAAGCCCAAGAACCGCAGCCGCGTCTATTCGAACCTGTACCTCGCCGGCGGTAGCGCCAACCCCGGTCCCGGCACGCCCATGGTGATCATGAGCGGCGTCACGGCAGCCACGTGCCTGCTCGAAGACTGGGACGTCCCGCTCCCCACCGAGAGCGGCCGCAGCGTACACGACCGCATCATCGAGCCCAAAACGGCGCCGGTGCTGGTCTAAGACCGGGGGCGGGGCCTTCCAGGCCCCGAGCAAAGACTCAGTAGGACCGGCTTCCAGCCGGTCCTTTTCGTTGGGCAACCGAATCAGAGCCGCAGGCTGAAGCTCGCGGCTCGGAGCGCGATCACGGACAGATCAACTGGTCGTAATACGGCAGGAACAACAAGAAGTCCGCATCATCCACTACCCGATCGCCGTTCCAGTCGCACCGCTTGTCGGCGTCGGGAACAAGCAGCGCGTCGTACGACGGCAGGAAGAGCAGGAAGTCCGCGTCGTCCACGAATCCGTCATCGTTCAGATCACCCGGGCACCGGATGCCCACATCGATCGACCCGACGCCGTAGCCCCCACACGCGTTGCCCGACGCGAACTGATACGACCCGGCATCAGCGGGGATGAACGGGTCGATGATCATGACCTCAGAGCGTGAACCCAGGATGCGGGTGTCGTCGTTGAGATCGATGTCTTGCTTCCGCCACACGTACGTCAGCGGCCCGGTGCCGTTGACCACCGAACGGAAGGTGACACGATCGCCGGTCTGAGGCGTGAAGCCGGGGCCGTTGAAGCCGTTGGATGTCGGGCCGACACACTCGACGACGTCGGACCAGTCGGTGAACGACCACGATTCAATCACCTGGTCGGCCGTCGCGCCGCCCGCACCGGCGGTGAAGCCGACCCAGGCACAATCAGGAAAAAGCGCCGAGCCGCCATCGAGCATCGAAAGATCGAGCGGGCAGAAGAGGATCGGCTCGCCGTCGAGCCAGACATAGAGCACGCCAGGCGTGTACTCGATCTTCACATCGTGGAATTCCCCGTCTGTGACGCTGTCGAGCAGGAAGGCGTGGGCGAGCGAGAACGCGTCGGCTTCGGAGTTGCCGCTGGGACCGTCGTTCTGCACACTGACGTGCATGCCCTGGAACTCGTCGCTGAAGAAGTACGTGTCGAACTCGATGGCGACGCTGCGCGGGATGCCCGCGTATCCGAGGCCCGAGCCGCCGGAACCAACCGTGTCGTTGGCGTCGTCCTGGATGACGAACGCGAAGCCGTCGGCTGTGCCGTTCTGGATGGCGAAGCGGAAGGACGTGCGGAACCCTCCATCGAACGTGGCCTTGCTCACGGCGTACCACGCCGCCCCCTCGCCGCCCAAGCCGGTTTGGGTGAGATGCAACCGATCGTCCACCACCAACGCCTGACTGACCAGGTTCAGGTCCGTCACGCTGCTGAAGTTGGCAAAGTCGAAGGCTTGCCCGCACTGAGCTCGCGCTGCGCCTGCGGCCAACGCGACGCCCGCCAGAACCGACAGCAACACACCCGTTCGCATAGGCCCCTCCCGCGGCAACGCCGCGTTGAACGGACATCGTACCTGCAATGGCAACATCCACCAAGCACCATGTCTCGGGATCGGTACGCACCAGAAGTGCCCCAACCCACCAAACCCCCGAAAGCACCAGTGGCACCGGCTTCATTCATCACCAGTGGGACCGGCTTCCAGCCGGTCGACGGGCGTCTCGAGATGGAACCCCATCGCGCACGGGCGAAAACACCCAGGCTCGCTGGTGCTTGAGACCGGCCGGAGGCCGGTCCCACTGGGCACTCTCGAAAAACAACGGACCCGGCCTTCGCCGGGTCCGTTGCTTGGTCCATCGAAAACGCAAATGGGAGGTGTGCACAAGACCGACGATCACCACGGGCAGACAAGATCGTTGTACTGACCCGCGAAGATCACGAAGTCCGCGTCATCGACGACGCCGTCGTCGTTGAGGTCGGCGTCGCAGAACGCCGGCAGGGCCGGGCAGAGCAGGTCGTTGTACGCACCCGCGAAGCTCACGAAATCGGCGTCATCGACCGCGTTGTCAAGGTTGATGTCGGCCGAGCACGGGTCCACGGCATACGCCTCGGTGTTCACGCCCTGGCCGACGCGAACCGTGCGGGTCTCGCCGGGGTTAAGCGTCCAAGTCCACTGATAGGCGAACGCGCCGTCGGTGGAGAAGGGACCGTTGTTGTTCGAGAGGTCGCCCGAGCCACTGGAGAGCAAGCCGCGGAGCGCAGCGCCCGAAGCGGTGTCGTGGCGCGATTGGGAGCCGTCGCTGGTGATCTTGGCGAACTCGAACGACGACGCTTCCGTGAAGGTGCCGGTGTTGCCGCTGAAGTTCTGGCTGTCGTCGGGCGCCGGATTGGGCACGCCGCCGGGCAGGTCCATGTCGCAGAGATGGAAGAAGTTGAAGACGCGTGCGGCGGCGTTGCCGGGATGCGAGCCGAGGGTGGCGCGGGTGAAGACGCGCGACTGACGCGGATTCGGGCCATCCTTGAGAACGATCACGAACTCACCGGTGAGGCGCTCGAAGCCGCTGACGCCGGCGCCGGTGTTGGTCCAGGTGAGGCGCATCTTGTTGCCACTGACGAACGTCGTCGGCGAATCGAACTTGGCAAAGAGCGAGTTGGAGTTGTTGTTCTGCTGGCGCCAGTACCAGGTGTACTTGTACTGCCAGTCGGTGAAGTTGTTGTCCTGGTAGTAGAACGAGTCGCCGTTGGTCACGCTGAACGCGGGCGTGAGCATCTGAAACTTCGCGTTGCCCTGGGTGATCGTCTGAGCCGACGCCGTGCCTGCCACCATCGCGAGCCCGAGGAGGGCCGCCATCTTCGCTGTCTTCATGTGCAACCTCATTGTGAGAGTTCCCCGCGTGCCGCAGCCGCTCACCCGCCCCGTGCGGGTCGGACCGACTCGGTCCGCGCGCTCGACACCCAGAGTAAAGGATACCGATGGCGGAATTGCGGATACAGATATTTACCGATGAATTCGTGCGCGATTGAGTTCTCGGACGCTTGGACGCCCACCGGTTCTGGTGCTGCCCGAGCGGCGTGGCGTGAAACATGTTCCACCGCATCTCGCCGTCGCTCCGCAAGCCGCACCGCGCGATCCCCAACAAGCCAGCATGGAGCTTCTCGCCGCGGCATGTCTTGGAGTCGGTCTTTCCGCCGCGGGCGGACTGCGGATCTTCCTGCCGCTGCTGGTTGTCGGCATTGGTCAGCGCCTGGGCATGGTCGAACTCGGCTCCTCACTCGCATGGACCGGGGGCACCCCCGCGCTCATGGTGCTCGCGTTGCTGTGCGCCGCCGAGGGATTGGGCTATTGCATCCCCGCCGTCGATCACGCGCTCGATGCGGTGTCGGCGCCGGCATCGTGGATCGCGGGCGCGCTCTTCGCGACCGGCGCAGTCGCGCTGCCCTTGCACGACATCACGGCTGCATTGCCGGACGGGCTTGGCTCGACACTCGCCTATGCCGCGGGCTTGGGCGGAGCGGCCGCGGCCGGTGCCGCAACCGCGGGCGTCACGCAGCTCACCGGTGCCTCGGGGCGCGTCGTCTCGACCACGACCACGCTGGGCACCGCCAACCCGATCTATGCGACGCTCGAGAATCTCCTCGCGGGAGCGATGAGCATCCTGGCGATCCTCGCGCCCATCGCCTTGGGTGTTGTGCTCGTGCTCGCGACGTTTGGCGTGTGGATGGTCATTCGCAAGCTGCGTCCGCGGCGGGCGACCGCGTGACACCGCTCGTCGGGCGGGCTCGAATTCCCGATTCGCCCAGCGTCCCAACGATGCACCGATGTCCCCCTCGCCCCCACCACCCGATCCACGCTCGGATCTGCTCATCCCGGCGTCGTACTCGCCGACAATCACGAAGTACTTCGCCCGCTGGGTGCGGCGGATGTTCAAGAAGTCCTTCCACGCCGTCCGGGTCGTGCCCGAGCACAGCGACGCGATCGCCACCCTGCAGCAATCCGACACGCCCGCGATCGTGCTGCTCTCGCACACCTCGTGGTGGGACCCGCTGATCAGCCTCACACTCCACGACCATCACGGCCCGGGGCGCGAGCCGCTGGCTCCGATGGACGCCAGCCAGCTCGTGAAGTTCGGCTTCTTCAAGAAGCTCGGCATCTTCGGCATCCAGCCCGACAACCCCGAGAGCCTCCAGGCCATGGGCGAGTACGTGCGTCGGCGCTTCGAGGCCAACCCGCGGGCGACGCTCTGGATCACGCCGCAGGGTCGGTTCGTCGATCCGCGCGATCCGATCGAGCTCCGCCCCGGTGCCGCGGCTCTCGCGGCGAAGACCCCGAACGTCCGCGTGCTGGCCCTCGCCATCGAGTACGCCTTCTGGACCGATCAGAAGCCAGAGGTTTTCCTGCGTTTCGAGCCCTGTGCGACGCCGGGCCGCCCCGACAGCACAACCGCCTGGCACCGGGAGTTCCTGCGGGCGATGGCGGAGAACAACGCCCGACTCGCCGAGGCCGTGCGTTCCCGCGATGCGGCCCGATTCCGTCCGGCCCTGGGCGAAATCGCCGCGGGGGGCGACTCTGACGCGGGACCGGCGACGAACTGGTTCTACGACCTGTGGCTGCGGGTGCGCGGGCAGTCCGGCCGGGTCGAAGACCGTCGCTTCACCGGCGACCGCGGAGACCGCCGATGACCCCCCTGGAGATCGTGCTGCTGATCGCGATGGCTCTTTGCGCGATCACGCTCACGATGACGGTCATCAATCTCGGGGTGTATCGAAGGCCCCTCTCCCCTCCCAGCGCTTCGGAGAGTGGAGCGACGATCACCGTCTGTGTCCCCGCCCGCAACGAACAAGCCAACCTCGAAGCCTGTGTCCGCTCGATCCTCGCCAGCACGAAGCGCGATATCGAAGTCCTGGTCTACGACGACCAGAGCACCGACGACACGCCCAACATCCTCGCCACGCTGATCGCTTCCGACCCGCGCGTGCGTGCAGCGCAAGTCACACCCCTGCCCTCGGGCTGGAACGGCAAGCAGCACGCCTGCTGGCGCATGTCCGAACAAGCCCGCGGCACCTGGCTCTGCTTTACCGACGCCGACGTGCGCTTCGAACCCAACTGCCTCGCCGACGCACTCGCGTTCGCTCAAGCTCAGAAGGCCGACATGGTCTCGACCTTCCCGCGCCAGATCACCGGCTCGCTCGCCGAGCGGCTCGCCGTGCCGATGATCTTCTTCATCCTCTTCTCGTATCTGCCCATGCCGCGGATGCGCACCACCCGCGATCCCGCCGCCTCCGCCGCCTGCGGCCAGTTCATCCTCGTCAGCCGCACCGCCTACGACAAGGCCGGCGGGCATCAGGCGTTCAAGAACTCCATGCACGACGGCGTGAAGATGCCTCGCGAGGTCCGCAAAGCCGGCTTCCACACCGATCTCTTCGACGGCACCCATCTCCTCAGCGTCCGCATGTACCGCGGCCTGGCCCAGACCTGGCGCGGCTTCGCCAAGAACGCCTTCGAGGGCCTGGGCTCGGTCGGGCTCCTCGTGTTCATTACCGTGGTCCATCTCATGGCCCATGTCCTGCCCTGGCTGGTCGTCCCCTGGGCGATCGCCGGCCGTCTCGCACCCGACACCCTGACCGCGCCTACCGACCTGGCCGCGGTCTTTGCCCTCTCCTGCGTCGCCATGGCTGTTTTCCTGCGTTTCCTGCTCTCCCGCCGTTTTGGGCAAGGCCTGACCCCGGTGCTGCTGCACCCCTTGGGCGTCTTGATGATGACCGTCATCCAGTGGCACTCGCTCTACCTCGCCCTCACCGGCAAGCGGGCCTGGCGGGGGCGGGTGGCGACGGTGTGAAGGCAGAACACGATCGCTGATCCCATTTCGCACCCCGATCACCACTTCGGCCGATCTACTATTACTCGCCGTGGCCGGGGGTCCGGAGCGACCCCCTCTACCGTCGCCGCGGCGAACGCGACTTCTGTCGTTCTTCCACCGCATTTCACACGAGTACGAGCCATGCACGATACCGATGGGACGGAGTCCCAGGTCCACCAGTCCGCTGATTCCAACCTGCCCGCCACCTCCGACGACGCCACAAGTCCCAGCCAGCCCGCCACTTCCGGCCACGAGCTGCAGGACTCCATCACCGCCGCCAATCCGGTCGCGGAAGTGCACGGGATCGTCACCCACCACGACTTCAAGCCCGTCGCCCAGGACAACGTCTTCGACGAGGCCGTCGACTTCACGTCCCTGGGCCTGCGCAACAGCGTGCTCAAGGGCCTCGCCGACATGGGCTTCCAGAAGCCCACGATGATCCAGGCCAAGATGATCCCCGTCGCCATCACCGGGCGCGACGTCCTGGGTCAGGCCAAGACCGGCACCGGCAAGACCGCCGCGTTCGGCCTGCCGCTCATCCACATGTGCGGCAAGGACACGCAGTTCCAGGCGCTCATCCTCGCCCCCACCCGCGAACTGGCCATCCAGATCACCGACGAGATCAACGACCTCGCCAAGCACACGCCGATCCGGGCCGTCACGCTCTACGGCGGTCAGTCCATCCAGGCCCAGACCCGCCAGCTGCAGACCGGCTCGCACATCGTCGTCGGCACGCCCGGCCGCGTGCTCGACATGATCCAGCGCGGCTACTTCCACCTGCAGAACATCCGCTTCGCCGTGCTCGATGAAGTCGACCGCATGTTCGACATCGGTTTCCGCGACGACATCAAGCGGATCCTGAACATGTGCCCCGCGCCCGGCACGCCTCCGGAGGGCCGCCAGACGATCTTTGTGAGCGCGACGCTGAGCGAAGAGGTCGAGCGCCTCGCCCGCCAGCACATGCACGATCCGGTGAAGATCGTGACCACCGCCGGCTCGCTCACCGCCAGCCTCGTCAAGCAGTTCCACATCCCCGTCGCCCCGTGGGACAAGAAGCGCATGCTGCTGCACGTGCTCACCCACGAGGAGCCGGCGCTCACGCTCGTCTTCTGTCGCCTCAAGCGCACCGTCGATGAGCTCGCCAACGGCCTCTCGGCCCGCGGCATCCCGGCCCACGCCATGCACGGCGACATGAGCCAGGGCAAGCGCAACACCACCATGAAGCAGCTCAAGGACGGCAAGCTCGCCGTCGTGATCTGCTCCGACCTTGCCAGCCGCGGCATCGACGTCGAGGGCGTGTCGCACGTCATCAACTTCGACCTGCCGGACGACCCCGAGCTCTACATCCACCGCATCGGCCGCACGGCCCGCGCGGGCAAGGGTGGCCTCGCGTACTCGCTCGTCACTCCAGCACAGGGCGAACTGCTCACCAGCATCGAGATGCTGATCAACGCCGAGATTCCCAAGATCGAATACCCCGACTTCGTCGGCAACCCGCCCCCGGCGGGCTGGCGCGACGACGGCCCGATGGGACGCCCGCAAGGCGGCCTGATGCTCGAACGCGCCGAGGGCGATGCGCCCCCACCGCCGCCCCCGCCGCCGCGCGTCAGCCGCATGGAGCAGTCCAAGCTCGAACTGCCCGCGTCCGAAGCCGGCAAGGTCGACGCGAGCAAGTTCCCCGGCGGCATCGTGCCGACGAAACTGCCGCCCAAGCGCATGTTCGGGAAGATGCCCGGACGCGGCCGCTAGAAAGTCTCCATACCGAGCCGCGGGCTTCAGCCCGCGGCTCTGAAGCAGCGCCCCCTCTCCCCGCTTCAGCGGGGAGAGGTGATCGAGGCCCAACAGGCCGAGATCGGTGAGGGGCCGCACGCTCTCACATCTCGAATCTCGCGTGGTGCGCATCCACGGCTCGCTCGTGTTCTCAGTTGTTGCCATCAGTCCGCGGCTGCTCGGAGCCGCGCGACTGATGCGTCTGGAACAACGGCCGTCATTCTCGCCGCCGCATCAGTCGCGCCGCAGAGCCGGCGGACTGATGGCACCCCAACAAGTCGCGCGGGCTGAAGCCCGCGGCTCTGAATCGTCGCATCATCGCGTGCCGACAACCCGCACCCGCTTCACCACCACCAACTCCAGCGGCACATCCTTCATCATCTCGCCGTCGACGAGCTCGCCGTTCTTCCGAATCTTCTCCGCCCGCAAACCCGTGACGCCCGTGCGGATCTTCTCCACCGCGTCCCAGCCATCAGTCACGCGGCCAAAGACCGCGTAGCCCGCGCCGCCGCTGACTTCGCGGGGCGTGTCGAGCTTGGGATTGTCCACGACGTTGATGTAGAACTCCCGGGTGCCCGAGTCCGGGTCGGTGTCGCGCCCCAGACCCACCGAGCCCTTCATGTTCTTCAGCCCGTTCTGCCACTCGTTCTTGATCGGCGTGTCGAGCCCCAGCGGCTCGCCGGGCTTGCGTGCCGCGGCATCCGACGCCGGCAGGTTCACCAACTCCGGCGTGTGCGACCCGCCCTGGATGACAAAGTTCGGGATGACGCGTTGGAAGACCGTGTTGTCGTAGTGTCCGGCGTTGGCGTGCCGCACGAAGTTGTCGACGCTCAGCGGCGCGTGCTCGCGATCAAGCTCAAGCGTGATGTCGCCGGCGGAGGTTTCGAGGATGGCGGTGAGAGTTGATGGCTGTGGCGTACCTGACACCGCCTCCTGCCGAGACGTCGCATGGCAACCCGCAAGCACCGAGATCAGCCCAGCGATGACCGTCGTGCGTATGTGCATGGAACGCAGTCTACTGAACTTCGTCATCCCCGGCCCGCGGCGAAACGTCCGCCCTCTGTAGCAGGAACGCCGCAAAGTCCCCGACGCTCGGCCATTCGTCGGCAACCGTCGTCGTCTCGTGATCCCAAAGAACAACCCGCGCATCTAGCGGCATGAGCGGATCGCTCGGCCGGATCGCGTACCAGTTCCCATCGCTCGTCGCTCCGATCACGATGTCGGTCTTGAGCGGTCGCTCGTCGGCTGGCCGATCGTCCGACGGGCTTGTCGTCCACAGATTCGGCTCAGGGGCATGAAAAAGAAACTCCAGCTCCTCGCCTTGCTCGTTGCGCGTACCGAGATCGATCGGCATCAAGGGAGCGATCTCCCGCCATCTCCGCGGACACTTCTTCCAAAGGCGTCCCGCCATCACCTCGGCATAGTCGGGATCCGAGGACGCCGGGTTCCAAGGCAGTGTCCCTGCGGTCTGGCGAGCCGTAAGTTCCGCATGAATCGTCTCGAACGGCACCTGCTCGCGCGGTCTGATCGAGACCCCATTCGCCGCCACGGGTGTTGCCCGCGCGGCCTCGATCTCCTCCCGCGTCAAAGCCGGTGGCGGAAGTGGCACAGCGACCGTTCGATCGAGGATCTCGCTCTGGGCGTCCTCGGCCGCAACCACATCGACGGCGATGAATCTGGACGGCTTCACGAGCCCCGCGTCGATCAACACCGAGCGTGCCTTGGCGTTGCAGTAGATGTCTCGAGACCGAAGGCCGCCCAATTCCTCATAAACGAGATCTCGTGTACCGCCCCACGCGTACGCGAAGTCCGTCGACGGGAGATGCTCGCGAACGTATCGTGGGACCTCAACGACCCGGAAGTATCCAAATCGGGAACCACATATCGCGGTCAACTGTCGCACAAGATCGTCTTCACCGAATGCGTCGTCTCGCCAGAGTTGAAGCCACGCGCACGGTTCTCCTTTCCGAAGGGCCGGCGGGCACTCGATTCTCGTCATCTCCTCTCGCAACTTGTCCGGATCAATGATCGGATGATCGAGACCCCGCCCCAGGGGCTCGAACGCAATCGGTTGACACCAAGTCACTTCGCCGGACAACCGCGACTCCTCGATCGGAACAGCTTCGAGGCCGCGAAGGCCGTGCCGACGCATGACGTCAAGAAATCCAGTGGAAACAACTAGACCTCGTTTGCTCCAGCAATAGTGAACATCTTTCGGCGGGCGGGCGAACGACTTGATGCTCCGCGTATCAGGCGTGAAGCGAAACCACTCGGCTTTCTCTGCCGTCACGAGCGGAGGCTGCTCGATCCAGCACGACTTCAAGCACAGGTGCTCATTCTTTTCCTCTTGGCGAAGGGCCGCGAGCAACTCAGGCCATCGCTTGTCGCCGTATCGAAGCGTCGTGCAGTCAAACTCGTGAAAGCGCAGGCTGAACCGCTTCAGGAACGACTCGCTCTTGGAGTTCAACTCAACCGCCGTCATGCCCTTCTGGTCTGGCACGCGGTGTAATGGGTAGTAAACTCCGTGAAACGAATCAAGCTTCACGAACACAGTCGATCGCGCCGGGACTTGATACCTGCTCATGGATCTCCACCTTGCAACGTAATCCTACAAGCCTCCCACCCCAAACACCGTCCCCTTCTCCACCTCCAGCCCGAAGCGCTCGCGCAGCACTTCCCGCAGCCTCTCCGGCGTCGTGATCGTCTCGCTCGCCAGCACCGCGCCGTCGCTCGAGCGTCGATGCGTGAAGTCGCCGTTGGCCAGCGAGAAGCGTGTGCCGTCCGGGTTCGCCAGCGACGCCATGATGTACTGCTTGAAGCGGCTGTTGGGGTTCGTGCTGGTGAACCAGTTGCCGACCTCGCGGTCGATGGCGTGCATCTCTTCGCCGTTGAACTCGCAGATGTCGATCCACGTCTCGACGCCGTCGCGCAGGATCCGAGCCTGATGGAACCACCGCGGCGCAGGCACGCCGGGCTCGCGCACCAGCCTCCGCACCTCATGCGGCGTCGGGTGCTCGGCGTTCTCCACCATCCGGAACGGCGCCGTCGGCGACATGCTGCCGACGCCGACATCGACAAGCCAGTCGCCCGCGTTCACCGCACTACCAGCCTGCTCCGCGTTCAGTATCACCTTCACAAACACATGCGTCCGCGGCGGCACCATGTCCCGCGGCCGGTCCAGCCGCACCCGGGCCGACAGCGGCATCGCATCGAAGCCGATCTGCCGCAGCACGTGCAGCATCAGCCAGTTCTGCTCGAAGCAGTACCCGCCGCGACGATTCGTGATGAGCTTGGCCTGCACACTGCCCAGATCGAGCGCGATGCCACGACTGAGGAGGACGTCGAGGTTCTCAAAGGGGATCGAGCAGACATGCCGCAGCTGGATCGCCCGCAGCACGTCGAGCGTGGGCGCGACCGGGCCGGTGTAACCGATGCGGGAGAAGTACGCGGCAAGGTTGATGCTGTCGCTCATGCTTGTTCGAAGGCTAGTGTTCTTGGGACCATTCCGTCCATCTCCGTCGCTGCCCAAGCAGTTTGCGGATCGTTCCTCGGTCACGATGCCACTCTTCGCCAAATTGTCGGCTGCCCCAAGGGGACACTTCGCCTCGGGGCGCAGGAGGTGCGATCGCATCGAAGTGAGCCGCAATCGCGTCGGCGTGTTCGAGCACCGATGAGGCGACTCGCTCGACCTCTCCAATCGCGCTTCGATCGACAACCACTCGACCTTTCCGATCCCTGAAAAAGTACCGAAACGCGGCACGACCCGCTTTCATTGGCGTAGTTTCAACTTGGAAGTCGCCACTTGACTGTTCACGGCGAAGGGCCGCGATGACCGTCGTGAATACCGGCAACAAGATGCTGGAGCCGTACTCCCAGGTGTCGTTTGGCTCACGAATCAGCACACCGTTGATCCACCATTCAAGACCAACCTCGTCACGCCAGCGGTCGCCATGCGGCTTGAAGCTGCACACCGGCCGTAGTTGACCGGTGTCGCGTCCGGGTCCCGTGTCCCGCGCGAACATTGTGATCTGGTATCGAGGTACCGCGTCGGTCATTGCCGGTAGACTCCCCACCAAACAGTACGGCACTCGCGATGAAACCCGACCCCCGCCACATCCCCGTTCTCCTGCGCCAGGTCCTTGAAGTCCTCGACCCCAAGCCCGGTCAGACCATCGTCGATTGCACCCTCGGCCTCGGCGGGCACGCCAGCGCGATCCTCGAGCACCTCAAGCCCGACGGGCGGCTCATCGGCCTCGACCTCGACCCCGAGAACCTCGCCGACGCCCGTGTGAAGCTCCAACGCGTGAAGGGCCGCGAGGGCACGGTGCGGTTCGATCTCTTCCATTCCAACTTCGCGGCGCTCGATCAGATCCTTGAGCAGGCCGGCGTCGCCCCCGGCACCGTCGACGGCGTGCTCGCCGACATCGGCGTCGCCAGCACGCAGATCGACAACCCCGAGCGCGGCTTCTCGTACCGCCGTCCCGGGCCGCTCGACATGCGCATGGACCCGACCCGCGGCGAGCCCGCTTCGGCGCTGCTCGCCCGCATGACCGAGGACGAGATCATCGACGCCCTGCTCGAGTTCGGCGACGAGACCGACGCACCGAAGATCGCACGCCTCATCGTGCAGCGCCGCCGCAAGACGCCGATCGAGACTACGGAGCAGCTCATGGCCCTCGTCTGCGAGGCCCGCGACTTCACCATCGAACGCGGCATGGGCGCCAAGCTGCACCCTGCCGCCCGCACGTTCCAGGCCCTGCGCATCCTCGTCAACCGCGAGCTGGCGAATCTCGACAAGCTGCTGCTCGACCTGCCGCAGATTCTGAAACCCGGCGGCATGGCCGCGATCATCACGTTCCACAGCGGCGAAGACCGGCGCGTGAAACACGCGTTCCGCGATCAGTTCCGGTCTGGCATCTACAGCGCGGACGGCCGCGACCCCATCATCGCGGATGCCGCGGAGCAACGGGCCAATCCGCGCTCGACTTCGGCAAAGCTGCGCTGGGCCCGCAAAGCCTGAAGCGCCTCCTCTCCCCGCCTGCGGGGAGAGGACGACTTGAGGCACCGCCTCAAGTCAGGTGAGGGGACTACGGGTACCTCAACACATCCGCGTCCGGATGCCCAACGCCCCTCCCCGGTCTCGCTGCGCTCGACCACCCCTCCCCGCTTCGCGGGGCGGGGAGGCGCGGGGCCTGAAACCACGCTGAAACCGCTTCGCCCGAGTGACATCCAACCACCAGACTGATCGGTCTATTCCCTCGGTCTCGACACGTAGAATCCACCATGCCCGCCGCCCGTTCCAAGTCCGCTTCTCCAAAAGCCCGCAATCGCGGGGCACGCGAGAAGCTCCTCGCCGCCGCGGGCGAGCTCTTTTACAAGCACGGCGTGAACGCCGTGGGCATCGATCGCGTCATCGCCAAGGCCGGCGTCGCGAAGATGTCGCTCTACCACCACTTTGATTCCAAGGACGATCTCGTCGCCGCGTGGCTGCAGGAGAAGCACGCGGCGTGGATGTCCTGGCTCGTCGAGCGCGTGGAGCGTGTGCCAGTGAACAACCGACCCCGCGAGCTCTTTGCCGCGATGGACGAGTGGTTCCACACGCCCGACTTCAAGGGCTGCGCGTTCATCAACGCCGCGGCCGAGGCCAAGGACCCGCGCTCCAAGACGTTCCAGATCTGCACCGGTCACACCAGCGACCTGCACAACGCGATCAAGGGCTGGATCGCGGCGTCACATCCCGCTCTCGGCGCCGACTCTCTGGCCCTTGCCGCGCAGGACATCACCATGATCGTCGCCGGTGCAATCACCTGGGCGTGGATGCATGGTCCCGACGGCGTGGCCGAACGCGCACGCCACTCCGCCCTGCTGGTGCTGCACGAGGCGCGGTGAGTAACCGCTATTTGCCTTCGAGCCTGTTCATCCGCTCCTCGAGCTGGCGCAGCCGTGCATCCCGCTCGGCCAATTCTTTCTTGAGCGTCTCGTTCTCGCTCTTGAGAGCCTTGATCGCCTCCACCGTGAGCGGCACGACGCGCGAGTAATCCATCGCCACCGGCTTGCCGTCCTGCGTGCTCACGATCTCGGGCAGCACCTTTGCCACTTCTTCGGCGATAAAGCCGACATCGTGCGCACCGCTCGCGGTCCAGTCGAACGACACGCCGCGGAGCTTGTTCAGTGTTGCCAGCGGATCGTGCAGCGTCTGGATGTTGCTCTTCCACTGGGCCGACGAGTACGTATCCCAACGGTTGGCGCGGCCGCGGCCGGAGTTGTCGTTGTTGTTCGGAAGCTCGAGGCCGTAGTCGCTGAACGCATTGGTGTTGATGCTCACCGTGCCCGTGAGCACGAAGTTGCGGACGCCGGTGGACATCTCCAGCCGCGGCGATCCGGTGAACACCGTATTGCGGATCTGGAAGTTGTTGCTGCTCCCCTGCAGGACCCACGTCGAGACGTTGCTTCCGGTCGTCGTCTGCAGGCCGATGCTCGCACCAGAGAATCCAGTGACGTGCACGGTGTAGTTTGGGTTGTCGGTGTTGATGCCCAGCCGCGACTGGCTGCCGCCGGAGAGGACGATGTTGCCGCCGGTTTCGTTCTGGAGGCGGAACGTGTTGTCGCCGGGGATTCCGTAGCCCAGCCACGCCGCCCGACCGCCGAAGTTGCTGAGGTACCACTCGGCGTATGCGTGATCCGTCGCGCTGAAGCGCAGCATCGGTCCGTTGGACAGGATGTCGAGCTTGCTCTGCGGGAGCTGCGTTCCGACTCCGACGTTGCCATTGCTCATCACGTTCAAGTGCGCGCCGTTGTTCCACACGCCCCAGCGATCACCGTCGAACTCGGTCCATGCCGAGGTCTGCACCGTGGTCCCGTGCGAGTACCCGATGAACGACAACCCGCCGTCATTCGCCTGCCGTACATACATGCCGAAGTAGAACGGCGTGTTGCCCTCGATCGAGAACTTGTCCGCGCCCGTGATCGGCGTCGAACGGCCGATACCCACGAAGCTGCCGTTGAACGAGATGTTCTGGAAGGTCGTGTCGCTCGCGACCCACGGCAGCAAACTCGCCGCGCTCCACATCGACTTGGGCGCGATCCCCAGCGGCGTCCGCGGCGTGATCGGCACAAAGTTCCCGACGCCCGACGGCGTACGCACCTCGATCTGAATGAACGGATTGAGAATCGGGTTGAACGCGATGTCCTGGATGCTGATCGTCGGCGACACGGTGAAGACGCCGTCGGCCACCGCAACGTTGGTGAACGTCTGCGCGGTGCCGATCGCCTGCCCGCCCGACGCGAGCGTCCACAGCTGCAGCCGCACATCCGCCGTGCCGTTGTACGGCGCGTTGTTCTCCTTCAGCACGCCCTGGTAGTTCCACGTCTGCGCCTGGGCCACGACCGGAAGAGCCGCCGAGCCGCAGACCCCAAGCACCGCGGCGAGCGAGACAGAACGGAGCATGTTCGAGACAGCACGCATGATGAACCTCCAGATAGACGGGACCAGACTGGGCACCCCACTTCGCGACGGCGCCACCCCACGACGGGCGACAATTCCGAGAACGCATGGTCCAAGAACAAAGTACGGAAATTGCCCCGATGACGCAACGAAAATCACGCATTGTCCGAGAGAATCAGCCATGATTCGCTCCAGCCATTCACAGAAACGCCGCCGTGCCTCCCAACGCAGGCACCAATGACCGCGGCACCGTCCGAGAAGTCGGACTCGCGCTAGGGTCTGCCATGGCCCCGGAAGCATCAACGTCGACCGTCGTCGCCGCCTTCGCCGCCGAATTCCGCCGCTACCGCTCGCTCGCCGAGAAGGCGACGGCACAGATCTCGTGGGACGATCTCCGCGTGCCCCTCGATCGCGAGACCAACTCGATCGCCGTCATCATGAAGCACGTCGGCGGCAACCTCAAGAGCCGCTGGACCGACGCGCTGACGACCGACGGCGAGAAGCCCTGGCGCGATCGCGACCGCGAGTTCATCGACGACTTCGCCGACGATCACACTGGCCGCGAGCAACTGGCGCAGGCGTGGGCCGCGGGTTGGAGCGTGCTGGAATCCCAACTCGCGACGTTCACCGACGCCGACTTGGCCCGCACGCTCACCATCCGCGGCGAGCCGCACACGCTGGCCCTGGCGCTCGCCCGCTCGCTCTCGCACACCGCGTATCACTGCGGCCAGATCGTGCAGATCAGCCGCGTGCTGGCGTCGCGCGCAGGGACACAGTGGAAGACACTCACTGTGCCGCGGGGCGGGACGAAGGAGTTCAATCGGGGGATGGGGTACGAGCCGGGTTCGGGTTCGTGATCGTCCGCACCGATAGAGCCTCTCGCGTCAGCGAGAGGTCCACAACGCTCGGCACAGTGGTTTCCTCCCGCTGACGCGAGAGACTCCATCGAATCCTGATTCCTGAAGCTTTGGGCCCAACGCGCCGGCGGCTGTTGCCGCATCATCCCCGCGTCATCAGCAACACCACATTGAACCCCACGCTCAGCACGAGGCTGATGATGAGCCCCCACACCAGCATCGGGTTGGGCCCGCGTCCGGCCGACATGCGGTCTTCCGCGATCTCCGAAGTCGCCGATGCTTCCGCGGCCGCGAGCGCCGCGAGGTCTTCCTGCGGCAGGATGTCCTTGTGCGCCAGCGGCGGGGTCTCGCCCTTGCGCACCGCACGCAGATCAATCAACAGGTCCTTGCAGCTCTTGTAGCGAGCCTTCGGGTCCTTGGCCATCATCATCTCGATGACCTCGGAGATCCCCGCGGAGAGCTTCGGGTTCACATGATCCGGCGGCACCAATTCCGCCTTCAGGTGCTTGTGCATCACCGCCGACGGGTTCTTCCCGTCGAACGGCACGTTGCCCGTCACCATGTGGTACAGCGTCGCACCCAGCGAGTAGATGTCCGCCGCCGGCGTGATGTTCACCTCGCCGCGGATCTGCTCGGGGCTGATGTAGTACGGCGTACCGAACGCCTTGCCCGCCTCGGCCTCGGCCATTTCCTTGTCGTTCATCGCCCGAGCCAAACCCATGTCGGCCAGCTTCGCCATGCCCTCTTTCGTGAGCATGAGGTTCTTGGGCTTCACGTCGCGATGGATCAGACCCTTCTCGTGGGCGTGCTGCAACGCCTCGGCGATCTGGATGATGATGTCGATCGCGTCTTTTTCGTTGTACCGCTTGTGCTTGGCGATGTCGTCGTAGACCGAGCGCCCGTCCACGAACTCCATGACGAAGTAGTGGAACTCGCCCGACTTGCCGACGTCGTACGCCTGCACGATGTTCGGATGGTTCAGCGCCGCCGCCGCACGGCCCTCGGCGTAGAAGCGCTCGATGAACTGCGGGTTGCTGCTGAACTTCCGCGGCAGGATCTTGATCGCGACCGTGCGGTCCAGGCTCATCTGCTTGGCCTTGTGCACCGTCGCCATCGCGCCCGCGCCCAACTTGCCCAGGAACTTGTACCCGGCGATCTTCTGCCCGCTCCGCTCGGCCTCGAGCTGCTGCTTCAGACGGGCGAGCTGCCGCTCCGTCGCGTAACGGTTGTTGACCAGGATGTGCATCAGCGACTGCTGATTCTGCTCCTCGGTGATGTTCTGCCGCGCCAGCGCCAGGCAGTGCTCGACTTCTTCGTTGGTCGCCAGGCCCGCGTCCACGACCATCCGCGCGACCAGCGTGTCAACGTTCGTGCCGCCCTTGGCGACTTCCTGCAGCTCGGTCTCGATGCTCTGCACGCTCGGCGCGGGGCCGGGCTCGCGCACCGTGATCGGCGGCGTATCGCCGGGATCGCCCTCGCCGCCTCCCATCTTCGAGCCCATCCGAGCCGTGTCGCCCGGGGTCGCACCCGTCGGCGCACCGGACCCGCCCGGCGAACCGTTCGGCGGACCACCGATCGGATTGGTATCCGCCGGGTCTTTCTTCAAGGGAATGCCATCGTCGCCGTTCACTCGTGTTGGCCCATTCCGACCCGGCGGCACATGCCCGCCGAGGCTGCTTCCTGCATGTCCGTTCGCCGCCGGAACCCCGACCGACGAACCCCCACCACCCCCACCAACCCCACTACCCCCACTGCCGCCCCCACCATTCAACCCCACGCCGCGACCCCCGGCAATCGCCGGAACCCTCGCAGCGTTATCGGCCTGAACCATAGCGGGGTTTGGCGGCGTTGCCGATTTCCGTTCGATGCTCAAACCGCCACCATCGACCCCACCGGAGGCGACCCCACCCGAGGCAACACCGCGTCCCGCCTCGTCGAATCGCTTCTCAGCCGCGTTTCCGTGCGCTGGGACCATAACAACCCCCGGCAGGCGAGCTCGAAACCACATTCCGAACAAACATCGATCCGGCATCACGCCGCAAGTCGTTCCCGCTGCCAGCGTTCTGTACGCACGCCGCCCGTCCGGGTTTCCCGGAAGCCGGACCCCGACACCACCGCCAAACGGTCCGGGAACACCCCCTCGGGTGCCACTGCCCAACCGGCTCGGCGGTTGGGCAGTGTGAGGACGTGCAATCCCGCGGCACACCGCTGTCTCGGTGCCATCAGTCCGCCGACTTTGCGGCGCGACTGATGCGGAGTGGCAGTGACGCGCATGTTCCAGCCGCATCAGTCGCGCGGCTCAGAGCAGCCGCGGAGTGATGGCACCGCTGAAACACCTCACGGCCGGATGCAGCGGTCCGGTACACAAAGTCGCAGTCTCCGCGCCTCCTCGCCCAGCCCCCACGAGCATGGCAGCGGGGAGGGGTGGTCGAGGCTTGGGTGGGGGGTGGGGGGGCGAGACCGGGGAGGGGCCTTGCGTCACCGGAAGTCGTCGCGTGCAGGTACGCGCAGTCCCCTCACCTGCTTCGCCTCTGGCGAAGCGGTGCTCTCCCCGCTCGCGGGGAGAGGAGGCGCGTCGGCCAACCGAACTCGCGTGACTTACCGCATCTTCATCAACGCCCGCACCCGCGCCTCGGTCGGCGGGTGGGTGGCGAACATGCTGAGCAGCGAGTTGCCGCAGAGCGGCTCGATGATGAACAGGTTGTTCTGCGCCGGGTTGGGGTTGTTCATCGGGATCTGCTTGCCGTAGTGCTCGAGCTTCTGCAGGGCGCTGATCAGGCCCATGGGCGAGCCCGCGATCACCGCGCCGTCGTGGTCGGCGACGAACTCGCGGCTGCGGCTGATCATGGCCTTGATGAGGGCCGCGCCCACCGCCGCGATGATGATCGCGAAGATGCCGACGAGCGGATTGCCGCCCTCGCGGTTGTTGCCGCCCCCACCACCGCCCAGCATGAAGCCCCACTGGGCGAAGAAGGCGAGCACGCCGCTGACGGTGGCGGCGATCGTGCTCGTCAGCGTGTCGCGGTTCTTGATGTGGGCCAGCTCGTGGCCGATCACGCCTTCCATCTCTTCGTGGTTGAGGAGCTGCAGCGCGCCCTGGGTGACGGCCACGGCGGCCTTGCTGGGGCTGCGCCCGGTGGCGAAGGCGTTGGGCGCTTCCTGCGGACAGATGTAAACACGGGGCATGGGCATCTGGGCCCGCTGGCTCAGACGCTCGACCATGGCGTAGAGCTCCCCGCCGTTGGCGCGGGTGACCTCACGCCCCTGCATCGCCTTGATGGCGATGGTGTCGGAGAAGAACCAGGCGCCGAAGTTGGTGATGATGCCGAAGACCAATCCCAGCACCATGCCCTGCGTGCCGTAGAGCGAGCCGGCAAAGACGAACAAGGCCATGAGCGCGGCGAGCAGCATCGCGGTCTTGAAGTTGTTGATCGTGCGGACCATTGAAAACTCCCGTGTGCAAGAAGAGAGAACGCGGAGAGGCGGAGGTTGCGGAGGCGCGCGGAGGGGAGACCTGTCGGAGTGTCGCTGGCGGAGGGTCGAACCGAGAAAAGCCTTGAACCCAATCTTCCCTCCGCGAAACTCCGCCCTCTCCGCCTCTCCGCGTTCTCTCCTTCTTTTCAACCCAACCCCGCTGCATACGGCGTTCCAATCTCCCAGTTCGGGGTGGGCCCTGATTCATTAGGTTGTTTGCCCTAGGCGGTTTCAGGCGGGGCGTTTCGAGCCCCCCTGAGGCCCCGTCGCGGGAGGACAGGAACGTTCGCTGCGATTCCTGCGCGGCGGTCCCCTGACAATGTACAAACTTACGCTGTCATTCCGACATTCCCGGACACTCCCACCCGGAACCACGCACCCAATAGACCGAAAGACCAGCAGGCTCGGCGTCCCCGCGGGCCCGTCTTCAGGAAGGTCCAATAACTTTTCGACCGGGGCGTGGTGTTGGTGTATCGTTGATACAAGCCGCGGCGTGGTTGGTGCTTACAAACGGCACCGCCACGACGGATCTCCGCGGCGTCGGGCGTTTCGGTGACGAGACGACGACACAGAACTTCGGGCCGGAGGCCCTCGGAACCTCCTTGTGCTCATTCAACCGAAGACTCGCAATGACTCCCGCATCCAGCGCCTTTCGGCGGCTGGAGTTCTCGGATGGCGCGTCACCGCCCGCTACGCCATCACGGCGGGCATGGCCACGGCTCTCGTCGGCCTGACGGTTGCCTCGGCGATCCTCGCCAAGGAAGCTCGCTCGGTCCAGCCCCTCGCCGCCATCGAGACGATCCACATCGGGCCGAGCAACGAGTCTTCTGAAGAAGCGGAATCTCTCGCCTCCTCCCTACAGGATCGTGCGACGGATTCCACCCTGACGGCTCATGAAAACTTCCAGGTTTCCCAGATCTCGGCCCCCATGGTTTCCGAGCCGGCCCCGGTCGCCATTCAGGACAACGGCAAGAAGGTCTACCCCGCCGGCACCAAGTTCTTCGACGGCCGCCCGGTCCGGGTCGCCAAGACCATCGAGATGCTCGTCACCGCCTACAGCCCCGACGCCCGCTCGTGCGCCGGCAGCGACGACGACCTGACCGCCACCCTCCACCACGTCACCACCAACGGCTTCAAGCTGGTGGCCGCGGATCCCCGCGTGCTCGGCTACGGCTCGATGCTCAGCATCCCCGGCTACGACCAGGGCCGCATCGTCCCGGTGCTCGACTGTGGCGGCAAGATCAAGGGCAACCGCCTCGACGTGCTCTTCCCGACCCACGAGGAAGCCGTGAAGTGGGGCGTGAAGCGGATGAAGGTCACCGTCTACGAATACGCCGACGGCAAGCCGAAGACGAACCCCCGCAAGGTGCGATAAGCCGCGACCAGGGGCATCCACGAACGAACTCAACCGACCTCGAACCGGGACCATGCGTCCCGGTTTTTCGTTTCGGATCTGCACCGCGGAGGACGCCGAGAACGCGGAGAGGACCAAGGCAGTTCACCACGGAGATCACGGAGATCACGGAGAGGAGACAGGAGAGATTGGACTTGGGAGAGACGGCGATGCGGAGCGCGAGCGACGTTGTCTGTCGCCGTTGCTCAATGCCTTTCTCCGTGTTCTCCGTGATCTCTGTGGTGAACGGTCTTTTCTGCCGCGGGCTGGGCGGCTTCTCACGGACAACTCAGAGCGTCGTACGCCGCGGCGAAGAGGACGAAATCGGCGTCATCGACCGAGCCGTCGGCGCTCATGTCGGCGGAGCAGCCGCCGGGCATGATCGGGCTGGCGCATTCGAGGATCTCGTACGCGGTTGCGAAACGGACGAAGTCGCTGTCATCGACCATGCCATCGCAGGTGAAGTCGGCGTGGCAGACGGAGAAGCTGGCGGGCTCGCTGGTGACCGTGCCGCAGGGATTGGTGACGACGCAGCGGAAGCGGACGATGCTGCGGCCGTAGTACGCCAAGGCGGCGGGCCCGGCGAGGGCACGGACGCGGAGGGTGTTGGTGCCGCCGCCGGAAACGTTGGCGATGGGCTTGTCGAGGTCGTGGATGAGGATCTCCTCCCAGTCGTTCCACAAGCCGCCGTCGTTCGAGCGGCCGAGGGTGTACTGCCACTGGTACGAGGCGCTCGAACCGCTCGCGGCGACGGTGAAGGTGGCGACCAGATTGCACGCCGCGGTGCTCACCGGCTGACCAGCCGGCGGGATCGAGGGAGGTTCGCAGGGGCCGGCGGCGAGGGCGGCGACGCAGGTTCCGACCGAGCAGGCCAGCAGGGGCGCGAGAGTGCGGGAAATCATGACGCCAGTGTCGCAGAACGTCCCGTCGCATGCAAGAGCAATGTGCTCTGCCACGGATGCCAGCACTCGGCTGTGGGAGCGTGCGGATGGCGGTTGGTGTGCGAGCCGCAGGGAGGCGGGTTACCGCAGCATCCCGCCGCGGCGGAGCGAATCGACCAGCAGGCGATCGATGGGGGTGTCGGTGGGCACGAGGAAATGGGCCACGCCGCGGGAGCGGCAGGTGACGCGCGCATCTTCCACGAACGCGGCGAGGCGCTGGCGGTAGCGGGCGATCGACGCGGGCGTGATGGTCATCTCGAGGCCAAGGAGTGATTCAACGTCGGTGAGCCGCAGATCGCCGACGAGGCCCTGGGTGCGGCTTGGATCAATCTCGCTGGGCGCGAGCGTGTGCAGGATGTAGGCATCGAGCGCCGCCCCACCTCCACCGCCCCCACTTCCACCAAGCGCGAGGCTGCGTGCGGTCGCGTCGATTTCGCTCGCGGGCGCGAGCAGATCGGAGACGAACACGATGATGCCGCGGCCGGAGAGGCGGCGGACCACATCGCGCACGCTCTCGCCCAGCGGCACGCCCGAGCGCGTGCCGACGCCGGCGACGGATTCGACGAGGAAATCAGAGACGCGGCGGAGGCTGGTGCGCCCGCGCACCGGCAGCAGGCGGCGGACGCCCGCATTGCCCGTGCCGCCGACGCTGGCAACCGAGACGCGGTTGTTGCGGACCAGACCGATGTACGCCAGCGCCATCGCGAGCTGGTGGGCGTAGACGGCTTTGCTCGGGATCGGACCGCCGGAAGAGAAGGCTTCGCGCGGCGTTTCCTCGCCCGCCGCCATCGAGGGCGAGGCGTCGACGATCACGTGCACGCCCATGTCCTCCTCCTCGCGGAAGAGCTTGACGACCAATCGATCGAAGCGGGCGAAGATGTTCCAGTCGATGTGCCGCAGATCGTCGCCCATCGCGTAATTGCGGAAGTCATCGAACTCGACGCTGCGCCCGCGGCGCTTGCTGCGGCGTTCGCCGGGGAGTTTGCCCGCAAAGACCTTGCGGCTGAAAACGTCGAGGCGATCGATCTTCGCCGCCAGGGCGGGCGGGAGCAGCTCGTCGAGCGAGCGGGGCGGCTTGGAGATCGGCGAAACGAGCACGGGGGAGGGTACGGGAGGAAGGTGGGACGGGGTGCAGGGGATTGCAGAAGCGAGCGGCGGCGGTGTGCGTGAGCGTCTGTGTGCACCGCCGCTCCTGCGCCGGGGTGAGGACGCCCCGGCTCGCGAACGCGCCCCGTCCGCGCGCGAAGCTTCGCACTCCCCCACTCCCCCACTCCCGCACTCCCCCGCCGCCCCACTGCCCGTCAATGATTCCCCGTGACTGCTCGTCCTGTTCTGCTTACCGGCGCGGCCGGGTTCATCGGATCGCACACCGCCGAGGCGCTGCTCCGCGCCGGGCGGCGGGTTGTCGGCATCGACAACTTCGATCCTTTCTATAGCGATGCACTCAAACGCGCCAATGTCGCGGCTATCGAAGCCACGGCACGGCGCTGCGTGGATGGGCGCTTCGAGTTCATCGATACCGACATCACCGATCGCGCCTCGATGAAGGCGCTCTTCGAACGCGTCAACCCGGAGGGGATGATCCACCTCGCCGCCAAGGCGGGCGTGCGGCCCAGCATCGCCGATCCGGCCGCGTACTCCCACGTCAACGTCACCGGCACCAGCGTGCTGCTCGATCAGTGTGCCGCGATGAAGGGTGACATGCAGCGCATCGTCATCGCGTCATCAAGTTCGGTCTACGGCACAATCGGCGCGGGCGAGACGCCCAAGCCCTTCAGCGAAGACCAGAGCGTGGAGCGTCCCATCAGCCCCTACGCCGCCACCAAGCGGGCGTGCGAGTTGATCGGCTTCACACACCATCACCTGACGAAACAGCCGGTCGCCATGCTGCGGTTCTTCACCGTCTTTGGCCCACGCCAGCGCCCAGACCTGGCGATCCGGCTGTTCATGACGAAGATCGCCAAGGGCGAGCCGATCCAGCTCTTTGGCGAAGGCTCGACCAGCCGCGACTACACGTTCATTGATGACATCGTCGGCGGCGTGCTGGCGGCGTACGACCGCGTGCCCGGCTTTGGCTATCGCGTGTGGAACATGGGCAACAGCCACCCCATCACGCTCGATGCGATGGTGGAGACGATCGCGAAGGTCGTGGGCAAGGCGCCAAACGCCACAAGAGCGGCGGCGCAGGCGGGCGATGTGCGCGCGACCTGGGCCGACCCGACCCGAAGCGCGGCGGAGCTGGAGTTCCGCGCCAAGACGAGCTTTGAAGAGGGCGTGCGCAAGCAGTGGGAATGGCTGCGCGAACGCCTGTGAGCGCGAATCAGGTGCCGTGGCGAGCCTCCTCGCCCGCGCGGCGGGGAGGGGTGATTCGGGTTCGGGTGTTCGTTGCGTTCAGGAACCCGCAATCCCCTCACCTGACTTGAGGCTTCGCCTCAAGTCGTCCTTTCCCCGCAGGCGGGGAGAGGAGGCGCGGGAAGCGTGCTCGCATTGCGTTTACACCACTGTGCTGAGCTTCACGTCGATGTTGTTGCGAGTCGCGTGCGAATACGGGCAAACCTGGTGAGCCGCGGCGACGAGCGACTCGGCGACGGACTTGTCCTGGCCCGGGATTCCGACGATGAGCTCGACACCGAGGCGAAAGCCGCCGTCGTCGCGCTGCAGCAGCGAGACCTTGGCGCTCACGCTGGCACCGGGGATCGCGACCTTCTTCTGGCTGGCGACATAGTCGAGCGCGCTGCCGAAGCACGCGGAGTAGCCGACGGCAAAGAGATGTTCCGGCGTGGTGGTGCCGGGTCGGCCCGGGCCGCCCATCGACTTGGGAATGGAGAGCTCGACGGCGACGCTTTTGTCGCTGGCTTCGGAATGGCCGTTGCGCCCGCCGACGGCCTTGGCTTCTGCGACTGCGAGAACTTTCATGGGTGTCTCCCGTTGCGAGGTGCGATGCACCCGCGAAGGGGACGATACGCCAATGTTCCGTGTCGCTTCAGTGCAGCACCTGCGGCAGCGTCCTCTCCAGCACATCCAACGCCGCGGAGAGGTACTTGGGATGCCCCTCGCGGTCCATGAAGGCGGGCGAGACGGCGGCCATAAAGACACGGCGAAGGTTCGCGTACTCGGGATAGTCCGAATCGACCGGCATCCCGCGTTCGCGGCGGAGGTTGGCCATGGCGATGACGGGGCGCACGCCGTGGAGATACTGCGGGGCGGCCCAGTACTGGCGTTCGAGATACACCGCGTCTTCGATCCAGTGGCCGGCGTGGACCATGCCCAGATCGATGAGCACGCAGGTATGGCTGGGGTCGCGCGGGGTGACGAGGCGCATGACGTTGCCGGGGTGCAGATCGCCGTGGCACCAGCAGTTGAGCGGGCGGCTCTCCCAGCGGGACATGAGCTTGGGCAGGAACTTGGTGACCTGTTTGATCGCCTCGTTCCAGCGCTGGCTGTCGGCGATGGCGTTGGCGCGGCAGACCTCGCGGGCTTTTTGCAGCGTGCCGACCCAGTCGAGCGGCTTGTGCTTGTCCGGGTTGGGGTGGACCCGGATGGTGGCGGCGTGGAAGTCGGCGGCGACGCGGAGCACGTCGAGCGCGTCGCCCTCCTTCATGCGACCCCTGAGGGCATCGCCCTTTACGCGTTCTTCGACGATCCAGGCAAAGTCGTAGTGAGCAAGCTCGACATCGCTGGCAAACACGCGTGGCGTCGGGGCGCCGATCGCGGGGTCGCCCAGGCGTGTGGTCCAGGTGAACTCGGCGGGGCCGAGCGGGAGTTTCACGATCACGTCCACAGGGCGGCCCTCGCCGTGCCAGACGGCCGAACCGGTGGCGCTGCCGCTGTTGGACCAGGCGGCCTGGAACCAGGTGATCTCGGAGAGGTGTCCCTTGCAGTGATCGCGGAGCGCGGGTTCGAGGAGGTGGGCCAACGACGAGGCGTCGGCGGAGGGTTCGGCGCGGCGGGCCTGTGGATCGAGGTAGCTCAATCGAGAGTGCTCTGGGAGCGCGACAGCGATCGTTCGCTCAAGATACCGCGCCGGTTCGCCCGCCGCCAGCATCGACCGCCAGAAGTAGCGCAAGCAATTGTGGCGCCGAGAGATTCTCGGCCCGTGTTTTCGAGTCCATCCCGTCCGGATATGCGAATGGCTCGCGAACATCGAACCGGTCGCGGAGCACGCCCCCGATCTGCTTGCGGCGTTGCTCGAACAGCGACTGGACGAAATCGGCCAGGGCGTGAACGTTGGGCGTCAGGGGCGTGGCCAGCCGCGTCGCCGAACACATGGCGCTGGTGACATCGGGCCGCGGCCAGAAGCACTCGGGGGGAAGCTTGGCGATGGGCTTCACGCTCGCGGTGGCAGAAGCGATGATCGAGAGCGGGCCGTAGTCCTTGCTGCCGGGCTTGGCGCCCAGCCGATCGGCAACTTCCTTCTGCACGGTGACGAAGAGGCCGGAGCAGTTGGGGTAGTCGAGGAGCAGGTTGGTCATCAGCGGCGTGGCGCAGCCGTAGGGCAGGTTGGCGACGAGCTTGAACGCCGAGAGCGGGAGCAGAATTTCGCGGAGCGTGGGGTTGAGGGCCCGCTTGCCGTCGAGACAGTCGCCCTTGATGAGGCGGAAGTGGCCGGACTGCTTGGCGTCGGCGAGACGTTCGTCGAGCAGGGCGGCGAGGCCGTCGTCGAGCTCGCAGGCGATGACGCGCACGCCGCGGGAAAGCAATTCGTCGGTGAGCACGCCGGTGCCGGGACCGATCTCAAGGACGACATCGCCCTGCTTGAGCTCGGCGGCGTCGGCGAGCTTCTTCACGAGGTTGTGATCGACAAGGAAGTTCTGGCCGAGCGACTTCTTCGGGGCCAGGCCACGGGAGGCGAGAAGGTCCTTGATGGAGGTGAGCGTTTGACGCACGCGGGGAAGAAGATAGGGCGGTGGCCCTCGTCGTCGCGTGGCGGGTGTGGCGCGAGAGAACGCAGAGTTGCGGAGGGTGCGGAGATGCGCGGAGAAGGAAATCGGCTTGTGTCCACGCGATCCGAGCAGCACTGCGATTCCCAACCCGCAAGCGAGCCGGGGCGTCCTCGCCCCGTGCGCCGGGATCTGCAAGATCGCTTTGGAAATGGTGGGCGGTGGTTTTCGGTTGCCAAAGGAACTCTCGCAACGGCGCAGCGGCGGAGGCGGGGGCGGGGACGGGGGTGCCCCGGCTCGAGGGGAGAATGCCGGAATCCCCGAAATCACTCAATCTTTGCAAAAGTCGGGTAGAACCCTCTTCCCAAGAGGCCGATCTGTTCGGTATGCTGCGTTCGACGAATCGTGCGGGGCAGGAACGCTCCGCGGACGAGAGACCTCCAGGGATGGAGAGATCCATGTCGAAGTTGTTGACGCGCGCGAACGGAACGACCGGCACGCACGAACAGAAGACCGACGCTGTCGCTCCCGACAGCCGCTCGATCGAGAACAAGACCAAGCCACCTGTGCCAAGCAAGACAACCGAATCAGACCCGTCCGCCCGAGGCCCCGCTCCCAGCGAGGGCAATGCAGCAAGCACGGGCGGCGCTGGTAAGTCCTCCCGCAAAAACGCCCAGAACGGGCATCAGGGCGCGACGCAGCCGCAGCGCGCCGAAGCCCCCGACACCGCCGTCAAGACGTTCGTGCTCGACACCAACATCCTGCTGCACAACCCAAGCGCGCTGTTCGTGTTCCAGGAGCACCACGTCGTCATCCCGTTCGCGGTGATCAGCGAGCTGGACAAGATGAAGCGCAAGGAGGATGACCTTGGGCGCAACGCCCGCGAGTGCATCCGTCACCTGGATCGCCTGCGTGCCGCCGGTCGCCTGCTCGACGGCGTGAACTGGGGCGAGCTTGCGCCCAAGGCCGGGACCGCGGCCAGCACCGGGATCAACGGCAAGACCGGCACCATCCGCATCGACATCATCGATCACTCCCGCCCCGAGGCGATCAAGGAGGACATGCCCGACAACCGCATCATCGCGGTCGCGCTGTCGCTCCACCGGGCCGGCACCAAGACCGTCTTCGTCTCCAAGGACCTCGCGGCACGCATCAAGGCCGACAGCCTCGGCGTCAAGACCGAGGACTTCGCCAACCAGCGCATCGACGCCGATCGGCTCTACACCGGCTTTGTGAACGCCGAGGTCGAAGGCTCGCTCATCGATGAGCTGTACAAGGACCGCCTGCTCGAGATCCCGCGGCTGCAGCCCAACCTCCTCGCCACCGACGAGATGGGCAACCAGTACGAGCGCGAGCTCCTCGCCAACCAGTTCGTGGTGCTCAAGGACGAGGCCGACGAGAACCACACGGGGCTTGGACGGCGGCTTGGCGATACCGATCACATCATCCCCGTCACCGGCCCACGGAAGCCCGTGTTCGGCATCATGGCCCGCAACGTGCAGCAGACCATGGCGCTCGATCTCCTCATGGACGACGAGATCCGCATGGTCACGCTGCTCGGCAGTGCCGGCACCGGCAAGACGTTGCTCGCCCTCGCCGCGGGCATGGCGAAGGTCTTCAACGAAGAACGCTACGACAAACTGCTGGTCGCCCGCCCGATCATGCCCATGGGCCGCGACATCGGCTACCTGCCCGGCGACAAGGACGAGAAGCTGGGCGCGTGGATGCAGCCGATCTTCGACAACTTGTCGTACCTCTTGAGCACTCGCGGCGCGACGATGCATCAGGCCGCCGACAGCCACTCCCCCGAGCAGCGCATCCAGAAGCTCATGGCCGACGGCAAGCTGGTGCTGGAGCCGCTGACGTACATCCGCGGCCGCTCGATCCCGCATCAGTTCATGATCGTGGACGAGGCCCAGAACCTGACGCCGCACGAGGTGAAGACGATCGCGTCGCGCGTCGGCGAGGGCACGAAGTTGATTCTGACCGGCGACATCGGGCAGATTGATAATCCGTATTTGGATCAGTCGAGCAACGGCTTGTCGTACGCCGCGGAGAAGATGAAGGGCGTGGGGCTGTTCGGGCATGTCGTGCTGGCGAAGAGCGAGCGGAGCGAGCTGGCGAGCCTGGCGGCGAGCAGGCTGTAACATCACACCAGTGGGACCGGCTTCCGGCCGGTCGACGAGCAAGCCTGCTGCGCGGTTGCGGCGTCCCGGGCACGCGTGGAGCCAACAGTCCTCTGGCTCTCGGCGCGACCGATCCGGCAAATAGAGGCGTTCAAACCTCAGCCGCAATATGCCATTGCGACCCGCCTCCATCTGGCCGCTCATCGAAAGGCCGGGCGCGACCGCCAATACCACATCAGGGCGCCGAAAACAATCAAAGAAACGACGGCAACCGCAATGATCCGGAGCCGATTCGGCCACGAGGATGCGGAGGACGTTTGCGAACCAACCCCTGTCGGTTTGCTCGCGGATTGGCCCGGGAACACCCGCACTTGGTTCGACGAAACCGACTTCGGGATGGGAAGCGAAAAAAGATCTGGCCGAGTCTCCAGAACGGATGTCACACTGAGGTATCGAGCGCTCCCGCTTCGCCACTCGGGCATTTTGGGATCCTTGGGATCGGCGACGTCGAGCGCTCGCATGCGAAAATCGCGGCGAAACGGTACCGCAAACGGCAATCCGGCCACCGTACGAAAATCGGAAAACGTATCGGCACGGCTCAGCGTTCCATCCCGTCCGAGCTCCCGGACAGTAGCGAGCCGAAGTTCGCCGCCGGGTGTCTGCTCGAACACCAACTGCATTCTCTCTTGTGTGAACGACAACGCGATCGCCCCTTCTTCACGCGTGAGGGCGACGTTCTGAACACCGATCGCCCGGATGAACCGTGCGGCAAGCCACGGAGTAATCCGGAACCACCTCGGAGACCCTTCGGAAAGACTCCACGGCCCTTCGATCACCGTGTACCCCGCCGGACCATGCGACACGCGCTTGCCGTCGTTCTCGATAACAGACTCCAGAACCGTTGCCCGAGCCTCATCGACTTCGGGCCAGACCGCGAGGCCCTGAAACGGTGCCGCAAGCGGCGGCTCGACTGTCGTCTGAAGTACGACCCTATGCATGGCGTCCGGCCAGCGAAACGACCACGTCTGACGCTCAAGAAGCGTCCACGCATCGATGCGCCCGACCGGCGACTCGAACAGTTCAACCAGCGTCACGTGGAGCGTTCCGGTGGCGGCGTGCAACTCAACCCAACGCTTGACCGCGTCGAGATCACCCCCTTTCTGCTGGCTTCCCGCTCCCGCGGCAGCGGAGATGCAGATTGACGTCGCCCATGTCGCAGAGAGCCAGCAGAAGTTAGTCATGGTCGCAGCCAGGCCCGGGTGGCGGGCACTTAATCACATTGGAATAGCGAACGACGGCGATCAACGGATGCTCCGCGGTCGGTGCGGCTGGCAAGTCAAGCTCCACTTCCTCGCAAACCGAAAGCCCCATGGCATATTCGTGGCATCGTCGCGAGACTATCCGCCATGCAGTCGGCGGGCTTGGATTGTCCTGAGGGCCACAACTTTGAATGTCTCCGTTTTGCTCAAATCCCGTGAGGGCGCGGCAGGGCTGGTCTATTGGCCGCAAGAATTCAATACATCCCGGGCATACTCCCGGCGTCACCGGAGGGTCAAAGCCTTCTCCGTCCAACTTATAATTGCAGTTCGGCCCGCTGCCACCGGGCTCACCGCATGGCGGATCGGAATACACTGGTTGACCACCGACACGAGAGACGCATATGCCAAGAAATGCGGCACAGAGCGCTGATGTGACAAGACCGGCAGAACTCATTTCAACTGCCTCCTACATGCGGCCAATAGCCTGGTATTCGAACAACAGAAAGAGCGTACCGTCGGACACAAATTCTGTCAAGGCATTTTCTCTACTTGAGATATGCGTCGCGATCGCGATCCTCGCGATCCTGCTCGCGTTGGTCGTCGCGTCGGCGCGCCGAACGCGCGAAGGCGCGCAGGCCACCATCTGCCAATCCCACCTCCGGCAACTCGGCGGTCTCTTGACCTTGTACACCAACGATTTTCGCGGCTACTACCCGACATATGTCGCCGATAGCGTCCAAGTTGTGGCGGATCCGCGGTGGTGGGCGGCCTATACCGGCCAGAGTCGCCGAATATTCGCCACACAAGGTTGGTTTCGGTACACAGGAATGGAGCTACAGAATCCCGTGTATCGGTGCCCGGCGAACCAGCTCCAGAAAAGCACTCTCATTGCCGCGTCGGACTACCTTGGCGTTCAAGTGATGCATGGCGACCCAAGTTTTTTCGACCCCGCGCTTCCCAAAGCCGAATGGCGATCACGGCTCGCCGCCAAACCTCAGTTGGTGGAAAACGTACTGTTTCCGGGCGAAAAAACGGGGCTCTGGGAGCTTTCGGTGTGGCATGGATGGCGCGGCACATGGACTCCGGGGCACGCTATTTCGGGTTTGTCGTACACCGAGTCCGTTCGCCCGTCCAGCATGTGGTTTTTCGACGGACACGTTGAAGGGCTGACGTTCGATGCAATCGAGAATGGCGTTGACCGGCGCCCCGTATGGGCATCAGGGAAGTTGCTCACAACTCCCGATGGTGCTCGCGGCCGCGATGTCGTACGCGGATCGAAGATGAAGCAGTGATATGCTTGTTGCCCACAAGGGCTCCGACCCGATTGAATTCACCCCAGCTTGTGCTGCGGGCAGGTGGTGTGCTCACTCAGCGACCTATCAGGCCACTTGACTTCGGCCGGGTCTTCATACGCGTAACACCATCCATCTTCACTTCACCCGCATCCACTCCATCACCCAATTCTGTTCCCATGTCTTCCCGTCATCCCACGACACCGCCTGCCACCAGCGGCACGAGTTCGGCGTGATCTGGTCCCACACGCCCTTCACCTTGATCGGTTTGTCGCCATCCATGTCGTCGGCGCCGAACGTGCCGACGCCGTTCTCGAAGCCGCCGGTCTGACCGGGCGTCGTCAGCACGCCGCTTTTGGCGTTGACCCAGAAGTCGTTCCAGACTTTGTTCTCGACGTCGAGCAGGCGGAGGCCCATGCCGGAGAAGCCGCGGCTGGGGATGCGGAGTTCTTCGACGCTGCCGACGCCGGCGAGGATCGTGAAGCACGTCGCTTCGCCCTCGAACTCGTCCCATTCCTTCGTGGCCGCACTCGGGCCGGGGGTCTTGAGGCGCCGGTGCTTGATCTTCCACTCACCCGCGAGGAAGTCGAACTCGCCGGGCTTGCCGGTGCCGGGGGTAACGCTGGCGGGCTTCGCACCCCCGGGTGCGGCGGCCTCGGGCTGGGACTTGTCATCGCTGGCTGTGGTCTTGGTGCTCATGTGATTCTCCTGTGCGAGTGCGGCAAGTGCAGCGAACACCGGCGCGGCGGCGAACACGCACACGCCGAGACCCGCGCCGGACTTGAGCACGTCTCGCCGAGCAATCGCTTCTTCGCTGGCCATATCGCGTCTCCGTCTCGTGCGTCGAACGGTCGCACGCGAACGTCGTGCAACCCGCGACTATGGACACTTGATCCACGCCCCGGTTCCGGGTTTCTCGCAACGTTCCCGCGACTTGGCGCGGCAGCGGCGCGATGCGCGCGGAGGTGCCGACAAACCTTCGCCGCGCCCACGCGCTACGCGGGCGCGTGACCCCACGCCGCCGCGCGATCCGTGCCGCCACGTCGATGATTGCCGAGTGCGCCGACCGCTCCGTCCGGCGCGACGATTCATCGAGGATGTCCATGCCGCTCAAGCGGCGCACGCCAGAAACGAAGATTTGTCGCCCGCACGAGCTTGAGGCACGCGTGTCGTTGCGCTGGATCGGTCAGCAACTCGACGCGGCGAAGGATCATCGCGCCGGCACGCGGCCCGAGAGCCGCCACGAGACGCTCCGCGACGACGCCGAAGGATCGTCGATGAGAAATTTTCGTGCTCCACGCGCCGCAAAGGCGCCGGCAAGCCTCACCGCTCCGCTGGCGTGTTGGTCTCGATCGCGTCCTTCTTGACGCCCGCGTCGGTCATCTTGATCGCGCCCGCGAACGGCGGGGCGTCGATGAGTTTGGCGGCCTTGATCTTGGGCATCGGGTCCAGCGGCTTATCGCCGGCACCGGTGGGCGACGCCGCGATGGCGCGGATCACGTCGCCGCCACGGACGGCCTGGGCGAACGAGGTGTACTGCCCGTCGAGGAATGAGGTGCCGTTGCGGCTGAGGCACACGAACACCTGCGAGCCGTTGGAGTTCGGGTCGCCGCTGCGAGCATTGCTGAGGACGCCAAAGTCATGCGGCAGCGCGCTCTGCTCGAGATCGACCTGGTAGCCCGGCCCGCCCATGCCGGTGCCGGTGGGATCGCCGACCTGGATGACGAAGGGCTCGCCGTTGGGCAGCTTGGGGACGATGCGGTGGAAGATGATGTCGGTGTAGAACCCGCCCTCGACGAGGTGGCGGAAGTTGAACGCGGTGTTGGGGGCCGCGTCGGGGCGGAGTTGGAACTCCATCTCGCCCTTGTCGGTTTCAAAGACCACGTGCTTGTCGACATAGATCCGCAGGCCCGAGTAGGTGTTGGGCCCGTCCACGAAGCGGACGCCCCCGCCACCACCCTGCGCACTCTTGGGCGAGACCAGCGGCTGGAGCACCAGGGCGGGCCCGATCTTCTCGCCACCAACCGAGAGCTGGGCGTAGAGCAGCGTCGGGGTCTTGGTGTTCCAGAGGTTGGGGAACAGGGTGGCCAGATTGACCTTGCCGGGCAGGACCGACGCGCTGCCGGCCTTCTCGGCAGTGATGGGGCGGAGCAGCTCGATGACGGCTTCGCCTTCTTTGCCTTCGGGCACCTTCACGTCGATCGGGATCTCCCGGTTGACGCCGAAGTAGAGCCGCGAGGGCGCGAGCTGGGCGTGAGCGAGCGACGAGAGTGCGGCCGAGACGAGTGCGGCGGCGACGATGGCGGCGGGGGTGACGAATGCGCGGTTGGTCATGCCGCAGGGTATGCGAGCGCATGAAAACGCCGTCGTAAAACGACCGGGCGCCAGCCGCGGCTTACTTGTTCTCGTAGAAGCCCAGAGCCTGATCCATGATGGGCCAGGCGTCGTCGACGATCCTGTCGCGATTTCCAGCCTTGCTGATCTGGGCGATGATCTTCTTCTCGCTGTCCTCGAGCCAGCTCACCGACAGATCGCCGCGCATGACGTTCAGGCCGGTCTTGTGGCTGAACTCGGCGACGGAGACGAGCGAATCAGAGATGAGGGCACCCATCGCGAACTCGTTCTGAGTGTTGAGGATGCGCGAGCCGTCGGCCATCGTGCCGCGGAACTGGAAGTTGCCGTTGATGACGCCCGCCTTGCCGGCCCACTGCGGAGCGAACTTGGCAAAGGTGTTCTGCCCGGCGTTCGACGGGCAATAGAAAACCTTGGGTGCGTTGATGTATTCGCGGGCGAACAGGCGGCCGAGGCCGTCGTAGTCCGAAGCCCGGGGCGCCCTGGTGCCGCCCGATTCGTCGAAACGCATGAGAACCGTGGACGCGGCCCTGCCGCCCCTGCCGCTGGAGGTCACGAACTGCGACCGCGGGAGGAACTGGCTGTTGTCCTGTGCGTACATCGAGACGCCGATGGAGACCTGACGCATGTTCGAGCGGCAGATCACCCGTCGTGTGGTCTCGTTGATCTTCGAGATCGAGGGCAGCAACAACCCGATCAGCACGGCGATGATGGTGATCGACACCATCAGGTCCATGAGTGTGAAGCCGCGCCCCTTCAGAGAGCGACCACCGCGCGGCGCGCACGTGGGCGCGCTCGGGTGCATCGACCTTGGATGTGCCGAGCGAGATCGCACGATCACCTCCACCGCGAAGCCTCCGCTCCGCTGTCACTCGTACGCTAACACAATCGTCATAGAACCGCAAGGGGTTTTCGGGTTCTGGGACTTCCTGTGGACAATAAGGGTTCTAGGACTAAAACAAAACACGAACTTGTCTTTATGAGATTTCTGGAAACGAAGTCGGCTTATGCCCTTGCGAATCGGACGGAAATACGCGATTCTGGCATCCCGGAACGCATGCTCCACGTATCAGGTGGCACGAGCCGATCTTCTTGGTTCGTGTTTCGGGGTTGATGTATCGGGGTTCGTCCTCAGGGCTTTCTTCGGTGGGTCGGTGGGCGGCGTTCCGTTCCGGTTGGGGTCTCCAGCCGATTTTCGACGGGATTCGACCATGGCGGATCGACGGGTCAATCGTGATCAGGCGGCAATCGACGTTGCTTTGATGCAACGCGTGGCCGCCGGTGACGAAAGAGCTGTCGCCGAGCTGTACGACCGGTTTGCGAGTCTCGTCTACAAAATGGCTTTCCAGTCCATGCCAACCCGGGCCGAATCTGAGGACGCTGTCCAAGAGATCTTCATTCGCCTCTGGCGAACGGCCGATCGTTACGACCCGGAACGGGCGGCACTTGTGACATGGGTGATGCTCATCGCCCGGCGCCAACTGGTGGACCGCATGCGTCGCATGCGGGCACGGATCAAGCCAGGGGTTTTGGACGAGTCGACACCGGTTTCGGCTGCTTTGCCGGAAGACTCGCGAGGCCAATCCGAACGTGAAGAGAACATGAAAGAGATGATGCGCCGCATCGATTCGTTGCCCGAGCTGCAACGGACGGTTGTGAAGCGGGCATACCTGGGTGGGCAAACGTTGCGACAGATCGGTGAGGAGCTGAACACCCCCTTGGGGACGGTGAAGTCAGCTCTGAGCCGAGCGCTCACGCGGTTGCGCGAGCGGGGAAGTGAGGAATACGCGGTATGAAGACGCACGAACTATTTGAAGCGGCCCAATTGGACGCGATGGGATTGCTGGACGGGCAGGAGCAGGCGGACTTTGAAGCCGCGCTCATGGCCGCCAGCCCTGCGCTGCGAGCCCAGATCCGTGAGGAGCAGGCCCGCTTCGCCAAGCCGGAGCGTCTGCCCGCGGGTGTCGAGCCTGCCGCGGATCTGCGCACCCGCGTGCTGTCGGCCGTGAAGGCGGACATCGCATCGGTGCTGGGCGCGGCGAAACCCCGTGCGAGCATGCCGCACCCGGCGGGCCGCATGATGCCGGCCGCACTCCCGGCCCGTCGCGGCACCACGAACGTCTGGCGGGCGCTGACCCTGGCGTGCCTTACCGCTGCGGTGGTGCTGGGCGTGGTGGTGTCGCAGCAGAACGCAACCCTGAAGAACCTCGCCGCGGCGAGCAGCTCGGACAACTCGCTCAACAAGCTCGCCAGCGCGTTCGGCACGACCGACGTGATGGACGTTGTCTTCGCCCCGAACACCAAGCAGGTCGCGTTCGTCCCGGTCGAGAAGGACAGCAAGGCTCAGGCGGCGATCTGGTACAACAACGACCGCAGCTCGGCCCACCTGCTCTGCCGCGATCTGCCGATCAGTGACAAAGAGACCCTCCGCCTCGTCTCGCTCGACGACGCGGGCAACGTCGTCGGCGAACTCGCCGAGCTCGCCTCAGACGGTCGCTTCGTCAGCCAGAAGTTCGAGGCCTCGAACATCAATCCCAAGCAGATCGCGATCTACGCCGCCGCCCGCGGCGCCAAGGCCGCCTCCGGCCGCCTGCTCATGGTCGCCAGCGTCTGAACCGACACAACACGATTTTCAACGCAGACAAGCCGCGGCAATCCGCGGCTTGTGTGTTTCAAGCGGCGATCGTTTCCGACGCTCACTCTTCCATCGACTCGAAGATCAGCGTGTTGAACGTGCCGGCGCTCTGGGGCGAGTCGGGCTCGGCGTCTTCCCTGGGCGTGCGCAGTTCGTAGGTTCCGTCGGGACGCAAGTCCCAGGCGTTGCGATGATCCTGCAGCGAGACCTCGATGATCCGCTGGAGCTTCCGCCGCGCATCGGTGTCGCGGATCGGCACCGCGACCTCGACGCGATTGGAAAGGTTGCGGTACATCCAGTCGGCGCTGCTGATGATCCACTCGCCGTCGATCGGGTCCTCGAACCCGCTGCGGAAGTGGAAGATGCGGGAGTGCTCGAGGAAGCGCCCGATGACGCTGACGACCTTGATGTTCTCTGACAAGCCGGGCACGCCGGGGCGGACGCAGCAGAAGCCGCGGACGATCAGCGTGACCGGCACGCCGGCCTGCGACGCCTGGTAGAGCTTCTCGGCGACTTCGCGATCCTCGACGGCGTTCATCTTGGCGGTGATGCCGCTGGGCAGCCCACGCCGCGCATTCTCGATCTCGCGATCGATCAAATAGCCGAAGCGCTGACGCATCGTGAACGGCGCGACGAGCAGGTGCTCGTAGTGCGGCGGGGCCGACAGGCCGGTCAGGAAGTTGAACAGTGTCACCAGGTCGGCCGTGATGCCCGGATCGCTGGTGAACAGCCCGACGTCGGTGTAGAGCTGCGCCGTCTTGGGGTGGTAGTTGCCGGTGCCCAGGTGGGCGTAGCAGCGCAGGCCGGTGCGCTCGCGGCGGACGACCAGCGAGGTCTTGCAATGGGTCTTGAGACCCGCGACGCCGTACGCGACGTGCACGCCGGCCTTCTCGAGCTGACGCGCGAACCGCACGTTGCGGCCTTCGTCGAAGCGGGCGCGGAGTTCCACCAGGCACGCCACCTGCTTGCCGCTCTCGGCGGCCCGGATCAGGTTCTCGACAAAGGGCGAGTCGGGCGTGGTGCGGTAGAGCGTCTGCTTGATCGCCATCACGTCAGGATCGACCGCGGCGGCGGCGATGAAGCGCTCCACCGAGTGCTTGAAGCTCTCGTAGGGATGGTGCACCAAGACGTCCTGCTTGCGGATGGTCGCGAAGAAGTTCGCGCCCTTGGCCGGGTCGACCCCCGGGGCACCAACGTGCGCGAAACGCTGCGGGACGACGGCCCGGTACGGACGCTCCTTCAGGTCCGGGCGATCGATCTCCGCGACTTCGAAGAGGGCGGCGTAGTCAATCGGCGGATGGTCGTACACGTCCTGCGGCACAAGGTTCAGCTTGTCCAGGAGCCACTGACGCATCTCCTGGCTGGCACCGTCCTCCAGTTCCAGTCGCACGGCTTTGGCGAAGCGCCGCTGCTTGAGATCTTCCTCGACGGTGCGCATGAGCGAGCCGGTGCCCGCCTCGATGATGTCGTCGCGCTGCACGCCCGCCGAGCGGGTGACGCGGAACGCCGCCTGCTCGCTGATCTTGACACCCGGGAAGAGGTCGGCGATGTTGTGACGGATGACTTCGAGCAGCGGGACGAAGCGGTCGAGCCGCCTGCCCTTGCGCTCGCCCGGACGCGTGGGCAGCGGGATGAAGCGGCGCACGCCGGTGCCGACGGGGATCTTGACGCGCGCGAAGCGCGGCTCATCGAGATCACCCATAGCCGCCTTGGTGCGCGGGTTCAGCGACCGCGGCGGCATCGCCAGCACCGCGATGTTGTCCGACAGGTTCGAGATGAACGGGAACTTGTGCCCCTGATCAACCGCCAGAGGAGTAAGCGACGCGAAGATATGCGCCCGGTACCACTCGTCGACGTAGCGACGATCACGCTGTGAGAGCTCGGCGTAGCCCACCACGTGGATGTCCGCCGCGACCAGCGCAGGCTGGATGTCCCTCGTAAAGATGCGGGCCTGCTCGTCCACCAGTTCGTTGACGGCGGCGCGGATGGCCACAAGCTGCTGACGCGGCGTCATGCCGTCGTGGCTCAGCGAATTCGGATCGGTATGGATCAGCCGACGCAGCAGGCCGACCCGCTTCATGAAGAACTCGTCGAGGTTGCTCGTGAAGATGGCAAGGAACTTCACCCGCTCCAAGAGCGGCACGCGGGTGTCCGCCGCCTGCCACAGCACGCGTCGGTTGAACTCGAGCCACGAGAGATCGCGGTTGAAGAAGCGCGGGCCATCGTCGATCTCCGCGGGTCGGGGTTCCGGCGCCGGCGGCAAGGACTGCGGCGCAGCCCCGCTTTCGGCGTGGCGCCCGGGCGCGGCGTCGCCGTTCACCTCGCCGGCCGCTGCGGGGCCGGACCGGGGCGTGTTACGCGAACGACTCTCAGACTCCGGGACACTCACAAAAGACTCCGTTCCTTGCGATCGATCCAGTTCCGTCAACTTCGATTCCGTGCCGCGCCTCCTCTCCCCGCACGCGGCGAGAGGACGACTTGATGCGAAGCATCAAGTCAGATGAGGCGATTGCGTGTACCTCGAGACCTTGGCATCCGGGCATCCAACGCCCCTCCCCGCTTCGCGGGGCGGGGAGGCGCGGTACGCCGCGCTCTGCTTGATCGCACCCCTCATCCCTCACCCCTTCCCACGCGCATGTACTTCGCCACACAACCCGGGGCCTCGGTCACGCTCACGCTGGCGACCCGTGCGTGCGGCCGCAGAGCCTCGTCCAGACGCTCGGCCAGTTCGTCGGCGATGTGCTTGGCCACCAGTTCCGCGCTGGGATTCGTCCCCTTGCTGAAAGGCTCACAGGCGTTCAGGTTGTTGTTGTCGAAGGGCGAGACGATTTCCTTCAGCACGTCCTCGGCGGTGTGGAAGTCGCAAAGCAGGCCGTCGGCATCGAGGGTGGTACCGGCGATGACGGCGGTCACCTTCCAATTGTGGCCGTGCACGGGCTCACGCTGGCCCGAGATCATCAGGGCGTGGGCGGCACAGAACTCGCAATGGACGGCAATCTCGTACATCCGGCGATCCTAAGTCAGGCTCCTGTGGCATCCCGGTGATATGAACCGGGGATTCCAGATACTGCGCCACACATCGCCGGGATCGTCCAGACATCGATCCCGCCGAAGCAAAGCCGATGGAGCAGGCCAAGGTTTTCGGAACTTGAAGTCCTGTTCGTACGGCGTTTGGTTTTATTCTTGCGCGATGCCCCTGACGAGCCTCCCCGTGCCTTCACGCGCCTCGAGCCTGAACGCGTGGGCGCAACTCGCTCTGGACTCCAAGCGACCCGCTCGCTCGAGGCTCGCCAAAGTCATTCCGGTTCGACGCCGGGGGTTTCGCCTGCGACAATCATCCTTCTCTCTGGAGACGCGATGAGTTCCAACGCTCCTCTTATGTTGTCCGTCAGCGGCTGCCGCGGCATCGTCGGTCGCTCGCTCACGCCCGATGTCGCCGCCCGGTTCGCCGGGTGCTTCGGCCATTTCCTCCGGGAGCGTGCGGGACGCGACGCGGGCAAGCCGATCGTGGTGCTCGGTCGCGATGGTCGCGCTGGCAACCAGATGCTGCACCACGCCGCCATCGCGGGGCTGGTGGGCTCGGGTGTTGATGTCGTTGATGTCGGCGTCGCGATGACGCCGACGGTCGCGACCGCCACCGACGCCCTGGGCGTGCGCAGCAAGCAGATGGTCGCGGGCATGGTGCTCACCGCCAGCCACAACCCTCAGGAGTGGAACGGCCTCAAGTGCCTGCTCGCCGAGGGTCGTGATCGTTTCGCCTCGGCCGCGTGCGCGCCCGAGGCGTCGCTGGCGACGTCCATCGTCGAGCGCTTCAAGACCAACGTACACACCGGCGTGGCGTGGAACGAAATCGGCGCGGTGTGCCATGACGACGCAGCGACGCCGACCCATGTCGCTCGCGTGCTCGGCGCCGTCGAAGACGCGGGCATCTGCGAGGACGCGTCGGTCTTGGGCGAGGGCTTCAAGATCGCCGCGGATTCGGTCAACGCCAGCGGCGTCGCCGGATGCATCAACGCCGCGGAATCGCTGGGCGTTGACGAGTTCTTCCACCTCGGCAACAACACCAGCGGCCTGTTCCCGCACCCGCCCGAACCGACGCTCGACAACCTTTCCGCGCCCGGCGGCCTGTGCGACAGCGTGCGCAGCAACAACTGCGTCGCCGGCTTCGCACAGGACCCCGATGCCGACCGCCTCGCGCTCATCGACGAAACCGGCGCCTACATCGGCGAGGAGTACACGCTCGTGCTCTCCACCCTCGCGATCCTCGAGGCGATGAAGCGCCGAGGGGAGTCGACCAAGGGTCTCACGCTCGCGGCGAACCTCTCCACCAGCCGCATGCTCGACGATTTGGCGGCCCGCTACGGCTGCACCGTGCTCCGCACCGCCGTCGGCGAGGCCAACGTCGTCAGCGCGATGAAGTCGCACCAGTCGCTTGTCGGCGGCGAAGGCAACGGCGGCGTGATCTGGCCCCGCATCACCTACGTCCGCGATTCGATCGCCGCCATCGCTCTCACACTCGGCTTGCTCAAGATGTTCAAGAAGCCGCTGTCAACGATCGTGCACGACATGCCGGCGTATGCAATCGTGAAGCGCAAGGTGGACCTCACGGATACGTCCCAGGCGAAGGTCGCCTCGGAAAAGATCGCCAAGCACTTCGCGAGCGAGCGCCTCGATCGACAGGACGGCGTGCGCGTCGATATCGAAAGCAAGCGGGCCTGGCTGCACGTCCGCGGCAGCAACACCGAGCCGATCATGCGACTCATCGCCGAGGCTCCGACAACCCAGGTCGCCAACGCACTCCTGGACGAGGCGGCCCGAGTCATCAACGCCTGACCCCTCACCCCAGTCGATACCCCAGTCCATACCCCAGTCGATCGTGGGGCCCGCCGGCTCGGCAAAGACACTGGTTCTCACCCGCGAACCCGGATTGTTCCGATTCGTACCAGCAATGCCGCCCGCGCCCATCCCAATGATGCCGCGCACCTTGGAGTCCCACCCATGCACGCCGCGCTCCGACTTGCCGCCCTGATGTCCCTCCCGCTCCTGCCGCTGGTGGCCTCCTGCGGCGAGCAGTCGCCCGCAAGCAAACCGGCCCCGGCCCCAACCTCCCCCATCGAGGCCACACCCGAGGCCCCCACCACCTCGGCGCCGATTGCAGCGCCCACAGCAGCACCCACAGCAGCGCCCGAGGTGAAGCCCGAAGCCAAGCCCGAGACACCCGCCGCGCCCGCCAATCCGACCTACACCACCCGAGGCGAGGTCGTCACGCTGCCGGGCATCGACGGCGACGCGCTCAAACTCCACCACGAGCGCATCCCGACGTTTGCGAACAAGAGCGGCACCATCGGCAAGGACTCCCAGGGCAAGCCCGGGATGAAGCCGATGGTCATGCCCTTTGGCAAAGCGCCGAGCGTGTCGTACGAAGGACTGAAGGTCGGTGACAAGGTCTCGGTCGTGTTCGAGGTCAACTGGGCCGCGGAACGCCCCGACCAGCGGATCGTCATCACCAAGATCGACAAGCTGCCCAACGACACCGCCCTGGACTTTGAGGGACAGCCGTCGATTAACGCGCCGAAGCCGACGTCGGCACCCAAAGAGCCGAAGTGACGCACCGCGCGGTCCGAGAATGCCGCAGGTAGCCGCCCGGCGCCGCCTCGTGCCGTACGTGCGGCCGCTGGCTCCCTGATCTCAGCCGACTCCCGGAAGTCCGCCCATGCGACCGCGTGATCTGGCCGACGCGTTCATCCGACGCGCCTCGCGCGCCCGTTCGCAGCGATCGGAGGGCTGATGGCGATCGAGCACATCATGTCGCGGCATGTCGTCACCGTGCAGCTCGACGACACGCTCAAGCAGGTCCGCGATCTCTTCGCCGCGTTCCGCTTCCATCACCTGCTTGTGCTCGAACACGGCAAGCTTGTCGGCATCGTGTCGGATCGCGACCTGCTCGCGAACCTGAGCCCGTTCATCGGTAAGATGCAGGAAAAGCCGATCGACGTCGCGAGCCTGCAGAAGCATGTGCACCAGATCATGTCGCGCCACGTCATCACCGTCACGCCTTCGACCGCGCTGCAGGACGCCGCCAAGCTCATGCTCGACCGTGGCATCTCGTGTCTGCCGGTCGTTGATGCCGCGGACCGCGTCGTCGGCATCGTGACGTGGCGCGATCTGCTCCGCGGCGCGTATGGCATCGAGCCCGCGAAAAGCGCGGCGTAGCGACACGAACGCGCGGCAGCGCGACGATCGTCGCCCACGCTTGCCCAGCTTGCCACCCTCGAAACTTGGGCAATGGGTAACCCCTGATCCGGCGTCTTGTTCGCCATTGCACGCTCGGCTCCACGTCATGTCGCAGTCGTCCGGAACGTCCGCCGATGCTTCAACGACGCGCCGCCGCGTCGTTCGATGGAACGCCCCGCGTCCATCTCGATTCAGATCAGCCCCGACGCCGCCGAGGCCGTGGCACACTTCCCAGGTGGACCCCTGGACGCCGAATCGCTCCGCGCGGCAGCCACGAAGGCTGGCGTTGATCTGAACCCCGACGTTCTCGCAGCGATCGAGTCGCTTGCTGCGGCACACGTCACGGACGCCCCGGTATCGGCGGTAATCGCGCGGGCAACTCTGCCGCACCACGGCGAAAACGGTCGCGTCGAGTGGGCGGCGAACATGAACCCGCGGGCCGAGCGAGCACCCGACACCGGCAAGACCGATCACTACACCGGCGCCCGCTACGTGCGCGTCGCCCAGGGCGCCACCATCGCGACGCTGGTTCCGCCCACCGGCGGCACGCCGGGAAAAGACGTGCGTGGGCAGACCATCGCGCCGACGCACGGCAAGCCCGCCGTGCTCCGCGCCGGCGAAGGTGTCATGCTCGGCACCGAGTCACGCCTCGTCGCCAAGCGTCCCGGCATTGTCATCCTGCACGAAGACGAACTCCGCGTCTCCGACACGCTCGAGATCAACGGCGGCGTGGACTTCGCCGTCGGACACATCGACTTCGAAGGACACGTCCACATCGCCAAAGGCATCGGGCCCGGGTTCCGCGTCCGCGCCCGCGGCGATATCCGCGTCGGCGATCTCGTCGAACCCTGCGACATTCTCTGCGGCGGATCGCTGGAGTGCCGCAGCGGGATCGCCGGCCACGGCCGCGGCACCATCTCCATCGCACGCTCGGCCCGGGCGGGGCACATGGAGCAGGTCAAGGGCGTGGTCCGCGAAGACCTCGTCGTCGACCGCGAAATCATCGACTGCAATCTCATCGTCGGGCGCGATCTGAACAGCCCCAGCGCCACCGTCCTCGGCGGCTCGATCGAGGTCACCGGCTCGGTGCGCATTGCCACCCTCGGCTCCGAGCGGTCACCGGTCACGGTCCTGTGCGTGGGCGACGCGCCGCTGCTCCGCGGGGCGCGGCTGGAAGCCAAGAACGCCGTCGCCAAGTTCCAAGCGCAGCTCGACACGCTCACCGAGCAACGACGCATGATCCAGCTCAACGCCAAACCATCGGCGGCCGAGCGCGAACGGATGTGCGAGCTCGAGTACGAGCTCAACGCCGCCGAGAAGGGCCACGCCGACGCCTCGGCACGCCTCGCCGATCTCGACGCCCGCTTCAATGCTCAAGCGAAGGTCGACATCCACATCGGCAAGATGATCCATCCCGGCGTGCGGCTCAAGATCGGTGACCGCACGGCGAGCTTCACCAAGCCCGTCCGCGGCCCGCTGGCGATCTGCTGGAACGAGCAACCCCAACTGGTGATCATGCCCTCGGGCGGGACGCCGCAGGAGCTGTCACGCGTCGCGCGGGTGGAGCGCTTCGCGCCGGCAGCGGCGGCGTAACGAAAAAAGCCCCGGCGCCGCGAGCATTCACTCGTGTGCGCCGGGTCTCGTGGGGGTCATGGCATGTCGATCGTCGCGGCGAACGCGCATCACAGTTGAAGAGCGACCAAACGCCGCCCGCCCCGGATCCCCGCGCCGATCCGTGAGCAGTGACCGATACGGGCAGCGCAACCCTCGGTTCCGGCGGGGTTCCGCAAATCTGCACAAATCTGAACCCGCCCATCCGGATCTACCCAACCGCCCGTGGGAATGGGCCGCCGCGGCCTCCCAACCACTCGCACGCGGCCTGCTCAGCCTGTTTTCTCACTCGCCGCAAGTCCAATCCGGACCATGACTTGCTGCAAGTCCGACCACACCTTCGCCCGGTTCTCGGGCGTGTAGTCCCGCAGCAGATACGCAGGGTGGTAGGTCGGCATCACCGCCACCTCGACGCTTGCATGATCCTGCCCGAGTGCCTCTTCAACGGAACCGTGCAGCACGCCCTCGGCTCCGTCGAACCGTGCGGGCGTGAACTTGCCGCGCAGTCGTCCCATCGACTCCTCGCTCCGCAGGATCGTCCGCGACGCGGGCAGGCCCAGGGTCACGATCACCTCGGGCTTGATGATGCGCACCTGGTCGATCAAGTACGGCCTGCACAGCTCCGCTTCGCGGCTCGTCGGCGTCACGTTGCCGGGCGGGCGCGTCTTCAGCACGTTGCAGATGTACACCTGCTCGCGCGACAGGCCCATCGCCACGATCATCTTCTCGAGCAGTTGTCCGGCCTTGCCCACGAACGGCCGGCCGGTGCGGTCCTCGTCGGCGCCCGGCGCTTCGCCGATGAAGACCAGCCGCGCACACGGATCGCCCTCGCCGAAGACGATCGAGTGGTGATCGGTGACAAAGTGCTGATGCGGCGCATCGGCCTCGTAACGCTCGCGCAGGGCGTCGAGCATGCGCTGCGAGATCGCGCGGTCGCGTCCGCCGGTCGCGGGGGCGAGCGCCGCGGCTTCCCGCGGCGTGGCGGCCTGCTTGCTCGCGGGTGTCACCGTGGTCACAATCAGCGGCTCGCGATCGAGCTCGGAAGGCTTGCCGCGACCGACGCTGCCACCGCCATCGCGATTTCGGATCGGCACGACATCCACGCCGAACATCGCGGCGGTGCGGGCGCTGACAGCGGCGTAACGACGGGTCGCGTCATCCATGCCCAACGGTACACCGGCTGCAGCCGTCCACGCCTACTTGGCTTCGAGCGCCTTGTCGATCGCCTGGCCCAGGTTGCTCTCGAGGTATTCCAGGGCAGCGCTTCCGCCGCCGGGCGGCGTGGGAATCTGCTGCCCGCCCCAGACCAGCCGCTGGTCCTTGCCGAAGACATAGATCGTCGGCCAGCTCTTGACCCGGTAGTTGCCGGTGATTGTTTCGGCCTTCAGCACATTCGGGAACGCGATGCCGTTGTCGGAGAGGAATTTGCGGGGGTCGGCGGTGGGGTTCGACTCTGAGTTCAGCCCCAGGAACGAGACGCCCTTGCCCTGGTACTTGGCGAACACCCGCTGCACCGCCGGCAGCGCGCTCTTCGCCTGTTCGCTCCAGGTGCCCCAGAAGACCATCACGGTCGTCTTGCCGGCAAAGTCCGCGAGCTTCACCGCCTTGCCGTCCACATCCTTGAGCTCGAACGCCGGCGCCATCGTGCCCGTGTTCATCAGGTTCCGATCCGACGGCAGCAGCGGCCACTTGTACGTGGTCGGCGTCGACGGCGTCCCGCTCGGCGCCGGGGTGACGGGCGCCGCCGGCGTCTTCTCGGCGGGCTTCACGTCGGCCGGGGTTTCAGACTTGGGACTCCGAGCGCGGCGCTTGCCATCGCCGTCGGTCACCTTGTACCCGTCGGGTGTTTCGATCGTGAAACTCTTCCCGCTGAGCTCGGACTTGAGCGCGAGGCCCGTCAGGGTGAGCGTCCGCGTCGGTTCGCCCCGCTTGTCGGCCGGAAGGCTCGCGGTCGCCGGGCGGTAAATCTCGAAACGGCGCGGAATGCCGTCGCGCTTGGCAAAGTAGATCTTGCTGGGCACGACCGCCGATTCGTGCACGATGCCGCTGGCGCTCTTGGCCTTGGGTGGGACAAACCACACGACATCGCATTCCAATCCGTCCACGGTCTGCGGCGACTCGAGCTCGGCCTTGATCGCGACATCGCAGCCGTTCAGAGGCTTGTCGCCGAAGAGCTCCCACGCGACACTGGTCGCGGCGCTGCCCTGGTTCATCGTGACGCGAACGACCTCGAGCTCCTTGGTGTCCTGGAGTCGCAAGAGCCGCCGCCGCGAGTCAACAACCGCGACCTCGGCGCCGTCGTACGAGGCTTTCACATCCAGCTCGCTCTCGCGCTTGCCACCGGTCTTGGCCTCGATCGCGAAGTTGCCCTCGACGAGGAACTTCCACGACCCCTCCTGCTCGCCGCGCTCCGCGACGACCGCGCTCTTCACGATCGATTGGCGATTGCCATCGGGCATGACGCCGATGACCTCGGCGTTGTAGGTCATGCTCTGCACATCGTTCATGACAGCGCGTGCACGCTGCAACAGCTCGGTGACTTTGGTGTCGATCGCGGCCGGAGCCGCGGGCTTGCCGCCCGGGCCGGTTCCCTGAGCCGCGGCCGGCAAGGCTGCGACGCTTCCCGAGACAAGCACAGCGAGCAGGGCAAAGGAACAGCGAAGGTGGTTCATGTCGATTCTCCGGATGCGGCGGTCCTGTGGAGTCGCCGCAAGTTTGCGCGGTCGGATCAAGGCTTGCGTCCGTTCATCGTGTCCCGGTGATTGTTGGTTGCAGCTTTCGACGCATGCAGAGCGGTTTCCGCGCTTCTCCATGCAGCGCCGGCCGTGCCCCGCTGGTTCGCGGCGTTTGTTTGGAAGGTGCACGGGGAGCGGATTTTTCCTCGAATTCTCGTTCGTTTTGCGGGAGTTTTCCGCTATAGAAGCGAGGTCGTGCCACACCATTGTCGCCCCGCCCCCAAGCGGTGCACGGAAGAGGGCTGTATGAACAGGAACGTTCTTTTTCTCTGCGTCGCCTGGGCGACGACGCACGGGCTGTCCGCGGCTCGCGGTGACACCGCACCCATCGATGTCCTGCTCCGCTCCGGCACCCAGGCCCCCAACACCGAGAGCGGCGCTCTCTTCGCCAACTTCAGCGCGCCCGTCACCAACGACCCCGGCATCTACGCCTTCGCCGCCACCCTCTCCACCACCAGCGCCAACAAGACCGGCATCTGGATCGGCACCCCGGGCAACTGGCGGCTGCTGGTCCGCGAAGGCCAGGCCATGCCATCCAACCTCGGCGCATTGCAGCGCGTCGATCGGGCCGCCATCGCGCTCAGCAACGGCGATGTTGTCACGTTCGCCGCCCGCGCCGGCACCGGCGCGGGCAAACTCGCCATCTTCCGCGTCACCCGAGCCGGAGCCGTGACCGTCGTCGCGTTCACCGGACAGCAAGCACCCGGATTGCCCGCCGGCGTCATCTTCCGCGATCTGGGCGAACCGGTCATCAACGCTTCCGGACAGATCGCCTTCAACGCCTCGCTGCAGGGTACCGGAATCACCGACGCCAACCAGGGCAGTGCGTGGCTCTACAGCGGCGGCATCCTCCGCACCGTTGTGAAGGGCGGCGACGGCCTCATCGTCTCCCAGCCCTCCACCACCGTCCGCGATCTGCTCTCCCCCATCCTGAACAACAACTCCCGCCTCGCCTTCGGAGGCGTCGTGCAGGGCCCGCTCGTCAGCCCCTGGAACGACAGCGCCCGTTGGATCGCCACCAACTGGACCCCCAGCATCCAGACCTTCGGCGGCACGCTCGTCGGTATCCCCGGCGAGGGTGGTGACCAGACCACCCTTCAGATTCGCCGCGTGCTGCCCAGCATGCACCGCATGAACTCCTCGGGCACCATCGCCTTCTTCGCCGACCACGAAGATTGGCTGTCGCCCTCCAAGTTCACCCACGGCATCTGGACCACCACCACCAGCGGCATCAAGCCCGTCGCCCACAAGCGCATCCCGGTTACCGCGCTCGGCGAGCCCGTCACCTTCGCGAGCTTCTCGTCGGTTGTCATCGACGCCGTCAACCAGGTCCATTTCAAGGCCACCATCGTCGGCTCCAACGTCACGGCGCGGAATGACCACGCGTTCTTCACCGCCCGCACCAACGGCACGATCGTCCAACGCGTCCGGGGCAACGATGCTGCCCCCGGTGTTCCGTTGCGACGCATGCGCGAGATCGCGCCCGCCGCCGCCTGCGGCCCCAACGGGGAACTCTTCCTCGTCGCCCCAATGGCCGCCGCCACCCCCGGCCTCACGTTCGAACGCGTCCTCTTCACAAGCTACCCCACCGGCGAAATGAGCAAGGTCGTCGCGACCGGCGACACCATGACCGTCGCGCCCGGCATCTCTCGCGTCGTCGCCGGCATTCCCAACTTCTGGGCCGGGACCAACCAGGACGGCCAGCCCAGCGCCATCAACGCTTCCGGCTCGTTCGTCTTCCGAATCGAGTTCTCCGACGGCACATCGGCCCTGTGCCGAAACGTGCTCCGGCCTGTCTGCCCCGGCGATTTCGATGGCAGCCGCATCGTCGACGACTTCGACTTCACCCGCTTTGCCGAATACTTCGAGTCCCTCGCTCCCGGCCCGGGCGATCTCGACCGCAACGGCGTGACCGACGATGGGGACTTTGTCATCTTCGCCGGCGCGTACTCCAAACTCACCTGCCCGTAGGCGTCGGATACGCTGGCGACATGATCCCCCACTGCACGCCGGTCCGCTACACGGCTCCCGATTCCCGGCTCGCCGCCCACATCCGCACCGACACGCCCGATGGCTGCACGGTCGCCATCCTCGGCATGCCCGATGACACCGGCGTGCGTCTCAACAACGGCCGCCCCGGGGCGAAGGATGGCCCCGGCGCATTCCGCGCCGCGCTCGCTCGCTACGGCGTGGCGACGCCACCGGAGTACGACCTGCCCCGCGTCTTCGACGCCGGCGATGTCGCGCCGCCCGCCTGCACACCCGGACACGAAGCCGCCGCACTCACCGAGATGCACCGCCGCGTCAGCGAGGCCGCCGAGTCACTCGCTTCCCGCGGCATGACCGTCGTCGGCATCGGCGGCGGGCACGATCTCACCTACGCCCTCGTCCGCGGCGTCGCCCGCGCCCACGCAGGCAAGAAACTGCTCGGCCTCTACTACGACGCACACCTCGACGTCCGCGACACCATCGGCAGCGGCATGGGCTTCCGCAGGCTGCTCGAAGAGAACATCGCCGCCAGCCTCCGCATCGTCGGCTTCTCCCCCGAAGTGAACAGCCGCGAGCACACACAGTGGTTCATCCGCAACCGCGGCTCGCTGGGTTCGACCGCCGCCCCTCGCATCGGCGGGCTGCCCGACGACAAAAACTCCAAAGGCTTCGTCAGCGTCGATCTCGACGCCATCGACATGAGCAGCGCGCCCGGCGTCAGCGCGCCCAACCCGGCCGGCCTTGCCGCACGCGACGTGGCGGCGGACCTGAAACAGATCGGGTTCGCGATGGAACTGGCGTGCCTCGACTTCATGGAGCTCTGCCCGCCCCACGACGAGGGTGGCCGCACCGCACGCATCGCGGCCCACCTCTTCGTCAGTTATCTCCACGGCATCGGATTGCGCAAGCCGCTGCCGCTGGTCTGAGCCAGAGCAGCCGCGATGTCTTTTTGTCTCGTTCGACCGCCGAGCGTTGACGGAAATCTGCGAGATCCCGCAATAAACCGCGTTCGCGTGCGTGTTCCTCTTCACAATCAGGAGGCACACATGCACGAGATGACCTTGGCGGGGCGGGGAACTGGATCGCTGCGCAATCGCTCGATCCGCTCGCTGTCGTCTCGTTTTTCTCGGACGCTCTCCGGCGCTGTGCTGGCTCTGCCGCTGCTCGCCGGCGGCATGCTGACCCACCAGGCTCACGCGGCGCTGCCCCTGGTACCCGCGCCGCCGGAAAACCCCATCACCGAAAACAAGCGGGTGCTGGGCAAGATTCTGTTCTTTGACGAGCAGCTCTCCACCGCCAATGTCGTCTCGTGCGCCTCGTGCCACGTCAACGCCAACGCCGGTGCCGATCCGCGGCTCGCCCGCCACCCCGGGCCCGACAACGTGCTCAACACGCCCGACGACATCCTCGGCTCCCCGGGCGTCATCAAGTCTGACGATTTCAACAACTTCGACGTGAGCGCCATCTTCGGCCTGCGCCCGCAGATCACCGACCGTGCCGCCAACTCCAACATCAACGCGATGTACGCGCCCGATCTCTTCTGGGACGGCCGCGCCCGCAGCCAGTTCATCGACCCCGAGACCGGGCAGGTCGCGATCCGGAACGGCGGCGCACTCGAATCCCAGGCCGCCGGCCCACCGGTCAACGACATCGAGATGGCGCACGCCAACATGAACTGGCCCGAACTCACCGAGAAGCTGGCGCGGGTCCGGGCGCTGGATCTCTCCACCAACATCCCCGCCGATGTCGCGAACGTCTTGAACACGACGCGTTCGTACCGCGAACTCTTCCGTCGCGCCTTCGGCGACCAGGCGATCACCGCCCGCCGCATCGCCTTCGCGCTGGCGACCTACCAGCGCACGCTCGTCTCCGACCAGACCCCGTGGGACGCGTTCCAGGCCGGCAACACCAACGCGCTCACCGCCAACCAGCAGGCGGGTCTGCAGGCGTTCCTCGCCGCGGGTCCCAACACCGCGAGCTGCGCCGTCTGCCACACCCCGCCGCTGTTCGCAAACACCGTCAACAACCCCAATGTGCCTTCGATGTTCCGCAACCTGGGCCTGCGTCCCAACAACGAGGACATCGGGCGCCAGGCCGTCACCGGCGTGCCCGGCGACATCGGTCGCTTCAAGGTGCCCAGCCTGCGCAACGCCAGCCTGAAGCGTTCCTTCATGCACAACGGCCAGTTCGCCAACATCGGCCAGGTGCTGGGCTTCTACGCCAACGCTCGCAATGTCCAGCCCCCGCCGCCCAACCGCGACCCGGTGCTCAACGGCATCGCGCTCCCGCCCAACGTCGCGGGACAGATCAACGACTTCATCAGCAACGGCCTGCTCGACCCGCGCGTGCGTGACCAGACCTTCCCCTTCGACCGCGCCACGCTCTTCACCAACCGCCCCGCCGATCAGTCCACCATCGTCCCCAACACCGGCGTCGCCGGCAGTGGCGGCGTGGTCCCCCGAGTCGTCGTGCAGGCCCCGCCCATGATCGGCAACCGCGAGTTCCGCGTCGGCCTCGACGGCGCGCTCGGCGGCAGCACCGCACGCCTGGGTGTCTCTACTCTGCCGCCCGTCAACGGCCGCATCACGCCGCAGCAACTCTTCAGCGTGCAGGACATCGAAGGCGCCGGCAACGGCGTCGGCTTCGCCACGCTGCACTGGCCCCTGCTGCCCAGCCTGGTCAGCCCCGGACAGGTGCTGTTCGTGCAGTGGTTCGTCGACGATCCCGCCGCCGCCGGCGGTCAGGCCGCATCGCAGGTCGGTCGTCTCCCGATCTTCTGCGGCAGCAGCGGCTGCCCGAGCGTCTGCAGCATGTCGGACTTCGATGGAAACGATCTGGTCGACGATGCGGACTTCGTGCAGTTCGCCGAGGCCTACAACGCCACCATCGTGCCCGAAGCCCGCCCGCTCTACGACCTCAACGCGGATCAGATGGTGGACGATGCGGACTTCGCACTCTTCGCCACCAATTACGACCAGATGATCTGTCCCTGAGTCGGCCCAACGCGTCACAAGTCAACAGGGGCGAAGCCATCTCGGCTTCGCCCCTGTTTCTTTCTGGTGAACGAGACTTCAGCGCCGACGCCGCGCCGCGAGCAGGCCGCCCAGACCCAAGAGCGCGATCGGACCGGGCGTCGGCACCTGCGTGAAGACGCGGATCTGGGCCACCTCGCCGACCGACGACAACGCCGCGAGATTGAAGTGGATGGTGTTGCCGTTGATCGAGAAGAACGAGGGCTGAAGCGTGTTGGTGCCGCGGGGGAAGTAGGTCGTGGGATAGACCGTTCCGAACGCGCCAACAAGCGGATCGGTCGCGTCGAGCGTGGTGTTGACGAACGCAACGCCGACGATGGTGCCGTTGAAAGTGACGTTGCCCTGAGCGCTGATGACGCCGGGAATGCCCTCGAAGTGGATGAAGTGGCTGTCGTAGCTGCCGTTGAGCAGGCCGGGAATCGGGCTGCCCATGTTGCCGGGGTTGTTCGTCATGTCCACAAAAGTGTTGGTCAACGCGACGTTCTGCTGCTCGTCCCAGGCATGGGCGTTGAACCCGGTGAGCGTGCCGGCGGTGCACGACGCGGGCGGCAGCAACAGCCAGTTCGTCTGGCCGCTGACGCCGGTGATGGCGGCCGAGGCGTCGTGAGCGGCAAGGGTCGAAGCAGCGGCGACGAGCAGGAGAGCGGCGGTGCGGGTGTTCATGGTGGAGTCCTGAGTGAGTGTGCGAGTGGGGAGGAGAACGGAGAATCAGGAGAAACGCGGAGCGAGGAGTTGCGATTCCGAGCCGCGGGCTTCAGCCCGCGCGGGATGCGTGCCCAAAGTCACTTCAACGCCGCCGACGGCGTGCCGCGAAGAGGCCCGCGAGTCCGAGCGTCGCCGCCGCCCCGGGCGTGGGCACGCTGTACGTCAGCACTCGCAGCTCGATCATCTCGGCGGTGGGCGCCATCGCCGTGAGATTGAACTTGAGCAGGTTGTTGCTGATGCTGAACATCGACGCGGCGTTCAGGCCGCGGAGCGGGTAGAACGTGTCGTACGTCGTGCTGTTGTTGCCGAAGAGTGCGTCCGTGTTGTCGAGGTTCACAGCCCGGAAGAACACGGCGACGATGTTGCTGCTGAACGTCACGCTGCCGCTGGTGCCGAAGAAGCCGTTGGGGTTATCCAGATGCAGGAAATGGCTGTCGAAGGTGCCGACAACCACGCCGGGAATCGCGCTCGACTCGCTCGCCGGGTTGTTGGTCATGTCGGCCCACACGCCGGTGGTGGTGATGTTGGTCTTCTCGTCCCAGCAGTAGACATTGGGCCCTGTCAGTGACCCAAACGTGGCCGAGGGGGGATTCACGTTCAGGAATGTCGCCTGCCCCGAAACGCTCGTGATCGCGGCAAGACTCGTTCCCGTCGAGACGACGGCGAGCGAAGACAGAGTGATAGCGGTCAGGCGAAGCATGATGCGGCTCCTTCGGGGTGCAACCGGTTGGCGCCCGGTGTGCGATTGGTGTGTCTTGTCCCTCGATCCCCCGCCGCACTTCTTGAGTGACGCGGCGTGCCGGATCGGCTCTCATCAACAACGGTCATTCCAGACCGGTCTGCGGCGAGCGGAAACCCGCCGCGGACACAAGGACTTGCCCGCCGCCCGAGAAACCTTGCACCGCTCGTTCATAATTCTGAAACGACGCGAGAAGCGGAAGACCAGGGGCGCACAGGACACTGCCCCTCCCCAGACGCCAAGGCTGAGGAGGCCCTGCAACGAAGCCTCGGCTTCTGTCGGTGGGCACGCTCGGACGGCCGAACCGTTCCGCACGCACCCCTTCCCGCTCACCACTTCACACTTCCCATCACCCTTCCTGCGTCGCGTCGAGAATCGCCTTGGTCACCGGGTCGTAGCGGTACACCTTGCCCGGCTCTTCGCCCTTGCAGCCCTTGTGGGCCCCGTCGCAGAAGGGGAACTTGGACGAAATGCCGCAGGCGCAGATCGAGATCACCTTCAGGTTCCCCTGCTCGTCCCTGGGCCAGGTCGCCGGGTCGATCTTGATCGGTGCGGTTTGTTCGTGTCGAACCAAGCGTGCCATCACAACCTCCTGAAGCCAGACTCTACACGCCCCGACCGCTCCAGCCGGTGCGTTTCTGCTTCCTTCACACCCTCTGGTACACTCTGACCGAAGAAACACCGCGGAAACCACCCGCGCCGGAGCCGAGACCGCTTTGTCCGACTCGTTCGATCCAACCCAGACCGCCTACACCCACGAGCCCGGCGAAGCTGCTCCGCTACTTGCCCGGGAACTCACCGGCGACTTGCTCTGCGCCCGCTGCCGCTACAACCTCCGCGGGCTTTCCGTCCGAGGCCGCTGCCCCGAATGCGGCATGTCGGTCCGCGGCACCATCCTCGCCAAGGTCGATCCCGCCGCCTCCGAACTCCAGCCCATCACCTTCCCGACCGTCGTCGGCATCGGCCTTCTCGTCTGGCCCCTGGGCGCCCTGCTCGCCGCGTTCTGCATCTGGTGGCTTCGCACGGCGGAGATGTTCGGCCTGCACAATCCCGAGTGGCTGCCCCTCGGTGTCGTCGCCGGGGTCCTCGCCTCCGCCGTCGGGGCCTGCGTGCTCGTCCGCCCGCACGCCAACATCCCGCTCGACGGCACGCTCCGCGCGGTCGTTGGCGTCTTCCTCTATCTCCCCCTCGCGCTTGGCCTCCACGTGCTCTTCACCCGACTTGATCCTCTGGGTGCCACACCCTTCATGCCCAACGGCATCGCCAACCCCGAACGCTCCGGCCTCCGCCTTGCCCTCTGCCTCATCCTCGCCGTCGTCCTCGCCTGCCTCCGCCCCAACGCCCGCCTTTTCGTCCACCGATCCATGCTCCTCCGCTCCGGACGCGTCGATCGCCAGACCATGCTCGCGATGGTCGGCGCACTCGGCGTCATCTCCCTCGGCGACCTGGCTCAACTGCTCGCGTCCATGCTGGGCACGGGCGCAGCACAGTCCGCGCTGCTCGTCGGCACCATCCTCATCGCCGTGGGCTCGATGTTCTTCACCGTCGGCATCCTCAGCGTGCTGGTCGATTGCATCCGCATCGTCCCCTCCGTGCTCAGCCGACCCATCTCGCTCGAGTCCATCACCGGCGCGGGCGATCACACCGGGGCCATGTTCAACCCCGAATCACGCGCCGGCTGAACGACCGTCGAAGGGAGGTGGATCCATGCTCGATCAAGCCACCCGCGACCGCTTCGACGCCCTGCTCGAAGAAGCCATCGAACAGCTCCCCCCGCCCGTCCGCGCCCTGCTCGACGAGGTCCCCGTCGTCGCTCTCGACCGCCCCACGCCCCAGATGCTCCGCGAGCTCGGCGTTGACCCAGGCGACGAAGAAGCCGCCCTCGAGCTCTGCGGCCTGCACACCGGCGTCGCCGCCACCGAACGCCCCATCGACCGCTCCGGCGAACTCCCCTCCGAGATCCACCTCTTCCGCGAAGGCATCCTCGACCTCGCCGGCGGCTTCGACCAACCCGACGCCGACGATGTCGTCTACGAAGAAATCATGGTCACGCTGCTCCACGAGATCGGCCACGAGTTCGGCCTCTCTGAAGAAGACCTCGACCAACTCGGCTACTCGTGATCGCACATGCGCAACCTTTCAGGCCCGTTCGCGCCAGTGGGACCGCCCTCCCGGCCGGTCGACAGACGCGCGGACTGCAACAGCACCCCAAAACCGACCAAAGCACAACGCAGACCGGCCTGAGGCCGGTCCCACTGTCCTGATCGCAGCTCCGATCTACTTCTCTTCGCCCCGCACCAGCGCCTGATCCGCCACGATCTGGATCGGGATGATCGCTTCCGACTTCGCGCCCGTCACTCGATCGCGCAGCACGACCTTCAGCGAGTACGGCCCGATCGTCAGCGTCCGCGGCAACTCCACCATCTGCGTGATGAAGAAGTCCCGCCGCTTGTTCCGCGACGGCTCCACCACCGTCTGCTCCGGCCGACGCCACGCCAGCATGCTGCCGTCGCCGGTGTAGAGCTGCAGTTCCTGCCCCAGTTCCACCGCCCATCGCTGCCCGTTCTTGGCATCCTCGCCCAGATCGCGATACCCGAAGTTCGCCGCCTCGGTGTAGATGATCACCCGGTGCGCCTGCCCGGCCAGAAACGCATTGGTCTCAAACGGCGTGAACCGTCCGAACGCCTCGACCTTGCGGCACAGTTCCGCCCGCGCCACCCGCACGCTCTGTGCACTCGCCAGCGCATCCATGCTCTTGGCCAGCATCTGCGCCACCCGCGACGGATCACTCGCCGCCGCCGGATCCCGCGCCAGCCCGTCGATCAAGTCTCGCACCGACTGCACCGCCTGCCGCTCGCGATCGCTCAAGTTCGCCATCGGCGGCGAACCCGCTCCGTTCTCCTGCGACGAGAGCATCTCCAGCATCGCCATCGCCAGCGCGCTCGACACCGATGATTCGGGGTCGCCCACCTGCTGATTGATCAGCGAACGCAGCTCCGCCGTCAACGCCCGCACCCGATCCTGCGGCGTCGGCGCCGGGGTCACGGCCGGCGCCGGCGTGGTCGCCGCACCAGCCGGCGTTTCAGTCCCAGCCAGCGCCGTCAGCGATGAGTTCGGCGCGGTCTCCGGGTTCGTCGGCGCGCCGGCCCCGTTCGCCGCGACATCCGGGAGAACGGCCGCGGGCTTCTCGTCCGGCACCTTGAGATTCGCCTGCGCCAAACGACGACGCCGCTCTTCCTGCACCGCCTTCAAGTCCTCGATATCCGTCGCCGCCCGCTCGATGAACTGGTGCAGCTCCTCCGGCGTCGGCCGATCATCACTCGCCAGCGCGTTGAGCCCGGCGTTGACGTCCCGAGGCCGATTCGCGGAGAGTCCGCCGCTCCCGCCGCCGCCCGCACCACCACCCGCGCAACCGACCAGCCCGACCGCAGCCACCACCGCCAACCCCGCGGCCCGCGTCAAACCACCAGCAAGAGGGCCAACACGGGGGCCAACACCGGGGCCAGCCATCGCCTCGCCCGCGGCCTCGGTCAACCCATCCATCCGAGCATCCAACCACGCGAGCTGACACGCGTTCGGAACGGCCTGGTGTCCAGCAATGTGATCCCAACTCTCGGCGCGCACGACAACCTCCGGGACAGAACCGACAGGAGGGAATATCGGCGAATTGTGCGCGAAAGGATGAGCGTGCGCTCATCGCGGCGTCTCATCTACTTCTTCGCGTCTCGATCGGCCTGCAACACCGCTTCAACCCGCGGGGCAGCATCCTCCGGCGAGACTCGCCGCAGATGCTCCAGGTACTCCGCCGCACGCTGCGGCCGACCCGCATCGACCCACGCCCGCGCCAGTTCCATCCACAGTTCCGTGCTCAGCAGTGGCCCGATCGGACGATCCACCCATGTCCGCCGATCCACCTCCTCTGCTTCGACCATCCGTCCCGTCCGCAGATACATGCGCAGCAGTGCTGCATCCACCCAATTCGCCCACCCGCTCACAGCGCCGTGCTTGCGGACCACCAGGCCATACACCTCGAGCAGAATTGGTTCCGCTTCGGCATAAGCCTTCTTGTCGACCAGCATGCTTCCCAAGTTGTAGCGGGCGACAAAGACCGGATGGGCCAGCGGGCCCAGTGTTTGGGTCGCATGTGGCAGACGATCGCGCAGGAGTGCGATCGCCGCGTCCGTACCTTCGACCGACGCCAGCGCCCACGACTCAGTCGCCAGTCCGAGCTCGGTCTCCGGATCATCCGGGCCGTACGCCTCGATCGCCCGCCGCCGCGCTTCCCTAAGAGCGCTCAGAGCCCATGCTGCATTGTCGGTGCGCTGTCGGGCGGCGCGACGTAGCACCATAAGCGTCAGCCGATCGGCCTTTCCCAGCGACTGCTCCGCCTCAGCGATCAGTGCCTCGTACGCCGCGATGGTCCGTTCACGTGACGTCTCGCTGCCCATCAGCGCCACCGCCATCGCCCTGAGCCGAGCCCGCGAACCTTTCGGCAGCATCCGGGTCGCCCGGTCCTGCAACTCTCGCGTCATGGGAACCAGCCAGTCCATTGACACTGCATCGACATTCGCGTTCTTGGCCTCGATCAACATCCGCAGCGCGTCGATCGCGCGTGGATCATCCGGCCCATACAACTGTCGCGTCAGGTCGAACGAGCGCTGTGCAAATGGGTACGCCTTGGTGAACTCCCCGACCACGAAGTACGAGCCCGCCAGCACGCCCACTAGTCGCGCCTCAACCTCCAACGCCATCGCGGTGTTCTTCAGGCTCGCACTCGCCTGATCGATGGCCAACGTCAACAGCGTCCGATCACGCCCCTGCGCCACCACCGGATCCAGCCCGGCGAAGATTGAGTTCAGGAAGTCCACCACCTGCTCGGCGCTCTGACGCGCATCCCGCTCCCGAAACGCCATCACCGTCGACACCGAAGCACCGGCGATCAGCGTGAGCAGCACCGCCGCCGCACCGATCGCGAGCCCCCGATGATGCTTCAGCCACGACAGTGCGCGATAGACCCGGTCCGGTGGCCCTGCCTCCACCGCCCGCCCATCCAAGCACCGCTCCAGATCCGCCGCGAGCGCGTCGGCTGTCGGATAGCGCCGCTCCGGATCCTTCTCCAGACTCCGCATCACCACCCAGTCCAGTTCCCGCCGCACATCCCAATTGCCCGTCCGCGACGGCGGCGTCACCACGTGATCCGCCACCACCCCCGCGATCCCGCGCGATCCCGCCGCACGAAGCGCCTCGGTCGGCACCGGCGCCCGCCCGGTGAGCAACTCGTACAAGATCGCCCCCAGCGCGTACACATCGCTCCGCACATCCACCGGTCGCCCCGCCGCCTGTTCCGGGCTCATGTACTCCGGCGTGCCCAGCGGCTGACCCGCCAGCGTCAGCGTCTGATGCTCCGTCAGCGATGTCGTGAGCGATCGCGCCAAACCAAAATCAATGATCCGCGGCCGCGCCGCTCCACCTTCCGACGCCACCAGCACGTTCCCGGGTTTCAGATCCCGATGCAGCACGCCACGCCCGTGCGCGTGCTGCACGCCGCGGCACACCTCGATCACCAGCCGCACCCGCTCCGCGATCGTCGCTTTGCTCTCCGCGCAGTACGCGGTGATCGCCAGGCCGGGCACCAGCGGCATCACAAAGTACGGCCAACCCTCGGCGCTCGTCCCCGCGTCCAAGGCCTGCACGATCGTCGGATGATCCAAGAGCGCCAGCGCCTGCCGCTCGTCGTTGAAGCGGGCCAAGGCCGCCTTGCTGTCCATACCCGGCTTGAGCAGCTTCACTGCCACCAGCCGCCGGATCGGCGCCGGCTGCTCGGCGAGGTACACCACCCCGAAACCGCCCTCGCCCAGTTCGCCCAGCACGCGGTACGGCCCGATGAGCCGATCCCCCGATCGTCTCTGCTCGGCTTCCGCCAGCATGTCCCGCACCGATGCATCCACACGCTGGGTGTCGGCCTCCAGCATCGCCGCCAATCGGGACGCGATCTCACCCGACCGCGACCGCAGGTTCTCGACGTACGCAACCCGCGACGCCGGATCGAGCCCGACCGCCTCGTCGTACGCACGCTCGAGTTCTTCAAAGGCGGTCGTCGCCATGGCCTTCCCGTTGTTGCTCAGCAGGGAATCGTCACGCGGGCTTGTGCGATGCCAACCAGGCGCGGGCGAACTCCAGATCACGCTGCACCGTCTTCTCGCTCACATCGAGCAATGCGGCGATCTGGACATTGGTCAGCCCACAGACCGCCGAGAGCGTCATCACCTCGGCCTTGCGCGGATTGGCCTCGGCCAGTTCGGCCAACGCCGCCGTCATCGACTCCAGCCGCGCATCCTCGCGGAGCGTCGGCCGCGTTTCGCCGTCCGCCGTCGCGAGCTCCCGCGCCGAGCGGGCCTTCTCCGACCGCAGCCGGTCGATCAGCACCCACTTCATCATCGTGAACGCCACCGCCTGAACGTCCTCTTCGGACCGCGGCGGCTCGGGCAAACGCAACATGCGGCACAGCGTGTCCTGCACCAGCGAACTGGGCGCAATACCCGTCCCCACCGCGCGTGCCGCCGCCAGACGCCGCAGCGCGGGGTACGCCCGCGCGACCACATCGCCAAACGATCCAGGAGGAGGAGATTCGAGTCTGTCCATCACCCCCCGGCAGCACCCGATCACCCACCCACCAAGGCAGAAGACCGGCCCGCCGGGCATCGAGCAGTGTAGCGAACAAAGGCGTGTCGTGCGTCATCCCGTGCTCCATCCCGCACTCTCTCCCGTATGCCACCCCGCTCCCTCTGTCGCGCCTCATGCTGTCCTTCGCGCCGACGCGCTCGCGTCCGACATAAACCAGAACGGAGCAGACACGGCAATCGCGACATCAGCACGCCGCAGATGTCCGTTGTCGGTTCTCAGGTCCGTTCTTAGCGGGGTGGACTTCGCGGGTCCGTGCACGGGTGAAACCGGCGGACCCCGTTCACTGTTCATTCAGACCTCTCGGGAGCAACACATGGTGACCTATTTCTCAACACTCGTCGCTTCACTCGTAGGGGTTGCATCCCCCACGAACAACACGATCCACCTACCCACCCAAACGTCGCAACCAACGACGGCGGTCGTTCCGTTCTCCGCCGCGCCCGCACAGGGTCCGGCAACATACGCCGAGTTCACGCGCACGACGGACACCATTCGCATCCTCGGCGACACCTTGCTCGCCGGAGGTCCATTCACGTATGAGTTCCGAATTTGGCTTACCGCGCCTGCCATTGGTTACGTGATCGGGGAGCAGCAGATCTCCGTCGAGGACAAGTGTCTTGAGCTCGGCGAGAATCAGTACCGCTTCTCTGTCGCTTACGACAACCCTCTTGGATACAACGCGGGCTCATCACCGGAGATCGTCCTCGGCCGCTGGATGCACATTGCCTACGTGGCAGATACAACAAGCCGGATCATCTATGTTGATGGCCAGCCGGCAGCCGTACTGTCTCGCGGGCAGAGCTACGCGGACGGCACCGACTCGAACATGGCGATTGGCATGTTCCAAAAGGGCAAGGGATACCTCGTCTCCCCACAACTGCCGAGCTTTATTGGGAAGCTCGATTGGGTTCGGATCAGCAAGACACCTCGATACTCAGGAGCGTTCACACCTCCAGTGGAGTCCAGCCTGATCGCTGACCCGCAAACGGTGCTTCTCCTGAAGTTCAACGAACCAACTGGCACAACCACGCTGATTGACGAATCTCCGAACCAGTTCGTCTGCGAGGTCGGTGTGCCGGTCAACCCCGGCCTCACCGCGACGTCGCCGATGATGGGGCGTGTCGAGTGCACGGGGTCATTTGTCTCCGTGTCGCCTGAGGCCGTCGCGTTGTTGCCGGGTTCCTCTGTCGCGTTTCAGGCAACCGCCGCAACAGGTGTAACTGCATACCAGTGGCTCAAGGATGGCGTTCCACTCTCCGATGACGATCGCATCAGCGGCAGCGCGACTGCGACGCTGACGATCACCGGGATCACGAACGCCGATCAGGGCCTGTATGCCTGCCGCATCGAGAATGCCTGCGGCATCGCGACGAGTTCACCCACACCCCTCTCCTGCAAACCCATCATCCTCCAGTCCGCCCCCGCCGCCACGCCGCAGAAGCGCACCCTCGCCCTCACCCTCGGCGTGCCCGCCAACGCACCCTACACCTACGCCTGGCGGCGCAACGGCGTCCCCATCGCCAACCTCGCCGGCGTCTACTCCGGCGCGTTCACCAACACTCTCCGCATCCTCTCCCCCGACTTCATCCGCGGCGGAACCTTCGACTGCGTCCTCACCGACGTCTGCGGCCAGACGATCTCCGCCTCCACCCGCGTCTGCCTCGCCGACTTCAACCTCGACACAAACGTCGATGACGCGGACTTCGTCTCGTTCGTGCGCGATTACGACACTCTGCTCTGCGCCGACCCCACCATGTCCCCAGGCTGCTTCGCCGACTTCAACAACGACACCGTCGTCGATGACGCCGACTTCCTTTTCTTCACAGCGGCGTACGACGAGCTGCTCTGTCCGTGACTCCACTTCTCCTTGCGGCCCGACCTGACTTGTCCGATCCCGGGCCGCGCGAGCAGGCCGCCGATGCCCCCGAGGGGAGCCATCGGCGGCTTGTTTCATTTCACCCCACGCGCCCAATCCAGCGTCCTTCGAATCCCCTCCCCAAAATCCACCACCGGCTCATACCCCAGGAGCGAACGTGCGGCAGAGATATCCGCTGACGAGTGCCGCACATCCCCCGCTCGCGGCGGGCCAAACGTCGGCGTCGAATCCACCTTGAGCGCCTCGCCCATGTGCTTCAGCACATCCAGCAGCCGGATCCGCGAGCCCGTGCCGATGTTCACCACCTCGCCCGCCAGCGGCTTCTCGCTCGTCGCGGCCAGCATGTTCGCCAGCACCACGTTGTCGATGTACGTGAAATCCCGCGTCTGTTCGCCATCGCCCAGCACGCGCGGCTGCTTGCCGGCGCTCAGCGTGTCGGCGAACGCGCTGATCACCGCGGCGTACGGGCTCTTGGGGTCCTGCCTGGGCCCGAAGATGTTGAAGTAGCGCAGGCTGATGCACGAGAGACCGAAACACCGCGCGAAGGTGCGGAGCAGGAGCTCGCCGCTGACCTTGCTCATCGCGTAGGGCGACCAGACATCCGGGTTGTCGGTCTCCTTGCTGGGCAGGCTGGGCGTGTTGCCGTACGCCGCCGCACTGGCGGCGAACATCACCCGCTTCTCCTTCTTCTCCTGCGCCTTCAAGTCCTTGGCCGCCAGCAGCACCCGCTGCGTGCCTTCGACGTTCACACCCAGGCACTTCTCCGGCTTCTCGACGGATTCCGGCACACTCACCAGCGCGGCCTGATGGAAGATGAAGTCGCTCCCCGCGATCGCCTTCCGCAGCGCGGCGTCGTCGAGGATCGAAGCCTTGATGAACTCCACGCTTCCGCCGCTGGCCTTCGCCGCATCCCGCGCCGGCGCGAGGTTCGACTCAAACCCGCCGGAGAGATCGTCCAGCACCCGCACCGTCGCGCCGCTGGCCGCCAGGGCGTGGGCCAAGTGCGAGCCGATGAAGCCGCAGCCGCCGGTAATGACCGCAACGCGGCCCTTGAGCTTCGAGGCGACCTGTGGGAACTGTGTGGGGATGAAGTGGGGCATAGGTGTTGTGGGTGTGATGCGGGAGGGAACAGAATTATCGACCACGCGAAACCATCTCTTCCAGACTCGTCACCATCTTCGCACACGTCTCGCCCCACCGGAACCGCAGACACCGCTCAAACCCGCGGCGGCGCAGCTCCTCCGCATACGCCGCGTCCGTCAATACCCGCCGCAGCGCTGCGATCAGCCCCGCCTCATCGTCCGGCTCGACGAACGCCGCCGCCTCGCCCAGCACCTCCGGCATCGCGCAGCAGCGGCTCGACACCACCGGCGCACCAAAGCTCAGCGCCTCCAAGGGCGGAATCCCGAAGCTCTCGCACACGCTCATGAACGCGAAGCAGCGGGCATTCTTGAACGCCGCCTCGACGGCCTCGCCCGACAGTCGTCCTTCCACCTTCACCGCGTCAGGCGCACCAGCGTCCCGCGCGATCTGCCGCAGCGATTCCGCGTACGACTCATCGAACACGCGCCCGACGATGCGATACGTCAGCGACTCCAGCCCCTTCTCACGCCGCAGCGCACAGACCGCCCGCGCCACCAGGTGCTGCCGCTTATGCGGCGTGACATCGCTCACCGTCAACACTTCCAGCGGCCGGGCCGTCAGCGCGGGCATCGCCGCCGCGTCGCGCGTCGCCCACTCATCCGGCACCGCGTTGTAGAAGACCTCGGCGCGTTGAGGCGTCACCTTCTCCCAGCCCAAGATCAGATCGCGCAGATAGCCACTGGTGAAGCCGACGCATGTGGCGTGCTTCAGCGAATGCCGAATAGCGCGGCGGCGCATCGCGGCGCCGAGCCGTGCTCGCAGAGGCGCGGGCCCTGGAAGGCCCCGCCCCCACACTTCCGGCAAGTACGGCACCGGGTCCTGACAATGCGCGATCATCGGCACCTTGAGCCGCGGCGGCTTCTGGCCGTTGAGCTGCACCACCGCGCTCACGCGCTGCTCGCGGCACCAGTCCACCAGCGTGAAGTTCTCGAAGACGAGCCGCGAGCGCAACTGACCGGTGCCTTCCGGCGCCCAAAGGAACCTCACGTTGGCCGGGAATGTCTCCCGCAGCATCGGCTCGTGAAACGCGCTGCCCCCGGTCATCACCAGCGTGAACGTCCACGACGGCCGCAGCATCGCCAGCCCACGCAGCACCTCCCGCGCGACCGTGAACCCGCCGCCGCTGCTCACCGACAGCGCGTTGACCAGAATGTGCGGCGGATGATCGGGTCCCATCGTCATGCGTTCGACACTTGATCGGCATTTCGTTGCTCCCCCTCCCAGAGGGAGGGGGTTGGGGGGTGGGTTTGGCCTTTGTCGTACCGATCGCGCGGGCCAAAGCTCGCGACTTTGTTTACGCCGTCCCGACCGCCCGGTGCGTTCAACGGACCCAAATCGCGTGTTTTCACGCGGGGAATCTTGCGATTCCGACTCAAATTCTGCTCGGTCCACCCGCCCAATGACGCTTCAGTTTCCGGGCCTTGTCGTGTACCCTCCCGTCGGGAATAGAGAGGATCGTGGACATGTCGATTGCACGCAGTTCGATGAGTCTGCTCGCGCTGGCCGCGGCGTCGCACCTCGCCCTCGCCGGCCCCGGCGCGTCTTACGACGTCCGCCTCGCCATCCAGAGCCGCAACGCGGACCAGATCCAGTACCGCGGCGTGCCGCTCGTCAACGACATCTCCGGTGGCACCATCGGTCTGCATCCGCACGACGGGCCGCACCTGATCGCCGGGGATCCAACTTTCTACAGCCGCCACCAGGCCGAGCTGATCAAGGACATCAACGACACCATCGCCGACGTCAACTTCAGCGGCGTCATCTGCATCGACCACGAGTCGTGGTGGCCGAGCTGGGAGTGGAGCAGCCACGTCCAGCCCGCCTGGACGAACTACATCAAGACCAAGCGCCCCGAACTCCTCGCCGGCAAGCCCGACACCGAGTGGGACGCCATCATCCAGGCCGAGTACAAGAAGACTGTCCGCCAGTACTACGAGTTCACCGCCAACATCGTCCGCCAGCAACGCCCCAAGGCCAAGCTCAGTTGGTACGGCATCCCCCTCCGCTCGTACTGGATCTTCAACGGCGTGCCGCAGTATGGCGTCGATCTCGCCCGCTACCGCGAGATCCACGAGCAGGAGATGAAGTGGTACTTCGATCTCGTGGATGTGCTCTGCCCCTCCATCTATCCCGTCTACTCCGTCGCCTCACCCGCGGGACCCAGTCAGGTCGAACCCGCCGGCAACGAGGCGTACATCCTCGGCATGGTCGGCGAGTCCGTCCGCGTCAGCCGCGGCAAGCCCGTCTACCCGTTCTTCATGCTCAAGTACCACCCATCCTCGGGCGCGTACGCGAACCAGTTCATCAACCCGATCAACCTGCGCCAGGCTCTTGAGATCCCGCGCCAGGTCGGTGCCGCCGGCCTCGCCATCTGGGACTTCTTCTACGACGAGCAGGAACTCGCCGCCTGGCAGAACTACTACGACACCACCGCCCGCGACGTGATCTACGGCGTCATCTACCCAGGAACCGGCTCGGCGCCCACCGCCCTCAGCGGCGCGCCCACCGAGCCCGAGCCCGGCGAAGACCAGTCCATCTCTCCCGACGGCCGCGTCGAGAAGAAGCCCTAATCAAGAAGCCCTTATCAGGAAGCCCTTATCAGGAAGCCCTGATCAGGAAGCCCCGATCAGGAAGCCCCGATCGCTTCCTCCGCTCATTGAAGCCTGGCGGAACCACGCATCGCCTACGGACAGACCACGGTGTTGTACGCGCTGACGAAGAAGCCAAAGTCCGCGTCGTCCACGAAGCCGTCTTTGGTCACATCCGCCGGGCAACCCGCCGGCATTGTCGGATCGCTGCACGTCACCAGGTTGTACGCCGCGGCGAAGAGCGTGAAGTCGGTATCGTTCACGATCGAGTCGCCGGTGAAGTCCAGTGGCTTGCACGAGGATGTCACCGTGAGCACGTACGGCCCGCCGAAGGGCTGCGAACGCGTCACCTCGATGTAGTACGTCCCCGCCGCGAGAGCCCGGCTCGGGTTGGCGGAGATCGTCGTGCCAACCTTGGTGAACGACGCGCTCGCGAGCGTGGAGTTGCCCGCGTTCTTGATCCGCACGTTGGCGTTGCTGGGCGCCCACACATCACCGATCGCCGACACGCTCAGAACCTGTGCCGACGGAACCGTGATCTTGTACCAATCACTGGTGGTGTTCAGCCGCCCGATGATCGACTGCGTGCTGACCAACTGCCGGGCCGTGGCGAGCGAGAAGTTCGGCGCGAAGGCGTCCTCCGGCGACGCGCCATACCGACTCACCAATCCGTCCTTGTCCCCCTGGCTCATGTAGCTGCGATTGCCCATCAGGTTCTGAAACGCCGCGTACGCCGGCTGGGCCGAGATGCTCCGGCAGTTCGAAGGACACGCGCACGACGACGCCACCGGACAGCACGTCGAGAACGTGCACGCGTCGTAGTGCATGATGCTCTCGAAGTCGTACGCCCCCACAGGCGTCGCGCCGTTCTTGGGGAAGTTCGCGTTGAAGTACGCGGACTGAATGTTCGACTGGTTGATCACCACGAACGGATCGCGATCCGATCGCTGCTGCTCGTGGTGCACGCCCAGCGCGTGCATCAGCTCGTGGATCACGATGTAACGGAACGACCAGTTGAACAGGTTGACGTTCTGCGCGCCGCCGATCTGCCCGACGAACGAACTGTTGCCGCTGCTTTCGGTCAGCTTGATGTAGTTCGCCTGGTTCGTCCGTGGGTTGAAGCGCACGCCACAGACGGTCTCGATCTCGTACATCGCGATCCGGGCCCGGTCCGCGTTCGTGCTCGAAACGTTGGGATCAAAGGTGTACCACACCACCCCGCCCGGCCACAGGTTCGCGTTCCACAGGCTCCGATCATCAAACTCCTGCGGCGGCAGCACGCAGGCTCGCTCGCTGTCGTCGGAATCCTGAAACAGCGGATGCTCGGGGTACGGGCTGGGAATCCGCACACGCTCGGCGCGGGCGACCCCCGCGGCGCACACCAGTGCCGCGGCAATACCCACTGCCAACGTCGTGAAACGCTCCATCACAGCACTCCCGCGCCCACGAATCCCCCCGGGCCCGACCTCCGATTCTTCCACACGCATGTCCCCCCCGCAAGGTCCGCCCGCCGGTTTCCCCCAAAATCACCCATCATTCACAGGCCGCACTCAGCTCGGGTGCCCCGCCTCGCCCGTGGGTTGCTCTGGCAGCTCCCGCACCGCCGAGATCAAAACCTTGTCGATCCGCTGTCGATCCATGTCCACCACCTCGAATCGCAGCCCAAGCCCCTCCGCGATCTCACCCGTCTGCGGCACGTGCCCAAGGATCGCCAGCACCAGCCCCGCCACTGTCTGAATATCCGTGTCCGAGAACCCCAGCGCCTCGGTGTCAAACGACTCCCGCTCCAGCGCCTGCGCCAGTTCCTCCAGCGGCATCCGCGCGTCCACGAGGTACGACCCGTCGGCTCGCTTGGTGATCTCCGACGACGACTCGCCCCGCACCACGTCCCCCACGATCGCCTCCACCAGGTCGTTCAGCGTCACCAACCCCTCCGTCCCGCCGAACTCGTCGACCACCAGCGCGATGTGCTGCCGTGTTTCCTTGAACCGATCGAGCAGCTTCAGTGCCAGCGTGTTCTCCGGAACAAACAGCGGCTGCTGGGCGAGCTGCTCCAGCGACAGCTCCCCGCCGGTCACCAGGCCGTACTTCACAAGGTCCTTCACGTGCACGATGCCGACAATCTCGTCCATACCCCCGCGGCACACCGGAAAGTGCGAGTGCGGGCTGGTTGCGACGATCAGCCGCACGCGATCCGCACTCTCCTTGGCGTCGATCCACGAGATCTCCGACCGCGGCACCATCAGCCCCTTCACCTTGCGATCCGCCAAGCGGAACACCCGATCAACGATCTCAGCTTCCTTCTCCTCGAAGATCCCCGACTCGCCGCCCTTTTGGATCAGCCCGCGGATCTCGTCCTCGTTGATGTCGTCGTCCCCGCCCGCCTTCAAACCGATCGACTTGGCAAAGAGGTCTGTGCACACCGTCAGCAACCACACCGCCGGCGTTGCCGCCAGAGCGAGGAAGTAGATCGATCCCGCAAAGAGCTTGGCAAAGAACTCCGGATTCGCCAAAGCCAACCGCTTGGGGATGATCTCGCCGAACAGCAGCATGAGCGCCGTCAAGCCGACGACGATCACCGCCGTCGAGATCAGCCACGCCCAGGTCTTGAGCACGGGGTAGTTGTCGACAAGCCATGTGTGGAACTGATCCTCGAACGAATCACTGCCCAGCTTGCCCATCAGAATCCCGATCACGGTGATTCCGATCTGGATCGTCGAGATGTAGCGGGTCCGGTGCCCGATCAGGTGCAGCGCTGTCGCCGCCCCGCGCTCGCCCCGCTCCGCGGCCTGCTCCAGTCGCACCCGCCTCGACGCCACCACCGCAATCTCGCTCATGACGAGCATGGCGCTGATCAACAGCAGTACCGCAATAAGAGCCAGGGAGATCATGCTTTCACACCAGTCACAAACCCGGGGAACTCCCCGACCACGCCCGTGCCATACACAGACGCGGTAGCAGAATAGCGTCGTGGCTACCGGACGATCCGAATCGATCCCAACCATCGCCGCCGACACCCGCGGCTTCACACCACTTTCCTGCTTCTCGGCCCTTTTCTCTTGCTCACTGCAAGCTCCTGGGTTAGCTTGAACATGCAAAGGCGAGGGCCCGCCGCGCCGGAGGAGGCGCGGCGGCCTTCCTTTGCCGATGGTCTTCCCATCGCTCGCAGAAGGGACACGCATGCAGACTCGTCGTGGCTGGGCTTCGGTCGTCACTCTCACCACACTCGCCGGCGCCGCCGTTGCGCTCTCCCAGTTCCAGTACCAGTGGGACCGGCCTCCGGCCGGTCTTGCTGCCGTGATGGGTGTCGCTGCCGACCGGCCAGAGGCCCTTCCCGCTGGCGCGAACCTCGCGAAACACAGCGCCCCGCTGCTTTCCTCCACGCTGAAGGACAAGCTCGCCACGCTCGATGCCAACATTCGGCAGATGGTCGAACGCCGCCTCGCCCGCGAGTTCGCCAGCCCCAACACCGCCAAGCTCGCCGCCTGCTTCGGGCCCGGCACTCCCAACGAGGTGATGGAGTCCTTCCGCCTCGCCGAATCGATCGACAACCCCTTCAACGACCGCTTCAACGTCGGCCCCCGCTGGACCTCCACCGCCCTCTCGCCCGCCGGCTCGCCCCTCGGCAAGCCCATCACCATCACCTGGTCCATCGTCCCCGATGGCACCGACGTCGAGGGCTTCAATGGCGAGGCCGACTCCAACTCCAACCTCCGCGCCTACCTCGACGGCATCTACGGCAACCAAGCCACTTGGCTCCCCATCCTCCAGTCCGTCTTTGATCGCTGGGAGCAGGTCAGTGGCATCGATTTCGTTTACGAACCCAACGACGACGGCGCCGCCCTCCGAAACCCCGAAGACCCGCTCAACCCCGGAACCTTCCTCCCCAGCACCGCCTTCGGCGTTGCCGGCGTCCGCGGCGACGTCCGCATCTCCGGTCACTTCATCGACGGCAACAGCGGCGTCCTCGCGTACAACTTTTACCCCGACACCGACGACGCCCTCGGCGGCGACATGGTCATCGACACCGGCGACAACTTCTACACCAACACCGCCAACAACTCCCTCCGCCTCCGCAACGTCGTCTCCCACGAGCACGGCCACGGCATGGGCCAGCCTCACGTCTGCCCCATCGAAACCTCCAAACTCATGGAGCCCTTCGTCTCCACCGCCTACGACGGCCCGCGCCACGACGACATCCGCCACGCCCAGTTCTCCTACGGCGACATCTTCGAGCCCAACGATGACGAGTTCACCGCCACCCCGCTCGCCATCGGCGACTGCGGCACACTGATCGTCGGCACACTCCCGACGCCCGCCGGCCCGGTCGCCAGCGGTCTCGCACAACTCAACCTCAGCTCCACCGTCTCGCTCTCCGACGAGAACGACAACGACTACTACGCCATCACCGTTTCGCAGGCGACGCAGCTCACCGTCGTGATGCGCCCGCTCGGCCTCGAGTACGACGACTCCGATCAGGCCTGCTCCGGCAACTCCGGCTCGTGCTGCTCGGGCAACCCGCTCGACTCCCGCGCCGCCGTCGACGCCGTCATCCAGCTCTTTGACACCAACGGCTCGACCTCCCTCGCCCTCGCCGCCGCAGCCCCCGCCGGCGCGATCGAGACCCTCAACTTCACTCTCCCCGCCGCCGGCACCTACTACATCCAGATCAAGGACAACAGCGCCGCCGCCACCGCCCAGTTCTATGACCTGACCGTCACCACCGCGCCCGCCACGATTAATGTCGCCATTCTCGACGGCGCCGAACGCGACGTCCCCGCCGGCACCCTCGTCCCGCTGCGCTTCAACATCACCGGTGGCAGCGAGAGCTTTGATCTCGCCAACAGCCGCGTCTTCTACCGCGTCAACGCCGGCGCGACCCTCGAAGCACCGATCTACGACCACGGCGGCAACATCTACGCCTCCGCCCTCGCCGACATCCCCTGCAACGCCGTCGTCGAGTGGTACGCCGACCTCGCCACCAGCGGCGCCAGCGTCCGCATCCCGTGCTCGGGCTTCACACAAACCCGCAGCGGCGTGACCACCGACATCTACTCCACCGATTTCACCACCAACGCCGCCGGATGGACCGTCGGCCCCAACACCGCCACCGCCGGCATCTGGGAACGCGTCTCGCCCATCGGCTCGGTCGCCCAGCCCGGCCGCGACCGCTCCGACACCGACGACCAGTGCTTCATCACTGGCCAGGGCTTCTTCGGCAACAGCGGCGGCTCCACCGACGTGGACAACGGCTCGACCATCCTGGTCAGCCCCACCTTCAGCCTCGCCGGCCAGTCCGATGCGGAGATCTCCTACTGGCGCTGGTACTCGATCGGCACCGGCGCCTCGCCCTACGCCGACACCTTCGTCGTCCAGGTCTCCAACAACAACGGCTCCACCTGGACCACCGCCGAAACCGTCGGCCCCGGCAACATCAACACCCCCGAAGTCAACGGCCTGTGGTTCTTCAAGTCCTTCCGGCTCTCCTCCATCGGCGTCGCCCCCACCGCCAGCATGCGCGTCCGCTTCAACGCCCAGGACACCGGCAACGGCTCGGTCGTCGAGGCCGCTCTCGATGATGTCGCCGTCCAGGGCTTCTCGTGCGCCGTCACCGCCTGGTGCGCCGGCGACATGAACCTCGACGGGCAGGTCGACGACTCCGACTTCGTCCTCTTCGCCACCGCCTACAACGAACTCGACTGCGCCAGCCCCGCCATGCCCGCCGGCTGCCCCAGCGATCTCAACAACGACGGCTTCGTCGACGACAGCGACTTCGTGCTGTTCGCCGACGCGTACAACAACCTGCTCTGCCCATAACCGCAGCAGCCAAACTTCCTGACCTCGACGCCCGCCCATCGGCGGGCGTTTTCTTTGCGCTCCACCACAGACAGCAACCCCGCACAACCCCCAGCGTTGCCGGCGCCGCTAAGACGCCTACACCGCGACAAACACAATTCTCCGCTTTTTTCGGACACATCCCCTCGACGAAGCGCGGTTCATGATTATACTGATAATGATAATTCATTATCATTATGAAAACACTCCCCTTTATCACACTGGCCACCATCGCCCCTGCTCTGCTCGTTGTGGCCCCCGCGCCCTTCGCGTCCGCAGCGCACATCGACATGCTTCTGTTCCGACAGGGCAACAGCTTGCGGCTCGCTGGGTATGACTTCGGCGGCAATCCGCCCGTCCTCACCGACTACCGCGTGTTCGCGGGATCCCTCGAACGCATCGAGGCCGCACCGGGCTTGGTCTTCGGCGACACGCCCGGCTGGAACGCGCTCAGCCTCGCCAACCAACTACCCAGCGGCGCCTCCACCCTGCCCGGCCGGGGCGTCGTCTCGGTGCGAGGCCGCGTGCTGCCCAGCGCATTCGGAGGAGTGAATCTGGCTCACTGGTCCGGAGTCGGCCCGATCCGCTTCACCGCTCCCGCTGGTGGCGAAGTCATGGAACACGCCTACGGCCCCGGTGTCGTTGTGCACGACGCCAGCACCTCCTCAACCGGCTGGCTCAGCCTCGGCAGCACCAGCAGCGCGGGGGGCATGCACCGCCACCCCTCGTTCGAGATCTACGGGAACGCCGCCCGCGACCCGCTCGGCGCCGACCGCCCCGCCGACGGCGTCTACCTCTTCGCACTGTCGGCGTCCATGGCCAGCCTTGAGGAATCGAACGTCGCCTTCGTGGTGCTGGGAGTCGGCGTGGACGCCACGACCCTCGAACAAGCCCGACGTCATGTGGAGTTGATTGTGCCGGGAGCCCCGTCGCTCTCGTTGTTGTTTGCCATCACCGCGTTGTCCGCTCCGCGTCGCCGGCGGGCCTGAAGGAGTTCTCGATGCGATCTGTTGCGCTCTATATGTCTCTGTGTTCCCTCGTCGCCGTGAGCCAAGCCGCCACCCGACCCGTGGGCTTCTACCCCATCGGGAACGTCGCCCCCTCACACACCTACTCCTACGGCACCGCGGTCTCGTCCGACGGCAATGTCATCGCCGGTGAGAGCGGCCTCAGCCCTTTCGGCCCCGCCGACACCGCTGCGGGATTGTGGTTCGGACCCGCGTGGTCACTCACCTCGTCCGTCCCCTCGACCAATACCATCGAGCCTTACGCACTGATCTGGGATCTCAACCAGGGCGGCACGGTCGGCGTCGGCCTGACCGCGATCGCAACCGGTGACCCGCTCGATCCCACCGTCTCCGTTCCGGGCCGCTGGACCAGCGCCTCGGGCTTCGTTCCCCTCAGCACTCTCAGCGGACAGGCCCACGCTCTCAACGCCACCGGCGATGTCGTGGTCGGCCACCTCACCGGCTCCACCACCGCTCTCGCTGCCTTCCGCTGGACCGCCGCCACCGGCATCGTCGAACTCCCCACCGCCGGCGGATCCGCCAGCAACACGCTCCATATCGCCTACGGCGTCAGCGCCGACGGCGACATCGTCGTCGGCCGCAGCCGCAACGCCTCGGGCCAGAACGTCGCCTTCGTCTGGACCGCCGCGCTTGGCACCCGGGAACTCCCCCAACTCCCGTCCGCAGCCGGAGCCTCGCGCGGTCAGGCTCGCGGCATCAACGCCGCCGGCAACGTCATCGTCGGCTGGGCACGCGACAGCGGCGGAGCACCCAACGCCGCACGATGGATCTTCGACCGCTCCACAGGCACCGCAACTGTTGAGTCACTCGGTGATATCCCCGGCGGCACCGGCGCCGCACTCCCCGACGGCATCTCCTTCGGCGTCTCCGACGACGGCAACGTCATCGTCGGTCAGAGCGACGGCCCCAACGGTGACGAAGCCTTCGTCTGGATCAAGGGCCGCGGCATGTTCTCGCTGCGTCAGCTCCTCATCGACGAGTATGGCGAGTCCGAACTCGTCGACTGGTCGCTCGATTCCGCGGAAGATGTCAGCGCCGACGGCTCCGTCATCACCGGTTATGGCACACTCGACGGCGAGACCCAGGCCTTCGTCGCTGTGATCCGAGTCCCGTGCAAGGGCGACCTGAACGCCGACACCTTCGTCGACGACTCCGACTTCGTCATCTTCGCCAACGCCTATAACATCCTCGACTGCAACGACCCCGTCATGCCCGCCGGCTGCCCCAGCGATCTCAACAACGACGGCTTCGTCGACGACAGCGACTTCGTGCTGTTCGCCGAGGCGTACAACAACCTGCTCTGCCCATAACAACGCGATCAGGCTTCGCGGATCAGCCCGCTCGCTTGAGTCCAAACTCGCTTGTCTTCGAAACGACGCGAACGAAACAGCCACCCGACCAACCGGTCGGGTGGCTGCTTTTCTCTTGGCGCAAGCCGCCCCTTCGGATAGCCTGAGGTCGTCCCGCTTCCGCCCTCAGAAAGGCATTCCGATGTTCACGTTCTGTCTTGGCCGTCGCGCCGCCGTCCGTTGCGGCGTGGCCTGTACCACCGCGCTGCTCACCCCCGTCCTCGCCCAGCCCACCGTCTTCGACACCTTCGACACCGGCCTCAACGGTTGGGCCCTTTACTCCGACGGCGAGAACCTCGCCTGGTCCCCCTTCGCCGGCAACCCCGGCGGCGGCATTCGCGGCAACGACCAAGGTATGGGTGGCTACTGGGGCTTCAGCGCTCCCGCCGCGTACCTCGGCGATCGATCCTGCGACTACGGCGGGCTGCTCCGCTGGCAGTTCAACACCACCAACTCAGGCTCCGCCGTGAACAGCCAACCCGACGCCACACTCGAAGGCGCCGGCCTCGTGCTCGTCATCAATCTCGCCAATCCCGTCATCGACACCTGGGAAACCCGCTCCGTGCCACTGCTCGAGACCGCAGGTTGGCGCGTCGCCACGCTGAGCGGCGCGATTCCCACCGAGTCCCAGTTCAAGAGCGTGCTCGCCGACCTCACGGCCATCAAGCTCCGCGGCGAGTTCTCCGTCGCCGCCAACGACTCCTGCACGCTCGACAACGTCGCCTTCGGCTCGTTCATCATCCCCGCCCAGCCCGAGAGCACCTCCGCCTGCCCCGCCGCCATCGTCTCGCTTTCCTCCACCGCTCAAGGCGTCGGCCCCATCTCGTACCAATGGGAGTACGAGACCACCACCAACACCTGGGTCAACGTCCCCGTCGGCCCGATCCCCTAGGCCTTCGGCACCATCTCCGCCGCCAACCCCGGCACCGCCACGCTGACGCTCACGCTCAACACCACCGGCGGCGCCACGCCGCTCCGCTTCCGCTGCGTCGTCACCAACCCCTGCGGCAGCGCGTCGAGCAACGCCATCGATGTCGTCCCCTGCTCCGCCGATCTCAACTGCGACGGCCTCGTCGACGACACCGACTTCACCTTGTTCGTCCCCGCGTACGACATCCTTGACTGCGCGGACCCCGCGATGCCCGCTGGATGTCCCAGCGACTTCAACAACGATGGCGTTGTCGACGACGCCGATTTCGGCATCTTTGTCGCCGCATACAACGCCCTCGGCTGCCTGTAGCGCCGATCGCCTTGAACTCAACCATCCCGAAAGGCGCCGTGCACACGCGCCGCCCTCGCGCTCGTCCTGCTCGTCAACACCAACGCCCTCGCCGCCAGCCTCACAAAGTGGACCAGTTGGAACACCAGGACATTCAACACCGCCATCGGCTCCATCACCGTTGAGTACACCAGCGAGATCTTCTTCGCCGAACTCAACAACACCGGCGGCCGCCGCCTCACCGGTGTCGAAGACCACGGCACCATCCGCTGCCTCGGACTCGTCAGCGAGATCAACTGGACCATCCCCAACCACAAGATCCGGCACGGCTTCACCATCGGCATCCCCGGCACCGCCGCCTGCCCCGGCGGGAGCGTGATCAACGACTGCTCGCTCATGGCGACAGCAGCACCTCGCGCATCACGCGGTGCACGCCGACATTGTCCAGCGTTCCCTTCACCAGATCGCTCGCGCGATACCCGGTGGCTCGCACCAGCACCGCGTTCCCGCTCACGTCGCCGCCCCGTGCCCACGCAATCGCAAACGGCAGACTCCGCCCCCGCGCGTCGGGCTTGGCCATGAACGGCAGCGTGCCGGTGCCATCGCGGCCGTCGAGCGGTGCGCCGTTCTCGCTGTCTCGCGCCGGTACCGGGCTGTCCGCATCGAGGCCGTCGTCACTGACCACCTGCATCCCGCCGCAGTCGCTATCGGCGCAGGTGATCAGCAGCGTCCTCGGGTTCTTCTGTGTGAACGCACGTCCGACGCCCAGCGCCTCGTCGGCGCGCTGGAGCGCCATCAGTGCGCCTTTGGTGTTGTTCTTGCCCGCGTAGTTGTCGCTGCCTTCCTCCTCGGCCACCAGAAGGAACCCCGAAGGATTGCGCGACAGAACCTTCAGCGATGCCTCCACCATCTCGCCGATGGTCGGCGCGGTTTCCACGTAATACGGCGTCTTGTCGGCCGCCTTCTTTTCCTCGCTGTCGTCCAGGAACGTGCTGCCCGCCGCGAAAAGCCCCAGCAGCTTCGTCGTGCCCGACTCCACCCGCATCAACTCCTCACGTGTGTACACCACCACGTAGCCCGCTCGCCGCGCCTCCTCGACGAGATTGCGCCCGTCCTTGCGGACACCCGCACCGAAACGCCCCTGCACGCCCTCGGGCAGAAAGTGCTCCTCCCCGCCGCCCAGCAGCACCTCGGGACCGAAGGCCAGCATCTGGCTGGCGATCTCGTCGTAGTTCTTTCGTTCGGTGACGCGTGCGAGAAAGACACCCGTTCCCGCGTCGTACACGACCGCGCTCGAAACGATGCCCACACTCTTGCCGACGCCGCGAGCCAGCGTCGCGAGGCTCTCGCCCGGTGCGCCGTCGCGCTTGATCGGTACGTCGCCGTCCAGCCCGAAGGACTTGGCCTTGACGCGTGCGCCGTACGCATGCGTCGTCGCCCCGCCGTTGCTGGTCGCCGTCAGGGCGTCGGACATGTGACCCCGGTACAGCGCGATGTTCTCCAACCGGTCCCAGTTCAGGTCCGAGTCGGGGCCCACATACAACGCCCGTGCCGCACCCCACGCGTTCGCGCCCGCTCCGTCGGGATGAATGAAGATCACGCTGGTTCCGCCGGCCATTTCCCCGTCACCGGCGGCCGCCGCGCTCCGGGCCGACGACGACACGAGCATCGCGAGTCCCGCGCCGATCGCCGCCACCACTACGATCTTGAAGTGCTTCATCGTCGCACACTCCCGACACGATCACACCGCAACCTTTCGCGGCAGCCCGCAACAACCGGCCTCCGTCACGATAGCGTCCGAGGCTACCCCTGCCACCGCTCAGCCAGGCCACACCAGAGCATTGACACAATCTGAACGCACATCACGATGGGGCTTGAGGCGAGCGCTGCCGCCCACTACCCGCCGCCGACCTTCCACGTCCCCCGCTCCCACCCCATCACCACCCGCTCCGCGTTCTTGTAGTACACCTTCTCCAGAATCTCCCGCGGCAAGGCAAACCCCCGCAACATCGGACTCGACCACTCGTCGTACTTCGACGGCTCGCACATCTTGAGGTCCGGGTCTGCGATCGGGCTGGGCCGATCCTCGCGCCGGCCATCGCTCCCCCAGCCCTCGAACATCGTCCGCAGCGCAAAGTAGCGGCTGCAGTACAGGTCGAACGCGCTCTCCGGCGAATCCGCCAGATCGCTCATCACGCTCATGCGCTGCTGCTCCGGCGTCTTCTTCACCAATTGATCGTCCATCGTCACAATGTCCGACCCGAAGATGATCCGGTCCTGCCACTTCTCAAAGAAAGCCAGCACCGCGTCGTGCGGGTGCTTGCTCAGCTCGCGCACGATCCACTTCGTCGCGCTCGTGTCCAGGTGCAGATTCGCGTGCCGCTCGAGCAGTTGATCAAGAAAAACCAAGTCCTCCGGCGACCCGCCCATGTGGGCCGCGATCCACGGCACATTGGAATACCTCTTGAGCATCACCTCCAGCCCGCGGTAATGCTCACGCTTGAGGCCGTACTTCGCGCGATCGGTGTACCGCGCGCTGAACCACGTGTCCGGATCACCCGTGTGGGTCTTGATCATCATGCCAAGACCCACCGCCAGATCCGCCGCGGCGACTCTCCACTTGCCGTCGAGCTGGATGTAGTCATCGCGATCCGGCCCCGTGAACCAATCCCGCGTCCGCGGCGCGTTCCACAGCTTCATCATCTTCGAGCCGTGCTCGCTCGCGAGCTGCTTGATGAGATCCAGATACCCCGACCCGAACGCGACGGCCTTGTCCGCGATCGTGAAGTTCGGAATCGCCACAAACCGCACCCGCTCGCCCAACACGCCCTTCACATGCTCGATGTCGTCCGGCCGCGTCTGCGTGTACGTGAGCCGCACGTTGTACGCCCGCGCCGCCGCGGCGTACACCTTTGTCGCCTCCGCGCCGTGGATGTGCGTGTGAATATCAATGACGGGTTCGCGAAACGCCAACGCCGCACCCGCGGCCTTGTAGTCCATCCCCACCAGATTCTGCGGCGTGCGCGTCATAGAAGATTGTTAGATGCTGGGAATCGCCAGCGGTTGCGCATCCCCGCGCGCCTCCCCGCCCCGCAAAGCGGGGAGGGGTGGTCGAGCGAAGCAAGACCGGGGAGGGGCCTTGTGCGCCCGAGCATCGCCGTGTCGACGTACCCGCAAATCCCCTCACCTGACTCGAGGCTTCGCCTCAAGTCGTCCTCTCCCCGCTCGCGGGGAGAGGAGGCGCGTCCGCTCCGCCGTCAACCCTCACTTCGTCACCACATACTCATCCACCAGCATCGCCTGGCTCCCATCCGCCCGCGGCGACTTCATCTCCGCTCGCACCGTCACCTTCACGTTCGCCATCGCGTCCTTCCCCGGCTGGCTCGACAACTCGCTCAGCCACTCGGGCAACCCCGCCAGCGGCACACGATAAGTCCGCGTCGCGGGATCGAACAACTCCGCGTTCCGCCGCAGATCGGAAAGATCGATGTCGTACCGACACTGCTGCACACTCGCCGCACCCGGCTTGCCTCCGTCCGGCCCATACACAAACAACGTCAGCGGACCAACCGCCTTCGACCCGTCGCCCCACGCATCCCTGAACTCCAGGTGCACGACAATCCGAGCCTCGCGCTTGGTCTCCTTGGCGCCGACGGTCTCGGTGGTGGCGGGCTCCAGGTGCGTGAGCGGATACACCCGCATCGCGGTGGGCACAAAGGGCCAGCCGCCGACGTTGACGTTGTGGGCGCGAAGGCCTTCGGGCGAACCAGGGGCGCGGCAGCCCGAAAGCGTCGCGATCGCAACAAGGGTGAGTGCGGTGACCTTCATTCTCATGGTTCAACTCTAGCGACGACGCTCCGCGCGGCATCAGCGCGTTGCAATAGACTCGCCGCGAGCAGCGCGTGCCGCGGGGTGCATCCGCAATAACTCCTTGGCGGCGGAGAACAGCCCCATGCCGACGATTCCGGACGATACGACCAATCCAATGAGTCCGTAGATCAGGATCACCGGGCCCGCCCAACCGAGCAACGCGCCGAGGCACGACAACGGGAGACCGACAATCGCGGCGACCGACCCGACCACCACCGACGCGTTGATGTGCCCCGCCCACTTCTCGTCGAGCACGCGACCGATCGACGACAGCATGAAGATCTGCCGGACAACGTCCTGCCATTGGAGCGCGACGAACAGAAGCACGGCCATCTGCGGCGGCATCGCGGGCCACGTCCTGGCGAGCAGCAGCGCGATCACACCAATGCGCAGTCCAGTACAGATGGCGGCGATCACGCACGCTCCGCGACGACCGGCACTCCAGCCGTCACGGATCAGCATCGACACCGCGATCAGGCGGCACAGCAGTACCGCGATCACCGCGATCGACAGTGCGACTGGTGCGCCGACGCCACGTGACTTCCAGTGGTACACCAGCGCCGCCGCCGCGAGTATCGGCTCGAGCAGGTTCGAAAGTCCCAAGCCCCACCAAGCCGTCGCGACGACCCGGTACGACGAAGCCAAGCCGAGCACGGCGCGATCCGCGTCGCGACTTGCGGCCAATGGCGTCGCACACTCCGGGCACCGCGCGGAATCCGCAAGGCCGGCGAGCAGATAGCCGCAGCGGACGCAGTTCGGATCGGAGTTTCCCCGCGTGTGGTTCATGTACGCACCACAGTCTACCCCCGCGCGGGCTGAAGCCCGCGGCTCGGAAGCAGCCGCGATTCTCTACGCGGCATCCCGCTTGGTGGATCGACGCGATGCCCGCTCGTCCTTCGCCGCCAGCCGCTCGATAGCCGCGGCGAGGTTCTTCTGCCCTTCCTGCAGCGCCGTCATCGCCGCGGTGCTGCGTTCAAGCGCCCCCAGCAGCGCATCGGTACCGCGGCGTTCCTGCATCAGCCGATCGTGCAGATCACCGATCTGCTTCTCCCGCGTCTGCGTGGCGCGGCGTTCGGTCAGCCACATCCAGGCGACAAACCCGGCGAGGCCGAACTGGGCGAGAGCTGTGGCAAGGGCGTCGGGCATGGGAGAAGTGTCCGGGAAGGAAGGTGTCAAGGTGCCGAGGTGCCGAGGTGCCGAGGTGTCAAGTGGGAGGCTGGACGACCGTTGCTTGGTGTCTTTCCACTCGACACCTTGGCACCTCGGCACCTCCACACCTCGACACCTGTCCCTCACGGCAGCACCTTAAACCTCCGGAACCGCGCCGTGTAGGCGAGGCTCCAGACGCGGCCGCGGTCCACGCGGTCGGCTTCTTCAAAGCCGATGAAGCTCATATTCGCGTGCGCGCGGCCGGTGGAATCGACCAGCATGCCCGCCGTGGGCGGATCAATCAGTTGCGCCACGATCGCGTCGCGGAGCGCCCACAGCGCGCTCTGGCTGCTGGCAACGAGTCGGCCCGTCACGACCAGCGTGAACTCTTCGAGACCTAGCCAGCCTGAACCAGAATCCTGAAACCCCAGCCGCAGCTTGGGCACGACGAGCGAGCCTTGAAACTCCGCCGCGAAACGGTGCGGGCCGGAACCGAAGAGATCGAGGGATTTGAAGGAGGACATGGGTGCTCCGAAGAAGAGAGGTGCCAAGGTGTCGAGGTGTCTAGGTGGCGAGGGGAAGAGGACGGGCGTCGTTCGTGCGGTCTTGGCACTTGACACCTCGACACCTCGACACCTTGACACCTCTAAACATCACCCTGCCCCACCGGGTCCGAAGAGCCATCGCTGATGGCGATCAGCTCGATCACGCGGCGGGCCTGCGGGTCTTTTCCGACGCTGACGAGGTTTCGCACCGCCCGCACCACGCACGTCGCTGTGATGCGGCGGCGCCTCGCGTGGGAAGAGTTCAAGCTGGTCACCACCTCCACGCTCACGCTCTGCCCGGGGCGCAGCCGGTCGAGCTGCTGATCGGCCGCGTTGCTCGCGAGCCGCTGCGTGAGCATGATCTCCACCTTCTGCTCCGGGACGTCGGCGAAGACCGCGTACGGGCCGTTGTCGTTCCATTCCACCACCTCCTTGTGTGCCGCGCGATCGATCGCGCACGATTCCACGTTTGAGTACTCGACGCCGGCGAGGACCACCGACGCGGGGTTGAGAATCAGCATCGCTGTGCTCCTGATCGAAGGACCAAGGCATTTCACCGCGGAGGACGCAGAGGACGCGGAGAGAGGCATTGGGTTTGAGACAAGAACAGGATGCGGAGTCGCATCACCCAGTTCTTCCTGACTTCCTCCGCGCGCTCTGCGTCCTCCGCGGTGAGTGTCTTCTCACAGACGCTCCAAGGCCACAACCGACGGACGGTGTACCGCGTCGGCAAGGCCGTCGCGATCGATCTTCGGACCAAGGCATTTCACCGCGGAGGACGCAGAGGACGCGGAGAGAGGCATTGGGTTTGAGACAAGAACAGGATGCGTAGTCGCATCACCCAGTTCTTCCTGTCTTCCTCCGCGCTCTCTGCGTCCTCCGCGGTGAATGTCTTTTCAGACGCGCTCCAACACCACCACCGACGGCCTTCGCACTGCATCCGCCAGCCCATCACCGTCGAGATCGATCTGGGCCGTCAGCACGCGGCGTTCTTCTCGCGCCAGTTCGCGGTACTTCGCCGCCCGCTTGCCGATCGGTGAGTCGTCGCCGCTGATGCTCGCCGCCGCGCTGTACGCCGCGGCGAGCGTGAGCAGTGCGGCGAACCGCGTCAGCTCGCCGGGATCGGAGAAGGTCGGGTCCCCCGCAGCCGGCTCGGGCTTCACGCCGAACATGCGGCAGACGCGATCGCTCACCCCCGCCGCCTGGGGCATCATGGTCGCGACGATCACTTCAACCCCCGACACCGGTGCCGGCGTCAGCGCCGCGTCGGCGCTGCTGGGCCGTACGCGCGAGATCGTCGCGGTCGTCGCCGAGAGCTTGGCGATGACTTCATGGGCCACGCCGCCGACGAGCACGACCATCCCCGACGCGAGCTGCGCGCCGTCGAAGTTGACATCCGGCGACGAGATCGTCAGCGTCGTGCCGCTGACGCTGCCGGTGGCCTTGACGAGCCGCTGGCTGAGCCACTGGATCTCGGAGAAGACGTTCGGTTCCACCCGGACGAGATCGGTGTCGGTGCACAAGAGCATGTGGATCCCCCAAAGGCAGTTGGAAGGGGCGAGGCGTGAGGGGCGAGAGGTGAACGGCTCACCCCTCATCCCACACCCCTTCCCGCTTCCTCCCCAATTCCGCGCCGGTCGTTTCCGAACCGGCGCGGACCCCGCCGCCCACCCTTACCTTCGCGCTCCGACCAGCGGCCGCGCGAGGAAGATTGGGAAAGGTGCCGAGGTGCCGAGGTGTCGAGGTGTCGAGTGGTGAGGTGTCGAGTGGTGAACGGGGCCGCGTGTGATTGGCACTCGACACCTCGGCACCTCGACACCTCCCCCCTTCCTCATCACACCGCCAAGCCGCGCAGGACGCCGTGGGCGTTTTCGTTCTTGAACTCGAGCGTGTACTCGCCCAGCATCTGGCCCGCGGTCGCGTCGCCGGTGGCGGCCAGCGGCTTGAACGCGAAGCTGCGCCCCGCCAGCGGCATGACGCTGATGCGGGAGGAATCGAGCAGCAGCATCGAATCCGTGGGCACGGCGCGGCTGAGGATGACGCGGCAGACGCCGAAGTCGCTCTCATACACGCTCACCAGGTCGCGGTACTTGCTGTCCTCGGGCGTGTAGGCCCGCGACCCGGTGGCGAAGCCGTTGATGCGGCGCTTCTGCGCTCCGTTCACGACGATGGTGTCGATCTTGCCCTGGCTCTGCTCCCAGATGAGGCGCAGGGCGGCGTTGAGCACCGGCTCGCTCAGTTCGTTGTTGCCCGCGCCGCCGCCGGTGGGGATGCCGCCGGTGTTGGGCTGAAACTGGTTGGTGGCAATCTGCCGGATGATGCCGTTCATCGTGCGGCGGACGCCGGTCGCTCCTTGGGGCGACGCCGCAGCGGCGGTGCCGGCGATCACGCAGCTCTCCAGGTCGCGGAGTAGTTCGCGCAGCCGCTCCTGCTTCTGGTACTCCACTTCATCACTCACCGCGTGCTGCCGCGCGGCCCGCATCGAGCCCGACACTTCCACCGTCGCCGAGAAGATCTGGGTGTAGTTCGCCTTGCGGACGCGGTTGGTGAACCGGGCGTTGACGGCATCCGCCCCTTCGAGCGCCGCGTTGCCGAGGATGAAAAGTCGGCGGCCGTTGGTGAGTGCGACTCTGGTCGTGCCGCCGTAGCCGCGGACGACGGTGAGCGTGTTGCCGCTGATGGCGGTGATGAGCATCACCTCCGTGCTCGCGTCGGGGCGGACCTGATCGCCGATCTGGAAGCGTGTGCCGTTGGCGACCGTCAGACTCGTCGCGTTGGTCGCGTCGGGCGTGAACGTGGTCTGGTTCAGCGTGTCGGTGTTGGGCAGCAGTGTGTCCTCGATCCACTCGTGCACCGTGCTCATCGCCGGGCGCTTGGGATCGCCCAAGTAGTCCAAGAGCGGCGTCTCGAAGGGGCTCACGATGCCCACCAGGTCCGACACGTCTTCCATCAACTCCGGCAGATCCGCGCCCGCCGCGAACGTTGCTTTCCCCGAATACCCCATGTGCAACTCCTTCTGTTGAAACTCGAATCGAAACCTGAATCACTTTCCACACATCACCAGTGGGACCGGCCTCCGGCCGGTCTTCACGCGTCCGACTCGTGGACCGGCTAGAAGCCGGTCCTACTGGGTCTTTTGGACCGGCTGGAAGCCGGTCCTACTGATTGCCGCGCCGGGCTTGCAGGTAGCGCAGGAGCGCCCGTCGATCGCCCGAGGCCCGCGCTTCGTCCGCGAGCGCGGAAAGTGCTTCTCCCCCGCGGCTCGTTTCGGGGCTCATGACCCCGGCACCACCCGTTGCGCTTCGGCGCTGCTCGAACAGGAACGGCTTGCTGCGCTGCATCTCGTCGATGACGGCGTCCAGCTCCTCGGGCCCACGGTCCTTCATCGCCGCCTCGACCATCATCACCGCGATCTCGACGTCGATCGCGCCCGCCGCACTCACCGCCAACTCGACGCCGCGGCGTCGCTCGTTTGCGGCCAGTGCCTCGCGGGTCTGCTCCAGCGTGGCTCGCACGTCGGTGAGAGAGCGCTCGAGTTCCGCCAACTTGCCCTCGGCTTCGAGGGCGCGAGCCCGCCAGTTGATCTCGTCGGTCACGATCTGCTTCTCGGCGGCGGTTGCTCCACCTTCACCCGGCTCGCCGCCGGTTCCGCCCATCTCGTCCGCCATCACATCCCCCTTTCCGCGGCATCGCCGCTGTCCTTTGTGTTTCCGGTGCTCCAGTGGGACCGGCCTCCGGCCGGTCATCCCGCGCTCACACCGCCCCGTTGTCCCGCGGCGTGTACCCGAGCTCTTCCAGCACCCGCCCCGGCGCGACACCGAGGCGCACCTTCCCCTCTGCCGCCTGGATCTCATCTCGCGCGTCCTGCGGCAAGGGATCCGGCCAGTCGATCTTCACGCCGCGGTCTTCCTCGCGGGTTTTCAGGATGCCCAGCCAATCCAGTGCGGCGAGCATCAGCCGCGACGCCTCCGCGAGCCCGCGGCCGTAGGTCACTTGCTTCCTCGCCGTGCGCGCGAGCAACCCCATCAGTGTCACCCGCAGCGCCGTCGCGCTCGACAGGTTGCCGACCTTGCCCTGCACCACACCGGTGGCTAGTGGGGGCACGCCGCTGATCTTGTCCATCGCGTTGCGGATCGCCTCGAAGTGCGCATCCTCGCTGGGGCTGGCGCTGTCGCCGCCGAACTCCTGCACGCTCGCGCCAGGCTCGTCGGTGGTGATCATCACGCCCGGACCGATCGCGAGCGCCTCGCAGGTGTCGAAGCCCCGCATGACATACATCTTGAAGCTCTGCATCGCCAGCCGGTACGCGCGATCGCTCATCCGCGTGTTCAACTCGTCCTGCAGCGGGATCAACGGCTCGACCTCGCTGAGCCCCTCGAAGCGGAAGGGCTGGCTCACGTTCTGGATGTGCACCACCGGCACGCGCCCCGCGCTCCAGACGATGGGCTCGTCGGCGACGAGCGTGTCGCCCTCGTAGCGCTGGCGGTGCGTGGCGGAAAGGATCTCGGTGACGGCGGTGCGGGCCCGGCGCGGCGTGGCCTCGCGCAGCACGAGTTGGCGCAGGAACCCGATCGGGCCCGAATGGCCGGCGCGATCCGGTTCGTTTTCCTCGCGGTCGAAGCGGACGATGTACGCCAGCAGCCTGCGATAGTCCGCGCCATCGGCGATCGAGGTGCCCCGACGCGGCTCGATGATCTCGATCCGCAGCGGCGGAGCGTTGCGCAGCCGTTCGTCGAGTTGCTCGAGCGACAGCGGCTCGCGCACCCGCCGCGGCCGCGGCTCATCGACGCGGACGAGCAGATCCACGTGCCCGAAGACATGCCCGAGCAGGGCCATATCGGTGAGGAGGCCAATCCCGCCGTTGGTCTCCCACAAGGCGTCGAGCGCTCGCTCGACCGCGGCGCGGGTCTCTTCATCCCGCGCGGTGCTGACAAAGCGGATGGGGCGGGCGAAGAGGAAGTCGATCATCGAGTGGACACGCCAGGCGATGTCGTTCTCGATGACCACTTCCTTCTCGCCGCGGAGACGATCGTCCACAAGCCCCCCACCCCCACTCCCACCACCCAACCCGCTCGTGGACCCCGCCATCCCGCGGAGGCGCGCCGGCAGGCCGATCTCCTGGCCCTGGCCGTACCACGCGCGCCGCGCCCGCCCCATGCCGATGCCACCCGAAGTTCCTGAGGACAACTCGTTGCGGTAGTACTGCCACAGCTTGTCGAAGCGCGGCACGCGCCGGGTTGCATGCTCGCGCCACGCCAGCTCCACCGCCGCGTCGTTCAGTCCCGCATCTCGAAACGGTTGCAGTCGCATCGGTCACCCCCATCAACCGGTCGGGGTGTGCCTTTCACACGCCCGCCATAGAGGAACCGAGGACCACGCTTGTGCGCACAACGGCGCCGTTGTGCGCGCGACTTTTCCCGCGCAACCCAAGCGGACGCACGCCACTACGAAAATCTCACAATCCGCCAAGGTGGCCCACAAACTGTCGCTCGCCTGTGCGCACAACGACGTCGTTTGCAAGCCTTCATTTGGCCCGCTGGTTCTTTGGCCCTTTGGCCCTTTGTTCGTTGGCCATTTCTTCGTGTCGAATCGCGCGAACCGTGCCCAAGGCACACTCGTATCGGAACTTAGAGCAAGCAGCGGCCCCTCAGCAAGGCCGCGGAATGATCCATCTCCTCTCTCTTTGGTGTGCCGCCTGCCTCAACGGGCGGTACACTTGTTTTTGACCATGCACCAGCCGCCTCCATTCCGCTCTCCGAAACACCCTCGCTCCGGCCGCTTCTTTTTGGTCGGTGTTTGGGTGTGCCTTGGCGGGTCGCTTCTGGCCATCGGTGGTTGTGCGGATCCATTGCTCGCACCCGACGAGCCTCGAAGCCAATACGACCGCTACGACGCTGCCCGGGACCAGCGAGCGGCGTCGACGTACTTCGATGAGTTCGGGTACTCGCGGCCGAACCTCCGCGGGCGGCTGTTGCCGCGGGAATGAGTGTTCTCGGTCGCGACTTGCGCTCTCGCGCCGGTCCGAATCACCGGAAACTCTGGAAATCTTTACCGCCTGTGCGGCGTTGTGTCGCTCAGAGAGTTGGTGGTGTTTGTGTGTGTAGCACTGTCTCTTGTGGTGGTGCGTCGCGCGGATACGACCTGTTGGAGAAGCACTTCGTGCGCTCGTCGCGCACTTCACTCGGGCTCGCCAAAAAGCCTAAAGTTCTGGTGAAGAAAGCGCACAAAACCATGCATGTCGTCGCGCATGGAAGTCGATGAAAGTGCGTGTAACTCAAACGTGCCGCTTGCCCGAACGGACTCGCGCGGCGACACTGGAGAGATCGCGAGCTGGTTTCTCGAAACCACTCGCCTGAAGGAACGCGGATGGCTCGTCGAACCTCATCCCGCCGCGACATGATCTCACCCCGGACCCGCAATGTCTGGGGCGCGTTGCTCGCCACCCTGACGGTGCTCGGCGGCACGCTCTACGCCCTTGATTCCAAGGCCGCGCCCCGCGCCGATGGCGTCTCGCTCCCGGCCCTGCTCGCCCCGACTTCCACCGCTGGCGTCGAGGTCGTCTTCAACACCAAGACGCCCGTCCAGAAGAACCGCTGGCAGTCGATCATCATCCACCACTCCGCCTCCCCCTACGCCACCCCCGAATCCCTCGACCAGGACGCCCGCTCGTCCGGCCTCGTCGGCCTCGGCGATCACTTCGTGATCGGCAACGGCAACGGCATGGCCGACGGCGAACTCCACGTCGGCGCCCGCTGGCTCAAGCAGCAGCCCGGTGCCCACACCGGCGGCAAGCAGGGTGACTGGTACAACAAGAACGCCATCGGGATCCGTCTCGTCGGCAACGGCGAGCGCGGCCGCTTCAGCGACGCCCAGATGCGCCGCCTGCTCCAGCTCGTCGACGCCCTCGCCAAGGAACTCGACGTCGCCAAGGACCGCATCGTCCTCGCCGACGATGTCGCCAAGGGTTCTGGCCCGGGCCGCTTCTTCCCCGCGGCGTCGTTCCGCGAACAGCTCGCGGCCCGCTGAGCACACAACAACTCCGATCACACCAACCGCCCGGCAACGGGCGGTTTTCGTTTCGGCGCCTCCTCTCCCCGCGTGCGGGGAGAGGACCGCTTCGCCGCAGACGAAGCAGGTGAGGGGATCGCGCACACCTCGTCGCACCGACGTCCGAGCGCCCAACACCCCTCCCCGGTCTCGCTGCGCTCGACCACCCCTCCCCGCTTCGCGGGGCGGGGAGGCGCGGGAGCACTGTTCTCTAGGGGTCCTTCAGACCTTCGTCGCCTGCTCCACATGCTCGCACCGACGCTTGGCTTCCTGCACGAGGGCGTCGCACTTGGCGAGCACATCGCTCTTCCGCGTCGGGGGCAGGTCGCCGACATTGATGCGCACGTTCCACGCGGCACTGCGGGCCGTCGCTTCGGCCAGCACCGCCGCGATCCCAAGGTCGCTCCGCAGGTACTTGTTGGTGATCGGAGCCAGCCGCTCAAAGTCCTTCAGCAGTTCGATCGACTGCAGCAGCACCGTCCACGGCACCTCGACCGCGCGCTCCACCGCCGGCCCCATCTCGCGCACGCGGCGTACATCCTCCGGCGGCAACTTCTGCAGCTCGTTCAACACCGCATACGCCGCCGCGTCTTCCTGAGCCAGATCGAGCAGGTGTGCCCGCGATTTCTCCAGCGTCTCGATCGCCGCCTGCAGCTCGCCCTGCTGCTCGAGCAGGTTCTTCTTCCCGATCGAGTAGTTCACGACCATCTGGGCCAACGCCGCCGACAACGCCCCGACCGCCGACGCGACCGCCCCGCCGCCGGGTGCGGGCGTCTTGGCGCCGACCGCGGCGAGAAACTCTGAGAGCCGCATGTCACTGAACGCTGGAGATGGCTGCGGTGCTTGAGACGCCATGCACGGAGCGTAGACAAATCCCTGCCCCACTGCTCCACTCCCGGACTGCTCCACTTCCGCCCTCAATGCCTCCGCACGGTCACGTACATCCAGAACGTGTACCCCGCCAGCAGCAGCACACCACCCCAGAGGAGCCCCAGCCCCGGCCAGCCATGCGCGTGGGTGAGTTGCTGCCCGCCCGCGATCGTGATGACACAGAGCAGCGCGGGGAAGAACGACCAGAGGTACACCGTCAGCGGCAGGCTCTTGCTGAACCGAAGCGCCGTCACCGCACCCGTGAGCAGCATGACAAGGCAGCTCACCGAGAGCGCGACGCGATCGTTCTGCTTGCCCAGGATCTCGCGATCGAGGTCGGCGAGCTCACGCCGCAGCTCGCTGGTGATGACCCTGATCGTGCTCGAGTCCTTCGTGGCGTCGCCTTCTCCCAGAAGCTCGATCGAGGTCATCTTGAGCAATCGCTCCGCCTGCGACTGCGGCGCTCGCAGCGAGCCAATGGTGAGGCGCTCACGCTTGGTGGTCTCGCCGCGGTCCGAACCCAGGGCGGCGCTGCCGGCCTCGCGGAGTTCCAACCGCAGCAGCATCCCGCCGCCGATTGTCGGGTCCTCGGAGAAATCCGGCGCCAGGATGACACTGCGTCCGGAATGCCGCACGCCTGCACCGGCATCGCTGCCGCGGAGCACGTCAACGGTTGCGACTTCTCCCCGCGGCACAACCGTCCACGCCCGGCCGGGGCCGTTCTGCAGCGAGCGGCCACTGACCACCACCTGCCGCCCCGCGCTGTCGAGCAGCGTGAAGGATCCCGCCACCGACAACGCCCGCTGGAACTCCTCGACCGCTCGCTCGCGAGCAACTTCGGTGGCGAGCTGGCGACGACGCTGATCGATCCAGTTCATGCGCTCGGGCCGCTTGTGCAGCGCGCGCAGCTCGTCGGACCGCAGGAACTTCGGGTCGTCCGCCAGTGTTGCGGGGACAGTGAGCGACACCGGCAATGTCCGCCCGGTGACAAGTCCGGTCTTCGCGTCCTTGCTGACAAAGTCCTCGAAACGCATCGCCAGACGCGTCGTTGGTCCGCTGTCGCCCTGGCTTGGCTGCGGGAACAACCAGATCGTGGCGCGGCTTGCCGTGCCCTCGCTCACGACGTTTCCGCTCGGATCACGCTCCAACACCGCCGGCCGCGCCAGCACCACCGCCGAGCTCGCACCACTGGCCGGATCAACCTCGATCCGCTGGGCTCGATCGGCAAAGACCAGGAACTTCTTCAGATCCACGCTCTGCCCGCGATTGATGTTGGTCGCGAGGAGCTTGGCGATGTCCTCGGTGATCATCTGCCGCATCGTCTGCAGGAAGCGGGGAATGACCTGATCCGACAGCGCCGTCATGCCGACGAACAGCACCAACCCGAGCGCCGCCGCGGGCAGAAGGAGCGACCGGTGCGACACACCGCCCGATGCCGCGGCCACGAACTCGTTGTCCGTGCTCAGCCGGTAATACACCAGCGAACTCGCAAAGCACCCCGCGAACGGCAGTGCATACGCCAACATCGGTGGAATCGACAGCAGTGTGTACTTGATCGCGTCCAGCGGCCCGAGCCTGCCGTCGGCCAACGGCTTGATGGTCGCCGCGAACGCGATGACGCTGACCAATACCGCCGCCGTGATCACCACCGTCCGGGTGAGCTCCCAGAAGATTGAGGTCCAGAGGGTGATGGGTTGGGGGCGGGCCATGGGGAAGGGGTGAGGTGTGAGGTGTGAGGGGAGGGCAATCAGCCGTTTGAGAGTTTGGCGAGCAAAGCGTCGCGGACGTTCTTCGCGTCGAGCGTGCCGCCGCTGAGTTTGACGACGGCGCCGACAAGGCGACCAACAGCCTGTACCTTCCCGGCCTTCACGTCCGCCGCGGCTTGTGCGTTCTCGGCGATGGCCTGATCGACCCACTTCGCGAGAGCCGCGTCGTCACGGACAAGGAGTAGGCCGCGGGCCTTGGCGGTGGCCTCGGCGTGGGCGAGGGAAGAATTTACCACAGAGATCACAGAGGACACGGAGGAAGGCACTTGGGCTGCGTCGCCTCGACCATGCTTCTGCATCTCTTCTCTGTGGTCTCTGTGTTCTCCGTGGTGAATGCCTTCCTTCTTCTCTTCACACAGAGCCCCGAACAACTCATCCACCCCCTGGTTGCTCAGCTTGCCATCCTCGCGGAGCTTGCCGATCGCCGCCACCGACGCCGGCGTGATGCCCAGTTCGCTGATCAGCCGCTGCTGCTCGTTGGCACGCTTCGCACCCGATTGCAAGAGGATGTTCGCCGCGAGTTTGCCGGCCCGCGCGTTGCTCAGGCCCATCGCCTCCATCGCGGCGATCACGCCCTCGTAGAAGAAGCACACGTCGCGCTCCTCGACCAACGCCGCGGCTTCCTTCTTGCCCAGGCCGAACTCGTCCATGTAGCGCCGATACCGAGGCAGCGGCAGTTCCGGAATCGTCGCCGCGATCTGTGACTTCCACGCTTCGTCCACCACGACCGGCACAAGATCCGGATCGGGGAAGTAGCGGTAATCGTGCGCGTCTTCCTTCTCGCGCTGCAGGAACGTTTCGCCCTTGCCGCCGCGCGCGTGGTCGTTCCAGCCCCGCGTCTGCTTCATGCCGCGGCCCATCTCGCGCTTGTCCGCCAACCACCGCAGCGGCTGCTGCTCCAGTTCAAACTCGATCGCCCCCTTCACCGCTTTGAAGCTGTTGAGGTTCTTCACCTCGACGATCGGTGTCTTGATCAGGTGGCCGTCTTTCAGCGTGATGTGGGTGTTGATGTTGGGCTCAAAGCGCATGTGCCCCTTCTGCATCACGCCCTCGGACACACCCAGGAATCGGCACACATTCCGCAGCACGCGGCAGAAGGCCACACACTGGTCCGCGCTCGTGAAGTCCGGCTGGGTCACGATCTCCAGTAGCGGTGCGCCCGCACGGTTGTAGTCCGCGATCGAGAAATCGATCGCGCCACCACCGGGGGCCTCGTGCAGCAGCTTGCCCGCGTCCTCTTCCAGGTGCGCCCGGATAATCCCGATCCGCGTCGGCTCGGCGTCGAGATCGAGCTGGCCCTGGACATCGAGCCCCGGCACATCGATGCTGCCGTCAAAGCACAGCGGCAGGTCGTACTGGCTGATCTGATACGCCTTGGGCAAGTCGGGATAGAAGTAGCTCTTGCGGTCCCACTTGGTGAGCGGCGCGATCTGGCACTGCAGCGCGAGCCCGACCTTGATCGCCATCTCGACCGCCGCCTTGTTCATGACGGGCAACGCCCCCGGCAGCGCGAGCACGGTGGGATCGATGAGCGTGTTGGGAAGCACGGCGGCACGGTGCGCCGCGTGCGAGCCGTGATCGGCCTCCGCATGCGGATCAAAGTCCGGATGTGCCGGATTCGGCGCCCGCGTGAACATCTTGGTCCGCGTCGCCAGTTCGACGTGCACCTCCATGCCGACGATGAGCTTCACCGATGCGATGTCCGACGCCGAGAGCGACATGCCGCATCGTAGTTCTGAGTGGGGGTCTCAGTAGGACCGGCCTCCGCCCGGTCATCACCAGTAGGACCGGCTTCCAGCCGGTCCACCCTTCCGAGCCGCGGGCTTCAGCCCGCAGCTCAGGAGTGCTCCGGCCGACCGCTCCGTCGTTCGTGCGCGATCGCCACGCCCCTTCCCCGTCCTTCGCGATCGATGTATCGAATCTCCCCTTCGAGCACCAACGCCCGCAGCGACTTGCGGATCGCAACCCGGGTTGCCGCGTTCAGCCTCGCCAGCGCCGACTCTGATTCAACCTCGCCCTGTGTGTCGTGACGAAGCGTCTCGAGAATGCTGCACCGCAGGTCGCCGCGGCGGATGATCCGCCCACGCAGCGACGGATTCTGCTCCAGCAGCCACGACGCGGGTCGGATCGCATCCTTCTTGAGATCCGCCGCGGGAGCCCACACGCCCCATCGCTTCGACGCTACCGACGCGGCCTGCTCCGCCAGCGTCCGAAGTGCTGGATGATCCTGCGAGGTCACGAACAAGGGCCGGGGCGGCTGCGCCGGGCGACAGACATCGATGGCCAGCCGCAAGTCGGGCTGTGCTCCACGCTCGATCGCCTCCTCCAGGATCAGCCCAAGCGCCGGCTGGAATGCGGGTTCCAACTCGTCGATCACGAGCCGTCGGAGCCGGTGTTTCGCGACAAAGCCGCTGTACTCAACGAGCCACGTGATCGCCAGCCCAAAGAGCCGCGCATGCGTCGACACCGCCCGAGCAGTGTGCAGCAGCACGCGCTCAATATCAACCTCGCGATGCGCGGGTGCAACCGCCAGCAGCACACCGAGCTGCGCCCACTGGGCTTCGAGCGTTGGCCGCTTTGCACTCACCACTTGGCATCCTCCAACACACCAACCACCACCCGCTCCGGATCGAACGAACGACCATCCAGATGTTCACTCTCCAGCCGATCCAGATGCTCCCGCACCCAGGACAGTTCTTCCCGCGTCGGCCCGATGTGCCGCAGATCTTCCAGGTCCTGAGGACGGCTCTTCGCTCCCTGCACCTTGGTCGCAATGAGGTCCCGCCTCGACACCCTCCACACCGCCAGCGGGCCAAACTCGCCGACACGTTCCATGCGCGAGCGCCAACCCAGTGGCAGAGTCCACGAGAACGCCTCACAGTCACGATTCAGCCACGTCGCAGGCAGGCCAAGCTGATCCGCGACGACCTCTGCCGCCCGCGCCAACGTGCCCCACTCCGCGGCGTCACTCAGCAGCAGCACATCGCAGTCCGCCGTCGTCCGCTGCGGACTGAGCAACCGAGCCAACAGCCCCGCCGTCCCACCAAGCAACACAACCTCCCACTGATGGCCCAAGGCGGACGGGGACGCCGCCAAAACCTCCCCAGTGCGCTGCAATGCACGGATCGCCACAGTGGTATCGATCTCAGACATGTATTGTTTTAGTATACGTACAAAAATAGATCAAAAGAGCCAAAACCCTTGATTTTCCTTGTGTTTCACTTGGGCGATACCAGAATCGCCGCCCGCACCACCCGCTGCACCGACTCACCCGCCCGCGGACGCGACAGGCCCAACGTCGCCGCCACTTCCCGCACCGTCCGCGGCCTCACCCCGAAGCGCAACTCCCACACCCGCCGGTCGGCCTCACGCAGTCCCGCACCGATCGCCGAGGCCGCGGCCGGATCGAGCCACATCGCGTTCGCCACCACCGCCGCCCGCCACGGGCACGCGGCGTCCACCCAATCCGGCACCGGCACCGCCAAACTCCGCGCCGCCCGCCGCGACACGGCGACCTTCTCGCGCCCCGAATACCAGTCCGCCAACGCCTTGCCCACCGCCAGCGACACCGGGGCCGCGAGCCGCCCGCCGATCTCCCGCCGCACCGCCTCCGGCGGCACAAACCCCTCGATAGCGCTACCCGCCGCCGCCACGCCGCGGACGATCGCCGCGCTCAGGTCCAAAGGCTCCAGCCGCTCCGGTTCGCCCGCGACCGCCACGATCGACTCCACCACGAGCACGGCCTGCGCCGCGATCAGTTCCAGCCGGGCCCGCAAGGCCCAGCGCAGCGCACACTCGGCCTCGTCAATCGCATCCGCCGAGGGCAGCTCCGCGTCTTGACCCATCAGCCGTGCGGCCAGCGCCACCCCGGCGTGATGCGTTCGCACCCACGCCGCCTCGGTCGCCCGCTCCATCGCGTTGCGTGCCTTCATGGCCTCCAGCAACTGCTCGAGGGTCGACGCCCGCAGCAGCCGCAGCGCGTGCTCTGAAAACGCACCAACCGTCGCAACCCGATCCATCTCAACAAGCGATCGCGGCGGCGGACCCTGCGACGGCACACGCTCCGACAACTCCAACGCCCGCAGCCGCTGGGCCCGAGCCGCCAACAGCGCATGGATCACCGCTCCGCGCGTGCGTCCGGCGGCCTTTGCGATCGCGCCGACACCCTCGCCCGAGTCCCAACGCGTCAGCACATCAACGACGCCGCGGCGAGTGGACGCCCTGGATGTCGTTCGCTGCACCGCCCGGCGCACCGTACTGCTCGAGCGTCCCACTTTCTTCGCCAAGTGTGCCGCAACCTTCGCGGTGCTGGCGCCCGTCCGTGCCCGCAGCTTCGCCGCACGCTCGGTCAGCGTGCTCCGGGTCTCGCCATCGGTCCGCGAGAACGCCGCGGCTTTCTTCAGCCGCTCCGTGTTCCGACGCTCGAACGCCAGCACCGACGCTTCGGGAAACACCAGCGTGCTCCGCCCACGCTCGTCACGCACCCGCAGCGCGACCAACCCCACCTTGCGGTAACGCTCCACAGACTTTCGATCAACATTCCAGCGACGGCACACCTCGGCCTGCGAGAGCAGCGTTCCAAACGCCTTGATGTCATCCTTCTCCACCGCTGACTGCGCACTCAATCGCTCAATCAGCCGTGGCAACTCCGTTCGCAACGCCATGCCCGGCGTCGGTTCCAGCTCGGCGTCCACCTCACCGCGGTAGCCGGTCAGGCGAAAGACGATCCAACTCCGCGGGTACGCCGCGTCGTCGTCAATGACGTCGACAGTCTCCGCCGCCCGCTGGATATCACGCAGCACCGCCGACTTGGGCGCAAACCGCAGCTCATCGGCGAGCGAGGCGAGCACCGGGAGTTTCAGCTTCGGCCACGCGGGCATGAGAGTGCTTTTCCAGAGGATTCAACACGCGATCCGGGCTGGTGAAGGCATTTCACCGCGGAGCACGCGGAGAACGCGGAGAGGGGAAAATGGTTCAACACAAAGAGTCCGCCGTCGTGTGCTCTCTCTCCTTGCATCTGCCTTCATTCTCGATCTCTTGTCTTCCTCCGCGTCCTCGGCGTCCTCCGCGGTGAAACGCCTTTCCCTTCTGGGAACACGTCGACCTACACATCCACAAACCGCGCCTCCGCCGACGTGATCAGATCCGCGCTCACGCACTCCGCGAAGAACCGCCGCACCGCCTCGCGCTCCCGCTCGCCCACGCGGTAGCGCAGCAACTCGCCCAGGTACTTCCGTGCCAAATCCGGCGGCCAACGGAACTCGCTCGCTTTCTCCAGGATGATCCGGTCCATTCGCGTCAGGTTGTGCCGAAGCTGCCGATCCAGGAGCGCCGTGGCGACGCCCAGCCGCTCGCGCTGCGCCGTGTTCTCCACATCCCCGCTGCGGCACATCCAGATCGCGTACACGAACGGCAGGCCCGTCAGCTTCTTCCACTCCTCGCCCAAGTCCAACTGATACGGATATCGCACCGCCGGGGGTGAGTCGGTCACCACCTTGTCGCCGATCATCAGAAGCGTCTCGGGCCATTCGCGTTGTTCGGGTGAATCGCCGCCGCGGGACACGCGTTCCCGCGCGTCGAACGGCACGACCTTCACGCTCCGCCCGTACGCCCGCTTCAGAATGACCTGCGCCAGCGCGATCGACGTATGGCTGTCCGTATCCGCCGCCAGCGTCGTCGCCTGATCCAGCGGCACCGCCGAGAAGACCCGCACCGTCAGCGTCGGCCCGTCGCAGCCGATCATGCCGCAGGAGAGCATCGAGAGCCTGCCCGTTCCGTCCGTCGTGCTCCGCGCCGCGTCGATGACGCTCACAAGCGCGAGGTCCACCTCACCCCCATGCAGCATCCCCGCCAGCCGCGACGGCACCACCGGCGTCAACGCCAGCTGCGGCAGCTTCTCCAGCCCGTCCACCAAGGGCGTGGTGTTCAGGAACCGCACAATGCCCACGCGAATCGGGTCCATGAGGTCGTATCTCCCGCGGGAGTATTCGCTCGCTTCGTGGAACGCGTTTCGCCTGCGCACCGCGATCCACCGTGTTTTCCCAAACCAAAACCAATCACGACCAAAGCGTTCCCGCGTGTTCAGCCGATCATCTCCCCATGGCCGCGGCCCCACTCATCCTCATCGGCGCCGGCGGGCACGCCCTCGTCGTCGCCGAGGCCTGCCGCGCCCTCGACCGCCCCATCCTCGGCGTGCTCGACGATCGCGCCGACTCGCCGGCGATCACACGCCTGGGCCTTGCCCGTCTCGGCGGACTCCGCGACGTGCCGCCCTCAAGCACGTGGATCCTCTGCGTCGGCAACGTCCACACCCGCGCCGAGTTGATCGCGGCCCTCAAGGCTCCTTCAACCGCTGAACCCGTCGTACATCCCAGCGCCGTCATTGCCCCAAGCGCCACGCTCGGCGTGGGCGTCTTCGTCGGCCCGCGCGCCGTCGTGCACAGCTTCGCCAATGTCGACGCTCACGCGATCATCAACACCGGCGCGATCATCGAGCACGACTGCGTCGTCGGCCGCAACACGCATGTGGCTCCGGGCTCGGTCGTTGCGGGATCCACGTCGATCGGCACCGACTGTCTCCTCGGCGTCGGCTGCCGCGTCCTGCCTCGCTTGCACGTCGGCGACGGCTGCACCATCGGCGCCGGATCGGTCGTGCTCCGCGATGTGCCGAGCAACTCCCGCGTCGTCGGCGTCCCCGCGCGAAGCATGAACGCTCGCTGACGCGAGCGCCAACCCGATCTCTCAGTAAGTCGGTCCGTCCTCGCCCCGTGCGGCAACGCTTCATCGACGGCTGCCGCTCCCGAGCGCATCCGTCTCGCTTTGCCTTCCCTTATTGCAGAGTCGCCGCTCGCTCAGCACGCCGCGGGCTGTGCCGCGACAGGGGCCGGAGCGGGCGCCGCCGCCCGGATCTTCCGAGGCCGCTGCGTCACAACACTCAGCACCGCGAGCACACCCCAGGCGATCGCCAGGTCCGACGGGTTCGACGCAAGCCGGTCGAGGCCGTTCCAGTGCAGCATGTGCCCGGCTGAGAGGCCGAATACGAGCAGTCCGGTGGTGCCGATCGCAGCAGTTGCAAGCGAGGTGATGAATCGCGGCGCGATCAGACCAAAGAGCGTTGCCACCGCGGCCGCGATCGCCGCGGCGGCTGAAACAAAGAGCTTCTGGCTGTCGTTCAGCGCCTCGAACCGAGCGACGATTGCTGTCCGCACAACAGCGAGCGGGTCGATCTGGGTCGAGCCCGCGGTCGGCGTGGCCTCATCCTGATCCGACGTCCCGGCCGCCGAGGACGCGACGATCTCGCCTCGAAGCGTGCGATGCCAGAGCTCCTCGGCGTCCTGCGCGATCGCGGCTTCATCGTTCGACAGTGCGTAGCGGGTCTCCACCGGCGCGTTGCGCTTGGTGTCGGCGGCGATGGAGGATTGAGCGAGTGTGATGGTGAACGCGAGGGCGCCCGCCGCAAGACCGGCGATCCCACCCACGACGATGCGGAACGACGCCCAGCCGATGAACCCGCCGATGACGCTGCCGAGCGTGGCTCCGACAAGCGGCGCGGGAAGGCCCACCACCGTGGTCGCAATCGGCAGCGCGATCGCGGCCCCGAGCAACCCGCCGATGCAGATGCCCAGGAACGTCAGCGATGGCCGCGCCAGCGCCGCACCGCGGAACCACAGCAGCAGGCTGAGGAACAATCCCGCACCAACCAGCGTCGGCGCCACGACATGCGGCGGGATCGCGCTGTGCAGCGACTGCGCGAACTGGTCCGCCGCCGCCTGCGTCCAACCAGACACATGCCCGATCGCCTCACCACCGACGCGGAGCGCATCGGGCGATTCGGCGGCGAGGATGGGGCTGAAGAAGGACATGACTGGTTGAAGGGGTAGCAACGTGGCGGGACAGGTACGAAAGAAGCGTTCGCGTCGAGTTCTTTCTGGGAACGCCCGCCGCGTGGTTTCGCGGCGTGATTCTCGGCTTGGGGGACAAGAACCCGTCGACACTTGCGCCATCGGCCGATGTGGACGCGGCCTTCAGCCGATAATTGCCGGTTCGGGCGGTTGTTGCAGGCGTTGGTTCTAGGACGTTTGCGGCATCCCGCGGTGCAAACCGAACCCCAACAGAAAAGTCAGTTCACCACGGAGATCACCGAGAACACAGAGAGAGACACGAGTGCCGAGCGTTGCGGATTGCTTGATTGTTCTTGTCGCCTCCGTGTTCTCCGTGATCTCTGTGGTGAACTGCCTTTCGGATCGAAAGGGCGACCGTTCCCATGGCCAAGCGCAGCAAGCCAACCAAGAAGAAGTCCAAGGCCCCCGCCAACGGGGCCCCCACCAACGAAACCAAGGCGAAGAAGCTCAGCCCCGCCGCGGTCAAAGCGCTCTCCAAGGTGCGCGTGAAGATCGACGCGATCGACAAGAAGCTGGTCAGCCTCCTCAACGAGCGCGCCGCCCTGGTTGTCAACGTCGGCAAGTTCAAGCGTTCCGCCGGACTGCCGATCTACGCCCCCCACCGCGAGGCCGAAGTCCTCGACAAGGTCATCCACGCCAACACCGGTCCGCTGCAGGATCGCACGCTCGAGGGTGTGTACCGCGAATTGATGTCGGGCAGCTTCCAGTTGCAGCAGCCGCTGCGGATCGGGTTCCTCGGCCCGCTGGGCTCACACTCGCATGTCGCCGCAGTGCGCCACTTCGGCTCCTCCGTCGCCTTTGAAGATCTGCACGAGATCGCCGGCGTCCTCACCGAAGTCGCCCGCGGGCACGTGAACTACGGCCTTGTTCCCATCGAGAACTCCACCGGCGGCGGCATCGTCGAGACCCTCGATGCGCTCAAGAAATACCACACCGCCACGCACATCTATGCGGAAGTGCAGCTCGAGGTGCACCATGCGCTGCTGGCCAACTGCGAGCCCAAGGACGTGCGCCGGATCCACAGCAAGCCCGAGGTCTTCAGCCAGTGCCGCCACTGGCTGGCGACGCAGTATCCCAAGGCCGAGTTGATCCCCGCCGCGAGCTCGTCCCGCGCGGCGCAGATCGCCGCCGAGGAATGCCGCAAGGCCCTCGAGATCGGCGCCGTCCCCGGCACCGCCGCCATCGGCAGCGAGCTGGCAGGACAGATCTACGGCCTCAAGTCGCTGTTCAGCAAGATCGAGGACAACGTCAGCAACATCACCCGGTTCTTCGTGATCGCCCGCAACACCGCCGTCCGCAGCGGCGACGACAAGACCAGCATCATGTTCACCACCGAGGACAAGCCCGGTGCTCTCGTCGACGTCCTGGCCGTCTTCCGCGATCGGGGCGTCAACCTCTCACACATCGACAAGCGCCCCAGCGGACGCACCAACTGGAGCTACTCGTTCTTCATCGACGCCAAGGGCCACCGCGACGACCCCGCGGTCGCCACCGCCATCCGCGAAGCCAGCGAGCATTGCCAGGAACTGATCGTCCTTGGCAGCTACCCCCGGGCACGGCGAATCCTGTAGGGAGCCGGAACGGGTGAGCCAGAATCCCGTCCCCCGGATGCCAAACGCCGCACGCCCAACGCCGCACGCCCGACGCCTTTTCCTCGAGCCCGCTGCCTCGTACCGAGTGCCTTCTCCCATGGAACCCCCAAGCCCGCGGCTCGAATAGAGTTCCGTGAGGCGGCTTGGTGCCCTCGTGGGCGGCTGGTTTGGCCTCGGCGTCCCCCAACCCAACCCTGCCCGGCGGTCCTACGCCGCGGGGTCGGTGTCGGATGCACTGGTTTGCGGGCGGCCTCTCGGCCAACGGAAGGAACGGTTATGGATCAGTCGTCGCGTCGCGGCTTCACGTTGATCGAGCTGCTGGTTGTCGTCGCGATCATCGCGCTCTTGGTGGGGCTGCTGCTGCCAGCGCTCCGCGGCGCCCGCCAGGCCGCCAACACCGCCGCGACCAAGAACCTCCTCAGCCAGCTCGCCGCCTCCTGTGCCGCCTTTGAGACCGACAAGCGCCGCGCACCGGGCTACTACTCCGTCCGCGAGCTTGCCAGCGATGACAACGTCGGCGCCAAAGGGTCGCCCGGTCGTGGCATGACCGCCATGGAGAACATCCTGCTCGACCTTTCCGGCAAGGACGCCATCAGCATCGGTGGCCGCCCGAACAACAACGTCGGCGCCGACACCGACTGGGTGAAGGACGTTTCCCCGCTCAAGAACACGCCCGCGGCCTCGCAGGTCTGGGTCAACCCCGACCTCATCGGCTCCGGCACCGGCAACTACTTCGCCCCGCCCAAGAAGAACGTCACCGACTTCACCCTCAACACCATTGCCGGTGTCTCCCAGGTCGGCTCCGGCTACGGCACCGCCGGCCGTTCCGACGGCAAGACTCTGCCCGACCTCGTCGACAACAACGGCCAACCGATCCTCGCCTGGCAACTCGACGAGGCCTCCCGCGTGCCCGTTTCCAAGCGCGCCGACTTTGCTTCTGCCAAGGCAACGTCCAACCCCGGTGGCTCCCGCTTCTACTGGGGCACCAACGCCGCCACCCTCCGCAGCTCCGGCTGCGGCCCCGCTCTGACCAACAACACCGCCTACTCCACCTCCGCCGCCGAACTGAGCCTGCTCGCCGAAGACGTCGGCTCCGCCAACGGCGCCGAACTCGAAACCCTCGCCGCCATCCTCGGAAACCCCGGCAACCCCGTGCTCGCCAGCGGCACCGATCTTGCCAGCGCAACCGCGCAGCAGATCGTCCCCGGCTCCGCCCGCGGCAAGCTCGTCTTCCACGCTCCCGGCGCCGACTACGTCTACCTCGCCCGACGCCAGGGCGCCAAGCTCTTTGATAACCAAGGCGCCGGCGACAACACCGTCTACTTCGGCTCCGCCTTCAAGAACCCCGGCGGCGGCAACTTCATCGGCAGCGACGGCAAGCCCTCGTCCCGCAACATCCTCGAAGCCTTCGACGACGTCATCGTCGCGAACTGACCGCCAACACCCGACAACGCACGCCCCACCAACACCGCGGCCCCGCCGCGGTGTTTTCGTTAGGCTCTGGCGGTGCACCCGGAGGTGGTTGGAACATCGTCCAGACTCCGCCGAGCCCGCCGCCGCGCCGGAGCCGCCCTCGCGGCGTGGTGCCTTGGACTTTGGCTCGGATGGACCTTCAGCGACGCGCTGGCTCCCGCGCCGCTGTTCGCTCTCGCCGCCCCGCTCGCCGCCCTCGCACTGCTCGCGCTGCTGCCGCTCCCCCGATCGCGCCCGCTCGCCGCTGCCTGCATCCTCGTTGCCATCACGCTCGCCGGCATGGGTTGGTCCGTGCTCCGCCTCGCCAACACACGCGACGACGCGCTGTCGCGCGTGCTTCATCGCGCCGACAACGCCACGCAATCCCAGCCCGTGCTGCTCCGCCTCACCCTTCTGGAAGAGCCTCGCCTCAGCCCCCGCGACGATGGTTCGCCCGCATGGGTCGTCCGCGCCCGCGTCCGGGGCATCGTCGACGCCGACGCCACCACCCACCACGCCGTCGGCATCGTCTGGCTCCGCGCGCCCGGCGAATCCACGCCGCCCTGGTCCGCCGGCGCTCGAGTCGTCGCCCGAGGCACCTTCCGTCCCATCTCCCCACCACGCAACCCCGGCGAGTTCGACCTGCGACGCTGGGCCATGGACCGCGGCCTCGAGGGCGGTTTCTTCCCCGCGTCCCCGCTCGCCGTGCGCCCGGATGAATCTCCAACAACGGTCGTCGAGCGGACCGAACGCCGCGTGCGCGCCGCCCTCGGCGCAATCCGCGCCCGCGCGCAGCACGTCATCGCGTCTTCTTTGTCCGACGCCGACCAGGGCACCGGTCAACTCGTCCGCGGCCTGCTCCTCGGCGAAGATCCACAAGCCCCGCTCGACGAAGTCCGTGCGTTCTACCGCGTCGGCCTCGCCCACATCCTCACCATCAGCGGCTTCCACCTCGCCGTCTTCGCCGGTGCCGTGCTCTTTGTCGTCCGACTCTTCGGCGACTTTGGCCGCATGGAGCCCCTCCTTGTCGCGGCGTGCCTCGGGCTTTTTCTCGTCATCGTGCCGCCAAGCTCGCCAACCTTGCGGGCCGCGATCATCGTGCTCGTGCTCCTCGCCGGCAACCTCGTCGGCCGACGCTACGACCGGCTCACGCTCCTGCTCTGGACCGCTGTGCTCATGCTCATCTGGCGCCCCAGCGAACTCTGGTCGCTCGGCTTTCAGCTCAGCTTCGGTCTCACCGCGGCGTTGCTCGCGCTCACCGGGCAGCTCGAATCCCGCCTTTTTCCGCCGCGCCTCGGACACGCCGCGATGGCTCGCTCACCGGCACGCTCGGCCACTCGGTGGTGGCGCTCCACCCTGGCCGCTTCCCTGGTCTGCTGGCTCGTGTCCGCGCCGTGGCTCATCGTTCAGATGGGCGTCGTCAACCCGCTCGCATTGATCACCGGCATCCTCGTCACGCCGCTGGTCTCGATGTTGCTCTGGCTCGGCTACGGCGCGGTACTCCTGGGCATGCTCCTTCCAGATCTCGCGTCGTATGTTGGTTCCGCCGCGGCCACGCTCGCGCGTGCCGCCGGCTGGCTCGTCGTCGGCGCCGACGCGATGCCCGGCGCCAGTATTCGCTTGCCGTGGGTTTCGCCGCTCTGGGGTCTGGCCGCAACATGCTGGCTCGTGATCTGGCTGCTCAAGCCCCGCCTGCGTCGCGGCACAATGCTGGTGCTTGGTCTTGGCGTCGTTGTCTGGCTCGGTGTGGAACTCGCCTTCTCCGAAAGCCTGCCGCCACAGACCGCCATCAAGGTCTCACGCCTCGACGTCGGCTCCGCGCCCGACCGCTGCGTGCTCATCCGCAGCCAGACCACCAACGTCCTCATCGGCACCGGCGGCCTCAGCCCCCGCTCCCTGTCCGCCATCACCCGCGAACTCGGCGCCACTCGCCTCGACGCCATCGTCTTGGAAACCGCCCCGCAAGCCGACATGACCGCATGGCTGCGACCCGGGCGGACGATCGTGCTCAAGCCCAACTCCGAGTTCGAAACCGCCGCCGCCGCACTCCAGGCCCTGGGCCTCGAGCCCGCCGCGACACACCTGCAACGCACCCCAGGCTCCGGCCTGCAGGTTGTGTTGCTGCCGACAGGTCCCACATCCCAGCCCGCACCCACGCCCACGCCCTGATGCCCCGCAAGACCCGATTTCTCGGCTCTCAAACCCGTGAAAGTCGCCGGAATGCCGCAACACAGGTGGCGGCACCGACCGTCTGGATGCATCTTCGTAGCATCAGTACGCTGCTGTGCCGCGAACAGGGTGTTGGCGGCATACCAAGGTTCTCGGGCCTGCCCAGCAGGCCCCAAAGCCGATTCGTGAGAGGCCCGAGTGCGAGGACGTCGGGAGACAGTTTCGTGGTGTGTGCGCGCCGCTGTCGCGGCGGTTGTGACATTGTCTGGCACATCCGCCTCCGCCCAGATCCCCGGCTTCAAGATCGTTGAAATCCCGCTGCTGCCCGCCGGCATCTACGCCGAAGCGCTCGGCGTCAACGCCCGCGGCCAGATCGTCGGCCGCTGCTTCATCGAGGACGCACAGGCCTACTCCGGCTTCATCTACGACCTCCCCACCAACACACTCACCGATCTCGGCACGCTCGGCCCCAGCGACGCCCACGGCGCCTGGGCCATCAACAACGACCGCTTCGTCGCCGCCACCGCCGACGCCGGCGGCGGACAGAGCGCCGCACTGCTCATCAACCCCAATCAGGCCCGCACCCCCATCGCCGGACGCGTCCGCTTCGGACCCGCCGGCGGCGCCGAGGCCCGCTCCATCAACAACGCCGGCACCATCGTCGGCAGCGCGACCTTCGACTGCTCGTTCTCACAGTCCGCCCTCTTCGGCTGCGGCTGGGGCGCCGGCGGCGCACTCGCCACGCCCTATGTCAGCTCCGCCGCCTTCTGCGCCGACACCCGCGCCCTCTCCATCAACGACGCCGCCTTCCTCGTCGGCTGGACCAACGTCAACACCGGCACCACCGAAGCGCCCGTGCTCCTCAAGCGCCCTGTGCTCGTCGACACCGTCCTCCGCAGCCAGACCGCTCTGCCCACCTTCTCCTCCACGCTCGAGATGGGCATCGCCAACGCCATCGGCAACACCGGCGTCATCTGCGGCATCGCCCAGGACGCCAGCGACTCGAACCGCGTCCACCCCATCGCCTGGGTCGGTGGCACGCCCGTCAAGCTCCAATCCCTCGGCGGCGGCTACACCGAAGGCTCCGAAGCACTCTCCGTGAACGCCGCTGGCACCGTGGTCGGCCGCAACGGTCAGGGCGCGTCGAGCGAAGCCGTCGTGTGGGTGAACGCGCAGCCCACCACATACGCGCTCGCCACGCTCACCAGCCCGCCGCAAGACCCACACCCCGTCGGCTGGCGCTTGCTTTCCGCCAACGCCGTCAGCGACATCGGGCTCATCGTCGGCAAGGGCCTCGCCCCGGGCGACACCAGCGGCAACAGCAAGGGCTACGTCGCCGTGCCCTGCGAGCCCGTCCCGATCCAAGTGCCCGAGACCCGCACCACCTGCCTGCAGGGCACCGTGCCGCTCCGCGTCACCGCCATCGGCGCCGGCACTCTGACGTATCAGTGGCGCCGCAACGGCGCGCCGCTCACCGACGGCACCACCGCCACCGGATCGCTCATCGCCGGCAGCACCACCGCCAGCATGGACGTCTCCGGCTTCGGCTACGCCGACGAAGGCGACTACGACGTCATCGTCACCGGCGACTGCGGCGTCACCACCACCGCGAAAGCCACAGTCACCATCTGCCCCGCCGACCTCAACTGCGACAACGTCATCAACGACGGCGACTTCTCCGTCTTCGCCCCCGCCTACGACCTGCTCGACTGCCTCGACCCCGCCATGCCCGTCGGTTGCCCCTCCGACATCAACCGCGACGGCATCGTCGACGACCTCGACTTCACCGTCTTCGTTCAGGCGTACGAGATCCTGCTCTGCAGCGGCGCGGTGCAATAGCGAATGTGGGCATTCCGCCGCTCGACCCGTCTTCGCTCTAGCATCCTCCATGTCCCTGAGCAAAGACTTCGTTTCCAGCTGCCTCACCAGCGTCGCCGATCCCGTCCGCGGGAAGGACCTCGTCTCTTCCGGCGCGCTCCAATGGGTCAGCGCCTGCGATACCTACGCCTCCATCCGGCTGCACATGCCCGCGAGCGCCGGCCGCGCTGTCTTTGACCAGGTCGCCCAGCTCTCCCACGCCAAGCTCTCGCAGGTCGCCCAGCGCAACGGCAGCAAGGTCGATTCCTTCATCGTCGAGTTTGTCGACGACGCCGGCGCCGTGCTCCACACCGCCCGCTTTGGTGGGATGGTGGCGGCGGGCTCAAGCGGCACGGCGACTCCGACATCACAGTCCGACCGGCCGGAGGCCGGTCCCTCTGGTGCTATGGGGTCCGCTGGTGCTGCGGGTTCCCCTGCCGCTTCGGGGCACACACCGATACCGGGCTTACAGCCCACCAACCGTCCCGCCGGCGCAGGTCTGCCGGGCGTGAAGCACATCATCGCCGTCGGTGCCGGCAAAGGCGGCGTCGGCAAATCCTCCATCTCGCTGAACCTCGCCGTTGGCCTCGCCCGCAAGGGACACGCCGTCGGCCTGCTCGACGGCGACATCTACGGCCCGTCGATGCCCACCATGCTCGGCCTCGCCCCGCTCGAGCAGGCCGTGCTCAACGGCAAGCTCCAGCCCTTCTACATCCACGGCATCAAGGCCATCACCATCGGCAAGCTCGTCGACGCCGATCGCCCGCTCATCTGGCGCGGCCCGATGGCCCACGGCGCGTTCAAGCAACTCACCGAGCAGACCCAGTGGGGCGAGCTCGACTATCTCATCATCGACCTGCCTCCCGGCACCGGCGACATCGCGCTCACAATGGCCCAGTCGCTCGCGCTCACCGGCGCAGTGGTCGTCTGCACGCCGCAGAAAGTCGCGCTCGACGACGCCATCCGCGCCGCCCGCATGTTCCAGCAGCTCAACATCGAGGTGCTGGGCGTTGTTGAGAACATGAGCTCCTTCGTCGGCGACGACGGCAAGGTCTACGACATCTTCGGCAAGGGCGGCGCCGAGGTCATGGCCCAGCGCCTGGGCGTGCCCTTCATCGGCAGCGTGCCCATCACCATGAGCCTCCGCGCCAACAGCGACAACGGCGATCCGACGGCGAACTTCACCGGCACCGACCCTGCGGGCATGCGTCTGAAGGCCTCGCTCGAGTCGCTGGTGCAGAACCTCGAATCCCAGATCGCGCTCGGCGCCATGCGGTCCGGCCGCGAGAAGCCGGTGCTGACGATCTCGTAAACCCCCGTGCGACGACGCTCCCGGCTGCATCCTTCTTCCGTACCATCTCTCCCATGTCCGGCGAGCACCTGAATCTGTCCCGGGACGCCTTTGTGTCCCATGTCACGCAAGCGCGCTCGGCCAGCCCGGGCAAGACGCTCGCGGTGCCGCTCCGCATCCGCCTGCTCGCCGACCAATTGACGCCGGTGCTCGCCTACCGCCGCCTTGTCGCGCCCGACGAACGCACCGCGCCGTCGTTCCTCCTCGAGTCCGTCGAAGGTGGCGAACGCCAGGGCCGCTACTCCATCCTCTCCGCCCGCCCGATCAAGGAAATCGTCGCCACCGGCAACTTCGGCTCCGACGACCCCCTCGCCCGCATGCGCCGCGAGACCGCCGACGTCCAGCTCTCGCTGCCCACAACGACCGCTCGCGATGCGCTGCCCGCGTGCTTCCTCGGCGGCTGGGTCGGCTACGCCGCGTACGACGCGGTGCGTTACGCCGAGCCCGAGAAGCTCAACCACCCGCCCCGCGACGATCGCCACCTGCCCGATGTCGCCTTCGCCCTCTACGACGGCGTGGTCGTGTTCGATCACGTGGACAAGATGGTGCACGTGGTGCAGCTCGCGCTTGTCGCGCCCGATGCCGACATCGTCGGTGTCTACAACCAGGCCGTCAGCAAGCTCGAGCGCCGCGTCGTTGAAATTCAGACCCACAGCAAGCCGCTGCCCGCTGGACGCGTCCCCTCCGATGCGCCGCCCGCCGCCCTCGCCAGCAACATGACCCGCGAAGAGCACGCGGCGATGCTCGACAAAGCACTCGAATACATCCGCGCCGGCGACATCTTCCAGGTCGTCCTCGGCCAGCGCTTCGAACGCATCAGCAAGGCCGACCCGTTCGACGTCTACCGCGCTCTGCGGGCCGTGAACCCCAGCCCCTACATGGTCTACATGCAGACGGGTGGGTGCATCCTCGTCGCCAGCAGCCCCGAGATTCTCTGTCGCGTGCGCCGGAAGGACGCGGGCTTCATCGTCACCAACCGTCCGCTCGCCGGCACCCGCAAACGCGGCAGCACACCCGAGGAAGACCGAGCGCTCGAGCAGGATCTGCTCGCCGATCAGAAAGAACGCGCCGAGCACATCATGCTCGTCGATCTCGGCCGCAACGACGTCGGCCAGGTCGCCAAGCCCGGCACCGTGCAATTGCCCGCGGTCATGGAAGTCGAGCGCTACAGCCACGTCATGCACATCAGCAGCACCGTCACCGGCGAACTGCGCGACGGCCTCGACTGCTGGGATGCACTGCGTGCCGCTCTTCCCGTTGGCACCATCTCCGGCGCACCCAAGATCCGCGCCATGCAGATCATCGACGAGCTCGAACCCCTCCGCCGCGGCCCCTACGGCGGCGGCATGGGCTACGTCGGCCTCGACGGCCAGATGGACATCGCGCTGGCGCTCCGCACCATCGTCGTGCCCTGCGACACCCACAGTGCTGATGGCTGGACCTACCACCTCCAAGCCAGCGGCGGCATCGTCGCCGACTCCCAGCACGAAGCCGAGTATCAGGAAACCGTCAACAAGGCCGCCGCCCTCGCCCGCGCGCTGGCCCTCGCCGAGGCCGCGTTCTCCGCGTAAGACCAAGAAAACGCGGAGAGGCGGAGCGTTCTCCCCCTCCGACCACCCCCGATGCCCGAACTGCCCGAAGTCGAGAGTGTCCGCCGCAGCTTGGAGCCGCATGTGCTCGGGCGCGTGATCGCTCGCGCCGAGGTACGCCGCGGCGACTTCTGCGTCGTCGGCCCCAAACCCCGGGCCGCCTCCTCACGCGAGTTTCTCGAATCGGCCCGCATCGTCCGCCTTGAACGCGTCGGCAAGCAGCTCGCCTTCATCGCCGATGATCAGCGCGCCTGCGTGCTGCAACTCGGCATGTCCGGCACGGTCTCCATCAACCCCGCCGACACCGCCAAGCACACCCACGCCGCGTGGACGCTCGACGACGCTACCCGCATCGATTTCGTCGACCCGCGCCGCTTCGGCGGCATCACCTGCTACCCCACGTTCGATGCCCTCCGCGCTCACCACTGGCGCGACCTCGGCCCCGATGCCCTCGTCGCCGAGCCAAAGCATCTCATCGACGCCTGCCGCGACGCCAAGCGCGCCATCAAGGCGGTGCTCCTCGACCAGAGCGTGCTCGCCGGTGTCGGCAACATCTACGCCGACGAATCGCTCTTCCGCTCCGGCATCGACCCGCGCACGATCGCCCGGCGGCTCACACCCGACCGTCTCGCTGCCCTGGCCGAGGCGGTCCGCACCGTCCTCGCCCAAGCCGTGGAGCTCCGCGGCAGCACGCTTCGCGATTACCGGGACCCTAGCGGCCAACCAGGGTCCGCGCAGCTCACCCACGCCGTCTACGGGCGTGCAGGGCAATCCTGCCTCCGCTGCTCAACGATACTGAAGTCCTGCCGCCTTGCTCAGCGTGCCACCGTCTGGTGCCCCGCGTGTCAGCGTCGCTCTTCTTCTTATTAGTAGAAGATATCTTCAGTAGTACTCGTACAGAGCAGCTGTCGGTTGTGAGCAACCCCGAAACCACGCCGCGGCGCTGCGTCCAACACACGGTTGCAACAGACAATGCGCCGCGAAGACGCGTTCGGGAGCATCTGTCGGTTGTCTGTCGCCGGCGCGCCGCGGCGGCGCGATGACCCGAGCACCGACACCAACCGACAGGGGGCGCACCCCAAGGTTTCGCTGGCGCGATCCCCTCGCCGCCGCCCTCCGCAACCGGCGCATGCCGCGTTTTCCACCGGTTGTCCACAGCCTCTGTCGCTTGCGCAGGCAACGTCAAGGCCGCAACGCCCGATGCCACTCGCGCCGTTTTCGCCGATGCACCCCCGCGCCACGCTCCCTGGTCGCCTTTCCGATCGGTTCTCGGCACCACCCCCAAGCCGGGCCCCTTGCCCGCGCCGATACAGTCCGCGGCGGGTGTCCCCGCCTTCGTCTCATTGGCTTTTCACCCGCAGAAGGTCCAGCATGTCCAGCCCCACCTCCCAGCGTGCGACCCATGGTCTGCTCAACAAGATGATCCCCCAGGGCGGCAAGCAACTGCTTCGCGACGCCGCCCTGCAGTTCATCCCCACCATGCGCCACCTCGATATGCCCACCCGCCTGGCCCACCTGGCCACGCAGGGTTTCGCACCCGAGGTCATCTTCGACATCGGCGGCGCCCGCGGCGAATGGGCCCGCATGGCCCGCCACATCTTCACCAAGAGCCGCATCGTCTCCTTCGAGCCCAATGCCCGCGAGAAGTCCGCGCTCGAACAGACCAAGACCGACATCGGGAACTACGACTACAAGATCTGCTTCCTCGGCCCCAAGCGCGACACCATCCGCTACGCCGACGAGAACACCCAGACCTCGCTGCTCTCTGAGAAGAAGGGCGAAGGGAACGCCACCGCCGAGATGTACGTGCTCGACGAGCTGGTCGCGTCGGGCGAGCTGCCCCAGCCCGGCTTCATGAAGCTCGACGTGCAGGGCTTTGAACTGGAAGTCCTGTCCGGCGCCAAGAAGGTGCTGGAAAAGGGCCCGGCGCTGCTTCTGGAAGTGAGCTTTATCGATTTCCTGTCGAACATGCCGCTGGTCGAGGACGTCATGAAGTTCATGAGTGCCCACGACTACGTGTGGCACGATGTCATGGGCATCGCGCGTCGTCCCGAGGACGACACGCTCTGGCAGATGGACATCTTCTTCGTGAAGCGCAACGACCCGCTGCGCAAGCCTCGGGTCTGACGCGTCCCCACCCCGCCGCGCGGGGAGGGGAGAACGACAACGCGTGAGCGATTCCGAACCACAACCCTCGCGATCCTCCGCCGATCCCAGCAAGGGCGGCTACGCCTCCGCCGCGCTCAAGGGTTCGTTCTGGATGATCGTGAACACGATCCTCACCCGGATCGGTTCCTTCATAGCCCAGATCTTCCTTGCCTGGTGGCTGACGAAGTACGACTTCGGTCTCTCCGGCGTCGCCATCGCGCTCAGCGGCATCGCCTCCGTTCTCCGCGACGGCGGCGTCCGTCAGATCCTGCTCAAGGACCATCACGACCACGACCGCCTCCTCGGCCCGTGCTTCTGGATGGCCATGGCCTTCAACATCACGCTCGCTGTGCTGCTCACCCTCATCGCCTGGCCCGCGGCCGATCTCTACAACGACAAGCTGCTCATCCCGATGATGCTCGTCATCGCCTGGGCCATCCCGCTCGGCACACCCGGCGGCATCCTGCTCACCAAGCTCCTCGCCGACATGCGCTACCGCGAGAACGCCTCGGTGATGACCGCCAGCGCGATGACGCGGTACGTCTCGTCGATCGCCTTCGCGTACATGGGCTTCGGACCGCTCTCGTTCGCGTTGCCCAACATCCTTTGCTCGCTGGTCGAAAACGCCATGGCGTGGCACTACTGCCGCCAGCGCCCGTGGGTGCAAGCGCCGCACCCGGGGATGTGGTGGTCGCTGTTCCTGCGCTCGCGCTGGGCGCTGGTCGCGATCCTCGGCATCTCGGGCATGAATCAGGGCCCGGGCGCCGCGATCGGCTTGGCCGCCCCGCTCGAGGTCGTCGGCGTCTACACCTTCACGTTCCTGATCGTGGTGCAGGTGGGCAGTCTGCTCTCGACCAACATCAATCAGGTGCTCGTTCCCGTCTTTACCCGATTGGCGGACGACGAGGAGCGTAAACGAGCCGCGGTGCTGCGCACGCTGCGCCAGATCATGGTCCTTGCGACGATCATGTCGCTCGGCCTCGCGGTCACCTTCCGCCCGTTCGAGGCCATGGTCTGGAAGGAAAAGTGGGCCGTCAGCGTCCTGCCCGTGCAGATCGTCGGCATGGGGTACGCCGTCAACGTGCTCATCGCGATCAGCCTTGCGGTGCAGCAGGCCCGCGGTCAGTTCCGCGCCTGGGGCTTGGGGCTCATCTCACTCGCGATCGGCACGATGGGCTCGGCGTATCTCGGCGCGTGGTACGCCCAGCCGCAACTCACCAAGGCGATCACCGCGGCGATGATCTCGCCCTCGTGCCGGCAATTTGTGGACGACGCGGTGCTGTATTCAAGCGTCTGCATCGCCGTTGCCACCGCCGGCTTCGGCGTGCTCTCGAGCCTGCTGCACGTCTCGATCGCGCTCAAGCCCCTCGGTGTCAGCCGCCGCTCGGTGCTCACCAACGCCGTCAAGGTCTGGATCCTCGGCCTCATCGCCGGGGCGGCCGCCATCGCCCTCGATCTGCGGCTGCTGCAGCCGGTCCACGCGATTGTCGCGTCGCTGCTGCCCAGTTCCAGCCTCGCCAGCTTCGTCGCCGACTCAATCCTCTTCACCCTTTCCGGTTCCTTCTTCCTGGCGATCGATGTCGGTCTGATCCGGTTGCTCACGCCCGACACCCTCCGCGAGTCCATCCAGATCATCCCGGCCCGCTTCCGCGCTCCCGCGGCACGGTTCCTCGCGCTCAAGTCTGAATCCCCCTGAATCGGATATGCTCTCCCCGCGGATGCCTCGTGCGGCGATCCTCATCTTCCGAGTCGTTTCCGCGGCGCTGCTCGCGCTCGCGGGTATCGCACTGGCCGTCTGGCTCGTCGGCCGCATCTTCAACGACTCCTTCCGCTGGTCCCAGTTCATCTTCTGGATCCCCAGCATTCTCACCATCGTCTTCAGCGGCATCGCCGCCGTCCTCGCGCTCTCGATCCAGCTCTTCATGAAGGGCTTCGAGCAGATCAAGACCGGTGGCCCGCGCGAGATCCGTCCACCCTTCTACAAACGCTACATCCGCAACCCCTACGTCCTGTTCTGTCTCGTCTGGGTCTTCTGCGGCGTGTTCTCTGCCATCACCGAACACCGCGTGCACGCCGCCTGGGGTCTGGTCGACTCCAGCCGCCAACGCAACGCCAAGTCCACCACGGTGACCTTCTGGAACATCGGAGGCCGCGTCCGCGAGGGTTGGGTCGACGCCCTGCGCCCGCTCGACAACGACCTCATCGTCGTCTCCAACCAGCCCAACTGGGACGTCGTCAACGAATTCAAGACCCTCGGCAAGCCCGACTCCAACACCTTCCTCGCCGGCATCTTCCTCATCCACACCCGCCTCAACGTCCGCGAGTGGGGTTTTACGACGCTCGGTATCCAGCCCGGCGCTGGCTTTGATCCCCGTCGCACCGACGGCAAATACACCTCCGACGATCCCGGCTACGCCATGTACCTCGTCTGCGACGCCGCGGGCACCGCGAAGGAAGGCCTCGGCACCGAGTTCGTCGTCTGGCTGATGGATCTCCCCAGCGACCCGACGCTCTCGCGCCAGAACGTGACCACACAGGCCCTCGCCGCGATGGACGCGTGGAAGGGTGTCGCCACCGTCCGCGTCCCGCCCGATCCGAACAAGCCCGACGCGCCCGCCGAATGGTCCAACATCCCCGCCGAGCAACTCGGCCGCAAGGGCTTTCCGACGCCCGACCTCGTGATCGGCGACTTCAACATTCCCCGCGGCAGCCGCAGCCTGAAGAACCTCGTGGGCGACATGGCCAACGCCTACGACCAGGCCGGCGCCGGCTACACCGCGACCTATCCGCGCAAGGTTCCATTCGCCCAGCTCGACGGCCCGGGCCTCATCAGCTTCGTCCGCTGGCTCGTGCCCAGCGATGTCCCGGTCTTCCACATCGACCAGGCCTTCGTCGCCCCCGGCCTGCACGCGACGCGGTACCGCACCATGAACCTCGGCTTCGGCACGCACTGGGCCCAGTTGGTGGAAGTCCAGCCGCGGTGATGGATCACACGTCGTAGATGAAGATCAGCGTGAACTCGCCGTCGGGTTCGGGGAGGATGTTGTACGTGCGGTAACCGCGGCGCTTCCCCACCTCGCGCTCCACGTCCGCCCCTTTGACATTGTGAACGAACTCGGCGCGGTAGTTGTTCACGGCTGCCGCGGTCTCTGCGGTTGTGACCTTGGTGACGACGGGTTTCGATCGTTTCTTGCCCATGGATCAGTCCTTCTTTCTGATGGCGAGGATGTCGTGGGTGGAGAGTGCGGCAAACACGCGAGCGAGCGAATCGGCATCGAGCCCATCGATGATCTTGTTCACATCGAGCTTGGAGATGTACCGCGAAGAGAACGTATTGCTCCGGTCGTCCTCTTTGGACGTCAAGAGAGCCGCGGCATCGGTGCGATCAGCTTCAGGAAGTGAGGCGAGAATCGCTTTCGTTGAATCGGTGCTCACAAGCTCTCCGAGCAATGCGGAGCGGAGCTCAAACATCGTGAGAGTCTCTTTGGCCGGATCACCCTCCGGCCGCTGTTGAGCCGCCCAAGCCTTGAGCTTTGCGCGGGCGTCGTTCGCAGAGTTGATCGCGATCCAGGCTCTGGCGAGTTGCTGGTAGTCCACGGTGAGCGCCAGGCGCTCGCGAACATTCTTGATCTCTTTGCCCGACTCATTGTCCTTCCGCGCCGCATCGCGCTGAATGCCCGCGAGGGCGCCATCCACCGTGCCCGCGAAGTAGTACCGCTCCAGATCCGCGAGTGCCGCGGCGAGCGGGTACTGAGCCACCGGAAGGCCCGTGCCGCGGATGATGTCCACCGACACCGCACGCCGCTCCGCCTCCATCTGTTTGACGAGTGCGGCGATGGTCTGTTCGTAGAAATAGTTCTTGCTGATTGATGTCTGCGACGCGATGAGCCCGCCCGACACAATGTGCAGCACACTCTTCGTCGTCGCCGAACCAAGCGCCGCGCCCGCGGCGTTCGTCGCCATGGCCCCGATCTCGCTGAACGTGTCGATCGATTTCTTACCCGCGCTGAAGCCGTCGATGAACAGCGAGTAGTACTGATCCATCGTCAAGAGCCCGACGTCGATGATCTTGTTGCGGATCTCAAGCTTCTCTGTGTCCGAGGTCCGGGCTTCGTGATACTTCGACACCATCTCCTCGATGTGAAGATCCTTTTGGGCCTCGATGCGTTTCACGATCGCCTTGCGGTGATCGCTCCGCTCCGGTCTGCCCGCGATGTTCTCCACGCCGCAGCCGCCAAGGAACAACAACGCCACCAGTCCAACCCACACCGTTTTCATGTGCAGCCTCCTGTGCGCGCGGGAGACTACCAGTGAGCGAAACCATGACGCAACGCCAATCTCGAAATCTCGCAGAACAGATTCCGCGGCCTGCACTTAGAAGCGTTGTGGACAGAAAACACACATCTGTGCAAACACAAACGCGGAACCGTTCCGGTTCCGCGTCGTGCGTTCGTGATTAGCGTTCTGAAATCAGGCCCGGACCAGACGCTCGCCCATCTCGCCCGCGTGCTTCTTCATCGCGTTGCGGGTGTCGACCACCAGCTTGCTGTGTTTGGCGACAGCGCCGTAGTCAAACGCGCTGTGGTTGGTCGAGATCAGCACGCAGTCGTACTTTGCCAGGTTCTCCGGCGTGAGGTCGACCGAGTGCATGTCGAGGTTGTACTTGCGGACGGGCTTGGTGTACTTGACGAAGGGGTCGCTGTAATCGACCTTGGCGCCCATGTCGAGCAGGAGCTCGATGAGCTCGTACGTCGGGCTCTCGCGGGTGTCGGCGATGTCGGGCTTGTACGCCAGACCCAGCACCAGCACCTTCGCGCCCTTGGTGGCCTTGCTGTGGTTGTTGAGAGCCGCGGCGACCTTGTGCACCACATAGTGGGGCATCGAGTTGTTCACTTCGCCGGCGATCTCGATGAACCGCGCCGGGACCTTGAACTCCTTGGCCTTCCACGTCAGATAGAACGGATCGATCGGGATGCAGTGCCCGCCCAGGCCGGGGCCGGGGTAGAAGGGCATGAAGCCGAAGGGCTTGGTGCTGGCGGCCTCGATGACCTCCCAGACGTTGATGCCCATGGCGTCCATGATGGTCTTGAGCTCGTTCACCAGCGCGATGTTCACGCAGCGGAAGACGTTCTCAAACACCTTGCTCGCCTCGGCGACCTCGGCGGTGGTCACCGGCACTACCGTCTTGATCGGGCCGGTGTACAGCTTCGTGGCCAGTTCGCCGGAGACCTTGTCCAGGCCGCCGACGAGCTTGGGGATGGTGGTCGTGTTGTGGCTCTTGCGGCCCGGGTCCTCGCGCTCGGGGCTGAAGGCGACGAAGACGTTGTCGCCCAGCTTGAGGTTCACGCCCTTCTTGGCCGCGGCCTTGATCATCGCGGGGAACATGTCCTCGCGGGTCGTGCCCGGGTACGACGTCGACTCAAGGACCACAAGCTGGCCCTCGCGGCTGTTCTCGCCGATCATCACGCCGGTGTTGACGACGTACGACAGATCGGGCTCGCCGTGCTGACCCAGCGGCGTCGGGACGCAGACGATGATCGCGTCGGCCTTCTGCAGCGCCTTGGGGTCGGTGGTGGCGTCGAAACGCTTGCTGCCCACGAACGGCTTGCACATGTCGCTGCCCAGGTGGGGCAGGTAGTTCTCGCCCTTCTTCAGGAGCACCGGCTTCTCGGGGTCGATGTCGAACCCCAGAACCGGATAGCCGGCCTCGTGGAACGCGGCGAGAAGCGGAAGTCCGACATAGCCGAGGCCGATGATGGCGACGACGGCCTGCTTGGACTCGATCTTGTTGCGAAGCTGCTCGGCGTGCGTACCCATGCCTGTTGATCTCCGGAAAACTGCTACGCCGCGGGTGCTCAAGGAGTGCGGCGAAAGGATGCGACGGTCCGAAAAAACGGGCCGGACTATAGCGAAGCGTGCCCCTTCCACGGATGGAAGGGGCGGTTCCCGACTCGGTCTTCATCGGCTCTTTGCGGGTGCCTGTTCGGCGTGAATCACCCTGTTCCACTATCCTCTCCGCCCGTGAAACCTGAACCGGCCGTGCCGGACGCGCAACTTCGGATCACTGTCTGCGAGCCCGCACTCGCCCGGTATCGCTTGCCGACGTGGCAGGAGTTATCGCGCAGGCCCGGTCTCAAGTTTCACCTCGAGTACGCCTCCGACGGCCATGTGCCAAACGTCGAGCCGGTGGGGATCGATGCCCACTTCACCGCGGCCAAGACCCTGCTCAAGCGCCCGCCGCTGTTCTGGAGCCCCGGGTCGCTTCAGACTCTCGACCGCGTGCCGGCCGACGCGATCGTCTTCAACTGGAACGCCCGGGTGCTCAGCCTGCCCCTGGCGATCCGCAAGGCCCACAGAAAGAACTGCGGCGTCGTGCTCTTCGGGCATGGCTTCTCCAAGAACGAAACCGCCTTCCGCCGCGGCCTGCGCAATTGGATCGGCCACAAGGCGGATTGCGTGCTGGTGTATTCCGAGTCGGCGAGGCAGGACCTGATCAAGGACGGCTTTGAGCCGCAGCGGGTGTTTGTCGCGCCCAACAGCGTGGATCAGACCGAGATCCAGGCCGCTCGACAGGACTGGCTGTCGCGCCCGGCCGACCTCGCCGCGTTCAAGCGCGACAACAAACTTGAGCAAGGTCCGGTCCTGATCTTCGTCGCCCGCCTCGACCCGCTGCGCCGGCTCGACATGCTGCTCGACGCCCTGCCGACGATCGCCACGGCGCACCCGGGTGTGCAGCTCGTCGTCATCGGTGCCGGCAGCGAGCTTGAGCCGCTGAAGCAACAGGCGACGCGGCTGGGGCTGAACAGCGAGCACGCCGCCCGCGTCCGCTTTCTCGGCGCCGTCTACGGCGAACCCAACATCGCGCCGTGGTTCCTCTGCAGCGATTTCATGGTCTTCCCTAGCCACATGGGCCTGAGTGTGCTCCACGCCATGGGCTACGGCGTGCCGGTCATCACCTGCAACAACGCCAGCAAGCACGGGCCGGAGTTTGACGTGATCCGCGACGTTTTTGCGGCTGAATCAACGAAGCCGACGGGCGAGCGTGGGGACGCGGACGCTTCCAAAGCCCCGAACGGCGCCACGTTTCGCGACGAAGACACGCAGGATCTCGCTGCCAAGGTCATCGACCTGCTGAACGACCGCCCGCGCTTGCAGCAACTCGCTGCCAGCGCCCACCACACCGCCGCGGTGGAGTACAGCATCCCGAAGATGGTGGACGGGTTTGAGGCGGCACTACGTTTCGCGGCGGCGCGGCGGGGGCGCTAGCGATCAGTGGCGGGGCCTTCTAGGCCCCGGCGCCACCACCCAGTAGGACCGGCTTCCAGCCGGTCCAGCATCTGACCCCGGAGAAAGCAAGCGGCACAGAAGTCCACGCCTCCGTCGACCGGCCGGAGGCCGGTCCCACTGGTGCTTGGGGTGTCGCTTACAGTCCCACAATGTCCGCCGACGCCGAGAAAACACTGTCCGCCGAGTACGTCCGCAAGATCGCCGCGTTGTCGCGGCTCGCGTTGACCGACGCCCAGGTCGAGCAGTACCGCGGGCAGTTGTCGGGTGTGCTTGGGTACGTGCAACGCCTCCGCGAGCTGAATCTCGAAGGCGTCGAGCCGCTGGCAAACGTCGGCGGCGAGACCAACCGGATGGACGACGATGTGCCGGGGCCGACGCTGAGCAACGAAGCGCTGATGAAGATCTCGCCCGAGAGCATGCCGCCGTTTGTCAAGGTGCCGAAGGTGTTCGGGGATGGAGGTGGGGCGTGAGGCTTGACCCCGTCGTCATCGCCAAGCGACTGCATGAGCACCGAACCAGCAGCGCCTCCCCGCCCCGCGAAGCGGGGAGGGGTGGTCGAACGCAGCGAGACCGGGGAGGGGTCTTGGGCGAACGGATATCGAAGCGTTCAGGTACCCGCAATCCCCTCACCTGCTTCGCCTTTGGCGAAGCGGTCCTCTCCCCGCGAGCGGGGAGAGGAGGCGCTCGAGCGCCGTTCTGAAGTAGATTTCTGGACCCGGGTTCCCTCTCCGCGTTCTCTCTGATCTGACCAACCAATGACCACCGCCGCTTCCATTGCCGCCGACATTCGCACGAAGCGCACCAGCGCCGAAGCGGTCGCTCGCCGCACGCTCGACACCCTCGCCGCGGTCGAGCCCAAGCTCAAGTCCTACATCTCCGTCTTCACCAATGGCCCGCGCTCCGCGATCGAGCAGGCCATGGCCATCGACGCTCGCATCGCCAAGGGCGAGGACGTCGGCCCGCTCGCCGGTGTGCCGATCGCGCTCAAGGACAACCTCTGCCTCGACTGGGGCACGACAACCTGCGGCAGCAACATGCTCCGCTCGTATGAATCGCCGTACACCGCCACCGCGGTCCAACGCCTCGTCGATGCCGGTGCCGTCATCGTCGGCAAGACCAACCTCGACGAGTACGCGATGGGTTCGAGCACCGAACACTCGTGCTTCGGGCCATCGTTCAATCCGTGGGATGTCGCCCGCGTGCCCGGCGGCAGCAGCGGCGGCAGCGCGGCAACCGTCGCCGCTCGCGTCGTGCCCATCGCGCTCGGCAGCGATACCGGCGGCTCGATCCGCCAGCCCGCGTCGTTCTGCGGCATTGTCGGCGTCAAGCCAACCTACGGCCGCGTCAGCCGCTACGGCCTCGTCGCCTACGCCAGCAGCCTCGATCAGATCGGTCCGCTGACCACCACGGTGGAAGACGCGGCACTCACACTGCAAACGCTGTGCGGACACGATCCGCGCGACTCAACCTCCACAAAGCGCGTCACCCCAGAATTCCTCGCCGAACTCGAGCGCCCCATCGAGAACCTGCGGCTCGCGGTGCCCAAGCAGGCCAAGAGCAGCGCGAATCACCCCGATGTCGCTCGCGTGCTCGACGAAACCATCGCCGCGTACCGCGCGATGGGCGCGGAAGTGGTCGAGTGCGACCTCCCACTGATCGACCACGGCATCGCGGCTTACTACATCGTCGCGCCGGCCGAGGCCAGCAGCAACCTCGCACGTCTCGACGGCATCCGCTACGGCCATCGCGCAGCACTCGCGAAGGGCGAAGACCTCTTCGATCTCTATTGCAAGTCCCGCGCCCAGGGCTTCGGCCCCGAGGTGCAGCGCCGCATCATGCTCGGCACGCACGTCCTGAGCAGCGGCTACTACGACGCGTACTACAACACCGCGCTCAAGGTCCGGCGCAAGATCAAGGACGACTTTGATCGCGTCTTCGCGACCTGCCACGCCGTGCTGATGCCCGCAGCACCCTCGCCCGCGTTCAAGGTCGGCGAGAAGACCGGCGACCCGCTCGCGATGTACCTCGAAGACGTGTACACCGTGACAATCAACCTCGCGGGCCTGCCGGCGATGTCCGTTCCTGCGGGCTTCAGCACCGCACACGCCGGCGCAGCGGCCCTGCCGATCGGTATGCAGCTCGTTTCCGCAGCGTTCGACGAAGCCCGCATGCTGCGCATCGCACGGATGCTCGAGAAGGCGACCAAGGCGGGCGAGCGAGCCCCGAGCTGGTAGTTCAAGCAAAGGGTCGCGCGAGCACTTTGCTCGGCCGATGACGATCAATCAGCGAGCCGGAGCGTCCTCGCCCCGGCGCTGTCGCTGTCGATCGGGCGCGATGCTCCGAGAAGCGGCAAGGCATTTCACCGCGGAGGACGCAGAGAACGCAGAGGAAGGCGATCTACCACCAAGAGCACAGAGAAATGGCGCTTCGAAGCAGCATCGCCTTCACCCAGCATTTCGTCGGGCGTCTTCACTCCGTGTTCTCCGTGTTCTCCGTGATCTCCGTGGTAAATCTCTTCAGGATTCGCTCCGCGTTCTCCGCGTCCTCCGCGGTGAAATGCCTTTCCAACGAGACCGTCGAAATGGATGCGCTCGCAACCGCACCAGGGCGAGGACACCCCGGCTCGCTGATGCAGCGGTGGTGTGAGGGGTTCGAGTGCCACCAAAAACCAACCGCCGGTCTTTCGACCGGCGGTTGGGTGAGGAGGTGTTCGTCCGAGTGTGCGCTGGGGGTGCACCCCGGACGGACTCGGGATGTCACTGCTTGTCGATCTTCTTTTCCATCTCATCGAGGCGGCTGTTCAGCTTCTCGAGCTGCTCGGCGAGCTTGTCGAGCTTCTTGTCGGTGTCGCCCTGCTCGATCGTCGGGGCCTGACCGGGACGGATGCGGAACACATTGGGTGAGGGCTGATTCCACTGGCCCTGGTTGAAGTTGTGCATCCACATCTGTCCGGCGTTCGCGGCCTTCTCGCGCGCCTCGGCCATCTGCTTCATGGCTTCGTCGAGTTGCTTGCTCACATCGTCGCGGACCTTGTTCCAGTCCGTGGCGTTCATCTTCTCCCGGAGCACCGCGGCCTGCTCCTTCACCTGAGCCTCGACCTCGGCGAGCAACGCCTTGAGCTGCTCGGGATCAAAGTCGTCGCCCTCGTACTCAAAGATCTCCGGTGCCGGAGCGTTGCCGAGCACGCCAGCGTCGTACTTCTCGAGCTTGATCGTGAGCTCTTTGTCTTCGCCCTTGCGCTTGACCTTCACCTTGAGTTCATCGCCCGGGTTCTTGTCCTTCAGCAGATCGCGGAGCGATTCCTCGTCCAGATCGGTCTCGCCGTCGGCCTCGAAGATGACGTCCTTGGCCTGCAGCCCCGCCTTCGCCGCGGGCAGGTCCTTGCGGACGGTCATCAACAGCACGCCACTGTCGATGCCGAGCTGTTCGAGCAGGTCCGGGTCGGCGTCGGCCATGGTGACGCCGAGCATGACCTTGGGGGCGTTGGTCGCGACCGCGAAACCGCGCGGTGCCGCGGCGGGCCGGGGCGTACGCGGCGCCACCGGTGCGGGCGGAGCGAGGAACATGCGGTTCAGCCCGTTCCCGCGGACCGAGATGTTCGCCGTCTGCAGGCGCTTGATCACCTTGCCGCTTTCGTCGAGAATCTCGATCTGTCCGCGACGCTCACGGATGCGGTCCTTATCGATCTTCTTGCCGTCGTGCTCGACGGTGACCTTGCCGTTCTTGTTGATGACGGTCCAGGTGCCATCGTCGTCGATCGTCGTCGAGGACGCGCTGAAGTTGGTGGACGACTTGCTCTCGCCCTGACCCTCGGCCATCGGCTCATCGAAGTTGCCGGCGAGCGCTTCCTCTTCTTCCGGCTCGGTGGCCAGCAATGCCGAAGCGGGCTTGCCCGCCAGCAGCGTGAACGCGGCCAGTCCGGTGCACAGGCCCATCAGGCCGATACGACGCAGCCAGTCCTGAGACGAATTGCCGTGGTTCTGTTCGCGATACATGATTCAAACTCCTTCGGTTTTGTCCCCACCGTTTTTCACGGGTTGCCCGTTCTGCACAGGCCTTTTCTCAGATGCTCAAGCGCCGATGCTCCGTCGCGGGTTCGTCCCACGCGATCTGGAATCACAGCGGCGACAACGAATCGATCCGTGTCACCGGAAGCGGGGTCTTGCGGCCCGCATCATCCACCTTGTACTTGTTCAAGCTGTCCACCCGCGCCCGCTCCACGATCTGCCGCAGGTAGATCACGTCGTACCCATTCCCGTCCGCGGCCGGCGCCGAATCGAGCACCACAAAGTCCGGCAACTGCCGCACCACCCGCCCCGTCTCACGCCCACGCGACAGGTAGTTGTCCAGCGCCGCGTCCGGTGACGTCGGCGGCTGATCAAACGTCGGAATCAGATTGCTCAAGCCCGCCGTGTTCGTGTTCGGAGCCGCGTTCCATTTCGGCACGATCACCATCGCCACCGCCAACGCTGCCGCCGCCGCCCACCCCGCCCATTGCACCGCACCCATCCGCGCCCGGCGGATGATCACCAGCGGCGCGGGCTCGGGAAGATCAATCCGGTCCGCCGCCGCCGTCGCGCGGCCGACCGCAAAGTCGAGCAGCTGCTTGTCCCGCTGCGCCTGCGCGATCTCGCGCCACACATTCTGATCGCCCGCGGAAATCAGATCGATCTCCACCCAATCACTCGGGCCCGCCACGCCGTCCACGACGCGGCTGATCAGCACCTCACGATCCGGGCCTTCGCCGCCTGGAACCTGGCCGCTGCGAGTTGTCGGATTCGAACCGTTCATAAGTGTCTCCACACCACCCAGATGCGCCGCCGCCGAGCTTCCGTCAGAAATTCGTTGTCACAAGGAAACGCCCGGATAACCCCGTACGCGACACCGAGAAGCCCCGAGGGATCCTCAATGAGCCACAAAATCAGGACGAAACCGTCTTCTCCGCCAGCTCCCGCAGCTGCTTCCGGGCTCGCGCGATCCGCGTCTCCACCGTCGTCTCCGGGATCCCCAGAATGTGCCCGATCTGCCGGTAACTCAGCCCCTGCACGCTCTTGAGCAGCAGCGGCTCGCGGTACCCGTCCGGCAGTTGCTTCGCCAATTCCAGCAATCGCGAGGCCTCTTCGGTCTGCGTCACCGCCTGCACCGGCCGCAGTTCGGTCGTGTCCGCGGGGCCGCCGGTGGGGTTGTCCTCTTCCGCGGCATCCAGCGACCCGTGCAGCCGCAGCTTCCCCCGTCGGGCCGCGAGCCGCGCCACATTCGTCGCCACCGTCCGAAGCCAGGGCTTGAGCGCCCCCGCATCGCGGATCTCGTGCCCCTTGCTCACCAGCGTCGCCGCGACTTCCTGCAGCAGATCATCCACTTCCGCCCACCGCGGCTTGTGGGCCAACAGCAACGCCGCCACCCACCGCCGGTTCTCTTCCCACAGCTTCTGCAACTCATCATGATCCGACGGCGTCAGCGACAGCGGATAACTCGGCTCGTCTTCAACGTCCCCGGCGCGCTCGATGGGCGCGAACTCCTCAGAGTCCGGCGCACGCCGCGATCCCGCGGCCTGTGGATAGTTCAGTCGATCGTCCATGCCCGAGCCGTTGTCATCGGCGCTTGGTGCCGGCCTTGCTGGAAACCCGGCCGCCGAATCCCACAAGCCACTCGCCGTCCTCTTCTACCGCAGATGCGCCTCCCAAGTTCCTCCGGCACCACTTGTGAGGATTTTGGTTCACTCCTTTCTCAGCCAGCCAAACCCCAGGCCGCTCCCATGCGAGCCACCCTCCCGCTGCACAACCCCCGTTCGGCCTTCATTCCCTCCGCTTACCCTTCTCTGTGCCGCCGGATGAACCAACCCCGAACCAGCCCACCCAAGGCGGAGCCCCTGCGGGGTCCGACGACCCAGCCGCGCAGGCTGAACCCCGCGGCACCCCGTCGACCCCGTCGACCCCGTCGACACCCGCAGAGCCCGTGCGACCGGAAGACCGCCGAGGCGTCATGGACGGCCGCCCACCGAGTCTGCTCGCCGGCCCGCCCGCGACCGCTCACGAACCCGACATCCGCGAGCCCGTGCGCGCGCTCAACCGACGCCGCGATTGGGACGAATCCGACGGCGCAGACGAGCAACCCCGCTCCATCGTCAAGAAATCCCGCCGCGATTCATCCGACCGCGGGCCCGACGCGCCGCAAAAGGTGATGAGCCTCGGCGATCACCTCGACGAACTCCGCACCCGCGTGATCCACGCCCTCTGGGGCATCGCGATCCTCTTCTTCGGCAGCCTCTACTTCGGCCCGACGGTCCTGAACTGGCTCATCAAGCCCGTGCAGGCCGCACTGCGCGCCGAGGGCCTCCCCGCGACCATGCTCGCGACGGGCATGTTCGAGACCTTTTTCACCTACCTGAAGATCTCGACCGTCGCCTCGGTCGCGCTGGGGTTCCCTTGGATCTTGTGGCAACTCTGGAAGTTCGTCGCGCCCGGCCTCTATCGCCACGAGCGACGCTTCGTCACCATGCTCTTGCCCATGAGCCTGATGCTCACGATCCTGTCCTCGCTCTTCCTCTACTTCTTCGTGCTGCCCGTCATGCTGCACTTCTTCGTGCACTTCGGCACCACCGTCAGCCCCACACAAGCGGCCATCGCCGAGCCGCCGGCCGGCGTCGCCCCGCTCAACATCCCCGTCCTCACCGCCGACCCCCCCACCCCCAAGCCCGGCGATGTGTGGTTCAACATCGACCTGAAGGAACTCCGCCTCGCGCTCGTCAACCCCAAGGCCGCGCCGGACGCCACCGTCAAAACCATCGTCTACTCCACACCACTCTCCACCAGCAGCGGCATCCTGCTCCAGCCCAAGATCCGCGAGTGGGTGGACACCCTGCTCGGCCTGGCCCTCGCCTTCGCCGCCGGGTTCCAGTTGCCGGTCGTCGTGCTGCTGCTGGGCTGGATCGGTGTCGTCACACCCGCCTTCCTCACCAAGTACCGCCTCCACGCCCTCTTTGTCATCGCCGTCATCGCGGCCCTCATCACGCCGCCCGATCCCATCAGCATGCTGATGATGATGGCCCCGCTCTACGTGCTCTACGAGTTCAGCATCTGGATGCTCCGCCTCTTCCCCGCCAGCCGCGTCGCCGGCGACACCACCGGCAGCGAGCCCGACGGCGAACCCAGCGAAGGCTGATCCATCCGGAACCACGCCGATTTGCCACCAAGCGACCCGCCGCCGCTTGATCTTCACGCGCCCATCGGTCACACTGTTCCCGTGAGCCAACCAACACCAACCAATTCCTCCCACGCCGGCGTCATCACCGATCTCCACGGCAAGCTCGATTACGCCGCCTACCTCCAGCTCGAACCACTCCTCGCCGCCCAGCGCCCGCTCTCACACCCCGAGCACCACGACGAACTGCTCTTCATCATCCAGCACCAGACCACCGAGCTCTGGTTCAAGCTCGTCATCCACGAGCTCCGCGCCGCGATGGCGATGGTCGCCAAGGACCAGCTCGAACCCTCCTTCAAAATCCTCGCCCGCGTCAAGCACATCCAGGCCCAGCTCCTCAGTCAGTGGTCCGTCCTCGCCACGCTCACACCAACCGAGTACGTCCAATTCCGCCACGTCCTCGGCCCCGCCAGCGGCATCCAGTCCCACCAGAACCGCCTCATCGAGTACCTCCTCGGTAACCGCGAGATCCGCTACCTCGAAGTCTTCCGCCACAAACCCGCGATCTGCGCCGAACTCGACGCCGCCATCCACGCTCCCAGCCTCTACGACGAGTTCCTCCGCTACCTCGCCCGCCGCGGCCACGCCGTTCCGCGCGACGTCCTCGAACGCGATCTCACCAAGACGCACACATCCAGCGACGCCGTGCTCGCCGTCTTCAAGAACATCTACGACAAGCCCGAGGGCCAGTGGGACGCCTACGAGATGGCCGAGAAGCTCGTCGATATCGACGAGACCATGATGCTCTGGCGCTACCGACATCTCAAAGTCGTCCAGCGCGTCATCGGCATGAAGCGCGGCACCGGCGGTACCGCCGGCGTCAACTACCTCAAAACCCTCGTTGACTCGCCGCTCTTCCCCGAACTGTGGGACGTCCGAACTATGGTCGAAAGGGTCGGTCCCGACACCGGGCAGGCCTATCACGGAACGCCCGCGTGAACACGCCCGACGCAACACCCCGCATCGCCACGCCCCGTATCAGCCCCGCGATCGCGCACGCCGCCGCCGCGCTCGGCCCCGGCCCTCTCACCGAACCCGCGCTCCGCGCCCACATCTTCCCGCTCTTCTCCCGCATCCTCAAACGCCCCGGCATCTACCTCGCCAACCACAGCCTCGGCCGCCCGCTCGATCAGATGTCCGCCGACGTGCAAGCCGCCCTCGACGCGTGGTACCGCGACATGGACGACGCCTGGGGCCCCTGGCTCGACGAGCTCCACACCTTCCGCAACAACATCGCCTGCCTGCTCGGCATCTCCCGCGCCGACGCCGTCGTGCCCAAGAGCTCCGCCGGCCAAGGCCTCCGCGCCGTGCTCAACGCGCTCCCCGCGCCCACGCCCCGCATCCTCACCACCCGCGGCGAGTTTGACTCCATCGACTTCATCCTCAAGACCTACCACCACCGCCGCCGCGCTGATGTGACATGGATCGAGCCGCACACCACGCCCGATCACCCGCCACGCTTCCACACCGACGATCTCATCGCCACGCTCACCCGCGAGCACTTCGACCTGCTCGTCGTCTCTCCGGTCTTCTACGCCACCGGCCAAGTCCTCGACGATCTCCCCCGCCTCATCGCCGCCGCCCACGCCGAGAACACCCTCGTGCTCCTCGACTGCTATCACGCCGCCGGAGTCATCCCGCTCGCACTCGAATCTCTCAAAGCCGATTTCGCCATCGGCGGCTCATACAAATACACCCGCGGCGGCCCCGGCGCCTGCTGGCTCATGATCCACCCGCGCCACCTCACCCCGGAGCGCGACGACAACAACCACGAGCCACCCTTCCGCACCCTCGACACCGGCTGGTTCGCCAAGCGCGACACCTTCAAGTTCCAGCGCCCCGAGCAACCCCTCCTCGCCCACGGCGGCGACGCCTGGATGGAAGCCACGCCCGCCATCCTCCCCCTCTACCAAGCCAAATCCGGCCTCGAACTCACTCTCGCCCTCGGCGTCGAGCGACTCCGTGCCTATTCCCTCGAACAACTCGCGTTCCTCGAGGCCGCGCTGCGCGAGCACAACATCCCCACCCGCCGCGGCGGCGCGTCGCCCCAGCACTCCGGCGCGTACGTGCTGATCCCACACGCCGACACCGGCACCTTCTGCAACCGCCTCAAGTCTCACAACGTCATCGCCGACGCCCGCCTGGGCCACGCCCGCTTCGCGACCGACATCCTCACCACCCGCGATGAACTCACACGCGCCGCAGCGATCATCGCCGAGTGTCTGCACCAGGCGAGCCCGCACGCCCCGCGTGCATCACGGACAGATTAACGCGTCGTACGCGGCGGCGAACACCAGGAAGTCCGAATCATCGGTCAGTGTGTCTTCGTTGAAGTCGCCGCCGATGTCGAGCAGGTTGTTGTAGAAGCGAGCAAAGAGCGAGAAGTCAATGTCCTCGACCCCGCCGTCGCCATTGAAGTCTGCCGGACAGTTTGCCGCCGCGCCGCGGCTGTTCGACGCGACCGTGATCTTCGCGCCGAGAATGCTCTGCCGATTGCTCCGCGCCCCCCACCGTGTCGGGGCGAACGACGCCTGACCCAGCGACACCGCGAGGTAGTACTGGTCCGACGCCAGCGCGGCCCCGTTCTGATTGCTCAGCGGCTTGCCCGCCACAAGCCCGGCGTCCGGCGTCGGCGTGCCACGTGATGCAGCACTGCCGAACGAGAGCTGCGCAAACGTCGTCTGCGGCCCGCACGGCCCGTCGCCGCAGCCGTTGTTCCCGTTATAGCCCGCCCCCGCAAGGCTCGTGCTCGACGCATTGGCAAGGAACCCCGCGCTGTTGTACAGAGCGAAGTTCCACTCACCCATCAGCGACGAGCCCGGCTGCGTGATGTCGAGATAGTTCACCGGTGGCATCACCGCGCCGGTCTTCTGGTTGATCTGGTTCAGCGTCGGAATCGCGTTCGCCAACGTAAACCGCACCCAGCCGACCGTGTGCTGTGGCACCGTAAACACCGGCGAGGCCGCCGCCGCGCCGTTCAGCACACCAAGGTCGGCCCCCGGCTCCAGATACGGCGGGGCCGCGGGTGGTGCCGCCGCCGTCTTCTGCGTGTTGCTCACAATGTTCAGCGAGAACGGAATCGAACCCGACACCGGTGGCGTGCCGAACGTCCACGCGTCGCCAAACGTCGTTCCCGCCGGCGCCACCACCAAGTAGTACTCACCCGGCGGCAGATCGCCCTCTTGCCCCGCGTACTGCGCCGCGTTGCCCGGTCCGATGCGCCGCCCGACACCAAAGCTCATCTGAAATGCGTTGAGATTGCCCGTGCTCGGCGGCGTATCCGGTCCGCTGCCGCGACTTTCGGCCACCTGATACACCGACGAGTTCGGCTTGTACAACGCGAACGTGATCGGCTGCGCTGAGTTCTCCGTGTCGATATCGAGATAAGTCACGTTCGCATAGTCGGCCGGGAATCGCGTGACAAACTTGTACACCCGGAAAGGCTGCAGCGGCGTCAGCGAGTTGTTCACCTGCGTGATCGAGTCGGCCAGAAACCCGTTCTGCCCGTCCAGGTCCACCGCAGGAATGATCGCCGGCGCATTAGTCTCGCCCAGCAGCCCCAACGCAAAGCCCAATGTCAGCGGCGTCGAGTTCTGGTACCGCCGTTCCTGCGGGGAATTGATCGGGTACACCAGCGACTGGCCCCCGAACGTGCCGCTGAAATCCACGTCGCGCGCGTACTGCGGGTGCGTCGTTCCAGGTGTTGCCGCGTTCCCGATCGGCGCCAACTGCTCAAAGGTCTGCGGCGTGGTCAACGCACCGAGCTGCAGTCCCGTGTTCGTGCCGAAGAACCACACCACCCGCGTGTCAGTCTTGTTGGCCTGGAGGAGATTGCTGCTGGTAAGCGGCGCAGTTCCCGGTGTGCCCGGCTCAACGAACGCCGCATCCACAATCACGCCGTTGTCGCCAAATGGCAGCGTGAACGACGTCGGCAACGAGAAATACCCGCTGCGGGTCACGAAACCCGGGAAGATGTTCGTGTCAAAGCCCGTGATCGTCAGGGTGTACAAGGGCGCCGCGCCGGCGTTCAACATGCTCCCGCCCGGCGCCGCGAACCCCGCGAAGTTGAAGTCCACTGGGCGATAGAACGAGAAGCGCACGTCCCACTTCGCCGTGCTGCCCTGTAGACCCCACGCATAGTTCAGCCCGGAGACCACCCGAGCCCCGGTGAACTCCGGTCCGAACGGGCCGTTGCTGAAGGCAATGTCCTCGGCGATGTGCGAGCAGCGCGCGAGCGTCGCGCCCGGGTAGTTGAAGGTATTGGTGATGCAGTCGTAGACCACCACAGTGAGCGTGTCGCGATCCTCGAACACGTCGCCGCCGAATCGCGACGCCAACGCCGACCGATCCATGTCACGCTCGGTGCGAAAGCCCTTCCACGGGCCGAGATGGTGTGGTCCGAGAACCTGATCCGGTTGGCCTGCAGAGACCGCCTGGCCAACGGCGCAAAGCAACATGGTTCCGGCAAGACGGATTTGCAAAACGACAGTCCTCTCAGCCTCATGTGCGTCGCCGCGTCCGGTGGCAACGCCAGCCTTTTCGCGGCGGTGCGTCCCGGGTTCCCGATCAACGCGAAAGCGGCGGCGGATCCGGGTGTCTGTCGGATCCGCCGCCGCTCAGCATAGCGTGGCAGTCAAGATTTTCCGGAGCCGACCGTTCGGCCCGGTGCCCGAGTCAAACCCTTACGGGCAGACGAGCAGGTCGTACGCCGCGGCGAAGACAGCGAAGTCGCTGTCGTCCGTGAGCGTGTCGGTGTTGAGGTCGCCGACGAGGTCAACCAAGTTGTTGTAGGCGCGGGCGAAGGTCACAAAGTCCGAGTCGTCGACGCCCTGGTCGCCGTTGAAGTCAGCGGGGCAGCCGGCGGACGGGCCGCGGTTGTCGCTGTCAACAGTGATCGAGGCGGTGAGCGACGAGCCGCGGGTGCTGCGAGCGCCCCAGCGGTCACCGGCGAAGAGGGA
>CANHCQ010000009.1 GCA_947459215.1 Phycisphaerales bacterium
AAACCCAAGAAGCTCGCCCTGATCGCCACCCTCCGAAAGCTGCTGGTCACCCTCAACGCCATCCTGCGCACCAATCAGCCCTGGAGAACCGCCCGTGCCGCTTGATTCTCAAGACAGTCGCTCTCCCCGCAAGCGGGGAGAGGAGGCGCGAGCCGTGCTCCGCGGGAAAGCCTTAGTAAATCTCGCCCATCCAAGGCGTCGACCCACGCCCGTTCGCGAACGCCGTCGCCGCCGCATCGAGCATGGCGTCGTCGTCGCAGCACGCCAACCCCGCCAGCCGCAGCGCCGCGGGTGACTGATAGCCGCTGAGGATCGGCGACAGCGCCCGCACGTCGAGCTCGATCGCGGGCTCGGCGTCGCTGCCTTTGCTCACGTTTGCACGCCCGTCCGCGATCGAGACCTTCCAGGTCGCGTGATTGGCGGCAAACAGCTCGTCGCGGACGCGCAGCGCGAACGATGCCCGCACCGACGGCCCATAGCCGCGGGCCTCGATTGCGGCCTTCACGTCCATCACCCGCAGCATCCACGCCGCGCTGAGCTTGGTGCGCGTGCAATGCTCGGCGAGCATCGACAGCGCCGGGTGCTCGGCGGGCACCATCCACGTCGCTTCGCGGGCGGTGGACCAGTGATCCGCAAGGAAGCGGAGAAACGCCGCCCAGGCGCCGGGCGTGACACACGCCGCGTCGCGCACCGCAACGTGAATACCCCCGTCTCCCCGCGACTGGGTGTAGAAGAAATACCCCTCCACCGCGCCCGTCGCGTCGCGCACGATCGCAAACCCCTTCGTCTGTTCGCGTTTGAAGGCGTAGATCTGGGTCCGCCACACGTTGTCGGGTCGTGCCAGATGGCCGTCGAAGTGCGGCGCGACCCGGGCGTACACGCCGCGGACCTTCTCGTGGATCGATCCGGGTTCCGGCACCGCGGCACGGACCGACTCGTCGTTGTGGATCGGCACCAGTGACAGTCCGCGGTCGGCCCGCACCAGCGCGTCGATCTCGGGTCGGAGCTTGATCTGATTGAGCGTGAACGTCGTTTCGCAGCGCACGCCGGCCTGCTCGAACCCCGCGGAGCGATACACCGGGAGCGTGGCAGGAAACAGCCCGGCGAGCGGCACGCCGCTGCGCTGGGATTCCAGCATCGCCTCACGCATCAGGGCCTTGCCTACGCCCTTGCCTCGGTACTGCGGCAGCAGCACCACCGCGCCGACGCCCGTCAGCCCGACCGCGCGCCCGCCGAAGTACGTCTGCAGCGGGATGAGCTGCAGCCCGCCCGCCAACACGCCATCGACGAGCACGACGCGCACGCACGCGTGCCCCCAGTCCCGAACCCAACCGATCGCCATCTCGGGATCCCACGCAAAGGCCTCCGCGACGATGCGGGCGTAGGCGTCGCACTCGTTGGGTCCGCGCGGCGTGGCGTACTCGATGGGCATGGGGAACGGTAGATCGCGCGACGCATCGAGGAACGCGGCGGTGCCTCGTCGAGTCTTTCGGGATCACCAGCTACTTTGTCACCGACTCAAGGAAGTTCTCGTACCGCGACTGTGATGGCATCGTGGCGACGATAAAGGCCACCGCCCCGGCCGCCGCGATTAACGCGACCCACTGAGCGGTCAGGAAGAACGTCACGAGGCCGAACAGGCCGAATCCTTCCGCCAGCGCCGCACGCAGTGTCGCAAGCACCGAGTACCCGTTGAAGAGCTTGCGCTCGCGGGCATCGATCGGCTCGGGCGACTGCCAGACCCGGCGACCGGTTGCGAAATGTCCGCGGCGAATCAGCGGCCACGCCCCCAACATCGAGAGCCCGAGCACCACGATGCCCGGTAAAAGCAGCTTGGCCAAGTCCTGGGCCTGCTGGGTCAGGGCGCCGTTGGCAAACGCGGGTGACGATCGTTCGATCGTCATCATGATCGCGATCGCCCCGAAGATGGCGATACCGCTGCAAAAAGCGAAACAGATCACCCGCAGCACGAGGATGTTTGATGGCCCTTGCGTCTGGGTATTGGTCCCGTTCATGGCGCGTCTCCGGCGCGATGGTACGGAGCGAGGCCGGGCTCGGCAGAGCACGGGCAGCGCGCATCCAGAGTCGGAGCGGGCCGGGGCGTCCTCACGCTCCTTCCGGTTGAACTCCATGCGAAAGCACCGCGAACGCCCCGATTCTGTGTCGCGGCTGCCTGCTCGGGACAATCGTCACGGTACCCGGGGCGAGGGTGCCGCGTCCCGCTGCCCAGATCCGTGCGTCGCGATCACGGACACAGCAGCGTGTCATACGCGACGACGAAGATCTGAAAGTCCGCGTCATCACAAAGGCCGTCGCCGTTGAAGTCGCCTCCGGTCTGCGGCGTGTCGAGCAGCAGCGCGTCGTAGTCGGGTATGAAGAGTTGAAAGTCGGCGTCGTCCACCACGCCGTCGAGATTCAGATCGCAAATGCAGCGGATCGCGGTGAGGGTGACGGCGCCGGTGACGAACCGCAGCCCTCCGACCGCGGCGGGCGAGATCGCGGCGTCGCTGACGCTGAAACTCGCGACGCCGCCGGCCCCGATACCGACGGTGAGCGTGGCCGTCAGCGTGACTTCCTGGGTCAGCACCGTGCCGCTGCCGGAGATCACCTGTGGCGTGCCGCCGAAGGGCAGTGTCCCGGACGGATTGCCCAGCACACGGTCGAGATCGGCGGGAGCGCCGGTGAGCGTCTGGATCGCCTGCGACAGCGGCACGGCGGTCGGGAAGAGCAGGCCCAGCAGACTGAACTGCGGCGTGCCCACGACCGTGCCGCTCGTCACGGAGCGATACCGAAGCGCTGCGTCGATGGTCGCCGGGGCGCTGTCGCGGGTTGCCGATGAGCCATTGATGATCGAGACGTTTGCGAGCGGGATGTTCACACTCGGAGCCGCAAAGGCCCCGAATGCGACGGCCGCGCCCGTCAGCAGCCCACTACGAATCGCGTTGGAGAAGAGCATGCGGGCACTCTAGCCGGGGCGTCAAGACAGATGTTGCTCGTATCCCGCGGGCGTACAGGTCTACGCCAGGGTCGTCGTTTTCACGCTGCCGGGCAATTCGACGATCATGGTCGTGCCCTGCTTCCACACGCTCTCAACGCGGATCGAGCCCTCGAGGGCAGTGACGGCGTTCTTGACGATCGCCAGGCCCAGGCCCGTTCCGCGACGCTTCGGGGCACCGGTACGGGCCGCGTCGACTTGATAGAAACGCTCGAAGATTCGCTGCTGCTGATTGATCGGGATTCCCATCCCCTCGTCGGCGACGCTCCAGCGGCTGGTGGCGCTGTCGAGCCGTTCGGCCCGCACCCTGATCGTGGTCGCCTCGAACGCGAACTTGCTGGCGTTCTCGAGCAGGTTCTTCAGAATCAGCTCGAACAGGTGGGCGTCGGTACGAACGATCGCCAGCTCCGGCGGCACATCGATCGCAATCGTGAGCCCGCGCTCGGCGCACATCGGATCCAAAAGGGTCACCAGAGATTCCAGGATCGGCGCTGTCTCGACGTCGGTGATCTCGGCCCGCGTCTCCTCGGCCTCGAGCCGCGACAGCCGCAAGACGTCCGCGGTGAGAGCCTCAAGCCGGTCGGTGTTGTTGGCGATCATCTGGACGAGCCGCAGCGTCATGGCCGGGTCGTCGTGCACCGCTTCATGCATCGTCTCAAGTGCGCCCTTGATCGACGCCAGCGGGGTGCGCAGCTCATGGCTCAGGCTGGCGACAAAGTCGGTGCGGGCTTGGATCGCGCTCTGATAGTCGCTCACATCTTCGAGCGAAAGGTACACCCGGCGTTCCCGGTCCTGCGCCCGCAGCTCGGCGTGGGTCAGCTCGATCGGTGCCGCCAGCGCGTGGAAGATGCGACGACCTTCCGGGCGCGTGATGCGGACCTCGCTGCGACGTGTGCGGCCCTGAGCGGCGGCGGCGAAGAGATCCAGTATCTCGGTTTGGATGAACAAGTCCTCGATCGACCGCCCCGTCAATGGCTTGGGCGTTGTGGCAAAGAACTCGTTGGCCCCGCGGTTGGCCAGAATCACAGTGCCCGACGCATCGAAGACCAGGTCGATGTCGTCGCCCGCATCGATGACGGCCCGGAGTTCATCGACCGTCGCCGACAGGCCGCCGATGCGGGCCGACGCTTGATTCGAACGCCGGACCAGTTCCGCGACGTTCTGTCCGAGTCGTTCCTCGCTGTCTTCGCCCAGAGCGTCGGTGGTGGCTTCATCGCCAAGGGTTGTGCGAAGCCGAGTGAGCACGCGGTTGAGGCGTTGTTCACTCGCCCGCATGCCCCGAGTGCGGCGGACGAGCAGGACGGTGGCGACCAAGGGCGACAATGCGAGCAGCACCAGCACAAACGCCGGAGAGGCCGCGCTCCACCAGGCGACCATGGCCATCGCCGTGGGAGTCCATACCGCCGCAAGGGCGATGACTCCGGACCAGCCTTTGGTTTGCGGCTCCATATGGACGGATGCTACCCGCTTTGGGCGGAGTGACTAGGTTCCCTGCCCAATCCTCCGCGGGAACGACCGCACCGACGCGGCGTGCGAAGCCTGAGCGTGGAGAGTCGGAGCAGCGCCGCCGCGGCCCGGCACCTGGGGATGCCGCGGTGGACTCACCGAGCCGCGCTGGCGTCGCTGCTTTCCACGTCGCTCTCGTCGGGTTCGAGGCTGGCCCGGTAACCAACGCCGCGGACGGTCTTGACGACGTGCGACAGGTTGAGCAGCTTCTTGCGGATGCTGGTGACGTGGACGTCGATGGTGCGTTCGGTGACCGTGACGCCCGGGCCCATGGCGCGGGACATGAGCGCGTTTCGGCTGAGAACCCGGCCACCGGCCTGAAGCAGTGCCGCCAAGATGCGGAACTCGGTGAGCGTGAGCTTGAGAAGCTGCCCGTCCAAGGTGGCTTGGTGCGTATCGGTGTTGACCTCGATGGCTCCCAAGCGGAGCATGCCGCGGTCGCCTCCGAGTCGTCCGGCGCGGCGGAGCAACGCTTCGACGCGGGCGAGAAGCACCTTCATCGAGAAAGGCTTCGTCACGTAATCGTCAGCCCCGACCTTCAGGCCGACGATCTGATCGGTCTCTTCGCTCTTGGCCGTGAGCATGATCAGCGGGATCGATGCCGTCGCCGGATCGGATCGGAGCCGGGCAGCGACCTCGGTTCCCGGAAGCTCAGGGATCATGACATCAAGCAGGATGAGGTCGGGCAGGTTCTTGGCGACCGACTCGAGGGCGGCGCGTCCGCCGCTGACCGAAGAGGCGAGATAGCCAGACCGTTGGAGGTTGTAGATAAGCAGGTCGGCGAGGTCGCGTTCGTCTTCGACCACAAGGATGTGGGGGCGGTCGGCCATGCGGAGTCCTTCTAGTGTAACTCTTTGTGAGCCAACAGGATGCGAACGTGCGAGCGAGCGAAAGCAAGACCCGAGAAGGGTAACCTGCGTTTGGCGCGGCGTGTTTCCCAGCGTGTTGAGACTGCGCGAAGAATGCGTCACTGCTGCCTTGTTTGGACTTTGAAAGGTATCAAGATTGTTGATAACCACTGTTTCGGATACGAAAAGAGTTGAAGAGGGGTGGGGTGCGGCCGAAAAAGTGCAAAGCGAGTTTGGACTTGCTAATATCCGCGGGGTAATCTTCCACCCTTCCTCGCGGTCAGAGTGCCCAAGTGCGCTCTGATCCAACACCGTCGGCAACGACGGCGAAAGAGGGTGGGATGCCCGGGAGCCCCAGGATCACCGCTTGGTGATGCAAGGTTCTCGGGCATGACGGAAGATCGAGTTGGGCGTGCGTCGAGGATCGACGCGAAGCTCTGGAAGAGCGAGCCTGGCTGGATCGACGGCTGTGGATGGTCCGCGGCCGAGAGAAGCGTGGTCCGGAAGACTGGCCTTGGGGCCTCTCTTTCGTTCGGACAGTGAAGCAGGTACGGGTTTGAGACGCCTGTACCGGGTAACTTAAGGAGTCTTTTAAGATGGGTCACACGAGCAAGATGTTTGTGATCGCTGGCGCGGCGCTGAGCCTTTCGGGCATGGCGTTCGCCGCGGAGTCTGACACGAGCCGCGCGTACGCGAACGAGCTCAAGGCCGACGCGGCTGGTCGCACCAGCCTCGCCGCTGGCGGCAAGAGCAGCGGCCTGACCATCACTGATGGTTCGGGCAACTTCAGCATGCGCATCGGCGGCCTGATGCAGTTCCGCTACACCGCCAACTTCCGCACCGGCAGCACCCCCAACACGACGCCCACCCCGGCGACCGGCGGCGGCGTTACCGGCAAGGACAAGGCCACCATCGGCTTCTCGGCTCCGCGCACGCAGCTGAACTTCAGCGGCAACGCCGGCTCGCCCGAGATCACCTACTACATCCAGGGCAACTTCAACGGCACCGGCACCAACACCGACGGCGCCTTCCGCCTTGACGACGCCTTCGTGAAGTACACCTTCGACAACAACTGGGACGTGCGCTGGGGCCAGTTCAAGCTCCCGATCCTCACCGAGGACCTCATCGGCGACGCGTACCAGCAGGGCGTTGATCGTTCGACCACCTCGAACATCTTCCGCCAGCAGCGCAGCCAGGGCATCCAGGTTGGCTACTCCGCCGACGTCTTCCGCGTTCTCGCCGCGTTCAGCGATGGCTGGCGCACCGCGAACACGGACTTCAACAACGGTGCTGAGGCTGACTACGCCCTGACCCTCCGCGTCGACGGCAAGTTCGCCGGCGACTGGAACCAGTGGAACCAGTTCAGCAGCTGGCAGAACAGCCAGTTCGCCGCGTTCCTCGGTGGTGCGCTCCACTGGCAGCAGGGTGGCTCGACCGGTGACGGCGTTGACGCTGTTGCCAACAACAACCAGACCAACTTCCTGCTCTGGACGATCGATACCCAGATCAAGGGCAACGGCTGGAACGTCTTCGGCGCCTTCATCGGCAACCACGCCAAGCAGCGCAACGGCGGCTCGACCTTCAACAGCTACGGCTGGCAGATCCAGGGCGGCTTCTTCGCCACCCAGCAGATCGAGCTCTTCGCTCGTTACGACGGCTTCTACGGCAGCCAGCAGCAGGGCCTCGTTCCCCGCACCTTCCACTTCATCGACTTCGGCGTCAACTACTACCTGTTCCCGGAGTCCCAGACTGCCAAGATCTCGGGCGACATTCTCGTCGGCCTGACCCGCAGCCAGGGCCTGCAGAACACCAACTTCCAGAACACGGTCCCGGGCGGCACCAACCCGCTCCCGGACACCCTCTCGGGCGTTCTCGGCTCGCCCAAGTCCGGCGAGGTCAGCCTCCGCGCTCAGTTCCAGCTGCTCTTCTGAGCAACGGAACCAAGCGGACGCTTGATGCGATCGGGTGATCCTCACTCGATTGCCTGATCCGAAAGGATCAGAGAGGCGGGTGCGAAAGCCCCCGCCAGTCCGAACGAATCGTCTCGCCGGCGACCCCTCGGGGTCGCCGGTTTTTCTTTTGGGTCGTCCACCTTCGTCAATGCCCGGGACCATACAGGCCCCGCCGAGGCACCATGGTTCTCGGGCCTGCGAACCTTCTCGAGGCATTCCTGCCTCTGTATCCACGTTCCCGACGAATCATCCAAGCCCGACCGCCCTCAGCCCCCGACGAACGCGGGCTTGGGATTGCCTCGCTTCCAGTCCAAGTCACCCTCCCCTCTCAGAACGGTCGCATCCTTCAGTCCGGAGATCCGCTTTGCGAACCCTGGTCGCCATCCCGGTCTTCAACGAAGTCGCCCACGTTCAACGGGTCGTGCAGCGCGTCCTTGAACACGCTGGCAACGTTCTGGTCGTCGATGACGGCTCGACCGACGGCACGTCGACCGTTCTGGAAAAGCTCCCCGTCGACGTCATTCGTCACTGCATCAACCGTGGCTACGGGCACTCCCTCATCGACGCCTTCCGGTTCGCCCAGGGCGAGGGATACGACTGGGTCGTCACCATGGACTGCGACGAGCAGCACGAACCCGAGCGGCTGCCCGAGTTCTTCGCGGCGATCGAAAAGGAGCACGCCAACGCCCGCGGGGCCGCGATCATCAGCGGCAGCCGCTATCTCCGCGAACCCGCTGCCGAAGCGCTCGCCCTCGCCCCGTCTGATCGCCGCCGCATCAACCGGCTGCTCACCGCCGAGATCAACGAGCGTTTCGCCGATCGCTTCGGCACGCGGCTCACCGATTCGTTCTGCGGCTTCAAGGCCCATCGCGTCGCACCGACTGCGGGCTTGCAGCTCACCGAGGGCGGCTACGCGTTCCCGATGCAGCTCTGGGCCCGAACAGCTGCCGCGGGCTTGCGGGTGCGAGAGATTCCCGTCGATCTGATCTACAACGACCCGAACCGGACCTTCGGCGAAGGGCTCGACGACCCCGAGGCCCGACTGCGGCACTACCGCGAGGTGCTGCACCGCGAGATCGCGTGCGTGGCCCGCCGGCTGCCCGCCCACGCCATCATCCGCCTCGACGCTTCTCAGCCCCGCGGGTGCGATGTGCAGGTGCGCGATGCGAGGAAGCGCGAGGCCCGGGAGCGGTGAAGACCTTGGCTCGACGTGTGTTGCAACGTAGCGATGTTGAGCGACGCTGCCGCGCCCCCTCTTCCCGCCTGCGGGGAGAGGGCGACTCGACGCGAAGCGTCGAGTCAGGTGAGCGGACTGCGTATGCCTGAACGCTCTGAGATCCGTGCATCGAATACCCCTCCCCCGTCTCGCTGCGCTCGACCTCCCCTCCCCGCTTCGCGGGGCGGGGAGGCGCGACTCCGTGGAGCCGAAGCAATCTCGAAGGACTCACCATTCGATCGACCCACCGTGGTTCGTCTGAACATCCGGGTTTGCAGTGGTCCTGACATTGTCCGCGTGCGATAGTTCTCCGACGTGACCGCGGCTTCTCTCCAACTCCGTTTCGATCCCGCGCCGAGCGGATGGAAGGCGCTGATCCGCCCCGGCACGGTCCAGGCGTTTTCGCGGGCGTTTCGCGTCCAGATGGGGCTGCCCGCGGACGGTCCGGTGATCCTCTCGGGACACCAAGCCGAGTTGTGGCATCCGGGCATTCTGGCGAAGCATCTGGCGGCAGCGGCGCTGGCGACAAAGGTGGGCGGTGCGGCGGCGTGGTTGGTGGTGGATCACGACGTACCGCACGAGATCGTGCTGCGATCGCCGGCACGTGACGCCGAGGGTCGATTGATCCGCAAGAAGTTGCCGCTGCTGAGCGAAGCGGACGCGGCGCGTGCGAGCGGGTGGATCGGGCCGATCGCCCCCGCGGCGTGGTCGGCGGCGGACGCGGCTCTGCCGACGCTGGCAGCGCGGCTAGAGGCGATCCACGCAGCGCTGGGTGCCGCGAAGGGCGAAAAGAACTGGGCCGCACAGGTGACGGCGGCGACGCAGCGTCTGCTGCCGCCGGGCGTGCCGGTGCTGACGCCGGTCTTCTCCACACGAATGCGGCAAACGGACCTGTTCCGTGCCGCGGTGCAGGCGATGGCCCGCGACCCGGTGGGTGCGATCGCCTCATACAACAATGCAGCGCGGGTGGCGCCGGACGCGGAACTACGGCCGCTGGATGCGGCCAAGGGCGAGTTGCCCCTGTGGCGCATCGACGCCCGCGGCACGCGAAAGCGTGTGCTGGCGTCGGAATTGACCGGGGAGATCAAGGGCGGTGCGAGCCGCGACAACACGGCGTTCGACGGCCTGATGCCCCGCGCGCTGCTCATGACCGCTCTGCTCCGGCTTGCTGGGTGCGAAATTTTCGTCCACGGCGTGGGCGGGTTCGTCTATGACCGCGCGATGGAGCAGTGGCATCGCGACTGGCTTGGCACGGCGCTCGAGCCCGTGACTGGCGGCAGTGGTGGGGGGATGCTCGCGCCGATGGTGCTCGCAAGCGCGACGCTGCGGCTGCCGCTGGACGCCAAAGGCGTTCCCGAGCCCGGCGCGATCCGCGCAGCGCTGTGGCGAGCGCATCACGCGCGGCACGACCCCTCCGACCCGTCGGTCTCGGACGTCGCTGCCGCGACACGCAAGCGGGAGTTGGTGGCGATGATCCAGGAGCGCAAGCAGCGTGGCGAGTCGCCGGCTGCGGAGTTCCGAGCGTTGCAGGACGTGCTCGAGGCATATCGCCGCAGGCACGCGGAGACGCTGGAGCGGTTGTCGCATGACGCGACGGCGCTGCGAGCTCAGAGCGCCCAGGCCGGCGTGATCGACGACCGAACCTGGAGCTTTGCGCTGCACGAGCCGGCGGCTATTGTCGCTCTGCAGGATGCGATTCGGGCCGCGTGTTGTTGATCGAATCAGCAGCGAACCCGACGCGCAAGCCCGAGCTAGGCCCAAGAGTGAACTGGGCGCAAGAGTGCCCAGTTCTCGGCACGCTTCGCGACCTCCGCTTGCGCGTAGGGTTCGTTCGACACGCCGCTTCGCAGTTCACCCGATCGTCGCTCGCACCACAACCAGCGACACGGCACTGATGAACACCCACAGCGCCACCGCGAGCACCAGCGGGCGCACGCCCACACTCGCGAGCGCCGCACGCGACAGGCCCAGGCCCACCAGCAGCAGCGCCAGGCACATGCCGCGGCGGGCGATCAGTGTGAGCGTGCCCACGTGTTCGTGCACCAGTGGCACATACGTTCCCACGACACTGGCGAGCACGAAGAGCCCGATGAACCACGGCACGGGGAGTTTGCTCTTTCCCTTGGCGGCGGGATCGTTGCGGAAGAACCACGCCGCGGCGAGCGCGATCGGGACGATCCAGAGCGTGCGCGAGAGCTTCACCGCCGTTGCGACCTGCAATGCCTCATCGCCGAACTTGGATGCGGCGCCGACAACACTGGAGACATCGTGGATGGCCACCGCGCTCCATACGCCGAACTGGTGCTGCGAGAGATTGAACCAGTGGCCCAGAGGCGGGAAGATCCACAGCCCGACGGCATTGAGAATGAAAACGGCGCCGATGGAAACGGACATGTGGGCGCTGGAGGCGGAGATGGTGGAGCCGACGGCGGCGATCGCCGATCCGCCGCAGATCGCCGTGCCACTGCTGATGAGGGTGGCGAGCTTTTGATCGATCTTGAGGGCCCGTGCGAGGGCCACCCCCAGCGCGAACGTTCCGACAATCGTGCCCAAAGCGAATCCCACGCCCGTGAGCCCGGCTTTGGCGAGTTCGGTCAGGTTCATCCCGAAGCCCAGCAGGACGACGCAGATCTGGATGAGCAGTTTGGACCAGTGACGGATGGCGTTTCCCGGCGGCGCGAGCGCGAGCAGCGCAAGGACGACACCCAGCAGCAGGGCGAACTCGGGGCGTGCCCACGGCGAGATCGCGAAAAGCGCTCCGGCCGCGGTGAGGGCCCACGCAAGCGAGGTACGCGATGAAGGACCGGATTGGGTGGCTTCGGAAACGATCGGCGATGATATTCCATGGGGCTTCACCCGTGGACGGGTTTCGGGGTCAGCTGCCTACGCGATCGGACACCGGCGCGAAGACGGAATCAGGGGCGGATCGGCACTCGATGAGAGTCGATATGCTGTTCCGATGCGCCAGGTGCTGATGTCGTTTGTGGGTCTCTCCGTCGTGGCCGGATCGTCGCTCGCCTGGGACGCTCCCGGGCATCGGGCGATCACGGCTGTGGCGATGGAACAGTTTCGGGCCAAGGTCACGGACGCCTCGTTGGCGTGGACCGGCGAGGGCAACTGGCCGGTGGTGATCGCCGATCAGGCGACAGTGCCCGATCGTTGGCGCAACGTTCGGATGCCATCGCTCGCTCATGTCAACAACCCGGATCACTACATCGATGTGGAGGATCTCACCGAGCTCGGCCTTTCGCTGCGCTCTATCGAGCCGCTGCGCCACGAGTTCGCAATCCAGTTGGCGATGGCTCGGCAGGCGCACCCGAGTGTTGGGCGGCAGTCAAACCCTGCCCGCGATACGGCCAAGACCGACATGTATCCCGGGTTCCTGCCGCAGGCTATCTCGGAGCAGTACGCACGGCTGGTGTCGAACCTCAAGACCATGCGCACACTCGCGAAGCTGAACGAGCCGGCACGTGTGCCACAACTCGAGAATGCGAGGCTCAACGTCGCGTGGTCGCTTGGCGTGCTGTCGCACTTCGTCGCCGATGCGGCGCAGCCCTTGCATACCACCCGCCACCACCACGGGTGGGTGGGCGAGAACCCCAGCGGCTACACCACCCGCCGCGAGATCCATGCCGAGATCGACGCGACCGTGCTTGAAAAGCACGACATCTACGACGCCGCGATCCGTGCAGGCTTCAAGGGTGATCGCCCGGACCTTGCTGACATCAACGAGTCGAACCCGTGGTCCGCCGTCTTGACGCACATCGAACGCTCGCACGCGGCGATGGAAGATATCTACAAGCTCGAGAAGTCCGGTGACCTTTGGAAAGAGCCCGGCAAAGCCCTGATCATCCAGCGTGTGACGGACGCCGCGGAAATGCTGGCGGCGCTCTACAACGCGGCATGGGAGGCCTCGACGCCGAGCGAGGACGATCTCAAGACGTTCGTGAAATACGACAGTCTGCAAGCGACGAAGAGCGATGCGAAATAGGCAGTCTGGTCCGGTGAAACCGGTCCATATCCATTCTGAGGTGCACGTTCGGTGCGGCTAAAGTGCGTTCTTGAACGCTGATCCGACTCAGGTGCAAGGCAGGTCCGGCGGACCGAGAACGACGGCATCCCCAACCCTGCCTGGGCGGTTCAATGACCGCGGTCCGAAACGAGGCCGCTAGTGCGACACGTCCTGCGCCGCGATCAGCTTGAGCGCCAGGTCGATCGCGCTCCGCATGCTGCCCGGGTCCGCGGCGTTCGAACCTGCGATATCGAACGCCGTCCCGTGGTCGGGGCTGGTGCGGATGATCGGGAGTCCCACGGTCATGTTCACCGCGCGATCGCGTGCGAGGAGCTTCAGAGGGATCAGCCCCTGATCGTGGTACATCGCGACAACGAGGTCATATCGCCCGTGCACGGCGGAGATGAAGATCGTGTCGCCCGGATGCGGTCCGGAGGCCTGAATGCCATTTTCCTTCGAGATGCGGATAGCGGGCGCGATGATGCGTTCTTCCTCGTCGCCGAGGATGCCGCCTTCGCCGGCGTGCGGGTTCAGGCCGCAGACCGCCACACGCGGGTGGCGGATGCCCAAAGCCTTGCACGCCTGGTGCCCGAGGTCGATGGTCTCGACGACCTTGCCGATGGTGAGGACGTTCCTGACGTCCATCAGCGGCACATGCGCCGACGCGAGAATCACGTTGAGCGCATGGGCGTTCTCGCCTGCATTGGCGTGGAACATCATGCCGAAGCGCTCGCTCTTGCAGCGATCGGCCAGCAGTTCGGTGTGGCCGGGGAATCGCTTGTGGCCGGCCTTGGCCCACGCGGCCTTGTTGATCGGCGCCGTGACGATGGCGTCTGCGTGCAGCGGATGCTCACGCGGTGCCAGAGCCTGCGCGATCGCGTCTTCGACGAAGCGGAACGAGAGCTCGCCACCGGAACGCGTCGCCACGGCGGCGTGCTCGATCCCGCCGGCTTCGTAGTCGAGCAGCACCACGTCGTGCGCGTGTGCCGTCTCCGCGGCGTGGGTGTGGGCCTGGGCACGCCACCAGAACGGCTCGATGCCAGCGCGATGTGCCGCCGCGTCGATCGCCGCCTGCGTGCCCAGGATTCGGAAGTGCGCCTTCTTTCGTAGCGCAGCGTCGGAGAGGGCCTTGACGATCACCTCGGCCCCGATGCCGCCGGGGTCGCCCATGGAGATCACGATCGCCGGGCGATGGTGGGTGCGAGCCGTCATGCAAAACGATAGTGTCATTGCGCACCCCAGCGCCGCGACCCGCCGGGCGCATTCCTGGGTATGCTTTTGCCATGGCTCGCAATGCCACCCGCAGCGTTCGTCCGGTGCGAGTCGTCTCGCGGCGACTCTTCCTGCACGCAGCAATCTGCGTTGGAATTGGCGCGTCGCTCGGCGGCTGCCTCACCCCGATCGATCTGGCCGCGAACGCCGGCCTCGGCGTCGCCCAGACCGGTACCAGCATCTACGCCCAAGGCACGCTGCAAGCCGCCTTCAATGCTCCCATGGACCGAGTGCTCGAGGCGGTTCGATCCGTCATGGACGAACTGCAGTACCCCAAGAGCTTCGAGGAGATCCGCGACACCGCCGCGACGTTGAACTTCACGCAGACCGACGGCAGCGTGATCTCGATCCGTACCAGGCGCAGCAGTCCCACCGTGACCGGCCTTTCCATCCGCGTTGGATTCTGGGGCGACCCGGCCATCTCCCGTCTCATTCAAGAAGGCGTCAGCGAGCGCCTCACAAAGCCGGTCGTCGGCATCGAAACCGGGGCCTCGAAATGACGCCGCCCGTGCCCGCGTGCCGATGAACTCGTTCGGATGAGCCGCGCCATTGACACGACCGCCAGCGATCGAGCCATCGATCGAGCCAGCAACGACCTGATCGACTTCATTGCCGATCCGCCTGCGGGCACCTCATTGAACGATGGCCTCGAGCAGCCGACGCTCGGCTGGTTCAATGCCAGCCGCGCCACCATCGCCATCCCGCTCTATACCGCCCGGCCCGACATCGAACGCATACTCGACGAGGTCGTCGCGTTTGCACGGGCCGTGCCGTCGTGGGACTTTCTGTTCATCGACGACGGCTCGACCGACGACACGATCGCCTCGTTCAACCGCCGCGTCGCGGCCATCAACTTCGTCGATCCCGGGACGGCGTCGCGCCTTGCGATCATCCCTTCTGCGCCGCACGCGGGCCTGGGGCACACCACTCGCGTCGCCGGGCTTGAATCCGAGAGCGAGCATCTGATCGTCCTGACACCCTCGTTTGCGGGGGACTGGTCGCTACTCACACGCCTCCGCGACGAGCTGCAGAGCCGGCAATTCGTGCTCGCCGAGACCACATCGCCAACCCCCTGGGCCCTTGGACTGGTCCGTCGTCTCATCGCGCGCGTGCTGGGCGCAGACCCCGTCTGCACGAATGTGCCGCAGGCGATCGCGATGCAAGGCCCCGATGCCAGGTTTCTCGCTGAATGCAGCGGTATCCGATCGCACGGCTTTGACATCGAGCTTGCCGCCATCGCCGCTCGACTGGGATGGAGCCGCGGCACGATTTCGCCCCGCGAACACAGCAGCGGCGTCGTGAACCGGCCCGGGATCGCATCGACGCTCAAGTCCCACTGGCTCGGCCACTGCGGCGTCACCTGCCTCGTCGGCATCGGCGTCGCGTTGCGTCTCATGCTCGGGGGCTACCGACTCGATCGGGCGTCCGCGCAAGTGCGTCCGCAACGCGGCGCGTTCCGGCGAAAGGCGTCCTGACCCGCCTCGTCAATCCACACGTTCGATCGTTTCACGCATCGTCGTCGTCACCTTCGCCGGCGCGCCCTGCCACATGTACTCGCAGGTATACACATGCGTCGCCTCGCCCTCGCGGATGCGGGCCGATGCGGTGTTCACCGAGTACATCGCGTCGTACGTGCTGCCGATGAACTTCAGACCCTTCGTGGCCGCCTCGGGCGACTCGGTGCCCACGCCGCTCACCTTCAGCTGCATCTTGACGCCGTCGTCGGAAACCAGCTTGAACTCCTGCTTGGTCGGGATCGAGAAGCCAGCGTTCACCCGCATCGGCATGGTGACCTTCCAGGTGTTGCCGACGGCCTCCTGCTCGGCAAACCAGCAGAAGAACAGTCCGAACCGCGCCGGCCAGGCGTCGTCGCCGACGGTGTTGTCGAGGAAACCCGTCCCGTCGTGGTGCCACTCACGCAAGCGCGGATGCTCCTTGCGGGTGTATCCCATCACATCGCCCGACACCATGAACTCCAACGGACGCTTCAGAAGGATCTGCGCCGGCGATTCGAACCACGATCCACTGGTCTTCGGGTCAGCGCTGTCATAACGCTCCCGCCCGTTCGGCACCGACGCCTCGATCACCACGCGCGTGAACGTCATCGTGCCCCGCAGCAGATTCTCCGGGACGAGCTTGTCCACCCGGAACGTGACGTGAACCTCGGCGTAGCTCAGGCTGCGCTTCTGCTCTTCGGAGATCTTCTCGCCCTCGCGAACGTCCTCGCTCTCAAGCGTCCACTTGACCTTGATCACGTCGCCCTCGGCGTAGCGAGGCCGCATCGCGACCGGAGCCAAAGCCGTGGCACCCGCGGGGGCTGAAACCTGAACAGGGGCCGGCTCCGTCGCCGTGACGCACGCCAGAATCAACGCCAGAGGAGTCCACATCGTGCCGCTCCGATCCAACCCGCGCGACGCAGCGCCGCGGGAGTACACACTCGAATCTCCACAGCCGCATCTGCCGAACCCTCGGGAGATGCCTCCTTCCCATCCGTCCACTTCGACCCCGGTCGTCCCCGGACCCCGAACAGTCCGTAACCCGTACATTCTCGAAACCCAGATCACCCTGCCCCGGACGTTGGATGAGGTCTTCCCATTCTTCGCCGACCCCGCAAACCTCGAGGCCATTACCCCGCCCTGGCTCAATTTTCAGATCCTCACCCCGCGGCCCATCCCGATGCGTCCGGGGGCGATCATCGAATACAAGATCCGCCTCCGGGGCGTTCCCATCCGGTGGCGGACGGTCATTGCAGCGTACGAACCGCCGCGGATGTTCATCGACATGCAGATCAAGGGTCCGTACTGGCTTTGGGAGCACACCCACACGTTCGAGCCAGTCCACCAAGCGGGCCGCTTTGTCGGCACCCGGATCGGCGACAGGGTCCGCTATCTCCCGATGGACATTCCCCGGTGGGTACCCGGATTGGGTGGTCTGGTCCACCGGCTGATGGTCCGACCCGACTTGGAGAAGATCTTCGCGTTTCGCCAGCAGCGGATGCGAGAGCTGCTGGCGCCGGAGACGATCTCGGCGTCTGCCGTAAACCCAGCCCTGGCATAAGTTGCGCATCGAGTGCGGACCGCGGTTGCGCAAATTTGGGGTCTTGGCGCCGGATTGGCCGATAACCCCATACGGCGCTCGAGGCGCTCAATACACCGGGCCGACCGGCGGCGGCGAACGTCGCTCCTCCGGCGGCCCAACAGGCTTTCGGGTAGGCGGAGCTCTCCCCATGGCAGACAACGAAAACCAGATCACGATCATCGGCCGCGACGCGAAGGTCAAGGGCGAGCTGTCCTTCGACGCTTCCGCCAAGATCCTCGGCACCTTCGAGGGCAAGATCATCGCCAAGGGCGAGGTCGTCATCGGAGAGACCGCCACCTGCCGCGCCACGGTTGAAGCCAGCAACGTCATCATCGACGGCCCGCTCGAGGGCGACGTGATCGCCTGCGACCGCCTGCAGCTGACCGCCAAGGCCAAGCTCAAGGGCGACATCACCGCCGGCAGCCTGAGCGTCGTTGAGGGCGCGTCCTTCATCGGCCACTGCAAGGTCGGCCCCGAGGCCGTCAAGCTCGCCGACGAACTGGGCCACGACCTCGAAATCAAGACCGGCCGCAAGGCGACCACCACGCACGCCACGCCGGTTGGCACGCCGAATGCGAACAACGGAGCGTCGTGGCTCGCCGGCACGCGTTCGGAGTAACGCCTCGTGCCGTCGGGCTTGAAGGGGTACGACGCCCCTCTTCCGCAAGGAAGCAACAGGCCACGGACGGCCGCACGCGAAACGGTCGGGAGCGACCGGTCGCGCACGACCCACCATCGCACGGGCGGAGGCCTGTGCAGTTGATCAATCGCGCCCACGCCGCGGAGCGGCCAACGTGCGAGAGGTGTCGTTGCGCATGGCCGGCTATCTGAGTGATCAAGCAGCCAAAGGACACGCCCCGCGCGCCGTCCGCTGCATCCACTGCGCCGAAACGATGCACGTCTCGACCCACGCCGAGACCGCCACCTGCCCGCGCTGCTACAAGCGCCAGACCGTGCAGGACGTGATCGTCGACACCGAGAAGATGGGTGCCCGCGTCGAGACCACCGGTATCCTGTTCATCAAGAAGAAGGGCCGCGTCTGGGCACCGGGCGTCAAGGCCGGCGAGGCCGTCGAGGTCTTGGGCGAACTCAAGGCCAACGTCGAGACCAAGGGCCACGTCGTCATCGGCGAGACCGCCCGCTGGCGCGGCGACTGCAAGGCCAAGCTCCTCGTCGTCGAAGAAGGCGCCCGCATCGAGGGCGGGTTCTTCTGCATCGACCCGCACGGACACTTTGAAGCCGAGCGTGCCGCCGAGAACGCGAAAGCGGTCGAGAACGCGGCCCAGGCGATCGAGGCCAAGCCAACGTCGCCGCTGGTGCTGGAGCCGTCGCCCCCGACGCGCCGCGACGAGGCCGCACGTCCGGCGGCGTGATATCGAACCTCGTCGCAGATTCTGCGGTAGCATCGTGCCATGACCGCATCCAGCCCCAAGCCGGATCGTGACAGCGTCTACGTCCACGGCACGCACGAGGCCGAGCAGACGCGGCTCGCCGCTCTCAACGACCTCCTCAATCGCCGCACCATCGAGGAGATGCGGATCCGCCCCGGGCAACGCTGCCTCGACGTCGGCTGCGGCCTCGGCCAGCTCGCCGTCGCCATGGGCGAGGCCACCGGCCCTCGGGGCTACGTGCTCGGCGTCGAACGCAGCGAAGAGCAACTCGTCAAGGCCCGCGACGCCGCCCTGGGCATGTCGCAGATCGAGTTCCGGCGTGGCGACGCGTTGCATCTTCCCCTCCGCCCCGAGGAACGCGCCGGGTTCGACATCGCGTTCACGCGGTTCCTCCTCGAGCACGTGCCCGACCCGCTCGCGGTGGTGCGTCACATGCTGATCTCGGTCAAACCGGGCGGGCGCGTCATCCTCGCCGACGACGACCACGACGTGCTCCGCCTGCACCCCCAGCCGCCCGGCGTGATGAACGTCTGGCGGGCCTACATCCGCCTCTACGACCGCTTCGGCAACGACCCGTTCGTGGGCCGCCGGCTCGTCCAACTGCTCCATCAGGCCGGCGCCAAGCCCAAGCGCAACGCCTGGGTCTGGTTCGGCGGCTGCAGCAACGACGAGTCGTTCGTGCCGCTGGTGCACAACATCGTCGGCATCCTCCGCGGCTGCAAGGACCAGCTCCTGCTGCACGAGCTCATCACCGCCGACGAGTTCGCGTTCGCGATGGAATCACTGAAGCGCTTCGCCGCCCGCGAGGACGCGGCGATCTGGTTCGCGATGTCGTACGCGGAGGGGACGAGAACGGAATAGGAAGCGGTGAGCGGTGTGGGGTGCGTGCCCGCCGCTCGGGTGGCTCGAAAGCTCAACGCGCAAGACCTGCAATCCCGCTGGGATGAGGCAATCACCCGAGCCGCCCGCAAAGGCCGGTGAGTTCCGATCCGTTCGTCCCTGCTCCGCTGCTCCCCTCCACCCCTGCTCCCCTTCCCTCCCGCTACACTTCCCCCCAGATGCCCAAAGAGAGCATGCGAATCGCGTTTGTGCTGGACCGGTACGACGCCGTGGGGGGCGGAGCCCAGCGCTGGACGCACGATCACGCCGTGCGGCTGTTGGCCTCGGGGCACCACGTTTCCATCTACGCCCGCCAGATCCGCGGCGCCCCCGGTGAGGCTCGCACCAACCTCGTCGAGGTCGGCTCGGCCGTGTTCGGCTCGCGCCGCCTCCGCTTCGCCGCGGCTGTGCAGAAACTCATCGCCAAAGAGAACTTCGACATCGTCCACGACATGGGCGACGGCTGGTACGCCGACGTCATCATGCCCCACCACGGCGTCCGTCGCTACGTCTACCGCCAGCGCAGCCGCCTCGCCCACGGACTCTTCCGCTGGGCCAGGCCACTGGGCTACGGCCTGCTCTCGCGCTATCGCGAGTTCCGCCGCCTCGAACGCCGCCAGTATGACAAGAAGGGCTCGGCCACCATCATCGCGGTCTCCGAGATGGTCCGGCGGCAGATCCTCTCGACCTACCCGATCGACCCCTCGCGCGTGGTCGTCATCCACAACGGCACCGACACCGATCGCTTCAAGCCCGAAGACGCCCCGCCCCAGTCCACGGTGGGCGGCGGCAACCGCAACCGCATCCGCGCTGAACTCGGCTGGCAGAGCCGCACGATCTATCTCACCGTCGCGCACGACTTCAAGCTCAAGGGCGTGGATCGCATCCTCGCCGCGATGGCGCATCTCCGCGGCCGCGGGCGCGACGCGGGCCTGCTGGTCGTCGGCGGCGGCGACATCCCCAAGTACAAGCGTCTCGCCGCGTCGATGGGCGTCGCCAACGACGTCGCGTTCCTGGGCGATGTCGAAGACCCCGTGCCCGCGTACCACGCGTCGGACGTCTTCGTCCTGCCCACGCTCTACGACCCGTGTCCGCTGGTGGTCCTCGAAGCCCTCGCCTGCGGCGTGCCGGTCATCACCACTGCGTACAACGGCGCGACCGAACTGATGACGCTGCCGCGCGACGGCGTGGTCCTCAACGACCCGATGGACGTGATGGAGCTCGCGCTGGCGATGCTCCGCTTCGACGAGGCCGAGGTGTCGCGCCTGGCCCGTGAGCGGGTCGAGGCGTCGCGCCGCCCCGAGCTGCGGGCCGACATGATGCACGAGAAGCACCTTGAGGTCTACCGCGCCATCCGTGCCGGCAAGCTCTCCAAGGGGCAGGGCACGCCCACGCGGTCCGGTTCAGGCGATTTCCGGACCTTGCCGGCGAAGGCATAAGGCATTTTCACCGCGGAGGACGCGGAGAACGCAGAGGAAATGCCGTGTTGATGGCACTTCCGATTGAATGTATTTGCCTTCCTCCGCGTTCTCTGCGTTCTCCGCGGTGAATGTCTTCGAGTCTTTGATTTCCTATAGTTCCGCCCGATTTGCCCGCGGGTCGAGAGCCGCGGGGTTCTGGTGCTGCCTTGGTTCATCGAGGCCTCGCCCACAGGAAAACACGCGATGTCGCAAGCGATCACCGTTCCGCTGCTCGACCTGAAGGTGCAGTACGCCGCCCTCCGCGCCGAACTCGAACCGGTCATGCAGAAGGTCTTCGAGAGCGCGTACTACATCGGTGGTCCTGACATCGCCGAGCTCGAGAAGGAGATCGCCGCGTACTCCAAGGCCCGCCACGCCATCGCGTGCGCCAACGGCTCCGACGCGATTCTGCTCGCCCTCATGGCTCTGGACATCAAGCCGGGCGACGAGATCATCTGCCCCAGCTACACCTTCTTCGCCACCGCGGGCTCGATCGCGCGACTGAACGCCGTGCCGGTCTTCGCCGAGATCGATCCCAAGACGTACAACATGTGCCCAACGCACACCCGCGAGGTCGCCAAGAAGTGCAAGCGCCTCAAGGCGATCATGCCGGTGCACCTTTTCGGACAGGCCGTCGATCTCGACGCGTTCCTGGACCTCGGGCGCGAACTCAACGTGCCCATCGTCGAGGACTGCGCGCAGGCGATCGGCACGCGTGACAACCGCGGGCTGGACGTTGGCTCGCGCGGCGCGATCGGCACCTTCAGCTTCTTCCCCAGCAAGAACCTCGGCGCGTTCGGCGACGGCGGCATCATGACCACCAACTGCCCGCACCTGGCCGACAAGCTCACGATGCTGCGTGGGCACGGGATGAAGCCCAAGTACTACCACCAGATCGTCGGCATCAACAGCCGCCTCGATTCGCTGCAGGCCGCGATCCTGCGTGTGAAGCTCCGCCACCTCGATTCTTGGCACGAAGGCCGTCGTAAGAACGCCGACTTCTACGACGCCGCCTTCAAGGCCGCGGGCGCGAAGCTCTCGGGCGTCTCGTGGAGCGCCGACGCCTCGCCGCTGCGGATCCCCTTCCGCCCGGCCGCTCCGGCGCGTCACATCTACAACCAGTATGTGATCCGCGTCCCCGCCGCCAAGCGTGACGCGCTGCGCGATCACCTCAAGAACCAGAACATCGGGACTGAGATTTATTACCCCGTCCCGCTGCACGAGCAGGAGTGCTTCAAGCACATGGGCTACAAGCCCAGCGACCTGCCCGAGTCGCAGTCCGCGGCACTCGAGACCATCGCGCTGCCGATCTACCCCGAGCTCAGCGAGCAGCAACTGCGCCACGTGGCCGACAGCGTGATCGCGTTCCTGCAGATGGGCAAGTCGGGCACGTACGTCGAGCCCAAGACGGCCGCACTCGCCGGGGCTCGCTGATCAACCGTTCCCGACCGAGCCTCCGCTGAACCCCAGAATGACACCAGTGGTACCGGCCTCCCGGCCGGTCGTCCCACGCGCTGATCACGCACCTGCTCCCTGGCTATTTCGCGACCGGCTTACCCGCCCCGAAGCCGTCGTACGTAGCGAACGTCTTCACATCATCGTCGCTGGGCGCAGAGGCCGCCATGCCACGTTGTAGAGCGCCGCCAGCATCTCCGCAGCGTCGGTCAGCCGTTGCGTGATAAGCGCCTTGCCCGGCTCCTTCCACAGATCGCCGGACTTGTCCAGCTTGTAGATCTCTTCCATCGCGGCATGCGACCGCTCGATGTGCGCCAATACCGCGGCCCACGGGTTCGACTCGTTGATGTTGTCGAGGTCCGGCCGTTCGGCCTTGAAGCCCGCCCGGATCGCGTCCTCGTAGAGGTTGTGCTTCTGAAGCACGGTCGCGTCGATGTCGGCGTGGATCTCGCGTCGCGTTGTGTAGCCGTTGAGGTTGTCGCAGACTCAGCGGCGGTGGTGGCGGGTCGTATGCAGGGGCTGGGCCGCACCGCAAGCGTGGTTGCCGCGGGCCTCGTCGCCATCGGGCTGCGGGAGTCACTTCAGCGATTGAGGCCTGATGAGCTGCTTCGTCGATTCGTGCCGCGCCCCGGTCAACATGTCGATCAACACCACCCGCACGCTTTCGATCGCGGCCGCTTGCTCGGGCAGCACATCGATCTCCGCGAGGTAGTACGTGCCACTGAATTGCGAGCGGTACGCCTCGCGCAGTTCAGTCACCGACAGCGAGCGGCTCGCGATGACCACGCCGTTCACGCTCCGAACCTCCGCCAGCAGCGTTCCCACGGCTTGCGTGAAGCGGCGCCGCCCGTCGAACGGTCGGACGTACACCGCGACTCGCTGCGTGGGTTCAATTTGCCGGGGTTCACTGGGCTTTGGTTCAATGGCGTCGAAACGGACGAGGCCGGAGAGCTTGTCGATCTCGATACCGGCCACCGCGGGAGTCGCCGCCGCAATCTCTGCGGCGTCCGATGTCGAGGCGTTGGCCGCGAGCTTGGCTTCAAGCTCTGACGTTCGCGCTTCGAGCTGCGCCACGCGGTCCTTCAGGGCGGCATTCTCACGCCGCACATCGTCCGCCGCGGTGGGCGCGGCGATGCGGCAGCCGCCGAGCGAACCACCCAGCGCAAAGGTCAGACCGCCCAGCCCGGCGGCGACCACGAGCGCGCGCAGCATCACCGAGCACCGAGAACGAATCCCTGCTCCGCTGCTGCACTTTTCCACTGTTCCACTCCCGCCTTACGTTCCCTCGGCCTTGCCGATCTGCCACTCTTCGAGGTCGATCGGGGCCTGGCGTCCGAAGATCGTGACCAGCACGCGGACCACGCCCTTCTCGGGGAAGAGCTCGTCGACCGTGCCTTCGTAACCCTGGAACGGGCCTTCCTTGATCGTGACGTGCTCGCCCTTCTCGAAGACCATGCGGACATTGGGCGTGTCCTCGGGCTTCTTCGAGTCCTTGAGCATCTTCTCGATCTCGTGGTCCTTCATCGGTGTCGGACGCCCCGCGGTGCCGACGAAGTCGCCGACGCCCGTGGTCTCCTTGATGAGGAAGAACACGTCCTGCGGGATGCGGCCGTCGGGCTCGAGCTTCATCTCGACGAACACATAGCCCGGGTACAGCTTGGTCTCGGTGATCTTCTGCTTGCCCGCCTTCACCGTCTTGGTCTTCTCGGTGGGCACCAGGATGCGGTTCACCAGGTGCGCCATCTTCTCGATCGCGACCTTGCGCAAGAGCGTGTCCCGCACCGAGCTCTCCTTGTTGGAGGCGACGCGGAGCACGAACCAGTTCATCCCCTCGTGCTTCATGGGCTCGTCGGCGGCGATCAGGCCGACCTTCTCATCCGGACGCCCGTCCAGCGTCGGGGCAGCTTTGGCTTCGTTGTCGCTCATGGGGTTCTCCAGTGGAGCAGGGGGGGCAGGGGAGCAGTGGGGCAGTATTTGGTCGTACCGGCCTCGGGCCGGTCCGGACAACCCAGTGGGACCGGCCTCCCGGCCGGTCTTTCCGCGCTGTCCATATGACACAAGCGGCGGCCACATGGGCCGCCGCTGATAGAAGTATAGCACCAGACCCGCCCCGACCCCACCCCGCCCCCTTCCGAGCCGCGGGCTCCAGCCCGCGCGGAAAGGCCGTGGTTTCCTGTGTCCGTGCCCGGATCGGAATCCACCCCGCGTGGACCGACGCCCGTGGCTTTGAACTACGCCAACAACTTCGCCAACTCATCCCGCACAAAGTCCCGGATCTCATCCCGCACCCGCTCGTAATGCGGCAGAGCCTCGGCCTCGCTCTTCGCGCCCGCCGCCAAGACCGGCGGATCATCAAACGGCACGTGCACCCGCTTGGCCGGCCCCGGAAACGCCGGGCACGCCTGATCCGCCTTGCCGCAGACGCTGACGATGAGATCAAACGGCAGATGCAGAAGATCGCTCGCCAGCTTGGCGTGATGCGACGAGAGATCGACCCCGGCCTTCCGCATCGCGACGGCGGCGAGCGGGTTCACGCCACGCTCGAACTCGGGGTGCAGCTTGGTTCCTGCGCTGTGGGCTTCGATCGACGGATGCAGCCGCCGACACCAACCCTCGGCCATCTGGCTGCGGCAGGAGTTCCCGGTGCAGAGAAAGAGCACGCGTTTCTTGTCCATGACCTTTTCCGCTTCGTTGGCTGCGTGACCGACACCGCAGCGTACGCCCGCGTGGCTCGTTTCATGCGACAAGCCGCGGAAGGCAGGCCTTCCCGGCATGAGGTTTCACCGAAGCTTTGCAAAGTTCGGCGGCCGCGCCGCGACGTCCGTGTCCGCATCACAGCCGGCCTGCAACGCGTCCGTCGCGGCGAACAGCCCGCGACGGACGCACGCAACGCGTTTCGAGCCATCCGTCATCCGAGACGCAGCCCCGTCGGTCACGCCTCGGCTCGTCGCTCTCCAACCGGCGGGCCGGACGGGCCGCTGCGGTACATCACTCGGCGGCCGACCGAGCCTCACGGCGGCGCCGACTCGCGATCAACCCCGCCGTTCCGACGAGCAGCATCGTCGCCGGTGTCGGAACCGACTGGGTGTCCACAACGACCTGATACAAAATGGCGCCGGGTGCCATCGTGAGCGTCAGGGTTTCCCTCCATGGGTTCGGCTGGATTCTCCAGTCTTCCCAACTGAGATACTGGCTGCCACCCTGATTGGTCCGGTGCCCATCCGGCGTTCGAGCGTCGCCGTCTGGGGTCTTCACGAAGCCGATGAGTCTGTGGGCAGACACTGCTCCGACATGGTGCAGTTGGAGCCGGATGTTCTTGAGTTCCATCGTGTCGATCCAGTTCGGTAGCGAGATCGCAAGTAAGTGCTCTCTGGTATCGGTGTTGATCAATCGTCCGTTGTTCCAGACAATTTCCGGTCCTGAGAGGATCACCGCGGGGTTTGCATCGCCGCCCCATATGCCAATACCGGTGCCTTGCGTGGCGGCGAACGCGGTCGGCTTATAGCCGACCGAAATCTGTGGCTCGGTCGCAAAGTCCCATTCCACATGAACCGTCAGCGAGCTGTTCGCCCAGGCAGGGGGATTGAAGTTCGCCGCCGACGCCAAACCCCCACTGACTGCGGCAAGAAGCACGGCTGTGAGATATTGAGATGTTCTGGACATGAATCACAACTCCTTTCGGCTCGTGCCGAACGGCGATCCACTCGCTCAGATAGTCGTGCCGGAAGGCCTCGCCGCGGAGCCCTCCGCGCACTTCATTCTAATCGATGATGACGATCGCTCAGCCGGTGAGGCGCTCTTGAGCGCCAGAACGATCGAATGAGACCGGGAATCAGGCTTGTCTTCGTTCGTGGGTCAGACACCCCACGGACCTACCCGCGTCAGGCCATCGCTTCCGGAAGCGATGATCTCTTCAGCGGTTCCGGCCGGACACGCGACCGATCGTCATCGCGCCTCGCGATGTGATCATCCGGGCGCGTCCGAGGGCGTTTGTGCTCCGTACGCCTAGGCCTTCGGTGGCACGCCAATATCCTCGTTCCAAAGCTCAGGCCGCGCCGTGATGAATTCTTCCATCAGGGAGATACAACGCAGGTCGTTCATCAGGACCAGTTCTACGTTTTCCGCCTTCAGCCAGTCCTCGCGGCCCTGGAACGTGTGATGCTCGCCGATCACGATCCGCGGGATGCGGTGCAGGACCGCCGTCCCGCTGCACATGGCGCACGGCGACAGCGTCGTCGCCATCGTGAGAAAGTGCCAATCGCGTCGCCGTCCCGCGTTGCGGATGCACACCGTCTCGGCGTGGGCCGTCGGATCGCCGGATTGCACCCGCAGGTTGTGCCCCAGTGCCACGATGGTGCCCGCGGGGTTCACCAGCGCCGCACCGATGGGAATGCCTCCCTCGGACAAGCTCTTGCGGGCCTGCTCGTACGCGGCGTCCAGTGCGAGGCGATCGATATCAGCGCGGTTCATCACACCAGCGTATCGGCTGGATGAACCGGATGTCAGGACTTCGAATGAGTCAGTGGGAACAGTGAGTCAGTGGGACCGGCCTCCGGCCGGTCTTCCTGCAATCTCCCGCCGACCGGCCGGAGGCCGGTCCCACTGGTGTGGTGGTCATTCCGGATTGCACAGCAACTGGTCGTACGCCTGCGCGAACTGCACGAAGTCGGTGTCGTCCACAACGCCTTCGTTGGTCAGGTCCGCGGGGCAGCGGTCGGGCATCGCGACGTCGCCGCAGAGCAGGATGTTGTACGCCTGGGCGAAGAGCACGAAGTCTTCGTCGTCGACGAGCGTGTCCTCGTTGATATCCGCCGGGCAGGGGCCGCGGGTGTTGAAGTAGAAGAACACGTTCCGTGAGAACGAGTTGGTGTGGTTGCCGCCGTTGATGCCGGCACCAGCGTCGAAGAACGACACGGTGTAGAACATGACACCGAAGTACGCACGCCCCGGCTCGATTGAACCGGTGGGGATGGTGAACGAGATCGCGGTGGGGGGCAGGTTGGTGGACCAGAAGACGCGGCCCTGGGTGTCGTAGACGATGAAGCTGATGCTGCTGCTGTTGGCGCCGGGCTGATCGGCAAAGCCGCTCATCTGTCCGATGAAGTCCAGCGACATGTCGTCCTTGTACGACTGCAGCCGCGAGTACGTGTCGCTGAGCAGCTCGGGGGTCTCGACGCAGAACGCCGAGGGCAGGAGCGTGAAGACGTGCGACCCGCCGGGCAGGGCGTTGCCGGTGAAATCAAACGTGTAGTCGCCCGGGGGGATCTCGGCGTCGAGCGACGCGAGGTCGGGGTTCAGGCTCGAGTAGCCGTACCACTGCTGCCCGAACATCGCATCGTTGCCCACGATTCCCATCGTGATGGGTGAGAGCGGCCCGGCGTAGGAGATCGAGCAATCGCTGAACGCGTCGAACGTGTCGCCAGCGATCGACAGCACGCACGACCAGTCGTTGTACGGCGTGACCGCGCCGTCGCCGGTCTGCAAGTAGTTCTCCGCCTTGCTCGATGCGAACGAGACCGCCTGCGCCGAAGCGAGGCTGCCCACCGCCGACACCATCGCCGCCGCCGCCAACACACCGAACTTCATTGCGTTCTCTCCCTGTCGCAGACCATTCCGCGAGCCGCAGGCTATCAGACGTGGCAACGCGAATCGCACCGATCTGGGTCAGAACCGGCAAATCCTACGAAACAACGACGGGAACCATCCCAAATGACGATATTATAGGACGTTTTGTTTCGTGACCGTCCGTTTGAGGTTCCCAAGGTGCGGAACCCTTGATCGCTCGAAACCGGGTGCCGATGGATGCGTAGGATTGATCCGCGAGCCCGTGGAACCCCACAGCAGTGGGAGTGACGGCCGGGCCGCCGGTCCTGGCGGGAAGTCTCGCTCTCGTGAACCGCGTCATCGGTTCACAAGAGAGCAGGCGATCCGCAGTCGGCAGGTTCCTTTCCTCGAAAGAGGGCGTGTCGGGAACCGAGGTCGAGCAGGCAACCGCACGCACGCCGTCTTGTGAGGCTTTGGCCCCGCAAGTCAGCTTGAACAAGCTCATGCTCGGAGCGATTCTCCGGGCAAGCACGTCGCCCCTTCCAGAACAACTGAACCCCGGCCCACGCGGCTGTTGCTGCGCGCCGGGTTTCGAGAGCGATCCGCGGAGCGGTTCGTGGTTGTGGCAGAGACGGCGGGACCTGCGACGGTTGATGCCAACCATGTTTTTCACGTCCGGAACCTCCAGCGCCGATCCGATATCCCAAGCCCCTGCGACCCCGGCCAAGACGCCCGGTCCCTCCGACCCTGCCGAACCCAGCACGGGCACGACCACGGGCAAGGTCCTCGAGAACCTGTCCAACTCGCTGAACGAGTCGATCGCGCAGCCCGCGGTCCGTGTCGGCAAGGAACTCAAGAGCATGCTCCTCGACCCGCCGCCCGCCAAGGCGGTGGTCCAGCCGACGGTCCGTCCGAGCATCCGTCCCGGCGACAAGCCGCGGCTCATGGGCGGCTTGACCGTCCTCATCCCGGCGTACAACGAAGGCAAGTTCGTCGCCGACACGATCAAGAGCGTGCAGGCCCAGAGCGTGCACGTGGATCACATCATCGTGATCGACGACTGCTCGACCGACAACACCGGCGACGTCGCCCGCGCCTGCGGCCCCGAGATCGTCGTCATCCGTCCGCCCAAGAACTGCGGCAGCAAGGCCACGGCCCTGAACTTCGGCATGGAGTATGTCTCCACCGAGTACACGATGGCCATCGACGCCGACACGACGCTGGCGCCCGACGCGATCGAGAAGCTCATGCCGCACTTCGACAAGCCCAACACGGCGGTCGTCTGCGGCATGGTGATCCCGCGGTACGTGAACACCATCTGGGAGCGCGGCCGGTACATCGAATACCTCTACGCGTTCCTCTTCTATAAGCCGATCCAGGATTTCTACGAGCGCCCGCTCATCGCCAGCGGCTGCTTCAGCGCGTATCGGACCGACGTGCTCCGCCAGATCGGGCTCTGGAACACCCGCACCGTCGGCGAGGACATGGACCTGACGTGGTGCGTGTACAAGCTCGGCATGGCGGTGCGCTTCAGCCCCGAGGCGGTGTGCTACCCGGTCGAGCCGCACAACTTCCACTTCCTCAGCAAGCAGCTCCAGCGCTGGTGCGCGGGCTTCGCTCAGTGCATCCAGGTGCACTGGAAGACCGTGGTCGAGACGCCGGTGCTGCGATCGATGATCGGCACGGCAATGTGGGACGTGGTGATCAGTGCGTTCGCGTACTTCATCCTGCTGCCGCTGCTGGCGATCTTTGTGCACCCGGCGTTCCTGCTCGGCTACGTGCTGGACATGCCGACCATCGTTGTGCCCGTTCTGATCTACGCGTACAAGCGAGGCGAGTTCTGGAAGGCGCTCAGCAGCATTCCCGCCTTCTGGGTCGTCCGTTTCGTGAACACATATTTCGTGACCCGCGCGTTCTGGAACGAGTTCATCGCTAAGCGCCGTGTGTACGTGTTCGAGAAGGGGCATTGAAAAGTTGGAAGGGGTCAGGGATGAAGTTTGACATCACGACACTCAATTGACAGTGAGTCGGGGCGTCCTCGCCCCGTCGCACGAGATGACGGCACTCCAAGTTCACGCATTTCGCAGCAACCAACGCGACACGCGTCGCGAGAAAGAGTCAGCAATGTTCGCGGGTATTCCGGCAACTGGCATCGGCGGCATCTTCTACCTCGCACTCGTCCTCTTCATGCCCTTCAAGGAAATCTGGCGGGCGATGAAGGGCGAGAGCAGTGCGGAGCGATGGCTCTTCATCGCCTCGCGCTGGGGCCTCTTCGCGATCGTGATCGCGATGATGTGGCTGCAGGCGCTCATCATGAAGTGGGTGATGGGCACCGACATGACCAAGTTCATGAGCGCGGGTGCATCGACCCTGACGGGTCAGAAGACCACCTCGATCGTCGGCGCGACGCTTTACCTCGGCGTCCTGTGCTTCATCAGCGTCATCGCGCTGATGCACGGCGTGCGTCTGGTGCTCGCCGTGCGTCGCATCTTCGCGGTTCGCTGAGTCATTGGGCTCTGCCGCGGCAGTTCGGCGGTGGAAAAGTCCTTGGATTCGATGAAGTCTTCGTGAACAGGCCGACCCGAACGGGTCGGCCTGTTTGTTTCGTTCTTTGCGCAATCACAACGATCTTCATAATCGCGCCGGCGTCGATTGTGAAGACACAAGTGCCTGTCCGGAAAGTGCGGAGCGATCGAGCCTGGCGACGGGCGGTGTCGCTCTGAGCGCGACCTGTGCCGCATCTGAACATTCGTCTTCACACGACATTGCCGGACACTTCAATGCGTGCGTGCGGGAAATCCCTGCGCCTGCTTCTAGTCTCTGTCGCGTCGCACGGGTCGCAGGGTTGCGGCTTGCTCGGCGACGCATGACTTCAGACAGGGGACTCTTCATGACCGCACGACTTGTTCGGGACCGCCGTGGGAGATTCGACGCCCGCGCCTTTACGCTCATCGAACTGCTGGTCGTGATCGCGATCATCGCGCTCTTGATCGGCATTCTGCTGCCTTCGTTGGGCAAGGCCCGCGCCGAGGGCCGCGCCGTGGTGTGCGCGAGCAACATCCGGTCGATCGGCGTCGCGGTGCAGGGCTACACGATCGCCAACCGCACCTATCCCGCGTCGTACCTCTACGCCTCGGAGAAGACCGGCTTCCGCTGGAAGCTCGATCAGCAGTTCGGCACCGACCCCGAGAACGGATACATCCACTGGTCGTACATGCTGCTCAACGATGGCGGCGTTCCGGAGAACGCGTTCACGTGTCCTTCGGTGCCGGGCAAGGGCGCGCCCCGCACGAACTTCGACAAGGATCGCATCGAGGACTTCGAAGCCGATCAGCAGCGTCCTTCGACGACGCTGCCCGATGTGGTTGATCGTCAGGCTCGTCGCATCGCCTTCGGCGGCAACGACGCGATCTTCCCACGCAACAAGTTCTGGCCGGAGCCCCAGGCCGGAAAGCCGCAGCGCCGCAATCGCTTCGTGAATCCGTCGGAGATCGATGGCTCGCCCGGCGGCGGATCCAAGACGATTCTCGCCACCGAGTTCGCGTACTCCAATCGCTGGGGCTGGCGCACCATCGGCACGACGCCGGACAACGAAGACACGTCCGCGGGCGAGACCGGGCCGTGGAACTCCAAGGCCCACCGTCCCATCACGCCGTTCGTCGCGATCTCCGGTAGCGATATCTATACCCAGCCCAACCTGGGCACTGGTCGCCCTCGCTATCGCTACCAGTCCACCGACGTGAAGTCGGAGTGGGGCACCAACGAGATGGTCGCCACCGAGAAGCTCTACCCGGGCGTGATCACCAGCAAGGGCAACAGCGGCGGCGTGAACGCGGCTGGCCGTCAGCACGGCGGCGACCCGCAGTACGGCAGCGCCAACTTCCTCTTCGTCGACGGGCACGTCGAGCGCCTGAGCTACATCGACACCATCGAGAAGCGCATGTGGGGCGACCGCTTCTACAGCATGAGCGGCGACAACCGCGTGTACAACCCCGACATCGACAAGAAGTGACATCTCCCTCGTGGTCCGTCGCTTGACTGCGGCGGATCGTTTTCACCGGACGACGCTCGACGCGCACGATGCGCGGTTGATTCGCACGCGAGACCGAATACGCGTGCAACGCCTCGACATTCTGAGCTTCGACATCCTGCGACTCGACATCTTGTAACTCGACTTGTGCCTCGACATCGCAACGTGCGTTTCAGTGCGTGGAGAGATCGGCGGCGGGCGTGTGCCCGACGCCGCGGGTGTGTGCTTGGCTGTGCTCGCCGGCCCTCGTATGGGGTTCGGCCCTTCCCTGGAGAGATCGATCATGCAAACGGTGAATCGCAAGGCTCTGTTGGTCGCGGCGTGCGGCGCTGCGGTCTGTGCTTCGGCGCTCGCGGCCCCGAAGGTTGTCAACATCAGCGGCGCCACGCTCCTCGAGAGCTTCGTGGCCGCTCCCGCTTCAACCAACGACTACATGGACGTTGACGGCAACGGCGTCGCCGGCGTTTTCTCGTCCTTCCCGCCCCAGAACCTCACCCCGGTTCCGGGTGTGAACCAGGTCTCGCCCTTCCCGGCGAATCAGGTCTGGGCGACGACCTACCGCCTCACCGGTTCGGTCCGCGGCGTCACCGAACTCGCTTCGTTCGGCAACACCTTTGTCACCAACGCGGCCGCCGGCTCGCAGCTCCTCTTCTCCAACTCCTCGCGCTCATACTACAACGGCGCGTTCCTCTATCAGAACGGCAGCAACCTCGCCGCCCAGCCCGTGACGTTCAACAGCGCGAACCCCGGCGGCTTGCCCGTCCGCTCCGACACCACCACCCTCGACGCCACCTACTCCGCTCCCGGCGTGGCCTCGGCCGGTGGCGTCCGCATCGACATCGCCCCCTGTGACGTCCCCGGTCTGTGGGTCGGTCGCGTTTCCGGCACCACCGCTGCCAGCAAGAAGCCCGGCATCGCTGGCTACGGCGCCTTCAGCCGTCCCGCCACCGCCGCCGATGGCACCGGCACCGGTATCGACAGCCGCCTGCCCGATCTCTCGGCTCTGGGCGTGCAGTTCGCCAACCCCGCGAGCCTCCCGGCTCCGAGCGCGACCGGCTTCCTCTTCAACAACGCGTTCGCCTTCGCTCCGGTTGCCGCCACCGTCAACTTCGGCGTCGGTCGCCAGCAGATCAAGCAGTCTGAACTGCGTCACCTCTTCGTGACCGGCCGCCTGCCCGACGGCGAGAACCTCGTTGCCGTCACCCGCGACATCGGCTCGGGCACCCGCAACGCGTTCATGAACTCGATCGCGGCCGACCCCTCCTTCGGCGCCGGCGACAACATCTCCAGCGGCACCGGCACCTCGGCCAACACGGTCCAGAACCGCCCCGGCGTCGCCTTCGTTCCCAACAACAAGGGCGGCAACGACCGCGTTGAAGAGACCGTCTACAGCACCCGCCTGGCCATCGGCTACGTCGGCCCCGAGCGCGGCGCCGCCTCGGCCAGCGTCGGCACCACCGGCAACTGGCTCGCCAACGGCCGCATGGAAGTCCTCGCCATCCAGAACGACCTTCAGGGTGGCACCGTTTACGCCCGCCCGAACATCGACTCGATGACCGACGGCGATGTCAACAACTACACCGTCGGTGGTCCCGCCCAGCTCATCACGCTCGGCTCGCCCCTCGCCGAGTCGGTCGCCGACGGCGGCCTCGGTCTGAACACCGTGAAGATGCTCAATCCTCACGCGGCCGACTACATGAACAACATCCGCCTCTCGATCGCCAACTTCCTCTCCGTGCCCTTCGGCTCGCAGTCCGAGTTCATGCCCGGCGAAATCGCCGCCCTCCAGTTCGTGCTGACCTCGGCGATCGCGAACATCCACGACGACATCGACCCGATGCTCCGTGTCAGCAACGCCAGCTTCAATAGCGCTCTCCGCACCACCACCCGGGCGACCAACGCCCTCTCCGAGTCGATCTTCTACTCCTTCAACACCACCAGCAACGGCATCGTCCCCGCTCGTATCGTCGCCGCCAACACCTACAGCGACCAGGGCCTCGTTCCCAGCGGCGCGAACTACATCAGCCAGGGCGGCGCCGCCGTCGCGTACTCGTCTTCCCTGACCACCCGCAACAAGATCGCCGGCGACTTCGACGGCAACGGCTCCCGCGGCCTCGGCGACATCGCCGAGATGCTCAAGGCCTTCCGTCAGCGCAACGCCGGTCCGGTCTGGACCGCTCCGGGCGTCAACGGCAGCAACGCCGTCATCGAGATCCTCGGTGACTTCGACAACAACGGCTCGTTCAACCGTCTCGACGTCCGCTACTTCGCCGACGGCCTGCTGCTCGTCGGCGGCGTGCTCCGTCGCGACACCGCGTTCACCGAGGTCGACTCGCAGTGGAACACGCTGACGGGCGGCAACAACTTCTTCAGCACCACCCTCGCCACCGCCGGCGCGGGTGCGACCTACACCAGCGGCGCCTCCCGCGCTGACATCAAGGGTGCGGCCGGCATCGCTCGCGGCTGGGCCCCGGTTGGCGCTGACACGGTCATCAACGACAAGGACATCGACTACATCTACGCCCAGTTCAAGTCCAACGCCGCCGTCACCGGCGACGCCGACTGGAGCAACATCGACGAGGCCGGCACCTTCGATCTCTCCGCCGACATGGACGGCAACCTCAAGGTCAACCAGGCCGACGTGGACTACGTGGTCCTCACCGCCCTGCAGACCTCCTACGGCGACCTGAACTTCGACCGCAAGGTCACCGGCGCCGACTTCGCCATCTGGCAGGCCAACTACAACACCGCCGGCGGCTGGATCAAGGGCGACGTCAGCGGCAACGGCCTGGTCTTCGATGAGGACTTCAACACCCTTATGGCCAACCGCTCCTGCGCCGCCGACGTCAACGACGACACCCTCGTCGACGACACCGATTTCGTGACCTTCGCCGCCGCTTACAACGACCTGCTCTGCCCGGCCCTCCCCACGCTGTGCCCGGCTGATCTCAACAACGACACCTTCGTGGACGACACCGATTTCGTGATCTTCGCTGAAGGCTACAACGCCCTCCTCTGCCCGTAACGCAACCCCCGCGCAGTTGGATGGCCTTTCCGTGTGCACGCCCTCGTCGAAAGTCGGGGGCGTGTTCTTTTTTGTTGGACCGAACTCGACAGTGCGTGCCGAGCGATCAGAGCTTGCTGGCGATCATCTCAAAGACCGGCGGCAAAAGAACGAACGCCGTCTCATCGTCGCTGATCGAGGCCAATTCTTTCAGCGCCGCGTCGGAATCCTCGCGCGACAGGTGTCCCATCTCAACCAGTTTCGGCAAGAACGCGTTGAAGAACGTCCACGGCCAGTGCCACATGCTGGTGTTCGGCCGTCCGATCCGCTGCTGGACATCGAGATGGTCGATCTCGAAGCCGTGGTGCTTGGCGATGCGGGGGAGTTCGCCCATCACGTCGGGGTTCCCGCCGCGGGCCCGCCAGGAGCGGGCGACGGCGGCGACGGCCTTCGTGAAGGCTTCCTTCTTGGGCGCGATTGTCATGCCCTGCTCGTAGTTGAAGTAGTCCTGCACCACGATCTTTCCGCCCGGACGCAGCACGCGGCGGAGGCCCTTGAGCACCTCGCCCGGGCTGCTGACGAAGCAGAAGACCCAGCGGACGTAGACGAGATCGAAGTAATCGTCGGTCGCGGGCGAGGGCAGGCAGTGGTCCAGGTGCTGAGCGTCGCCGAGCACGCGATCGATGTTTGAGAGCTTGCGGGCCTCGGCTTCCTGACCCAGTTGCTTGAGGAACCCGGCGGATTCATCGACGCCGACGACGCGGCCGGTGGGACCGACGATCTGCGCGAGGTCGAGCGTCGCGTGCCCCGGGCCGCAGCCCAGGTCGAGGACGCGCATGCCCGGCTGCACGCCGGCGCGGAGCCAGAGCGAGAATGAGGCGTTGCTCCACAGGCGGTGCTGCAGCCCCAGGCGGAAGGACTCGTCGGACCCTGTTCCGAGGACGTACGGCTGCTCGGATTTGGCGGTCGTGGTGCTCGAGGGGCTCATGGCGGGATGGTAGGTGCGGGGCCGGTTTTGCCGTCGGCTACGATCGGTCGATAGGTGTTGAAACGGGAGTGTCCGTTGTCCGGGTGCCACGGCTTGGCGGCGTTGAACCAAGCCGCGCGGCGACCCCGAGACGCACGCTCTCGCACGGGTTGACGGAGGACCGTTAGCCGTGGCACCAAAGTTCGCAGACACGGACGTCCATGGCCCTCGTGCCGCCTTTTCTTCCTTCTCGTTTCCCGCTCATGTCGCGGCGTTCGTACGCGCTCGAACTGGCGACGACGTTCTGCTTCGCGACCGCGTTGGCGGTGGTCGAGGGCGGCGTGCTCGGCAACATCGCCAAGCGCCGATTCGAGGATGAAGTCTCCCCGCTGACGCTGAACTTCTTCGTCGCGGTGATCGCCGCCGCCCCGGATCTGGCGAACATCTTTTCGTTCATCTGGTCGAGCGTGAGCCACGGGCGAGCCAAGGTGCCGATCGTCAATCTGCTCCAGCTCGCGGTGGTGCTGCTGATCGCCCTCATGGCGTTTACGCCCGAATCGCTGACCGGGCTGGTGGCGCTCACGGTGCTGGCGATGCTCGCACGCACCTGCTGGTCGGGCATCATCACGCTGCGCCCGACGATCTGGCGGAGCAACTACCCGCGGGAGATGCGGGCCACCGTGGTCGGCAACCTGTACACCGTGCAGGTGCTGGTTGTGGCGCTGGTGGGCATCGTGGTCGGGATGATCATGAATGTGCGGCCCGACGCGCTCCCGATGATCGTGATCGCGGTTGCCGGCGTCGGCCTTGGTGCCTTCGTTGCGACACGCAAGCAGCGGGTGCGGCGCGAGGGCTCCATGCTCAAGGGCGAGCGCGACGCCGTCGCGGTCATGAAGCCCTGGCAGGGACCGGCGGTGGTGCTGCAGGTCCTCCGCCGCGACAAGATGTGGGCCAAGTTCATGCTCTGGATGTTCGTCCTGGGCCTGGGCAACATGCTCATGGGCCCGGTGCTCACGATCGTTCTGAAGGACCAGTTCAACCTCGGCTACCTCGAAAGCATCCTCATCACCAGTTCGATCACCGCTCTGGTGATGCCGATCTCGATCCCGCTCTGGGCGAAGTACCTCGATCGCTCGCACGTCGTGAAGTTCCGGGCGCGGCAGACCTGGGTCTTCGTCGTCTCGGCGAGCACCGCGTGTATCGGTGTGCTCACGCACCGGGTGGAATGGATGTACGTGACGGCCGTGTTGCAGGGCATCGCCTACGGCGGCGGCTCGCTGGCATGGAACCTCGGGCACGTGGACTTTGCCCCGCCCTCGCAGACCAGCCAGTACATGGCCAGTCACGTCACGCTCAACGGCATCCGCGGCCTGCTCGCGCCGTTCATCGCGGTGGGGCTGTACAACGTCGTCGTCGCCAGCGGATGGGACGCGCTGGGAATGGACCTTCCTTCGCAGGCGGCGGCGGTGGTCTTCGCGCTCAGTGCCATCATGAGCGCCGTCGGTGCCGCGGGCTTCGGGATGCTGCTGAGAGAGATGCAGGCCGGTGGCCGCATCGCGCCGCGGGCTCGGTGAGGATTCACCACAGAGACACAGAGGCACAGAGAAAGAGCCAAGGTTTAAGGCAGGATGGCTTTGTTGCCTTTCCGCCAAGGTCTTTTCTCAGCGCCTCTGTGTCTCGGTGGTAAGAACGAAGAACCCCCCGTCGCTCCGGGATGGAGCCGCGAGGGGTTGCATGAACATCACCCATCCCAGGTCAAGTTGTCGCTCCGGACACCTCGTCCGGGGCTCGCCCTTCGTGCTCAGGGAGGCACGTAAGGGCGACGGCGTGGCTCGCTACGTGATCGCGATCTTGCGGGCCAGTGCCGCGGGGGCCTTGGGCAGAGTCACCGTCAACACGCCGTCTTTCAGGTCTGCAGTGACCTTGTCCTCAAGCACACCCTCTGGCAGCGAGATGCTGCGGGTGACGCTCTCGATGCGGCGTTCACGGCGGTGATACTTCGGCCCGTCGGCGGACTCCTCTTCCTTGTCGATCTTCGTCTCGTTCCCTGTGATGCCCTTGAGCGTGAGCACGCCGCTCTCGATCTCGAGCGTGATCTCCTCCTTCTTGAAGCCGGGAAGATCCGCCGTCACGACGAACTCCCTCTCGGTTTCAGCGACATCCAGCGGCAAGAGATTCATCGGCGGCGATACGACGCCCAGCGGCGCGGAGAAGAACGGATCAGCGAAGAGGTCGTTGAACAGCCTGCCCATCGTTGGGAAGCCGTTGGTCATGGTGGATTCAACCGGACGCCGACGCAGCATGATGTTCATGGAGTTCTCCTTTCCATAGAAGAAGACGCGGCGGACGGAGGAAGCCGGAAACCGGGTCGCCGAGCCGCTCGCCATACTCCGTCCGCCGCTTTCCAACCGGCGAAGGCTCGGCAATAGAGAAGGTGCAACGTGTGTGCCAGAGGCGATGGCGTGACGCCGAAGGATCGCCGAACGCGTCGGTGTCGAAGATCGCAATAGGTGGTGCGAACACCTTGCGAATCGGGCTGTGTTTATCAGGGACCTTGCCAGAGTGGCAGGCAGGGGGCTGTCAAAGTGCGCGTCGCCAGCGGCGAAACTCCGAGCCTTGGAATCTGCAGCCGGTTTGCCCCGCGTCTCTAGAATGTTCGCATGCCCACGAGCCAGCCCATCGATCTCCGCTCTGACACCGTCACCAAGCCCACGCCCGAGATGCGGCGGGTGATGGCCAGCGCCGAGGTCGGCGACGAGGTGCTGGGTGATGATCCCACGGTGCAGAAGCTCGAGGCGAAATTCGCCGAGAAGCTGGGCAAACCCGCCGCGTGCTTCGTGCCCACCGGCACGATGGCCAACCAGACTGCGATCCGGGCCCACACCGAGCCGGGTGACGAGGTCATCTGTTCCGAAGGTGGACACATCATCCATTACGAGACCGGAGCGCCCGCCGCACTCGCGGGCGTCATGATCCGGACCATCCGCGGCGAGCGCGGCACGTTCGACGTGGATGACGTCACTCCTCTCGTCCGTCCCGACGCGTATCACTTCCCACACAGCAAGCTCTTGATGCTCGAGAACACCCACAACCGCGGCGGCGGCACCGTGTGGCCGCTCGATCAGATCCAGCGCGTGTGCGCCGAAGGTCGCCGCCACAACCTCAAGATCCACCTCGACGGTGCGCGGCTCTGGAATGCGCATGTGGCCACGGGCGTGCGCATGAGTGAGTACGCCAAGCCCTTCGACACGATCTCGTGCTGTTTCTCCAAGGGTCTGGGGGCACCGGTCGGCAGCGCGGTCGCCGGCGACGAGGTGGCCATCGCCCGCGTGCGTCGCTTCAAGAAGATGTTCGGCGGCATGGTCCGTCAGGTCGGCATCCTGGCTGCCGCGGCGATCTACGCCATGGACAACCACATCGAGCGCATGGCCGAGGACCACGCCAACGCCCGCCGGCTGGCCGAGCACATCGGCAACATCAAGGGGCTGTCGGTCGCGCTGGGCCCGGTCGAGACCAACATCGTCTACTTCGATCTGGGCAACGGCGTGAACATGAACGCCGCCCAGCTGTCGGAGCGGCTCAAGGCTCGCAACGTGCACATGATGGCCACTGGGCCCCGCCGCATCCGATGCGTGGCCCATCTGGACGTGAACACGGCGATGATCGACGAAGCCGCCCGCGCGATCGATGAAGTTGCCACCGGTCGCGTCGCGGTCTCGGTGTAAGGCGCTACCCGCTGGTACAGTGCTCGCATGTTCCAGCCGCGGCCGCCGAAGCAGACCAAGCACCTGTGGGACCGGCCTCCGGCCGGTCAACGAAGGATCGCTCGCGCTGCGTTCGTACGAACACTGGTCGCCGCGATTCTGCTCGTGTCGGTTGCTCCGGGATCAACCGCCGCGCCCTATGTGCACACCACAAGGCTTTCGGAGACGCCGGTCGAGCTCCATCCCGAGCCCGCCGCCGCGCCGCTGACACAAGGCCCTGCGGTGGAGCACATCGGCGACACGATCGCGGCCCCGGAAATCAATCCATTCATCGAGGCGTTGCTCTCGTGGAACGTCGATGTGCCCCCGGGCGCGGGCGTGCGGTTCGAAGCGCGAGTCGGGCTGCGCGATCGCAACGCCGACGGCTCCGAAGCGCTGACGTACTCGTGGTCGGACTGGCTCTACCTCGGCGATTGGGGCGATCTCCCGCCGAAGTTGCCGATCCGCACCGAGTTCGAACTGCCTTCGCTCGCGGGCACCAACCCCCGCGCCCGCGGCGGGATCGAGATCGACGCCCTCGTGAGCGATCAACCTCTCGACGCGATCCAGTGGCGCGCCGTCGCCGTCCGCGGCCTGCCCATCGCACCGGCCCACGACCCCGGCGCGACCACCCGCCCGATTGTCATCCGACGCGTCGCCCTGTGCACCACCGCCTCGCTCGACAAGACGCCGCTGCACATCCCGACCGCCGCTCGTACCCCTCCGGGCCGAGTTTCATCCGCCGAGTCGCTGTCGCGTGCGATCAACGGCTACGCGATCGACGTCCCGTTCCGCAGCCAGCGCACGCCCGATCCGCTTCTCAGCGGCCGCCTCTGCTCACCGACCAGCGTGTCGATGGTGCTCGCCTCCCACGGCGTGTCGCGCCCGGTCTTCGATGTCTCCAGCCGTGCGTACGACATCCGCCATGACATCTTCGGCAACTGGCCCCGCAACATCCAAGCCGCGTACGCGCTGGGCGTGCCCGGCTACCTCACGCGCTTCGCGCAATGGAGCGACGTCTACAACACGCTCGATGCCGGCACGCCGCTGATCGTGAGCATTCAGGCGAAGAAGGGCGAGCTGCGCGGGGCGCCGTACAGCGAAACCGGTGGCCATCTCATCGTGGTCCGCGGCTACGACGCCGCGGGCGATCTGCTCGTCAACGACCCCGCCAGCGGCGACGAAGCCAAAGGCCGCCTCGTCTACAAGCGAGAGGATCTGCAAAGGGTCTGGTTCGAGCGCACGCTGGGCACAACCTACGTGCTCACGAAGTGACGGAACCGAGCGCACGCACGGGTGCGGGGCCTTCCAGGCCCCGCGCGAACAACGCTCCACAACAGCAGTGGGACCGGCCTCCGGCCGGTCATTCCTGTTCGGTCGTGGAACTTCTTTGGCTCGTGTCCTCCGACACGCCCAAAGGACGAGCCGGAGGCCGGTTCCACTGGTTACGAAGAGTTCTTTCAGCGGGGCCTGGAAGGCCCCGCCCCAGCGCGAACGGATCGCATCCTGTTTGGTATGCTGCCCCCATGCTCGCCCGCGTCCAATCTTCGCTCCTCCAGGGCATCGACGCCCTGCCCTGCGAGATCGAGATCGATCACGACAACACCAAGATGGACGAGAAGTTCATCACCATCGTCGGTCTGCCTGACGCCGCGGTGAAGGAGTCCATCGAGCGCGTCAAGAGCGCGCTGATCAATAGCGGCTACTTCTTCCCCCTCGGCCGCGTGCTCGTGAACCTCGCGCCCGCCGATGTCCGCAAGGAAGGCCCGGTCTACGACCTGCCGATCGCGGTGGGGGCGCTCATGGTGCAAGGCATCGCCGCGGCCCCGAAGGGTCCGAAGAAAGCTGGGCCGGCGGGTGTCGTCGTCACCGAAGCCCCGGGCATCGACCCGCGCCGATTCCTCTTTGCCGGCGAGCTCGCGCTCGATGGGCGATTGCGTCCGATCAAGGGCGCGATCGCGCTGGCTTCGCTCGCCAAGCAGCGCGGCTATCAGGGCGTGGTGATCCCGCACGACAACGCCGCCGAGGCCGCGGTGGTGGAAGGTCTCGACGTGCTTGGCGTACGCACACTCGCCGAAGTCGTCGGCCTGCTCACCGGCCATCTTGAGCCCGCGCCCTTCCCCTCGCCCGATGTCGCGCAGTTGCTTCAGGCCGCCGCCGCGCCGATCGACTTCGCCGAGATCAAGGGTCAGGAGAGCGTGAAGCGGGCCATCGTCGTCGCCGCCGCGGGCGGGCACAACATCGTCATGCTCGGGCCTGCTGGAACCGGCAAGACCATGATGGCCAAGGCCCTCCCCGGCGTGCTGCCGCCGCTGACGCCCGAAGAAGCGATCCAGATCACACGCATCTACTCGGCTGCGGGGCAGCTTGAACCGGGGCAAGGGCTCGTGTCGCGTCGCCCGGTGCGCACGCCGCACCACACCGCCAGCGCCGCCGCCATCGTCGGCGGCGGCATGATCCCTCGTCCCGGCGAGATCTCCCTCGCCCACCACGGCGTGCTCTTCCTCGACGAGCTCCCCGAGTTTCCCCGCGACGTGCTCGAGACACTCCGCCAGCCGCTCGAGGATCACGTCGTCACCATCGCCCGCTCGCACAGCGCGGTGCGCTTCCCGGCGAACTTCATGCTGGTCGCCGCGATGAACCCGACGCCCAAGGGCGATGTCGCACCCGGCGATGTCGGCAAGCGCGAGATGGAGCGGTATCTCTCGAAGCTCAGCGGCCCCTTGCTCGACCGCATCGACATCCACATCGAAGCCCCCGCCGTGCCGTTCAAGGAACTCTCGCGTCGCGACAAGCAAGCGCCCGGCACGAGTTCCGCCCAGATGCGAGAGCAAGTCGCGCAGGCCCGCGCGCTGCAGATCAAGCGTCAGGGAGCGACCACGCCCAACGCCCGGCTGAGCGGCAAGCAGCTCGACACCCTTTGCCCCGTCGACGAATCGGCGACCGCGATGCTCGGCCAGGCCATGGGCAGTCTCGGTCTCTCCGCTCGGGCCTACGACAAGATCCGACGCGTCAGTCGCACCATCGCCGACCTGGCCGGTGTTGAAGTCGTCGCGTCGGAGCACGTCAGCGAAGCCGTGCAGTACCGGCTGCTGGACCGGAAGGTCTGAGGAATGTCGGATGTGGGATGTCGGAGTTCGGATGTGAGAAGCCGGGTGTGCGTTCGACGAGCGAGCAGCCGGCTCGACCATCCCGCCCGACATCCGACATCCGACATCCGACATCCGACATCCGACATCCGACATCCGACATCCGACATCCGACATCCGACATCCGACATCCGACATCCGACATTCGACATCCGAAATCCGCCCCCTCCCGCTCCCAACAACCAGATGAAGGAGCACCCCATGGGCCCGCTGTCCATCATCCTCGGCATCTTCTTCCCCCGCCTCGTGCTGGTCTGCCTGTGGCTCTTCACCACCGTCCCCGACCGCGCGTTTCAGGGCGTGCTCTTCCCGCTCATCGGTTTCTTCATCCTGCCGTACACCACCCTCGCGTATGCGTTCGCGATGGTGACCAACGGCAGCGTCAGCGGCTTCTATCTTGCGATCGTCATCGTCGCCGCGGTCTTCGATCTCCGCTCGCACACTGCGCCGGCGAAGAAGCTGCGGGCCCGTCGCGAAGCGCGCGTCGCGACCTGCTAGCGATTACCAGATCCAGCGCAGCTGCCCCAGGTCGGGCACCGGCACGCGGCCCCATTGCTTGCTCATCGCCGGGAAGAAGACGCAGAATGCCTTACCCACGATGAGGTCGCGAGCCACGATGCCGTCGGCCGGGTCGATCAGCGTCTGCACCCACGGGTCGCTCTCGCCCCACAGCCGCCCGTCGAGGCTGGCGGGGCTGTTGTCGCCCATGAAGAAGAACTCATTGGCTTGCTGCACCTGTAGCGCGTTCGGGTGCGTGCCCCGCGCCGGGCCGCCGGCCTTGGGCGGCAGCATGTGCGACACCGGCTGATAGAACAGATCCCGCGCCAGCGACACGCGGTGCAGTTCGCACGCGCCGGGAAGATCAATGCTCACCTCCGGCGATGTGTACATGCTCGCCACCGACAGCGGCGGCGGCAGCACCATCAGCGACAGCACCGCGCTCAATGGCTTGCCCGTCGCGAACGCTGCCCGCTGCGCGGGCGTCCAGTCGTAGCCCCCTTCGCACACCAGAGTCTCGTTGACGAGCAGTTGCAGGCCCTGATCCGCGTGACGGAAGTCGATGTTCGTGACGGCATCGCTCTTGAGCGGGACCTTGACGGTCGCGGCCGCGAGCGTGGTCCAGGAGTTGTCGCCCGCCGCTCGCATCGCGATCGTCGCGCTCCCGTCGGGCTCGACGCGGGCGCGGAACTCGTGCCCGTTCACGCGGATCGTCCCGCCAACCGCGCCAGTGGTCGCGCCCGTCGGGCGATAGCCAAACGAGACCTTCAGATCGCTGCACGGATAGACCGGGCGCGACATGCGTCCCGCGTAGTTGAGCTGCGGCGTGTCGTTGTAATGGTTCAGGTCCGTGATCGGCCGGTTCTTGGTGTCCCACGCGAGGCTCGTCGCGCCCGCGCCCGTGTAGGTGTAGACCGGCGTGTCCTGATCCTTCCAGCCGCCCGTGCTCGCGATCCACGGCGAGGTGAACCACTTCCGACCGTCGCGTGTTGGGTTCAGGGGCGTGTACGTGCTGTCAAACAGCAACTGCCACACCGCGTTCTGCACCCGCATCGGCTTGCGGGCGATCTTCCATTCAGGGCTCTGCCAGCACTGCTCTGCGGTCTCATTGCGATCGCTCTTGAACGGCCGCGTGAACACGTCGCCGTCCACGATCGCCAGTTCCTCGTTCTCAAGACCCACCAGCCGCTTGATGTAGTACTCCTGCGGACTCGTCGGCGTGCGGAAGACGACGATGTCCCAACGCTGGGGTGAACCGAACGGATAGAGATACTTCAACACGAAGATGCGGTCGCCGCTGCTGGCGGCCGCGTTGAAGGACGGCAGCAGGCGATTGGTGTTGGGCTCGCGAGCCTCGGTCACAGGCTGCACCGGTGTGGCGACCTGCATCCCCGAGTCAAAGAACTTGCTCGGGCTCATCGGCCACGAGTAACCCGTTTCCTTGTCGTACATCCGCACGTGCGCACCAAGAAGCGTGGGTGCCATGGAGCCCGTGGGGATCTGGAATGGCTCGAGCACCACGCCGCGGAAGATGAGCGCGATCGTGAACGCGATCAGAAGCGACATCACCGTGTCCTTCACGGACGACGCCTCCGCGGGTTTGCCGCTGGGAGCGGTGGAGTGGTTGTCAGCGTGGGACGAGATTGCGGTGGCGGCGTCGGACATGGGTCATCCATTATCGACCGCCGCGGGGCGGGTCGCTGAGCGACTACGCCCCGGAATCGTGCGCCGTTCGGAATCGCCTTCGATTACGGGCTGTTCGTGGGCCCACCGGAGGGGCCACTCGACGATGGCCCACCCGGCCTCGGTCCGCGTCCGCCGCCGCCCGGTCCCGGTGGCCCGCGCCGTCGCCGCCGCCGGCCACCCGGTCCGCGTCCACCCGGTCCGCCCTGCCCGCCCGGCCCGCGATCCGGTCCGCCACCAGGGCCACCCGGCCCCCTCGGCGGTCGATCGTCCATCGTCCCGTCGTCGGTGGGGATGTCGTCCAGATTGATGTCGTGCGATTCTTTCGTCGGCGGCGGATTGGCCGGTCCGCTCCGCGGCGGCCCGCCCGGCCCGCGGCTGTCTCGCCGCGGATCGCGCCGTCCGTCGCGCTGCACGTCGCGCGGCCCATCGGGTCGACGTTCCGGTCGAGGGCCTCGCCCGTCTGGTCCACGGGTGTCGGGTCCCCGACCTTCCGGCCTTCCGCCCTGTGGCTTATCGCCAGTTGGCGCACCAGTTGGCGCACCAGTCGGCGATCCGGTCGGCGGGCGTGGCGGCTGCGACGGCCGGGGCCCCCGCTGCGGGAACTCCGGCGGCGCCGGCCGCGGCGGAGCCACCGCGTTCGTCGGATCCGTCAGATCTTCCACCGCCACCGCCACCTGCTTGGGCCGGCCCATCTCATCGTTGATGTCGAGCTCGACCAGCACCAGCTGCGTCAGGATCTGCGAATCGATCACAATGCCATCACCCTCGGGCGTGCCGACGCGCTTCTTCTTGTTGGGCAGTTTCTTCCGCAGTTCGTCGTACGTCTGATCCTCGTAGCGCAGACAGCACATCAAGCGTCCGCAGCGACCCGAGATCTTGAGCGGATCCAGCGTGGCCTTCTGGATCTTCGCCGACTTCATCGAGATCGGCTTGAGCACCTTCAGGAAGTTCTTGCAGCAGCAGTACTGCCCGCACTTCTCGTAGTCAGCGGTGAGGCGTGCCTCATCGCGGGCACCGACCGGGTGCAGATCGACACGCGTGTGCAGTTCTTTCGACAGCACCGGCCCCAGCTCGCGGAACTCAACGCGTTCTTCCGCGAGGAAGTGCACGATCATCCGCTCGCCGCCCAAGAGCGGCTCAACCTCGACAATCTTGATGTGCCCGAACCCGTGCGACTCCGCCGCCGCTCGCGCCCGCAGCCGCAGCTCGTGCTTGGACTGCTCGAGTGCCGCCTGCTTGTCCAGGTCTTCCTTGCTCGCGACCCGCAGCACCTTGCCCTCGGTGAAGAACGGATAATCGCGCCCGCCGGAGTTCTCGATGTACTGGAGCATCTCCTTGCGGCTGACGCTCTTGGAGCAACCCGAGTTGCTGCACGTGCTCGTGAGCATCTCGCCCAGCTCGGTGCCGCGTTGCGTGCGCACCACGAGCTTGCTGCCGCAACCAGGCTTGACGTTGCCGTCGTAGGGGAACTCACCGACGAGCTTCATCGCACCGAAGCGCACGACGATGGACTTGGGCGCGGCGAGCCGCGCATAAGCCTCTCGGTCGGCTTGATCCTTGAGGTGCGCATCAGCTTCGAATTGGGGCAACGGAACAATCGGCATCGTGCAAGTCTACTGCTGGCCAAAGCGAGCGCGGCCCTCCACGAACACCGATTGCAGCCGAATCCTCTGAACCGGGGTCAAGAGCCCCTGGCTGTCGGTCCGGTAGACCGTGAGTTCCTCCGCTCGGGCATCTTGCACCAAGACGTTGGCCTCGCCGGAAGTGTTCGTCGAGAGGATCGAGTACCCATTGCCCGCGGCCACCATTTGGGCAGTTTGGGCGTTGGCGATCGAGCTCAGCGGCATCCCCGAGAGATTCGGGACGCCCGAAAAGAGCGACGCGGCCTGCACCAACGCGGACGCGGCAAGGATGCCAGCCGTCAGGCACAACGCTGCCTCGAGCGTCACGCGACGGTCCAATCCGCTGGGCCTCACGCCTGCGGCTCTGAGGGACTTGGTTTGCATCACCGCTCCCCGTTCTGGTTGCGGTCGCCACCGAGGTTGCGATAGCCGCTGACGACGTAGGCACGCCGCCCCTGATCCCATTTCAGCGTGATCAACTCCTGATTCGACACGTCAAGTATTTGTACTAGGCTTGCGTTCGATCCCGGTACGGTACTTCCGATCGTCAGATACTCACCGCGACCACGTCCGAGTGCTGGGGTGTTTGCCTCAGGCTGCGCGTGCACCGGGTTGGCGAACCAAAGTGCCGCGACGCCGCCAGCGAGGGCGAGATTGAGGGCGATTAGGTTCCGTAAGCGTCGCTTGAGCATGGTATTAGCAACTCCAAAGGCCCCGTACGAGAGCCGTCAGACGGATCTCTCGGGCGCACCGGGGTTGCCACGCAACCGTCCGGGTCGGACGCGCTTAGTCCATGTGGCCGCGCTTGGCGGGGATCAGGCAGGCACCGATCACGAGGGCGAGCAGGCCGAGCCCGAAGATGATCATCATGACCATATGGCCGCCGCCGAGGTCTTCGGGCTTGGTGGGGACGGGCGGCCGGGGCTTCTCGGCATCGGCGGTAGCGACCTGGGCGATCACCGGCAAAGCGGCGAGCACCAGCGGCGCGACGAAGGCCAGCGGGCGGAGCATGCGGTCGGTGCGGGTGAGCATGTCGGTACTGTACCGCGCCGGCCGCACTTCGGTTCTGAGGATGTCCCGGCTTGGTGCCGACTGGTCGCGGCAACCCGAGGCGTCGATCGCACGTAAAGGAAAGAACCGCCCGGCGCGGGAATGGCAGCGCCGGTTCGCCACGGACGGGCGCGGAGTTGTGTACCATCGTCTCCCCGGGAGCTGACAAAGCGCACAGGCGCGTGCGGCTTGTCTGCTTTCGGGTTCTTGACGGTGGCTTGGCGGGTACGGCAAGGTGCCGTTCGAGGGTGGGGTCGCCGAAGGGAAGCCGCTGAGGGGAGTGGCGGTGGGGGGACTGGCGGTGGGGGACAGGTGGTGGGGTTCGGGGCCAGGGGCCGACGCCGCGAGGCGTGGGTTGATTTGCACGCCGGACGACGCGTCCGCCCATTTCGGGCGCGACACTAGCAAGGATTCCGCATGCCGAGTTCGACTATCTGCTGGGGCATCGAGATCGGGGCCGCGGCCATCAAGGCCGTCAAGCTCGAGAACGCCGGCGATCGCGTCAATGTCTTGGACATGGCGATCATCGATCACCCCAAGACGCTCTCGACGCCGGGTGTCGATCCCGCCGACGTTCTGCGCGTCTCGCTGGGCACGCTGGTGAGCCAGTACGACCTGAGCAACGCGCAGATCGCGGTGAGTGTGCCGGGCCATTCGAGTTTCGCGCGCTTCGCCAAACTGCCGCCGGTCGAGCCCAAGAAGGTTCCCGACATTGTGAAGTTCGAGGCGATGCAGCAGATCCCCTTCCCGCTCGAGCAGGTGGAGTGGGACTACCAGACATTCCTGAGCCCCGATTCGCCCGAGATCGAAGTGGGCATCTTCGCCATTACGCGCGAACGCATCATGGAGCGGCTCACGATGCTCCAGGACGTGGGACTCACGCCGGGATTTGTGACCCTCGGACCGATCTCGGTCTTCAACGCGTTGGCGTACGACCTTGAGTTCGACGAGAAGACGCCGGGCACGATCATCGTCGACATCGGTACGACGTCGACGGATCTGGTCATTTCCGAAGCCGGTCGCATGTGGGTGCGCACGTTCCCCCTGGGCGGGCATCAGTTCACCGACTCGCTCGTCTCCGCGTTCCAGATCGGCTATCCCAAGGCCGAGAAGCTGAAGCAGGACGCCGAAGATTCCAAGCACGCCCGTCAGGTCTTCCAGGCGATGCGTCCGGTCTTCACCGACTTGGGTCAGGACATTCAGCGCTCGATCGGTTACTACCAGTCGCTGCACAAGGACGCGAATCTGCAGCGCGTTATTCTCATCGGCGCCACGTCGAATCTCCCCGGCCTGCGCAAGTATCTCAAGCAGCAGCTCGGCATCGAGGTGTACCGCGTCGAAGAGTTCAAGAAGGCCAACCTCAACACGCTCGACGCCGGTCAAGAGGGCGGCGAGCGGGCCGGCAAGTTCAAGGCCCGCTGCCTCGAGCTCACCACCGCGTACGGATTGGCGATCCAGGGCCTCGGTGCCGGCACGATCAATGCCAATCTGATGCCCGTCAACATCATCCGCGAGGCGATGTGGAAGGGGAAGGTCAAGTGGTTCGGTGCGGCGGCGGGCATCGCTGCTGTTGCCGGCGCCGCCATGTTCGTGCGTCCGTTCCTCGATCAGGCCGCGGTGCAGCGTGCGTCGGCGTCGCCCGACCTGCCGCAGATCCGCGCCGTCGTGAGCGAGGGCAATCGGTTGAAGCAGGAAGCCGAAGCCGCCGGAGTTGTCGGCGGGGCGGCGCCCGATGAGCGTCCGACCAAGTTGATCAGCCTTGTCACCGAACGCGACTTCTACGCCCACATCGTCAACGACATCGGCTTGATGCTCGAGGACGCGCAGCAACAGGCGGGCGGCTGGGCGAAATCGGTCGGCTCCGCGAGCACCGCGACCGAGGGATTCCGCCTCGAGAAAATGCGGACGATGTTCTATCCCGCCGGTGCGGCGGGCGCGGACCCGTCTCAGCAGCAGCAGCCGACGGGCGCCGAAGCAGCTCCGACCCGCCCCCTTGGTCCGGCCGACCGGGCACAAGTTGTCGTGGAGATGCAGGTCTCGACCCATCAGCCCGAGCCGCAGAAGTTCATTCTCGCGACGCTCGACAAATGGCTCCGCGGACATCCGACGCGTCCCAACGTGCCGTACGAGATCCACGTCGCTCCGACGCCGTGGCGTCAGGACGCGAACACCGGAGGGACGACGACGCCGTCTCAGACCGCGCCGAGTCCTGGCACCGGCGGCCCCGGTGGTCCCGGCGGCCCGGGCGGCGGAGCCATCGGCACCGGCGGCGGCAGCCTTGAAACGATCGCCCCGCTCTCGGCCCTTCGCGGCTCGACGAACGAGGGGCAACCCACGCTGTTCACCATCACATTCACCGCTTCCAAGCTGCCCAAGCAGCAAGCCAAGCCGGAGGGCGCTCAGTGAAGTTCGATTTCAAGCAACTCCTTCAGGGCGTCAAAAAGAACTGGGCCATCCCGACCCTGAGCATTGTCACCGTCGGCATTCTCGGCGCGACCTGGTGGTTCAGCAGCAGCTGGAACAGCCAGATCAAGTCCGAGTCGGAAAAGGCCGCCAATGACCTTCTGAGTCAGGTGAACAACCTGAAGGTCACGTACGCGCTGCCGACGATCGGCACGGGTCAGGCCGTTGAGCAGAAATCCGAGCCCAACTCGGTGCTCACCCAAAAGTACGCCGAGCGGAAGAAAGCACTGCTCTCCAGCGGCGAAGCGGTGGTGAAGGCCGCGGAGGCGTTCAACGTCGCCGGCAAGACTCCCCTGGTCGAAGGGCTGTTCCCCGAGCCCAAGGCCAACGAGCAGCTCAGCAAGCCGCTGGACTTTGTCGCGCGTCTCGTCGGCAGCGCCGAGCGCGGCCAGCCGTCCGCGTATGTCCAGTTGCTGAACGACATCGGCGCTGGCAATCCGGTCAGCGCGTCAGCGCTCGAGGCGCAGCTGAAGGACATCGAGAAGCGTGAGATCGAGAAGATCCGCGGCTCGTCACCCACCCGTGAGCTCACCGCGACGGAAAAGGAATCGTTGCAGAAGACGCTCATCGAGTCGCGCAAGGGCGAGTACGTCCGAAAGGCCGGCGAGGTCCGCGTCTACGCCGACATGAGCGCATTCCCGGGCGGTTCGACCGCTCCCGCGGCGGGCCCCGGCGGGTTCGGTGCCGGCACCGCCACGACCATGGGCGGCATCCTGCTCTCTGCACCATCGACGCCCTTGAGCGTGAATCAGGCGTTCGTCTATCAATCTGATCTCTGGTTCCTCAAGGACCTGTTCGCGATCATCCGCAATGCGAACGCCGGTCCCGGCGGTCGGACGCTTCCGGTGCGAGACGCTGTCGTCAAGCGCATCGATAAGATCGAGTTGCTGCCGTGGCGCGTGCAGACCGCCGCTGTGTCGGCCGCCGCCGCCGCTCCTGGCGGAGCACCCGTCGATCCCAATGCCGCCGTCGCGACCCCCGCCGCCGAGTCCATCACCGGCTTCAGCGACACTGCGGAGGCGAACACCTACGACATTCGTCGTGCCAAGCTGACGCTGGTGGTTTCGAGCGCCAAGCTGCCGCAGTTCTTCGATGCCGTTGCTCGTACCAACTTCATGACCGTCACCGGTATTGCGATGGAAAAGGTCGACAGCTGGGCCGACCTTGCCAACGGCTATTACTACGGCGACGAGAATGTCGTCCGCGTCCTTGTTGACATCGAGACGATCTGGCTCCGCAGCTGGACGGAGCAGTACTTCCCCAGGGCCCTGCGCGCAGCGCTGGGGCTTCCCGATCTGCCGGATCCCAACGCCAAACCCGCCGAGGGCCAGCCGGCCGAGGGCCAGACCCCGCCCCCCGGTGGCGGTTGAGCGCTTCGTAAACGGTCACGTCCGCCATCTCACTTTCACCAACGACATCTTGGGGACCGAGTTCCTTGATTCGACTCTGATCCACTCGGCCCTCGATTCTCGACACTTGGAGTTCGCATGAAGCTCAAAGGCATCAACCCGATCGAGCAGCACCTGGAGAAGGCCGTCGTCGGCGTGACCGGCCTGGTGTTCCTCGGCGTGATCGCGCAGCAGTTTCTGACGCAGCCCAATCAGGTCACGGTCGGCAACGCCACGCTGCCTCCCGAGCGAGCCTTCGAGCCGGTGAAGCAAGCCGCCGACACGCTCAAGGGACGCTTGGAATCGTCGAGCCCCGAGCTTGCCCAGGGCTTCGACGCCGCGGGTTCGGATCTGAAGAAAGAGTTCGACACGCGCGTCTCCGGCGGCGTCGCCCCACGCAAGTCGATCGGCGGATTCGGTCCGGCGATCGCGCTGGGCGGTGGCACGATCAAGGCGAGCGACGCGATCTACGCGGAACTCTCGCTTCCCGCGCCCGCGACCGCTATTGCCGCGTCGTACTGGGCGACGATTGCATCCGAAGAAGTGAAGGACGCGCCGGTGTTGGCCGCGATTCTGCCCAAGGAACAGCCCTACGACCACGCGTTTGTGAGCGTCGAGTCTTCGTTCAGCGCCAAGTCGTTGATCGAGTCCCTGATGAGCGATCCCGACGGAGCCGGCCCGATCGAGCCCATGCCCCAGGGCTGGTGGCGCGAGGGTCTGGAGGTGGTGACCGTTGAAGTGGAGCGCTCACAAGCGGGCAGCGACGGCACATGGTCCGACGGTCAGATGGTGCCGCCGATGCTCGGCCGCTCGATGTTCATCACGTCGTGGAGCGATTCGGTCAAGACCACCGGGGACATGCAGACGTTCACGGTGCAAGCCAAGGAACGCTCGACCGAGATCCTGCGTCCCGGGTTCTACAAGACCGTGGCGTCCCGCGCGTGGGAGCCGCCGTCGAAGATGGCCGCGCTGACGGCCGCGAAGATCGACGTAAACGAGCTGGCGCAGAAGCAAGCCAAGCTCGAGACCGAGAAGAAGAAGCTCGAGGACAAGAAGGCGGAACTGGCAAAGCTTCCGGCAGCCCCGACCCGCGATCAGCCGGCGACGCGTGAACCGGCCCAGCCCGGTCGGCCGGGCGAGCGGCCCAATCAGCCCCAGCCCGCTCAGCCGCAGCAGCCGCGTGATACCTCGGCTCCGCAGCGCAATCGCCTCACCAATGAGATCAAGGCGATCGAGCAGGAGATCGGCCGCCTCGAGGCCGACGTGACGCGTCTGAACGCGCTGCAGGGCGGCGACGCAGCAGTCGCGGTGACGAGCGACAGCGTGCTGTCGAGCGAGACCATCCGGTTCTGGGTGCACGATGCGACGGCACAGCCTGGGGAGAAGTACCGCTACCGCCTTCGCGTCGGGGTCAACAACCCGCTCTTTGGGCGTGGATCGCTGCTGAAGCAAGAGCAGAAGAAGGCCGCCGACGTGTCGGTGATCAAGGGTCCGTGGTCGGAATGGAGCTCGCCGGTCGAGGTCGATCGCTCGGAGTACTTCTTCGTCACGTCGGTGACACCGGCGAACGAACTGGGCGAGGCTCGCGCGTCGGTGGAGCTGTTCAAGTTCTACCTGGGCTACTACCGCAAGCAGACCGCGGGCATGAACATCGGGGACCCGTTGGTCGGCGACATCCCGCTGCCCAAGGCTTTGGCCGCCGCAGTGAACGTCCCTGCTCCCGCCGCCGCTCCCGCGGCACCGCCGGTGCCCCCGCCGCCGGGCCGCGAGAATCCGCCCGGTGCCAACCCGGTTCCGGCGGTCCCAGACCCCGTCGCGGCTCCTGCGATCGATTTCCCGGTCCCTGATCGCATCCGCGTGGCCACCAGCGTGCTGCTGCTCGATGTCGCCCAGGTGCCGGGAAGCTCGGGTTCGCCGGTGTTCGCGGCCATCCTGCGCGACTCCAACGGCAAAATTCAGGTGAAGTCCGCTGAAAACGAGCGGGATTCGGCCTTGTACAAGCGGCTCGATCTGTCCGTCAAAGCCGGCGAGGCAGCTGCCACGGCGAGGCAGTAAGGGCGTTTGAGCGATAAAGTTGGATTCTGATCGGTATCAAACGTGTCTCGCGGTGGGGGGAGTGAAGGAATCGCGAAGGGGCGCAAGTCGAGATTTCAGGAAGATTTGTGCAGCGGATGGGGTTTTTGAGCCCCCCTTTGCTTGACCGACGCGGGGGAAGACCTAAAGTTCTCTCCGCCCTTCACCGGGCGATCTGCCGGGATGCGAAAGCAACCGCGGCACCCAGACCGCCGCCTAGGCGACGGAACGGGCCTCTCTGACAAGCAAAGACTGGAAGAAGAATTGAGCCATGCGACGGCGGGCCGGTTCCAGATGCGAAAGCGTGCTGGGTCGGTTAGACGGTTGGCATGGTTCACGACGACGTGCGTTCCGAACACTCGGAACGCACGGAAAGAAATGCAAGCAATGTAAGCAAGAAATCGAGTAAGAGATTGGGCTCTGAGCCAGGTGGATTCGAGCGGGCAACCGCGAGAAAAAGCAGGGCGAGGAGTTGCAATCACTCTTGAAGCGCAAATCAGGTTGATGTGCCGCGAGCAGGTTCGTAAGAACGAGTGAGCGGCATCTCTGACGAACGTAGCACTTAAATCGGGTGCGAATGCGTCAGGGGCCAATTTGACGAGGAGACGCAAGTCTCGGCGTCCGGTTGGTGATCAGACAAGAAGGGCGCACGGCGGATGTCTTGGCGTCGAGAGGCGATGAAGGACGCGTAAACCTGCGATATGCCCGAGGGAGCCGGTAATAAGGCACTGATCTCGGGATCTCCGAATGGGGCAACCCACCCGCAAGGGTACTTTGTACTGAATGCATAGGTGCAAAGAGCGAACGTGGAGAAGTGAAACATCTCAGTACCCACAGGAAAAGAAAGCAACAGCGATTCCGTAAGTAGCGGCGAGCGAACGCGGATGAACCAGTAGTGCGAGTGAAGTGTCTGGAAAGACACGCTCCAGAAGGTGATAGCCCTGTAACCGCACGCTGGGAATGCCCTCGAGTAAACTCGGGCTCGTGAAACCCGGGTTGAACATGGGGGGTCCACCCTCCAAGGCTGAATACTCCTCGACGACCGATAGCGAACCAGTAAGGCGACTGAACGATGAAAACTACCGCTACGAGCGGGGTGAAAGAGAAGCTGAAACCGTGCGCTTACAAGCGGTCGGAGCCCTTCGGGGTGACGGCGTGCTTTTTGCATAATGAGCCGACGAGTTATCCTATGAGGCGAGCCTAAGGTCTACCGGACCGGAGGCGGAGCGAAAGCGAGTCTGAAACTGGCGATTAGTCTCATGGGATAGACGCGAAACCTTGTGATCTACCGTTGGCCAGACTGAAGGGCGGGTAAAACCGCCTGGAGGGTCGAACGCGTGAACGTTGAAAAGTTCTGCGATGAGCTGACGGGAGGGGTCAAAGTCCAATCAAACTGGGAGATAGCTCGTTCTCTCCGAAATAACTCTAGGGTTAGCCTCAGCAAGCAGACTGTGGAGGTAGAGCGACTGGATGGTCTGAGCGGCCTACCCGGCTAGCCGGACCAACCAAACTCCGAATGCCACAGTTCAAGTGCTGGGAGATAGACGGCGAGTGACAATATCCGTCGTCAAAAGGAGAAAAATCCAGACCACCAGCTAAGGTCCCCAATTACTGCTCAGTCAAAGGAAGTCGGGTTGCAGTGACATCCAGGATGTTGGCTTAGAAGCAGCCATCATTTAAAGAGTGCGTAACAGCTCACTGGACGAGGAATCCGGCGCCGATAATGATCGGGAATAAGCAGTAAACCGAAGCTGTGGACGCGAAAGCGTGGTAGGAGAGCGTTCTTGGTGCAGCGAAGCCGTTCCGTAAGGATACGTGGAGCGCCAAGAAGTGCATATGTCGGCTTGAGTAACGATTAAACGGGTGAGAATCCCGTTCGCCATATACCCAAGGTTTCCTGGGGCAGGTAAATCCGCCCAGGGTTAGCCGGGACCTAAGGCGAGGCCGAAAGGCGTAGTCGATGGAAGTCAGGTCAATATTCCTGAGCACCTGCGTAGATCAATCCGTTGTGCGGATTCCCGGAGTTCACGGCCCTGTTGGATGGGCAGGCCCTTGTGGCCGATGTGAGCAAAGGGGGTTCCTAGAAAAGCAGCGGTGGCGAAACAGGTCCCGTACCAAAACTGACACAGGTGGGTGAGGCGAATAGCCTAAGGCGCTCGAGAGAACGGTCGTGAAGGAACTAGGCAACATAACCCCGTAAGTTAGCGATAAGGGGGCCCTCCTCCGCAAGGAGAGGGCGCAGAGAAGAGGATCTGGGAACTGTTTATCAAAAACACAGCTCTGTGCAAAGGCGTAAGCCGCAGTATACAGAGTGACGCTTGCCCGATGCCGGAATGTCAAGGAAGCGGTTCAGCGTAAGCGAAGATCGCGACCGAAGCACCGGCGAATGGCGGCCGTAACTATGACGGTCCTAAGGTAGCGAAGTTCCTTGTCGGGTAAGTTCCGACGCGCATGAATAGCGTAATCACTGGATCACTGTCTCCACGACCGACTCGGTGAAATAGTAGTGGCGGTGAAGATACCGCCTACCCGCAGCAAGACGGAAAGACCCCGTGGACCTTTACTATAGGCTCCTACTGACCACGAGCATATTCTGCGTAGCATAGGTGGGAGGCTTTGAAGCCTGGGTTCCGGCCCAGGAAGAGCCATAGGTGAAATACCACCCTGAGTAAGTTTGTGGTCTAACCTCGTTTCCCGTGAATCCGGGCGAGGGACAGTTGGTGTCGGGTAGTTTGACTGGGGCGGTCTCCTCCTAAAGAGTAACGGAGGAGCACAAAGTTCGGCTCAGCACGGATGGAAACCGTGTGACGAGTGTAAGAGCACAAGCCGGATTTACTGCGAGACCGACGGGTCGAGCAGTTACGAAAGTAGGTTCTAGTGATCCTGCGATCCCGTGTGGAAGGGTCGTAGCTCATCGGATAAAAGGTACCCCGGGGATAACAGGCTGATCGCTCCCGAGCGTCCATAGCGGCGGAGCGGTTTGGCACCTCGATGTCGGCCCATCACATCCTGGGACTGAAGGCGGCCCCAAGGGTTCGGCTGTTCGCCGATTAAAGTGGTACGCGAGCTGGGTTCAGACCGGCGTGAGCCAGGTCGGTCCCTATCTGTTGTGGGCGTCGCAAACTTGACGGGAATCAACCTTAGTACGAGAGGATTGGGTTGGACGTACCCCTGGTGATCCAGTTGCACTGCCAAGTGCACCGCTGGGTAGCTACGTACGGCAGGGATAAACGCTGAAAGCATCTAAGCGTGAAGCCCCCCCGGAGATGAGGTTTGCTTGTCGAAAGACGAAAGACCCCTGGAAGACCACCAGGTTGATCGGCCGCGTGTGTACGGGCAGAAATGCCTTTAGCAGAGCGGTACGAACGGTCGAATGTCTGATCACCAACCAGCCGCCGCGGCATCGGTTGCGACGCAAGTCGTAAACCACCTCGGCGTGCTTCAAGAGTCGATTTCATGCGTCTCGCTCGGCTCACCCCCGAACGCGACGCAGATTACAACGCTGCTTTCTACCGTCGTTCTTCTTCCGTCTTCACTTGTTCACTCTGGACCGCGATCCACCGATCGCCTTCCGGTTTGTCGGTGACCACAGGCATTGGGAAACACCTGTTCCCATCTCGAACACAGCAGTTAAGCCGATGCCGCCGATGATACTGCACTGCGGGAAAGTAGGTCATCGCCGACTTTGAGCCCCTTGAGGTAAACCTTGAGGGGCTCTTTTCTTTTTTGGATGTCGGATGTCGTCACGGTGCCGCAGCGCTACGGCTCCACCGTGTAATCCCGCTTCATCTCCGCCAGCCCGCGCTCGGCCTTCACCCGCTTCTCCCGCTTCACTTCTTCCAAGAGCCGGAAGTTGTGCTCGATCTTCTCCCGCGTGATCGTGCCGTCGCGGGGGTGGTCGAGGTGCAGACATGTCGCCACATACCGCACGTGCATCGTGCCCAGGCCGGCGTGTCGCAGGCGTTCGCCGAACTCGACGTCTTCCTTGCCCCAACCAAACCGCTCGTCGAAGCCGTTGATCTTCTCCGCGTCGCTCTTCCAGCACGACGCATTGGGTGCGCTGAACCGTGCTGGCGTGAAGTTCACCAGGTCCATCGGTCCCGCCAACACCCGCGGCAGGTACACCTTCACCATCGAGCGCCGCCACTTCATCCCGTTCTCGCTCAGCCACTTCGCCGAGAACGGCCGCCGCGCCAGCACATCCTCCGCCGTGATCTTCTCCGATACCGCCGTGTTCAAGCGCAGATCCCCGCCGCCCAGGAACCGGCCCGGCCGGGCGTAGCGAGCGTGGTTCCGCAGCCAATCACAACGGTGGATGCAATCGCCGTCGGTGAAGACGAGATAGTCCCCGCTCGACTCGGTGATGCACTTGTTCATGATCGCGCACTTGCGCCAGCCGTCGTGCTCCTGCCGCACGTGGATCACCGGGAATTTCACCGTCTTGCGGAACGCCCGGATCACATCGCGCGTCGAATCACCCGACCCGTCATCGCCCACGATCACCTCGTGCGGCGGCGAGTCTTGCCCCGCCATGCTCGCCAGCGTCCGCACAAGGTAGTGGGGGCGTTCGTAGGTCCCGATGATTACGGATACTCGCATGTGGATCCCTGGAATGAAGATTGAAGCCTAAGGCCTCGCCGATCGTGGCGTTGTGGTCATTCTGCGGTTTCTCGCGTGAGCATCCACTGTGCGGGCTCGATGCCGGGTCTTCGTGTGTGGGTGCAATCCTTTGAAGAGGCGTGCGGAATGAGGTCGCGGTCGCTTGTTGTATCTCAATCCTGATGTCTGTTGACCGAACCCATCGCACGCACTGTGGTACAAACATCTGCCTCGCGCGATTCGGTTGGTGGGCAGGGAGATCGTCATGGCTGAAACGAATTCAACCAGCGGACCGTCGATGGAGCCCCGCCCTGTGGACTTCGTGACGCCGCAGCTCACGCTGCGTGCCGTGCTGACCGGCATGCTTCTCGGCGGCACGCTTTCGATCTGCAACGTCTACGTGGGTCTGAAGATCGGCTGGGGCCTGGGCATGTCGATCACCGGCATCCTGTTGGCCTTTGCGTTCTGGCACGCCATCGCCCGGGTATCCGGTGGACGTGTGCGTCCCCTGACGCTCCTGGAGAACAACATTAACCAGGCCTCGTGTTCCGCCGCCGCGGCCGTCAGTAGCGCGGGCCTCGTGAGCGCGATCCCCGCGCTCACCATGCTCGACGGCACGCAGTTCACTTGGTTCATGCTCACGTCGTGGATCTTCGTCGTCTGCCTTGTCGGCATCACCGTCGCCAGCGGGCTGCGCCGGCAGATGATCGTGGTCGATGCGCTGGCGTTCCCCAGTGGCCGCGCTTGTGCCGAACTGCTCAAGGAGATCTACAGCGCCGGAACCGAAGCGCTCAAGCGCGTCGCCATGATGGGCGCCGCGGCGGTGGTGGGAGGCACCGTGCAGGTGCTCGTCATCCTCCAACTGCTCAAGGCGCAGTGGTTCGGCCTGACCATCAAGGGCCACACCGCTCAATCGCTGACGTGGACGCTCGATCCCAGTCTGCTGCTCGTGGGGGTCGGTGGCCTCATCGGCTTCCGAGCCGGCGTCTCGCTGCTGATCGGAGCCATCCTCGCGTGGGGCGTGTTCGCACCGTGGCTGGCCGACAGCGGCAGGGCCAAGCTCACCGCGACCGAAACGCTCATCGCGTTGCCCGCGGGGCTTGAACTGCCCGCCGCGGGCGAGCTGGAGTACCGCGAGAGCCGCTACCAACTGCTCCACCGCGGCGTAATGACCGATCCGCGCCACGCCGAGCTTCGTGCTCTCTCGCCCGACCCCGCGTGGACCGGCGCCATCGACAAACTCCGCGCTGAGTCCCAGCTCACCACGCGGCCGGAGCTGATGAACTACACGACCGCGCGTCCGCTCGTCAGCAGCGTGCCGCTCGAGTCGTGGCCCCGCGATGTCATCATCCCCGGCTCGTACGCCGGGCGGCTGCGGTACGACGCGGCGTCGGGCCGCCTGATCGCCCGCGGGCCCGTGCCCACCACGGTCGCAGATGAACTGCGCAAGCGTGTTCGGGATGCGAAGACCGCGCACGCAGGCGATCCGGCCCGCGTGGCCACGCTCGATGCGAAGGCCGCGGCGCTCGAGGCCCTGATCGCCAAGGCAAGCGAGGCGCGTCCCCCCGCGACGATTCCCGCCTCGCTCGCCGATGTGCTCGCGTTCGATGCCGCGACAGGCCTGCTCACGCTCAAGGGCTCCCCGACTAAGGAGCAGTCCGACGCGCTGCGTGCCATGTCGTCCGATCCCGACTGGCAGCTCACCGCCGGCTTGCTGCTCGACGGCGCTTCGTTCCGCAAGGTCACGCCCAACCAGACCGATCTGGTGGAATGGCTGATGTGGCCGGGCGTCACCCTCATGGTCGTCTCCGCGCTCGTGTCGTTCTCGTTCAGCGGCCCCGCCATGATCCGGGCGTTCCGCCGCAGCGGTGGCAGGGCGGATCCCGCGCAGAGCGCGGACATCGGCGATATCAGCCGCGGCTGGTTCCTTGGCGGAATGACCGTCGCCCTGATCCTGGCCGTGACGCTGCAGGTTGCGTTCTTCGACATCGCGTGGTGGGCGGCGGCGATCGCGGTGCTGCTCTCGTTCGCGCTCGCCGTGGTCGCGTGCCGCGTGTCGGGCGAAACCAACGTCTCGCCCGTCGGCGCAATGGGCAAGGTGACGCAGCTGACGTTCGCGGGTCTCGCGCCCAAGGACGCGGCGGCAAACCTCATGACCGCCAGCGTCAGCGCCGGGGCCGCGACCCAATCGGCGGACCTGATGCACGACTTCAAGTGCGGCCATCTGATCGGCGCCGTTCCGCGCCAGCAGGTCGCAGGCCAGATCCTCGGCTCGCTCGCGGGCGCCATCGTCGGCTCGGCGTTCTATCTCGTCCTGATCCCCAATCCCCGGGAGATGCTGCTCACCGAAGACTGGCCCGCACCCGCGGTGGCACAGTGGAAGGCAGTGGCGGAGCTCTTCCAGACTGGTTTCGACGCGCTGCCTGCTGGCACGCCCCAGGCGATGCTCGTGGCCGCGGTCCTGGGTGTGCTGCTGCCTGTACTCGACAAGCTTCTGCCGAGGAAACTCGCGGCGTGGGTGCCATCGGCCTCTGCGCTCGGCCTTGCGTTCGTGCTGCCCGCCCGCAACTCGCTGAGCATGTTCCTCGGCGCGCTGCTGGGCGCGATCGTCGGGCGGTTCTTCCCCCGCTGGTCCGAGCGCTTCTTCGTCACGATCTGCGCCGGCATCATCGCTGGCGAGAGCCTCGTCGGTGCCGGCGATGCGCTGCGGCTGGTGTTCCTTGGACTGCGCTGAGCAGGTTGCTTACCGCGGAAGCGCGAGGAGGCGCACAACCTCCTGCGCGCAGCCCCAGCAGAGCGTGTACCCCGCGCCGCCGTGGCCGTAGTTGTGCACGATCCGCGGCTCGTCACCGTCGCGCTCGAGCCGCACGCTGGGACGGAACGGCCGCAGCCCCGCCCGCTCGCGGATCACGCGGCCCGGATGCAGCCCGAGCTGCTCTGCACGATTCAGAATCGTCCGTGTCATCTCCAGCGTGGTGACCGTTGGCCGATCATCCGGCGACGGCTCGGCGCACCCACCGAGCACGACCTCGTTACGGCGGGGGATGGTGTAGAACATCTCCCGCTCATCGCGTTCGTCGCCGAGGCATTCGTGCAGATCGAGCCCGCCCGGTTCGGTGACAACGACTTGGCCATAGACGCCGACAAGGTCGCGGTCGCCGGTCAGGCTGCGTGCCGCCAGGCCGGTGCAGTTCACGAGGGCATCGGCGCTCTCCGCGGCGAGGGTCTCGCGCAGCGACGACACCGTCTGCACACGGACGCGGGTTTGTAGGCTTGCCGCCAACCACGCCATGAACAGCCGCGGCTCAGCTCGCGGCGCGGCGAACTTCCAGGCGTGCGTCGCACCCTTCGGAAGCGGCGCGCCGTGCAGCTCGCGCACGAGCTCCAGGTCCGGGGTTGCGTCCGCCCACCACGGCCGCGTGTCGTCGTTCGCCAACTCAAAGCGTGTGAGGACATCGACACCCGCTTCGGGCGTGGTCCGCGCCAGTTCCAGCATCCATGTCCGCGTCGCCGCCGCCCACGCCGGCACCTTGTCCACCGGGCCGACCTTGAACGGATACCACACCGCCCCCGCAACAAACGAGACGATCGAGTCGCCGGCGTCCTTCGCCAGGATCACAACCTCGTGCCCTTCGCGCTCCAGCGCCAGGGCCGTGCTGAGCCCGATGACACCCGCCCCGATCACAACAATTCTGGCCATGCGGGAGCGTAGTAGTCGGCAAGCTGGCCCGAACCCCGCGCGTGCCGCCGGAGCGAGATCGGATTTCTCTGGGAACCACCGGAAACGAGTGACGCGAATGGATAGTGAGAGGTTCTGTTATGCTTACCCCGATGCGAAGGCTTGGCCAGCTTCTCACGCTGATCGCGATGCTGACGCTGGCGCGCCTCGCGGGTGCCGACGGCAAGGTGTTCACCCACGCCGCCCCGGCGGAGATTCCCAGCCAATCGGCTCTCATTGCCTACGACGGCAAGGTGCAAACGCTCGCCATTGAGACTCGCTTCGTCGCGGAAGGGAAAGACTTCGCGTGGGTGGTGCCCCTCCCGGCGGTGCCCGAGATCGAGCCCGGCACGCCCGGTATGTTCGCGTCGCTGCGGGCGATGTTCCTTCCAGACATCATCAGCTCCACCAACACCCCCGTGTCATTGATGGTCGTCTTGCTCATCCTGCTTGTGCTTGGTGTGTGGGGCACGTTGCTCGGCGCAGGACCGATTTGGAGGATCATCCTCTACTTTACTGCTGGGCTATCGGTCTTCGGTTCATGCCTGCTGCTTCCCGCGCTGGGCGTCGCTCGCAGCGCGGTGGGCGGCGACGCCGTCGAAGTCGTCGACCGAACGGTCATCGGCGAGTTCGAGCTTGAGACCGTGCGTTCGGCCGACGCGGATGCTCTGAGCGAATGGTTGCGTGCACGCGGGTTCGCTGTCCCTGATTCCGCTCGCAAAGCGGTCCATGCGTACGTCAAGGACGGTTGGGTCTTCGTCGCCGTCAAGCTGCGTCGTGAGTTCGCGGGGGCCGACCTCACCGCCCCGACGCCGCTCGTGTTCCGGTTTCCCTCGCGTTCGTGCATCTATCCGATGCGGCTGACCGGCGCCGGCGCGTCGGCACCCTTGGATGTCGAGCTCTATGTGTTCGCGGATCGTGCTGCGACGGCTCGGGGCTTCAAGAGCGTCCGCCACAGCACGGTCGTGGTTGTCGAAGACGACGATCATCCGCCGCCGTCAGAGAACTCGGCGATTCGCGTCAGCCATCGGCGTGTGCGTGAATTGGTCGGCGGCTCCACGCACGCCACGCTGCTGCGGGCCACTCTCCGCCCGGCTCAAATGGCTTCTGACGTCATCATCGACCTCGGTGAACGCCGCGAGCACGGCAGCGTTGCGATCGGCCGCTCGGCTTTGTATCACGCGGCGGTCTGCGGCGGGCTCATTGTCTCCAGCGCCGTGGGAACGTACTACCTCTTTCGCCGGGCGCGGCCAGGTAGGGCCCATCGGCCTTGGGTGTTCGTGCGGAATAGTGCTTTGGTCGGCGCGGCTGTGGCGATTCTGGTGTCGGCGGCTTTGCCTTCTGTGCAAGAGGTCAGAGGAGGACGGTTCGAGTTCATGAACGCGACTCGAGTGCGATATCAACTCGAAGCGATCATTGATGACATCCCTGAAGACGCTACGGATGCACAGATCGGCGCGATGATGCTTCAGGCTGCCGCGGCGGATCGACCAAACCTCCGGCTTCCAAAGCATGAAGACTCACCCGGGAACTTCACAGTCCGCCGGGTCGACGGTGGATTCGAGGTCTCTGTCTACACATGGCGAGGTCAAGAGCGAACAGACCGAGTCGAATCTAGTACTCGTACCCGCTTTCCTGCACCTGCATCGCCTGCCACGCTCCCAGCCCGCCGATGATCAGCAGCGGCACGGACGCGACCACCAAGCGTGCGATCGACCGCTTCAGCTTCGGGCCTTCGGCGCTCGCCGGCCACACGCGATCGAACGCCGCCGCGAGGCCGGGGATCGCCGGCAGCATCACGCCCAGCACGCCCTTCACCCACAGCGGCACATCGCCGCTGGTGAGCGATGCCGCGAAGACGACGCTCATCGCGACCAAGAGTGGCAGGCCCGCGCTCGCGTGGTGCAGCCGCAGCGAGGGTCGCAGCAGCGACGCCGCGGCGGCGCCGGTGAGCAGCCACGCGAGGATGCCGATGAACTGCGCGCTTGGCAAGGAATTCAGTCCGGGCACGCACACCGCCGCCGACGCCATCGTGAAGAGTGCGAGTACGCCGATGCCGTCGACGCCGCGCTGGGCTGTCGCGGCTCGTGCGAGCAGGCGGCCCGAGACAAAGGTCAGCACCGCGAACGACCCGAGCCAAGTCGCGGCCTCGAGCGGCGTCCAGCGGGCCAAGAACGTACGGGCGATCAGTGTGCCGATCCCGACGAGCAGCGCGAGCCGCAATCCGTGGCGGAGCGTGCCGGGTGCTGGAAGCGCGACATTGATGAGGGCAAAGACGAGCCCGAACACCGCCGCCGGCAGCGCCCACTCGCTGGCGCTCCGCGGCAGGAGGATGAACTTGCCCGCGATCCACGGCTGCAACAGCGCGAAGACCGCGAACAGCACCAGCGGCAGCGCCCAGGCGATGTGCCGCGTCGGGCGCGCATCGCCCGTCGAACGTCCCCGCGGGACAAAGAGCAGGATCGCCAGGAAGCCGACGATCGCCGGCGGGATCGCGCCCGCAATCAGCTTGAGCAGCATGTCATTTGGCATGGGGCCTCTGGTGAAAAGGCATCGAGCCGCCGCAGCGGCACAGACGTCCCGTCTGTGCTTCCCGGCGCCGTGATCGCACAGAGATGACGCCGGCGCCACCGGGGCAAACAACCCGGGCGAGGTTTCCCCCGCCCGGGCGTGAGAGAAGTCACGTGAGAGAAGTCACGTGAGAGAAGTCAGAAGAACCTGATCAAGCCGATCACTTCGCGCCCTGCAGCGAGACGATCATGGTGACGTCGTCGCTGAGGCCCGGGCCGACGCCGTAGGAGACGCCGAAGTCGCTGCGCTTGACGGTGAACTTGGCCTCAAAGCCCGCAACCTGCTTGTTACCGCGACCGGTCCCGCGCCCGGTGTCGGTGATCGTGACGGTGAGGGGCTTCTTGGTGCCGCGGAGCGTCAGCTCGCCGGCGGCCTCGAAGGTGTTCTCGCCGGTCTTCTTGAGCGACGAGGCCTTGAAGCTGATCGCGGGGAACTCGGCGGAGGAGAAGAAGTCGCCGCTCTTGAGGTGCTTGTCGCGCCCGGGGTTGGCGGTGTCCACCGAGTCGGCGTCGACGTTGATGTCGATCGAGCCGCCCTCGGCGATGTCGAACGAGCCGTCGACCTTGTTGAATCGACCGTAGAAGTTCGACACGTTGTTGTGCTTCACGCTGAACAGGACGCTGCTGTGGACAACGTCCACCTTGTACGCGCCGTCCGCGGCCACGGTCGCCACGGCCGGCGTGCCGGAGAACGACGCGACGCCAGCGACCGAAGCGACCAGCAAAGCCGAAGCGACCAGAGCAGAACGATGCATGCGAGAGCTCCCATTGAAACGTTCGATCCACCTCGACAACCAGCGACCCACGCGGCCGCAACAGTTGTTCTAACAATCATCGTATAGACGTTCAATTGCCGCGTCAAGATACGCACGGCACGCCGGAATCGGTCCGTCTCTCTTCTCGGACGGCGGGCCCGTGGTTCGCGCTCGCTCGAAATGTACTTGCGAACGGCGTGGAATGCGAACAAAATCCAATCAGTAGGGCCGTTGAAATGCAGCGCGGAATCGATGCCGGGTGTCTCCGGGAAGATTGCGATCACATCGGCGTGCGAGGTTTCGTCCGCGAGGGACCGCGTCGTCACGCTTTGCGATGCCGGTGGGCCGTGACAAAGCGTGGTGCAGTTCTCGATCGGTGTGCCGCGATTGAGACGTGCGGCGCGTCGTCGCGCAAGACCGAGCGGGTGGGAAGCTCATCCCGCTGCCGCACATCCTGCGATGCCTTCGGATCTCCCCGCCGCCCACCGAAAATCTCCCGCCTTCGCCTACCATCGCTCGACCATGCCGACCATCACCATCAACGGGAAGAAGTGCGACTTCACGCCTGGCCAGACCATCCTCCAGGTGGCCAACGCCAACAACGTCGCCATCCCGCAGTACTGCTATCACGACGGTCTTTCGATCGTCGCCTCCTGCCGCATCTGTCTGGGTGAGGTCTGGTCGCCCGATGCCAAGACCGGCCAGCTCGTCGCCCAGATGGGCGGCAAGCTCCAGCCCACCTGCCAGACGCCCGCCACCGACGGCGCCGTCGTCTACACCGACAGCCCCAAGGCCGTCGCCAACCAGAAGTCGGTGATGGAATACCTGCTCATCAACCACCCGCTCGATTGCCCGGTCTGCGACCAGGCCGGCGAGTGCTTCCTGCAGGACTACTCGTACGAGTACGGCCGGGGCGTCTCCCGCTTCGAAGAGCAGAAGGTCAAGCAGCCCAAGAAGGACGTCGGTCAGCAGATCCTGCTCTACAGCGACCGCTGCATCATGTGCACCCGTTGCGTCCGTTTCACCCGCGAGGTGACCGGCACCGCCGAACTCTCCGTCCAGGGCCGCGGCAACAAGGAAGAGATCGACGTCTTCCCCGGTGTCGCCCTCAACAACGAGCTCGCCAGCAACGTCATCGACCTCTGCCCCGTCGGCGCGCTGCTCGACAAGGACTTCCTCTTCGCCCAGCGCGTCTGGTTCCTCAAGAGCACGCCGTCGATCGACGGCATCACCGCCAGCGGCGACAACATCAACATCGAGCACAACGAGGGCAAGGTCTACCGCGTCAAGCCCCGCGAGAACATGGCCATCAACAAGTGGTGGATCACCGACGAGGTCCGCTACGGCTGGAAGTTCGTCCACAGCGAGAACCGCCTCCGCTCGCCCCTGCGCCGCCAGTTCGGCACGCTCGTCGAGAGCGACTACCAGCGTGCGTACGAAGCCGCGATCGAGGGCCTGCAGGCCGCCGTCAAGAGCGGCAAGCGCCTCGCGCTGCTCGTCAGCCCCATGCTGACCTGCGAAGAGGCCTACGCCCTCGCCCGCCTCGCCAAGCAGATCGACCGCAACGTCGTCCTCGCCGTCGGCCCGATTCCCAAGAAGGGAGAGGACAAGGTCTTCCCCGTCGGTGCCAAGGTCGGCGACAAGAACGCGTTTGTGGTCTCCGGCGAGAAGGCTCCCAACGCCCGAGGCGTCCGCCGCGTGCTCGAGACGTTCAGCGGCAACGTGCTGAAGTTCGACGACTTCCTCCGCGCCCTGGGCCACGGCTCGGGCAAGAGCGACATTGGTGCGGCGATCATCACGGGCAATTACACCAGCGATTGGGCCGCGAGCGAATTGCTCTCCAGCCTCGGCGGAAAGTTCGCCGTCGTCATCGACACCCTCGCCTCCCGCCTCGCCGATCAGGCCGACGTCGTCATCCCCGGCGCGACCTGGGTCGAGAAGGCCGGCACGTTCGAGAACTGGAAGAACGTGCTGCAGGCCTTCGAGCAGGCGATCCCGGTGATCGAGATGGCCAAGACCGAAGGCCAGATCGCGATGGACCTCGAGGCCGAACTGCACCGCGACCCAGTCGAGGTGCGCGACCCGGTGACGCTGGTCGTGAACACGACCGTCGGCCAGGTCGCCGCGGGCGTGACGGTGGCCCCGCCGCGGGCTCGGATGTTCAACGCCGCGGACATCCGCGCCGAGATGGCCCGGTCGAACCCGGCGCTGAACGCCTTCGCCGGCGTCACCACGCCGCGGCCGTCCGAGGTGACCGTCACCGACATGCCGATGGTCGAGTTGTAGCACGGGAGCGGGGCCTTCCAGGCCCCGGCGTCTTCACCACCGGAGACTCGCTTGGGTGATTTCTGGACACTCTTCTGGATCATCACCGCACTCATCGCCGTGCTCGGCGTGCCCTTCACGCTGTGGTGGTGGAAGGTCGGCGATCAGTGGGCCGACGCCGAGCACAAGCGATTCAAGCCGAAAGATCCCGAGCCGGTGGACAAGGTCGTGGTCAAGAAAGATCAGTAGTTCGTCCGGCCTTTCCGGACCCGACCGTTCCAACAAGATTGGATGAGCCCCCACAAGCTGTTGTGGCGTGATCCGAGGAACCGCGGGGAACATCGCGTTTTCCGCGGCGACGCCGCGTGCTCACCGAAGAATCTGGTGACCGCAAGGAGGTCTCGTCCGAGCGCTCGATGAAGGGCCAATAGCAAAGGAGGATCGCATGAACGTCGTGATCGGTCTCTTCCTGCTCGCTGGTCTGCTGTCGGCGATCGTGCTCGTGGTCATCGCGTCCGTCGCCCGGCCGCACCCACGCGGACGCGTGCGGCGAGCACAGGGAGATTCGTCCGATTCCTCGGGAGTTCCGATCTACGGCACCGGCCACACGTCGTCGTTCACAGGCTCTTCCCACGCGGTGCCCGCGGCCCACGCTTCGCCGCACAGCGATCACCGCGTGCTCGACCACACCTCGCATCATCACCACGTCGGCGACCCCGCGTGGGACGCATCCCCCAGCGACGCCGGCTCGTTCGACTCCGGCAGCGCCGGCGACGCGGGCGGCGGCGGAGACGGTGGTGGCGGAGGCGGTGGAGACGGCGGCGGTGGGGGAGGCGACTAACGCGTCACCAGGTCCACCACAAGCGAGCCGGGGCGTCCCCGCCCCTGCACCACACGCGCCGACTTCTCCACACAGACACACACACTCTCTCTCTCTCTCTCTCTCTCTCTCTTGCGAGCCGATCCGCACGGGGCGAGGACGCCCCGGCTCGCTCGGCGCTGCTCGATGCTCAAAGAAAAACCCCGCGTCCTTCGACGCGGGGCTTTCGAGTTGCAGAGTCACGATTCAGAGAATCCGATTCAGCACTCAACCAATCGTGTCACGCTCAGGCGCGACGACGACGGGCGGCGATCAGGCCGGCGAGACCGGCGAGGCTGAGGACACCCGGGGTCGGGATAGCAGCGAGGCTGAAGTCATCGAACAGGACGGTGTGGCCGCCGCTGTTCGTGGTCGTGTTGGTGTTGGTGCGGACGGTGTAGAGATCGGCGTCGCCGAAGCCGCCGGCGGCGTTGAAGTTCGCCCAGGTGGCACCCAGGCTGCTGGTGTTGATCTGAGCGCCGTTGATGTAGTAACGCACCACGCCGAGGGCGTAGTCGGCCTCGATGGCGACCTGGTTGTAGGCGTTGCCGACAACCGTGCCGGCGCTGAGCGTGCCCGCGCTGCTGGCCGAGTTCAGGATGGTGACCGCGCCGTCGTTGCGGACGCGGATCGCGCCGATGCGGGCGCCGCTGAAGTCGTAGAGATCGATGCCACCCGCGCTCTGGCGGTTCACGGCAGCGGGGGAATTGTTCAGCACCGCGGTGTAGACCGACGCGCGGATGATGCTGTTGGGCGGGGTCACCGACGCGATCGAGTCATCGCGGTAGTGCCAGTTCGAGCCCGAAGAGGTCTGAGCGGCCGTGTTGACGAACACAAACTGCGAGCCGGTGCGAGCAAAGCCCGCGACGTTGCCGACCTGGAAAAGGTTCGCCGGCGCCGAAGCCGACAGGAACCCGTTCTGGCCGAGCAGGTTGCCCGTCACGTACTCGGGGGACTCGAACGAGGTCGAGTAGATGTTGGCGGCCGAAGCGCCGGCGCCGACGGCCGCGATCATCGCGGCGGCAATCACATTCTTCATCTGCCTCTCTCCTAAAACAAAAAGTCCATACACACCCCGCGAGTTCCCGCGGAACTCGCTGCCAAGGTGCTGACTTGATGAAGGAGAACGGCTTGCTTCGTTTACTCACGCCGCGTCGGAAAACGCGCCGCGCAAAGCAGGTCTTGTCCCTCTCACTCCACCAAATCGCTCGGGCAGTTTACCGGCGTTGCCGGGAAATGGAAGCAAATTGATGCAAAAGTCGTGTTATAGGACCACGGCTTCGTCAGTTCAGCCTGTGCTTCTGCCTAAGGCCAATGAAACCCCGGGTGGCAGCATCGCCCGAGTCGCGTCATCCAGCCCGTTCCCAGCCAGCGCGGCCCGGATCGCCGTCGCGCTGGCGGCGACGGGCGTGATCGAAACGATCGCCGATTCCAGCACGCCAAGCTCCGCCGCGCTCCACGCGCCAAGCGCCCGCAGGCCCGCGACCAACGCATCGCGCGACGACTCCACCCCGCCCCGCAGCATGATCAGCGGCGGGGCCAGCCGCACAATCTCTCCCGGCTCGCGCCAGCGGTGCAGCGCGAGCGCCTGATCAGCACCGATCAAGAGCCGAAGCGCCGCGTTAGGTCGCGTGCGCCGCAGCCGCCGCAGCGTGTCGATGGTGTATGTCGCCGCACCGCCCCCGCGATCGAGCTCGTCGGTCCAGATCGCGGCGTGGTCGATCTCGGCCATCGCGAGCCTCAGCAGTTCCACGCGTCGCGCATCAGAGAACACCGGGCCGATGGATTTGTGCGGGCTGCGGGCCGCCGGAACATACACCAGCCACGCATCGTTCACTCCCGCCAAGGCGCGGGCTTCGACGACGGGCTTCACGTGTCCCCAGTGCGGCGGATCGAACGTGCCGCCGAACACGATCAGCGTCCGAGCCTCGCTCGGCACCGCCAAGGGCGTGATCGGGGCATCGTCCATGCCAAAGAGTAGTGGGGTAGTCGGCGGCCACCGCAAGCGATCAAGCCCTCTCCCCCCTTCCGAAGATCTGGAGCATGCCCAGCCTCAAGCGCGAGCGAGCGGGCCTTGGTGCCGCAATCCTGCAGCCGGTCAAGGACTCTCATGTGCTGCTGCGACCAACGTGGAAGCCGCTCACTCGCGTGGATCGGCGATCATCAAGGTATCTGATTGCGCGTGGAGGTCCTCAAGCCGCAGCGCCGGGAAGCGCTCGCCCAGCTGTTCCTGCGTCAGGTTGGAAGCCAGCACGTTTCCGCTGCGATCGCAGACGGTGTACACCGTCGCGCCCGAGCGGCTGTCGACGCGGACCAAGTGCTCGGCCCCGATGAGCGTGAGCAGGTTCTTGCTCGGCTGCACCCTGGTCGTCTCGCCACTGAGAGTGGGCGTCTTGGCGCTCACGTCCTTGGCCGAGAAGGCGCGGCCGACGGCCACCACCGCGACAAACGTCGCGGCCATGGCGGTCCATTCCATCCGATTCAGCGGTCGTGCCGGGATCATGCCGGAACATCGGCGAACCACGCGGCCGGGTGCAGGCCGATCCAGCCCTGGGGGTCGCCCACTGAGCGGCAAGCCCCGCAGCCCTCGCCGAATCCGCCGAAACCGCGCGACCGGCACGAGCGAAACTACCCCTATTGGCTCCCGTGCGGCTGCCGGTTCCGCCGTCGCCGACGGCGGAACCCGCCACGACAGCCCATCTTTACACCGCAATCGCGCCTATATTCCCCGCTCAGATTTCGCTTCCGGCCCCGTCGTCTAGCCTGGTCTAGGACACATCCCTTTCACGGATGCGACATGGGTTCGAATCCCATCGGGGTCACTTCTCTATACGCGGTCTTGTTCGTCGTCCCCTACCCATCGCTCGGGTAGAGTGCGGCTGATGAACGTTCGCGACCTCCTTCGAGACGGTCTTTCATGCCTCCGCGGCCACCCGGTTGCGGTGGGTGTGGCATTACTGCTCGCCGAGGTCGGCGTTGCGTTGCTGCTTGCACCCATCACCGCGTGGAGCGCCCGTTGGTTGGTCGGCCGCAGCGGGAGGCACGCAGTCACCAACGAGGATCTTCTCGGCTTCGCGTTCTCGGTCCACGGCGTGCTCACGCTGCTGCTCGTGGCGATCTCCTGGATCGTGGGCGGTTCGCTCGTTCGCGCCGGCGTCATGCTCGCATGCGAGGCTCGGGGCGCTGGTCCCAGCGCCGGTGTGCGGGCCGCGATGCGGGCGCTCTCACGCGTACTTGTGCTTATCGAGTTGGCGGCGCGGCAGGCTCTCGCGCTCGGGATGATCGTTCTGCCCTGGCTCGGGGCTCTTGCCTTCATCGCGTGGATCACGCTCCGCGGCGTGGATCCGAATTGGTTGGTCTCTGCACGCCCGCCACGATTCTGGATCGGGGCGGCGTGCGCAACGCCGGTCTTGCTCGCGGCGGCGTGGCTGGGCGTACGCCGCATCCTGATGTGGTCGATCGCGTTGCCACGGTGTCTGCTGGAGCAACAGTCGCCCGCGCAGGCGATGTCGAGCAGCCGCGAGGCGCTCCGTGACGAATTGCGGCCGATCCTCCTCGCCCGTCTCGCCTGGTTCCTTGGCGCGTCGATGCTCGGCGTCTGCGTGCTCGCGATCGTTCACGAGGCGGGCGAGGCGATACTGCGGCGTGAGTTCTCGACGCTGCTGCGCACCGCGCTTGCGGCCGGTGCCGTGCTGGCGGTCAGCGTGGTTGCCGCCGCGGCCGTTTCCGCGCTGCACGCGGCCGGTGACGCTGCGATCTGTTTCGCCGTTTGGCGTCGGCTGCTCGATCCGGGCCTTGAGGGTCCGAGGCCATCGTCGCCGGTCGAGGCATCCGCGCTCGGGCCAGCCCGTCTCCGCGTGGCGATCGTCAGTCTCTTGGGCGCGATGGCTCTCTCCGCGACGCTTGTCTCGCTGCAATTGCTCACCGCGGCTCGACGGCCGCTTGCGGTGGAACTCTCGGCACACCGCGGCGACGAGCTGCATGCACCGGAGAACACCCTCGCCGCGATCGAGTCGGCAATCGCCGTGGGGGCAGATCGCGTCGAGATCGACGTCATGCGGACTCGGGACAATCAACTGGTCCTCAGCCACGACACCGACCTGCGACGCCTCGCCCGCGATCCACGCCGCATCCGTGATCTCACCCTCGACGAGCTGCGTCAGGTCGACGTCGGCACATGGTTCGGACCGCAATTCGCGGGCGAGCGGATGCCCACGCTGCGGGAAGTGCTTGACCGCGCCCGGGGGCGTGTGGCGCTCAACATCGAGATCAAGGCCGCGGGCGACGAGGATCGGGTCGCCACACTGGTCGCCGCGGCGCTGCGTGATGAGCCGGGCGGTCGTCTTCCCGCGGCACCCATCATCGTGACGTCGCTCTCGGCGGGCGTTCTCCAATCGTTCCGGCGTGAACTCCCGTCGGTGCCCAGCGGGATGATCGTCTCGGTCGCGGTTGGCAGCCTCCACCAGATGGATGCCGATCTCTTTTCGCTCGAGGCTCGGCTCGCCACCGACGTGTTCCTGGCATCGGCACGCGCCGCGGGCAAGCCGGTGCATGTGTGGGGCGTTCGCGATGTCGATCAGTTCACGCGTTTCGCGCTTCGAGGCGTCGACGGCGTGATCGCCGCTGATGTCCGCCCCTTCCGCCAACGCCTCGCCGAACTCTCCGAGATGGACGATGCCGAACGCCTGCTTCTCGCGTTTCGTGCTCGGCTTCTGGAATGACCATTCCTCACGCCATCCGAAGGCTCGCGGCTGGGATCTCGTCGGCGGCGTGCGCCCCCGCCTTGTGTGTCCCCGCGATCAGCGAGTAGATGCACGGCACCACGAACAGCGTGAAGAACGTGCTGATCGCCATGCCGGTTACCAGCACGATGCCGATGCTGTTGCGGGCCTCGGCGCCCGCGCCGGTCACCAGAACCAGCGGGAAGTGTCCGAAGACCGTCGCCGCCGAAGTCATGAGGATCGGCCGGAGACGCGTCGCGGCGGCGTGTTGCACCGCTTCCATCTTGCTCATGCCCGTCGACTGCATGTGGTTGGCGAACTCCACGATCAGGATGCCGTTCTTTGCCACAAGTCCAACCAGCGTGATCAGGCCAACCTGCGAATAGATGTTGATCGTGGTGAAATCGAGGCAGGTGAAGATCAGGGCCCCCGTCAGCGCCAGCGGTACCGAGCCGAGCAGTACGATGAGCGGATCGCGGAAGCTGCTGAACTGAGCCGCGAGAACGAGATAGATCAGGCCGATCGCCAGCCCCAGCGTGCCTGCGAGCGACGAACCTTCGGTGCGGATCTGGCGGCTTTCACCGGCGTAGTCGATCGCGTACCCCGCGGGCAGGATCCGCTTGGCGGCCTGCTCCAGAGCGCGAAGGGCTTCTTCCTTGGTGACGCCGTTGGCCACGCCGCCGTAGATCTTGAAGCTGTTGCGCTGCTGGAACCGCGTCAGCGCTCGCGGCGCCGCGGTGGTCTCGAGCTTGACAAACGACGACACGGACACCAGCCCGCCGTCCGCTGCTCGCACCTTCAGATTGAGAATTGCGTCCGGGGTGCTTCGGGCGCTGTCCTCGATCTGCGGGATCACCTTGTAGCTGCGCCCGTCGTGGTTGAAACGGTTGGTGTAGCCGCCGCTCAGCAGCACGGCGAGATCGCGACCGACCGACGCCAGATCGAGCCCCATGTCGGCCACCTTCTCGCGATCGATCACGATCCGCGTCTGCGGCAGGTCGATCTTGAGGTCGGTGTCCGCGTACAAGAACTTGCCCGAACCGAAGGCCTCGCCGACGAGCTGCATCGCGTAGCCCGCCATCTGCGGAGCCTCCTCGGTGCTCGTGACCATCATTTCGACATCGAACTGGCCCGCCCCCGGCAGCGGCGGCGGCAGCGCGGGGAACGCCCGTACGCCCGTGACCGCCATCAACTTCGGGAAGACCGCGTCCCGCATCTGTGCGGTCGAGACGTCGCGATCGCCCCAGTCCTTGGCCTGGATGCCGCCGAAGCCTATGGTCGGCGACATCATGACCTGGAACAGGAACTTGCGGTCGGGCAGTTCCATGAACGCATGACCGACCTGATCGAAGTACTTGAGCGAGTAGTCGAGCGACGCGTCCGGCGCCGACTGGATGACGGTGAACACAATGCCTTCATCCTCGGTCGGGGCCAATTCCGAGCGCGAGAACATGTAAAGCGGATATCCCGCCGCCGTGATCAACAGGGCCCCGAGCACCACGGCCCAGCGCATCTTCATCACGAACGCCAACGCTCGCTCGTAGATCCCTTTCAGCCCCTCGAACTGGCCGTTCACGAACCGCTGGAAGCGGCCTTCCTTCGCGCCCGTCGGCACCATCCACGCGCTCATGATCGGCGACAGCGTCACGGCGACAACGCCCGAGATCACCACCGCCGCCGCCAGAGTGAACGCAAACTCGCGGAACAGCATGCCCGTCAACCCGCCCTGGAAGCCGATCGGGGCGTACACCGTCGCCAGTGTGATCGTCATCGCGATGATCGGGGCGAACAGCTCCCGTGCCGCGATCACCGCGGCCTGAATCGGACCCTTGCCCTCGCGCATATGCCGTTCCACGTTCTCCACCACCACGATCGCGTCGTCGACGACGAGCCCGACGGCCAGCACGATCGCCAGAATCGTCAAGAGGTTCAGCGAGAACCCGAAGAACAGCATCGCAAGGCACGCGCCCACCAGCGACACCGGCATGGCCACCAGCGGCACCATTACCGTGCGGATCGAGCCCATGAACAGGAAGACCACCACGCCCACGATCGCGACTGTCTCGATCAGCGTCTTGACGATCTCCTTGATCGCGTTCTCCATGTAGTACGTGCCGTCGTACGCCAGCGTCATCTTCACGCCCGGCGCCAGCTTGGGCTCGATCTCCTTGAGCTTTGCCTTGAGCGCGTACGCGACCTCGAGCTCGTTCGCCGAGGGCAGGGGCCAGACACTGAACCAGATCGCCGGCTCGAGGTTGAACCCGGCGCGGCCGTTGGCTTCCTCGCTGCCCAATTCCACCCGCGCCACGTCCACCAAACGCACGATCGTGCCATCACGCTCGCGGACGATGAGCTGCTTGAACTCGTCGGCGGTGCGAAGATCGGTATCGGTCATCAGGTCGACCTGCACGTCCTTGCCCTTGGTGCGGCCCACCGTCGCGAGGAAGTTGTTGCGCACCAAAGCCTGCTGCACATCGCCGGGCGTCACGTCGAGCGCGTCGAGCTTGCTCGAATCCAGCCATATCCGCATCGCCAACGGCAGCGGCCCTTCCAGGCCCACGCGCTGCACACCCGGGATCGACTGCAACTCAGGCTGCAGCTCGCGCGACATGTAGTCGTTCAGCTGCGGCAGGGCCATCGACGTCGATGTCATGCTGATGTAAAACGTCGCGTACGGCTTGTCGGTCCGCTGGATCTCGATCGACGGCGATTCCACGCCCGCAGGCAGCTCGCTGCGAACCTGATTCAGGCGCGCCGAGATCTCCGCAAGCGCCGCGTTGCTTGGGTGATTGAGCCGCAGACGCACCGTCACGGTGCTGATGCCCGCGGTGCTGGTCGACTCGATGTAGTCGATGCCGTCGATCGCTGACACGGCCTTCTCGATCGGCGTGGTCACGAACCCGCGGATGGTCTCGGCGCTGGCGCCGATGTACGCGGTGTTGATGATGATCGCGCTCGATTCCAGCCGTGGGTACTGACGCACCGGCAACGAGGAGATTGAACGCCAGCCCAGGCCGAGGATGATCAGGTTGATCACGATCGCGACGACGGGCTTCTTGATGAAGATGTCAGTCAGGAAGTTCATGGAGACCTCAAATGGCAAATCTCAAATGGCAAATGGAAAAGACAGTTGCGGGTACGTCAGGTCCTATTTGCTATCTGGCCCTTTGCTACTTGCCATTTCCGCCCCGGGCGGCGGCCCCTCCATCACCATCGCGCCCTCGTACAGCTTGAACGCCCCGTCCGCGGCGATCATCTCGCCTTCCTTCAGGCCGTCCAACACGATGATCGAATCACCCAGGTTCGCGCCCAGCGTCACCTTCCGCATCGTCGCCGTCATCGGCGGCGGACCCTGCTGCGCACCCTGCGGCGGGGAGTCCGGCGAAGGTGGGGGAGGCGGGGGCATCTTGCTCATATCCATCGGCGACAGCACGAACACGTGATCCCCGAACGACGCACGCCGCACCGCCGTCGCCGGCACCACGATGTACGGCTTGGCCGCCGCGGTCGGCACCTCGACGTCGATGAACATGCCGGGCTTGAGCTTGTACCCCGGGTTGGGCACGCTCGACCGCACCCGCACATTGCGCGTCACCGGGTTCACCGTCGCGTCGACCGACACCACCGTGATCTTCGCCTCATCCGTCCCCAGCATCTCTGACTTCGCCGTGACGACCATGCCGGGCGTGACCCGCGCCGCCTGTTCCTGCGGCACGGCGAAATCAAGATAGATGTCGTCCGTCAGTTCCGTCAGGCTCACGATCGTCGTGCCCTCGGCGAGATACTGACCCGGGTGCACCGTCCGCATGCCCGCGCGAGCCTTGAAGGGCGCCTTCAGCGTCTTCTTCGCGATCACGGTCTCGATCTGGGAGACCCGTGCCGCCGACTGGTCGCGCTCAGCCTTGGACCTGGCCAGCGATGAGTTCGCCCGATCCAGCGCTGCGTTCGCACGCTCCACCTCGCTCTTGGCCTTGTCGAGATCGCTCTGCGACACCGAACTCGCGGTCACCGCGCTCTCATAACGCTTCAGCGTCGTCTTGGCCAAGTCCAGCGTTGATTGCGCGATCTTGATCTCGGCCTGCGAGACCTCGATATTCGATTCGGCCAGCCGCAGCGCCGCTTGCGCCGCCGCCAGATCGGCCTTTTCTGTCTCGGTGGTCAGATTCACCAGCACCTGCCCGGCCTCGACGGTCGCGCCGGAATCAAAGCCAACGCTGCTCACTACGCCAACGACCTCATTGGCCAGGGCGATGTTCCGCACTGCGACCACTGTGCCCACCAGACGCGAGCGCGGCTGCCACGGGACGCTCTTGACCACCGTGGTGCTCACAAACTGCGGCGGGACCATTCCCGCCATCGGGTTGGGCGCGTGGATCTGCTTGTACTTCCACGCGGCCACCGCGCCGCCGACAACCACAAGCCCGGCGAGCGTGGCAACGCCCGCGATGAATGGTGCTTTGTTCATGTGTTTGGTATCCGAATTCCGGGCCGCCGTGCAGGCCTTGAGCCCGCACCCGCCCGACGCTTTCCCGTGTTCCGTGCCTTCCCCGGCCGCGGATATGGATGCCTCCGAAAATCATAGGATTCAATAGTTGAAGTGGTCAAGTGTTCTGGTATGATGACTTCGTGGCCTGTCGAATCACCAAACCCAAGGACCCCGCCGCCGCCGCCCGTGCCGAGGTGGTCGAGCTGTTGTTCGTCTATGTGGATCGCTTGAAGCAGCACTTCGACGACCTCGCCGAGGTCCACGGCCTCACCAGCGTGCAAGCCAAGGTCATCATGTCGCTCGACGACCCCGAACCGATGCGAAGTGTCGCTGAGTGCCTGGGTTGCGACCCGTCCAACATCACCGGCGTGATCGACCGCCTCCAGGAGCGCGGCCTGGTTACCCGCGTGGAAGACCCCAACGACCGCCGGGTGAAACGCATCACCGCCACCACCGGCGGCCGCAAACTGCGCGAGGCCTTCGAGACCGATCTCTTCCGCAATGTTCCCGGCATGAAGACGCTCACCAACGCGCAAATCAGTGACCTCCGCGATGCGCTCGCGAGCCTCGCCCGCCCCGAGCCGAAGGCGAGCGACCGCCCCGAGCCGCGGGCTTCAGCCCGCGCGGCTCGGTGAAGAGTCACCGCAGAGGCGCAGAGACACAGAGAAGAGAAGCAAAGAGCAGAATCAAGTGCCAAGGCACCCCGCGTCGCGCACACATTGCGAGCGACCGACGCCAACTCCGGCCAGCTCTTTTCCGATTGCCGTTCCTTGCAGATCGCTCTCCGCTTTCCGCTTCTCGATCTCAGATTTCAGATTTCAGATTCTCTGCCCATCCCACCCCTCCGATCTCCTCTCTGTGCCTCTGCGCCTCTGTGGTGAACTCCCCGCCTCCGAGCGTGTCATCGCGTCTTTCTGTACGCTGAGCCCATGCAGCAACCCGGCCTCGCCCTGCACTGGAAAGTCCTTATCGCCCTCGTCCTGGGCGTCGTCATCGGCTCGGTCGCCCACGAATGGTGGACGCCCGACGTCTGGAAGTCCCTCGGCGTCGCCGACCCCGCCGCGTTCCGCGCCTTCAAGCCGAGCGACGCCAATGCCGAAGCGGGCCTCGCCGCCATGGCCGTCCGCTTCCTCGCCGACGCCAACGAGTTCCTCGGCAAGCTCTTCCTTCAGTCTCTCCGCTTCATCGCCGTCCCCGTTGTTCTCTTCTGCCTCATCATCGCCGTCGCGGGAGTGGGGGACCTCCGCAAGATCGGACGCATCGGCGTTCGCACGCTGCTTTGCTTCGGCCTCACGCTCGTCGTCGCCGTCGCCATTGCGGTCGTCCTCGGCAAGTTCGTCGCCCCCGGCACCTACGTCAGCCCGGATGCCCGTGCCCACATCCTCGCGCAGTACGCGGGCGAAGCCGGCCAGCGCGTCGCCAGCGCCCACACGCTGAAAGACTCCGGTGTCTGGGCCTTCCTGCTCAACATCATCCCCACCAACCCCTTCAACGCCATCGCAAACGCCCAGATGATGCAGGTCGTCGCCTCCGCCTTCCTCCTGGGCGTCGGCCTCACCCTCATCCCCAACGATAAGTCCCGCGGCGTCATCGCCTTCGCCGAGGGGATCACCGAAGCCATCATGGAGCTCGTGCGGCTCATCATGCTCGCCGCACCGATCGCTGTCTTCTGCCTCGTCACCCAGTTCGTTGCCACCGTCGGCCTCGGTGCCCTCAAGAGCGTCCTCGCCTACGCCTTCTGCGTCGTCGGCGGCCTCGCCATCGTCCTGCTCATCGAATACCCGCTGCTCATGTGGCTCCTCACGCCCAAGGGCAACAAGATGACCCCCGGCCGCTTCTTCCGCGGCATGGCCCCCGCCATGACCCTCGCTTTCAGCAGCAGCTCCTCCTCAGCCACCCTCCCCGTCACCATCCACTGCGCCAAAGACCGCCTGGGCGTCCCCGCCGACATCGTCAACTTCGTCTGCCCCATGGGCACGACGCTCAACATGGACGGCACCGCCCTCTACCAGGTCGTCAGCGTCCTCTTCCTCGCCCAGCTCTACGGTATCGAGCTCACCCTCGCCCAGCACATCACCGTCGGCATCATGTCCGCCGTCGTCGCCGTCGGCACCCCCGGCCTCCCCGGTGCCAGCGTCATCATGATGGCCATCGTCCTCGAATCCGTCGGCGTCCCCACCGAGGGCGTCGCGATCATCCTCGCCGTCGATCGCGTCCTCGACATGAGCCGCACCATCGTCAATGTCTCCGGCGACGCCGTCGCGTGCGTCGTGGTCGCAGGCAACGACATGAAAACGCCAACAACTGCCTAAGAAGCCTCGGATTTGGTGCCATCAGTCCGCCGGCTCTGCGGCGCGACTGATGCGTCTGGAACAACCGCACGCAAACTCCGTCACCCGCACCAGTCGCGCGGCTCCGAGCAGCCGCGGACTGGTGGCACCGTTGGCCCTCTTTCCAAACCACCCGAGGCTTCGTTGCCAAGCCTCCTCAGCCTCGGCGTCTTTCGCCTTCAACGTTCCTCGCGCCGCGGTCATACGAGCAACTGCAAGCCACTCCCCCTCCCAGAGGGAGGGGGCAGGGGGAAGGGTTCTGTTGATTCAAATGGACTGGGATCTCGGTAGACTCGAAACCTCCCGCACGCGAAGCGGAACAACCGCCATCACCCCGCCGTAGAACCTCGCACATGCACACGCGACGCGTCATGCTCTCCACCCTCCCCGCTCTCTCGGGCCTCGCGCTGAGTCTCGTGCTCATCGCCTGCGCAACTCGCGAGCATGCGGAGTCGCCGCAAGCGCCCGCGGCACCGTCCGCCGCCGCGTCGCCCGCCATCGCTCCGATCACGCCGCCCTCGCTCTCCGCCCAAGCCCCCGTCACTCTCCCCGGCCTCCACAACGTCGTCGCTTTCCACGACCACTATTACTCCGGCGGCGTGCCCGAGTCCCCCGCCGCGTTCGACACCCTGAAATCCCTTGGGATCAAGACCGTCATCTCCGTCGACGGCGCGGTCCCCGACGTTGCCAGCGCCCAAGCCCGCGGCATGCGCTACATCCATCTTCCCATCGGTTACAACGGCTTCGATGACGAACGCCGCCTCGAACTCGCCCGCGCCACCCGGGACGCGCTCGAACAAGGTCCGGTGTACATCCACTGCCACCACGGCAAGCACCGCAGCGCCGCCGCCGCCGCCGCCGCCGTCACCGCTCTGGGCTACATGTCCACGGACGACGCCATCGCGCGCATGAAGGTCAGCGGCACGGCCCCGAACTACACCGGGCTCTACGCGTGCGTTGCCAGCAGCACCGTCCTCGATCTCACCACTCTCAATGCGGTCCCCGCCGACTTTCCCAGTATCTCCAAGCCCGCCGACTTCGTGCAGGCGATGATCGACCTCGACGAGATGCTCGATCACCTGACCCAGATCAAGAACGCGAACTGGAAGACGCCCCGCGACCACCCCGACCTCGTTCCCGCCGCCGAGGCCGGCCGCCTTGCCGACACGCTCCGCTTCCTCGCCGAGTCCAACCGCGTCAAGCGCGAGCCCCACGGCTTCGCACAGGCCCTGCTCGACGACGCCGCCGAAGCCCAGCAGCTCGAGGACGCGATCATCGCCAACGCCGATGCGGCATCACTGGACACCCAGTTGAAGCTGGTCGCCGCCTCGTGCAAGGACTGTCATGTGAAGTATCGGGACTGATCAACGGGCCGCCCAAGGCGCCGCGGCACGCAAGCCGGGTCGATCCCGCTCGCGTTCCGTCCCCTTTCTAGAATCGCCCCATGTCGCGTCGCGTCGTCATCACCGGGGTTGGAGCCGTCAGTGCGCTCGGCGTCGGAGCAAAGGCTCTGTGGGATGGCCTCTGCGCCGGTACCTGCGGCATCGCCGCTCCGACCCTCTTCGACGCTTCTGGCTTCCCGACCAAACTCGCCGGCGAGGTGAAAGCCCCCGACGCTCCGCCCGCCAGCTTCTCGGCCAAGGACTACGTGCCCAAGTCGTACCGCAAGGCGGTGAAGGTCATGGCCCGCGACACCGATCTCGCGGTCGCCGCGGCCAAGCTCGCGATCGAAGACGCCGGGCTGATCACCCGCGGCTCGCTCGACGGTGCGGCCGGGCAGACCACCTATCCCGGTGAACGTGTCGGTTGTCAGATCGGCGCGGGACTCATCAACGCCGAGACCGACGAATTGTCCGCGGCGCTCGCCACGGCGACGAACGAGAGCGGGCAGTTCGAGTACTGGCGCTGGGGCACCATCGCCACTGAGAAACATCCGGCCGGCGTCGGCGGGATGAACAACCTGCAGCCGCTGTGGATGCTCAAGTACCTGCCCAACATGCTCGCGTGCCACGTGACCATCATCCACGGCTGCGAAGGCCCGAGCAACACCATCACCTGCGCCGAAGCGAGTGTGCTGCTCTCGGTCGGCGAGGGCATGCGGGTCATTCAGCGCGACGCGGCCGATGTTTGCTTCAGCGGCGGCGCCGAGAGCAAGACCAACCTGATGGGCACGCTTCGGTGGACACTGCTCAAGCATCTCACGCCGTGCGAGGCGAACGCCGACCCCGCGTCGCTCGTGAAGCCGTACGACCCCGCTTCGAAGGGCACGATCTTGGGCGAGGGCGGCGGGATGTTCGTCATCGAGGAAGCGAGCAAGGCCGCGGCACGGGGCGCAAAGCCGTACTGCGAGCTCGCTGGCTTCGGCGCGTCGCACTCGCCGCCGCCGGGATACGAAGCAATCCGCACGCGTTCGCGACTCTCGTCAGACGAGAAGCCGCACGACGGGATCGTCTACGCGATCGAGGCCGCCCTGGGGGATGCAAAGGTCAACCCGAGCGAGATCGACGCGATCGTGCCCTACGCCAGCGGTATCGCCCATGTCGACGCCAACGAGGCAGCGGCCCTGCGCCAGGTCTTCGGCTCACGGCTCAAGGACATTCCCCTCATCACCGTTGTACCCAACACGGGCGCCGCCGTCGCTGGTGTCGGCGGGCTGCAGCTCGCGGCGGGGGCGATGGCGGTGCGCGAGCAGCGACTCCCGGCTCGCATTCATGCCGGCTCGTGCCCGAGCGACATGCAGGCGGACCCGGTCTCGGCACGGGCGGCGAGCCTTCGCTGCGTGCTGGTCGTGACATCGGCCTTGGGCGGACAGAATGCGGCGCTGGTGTTAAAGAAGGTTTGAAGTCACTCGATGTGCCACGGCTTGGCCGCCGTGCAGGTCAAGCAGCAGCACCCACCCAACCGGGCACGCATGAAAAGTGCCCGTTACAGTCCGCCCGCTACCATTGGCGTCCCTACTTGCAGCAGACTTCGGAGCCTCCTTATGAGCGACTACCGCAACGACAACCGTTCTCACTCCAATGAAGGCCGAGGCCGTGGCCGCGGCGGTCCGCCGCGCCGGGGCATTCCGCTCTCCGAACTTGATCCCACGCTGACGTCCATCAGCCACAAGGTCATCGGTTGCGCACGTGATGTGCACATGGCGCTCGGCGGCGGGTACGACGAGTCGGTGTACATGACCGCGCTGCAGCAGGAAATGCGTGCCCAGGGCGTGAACTTCAAGCCCAATCACTCGATCCCGGTGAAGTACAAGGATCAGGTTGTCGGCCACTCGATCTGTGATCTGCTCATCGAGGATCGCTTCATCGTCGATGTGATGGCCGCGTATCGCGATGTCAATGGCGGGGAGCGGTCCACGCTCCGCGCGCAGCTCAAGAGCGCCGATCTCGAATTGGGCCTCATCATCAACTTCGCGGGCCGCCTGCTCAAGGACGGCCTGGTCCGCGTCCTGAACGTCGACAAGATCAACGCCGCCAAGGGAATCACCGCGGGTGACCATCACGACGGCGAGGACGCGATGTACGACTTTGACGAAAAAGCGTGAGCGGATGCATCGTGCCGCGGGCATCCGGCATCAAGGCTGATGCGCGGCGCCCGATCAACGGATGATGCGTTTGCATGTATTTCCTGATGCACATTGCCTGATGCCCGATGCCTTCCGCTCCTCCAGTCGTCATCACCGGTATGGGCTGGGTCACTCCCCTCGGGAGCGATGTGGACTCGGTCTGGGCCAAGCTGCTCTCCGGCGCCAGCGGTATCGCGCCCGTGACGCGGTTCGATGCGACCACGTTCGCGACCAACTTCGCCAGCGAGGTGAAGAACTTCGATCTGCGGCACTTCCTCGGCGATGTCGCGCCGCACGCCATGGCCAGCATCGGCACGCAGTACGCCCTTGCCGCCGCAGCCCAGGCCTGGAAGCAGGCGGGCCTCGCGCGTGCGAAACTGAACGGCCGTCGCTTCGGCATCTACCTCGGCAGCGGTGAAGGTCCGTTGGATTACACGAACTTCAACGCCGCCAACATCGCGGGTTGGAAGGCCGACACACGCACGGTCGATGGAGCCGCCTGGGCCGCTCGGGCCCTCCCCGCGATGACCGTTGAGGCCGAGACGGAGCAGGAGCCCAATCTGACCATGAGCCACGTGGCGGCCGAGTTCGGCTGCCGCGGACCCGCCTTCAACTGCATGACCGCGTGTGCCGCCAGCACCCAAGCGATCGGCGAGGCGTTCGAGATCATCCGCCGCGGCGACGCCGACATCATGTTCGCCGGCGGCAGCCACTCGATGATCCACATGCTGGGCATGACCGGCTTCATCCGCCTGACAGCGATGAGCCAGCGTCGCGACGATTACGCGCACGCCGCACGGCCGTTCGACCAGACCCGCGAGGGCTTCGTCATGGGCGAGGGCGCTGGCATGCTCGTGATCGAGACGCTTGACCACGCCATGGCTCGCGGTGCGACGATTCTCGCCGAGATCGCTGGCTACGGCAGCAGCGCCGACGCCTTCCGCATCACCGACATCCAGCCAGAGGGCAAGGGTGCCATCGCCGCGATGAACCAGGCCCTGCGCCAGGCTGGCATCTCGCCGCGAGAGACCGGCGCCGACGGCCGGCCGCAGGTGCACTACATCAGCGCCCACGGCACAGGCACCAAAGAGAACGACAAGATCGAGACCGCCGCGGTCAAGGGCGTCTTCGGCTCACTCGCTCCCAAGGTTCCGTTCAGCAGCGTGAAGAGCATGCTGGGCCACCTCATTCAGGCCGCCGGTGCGGTCGAGCTGATGACCTGCGTCAAGGCGATCCAGTCCGGCTTTGTGCCCCCGACGATGAACCTCAAGACGCCCGACCCCGAGTGCGATCTCGATTACGTGCCCAACGCAGCACGCGATCTGCGCACGCAGGGCGGCGTGGATGTCTGCCTCAGCAATTCCTTCGGCTTCGGCGGGCAGAACGACACCATCGTGGTCCGACGCTGGAAGCCCTGACCCTTTGCCTCGCCCCGCGTCCTCCGCGTGGCGATGCTTCCGTCACGGGTCCACCACGTACGACCACGAGCCAACGCGGGGCGTCATCTTGACCGTGTAGAACCCGGGCGGCGGATCCGCGACGTAGGTGGCTTCATCACGGATCGTCAGCGTGCTCAGGGCGTTCATGGTGAACGTGCCGCCGCCCACGATCATGTCGACAGTGGTATTGCCGCCGACCGTGATGTTGCCGCTGGCGTAGACGAGACCGTCGATGACGCTGGGATACGTGTCGTCCTCCGCATTGTCCACCGAGCCGCCGATGTATGGAAATGATGCGCCGGGCGGATTGAAGTTCACGTCCTCGGTGTTCTCGGAGAGTGACGACGCCGACAGAGACAGCGTGATCGCCCCATTCACAAGCAGGCAGGGATAGTTCGTGACCGCCGGTGTCCATTGCACGCTGCCGCTGATGCTGGTGCCGGCACCCGGATTCAGCAGAATCAGCGTCCCGATGATGCGACAGTTCGTGATGGCGACGGCGTAGTTCTGGCAGTCCAGCACGTACACGCCGCTGCTGTTGGTCGAACCGTACGGATTGTGATTCGGTCCGATGACGACATCGGTCAGCTGCTTGGCGCCGGGCCCGAGCGGCCCGCCGCTGGCGAGTGACGAGACCGGGATTGCCGCGGCACCCGCCGTGTAGAGGGAGAAGACCGTGCCGGCGGGCAGGGTTCGCGCCGAGGTGCTCGTGCTGGTCGTGCCGGCAAACCCGGTTCCGACGATCGCCGTGCGGGCCTCGACGTTGGGTCGGATGGTGGAGAGCGCGGACATGAAGCTGTTGTTCGTCGCGATCGTGAGCCCGCTGCCGTTGATGGTCGCGATTGTCGTCGAGATGGCGCCCGCGATCGTCATGGGCACCTTGATGCATGTCAGCGGAACCTTCGACGCGTCGAGGTAGAGGCGCATGCGCTGACGGGCCAATCCCTTGCTGCCGTCGCCGGTGACGATGACCGAATCGAGTGGGTCGCGATTGATCGCCCCGCTCGGATTGACAACGGTGTAGCCGAGCGTGCCGTCGTTCATCTCGACGCCACTGAGCCACATCTCGACGGAGTACGTCGTTCGCCAGTCGGGATCAGCCGCGATGGTGGCACGGGCGAAGTCCACCGCCGCGATCGCGTTCTGCCGCGCGACACTCTCGTCGATCTGGAGCTGCAGCGCGCGCGCCCGAGAGCGTGCCGTCGCCATCGCGCCGATCGCCAGCGTGCTGACGAGCATGCCTACACCGACCGCGGCGAGATACGCCGTGCCTCGTCGTGCTTGAGTATGGTGCAAGATCGAACGCATGATCAGTCGGGAGCCCGAAGTGATTGCAGCTCGCACACGAGCCTGGATTTGAAATAGACGCTCACGGCGACGCTCTTCATGCCGGTGTTCCCGCTCACGTCAGGACTCAGCGGTCCCATGTCCGACCACGCGACCGCGACTGTGCGGGCCCAGTCGGCCATGCCGGGGATGGGAGCGCCCGTGGAGTCGCGGGGTGGGGATTCGCTCCAGCCGTTGTAGTCGTCCACGTCGTCGAAGGTTGTCTTATCGGTCGAGCTCTCGCCAGCGTCTCGGCCCAGCGTGGTCGGATTCGCGGGATCGATGTAGGCCTTGCGCTCGATCTCGGCCAGCAGGCTCTCGGCCAGCATCATGCCCGTCGCACGCCGAGAGGATAATGCCTGCGCTGTGGCCGCACCGGCCGAGGTGCGGACGGCCGCGACCGCGATCACCGCGAGAATGAGCGACGCGCCGACGCACTCGATGAGCGTCATCGCTCTGGCAGTCTTCAGGGTGATACTGGCCGATGATGTGGATGCTGCCTTGCTCACAGAGTTCCCCATGTCCTGGCGCTACGGACTCGAGGCCCCCGCGCCCATGGCGGAGCCGCTCGCCGCGCCGAACCCGCGGGCTTCGACCTCGAAGGCCGCTGTGACGCCCCGGATCGCCTCGGCCGAGACGCGAACGATGCGCACGACCTGCGCCGAGACCGTGACCGGCGACGAGGCAGAAGGCGTACCGGTGACACTGAACAAAGGTTCCTGCTGCGGCTTCAAAGTCCAACTCGATCCGGAGTTGGACGACTGGTACATCGCGTCGCCTGGTTTTACGGCTGCGTTGCTTGTTGTGAACTGCCACTTCGCGACGTTGTTGCCCGAGATGGGCAGCAGCACGATCGCGAGCGGCGAGGTCGGGCTCAGGCCGCTCAGGCCGGTGAAGGAATAGGTGAAGTCGGCAAAGGACGTGCCCAGTGATGATTCGCTCACCGTGATCGACGCGAGAACGGTGGACGTCGGGACCTGTCCGTTCGTTGGTCGGATCTGTACCGCGAACGTGCCATCGGGCGGTCCGTTGCGACACAGCGACAAGCGCACGCTGTTGAGCGTCCAGCTCTTGGTGTCGACGGGGAGCGATGGGGAGAACGCGACCGCGATCCACAGGTTGGAGCTGCATGGGATCGCGTTCAGGTTCGAGGACGCGATGCAACTCCCGACCGTCTGGCTCGACGGCGGGATCGGCTGATCATCGCTTGGAACCGATAGCGTCGTGAGATCAGCATTCGCCGCGAACGACTGCAAGGTGGCCACGATCGCGGTCGGCGTGCCGCCGTTGATCGACCGAGTCAACGGTGCGCCGGCGACGCCCGACCATGTGTAGGCAATCGTGTCGACGTTGCCGTCGCCTGTCCGATCGGGTACCTTCATCGAGACACCGAGGCTCGACACCGGGCCCACGCTCGTGGCGCACTCGATATCTCGGCGCAGCGCGTGCATCGCGAGGGCGAGCGCGAGCGACGAGTCGCCGACCTGGCTCATGCCCGCCCGGCGCACGAGGCTCGCGGTTGCCGCGCCCGCGAGCAGCAGCACGGTAAGCAATGCGGAAGAGATCAGTAGCTCGACCAGCGTGAAGCCGTGTGCGACGTGAGGATGGCGGAGGCGGAGAGTCACTGGATGCTCACCTCTCCGCTGCCGCTCGCGACCGTGACAACCTTGGTCAGTGCGCCGCGGGTCAGGCGAACCATCCCGCCGTTGGTCGGAACGCCGTAGCCCCTTATGGTGAGTGTGCTCGTACCCGCAAAGTCCACGCTCTGGATCGCCACGCCGAAAGGTTCGCGACTCAGATCGACGCCGAACGCCTCTCCGGAACGATCCGTGCTCGTCAGCCCGGCGATCGCGTACGTCGAAGTGGATGCCGTGAACGAGATCGTGGCCGTTGATCCCTTCGCTCGTGCCAACGAACGTGCCAGATTGATGTCCGACGCAACACGATTGGCGGCCATCTCCAGGCGGTAACGCTGGAGAGCCAACGAATAGCGCGGGGCCGCGATCGCGCCGAGGATCGCGACGATGGCGAGCACCACGATCAACTCCAGCAACGAAAACGCGCGTCGCGACCGAGCCGCGAGTGCAGCGAAATCCCGACCTGCACGGCGGGTACTCACACCCACATTCTCGGCCGTTGTCGCACACCGGTTCAGCTCCATCGCCCGGTTGTCGGGAGGTCTGGTACAGGTCCCTCCGTAAAGACGGAAAAACCGCGATTTGGGGCGAATGGGTGTCCGCCACCGGTCGATGCTTCCGCTTCGAGAGGTACGCCATGCCTGCCAAAACCATCCTTGTGTGCGACGACGAGAGCGTGATCACGTTCATGCTCGCCTCGCGCTTCCGCGAGCTGGGGTACAACGTGCTCACAGGCTCCGACGGCGATGAGGGCTTCCGCCTCGCCAGTGAATCGATACCCGCCGCCGTCATCAGCGATTACCAGATGCCCGGCGTCGACGGCCTGCACTTCGCCAAGCGCCTCAAGCAGGACGCTCGCACCGCCGCAATCCCGGTCCTCATGCTCACCGCCCGAGGCCACCGCATCTCCCCGCGCGACCTGCAGGAAACCAACATCGTCCAGGTGATGCCCAAGCCCTTCAGCGCGAAAGAACTTGCCGCCATGGTGCTCGACATCTGCGGCCCCGCCAGCGACGAGCGTGCCGCCGCCTGAACCGCCGACGCAGCCCCTCACCCCGCGAGACCCCGATGAAGACCCCGAACCAGCAAGCCGCCGCGATCGTCAAGGCGTGCGAACGACTCCGCGATGCCGGCGTCGCCGCATGGCCCGTGCTCGCCGATGGGTCCATGCCCGGCGCCGACTCCGCCGCGGCTGTCGCGGCGAAAGCCCGAACCATCCCGGGCACTTGCGAGGCACACGGCTTCGCCTTTGTCGCTCCATTTCGCAATGAGCTCGCCGCGTGCGTGCGACTCGCATCCGGAGCCACGCTCGCGGGTGTTGAACGAACCGTCTCAGCACTGATCGACGAGCAGCGCCAGATCGCCGATCTGCGGAGCCTTGTCGAAGGTTTCAGCCAACGCCTCATGCAGTCGTACGAGGAGACCTACTCGCTTTTCCGCACGCTGCGTCTCGTCGCGTCCTCGCCGGATCCCGTGTGTCAGATCCGCCTCGTCTGCGCTAATGTGCAGCAGGCGTTGCCGTTCTCCTGGGTCGCCGTCGCCTTCCGCGACGATCCCAAGATCGTCCCCGAGCTCCGTTCCCGCGTGTTCCTCGTCGGCGTCGCTCCGAGGCAGCAAGAAGTCGAGGCGGCGATCCTGAACAAGGCCGCTGCTCTTCTCGAGAACGAATGGACCAAGGTCCTCGTTCCCGGCAGGAGCACGGTGGCGACCCTCACCAACGCCGAAGCCGTTTGCGATCCGATCTCGCACGACGATCACGTCATCGGCCTCCTCATCGCAGGCAACAAGATCAACGAAAACGGAGAGATCTCCAGCCCCGAGATGCAGTATCTCGACGCCGTCGCCGAGTTCATCGGTACGTTCCACGAGAACATGGCCCGCTACAGCGAACAGCGAGCGATGGCCATGGGCACGCTCGAGGCGATCACCGCCGCGATCGACGCGAAGGACCCGTACACCCGCGGCCACTCCGAGCGAGTGGCGTACCTCGCTTGTGAGATCGCAAAGGCGATGGGGCTCTCGGAGGAGGACGCCGAGCGCGTCCGCATCTCCGGGCTCGTGCACGACGTCGGCAAGATCGGTGTCCCCGAGCGTGTGCTCTGCAAGGCCGGACGCCTCACCGACGAAGAATTCGGCCTCATCAAGCTTCACCCCGAAACCGGTCACCGCATCCTCAAGGGCATCACCCTGCTCGAGCACGCCCTCGGCGGCGTCCTCCATCATCACGAACGAATCGACGGCCGTGGCTACCCGCACGGCCTCAAGGGCGACGCCATACCGCTCACCGCCCGCATTATCGGGCTTGCCGACACCTTTGACGCCATGAGCTCCAACCGCGCGTATCGCCCGGCCATGCCGCGGGAAAAGGTCCTGGCAGAGATCGCCCGCTGCGCCGGCACCCAGCTCGACGCCGCCGTTGTCGCCGCGTTCTCCAAGGTCGATCTCCGCAGCTACGACGAGCTGATGACGCGTCAGGCAACCGCGGCGGGCGTGCTCTTTCAGCAGGCAGCCTGACGGGGCAAACACCCTGCGACCGAGTTTCAGTCGCGCTCCGCACTGACCGATATCGAAGATACCGAGAAGTCTGCCCGCCCAACGGGCCGGAGTTGCCGCGCGTGCGTCGTTCGCTTCGCCAGTTCGTTCCTCGTGAGCCGTCGATGGTCGGCCTTGCCTATGTGGGCGTGGCCGCCCTCGTTGCCGGCGCGACGGTCGGTGCTTGGTGGAGCGTTCACGCGCACGAAACGCACGTACAACGTCAGGCCTCAGCCCAGCGAGGCGACGCGATCGCCGCCGCGCTTCGCGATCATGTTGCCGCCAAGGCCAAGGCCGACGACTTCGGTGCCGTTCGCGCCCTCCTCGCCGATCTCGCCGCTTCGCAGAGCCTCTCCGCCGCACGCGTTACTCTGGGCGACGGCACGGTCGTCGCCGACGGTCGTGAAGCCGCATCCATCATCAGCAAGATCCCGGAGCGCTGGCCCTCAACCGCGAACACGATCAGCGATGGCCCGACCCGCCGCGCGGTTCTCGATGTGCCGGGCAGGGGCCCGCTCGTCATCGAGATCAACGCCGGCGAGCCGACCGGCGCGATGACCGACCTGGAGTTCTTCATCCTCGCTGGCGGCGCCGCGGTGGTTGTCGCCACGCTCGCCATCGGCCTTGCCGCCCGCCGACGCACCCGCTCCCTCGCCGAAGTCGGCGATGCGCTCGCCGCTTTCGCGTCGGGAGAGACAGATCTCGGGGCTCTGCACGTCCGCGAGACCGGCGCTGGCAGCGGCGATGCCTGGAACCGCCTGCTCAACGAACTCGCCACGCTTCGCATCCGCCGCCGTGTCGAGGACGCGTCCGAGCGCCGCACAGTCGCCAACGCCGCACCTGCGACCGACGACATCGTGCCTCGCGTCGCCGACGCGCTTTGGATTGGTCTCATCGGTCTCGAGTCCGACCTGCGTATCCGCTACTGCAACGGCGCCGCCGGCATCTTCCTCGGCTCCACCCGGGACAAGCTCATCGGCAAGGCGATCTCCGACTGCTTCTCCGATCCCGCGGCCGCCGCCGAGCTCGCCAAGGTCGGCGACGGGCGCACACGCGCCCGTCAGGTCTTCGAGACCCGCGTCGGCGAGGGCGACGGTGCCACCGTGCTCCGCGTCAGCGTTCGCGGCCTGACCACGGGCGGTGCCATGCTCGCGCTCGAGGACGTGACACAGCAGCGCATCGCGGATCGTTCCCGCAACGCCTTCGTTGAGCAGGCGACGCACGAACTCCGCACGCCGCTGACCAATATCCGCTTGTGCATGGAGGAGCTGCTCGACGCTCCCGACCTCGAGCCGGCCAAGCGTGCGCAGCACCTGAACGTCGTGAATCAGGAAGTCCGCCGCCTCGAACGCATTGTTGGCGACATGCTCTCCATCTCTGAGATCGAAGCCGGCACCCTGCAGCTCGCACCCGACGACGTCCGCCTCGCCCCGATGTTCGAGGAAATCCAGACCGATTTCACCACCCAGGCCAAGACCAAGAACCTCCGGCTCACCTTCGCGATGCCCCCCAAGCTGCCGACCATGGTCGGCGACCGCGACAAGCTCACGCTCGCCATCACCAACGTGCTGGGCAACGCCATCAAGTACACCCCCGAGGGCGGCGACGTCACCGTCAGTGTCCGCGCCGACGACAAAGAGCTCATCGTCCAGATCGCCGACACCGGCATCGGCATGTCCCCCGAGGACGCCGCCAAGGTCTTCGAGCGCTTCTACCGGGCGAAGGACCCCCGCGTCTCCAAGATCACTGGCACCGGTCTGGGTCTTGCCCTCGCTCGCGATGTCGTCAAGCTCCACGGCGGAGACATCGGCGTCGAGTCCGTCAAGGACAAGGGGTCCACGTTCACCATCCGCGTGCCGCTCGGTGCCCCGCTGCGTCACGCCGCCTAAGGAGCCTTCGCCGTGGAGATCCGAACGCAGCAACACGGTGCCGTCAAGGCGATTGTGCCCCAGGGCGCGATCTGCCAGGGCGATGCCGCCGCGTTCGAGAACGAGGTCGCCCGCGAACTCCAGTCCAACATGGGACGCTGCGTCGTCGATCTCTCCGCCACGCCCTTCGTCGACAGCCAGGGCCTGGAGGCGATGCTCAACCTCACCGAGCGCCTCGGCGACGCCGGCCGCCTCCTCAAGCTCTGCGGCGTGGGCGACACCGTCCGTGAGATCCTCAACGTCACCGATCTTGCCGATCAGTTCGAGCTCTATGAAGACGTCGGCGCGGCCGTCAGGAGCTTCCTGTGAGCTCCGAAGCCCCACGCATCCGTCTCGGCGACGCCCTGCTCAAAGCCGGCGTCATCAACGAGCAGCAACTCACCCGCGCCCTCGCCGAGCAGGCCCGCACCAACCGCATGCTCGGCGAACTGCTCATCGAGCAGGGCGTCATCACGCCGCACGTCTTCCTTGAGACGCTCGCGACCACGCTCGGCGTCCGCTGCGTGCACCTCCGCCACGGCCTGATCGACCCTCAGGTCTTCAAGCTCGTCGGTGCCGAAGAGTGCGAACGCCTGCGGGTCGTCCCGATGTTCAAGGTCCGCGACAGGCTCACCGTCGCGATGGCAGAGCCCCAGAGCCTGCCCACCATCGACCGCCTGCGCACGATCGCGAATTGCAAGATCCGCCCGGTGCTCGCGCTCGAGCCGAACATCCTCGAGTTCGTCAAGAAGTACTCCTGCGGCGACGTCAACGTCGACGCCTTCCTCACCTCCCTCGCGGAGTCCGACCTCGAAGTTGTCGAGCGCGAGAGCGTCGATGAAGGACCGGCCACCGATCTCGACAAACTCGTCGCCGGCAGCCCGATCATCAACCTCGTCAACGTCGCGCTGCTCACCGCCGTGCGCGACGGCGCCAGCGACATCCACATCGAGCCCGATCGCAAGGGCACCCGCATCCGTTACCGCGTCGACGGCGTGCTCCGAGACCTCATGAAGCCACCTCCGGGCATGCACGCCTCGATCGTCTCGCGGGTCAAGGTCATCGGCAAGATGGACATCGCCGAGAAGCGCCTGCCCCAGGAGGGCCGCGTCCGCATCGTCGCCGAAGGCCGCGAGATCGATCTCCGCGTCTCCTCGATGCCCACGCTGCTGGGCGAGAAGATCGTCGTCCGCGTCCTCGACAAGTCTAACCTCCGTGTCCGCATGAGCGACCTGGGCTTCCGCGCCGAAGCGCTCGCAACCTTCACACGCGTGCTCGAACGCCCGCACGGCCTGGTGCTCGTCACCGGCCCGACCGGCAGCGGAAAGACCACCACGCTCTACTCCGCGCTCGATCTGCTCCGCAGCCCCGATGTGAACATCCTCACCGTCGAGGACCCGGTCGAGTACCAGCTCGAACTCATCAACCAGATCCAGACCAACGAGGCGATCGGCTTCAACTTCGCCCGCGCGCTCCGCAGCATCCTCCGCCAGGACCCCGACATCATCATGGTCGGCGAGATCCGCGATCAGGAAACCGCCCGCGTCGCCGTCCAGGCCGCACTCACCGGCCACCTCGTGCTCGCCACGCTGCACACCAACGACGCTCCCAGCACTGTCGCCCGCCTCGCCGACATGTCGATCGAGAAGTATCTGATCTCAAGCGCCCTCAACGGCGTCGTCGCCCAGCGCCTCGCGCGCACGATCTGCCAGGCGTGCGCAACCAAGTACTACCCCGCCGAGGACGTTCTCGCCGACGCCGGCCTGTCGGATCAGGTCGGCCGCCCGTTCCGCAAGGGCGAAGGGTGCCGCGTCTGCCACGACACCGGCTTCAAGGGACGACTGGGCATCTACGAAGTCATGGAAGTCTCCTCCGCGCTCAAGCGGCTCATCTACGCCGGCTCCGCCACGCACGAACTCCGTGCGCAGCTCGGGCGCGACGGGTTCCTCACGCTCCGCCAGGAAGGCGTGCTGCTCGCGATGGATGGCAAGACCAGCCTCGAAGAAGTCATCCGTGTCACCCACGTCGACGACGAGGGCGCTGTGCCCGTTCCGAAAGCCAGGGCCGCCGCATGAGCTACGCATACAACGGCTTTGACGCCGGCGGCAAGCCCATCACCGGCACCATCGACGCATCGGGCGCCGCCGAGGCGATCGAAGCCCTCCGCAAGCGCGGCATCTTCACCACCAGCGTGCAGGCCACCGATGCAGGCGTCGCCAGTGCAGCAGCCATCGTCCGCGGCGGCCACGCCGGGCTGCAGGACATCAGCCAGTTCTACCGCCAGCTCTCCGTGCTCATTGCCACCAAGACACCGCTGCTGCAGGCACTGATCGTTGTCGAGAAGCAGACCAAGGCCCCGTCGCTCCGTGCCACGGTGGGGGAACTGCGCAGACGCGTCGAAGAGGGCGAGTCCCTCGCCGCCGCGATGGCTTCCAATCCCGGAGTGTTCGACACCGTCGCCCGCAGCATGGTTGCCGCGGGCGAGACCGCCGGCATGCTCGACAAGATGCTCGCGTCGCTCGCCGTATTGGTGCGCCGCCAGCTCACCGTGCGCCGCCAGGTGGTCGGCACGCTGACCTATCCCGTCATTCTCATCACCGTCTCGTTCTGTGTCGTGATCGCGCTGCTCGTCGCCGTGCTGCCGCAGTTCGCCGAGATGTTCAAGTCGCTCCAGACGCCGCTGCCGCCGACGACCAAGCTGCTCATGTGGGTCGGCGAGATGCTGCGAGCACAGTGGATGTTCGTCGTTCCCGTCGCCCTCGCTGCGGGGTTCGGCCTCTTTCGACTCGTCCGTTCCCCCAGGGGCCTTGGCGCGATCGACGCGTACCTCGTCGCCGCACCGCGCATCGGCCCGATGCGGCGCAGCTTCGCGGTCGCGTCGTTCTGCCGTCTGCTCGGCACGCTCATCGACGCCCGCGTCCCGATGCTCGATGCCATCCGTCTCACCCGTGAATCGATCCGCTGCAAGCCCTACGCCGATCTCCTGCTCACCGCCGAGGCCGCCGTCGAGCGCGGTCAGCCCCTCGCCGACGCACTGACGAACGATGCCCTCGTCGATCCCGCCGTCACCGCCGCGATCTCCAGCGGCGAGCGCTCCGGCCGCGTCGGGCCCGTCCTGCTCCAGGTCGCCGAGTTCATGGACGAGGACAACGAGCAGTTCATGAAGCTGCTCTCCACCATCCTCGAACCGCTCGTCCTCGCCGTCGTCGGCATCCTCGTCGGCGGCATCGCCATCAGCATGTTCCTGCCCCTCTTCGATCTCGCTGCCACCGCCGGCGGTCCCGGAGGTGCACCATGATGGCCCCGCGCTTCGGCCCAATCGGCGTCGAGCTCAGCCCACGCAGCGTGCGTCTCGCCCAGCTCCGCTTCGACGGCGCTCGAGCCACGCTCCAGGCACTCGCCGAGTTCCGTCGCCTCGACGAGAACTCCCCGTTGCCGGCCGAGGCGACCCGCATCGCCGGCGTGCTCCGGCGTTGCGGCTTCGTCGGCGGACGCATGGCCGTCTGCCTCGGCCCCGATCAGGTGCTCGCCGCCGAGATGGAGCTTCCGCCTGTGGCCTCCGGCGCGCCGGTGCAGCAGCTCGCCGCTGCCGAACTCGGCCGCGCGTACAGGCAAGACCCCGGTGCGCTCGAAGTGGCGGTCTGGGAGATCCCCGTCCCCGCTCGTCAGGCCGGCGCCGCGACCTGCATGGCCACCGCGTGCACCCACGACACGAGCAACGCGATCATCGGGGCCTTCGATCACGCGGGCCTTGACGTTCGTCGCGTCGAACCCCGTGAGATCGCCCTCGGCCGCGCCTGCCTCCCGAAGCTCGCCGGCAACGGCGCCATCACGCTCATCGTCTCGCTCCGCCACCGCGGCTCGCGATTGCTCGCCGTTCAGAACCACACCATCGTCCTCGATCGCGCGCTCGAGCCCGGCGACCTCCACCGCGTCTATCACGACACCGCCGACGCCAGCGGCCTCGAGCCCGCCGACGCCCCCGAACTGCTCTCCGCCGTCCTCGGCGACGACGACCGATTCGACGTCCCCGACCACGTCCGTCGCGCCGTCCGCGCCTCGCTCGACCGCTTCGGGTCCGGCCTCATCGAAGAGATCAACACCGCCTGCGGCTACGTCGGTCGTCGATTCGGCGGCCGCGAGGTCGCACGCATGGTTGTCGCCTCCGACGGGCCCGAAGCCCCGCCCATCGCCGACCTCTTGGGCGCCGTGACGTCGCTCGACACCAGCGCCTGCTCCATCGCCGACATCGCTGATGTGCCGCCGATGCTCCGCACCCTCGCCAGCCGCGGAGGATTCCTCGCCGCCGTCGGTGCGGGATACGCCCGCCGGAAGGGGGACACATGCTGACCGCAAACCTCCTTCCCATGGCCCGCCGCCGCGTCTCGGCCCGGGAAGACCGCATCGTTGCCTGGACCATTGGCACCGGGCTGCTCGCTTGCGCGCTCGGCATTGCGACCGCCACAATCCGAGTCTCAACGCGATCATCCACCGCCGCGGCAACCGCCCGTGAACTCGCCGGTGTCGACGCCGAGCTCGTTCAGCTCGCGACGCTCGTCGATGAATCCAAGTCCCGCGCCCACAAAGCCGAATCCCACCTGGCCGCCGCTCGCGCGATCGCCGACCATCCCGACTGGAGCCTGCTGCTGAATCTGCTCGGCACGCTCCGCGGCGATCACATCGACTTGGCCCGCGTCGCGCTCGGGTACCGCAAGCCCGACGCCAACGCCAACGCCAACGCCAACGCCAACGCCAACGCCAACGCCAATATCAGGCCCGACGCCCGCCAAGCCCGCGGCTACTGGATCCGCATCACCGGTCAGGCTCTCGATCAGGCTGCCGTCGCCAATTTCGCCGTCCGCCTCGAGGGCGCCGGCCTTTTCGACAAGGTGACCCTCACCGAGTCCAGGAAGGGCGCCGCCGAGAACGCCCTCGTCGAGTTCCAGATCGACGCGTCCATCGACGATGCCGGAGGTGCCCGATGAACGGACGCGGCCCCGGATTCACCGCAACCATCGGCGTCGATGCCGCCGGCCTCGGTGCATCGCTCGCCCTCGTTGCGGTCTTTGTGTTCGCCGTGGTCTCGCCCGCCCTGCAGAGCCAGGCCGCCGAGCGCGCCGAGGCCGCCAAGCTCGCCGCCGCTCGCGCGGACGCCAAGAAACGCCGCGAAGATCGCACCCGCTTCGACACCGCCTTCGAGCGCGCCACGCGTGACCTCGCCGCGACACGCGTCAAGGTCGAGCCCACCTCCAAGCTCAACACCCGGCTTGCCGGTCTCACCGAAGCCGGCGCCAGGTTCGGACTCGTCATTGACCGCATCCAACCCGAGACCCAGACCGCGACCCCCAAAGCCACCCTCGTCCCAATCCGCGTCGAAGGACGTGGTGGCTTCGTCGCCAGCCGCGACTGGCTCGCCCGGCTCCGCGAGGAGTACCCCGATATCGCCGTCCGCGGCCTCGACATCGGCCGTGACGCCGCCGCGGCCGAGAACGCCGCCAAGTTCAGTTTCGAACTCGTCTGGTACGCCGCACCCTCCGTCCAGCCCTCACAGCCCGAACCACCGAGGCAATGACCTAAGCAGAAAACGCTGGCTTCCGCGGCTCCCGATTGGCACCATCAATGCATGGCGCTCACCCGGGAACAAAAGGTCTATCTCTCCGTCCTCGCCGTCGCAGCTTCGGCCCTCGCGGCCGACAAGCTCTTCCTCGGCGTCACCGCCCCCGCCGTCGCCGCCGCTGCCGACACCATCCAGGAAGTCGCCGCCAAGCCCGCCGAGCCGATCAATCAGGAACCCGCCTCGGCCCGTTTCGCCGCCCGCCTCCGCACCGCCGCCGCACCCGCCTCCGATGCGGCTGTCTCCGATCTCTTTGCCGTGCGACTGGTCCGAGAAGAGATTCCCAGCGCGCAACCATCCGAGATCGTCGCCGCCGCCTCGCCCGCCGTGGCCATCGAGCAGTTCCAGCTCGCCCACCGTGTCACCGCACTCGCCAGCGGAAAAGGGGCCTATGCCGTCGTGAACGGTCGCACCATCCGCCTCGGCGACTCCATCGGCGGCCTCACGCTCGTCGAAGTCACTCGCGAAGCCGCTGTCTTCGCGTCCGACAATCTCCGTGTCGAGATTTCCGTCGTCGCCGACCGCTGAACCGTCGAGAACTCCGGAATGGTCCGTTTATTCCGGCGCACACCTCAACTCGTTCGCGACTTCCTTGCCCAGCTTCAAGCTCGTGACCACCGCGATCGATGTAGAACTGTCGCTCCGCGGATCGCGTGAGCGCGGGGATCCCCTTCCGGAGACGAACACATGGCTTCGTATGCACACAGCTCACGTCGGGCTTTCAGCCTTCTCGAACTCGTCATCGTGGTCGTGATCCTCGGCATCCTCGCCGCGATCGCCGTGCCGCGCATGAGCCGCAGCGCCACCAACGCCGCCGACAACGCCGTCGCGGCCAATCTGGCCATCCTGCGAAACGCCGTCGATCTCTTCAGCACCGAACACGGCGGCACCTACCCGTCGCTCGCCAACCTTCCCAACGCGCTGACCCAGTACAGCGATGTTGCCGGCACAACCTTCAACGCCTCCAAAGACACCGGCACCGGTGTGGTCTACGGCCCCTATGTCCGCGACATTCCGCCCCTGCCCGTCGGCGCCAACAAGGGCAAGAACACCTTCACCGCAACCCTCGGCGGCGCCTTCGGCTGGGTCTACGAATCCAGCACCGGCAAGATCTTCCCCAACTGCGCCGATTCCGAAGTCGACGGCCGCGGCGTGAAATACAACACCTACTGAAGGCGTGAGCTGGCAGAGGGCGGGGCCCAGCAAATGGAAACGCCGCTAATCGAGGACTGATCTGACTCCTATCGTCTCACAACGCACGCCCCCCACGGGGCGTGCGTTGTTGTTTTTGTGAAGATCGCGGCCCCGTCCCCAAACCCGGCCCCAAGCTCGCCCCCGCGCCCGCTACCATCGCTCCGATGAGCCGCCGCGTCCAGCTCCCGGTCCTGACCAACTCGAGCCGCCACGCCGCGCCGTCGGCGGCTCACGACTCCTACGAGAAGAAAGAGAAATGCGGCGTCGTCGGCGTCTGGGGCGCGGACCACGCCGCCCGCCTCACCTACCTCGCCATGTACGCCCAGCAGCACCGCGGGCAGGAATCCGCCGGTATCGCCGTCTCCGACGGCGAGCAGCTCCGCGGCGTCACCGGCATGGGTCTCGTCCCCGAGATCATCGACCCCGACGTCCTCGAAGACCTACAGGCCCACGCCGGCGATGCACGCATCGGCGGCGCCATCGGCCACAACCGCTACGCCACTGCCGGCGGCAGCCTCGCCTGCAACGCCCAGCCGCTGCTCACCGCATACGTCGGCGGCCAGGTCGCGCTGGGCCACAACGGTAACCTGATCAACGCCGAGCTCCTCCGTCAGCACTTCGAACAGGCCGGCCACCTCTTCCAGACCACCAGCGACACCGAGGTCATCATCCACCTCCTCGCGTCGCCTCTGCAGCAGAAGAGCCCCGACCCGCTCGCCGCCGCGTTGCGTCACCTCCAGGGCGCGTTCAGCTTGGTCTTCCTGTTCCCCGATCGCATCGAAGCCGCCCGCGATCCGTGGGGATGGAGGCCCTTGGTGCTCGGCATGCTCCCCGGCGGCGGGCACATCGTCGCCAGCGAGACCGTGGCGCTCGATGTCGTCGGCGCAACGCTGGTGCGGGAAATCGAGCCCGGCGAGATCGTCACCATCAGCGCCCGCGGCATCGAATCCCGCCGCTTCGCCGGTGTCGAAGTCCCCGCCGCCCACTGTGTCTTCGAGCACGTCTACTTCGCCAACCCCGCCAGCAACGTCTTCGGCCAGAATGTGCAGGCCGCCCGCGAAGCCCTCGGCGCCCGCCTCGCCAAGGAAGCGCCCGTCGCCGCCGACTTTGTGATGCCCATGCCCGACTCCGGCCGCAGCGCCGCCGCCGGATATGCCCAGGCCAGCGGCTTGGCGTACCGCGAAGGCATCGTGCCGAATCGCTACGTCGGCCGCACATTCATCAAGCCCACCCAGACCGAACGCATCGCCGCCGTGCGGCTCAAGCTCAACGTCATCGCCGACATCGTCCGCGGCAAGCGCGTCGTGGTCGTCGACGACTCCATCGTCCGGGGCACGACGACCAAAGCCAAGATGGACCAGATCCGCCAGGCCGGCGCGAAAGAGATCCACCTCCGCATCTCCTGCCCGCCCATCCGCCACCCGTGCTACTTCGGCGTCGATTTCGCAACGCGGGATCAACTGATCGCCCACGGCAAGAGCATCGAAGACGTCCGCAAGTTCCTCGGCGTCGACTCGCTGCACTACCTCAGCCTCGAAGGCATGCTCGCCTGCATGAACCGCCCGGCCAAAAGCTACTGCACCGCGTGCTACACCGGCGACTACCGCCTCGATCCCGAGAAACCCGTGATCGGCGAGGTGATGGAGAACGAGCAGTTGAAGATGTTTGGGTAAGAAGCACGCACGATGAGGCGTTCGGCAACGATGAGCGGTGAGGGGCAGGAAACAACACCGGTTTTCGAGGCGAAACCGTCTTCACGGCTCCGTGTTTCTCGTGGTGACTTGTTCGGAGAGCTCGCGCTACTGGACGATCGGGGCAGAAAAGTGCCGATGCGACATCCCATTCGCCCAGGGGACGAGTTTTCGTGGCGTCGGAACATGACTTCAGCGGAACGCCGATTGTGGGCCGGATTGATCGGTTTGCACGGCTTAGCGACCTTTGCGTACGTGGCGTATGGGATCGCATACCTGAAGTACGAGTTGGTGTTTCTTGTCGGTTGCGGCGTGTCGTTTCTGTTGAACCTCGCTTGGGGATGGTGCTTCGACCGTACCGTTAAGGGCCCCGGCACCGCGTTCGCGAGATTGCACCGCGGTCTTTGCGGCAGCTGCAAGTACCCGATCGAAACGACGACGCCGCAAGCCGACGGCTGCACCGTCTGCCCCGAGTGCGGCGCGGCATGGAAACTCCCGCCGCCACCGCCGAACAATCTCACGTGAGCGAGTCCAGACCATCCTCTTGTCCGGTTCGGCGCGGCCCGCTTCGGCTGTCGGTCACGGTCCTTGATCACCGCAGCAGAGCGTGGCGGCTCGCGCGGACACCGTGGAAGGAAGCCAGAACGCGCACGTGGCGACGCGAGGACTTCCCTGACACGAAGGACATGATCCGCTTCCTGGCACTCACCTCGATCGCGGTCCTCGCATTCTGGGGTTCTCTGTGGGGAGCCGCTGCCGTCGTGCTTCCCCTCATTCAGGACGCTGTCTTTCAACCTCTTCTCAAGGTGCCCGATTTTCTCGTGTTCCTGCTGTTCGGCGTCATCGGGCAAGTCTTGATCGTCGTCGCACAATCGCTTGTGATCTACAAGGCCGCCCGATGGCTCTGGGCACCGATCGAAGCAAGAGAGATGCTGCGTAAGCACATCTGCCCGCACTGCCGCTTCTCGATTGCCGCCATCGTCCCTGACCCCGACGGCTGCACCGTCTGCCCCGAATGCGGCGCGGCATGGAAGCTCCCGCCTCCACCCCCGAACAATCCCGCGTGACCGCTCCCTCCGCACCTCCCCCCATCTCCCCCGGCCCGCTCGGCCTGCACTACACCATCCGCGATCACCGCGGCCGCGTCGTGCCGCTGGCGCACGCCTCCTGGCCCGATCGCTTCCGCCACTTCTCCCACGTCGGCCACTTCGTCCCACCCGTCAGCGGCACGGTCTCGACGCTCCTCCTCCTCGTCCTCGTGATGACCTTCGTCTTCGCGATCCAGGACGCCGGCTCCCGCGCCGCCGCGGCCCTCGGCGGCGCGAAATCGTGGACCCTCGCCCTCAACGCCCTCACCCTCTTCGGCCCACTCGCGATCCTGCTCCTGCTCATCGCTGCGTCGATCTTCCTCACCGCGTCACGCGTCTGGATCCCCGCCGTCGCCCGCTCCTGGCTCGCCCACGGCGAGTGCCCGAGCTGCCGCTACAAGATCGACACGCTCGAACCCGAGGCCGATGGGTGTACGGTGTGCCCGGAATGTGGTTCGGGGTGGAGGTGCCAGGGATCACGCTTCAGCGCCGACGCGATGTAAGCTGCCTCCGCAAGTCACAAAGCGCTTGGGTACCGTCGACGAGTTGCCCGTTGCGAGCCTCTTCAAGACCAACTTGGATCTTTCGGAGGACTGAACGTTGAACGGCGTGAGAGACCCGTGCCAGCGGTTTGTCGCCATGCACCGGGGTGGACGTCCTGCGAGATCGTTGACGGCACCTCATGTGACAGAAGCACCACGAAAGGCCGTACGCCCAGGACCACTTGCGAGTTTGACGACCGACGGTTCTGGGCCGACCAGTCCGAGCAGCCCAACGGGCTGCACAGAACCCAGCCGTGGGTGGAGCGAGTCCTCGAGCGACACCCACGGACAGCAGGGTCCAATCTCCACAACCGGTTCTTTCATCCGCACTCCAACGGAGTGCGAGAGGCTTCCGAGGCTCTGCCGTACTCGGAAAGCTCTTGCACCCCGGATCACGTGCGGCAGGTTTCAGATCTCTCGACCGACCGCACTGCCGCGTCCTGACGCTTCGTGCTCCGATCGCGGCTGCATCCGTCTAGCATCGCCCAATGTCCATCCCCCTCACCCTCGCCCATTCCCCCGATCCCGACGACGCCTTCATGTGGTGGCCGCTGACGGGCAAGATCAACCCCGACGGCACGCCGCAGGCTGGTGCCGAAGGCAAGCCCCGAATCGACACCGGCCGCTTCTCCTTCCGCGCCCTCCCCGCCGACATCCACGTCCTCAACCGCCGCGCGATCGAGAAGGCCGACCTCGAGATCACCGCCCTCTCCGCCCGTGCGTACTGCGACGTCAAGGACCGCTACATCATCACCCGCTGCGGCGGCTCCTTCGGCGACGGCTACGGCCCCAAGCTCATCGCCCGCGCCAACTCGAATCACGGCGCGAACCTCGACGCCATGCGTGCTCCCACCACCCGCATCGCCGTGCCGGGAATGCAGACCACCGCGTTCCTACTGCTCGGCCTCGCGCTCGGCTTCACCCGCGAAACACTCGCGTCCCAGCGCTCACGCTTCATCGAGCTCCCCTTCGAACAGATCATCGGCGCCGTCGCCCGCGGCGATGCCGACGCCGGGCTCGTCATCCACGAGGGCCAGCTCACCTTCGTCGACGCCGGCCTGCAACTGCTGCTCGATGTCGGCGTCTGGTGGAAGCAGCGCACCGGCCTGCTCACGCCGCTGGGCGTGAACGCCGTCCGCCGCGATCTCGATCAACTCCACGGCCCTGGCACCCTCCGCGAAGTCGCCGCCCTGCTCAGCCGCAGCGTGGCGTACTCCATGGACCACCGCGACGAATCCACCCGCTACACGCTCCCCTTCGCCCTCGCCAACGTCGACCGCGCCGGCAAGCAGTCGGAGGAGAAGCCCACGCTCGAACGCATCGAGCGCTACTGCCAGATGTACGTCACCGAAGAAACCCGCGACATGGGAGAGAACGGCCGCCAGGCGATCGAGCGCCTCCTCCGCGACGGCGCCGCCGCCGGCCTCTGCCCCGACCCGGGCACGGTTGACGTGGTGTGAGAAGAGACGCAGGGACGCAGAGACGAAGTGGTCAAGGCACTTCGGGGTTTCGGCGCTGGTTCTATTGCCTTTCACTCCGTCTCTTCGTCTCTCCGTCTCTTCGTCTCTACCCTCCCCCATGAACCTCACCCGCACCCCCTTCGGCATCGCGGTCGAGACCAAGCCCGGCTCGCTGCTTCCCATCCGCCACATCATCGGCATCGGCATGAATTACGCCGAGCACGCGCGTGAGCAGGGCAAGGGCGTGCCCGAGCGCCCCGTCCTCTTCACCAAGAACCCGCTCTCGCCCATCCTCAACGGCGAAGACATCGTCATCCCCAAAGTCTGCCAGGAGAAGCCGCAGGTCGATTTCGAGGCCGAGCTCGGCGTCATCGTCGGCACCCGCTGCCGCGACGTCGCCAAGGCCGACGCCTTCAAGGTCATCCTCGGCTACTGCACCGCCAACGACGTCTCCGCCCGCTGGTGGCAGAAAGAAGGCAGCGGCGGCCAGTTCTACCGCGGCAAGTCCTTCGACACCTTCTGCCCCATCGGCCCGACTGTCATCCCCGCCGCCGAGATCAAGAACCCGCAGAACCTCCGCCTGCAAACCCGCCTCAACGGCGTCACCATGCAGGACGCCAACACCGGCGACATGATCTTCGACATCCCCACGCTCATCCACGAGATCAGCCGCGGCACCACCATTCCCGAGGGCACCCTCATCCTCACCGGCACCCCCAGCGGCGTCGGCTTCGCCCGCAACCCCGCCATCTTCTTGAAGGCCGGCGACGTCGTTGAGATCGAGGTCGAACACTGCGGCGTGCTCCGCAACACCGTCCGTTTCGAGTAACCGATCCCCGCCCCGCCCAGCCCGAATTCCCCGTTTGCAGTTCCGCCTCGGACAGGCGACAATACCACCATGCTCACCCTCGGCTCCTACACGACGGGTCGCGTGCTCGCCGGCGCAGGCTTCTGCGCCCGGTTCGAAGCTGCGCTCTCGGCCGAGGCGTCGGTCGCCGGTGCCAGAGCCCCCGAGGGCCGCTTCGGCAAGTCCTACCTCGCCACCGCCATCTCCCCGACCGTCATCGCCCCCTGGCTCCCCCGCGCCGGCATCGATGAAGAAGCCCGCCGCCTCGTCGGCGCGGCACGCGATCAGGCCCAGCTCGTCGGCGCCGGCGCCAAGCGCTGGTCCATCATCGCCGACTTCGGCCTGCTCGACGATGGCCGCGGCGCCTTCGTCGTTCGCCCCACGCAGCCCTGGTCCGTCGAACGCCTCGCCCTCGCCAAGTACCGCGTCTCCTCCACCGAACTCCGCGGCATTGCCCTCGGCGTGCTCGAAGGCCTCCTCGAACTCGAGAAGTTCTCCGCCCGCCCCTGGGGCAACCTCAACTCCGCCACCGTCATGCTCGCCGTCGGCCCCGGCGAGTCCCGCCTCGCCGACGGCACCGCCGTCACGCTCACCGATCTCGAGTCCCGCGAACGTCTCCCCGAAGACGCCAACCTCGATGACCTCCGCGCCCTCGGCCGCCTCATCTACGAACTCGTCCTCCACAAACGCCCGCCGCTGAAGGCCTCCACCGGCTGGAGCGCCACCTGGTCCGACGCCTGGGAATCCATCGGCGACGGCCGCTTCTGGTTCGAGTTCACCAATCGTCTGATGACCGCCGGCACGGCCATCGGCTCCGCCTCCGGTGAGATCATCCGCCCGCCGTCGTTGTCGCTCCTGCGTCAAGAGATCCTCGAGCACCGTCCGCACAAGCCGTTGCCCAAGCGCCAGCTCGCCATCGTCGGCGGCCTCGCCGCCGCGCTCGTGCTCTCTGCCGGCGGCTACTTCGTCTTCCGCACGCCGCCGCGGGAGCAGGTCGTTCTCACGGCCGACCAACTCGACGAAGCCGCCCGCCTCACCAAGTGGCAGGGCCTCATCGATCGCTGGTACGGCTCGTTCGGCTCCGTCTACGCCGACCGCGACAAAGTCATCGCCTTCGCCGCCGATCAGCCGCCCACCAGCACCATCCGCTCCATCGCCGACCTGCTGCAGGACCCCGCGCTTCGCGACCCGCGACAGATCGCCGGTTCCGCCGCCGGCTTGCTCGATCTCCGCGACAACCCCGGCGACGCCATCGCCGGCGAGAAGATCATCGCCGCCAGCGCGTCGCTCGAAAAGGTCGACGAACTCCGCGCCCGCCTCATCGCCTGGCAGGAACTCGCAAACCTCACCACCGTCAAGCAAGTCTGGGACGCCCGCGGCTGGTCCGCCGCCACCTCCGATTTCGACAACATCGTCCGTTCCGTCCGTGCCGCCGTCCCGACACTCGCCAATCGCACCTCCGCCGAAACCGAGGCACCCAGCCCCGACGGCCCCGTCCGCGCCGAACCCTCGCGCCCACCCGCTCCCGACACCGGCAAACTCCTCCGCTCCATCCTCTCGTCCCAGGCACTCATCGCCGCCGTCGCCGAGATCGACGCCCGCTACGACGCGGTACAGAAGATCGCCGCTGACGCCAAGCCCCGGGGCGACGCCACGCTTCCGCGCCTCGGCGACATCATCGACGCCGACACCAAGGCCGCGCTCGCCACTGTCCAAACCCCCGCGGACGCTATCGCCGCGCTCCGCCAACGCAGTGCCACCCTCGCCGCCCGCGCCGCCGAGGCCGCCGCCCTGGACTCCGGCTCCGTCGACGGCTGGGATCGCGCCGGTTTCCGCGCCAGCGCAGCCGTCAACGCGCTGGCATCGCAGCCCGCGGCCGCGAGCGTGCTCGACGCCTGGCTCACCGAGGCCCGCAAAGCCGAGTACGCCAAGGCCGACGGCGCCGACCCGCGCGACGCCGCCCTCGCCGCTGCCCGCGCCGCCGTCGAAGAGACCAAATCCGTTCGCGAACGACTGCTCGGCCTCGCCGAATCCAAGCGCGAGCTCACCATGCAGCCCGCCGAACTCGACGCCCGCCTCAAGGCCGTCGAGGCCGAGATCGCCGCGCTCCAGGCCACCGCGTGGAGCAACCGCAACCGCGCCGAGGTCGAACGTCGCTCCCGCGAACTCACCAACGACGCGGCGTCCCTCGCCCGCGACGCCACCGACGCCGTCACCACCGGCACGGTCTCGCTCAGCGAAGCCCTTCGCCTAATCAACCGCAGCGAATACGCCTCGCCCACGCTCGCCAAGGTCTGGAACGCTGCCATCGACCGCGCCCAGTCCGCTCCCTCCAAGCGCGAAGCCTTCGCCACGCTGCGTGAATCCCGCGAAGCCCTCGTCGCCCTCGACCGCGCCGTGCCCCCACGCACGCCGATGCCCGACGCCGCCCGCGCTCTTCCCGGCGCGTCCGAATCCGCATGGGACGACGCATGGCGCACCGCCCGCGAGGCAGCCTTCGCCAAAGCACTCGCCGACGCTCCGATCGCCTCTCGCCCCGACGCCGATCGCGTCGGTCTCGCCGCCGCCGCCGTGCAGCAGTGGAGGAGCGACGCCGACGCCTACCTCGCCGCCGCCCTCCGCGCTCGTGAGTCGCTACGCCGCGCCGAGGTGCCCACCCAGCCAGCCTTCGCCGCCGCGATCACGACAATCGAATCCTCGCCCGTCGCCGCCGCCGTCGGCCGGGTGTTGCCCGAAGCATCCGACGCCGTGCTCTCGCTGCGTGCCATCGCCGACGAGCCCGACACCCCGCGCGTCGCCGCCCTGCTCAAGGCCGTGATCGCCGCTCCGAAGGAGACGTCGCCCGGCGTCGCCCTCGCCGCCTGGTCCCGCCTCTCCCGCGGCGGATGGCCCCGCACCGCCGCCGAGTTCGACGAAGCCTCCCGCTGGATCTCCCGCGAACTACCCGCGCTCATCGATCAGTTCGTCCCCGACGAAGCCCGTTCCTCCGCTCGCGAACGACTCCGCACCGACGCCTCCGCGCTCTGGACCGCCTTCTTCAACACCCGCCGCGCCGCCGACCGCACCGAGATCGACGCCGCCATGCGCGACGCCGGCCTCTTCGGCGTCGATCCCGAAAGCGCCACCCTCGCCCCCGCCGCCCGCTACAACGCCCGCCTCTGGCAACTCGCCAAGCGCGCCGCCGAGCTCGCCGTCAACGCCGACACGTTCTCCCTCACCGTCCTCGCCGAACAGACCCGCGCCGCCGCCGACCTGCTCGCCCAGGTCCGCTCCGTCGCCTCCGACGCCGGTGTCGCATCGACCGCCAGCGTGCAAACGCTCATCTCCCGTCTCGACGTCGTCGCCAAGCGTGAAGCCCGCCCGCCCTTCGACCCGCTCATCAACGGCCCGGCCACCATCCGCACCCCCAGCGGCCGCCCGGTCTGGCGCGCCACCCGCCAGGGTGACGCCGTCGTCTACTCCTTCGACGCCGGCGTTACCAGACTCGCCGCTCCCGTGCAGATGGCCTTCCTCCCCGTCGACATCCAAGGCTCCGACGGCCCGATCGCCACCTACGTCCTCGCCGGTGAAGTCTCCGTCGGCCTGTTCATCGCGATCGCTGAATCCACCGACGACTGGGGCCAGTTCGCTGGCAGCCGCGAAGGCCAGAACGCGCTCTACTGGTGGGACTTCGATCAAGGCGACCCTCGCTCCGGCCCTGCCTCCTGGCAGTGGGACCGCCGCCGCGCCAAGGTCGTCCTCTCCGAGCGCCCCGTCGGCAACCGCTGGCTCGTCGGCGACGAGTCCATGACCGGCAAGGCCTACTACCCCGAAGCCCTCGCCAACACCGCCCCGCCCGCGCTCGACAGCCCGATGAACCTCGTCTCGCCCGACGCCGCCCTGCTCGCCGCTCGCCACGCCGGTGCCCGCATTCCCACCGTCACCGAGTGGAAAGCCGCTCTCGCCTCCGCCGGCGGCGTCGACGCCGCCACCAAGTCTGCCAACCGTCGCGATCGCACCTGGAAACTCCAGTTCGATCACGTCGCCTCCCTCGACACCACCATCCGCAAGGAATGGCCCCACGCCGGTATCTTCTGGCCCCGTGGCTTGCGCCCCGAATGGGCCGTCGACGCCAAGAACCTCTACCTCAACCGCCGCGACGACTCCGCCCTCGAATCCTCCGACGGCTTCCTCTGGTTCGCTTCCAGCAGTCACGATTCCGCCAATTGGTCCAACCTCATCGGCAACGTCGCCGAATACGTCGTCGACACCGCCCCCGACGCGCTCGCCAACGTCGACCCCGATCTCCCCGCCGTCCGCTCCGCCATCGATCGCACCGTCGAGAAGTGGAGCGTCATCGGAGCCTCCGCCCTCAGCGGTCTCACGCTCCGCGGCAACACCCCCGCCAAACTCGACGCGCCCTACGCCATCCCCAGTCTCCGCGAAGCCCGCATGGGATACAGCGACGTCGGCTTCCGCCTCGCCTTCAGCGAAGGCGGCACCGGCCGCCCCAAAGAGCCGCCCGCCGTGCTCGCCGCACGCGCCTTCGCCGAAGCCGCGTACCTCGACCCCAAATAGTGACGCGCCGCGGCATCACCCGACGCCCGGACGAGCCGCCGCGAAACGCCCTCGAAACGCGAGAAAAAGCCGCGGGAATCGCACACCGCTGCACCGCGGCTCCTTGAGCTCGCGTCCACCCGCCAAAAACACATCAACGAAAAAAAGCCCGCGATAGGCCTTGCGGCTCATCGCGGGCTTTGGGGTGGGGGCTGATTCAGAAACCTTCGAAAACCGTTACAAAAAGAATGTAGTCGATGCCCGTTTCCTTGTCCAGTGGGTAACCCGAAAAAAACCACATTTCTGTGGATTCGCCACCATGTCTAGGGGGCTATCCGATCGAGGACTCAATCGCTGCCGCCGCGGTCGCCGCGCCGTTCTCCACGCGGATCAACTGCCCAAGCTCCCGCGCGCGATTCGCAAATGCCGGATTTGTCGTGACTTCCGAGAGCGCTGTCGCCAGGCTCCGCGCACCACGCTCCACTCGCGCCAGTTTCGATGCCGGTAAATATGCGCTCACGCCGAGATTTTCCATCCGGTGCGCGATATCGAACTCATCGTTCACGAACGGCACCGCCACACTCGGCTTCCCGCTCCGCATCGCCTGCGACGCCGACCCCGCGCCCGCATGGTGCACGCTCGCCGCACACCGCGGCATCACCAGCGAGTGCGCAGCGTAGTTCACCACGCACACATCCTCCGCACCCCGCGCCGATGCCGGTCCCGCCTCGTCCTTCCCCGTCAGCAGAACGCACGGCCGATCGATCTCGCGGCATGCCCGCACCGCGATCTCATAAAACTCCCGCGCGTGATGCACAATCGTCGTCCCCAGCGTGAACACGATCGCCGGCCGCCCACGTTCCTCCGCCTTGCTCAAAAACCGCTCCAATGCAGGCTCCAGCACCGCGTCCTTGTCGCCCCGGGCTCGATCAAAGAAGCAGTAGCCGCAGATCTGACTCTGCTTCGGATCATCCTCCCGCGGCCCGCGATAGTGCCGCGACCACAGACCCAGCACCCGCTCGCCCTCGTGCGACTCGCGGTACAGCACATCGCGCATCGGCCCCAGCCCGAGCTTCGATCGCACCTGGTTCACCGGTCGATCCACATACCACCGCATCGCGTACTTGCCCGCAGTCTTCAGCGGCCTCGACAACGCCTTCTGAAACCACACCGGCACGTGCGAGCGGAAGATCATCGGCTCGCTCGGTGCAAACAACATCGCCGGCGCCAGAACCGCCGTGAACACGGGGATCTTGTGCTCCTCTCCAACCCACCGCGCCGTCGGAAAGATGTGGTGCCGCAGGATCGCATCAGGCTTCCACGCCTTCACCACGTCCTGCATCGCCGCATACGACGGCTCGATCGAGTTGTTGAATAAAGCTTCGATCACCAGGTACGGCGACTGCCTCTGGTTCGCCAGCCGCGGGCTGTGCAGCACCCGCAGCAGATCGTCCTCCGTCCCCAACGGGAAGTAGTCGATTCCCACCGCCCGCACCCGCGCCTCAAAGTGCGGGTTCACCAGCATCGCCACCTCGTGCCCGCGACGGCGCAGGTCCTCCGCCACACCCAGAAACGGATGCACATCGCCCGCCGAACCGATGGTCGCAATCAGGATCCGCACCACCAACGGTACCATCGATCGACCAGCGATCCACACCCCCTCCCAGAGGGAGGGGGCAGGGGGGTGGGTTGCTCCGCTTCTGGGCTCATCGGAAACCGCACGCCCCACCGCACGCCCCACCGCACGCCCCACCGCACGCCCCGCCGCACGCCCCGCCGCACGCGAACAATCACGCCGCGAGATTCACCTATGCCCACCGCCAACTTCCACAGCCGTACCGACGCCCTCTTCACCAAACTCCGCGAGGATCGCGTCTGGAAAGAACTCCAGACCCTCGAAGGCCCGATGGACGCCCGCGTCCGTATGAAGTTCGGCCACGGCCCCGCCGCCACTCACCGCGACGTCCTCTGCTTCTGCTCTAACAACTACCTCGGCCTCGCCAACCACCCCGAGGTCATCGAGGCCGGCGTCAAGGCCCTCAAGGACTACGGCGCCGGCACCGCCAGCGTCCGCTTCATCTGCGGCACATTCTCCCCCCACTGGGACCTCGAACGCGAGATCGCCCGCCTCATGGGCACCGAGTCGTCGTACTCCTTCGTCAGCGCCTGGACCGCCAACGAGGCCGTCTTCCCCACGCTCTGCGAGCCCGGCGACATCATCATCAGCGACGAACTCAACCACGCCTGCATCATCGATTCGATCCGCCTCGCCACCACCATCAAGAAGGGCCTGCACAAGGCCGTCTACACCAACAACAAACTTGAAGGTGAACGCAGTCTCCACGCCGCCCTCGAAGCCGCCAAGAACAACCCCGAAGTCACCGGCCAGATCTGGGTCGTCACCGACGGCGTCTTCAGCATGGAAGGCTCCATCGCCGACCTGCCCGCGATGCGGAAACTCTGCGATCAGTACGGCGCGCTGCTCGTCGTCGACGATTCCCACGGCCACGGCGTCATGGGCACACTCGGCCGCGGCACCCACGAGCACTTTGGGATGGTTGAGGCGCTCAGAGACGCAGAGACGCAGAGACGAACAGACGGAGTGCAAAGCACTGCCGCGAACGCGTCTCCTGCGACTTCCACTTCGTCTCTCCGTCTCTCCGTCTCTCCGTCTCTTCCCCGCGTGGACATCTTCACGGGAACGCTCGGCAAAGCCCTCGGCGGCGGCGCCGGCGGCTTCGTCGCCGCCTCCGACCAGGTCATCCAACTCCTCATCCAACGCGGCCGCCCCACGCTCTTCAGCAACGCCTTGCCCGTCACCATCGCCGCCAGCGCGAAGAAGGCGATCGAGATCATGCTCGCGGAGCCGCAGCGCGTGCAGCGTCTGAAGGACAACACCGCCTACGCCCGCAAGAAGATCAAAGAAGCCGGCTTCAACGTCCTCGAATCGCCCACCGCCATCTGCCCCATCATCGTCCACGACACCGCCAAAGCCATCGCTATGAGCAAACGCCTCCTCGAACTCGGCGTCTTCGTCATCGGCTTCGGCTACCCCGTCGTCCCCGAAGGCCACGCGCGGCTCCGCTGCCAAATCTCCGCGGCACACACGACACAGGACATCGATGAGCTGGTGGCGGCGTTGAAAAAGCTCTGAGAAGATGTGAAGGTGTCAACGTGTCCGGCGAAGCCGCCCGCGCCTCCTCTCCCCGCTTGCGGGGAGAGGACGACTTGAGGCGAAGCCTCAAGTCAGGTGAGGGGATTGCGGGTACGTACTCGGTGGGACATCTGAACGCCCCTCACCCCTCCCCGGTCTCGCCAAGCCTCGACCACCCCTCCCCGCTTCGCGGGGCGGGGATGCGCGAGAGACTGCGTCTCTGTTGACTCGCAAGTTCAGATACGCTTCGCGCTCGGGAGGCTGCGGTGTCTGACTCAACCTCAACTCGATCCATCCGAGATCAACGCCGCTGGCCCCGCTCCGTCAGCGCTCTGAGCCAAACGTGGTTCCGCGACGACCTTCTCATGCTGGAGCACCAACGCCGCGTCGAACCATTCGACTCCGCGGCCTCCGCTCCCATGCTCCCCGAAGACACGCGTCACCGTCTCCACCGTGAGTACGACTCCCGCGTCGAAGCCTGGACGAAGCGATGGTCGCACGTCTACTTCGACCACGGCCTGACGACCCTCATCAACCAGATGCTCAAGGCAGACGCCCGAACCGGATTCCCGCACGTCTTCTTCGTCCCGTTCCTGATCGCGTTCTTCGCCCTGCGTCGCTGGCTCGGCTTCGGAACAACCGCCATGCTTCGGCGCGCCCTTCGAGATCGGTGTTGCCCCGATTGCGGCTACGAACTCCTGAACACCAAGCTCGCCTTGGAGCCGTCGGTGCTTCGTGTCGTAGGTCCAAAGGTCTGCCCCGAATGCGGGTCACCGTGGCCGCTCGTACCGCCGCCCAAGGCCGGCGACCCGATCCAGTAACATGCGCACGCACATCGAAAGGCATCCATGCCCAACCCAAATACGACGCGATGGTTCGAGGAGATCGCGGGAAACATCGACCACACGCTCAACTCAGTGAGTCAGAAGCTCACCGACCCTCGAGAGTTCTGTTTCGCATTTGGCGAACGCCATGCCGCCCTCCAAGAGATACTGGCACGCGATCCAGCAATGCAAGCGGCATTTGTCTCAATGCTGCGTATCGAACTCGAGCAGTTTTGCATTCAGTTGATGTTCTCTCTCGATGGTGCGACCGCCATGTCTGACCATGGGATGCCGATTTCGATTCGCGATCGCGATGGCAATGACCTTTCCGGAACACTCGCATCCGCGTTCCTGGAACACATCGAGTCAGACACTTGAGATCGTGAAGCGTGTTGTCTCGCTCCGGCGTTACCGTCTGGGCCATCGTGTCTTGTGTAACGGTCGCCAAAACACGCCATCGAGAATGCAGGCGCACAACCCCGTCGTTGTGCGCACACCCACGCACCACGTTTCTCCTCCTCTCCCAACTTTCCCACCCAATCGCACCGCCGCCCGCCGCGGCCTGCACTTGCGCTGCGCCGACACGCCGTAAGTCCTTATCTCCCGCGCGCAAACCGTCGTCGTTGTGCGCACAAACCAGTCCCTCCGTCCCCCTGTAGAGGCGCACGCCTCGCCGCCTCATCCGCGGCACACCGGAGGACCACCATGCACAACCCACCAACGCGATGCCTCAACCTCCCCCTCCCCGCGTGGGGGGAGGGACGGGGCCGGGGGGTGGGCGAAGGAGCCGCGGGTAACCCAGAGTCTGGATTCGTCGCGGCCAACACCCGCCCACAAAGCTCCGCTCTTTCGCCACTCCCACGCACCCCTCAGCCCTCACCCCTTCCCCCTCGCAACCACCCTCACTTCAACCTCGTCCTCACCCGCTTCCTCGACGACGCGCTCTCCATCGGCGTCATCGCGCAGGAAACAGAGCTCTCGATCGGCGAAGTGCTCGACATCATCCACTCGCCGCAAGCCCGCCGCGTGATCGAAGACATCTCTTCCGCCGAAACCCTCCGCGAGCCCTATCTCCTTGCCGTCGCCCGCACCCGCGCGCTCCACACCCTGACCCGCATTGCCGATCCCGAAGCCGACGGCGACCCCAAGTTCCTCGAAACCCAACGCCGCGCCGCCGCCGCTCTCCTGCGCTCCACACCCAAGGGTGCCACTGCCGACGGCTCGGCGTCGGCAGTGCCGCGGCCCGCGTCGCCCACCGTTCCACCGGGTTTCGTGTGCCACCGGTGTCGATCCGAAATCCCGAACCTACCCGCCAACGCCGCACGTACCGGAATCAACACGAGGCCGCACACTCCAGCCACCCCTCGACACCTCGAAACCTCGACACCTCCCTCCTTCCCCGTACCATCCCCCCATGCCCGTCTTCCTCCGCTGGTTCCTCTACCTGGTCCCGCTGAACCCGATCGCGGTGCGGCTTGTCCAGAACGGCTCCCGCCGCACGAGGCACCTCTACATCCGGGCCGGCTACCTCGCGGTCCTGATCCTGGTGCTGCTCTGGTCGCTGATCGCGCGGCTGGGCGCCGGTGAGCTCGATTACCGCGAACTCGCCATCAACGCCGCCGGCTCGTTCACCTTCATCGCCTACCTCCAGCTCGGCCTCATCTGCATCCTCACCCCCGTCTTCATGGCCGGCGCGATCGCCCAGGAATCCAGCCCGCGAACCTGGGAAGTGCTGCTCACCACGCCTCTGACCGCGGGTCAGATCGTCCTGGGCAACCTCCTCGGCCGCCTCTTCTTCATCATCGCGTTGCTCGTCGCCGCGCTCCCGCTCTTCGCGCTCACCCAGTACTTCGGCGGCGTGCCCATCCGCGCCATCTTCGGGTCGTTCGCCGTCAGCGCCTTCGCCGCCACCGTCGTCGGCGCCATCGCCGTCGCGTTGTCCGTCTCCCGCCTCGCCGGTAAGCGTGCCGTCTTCGCCTTCTACATCTCCGTCATCAGCTACCTCGCCGTCACCCTCGCCATCGACTACTTCCTCCGCGGCAGCGGCAAGGGTGCCGCCGGTGGCGCGGGCGTCACCTGGCTCACCGCCTTCAACCCCTTCCTCGCCCTCACCGCCCTGCTCACGCCTGCCAACTACCCGACCGCCCCCGCCGGAACCACCCGCGGCCTCGCCGTCTGGTTCCTCGAACACCCCGTCCGCACCTGGTGCTACGGCTCGCTCCTCTTCTCGCTCGGCTTGATGGTCGTCTCCACCTTCACCGTCCGCAGCGGCGGCGTCTCGCTCTTCGCCGGCGAAGAAGGCGGCATCCCCTGGTACCGCAAGCTCTTCGGCCTCGGCGCCGCCGGCGCTGGCACACGCCCCGCCCGCACCGTCTGGCAGAACCCCATCGCCTGGCGCGAGGCCGCCGCTCGCAACAGCACCCTCGGCCGCATCGTCGCCCGCTACATGTTCATCGCCGCGGGCGGCCTCTTCGGCATCACCCTCATCATCTTCTACCACACCGGCGTCCTCAGCAGCACCGACTTCCGCACCGCACTCCTCGCCACCATCTGGGGCGAACTCACCGTCATCACACTCGTCGCGATCAACATGGCCGCCACCGCCATCAGCCGCGAACGCGAAGACGGCACGCTCGACATCCTGCTCACCACGCCCATAACCCCCGCCAACTACCTCCTCGGCAAACTCCGCGGCCTCATCGCCTACATGCTCCCCCTGCTCGCCGTCCCGCTCGGCACGCTGCTCATGGCGTCCATCTACGTCATCTTCGACGGCTTCGGTCGCACCGGCGGCATCACGGTCCAGACCCAAGTCGTCGGCGGCACGATCACCTCGCCTGTGCTCCTGCCCGAAGCCGCGCTGCTCGCGCCCCTCGTGTGCGTCCCCTTCATCGCCTTCTGCCTCATGGTCGGCCTGCAGTGGTCGCTCCGCAGCAAGGGCACCATCGGCTCGGTGATCGCCACCGTGGGCGTCGTCGGCCTTGTCGCTGGCATCTCCGGCACCTGCGGCTGGCAGGCGGCGTTGCAGATCGCCTGGATCGGTCCCGCGCTCGGCGCCCTCTGCCCCGGCCCGCTCATCCTGGCGTTCACGAACCCCGACACCGCTATGGCCCAGACCGCCAACGGTGCCGGCGGCATGGAAACCGCCCGCGTCTCGCTCGCCATCGGCGCCGGAGCCGCGGCAGTCATCTACTCCGTCATCGTCTACGCCATCCACAGCGGCATGGTCCGCACCTTCGACATGACCGTCCGCAAGCTCGCCGGCATGAAGTAACGCCGCTCTCCGAAAGGCAACGCCATGCCACTGCGACCCGAGGAGATCATCGAACTGCTGCAACTCGAGCCGCTGCCCGAAGAAGGCGGATTCTTCCGCGAGACCTACCGCGCTCCGGAGACCTTCCCCGCCGACGCGCTGCCCGCCCGATACCGCGACCGCACCCGCGGCCGGGCCCACAGCACTCAGATCTACTTCCTCATCACGCCGCGCTCGCCCTCGCTCATGCACCTGGTCGCGAGCGACGAAGTCTTCCACCACTATGCCGGCGATCCGGTGGAGCAGCTTCATCTGACACTCGCTGGCGAGGCTCGCGTGCACTGGATCGGCAACGATCTCCGCGCCGGCCACCGGCCGCAGGTGGTCGTGCCCCGTGATGTCTGGCAGGGTTGCCGCGTCCGTATGGGAGGCATCGGCTGGTCGCTGCTGGGTTGCACGGTGTCACCGGGTTTCGATTGGGCCGATTTCCGCATCGGCGGCCGCGATGAAATCCACAGCATCTATCGTGGTGCGGACCCGGCGATCCGGGCCCTCATCGATGCCTTGACCGTTCCCTCCAAGCCGGAGCAGGCATGAGTCTCGGGATCATGTGCGCGATTCCCCAGGAAGCGAGCCGCCTTGCCGGTGCGCTCGCCCGCGAGCACGAGCACGTCCACGGCGGGCGCACCTACTACACCGGCACGCTTCCTGGCGCCGGCACGTCCGAGCGCATCGTGCTGGTCTACAGCCGCGTCGGCAAGGTGGCCGCCGCCGCCACGGCCCAGCACCTGATCGATGTGCACCGCGTGAAAGCGATCATCTTCACTGGCGTGGCCGGCGCACTGACGCCCGACCTGCGCGTCGGCGACATCGTGGTGGCGCAGAACCTGTGGCAGCACGACATGGACGCGTCGCCGATCTTCCCGCCGCTGGAGATCCCGCTGCTGGGCGTCTCGTCGATCGCGGCCGATGAGTCGCTATCGGCGCGGCTGCGTGCGGGCGCGGAGGCGTTCGCGCGCGAGGGCTTCGAGCACGACGTGCCGCGAGCAGTACGCGAGGAATTGCGCCTGCCGACGCCGCGGGTGGTGGTGGGCGACATCGCCAGCGGCGACCGTTTCGTATCCACCGATGCAGAGCGCGCCGCGCTGCGTCAGCGTGTGCCCAGCGCCGTCTGCGTGGAAATGGAGGGCGCCGCGGTGGCCCAGGTCTGTCACGAACAGGGCGTGCCGCTGGCAGTCGTGCGTGTCATCTCCGACAGCGCGAACGACCATGCCGCGAGGGATTTCGAGCGATTCATCACCGAGGCCGCGAGTGTCTACGGACTCGGGATCATCCGGAAAGCGCTGCTGCTGGATCGCAGTTGAAGCCGTTACGTTCGTTGCTCTGGTGCATCGAAGAGGGCCCGCCTGATTTCCGCGGCGGAGAAGGATTGCAATCATGAGGACCCGTCAACTCGGTCGCAGCGGTTTGTCCGTGTCGGAGATCGGCCTCGGCTGCATGGGCATGAGCGAGTTCTACGACCCCAAGGCGATGAACGACGCCGAGTCAATCGCCGTCATCCACCGCTCGATCGATCTGGGCTGCACGTTCCTCGACACCGCCGACATGTACGGCACCGGGCACAACGAGACGCTGGTCGGCAAGGCGATCAAGGGCCGACGCGACAAGGTCGTGCTCGCAACCAAGTTCGGAAACGTCCGCGGCCCCAAGGGCGAGTTCCTCGGCGTCCGCGGCGACGCGGCGTACGTGAAGCAGTGCTGCGACGCGAGCCTGCAGCGGCTCGGCGTCTCGGTCATCGACCTGTACTTCCAGCACCGCGTCGATCCGAATGTGCCGATCGAAGAGACGGTTGGTGCAATGGCGGAGCTGGTGAAAGCCGGGAAGGTGCGGTATCTCGGCCTGTCGGAGGCCGCGTCGGAGACGATCCGGCGTGCCGCGAATGTGCACCCGATCGCCGCGCTGCAGACGGAATACTCGCTGTGGACCCGCGACCCCGAGGAGAAGATCCTCGCCACCGTGCGCGAGCTTGGCATCGGCTTCGTGGCCTACAGCCCGCTCGGCCGCGGCTTCCTGAGCGGCCAGTTCAAGGGCCCCGACGACCTCGCCCCCGACGACGCCCGCCGCCTGCACCCGCGTTTCCAGGGCGAGAACTTCGCCAAGAACCTCGACCTCGCCCGCAAGGTCGAAGAGATCGCGCGGGAAAAGCGCTGCACCCCCAGCCAACTCGCGATCGCGTGGGTGATGGCCCAGGGCAACGACATCGTGCCGATCCCCGGCACCAAGCGGGCCAAGTACCTCGAAGAAAACCTCGCCGCAGCAACGGTGCGGTTGAACGCGGATGAGCTAAAGCGAATCGACGCCGCGTTCCCGATGGGAACGACCGCGGGGCAGCGATACGCGGAGCGAGCGATGGCGGCGGTGAATCGGTAGGAGTTGTGCGAGAACAGGAAGCAGTTCGCAGGCCGGGCTTGGAACGAGCGCCGCTTCGCGGCTTCAGAGGGACGATGCTTCGCGACTTGGCGTGCGTACAGCGCTGCGCGGCAGCTACAGATTTCCCCGCCGCTCCTGTTCCAGTTCCAGCGCCTCGAACAGGGCTTTGAAGTTGCCCTTGCCGAAGGACTGTGAGCCGCGGCGGCAGATGATCTCGAAGAAGAGTGTCGGGCGGTCCTGCAGGGGCTTGGTGAAGAGTTGGAGCAGATAGCCCTCGTCGTCGGCGTCGACCAGGATGCCGAGGTCGCGGACGCGCTGGTGGTCTTCCTGCACCGCCTCGTGGCCGTGCTGCTTGAGCATGGTGTTCACCCGGTCCCACACCTTGGCGTAATAGGCGTCGGGCAGGGTGAGGAAGTCGACGCCGCGGCTGCGGAGGGCGGCGATGGAGTGGAGTTCGTCGTCGGTGCGCAGCGCGAGGTGCTGGACGCCGGGGGTGTTGGCGTGCCAGTCGAGGTATTCCTGCACCTGGCTCTTCTTCTTGCCGTGGGCGGGCTCGTTGATCGGCATCTTGATGAGGTTGTTGCCGCTGGACATGACCTTGGACATGAGCGCCGAGTACTCGGTCGAGATGTCGGCGTCGTCGAAGTGCTTGAACATCTTGAACTCGAGCACGTCTTCGTACCACTTGACCCAGTAGTTCATCTTGCCGAGCTCGACGTTGCCGACGAGGTGGTCGACGTACTTGAGGCCGCAGGGGTGCTTCTTGTTGTGCTCGTTGATGGCGAGAATCGACGAGCCCATGCCGCCTTGCGGGCCGCAGCCGGTGGCGGGCGTGCACAGGCCGCCGTCGATGCGTTTGAAGCGGGGCATGAAGAGGCCGCCCTGCTTGACCTTGGTGAGTTCGTACTCACCGGTGCGGCTCACGAACGAGTGACAGACGCGGCCGTAGGTGCGGATGCCGGCCATGGTGACCGTGCCGCGGCTGTCCTTGAAGACGCGCGGCTCGTATGCGGACTGGGCGCCATTCTTCATCGCGCGTTCGTACGCGGCCTCGGCGTCGAAGACGGTGAAGGCGACGTCCTTCACGCCGTCGCCGTACATCGCGAGCTCCATCGCCGAGTGATGCTCGGGCGAGAGCGGGCTGCTGAGGACGAAGCGGATGTTGCCCTGGGTGAGCAGGTAGTGGGCGCAGTCGCGGCTGCCGGTGGTCAGGTCGCAGACCTGCTCGATCTGGAAGCCGAAGCAGTGGGCGTAGAAGAACGCGGCCTGCTTGGCGTTGCCGACGTAGAACTGGACGTGATCGACGTCGATGAGCTGCAGAGGATCGGAGACTTTGCTCGGAGAAACGGCGGGGGAGAGCGTGGTCATGGGAAGGCTCCGGAGGCCGCGGGACTGCGTTGCGGCGTGTCGGACATTATAGAAAGAGGGGTTTGAGGGCAGGGGAAGGCATCGAGGCAGGAGGCATCGAGGCATCAAGTGGGGGACGGAGCCGCAAGCCAGTCGATCAGCGAGCGGGTTGGGGGTGAGAGCGTGTCGGTTTCGCGTGCTTCGGGGAGGGTCTTCCACGCCGTCTGCGTGTACTCCCACTCGCGTGGTGCGGCTTCGGTGTCGGCGGGGACTTCGACCCGCAGTATTACGTCGTAGGTGCGGGCAAATTCGTCGAGGACGACGGCGATGGGTCGGGGTGTCGCTGTCGCGACGATGCCGGTTTCTTCGTGCAGTTCTTCGTGGAACTGGCGGATGATGTCGGAGAGGGTGAGTTCGGTTGCGGTGGGGGAGGCGTCGACTCCGCCGCGGGGGGCGGTTTCGCAGAGGTCGCCGTAGATGCGGGTCTGGGGTGAACGGCGACCGAGGAGGATCTCGTCGCGGTCGTTGCGACGGCGGGTGACGACGCCGGAGATGCCGAGCGCGAGCACGCCGGTGGGGACGACGGCGCCGACAGCGAAGCGCTTGTAGGTGTCGAAGGCGACGCGGAGTGTGGGAGGCTCACACGCGAGGACGCGGACGATGCGGCCGTCGTGGAGACGAGGGCTGGCGGCGAGCATGCTGCGCCAGTGTGATTCGATCTGGGGTATGAGCGACGGATCTTCCGCTGGCGGAGGAACCGTTTCGAGGTGCAGCTGCGTGATGGGCCAGAGGCGGATCACGGGGTCAGGATAAGAAAAGACATTGCACCGCGGAGGACGCGGAGAGCGCGGAGGAAAGACGATTTACCGCGGAGAGCACGGAGAGCACGGAGAGCGCAGAGACAAGCATGAAGAGTGGGGATCTGGCAAGGCACAGGAGGTGAACCAGAGTGGAAGGGCAACGTCTCTTGCTCTTCAACTGATTCCCCTCTGTGTTCTCCGTGATCTCCGTGGTAAATTGCCTTCTCTCCGCGTCCTCTGCGTGCTCCACGGTGAAATGCCTTTCCTGGCAGCAGGCTCAGCCGAGCAGGTTGCCCAAGCCCGGCAGGTCCGGCAGGCCCAGTTCGCGGGTGCGCTTCTGGATCGCGGCCTGGAGCTTTTCCTGCGCCTGGGTCAGGCCGTCGTTGACGGCTTCGGCGATCGCCTTGGCGCTGGCCTCGCGGGTCTTGTTCTCGGCGGCCATGCCGTTGACGAGGGCGGCGGAGATCTCGACGCTGATGACCTTCATCTGGCCGTTGACGCGGGCGGTGATGGCGCCGTTGCTGGACTTGCCGATGACCTCGGTTTTGCCCATGTCTTCTTTGACCTGCTCGATGGAGGCTTTGAGCTTGTCCTGGTTCTTGAGCAGACTGGCGACGGCGCCCATGGCTTTGAGTTGGTCGAGCATGATTGGTTGAGCCTTCCCGCACGAGTGTGCGTGCGTCTGTTCGCGGCGGGTGTGCCGCGGGTTGCGTGGTGACGAGTCGATTTGGTCAGGTGTTCTCGGTGGGGCGAGTCTGGCGAGGGTACACACCCAGGACCTTGGCGTTGAGGAGTTCGACGGCCCGGGCGATGAGTGGGTGTTCGATGGCGCTGGAGACGGTCATGCTGGGGATGGCCGGGGCGGTGGGGGCAGTGGGGGCGGGAGTGGCGTTCGCGGTGGGCGTGCCTTGCTTAGTGGTGGTCGCCAGCGCGGGGTCGAGAGCGCCGACAGGCAGGCTGGTGGCGGCAATCTCGGGCGTGGTGATCGTGAGAGTGACGGAGCGTTGCCAGGCGCGGGTGATGACTTCGGTGATCGCGTCGCGGGCGCCTTCGGCGGCGGTGCGGAGGTCGGGGCTGACGCGGATGGTGACGCGGCCGTCCTTGTGTTCGACGAGCGTGGCTTCTTCGATGACGGCCTGGACCTGACGCCGGGCGGACTTGGCGGCGGCTTGGACATCGACCCAGTCGCAGGCGTTGGACGGGGACCGCGGCGGAGGAGCCGGGATCGCCACCGCGGCCATGGCCGCGGGAGGCGGCGTCGGCGCACTCAGTGGGACCGGCCTCTGGCCGGTCAACGAGCTATCGGGTTTGGCCGGCGCTTCGGGCGTTCGGGTCGGGCTCCCGGCGTCTCGTCCTGCGGCGGAGAGGCCGCGAGAGCGCGGGGCATCGTCGCCGATCTCAGTCGGCGGCCTTCGCGTGCTCTCACTCTCTCTGCCCGCCGGCGGAAGGGGCGACGCCGCCGGCGGCTCTATTTTTTTGCCGCGGCTCCCGCACCCGCCCCGGCGTGACTCGCGGCCATCACGACCGCGGCCGCGTCGGCGAGTCGGTCGGTGAGCGCGAGACGGACGAGGCAGGCATCGAAGAGGGCCCTCGGCGCCGCGCTGTTCTTGGCGCTGCGTTGCAGGCTCTCGAGCATGGCGATCATGTGGACGATCGAAGCGGGATCGAACTTGCTGGCGCGGGCGGCCTCGGCCTTGCGGGCATCGTCGGAGAGTTCGACCAGATCGGTCTTGTCGCCGCAGGTGCAGAGGACGAGGAGATCGCGGAGGCGTTCGAGCAGGCTCTCAAAGGTCTGATCGATCGAGATGCCGCGCTGCAGGAGGGTGTCGCCGGCCTTCAGTGCCGCGGCGGGGTCGCCGTTCACGAACGCGTCGAGCAGATTGCTCACGAGATCGCGGGCGGGCAGGCCCAGCAGATCTTCGAGGATCTTGGTGGTGAGCTTCTTTTCGCCGCTGGCGAGCAGGCGGTCGAGCAGGCTGAGCGAGTCGCGCATCGAGCCGTTGCCGAGCTTGGCGAGCGCGAAGAGCAGCTCGGGGTCGGCGGCGACCTTTTCCTGCTTGAGCACGCTGGCGAGGTGCTCGGCGATCTGGGCGGTGGGGATGTTGCGGAAGTCGAAGCGCTGGCAGCGGGATTGGATCGTCGCGGGCACCTTCTGCGGGTCGGTGGTCGCGAGGATGAACATCACATGCTCGGGCGGCTCCTCCATCGTCTTCAAGAGCGCGTTGAACGCCGCGTTGGAGAGCATGTGCACTTCGTCGATGAGGTAGATCTTGCGTTTGCCGCGAAGCGGGCGGTACGCGGCGTTGGCGATGAGCTCGCGGGCGTTGTCCACGCCGCTGTTGCTGGCGGCGTCGATCTCGATGACGTCGGAGTCCTTGCCGGCCATGATGGCGGCGTCGATGTCGTCCTTGCCGCCGTTGAGGGCCTTGGCGAAGATGCGGGCCATGGAGGTCTTGCCGACGCCGCGCGTGCCGCAGAAGAGGTAGGCGTGTGCGACGCGGTTGAGCTTGATGGCGTTCTGGAGCGTCTTGGCGATGGCTTCCTGGCCGACAACTTCGTCGAAGTCGGTGGAGCGGTAGCGGCGTGCGAGGACGGTGTAGGCCATGGGGCCATTCTACGGGCCGCTTGCAACAAATGGGCGGTTTGCTAATCTGTTCTGGCTCCCGTTTTGGGTCGGGGGCCGCCCTTCGGGGTATTCGCGTTCAAAGCGTTTTGGAGGTGGGAATGTTCAGTCTTTTCAAGCAGAAGCGGCCGATCGCCGGGTCGGTCGTGTATCGCGGAACTCTGAGCCCGCGGGCCGAGGAGTACGAGTTCCTTCGCAAGAAGGGCATTGAGATTGAGGCGTCGCCCGGCGACGACCGGACCTACTGGTCCTTGAAGCTTCGGCATCCCAAGCTTGGGGAGGCCCGTTTGGCGGCGTTTCGTGATCTTCCGCCCTATCCGGTGTGGGAGATTCAGATGACTGAGGCGCTCACGTCCGCGGAGAAGGATGAGTTTGCCGCGGCTGGGGTGAGCGTGACGGTGTTCATCGAGAACCCGGTCGGTCACGTGCTCAAGGACCGCAAGCGGCTGTTGTGTTTTCTGCGGTGGGTGATGGCGGACGACGGGCTTTTCGTGACGGATCACACGTCGACGATGATCTGGCCGCGTGAGGCGCTCGATGAGGAGCTCTCGCATGGAGCGGACCTGGACGTCTCGCAGATCTACTGCACCCATGCGGTCTCGGGGGAGACCGAGTCGGACCCGACCTGGTATCACACGCACGGGCTGGGTGAGATCGGGGCTTTGGACTTCGACGTGATCAATCCGAGCGACGGGGTCTTTGGTGGGCGTGGCGATCTGGATCGCGCGATCGCCTACGCGAGCGTGGATGGCACGCTCAAGCCGGGGGCTGTCTTCGACGTCTTTTCGCCCGGGGGGCGTGTGCTGCCGGTGGACGCGGCGGAGTTCGATCGTGCCGCGGCCGGGGAACACGCGAAGGTTCGCGCGATGGATGATGACAGTCACCAGATCAACCGGGTGGTGCTGTGTGATCCGGGTCGAGGGTTGCTGCCGTTTCTGAAGAAGAAACCTCGGCCAACGGCGGCGTTGAGCGCCGAGATCCCGGAGCATGTCGTGATCCATTTCAGCGATGCCGCGACCGATCTCATGAGCGAGCGGGCGCGCAAGACCGTGGGCGTGTTCGAGAAGCTGCGGCAGGAACTTGCGCGATATGAGTTTCCGGCGATCGCCAAGATGGCGTACGAGAACAAGTCCGGGGGCCGCGAGCACCTCTGGTTCACCGTTCATGGTCTTCGGGGTGAGGTGCTGGACGCGACGCTGGAGAATCAGCCGTTCGACGTACCGGAGATGAAGGCGGGCGACCGCGGCGAACACGCGATCGAGCGGCTGACGGACTGGATGATCCTGAGTCCGGCCGGGTCGGTTTCGCCTCGGGGTGGGAAGGTGGCTCGGCTGCTTCGCCAGAACCCCGAGAAGCTGGAGCAACTGCTGGCACTGATGCGTGCGAGCGACGCGTGAGTCTCCCCCCGATCGACGGCCAGGACACCGGCGGCACCGGACGACGGCCGCTTATGGCTGCTGCGGTCAAGCCCTGACCAGGTTCACGGGCCATCCGTGCACCGGGCCCGGCCGTCGATCGGACGGAGACGGGGGAGGGTATGTCGGATGTGGGATGGAGGATGTCGGATGTGGGTCAGAACCGGGAACTGGGTTCGCAGACTGCGGCGGTAACCCCGACCAAACGTTCGCCCCGCTTCAATCGCGCACATCCGACGTCCCCACATCCCCACATCCCCACATCCCCAGGTCCCCACGTCCCAGATCTGAAATCCGGCGGGTCGCCTCCAGATCGTCGGACCTGGGGCTTCCGGGTTCTCGTACACTGCTGAAGACGCATGGACGACGCTTCCCGACAACGTGCCGATGCCTTGCCCGATGTCTCGCTGCCCCCCGCGGCCCGGGAGGCGGAGACGCTGCGTGGGTCGCTGGTGCGCATTGCGCGGCTGGCGTTCTTTGCGGTGTTTGTGGTGGTGACGACCTTGTCGGTGCTGTACTTCCAGCCGGATAAGGCGGTGCCGAAGGACTGGCCGCGGGTGGCGGGGGTGATCCTCGCGATCTCCATCGTGATTGCGGCGATTGTCGGTGCGGTGGACTTGTTGACGCGGAAGAAAAAGATCGGCGCGGTGATCGCGGTCTTCTTTGGCATCGCCGCGGCGATGCTGGCAACGGCGGCCATCGGCTCGCTGTTCGATCTCCTTGCCTCGCTCTATGAGATCGACTCCCGCATCACCAGCGCGTCGAAGGTGCTGCTGGGGATCGGGCTGGCGTATCTGGCGGTGACGACGATTTTGCAGACGCAGGACGATTTCCGTTTGGTGATTCCGTATGTGGAGTTTGCAAAGCAGATCCGGGGCAGCAAGCCGCTGATTCTGGATTCGTCGGCGCTCATCGACGGGCGGATCGTGGATGTCGCGGCGAGTGCACTGGTGCAGTCGCCGATCGTGATCCCGCGGTTTGTGGTGTTGGAACTACAGAAGCTCGCGGACAGCGCCGACAAGCTCGTTCGCACCAAGGGGCGTCGCGGTCTCGACATGGTGACCCGTCTGCAGCGGCTGGGCACGGTCGCGGTCAGCATCGACGAGCTGCCGGTGCCGGGAAAAACCGTCGATCAGATGCTGATCGAGTTCGGCCGTCTCAGCCCCGGCGTGATCGTCACGACCGATCTGGCGTTGGCGCGCATCGCCGAGATCCAGCAGATCGGCTGCATCAACATGCACGTGTTGGCGAACGCGCTCAAGCCCGCGCTGGTGCCTGGCGAGCAGCTTGCGGTGGTGCTGGTGCGCGAGGGTGAGCAACCCGGGCAGGCGGTTGGATACCTTGACGACGGCACGATGATCGTCGCGGAGCACGCTGCGCACCTGATCGGCGAGCGGGCGGAGTTGATTGTGTCGAGCTCGCTGCAGACGGCGGCGGGGCGGCTCTTGTTCGCGAAGCTGGCGCATCGGGCGGTCGAGGGTGTTGAGCCGGCGACGAATGCGGTAAATCCGGCGGATGGCGCTTTGGAGTCGCAGCTGGCGGCCGCTGGCGACGAAGTGTCGCACGACGGCGGCTCGGCTGACGCGGCCGCGACGAACACGAGCGAGGCCTTGCACGCGGCAGAGTCTGGCGCGAGCGGGGCGTCGCGCGCGGTTTCGGGCGATGCTTCGAGCCCGGTGCGGTCGCCGTATCCGCCGAATCCGCCGCGGTCGATCCGGGCGGGCACGCCGCGGAATCCGAGACGGTGAGGGGATGTCGGATGTGGGAGGTCGGATTTCGGATGTGAAATGCAGACGAATCGGGTCGCGATATTGACACGACTTTATTCGCGCAGACCATTCTGGCCGACATCCGACATCCGACATCCGACATCCGACATCCGACATCCGACATCCGACATCCGACATCCGACATCCGACATCCGACATCCGACATCCGACATCCGACATCCGACATCCGACATCCGAC
>CANHCQ010000010.1 GCA_947459215.1 Phycisphaerales bacterium
ACACACACACACACACACATGAACTGAAAAGATGTCGCACCGAAGACTCCTTGCGCTCTTGCGAGCGCCCCACCTCGCGGCCCACCCGCGGAGGTCTTCCGTCGGCAGAAGTTGTGGCGGTCGAATGCTTCGGCAGTCGCCACACCCCAACCCCGCGGCCGACGGGCACGCATCTCCCACAAGCCTTCGAGGGGGAGCGTATCAGACGGGGCAAGGAGGGTGCAAGGGGCTGATTTTGTGGAGATTGAGGCGAAAGTGACCCGCTCGCTGACGCTCGGGGCTCGTCAAGGCACCTCTCTCCGATGAAACGCAGGCGGGTGGGGTTGAGGCGATACCGAGTTTGGATTGACTGAGAATGCCCAAGCCGCGCGGGCTGAAGCCCGCGGCTCTGATGCGGCGGATCAGCGTCTTGCGTCTTCACCGCCGAGGGCTTCGCGGAGGCCGGGGATTTGGGAGCGGCCGACGGGGACGGTGGCGCTGCTTGGGGTGATGGCGTTGTCCATGGATTCCGCGCGGCCGCCGAGGTGGGTAGAGAGGAAGGCTTCGGCAATGGCGGAGAAGGCGGTGTTGTTCTCGGGGCGGGCGAAGCCGTGGCCTTCGTCGGGGAAGAGGACGTAGGTGACGGCGACGTTGCGTTTGCGGAGGGCTTCGACCATCTGGTCGCTCTCGGCTTGCTTGACGCGGGGGTCGTTGGCGCCCTGGGCGATGAGCAGCGGGCGGATGATCTTGTCGGCGTGGGTGAGCGGGGAGCGGGAGAGAAGGAAGGCGCGGCCTTCCTCGGTGCGGTGGTCGCCGACGCCGCGGACGAAGCGCTCGATGGCGGGTGCCCAGTAGGGCGGGATGGAGTTGAGCAGCGTCACGAGGTTGGAGGGGCCGACGATGTCGACGCCAGCGGCGAAGTAGTCGGGGCGCATGGAGAGGCCGGCGAGGGTGGCGTATCCGCCGTAGGAGCCGCCCATGATGGCGATCCTGTCGGGGAGGGCGATCTCTTCGCGTTTGGCCCATTCGCAGGCGTCGATGAGATCGTCGAGCATCTTGGCGCCCCACTCGCGATCGCCGGCGGTGAGGAAGGCTTTGCCGAAGCCGGTGGAGCCTCGGAAGTTGACGGAGAGCACGGCATAGCCGCGGTTGGCGAGCCACTGGTGGTAGGTGCGATAGCCCCACTCGTCGCGGGCCCAGGGTCCGCCGTGGACGAGGAGGACCATGGGGATGGGGTACTCGGGTCGGCCGTTGGCGTCGGTGTCGAGCCAGGGCGGGAGGGAGAGGTAGGAGACGAGTTCGAGACCGTCGCGGGAGCGGAGGATCTCGGGGCGCATGCGTGCGAGGCGTTTGCCGAGGAGTTCGGGGCGTGCGGTGAAGAGGGGCGCGAGGGAACCGGGCGGACGGGTGGCTTCGCCGCCGGCGGCGAGCACGGGGGCGGGGCGGGTGTAGAGGTGGAAGGAGGCGGGGCCGTCGTCGCGGGTTTCGTAGATGAGCCAGGCGGAGTCGTCGAGTGTGCGGCTCTCGATGCGGAAGTCGCCGCGGAGCTTGGAGCGCAGGGTTTGGAAGTCGGGATCGAGATCCTTGCGTAGGACGACCCACTTGCTGCGGGTGTGGGTGAACTCGGCGGCTTCGAGTTCGCCGGTGCGGGTGTTGAGCAGAGCGCCCTGGAAGTCGACCTTGGGGTCTTCGGCGAGGAGGCGTTTCTCGCCGGTGGCGAGGTCGAGGAGGAAGGCGGCGGCGGTGTTGCGGCCGCGGCTGTCGACGAGGTAGATGCGATCGCCGGAGGGATCGAAGCCGAGGACGAAGGAGGTGTCGGCGTCTTCGGGCTCGAAGCGGGCGAGGAGGCGTGGTGCGGCCTTGGTGGGTTGGGTGGTGTCGATCAACTCGAGCAGCTTGGCGCCGCCGGTGTCGAAACGCGTGCCGATGCGGATGTTGAGGTCGTTGTCGGCGATCAGGTCGGAGTAGAGGGTGTTCTTGTAGACGAGGGTGCGGCTGCCGCTCGCGGGCTCGATGCGATAGGCATCGTGGAACTGGGGATCGCGGTCGTTGATGCCGACGAGGATGGAATCGGGGCGGCGGGCGCAGGTGGCGATGACGATGGCGGCGGGCCGCATGGGTTTGCCGCTGGGAAGAGCGATGGGCGTGCCGTCGGCGGCGCGGATGGGATCGGCGCTGGTGAGTGCGCGGGCGGGTTTACCGGCTCTGACATCGACAGCGAAGAGCTGCCAGGCTTCATCGCCCTCGAGGTCCTGGAGGTAGAGGATGGACTTGGAATCGAAGGACCAGAAGAAGGTGCGGATGCCGCGGGATGTGTCGGTGGTGATGGGGATGGCGGCGTCGGCGTTTCGAACGGGGCCGACGAAGATGTTGAGGACGCCGTCGCGGGGCGCGAGGAAGGCGAGTTGTGAGCCGTCGGGGGAGAGTTGGGGCGCGGTGCGCTGGGGGTTGCCGAAGAGGAGGGCGCGGGGGAGGAGCGGATCGGGCGTGGCGGCGGCGTGTGCGGCGGGAGCGACGCAGAGGAACAGGGCGATGCAGAAGATCCGGACGCAATCGAGCATGGAACATCCCGTCACGAGAAAACAGCGGCGCGGCGATGGCGCGGCGGCCACCTCCTCAGTCCGGCACGTGCCGGGGCCGCGGGAGAGACTAGGTAAAGAACGAAGACGGGAGTGCTACCGACGGGAAGGTGCGAGGTTTCGGCGCGTGGAGGCCGACCGCGTCGCCAGCGAGCGTTCGAAAGGGGAAATGTGAGTGGGGGGGGACGGCGGGAGAGTCGGCGGGGCCTAGAAGGCCCCGCCCCCGATGATCCGGAATGCCCAGGAGAGGATTTGAACCTCCATGCCCTTGCGGGCGCTACCACCTCAAGGTAGTGCGTCTGCCAATTTCGCCACCTGGGCGTGGTCGAACGGCGGTTGGCCCGCCGCTGAGGGGAAGAGTATAAGCCTGCAAGTGAGCGGTTGGCGAGTCGAATGGCGGTTGTTCTTGGACGTGTGGGATCCGGTGCGTAGACTTGGGCGCGCGGGAGGTTCCGCGTGATCTGCATTCTCTGGAGACCATGTGGTGGCCGCCGCGACCCAATCCGCTTTGCACGTTTCCTTGCTGGAGAGCATCGCGGCGGCGGCACGCGCGGCGGACGTTTTCGGGGAAGTGCGGGTGCAGCCGGGGCGGTTGACGGCGACGGCGAAGGCCGCGGCCGCGGCGGCGGAATATCGGGTGGAGATCGAGGGTGAGAAGGCGGTGGTGGGGGTGTATACGCCGGACCGGTGGCTGAGCCATTCGGTGGAGGCGGATCTTTTGCACACCGGGGATGATCTGGAAGAGTTGCTGCAGGACGAGCTGGACGAGGTGGGGCTCGCGAAGCTCGGGCTGACGATCGACCATTTCCGCAACGACGAAAAACTGTTCACGTTCCGTTCCGTGACGGGTGTGCGACTGGATGACCAACAAGCCTCGAAACAACTAGGAGCGATTCTCCTGGGGTACGAGGCGTGTTTCCGGCATCTGGGCGATATGCACCAAGACGAGGACGAGGCGTGAAGACTACTGCGATCATCGAAACGACGACCACAACCAATCCGGGGAGGCGATCATGAGAGTGCTCATGCTGGGTTGGGAGTTCCCTCCCTTCATCGCTGGCGGATTGGGAGTTGCGTGCTATGGGCTGACCCGGGCGCTGGACGCGATGGGGCACCAGATCACGTTTGTGCTGCCGCGGCCTGTGGACCGGAACAAGGGCACGCACGTTCGGGTGCTGAGCCCGGAGGGTCTGAGTGCGCGGTCTGCGCAAGCGGCGGGGACGCCGGTGGCGGCGCCTTTGGGCACGGTGGGTCCGAGCGCGGTGGCGGAGGATCTGGGGCTGCAGTCGCACGGGTTCCGGAACACGACGTTCCGCGGCGTACCGGCGACGTTTGCGAGCCCGTACCCGGGACATGATCTGGCGAACAAGGCGACGCTGGTGGATGTGGGTGATGTGACCGTGCCGTCGCCGGATCAGGTGGGCGATGCGGCGAAGGACGCGTACGCGAAGCATGTCACGGAGCTTTTGAGCACGTCGCGGGCGGGGGGCGCGTTCCCGGTGTCGTCGCTGGGCGGCGCGGGAGGAGGCGCGGGAGGTGTCTCGAGTGGCCTGACGAGTGGGCCTTCGAACGGCAACTACGGGTTTGACCTTGTGGGTGATGCCGAGCGATATGCGAGGCTGGTGGTGTCGCTGACTCGCGGCGAGGACTACGACGTCATTCATGCGCACGACTGGTTGACGTTTCCGGCGGGCGTGATGCTCAGCCGCGTGAGCGGGAAGCCGCTCGTGGTGCACGTGCACTCGACGGAGTTTGACCGCGCGGGCAACAACGTGAACCAGCGGGTCTTCGAGATCGAGCGGATGGGGATGCAGAGCGCGGATCGCGTGATTGCGGTGAGCCAGCTCACCAAGAGCATCTGCGAGCGGCGTTACGGCGTGCCGGCGGATCGGATCGAGGTTGTGTACAACGGCATCGAGCGCGAGGGGCAGCAGCCGTCGCGTGAGGCGGGGATCCAGAAGAGCGACAAGATCGTGCTCTTCCTGGGTCGCATCACGATGCAGAAGGGGCCGGAGTACTTCATCGCGGCGGCCAAGCGCGTGCTCGAGAAGGTGCCGAACACCAAGTTCGTGATTGCCGGCTCGGGTGATATGGCGCTGCGGATGGTCGAGCTCGCGACGAACATGGGGATCGGGCACAAGGTGGTGTTCACCGGGTTCCTGCAGGGCAAGGACGTGGAGCGGGTCTTCGGGCTGTCGGATTGCTACGTGATGCCCAGCGTGAGCGAGCCCTTCGGGCTGGCGGCGCTTGAGGCGCTGTCGCACGACGTGCCGGTGATCGTGAGCAAGACGAGCGGCGTGTCGGAGGTTTTGTCGCATGTTCTGAAGGTGGACTTCTGGGACATCGATGAGATGGCCAACAAGATTGTGGCGGTGCTGCGGCATCCGCCCTTGAGCAACACGCTGCGGGAGCACGGCGCGTTTGAGCTGCAGCGGCTCACGTGGACCGGGGCGGCGGAGAAGTGCGTGGTTGCGTATCAGAGCGCGATCGGGCAGCACGACGCGGCGGGCGAGCTTTTGCCGGCTTAGTCGAGGATCGCCACAGCAACGCAGAGGTACAAAGAGAAGACATCGCTTCAGGGCGGCCAGAGCCGCATTGAAGCGTTTTTTCTTTTCTCAGTTGTTCTGTGGCTCTGCGGTGAGAGCGCTGGCCTCGGTGTCGCCGTGCGTATTGGCGAGGAGGCCGGAGCGTGGCTTTTGCGTTAACCGACGTCGCGGCCTTCGAAGAGGAGGACGGCGCCTGCGAGGAACATCGCGATCTGGACCAGGCCGTAGGCGAGCGCGAGCAGGGGGTAGGTGGCGGGGATGGTGCGATTCTGGGAGATGGCGTCGAGCAGCCAGAAGGTCTGCATGTTGGGGATGACGCCCCAGGCGGCGAGCGCGACGGGGTTGATGCGGGTGGTTTCGGTGAAGACGAAGTCGTCGGGCTGCGGCGGCTGTTGCACGGCGAGCGGGGTGCCGCCGATGTGGCGGACGGTGAGCTCCAAGCCGTTGACCTGCGTGACGTAGACGCCGGGCGGGACGTCGGGGCCGAGGATGGCGCCGTCCTTCTCGAAGTCTCCGCTGTGAACGGGGAATGCGGGGACCATCATGGGGAAGCCGACGGGGCTGGGTGAGTAGTAGAAGGAAGTGCCGACGCGGAGGGGCTTGGTGGGTGCGCCGCGGAGCTTGATTTTCAGGGTCTCGCCGGGAAGGGAGAGGTTGGGCTTGGCGGGGTCGGGTGCTGCAATGGCTTCGATCTCGGCGACGTGGGTGTTCTTGAAGACGTGGCGCCCGATGAAGAAATTGGACATGAGGCTGAGCGAGAAGACGCCCATGCAGACGACGATGGTCATGACCTGGCCGAGGCGTGTGGAAGCGGCGATGGCGACGCTGGTCAGTACGAGGATCGCGATCGCGAGGCAGATGCAGGCGAGCAGGATCTGGGGCTTGAAATCGACGAGCAGCCCCTGAAAGGCCCAGGTCTTCGAGGTGAACAGGACGCCGACGTATGCGAGGAAGATGAGCGGCAGCAGCAGCAGTGTGGCGACTTGGGGGAAATTCCAGCGGTAGAAGAAGTTGCACCACGCGCCGCCGAGCATGGAGATGAAGACGGCCCCGACGCCGTAGAACACAGCGGGGCGGTCGACGGCGTCGGCGGAGGTCGTCATGACGCCGTGGCGGATGGCGATCATGAGGAAGCAGAGCATGATGACGGTGGCGATCAGGATGGCGCCGGCGACACCGAGGAACTTGCCGAAGACGACGATCCAGCGGCCGATGGGCTTGCTGACGACGGTGAGAATGGTTTTGTTTTCGATCTCGCGGCTGATGGCGCTGGTGGACATGAAGCCGGCGATGAGCGTGCCGCAGAGGAAGACGGTGGAGAGGCCGATGTCGAGGAGGATTTTGTTGTCGCCGGCGACCTCTGCGGATTCGACATCGGCCATGGAGAAGGCGGACATCCAGGTGATAAGAACCTGGAGGACGCCGCAGCCCAGGACGAGGAGCAGGAGCACCGGTTGCCGAAGGCACTCGATGAAGGTATTTCTGGCGATGGTGAGGGCGCGGGCGTTCATGTGGTGTGGCGTCCGGAGTCGGGCGCGGAGGAAAGGCTAGCCGCGGAAAGGGAGGGCGGCGCGGGGAGTGTGAATGAGGCGGGAGGCGGGCACGCAGAGAGCGTTGGGGTTGGAAGTGTCGGGCCCCGGTGACGGAAGTCCATTCGCGCGGCGGGAAGTTTCGGTTCGTTCGAACCGGAGGGGAAATGGGGCGTATGAAAGGGCACGTTCCGGTTCGTGTGCCGCCGTTGGCGGGCTCTTGCGTGTTTCTTGCGCGGGGGCGCGATTCCGGAGCGAGAACGAGGGAATGCAGGGGAGCGGGGCGGCGCGTGTGCGCGTCCGGGGTGGTGACTCTTCGGCGCGTGGGTGCGAATGGCGGGTTGAATCGGGGGTGAGCGGCGGGAATCCGGCGAGACGGGTTCTACTATCGAGACCCGTGTGGGGCGGGTTGGCTTGGGAAGGGGTGTGTGGGGTTGGTGGGGGGGCGTGGAGGTGGGGGAGGCGCGCTCGGAGTTCTTTCGGGCGTGTGCGTGCGGCGTCGCGGATCCGCGGCGTCGGTCGGTGGACGACAACGGGCCGATGGCCCTTTCGCGAGCGGACTGTCACGATGCGACCGGACTATCTCAGTTACCAGCGTGCGACCAGCGTCAGCTTCCTCGGCCTTGTCATTCAGGGCTTGTTGGCGGCGGCATTGGTGATCTATGGCGTTTTGGCCAAGGACCACGCGGCGCTGACCGCGGGTCTCTTTGGTGCGATGGGCGCGGTGATCTGGCTGGCGCTGGGGATCGTGTTCGACCAGGCGCGGCGTGAGCGGATCGAGGCGATCGAGGCCGAGACGCTGGGGCAGGACGCGGCGGCGGCGAGCGTGTTCGAGGCGACGGGCGACGAGTTCCGCGTGGCGGCCCGCCGGCTGAACGCGATGTACAAGGTGTTCTTCCCGATCGTGAGCGTGCTCTTCGGCGCGGCGCTGATCGGGGTTGGATACCTGCGATTCAAGACTGGGCAGGTCGAGTTCCACACGCTGGATGCGCCGGCGTTCCGGGGCTGGGCGATCGGCATCGAGGCGTTCATCGCGGTGGTGTTGTTCCTGTTTGCGCGGTACGCGGCGGGCATGGCTCGCCAGACGGTGTGGGCGAATCTGAAGGCCGGAGCCGCGTCGGCGGCGGGTCTGTCGCTGATGTGCGTGTCGCTCGTGGTGTTCCACATCGTGGACATCGTGGGGCCGGATGGGCCGCTGCGGGCGCTGCGGGTGGTGCTGCCCGTGGCCTTGATGGTGTTTGGCGCTGAAGTGTTTGTGAACTTCGTGCTGGATATCTATCGCCCGCGGAAGGCGGGGGAATCTCCGCGGCCGGCGTTCAATTCGCCGCTGCTCGGGTTGGTGGCATCGCCGGAGACGGTGGCGCGATCGATCAACGAAGCGATCAACTATCAGCTCGGGTATGACGTTTCGGGCACGTGGCTGTATCGGCTGCTGAGCCGTGCGGCGGCGCCGCTGATCCTGGGTGGGCTGCTCATCATGTGGGGCGTTTCGTGCTTCACGGTGATCGAGCCACACCAGCGGGCGATGGTGCTGCGGTTCGGCAAGATCGTGCAGGAGAACGTGGAGCCGGGTCTCTTGATCAAGGCTCCGTGGCCGATCGACGAGGTCGTGATTCCGACCGAGGTTCTGCGGAACGACAAGGGCGAGCGGATCGGCGTGACGGAGACAGCGACGGGCGTCCGGGTGATGAACCTGGCGACGCAGCCGCCGACGAACGCGCAGGGCGCGATCCTGTGGACGAACGATCACGCTCGCGAAGAGCATTATCAGGTGATGCAGCCGGCTGGGTCGGCGCGTACTTCGTCGCAGGGTGCGATCGCGCTGCTTTCGGTCGAGCTGCCGATGTTTTACGCGATCGAGAACGTGGCGCTCTATGAGCAGCTTGGTCCTCCGGACTCGCGGGATGACCTGATCAAGGCGACGGCGCAGCGGGAGATCATCCGCTACATGTCGACGCTGAGCGTGGATGACATTCTCGGTCCCGGGCGGGAAAAGACGGGCGCGGCGCTGATGCAGAAGGTGGAGGGGGCGCTGGCGCAGCTGAACCCGGACGCCGACGGCAAGGGGCGAGGGCCCGGCATCCGGATCATCAACCTGGGCGTGGCGGGCGTGCACCCGGCGAAGAAGGTCGCGACCGAGTTCGAGGCGGTGGTCGGCGCGGAGCAGAACCGTCAGGCGAAGATCGACAGTGCGCGGGCGACGGCGGTGGAGACGCTGACGAGGATCGCCGGGAGCGCGAAGCTCGCTGAAGAGATCGTGGGCCGGATCGACGGGCTGGATCGCATGCGCGTCGAGGGCGGAGGCACGCAGGCGAAGATCAACGAGCAGGAGTTTGAGATTCAGAAGCTCCTGGATCAGGCGGGCGGGCGAGCGGCGTCGCTGATTGCAGAGGCCAAGAGCGAGCGATGGGTGCGGCACATGGGCGAGCGTGCCCGGGCGGTGCGGTACGGCGGTTTGCTCGAGAGCTTCAAGAGCGCGCCGGAGCTCTTCAAGGCGTCGCTCTACTTCGACGCGCTCAAGATCGCCTTGGCGGACACGCGTCTTTTCATCACCAGCGACAAGCTGCAGGATCTTCGCATCACGGCGGAACTGCAGGACAAGGACAGCGGGACGAACGTCTTCCAGGAGATCAAGCCTGAGGATGTGCCGAACTGAGTGGAGAGGGATGGGGGCTTCGGGCCTGGGATTTCAGAACTGCAGATTCGCGGCCGGAGAGTGAAGGCCGCGGGAACGAACGACGGGAGTAACGACAGTGCCACGGTTCATTGTTGGTTTCATGGCGTTTCTGTTTGTCGCGGCGATGCTGCTGTACACCTGCACGTACACGGTGCGGTTCACGGAGATCGCGGTGCTGACGACGTTCGGCAAGGCGTCGGGAGCGGACGCGATCAAGACCGAGCCCGGGCTCGAGTTCAAGTGGCCCTATCCGGTGCAGAACGTGACGACGTATGACAAGCGCGTCCGTTTCGTGCAGACGCGCTCGGAGACGCAGCAGACGGCGGATGCGCGTCAGATTATCGTCGAGTCGTTCGCCACCTGGCGGGTGAAGGACCCGCTGGTGTTCTTCCAGAGGTTCAGCAACGCCGGCGAACGGGCGGACGATCACTTCCGCAAGGCCGAGAGCACGATCCGTGACAGCCTGCGCTCGGCGCTGGGCGTGACGAGCGGGTTCCGGATGGATCAGCTCTTCTCGGCGGACGAGAAGGGCAGCAAGCTGCCGGAGCTTGAGGCTCGCGTGCTGGCGGCGCTCAAGGCGAGCACCGCGGGCGGGAACACGCTGTCGGACTTCGGGGTGGAAGCGGTGAGCGTTGGCGTGAACCGGATCATTCTGCCCGAGGAGACGACGCAGAAGGTGATGGACGCGATGATCGAGAACCGGCGCACGCTGGTGAAGGGCCTGGAGAGCGAGGGCGAGTCCCGCGCGCAGGCGATCCGGAGCAAGGCCGACTCGGACGCGCTGCGGATCGAGGCGTTTGCGCGTCGGCGTGCGGATGAGATCCGGGCGCTGGGCGATAAGGAAGCCCGGCAGTTCTACGAGCAGATGAACGCGAGCCCGGACCTGGCGGTGTTCCTGCGGAACGTGGACTTCCTGAAGACGACGCTGAGCCGGCGCACGACGCTGGTGCTGCCGGATTCGCTGCCGGGCTTTGACATGCTGTCGCTGAGCGGTCTGGACAAGCTGATGAGCGGCAAGGAGAAGATCGGGGCGACGTCGATCGGCAACGACGCGGCGACGGCGATCCTGCCGAAGCTGCCGTCCGTCACCGAGGCGGGCAAGCAGACCAGCGCGGAGGGCGTGCGGTGAACGACCTGGAACTGACCAAGGCGAGGACGCTGTCGCCTGACGAGGCTGGGCCCGGCGGGCCTGGCGGGGCGGGCGGCGGCAACGTGCCGTCGAGCGGGCGTCGTGCGAGCGTGCAGCTGAGTCGCGGCACAGCGCGGATGCAAAGCCAGGAGGACCTGCTGGCGTCCGCGAACAAGTCGTTGGCGGATGCGCTGGCGATCACGCTGCGGATCGTGCAGGTCTCGATGTTTGCGCTCTTGGTGCTGTTTGCGCTCAGCGGGTTCCAGACGGTGAAGGAAGGTCAGCAGGCGATCCGGTTGCTTTTCGGCAAGATTCAGGCGAGCAGCCTGAGCCCGGGTTTGCAGGTCGGCTGGCCGTATCCGATCGGTGAACTGGTGAAGGTCGGGACGGGCACGGAGCAGATCGCGCTGAACTCGGAGTTCTGGCCGCGGGTCGACGAGAAGAACCAGGGCAAGTCGATCGACTCGCTCAGCAAGGAACCGAAGCTCAACCCTGACAACGACGGATCGCTGCTGACGGCGGACGCGAACCTGGCGCACGCGCAGTGGGCTGTGAAGTACCGCCGGTCCGACACCAGCGCGTACGCGGCGAACATCCTTCCGTCGGACGAAGTGCGGATCGTTCGGGCGGCGTGTGCCCGCGGCATCGTCCGCGCGGTGGCGCAGACCAACGTCGAAGTGCTGATGAAGCAGTCGGCGGGCGACATGGGCATTGTCGCGGCGGCGGCAAAGGACATCGCCCAGAAGCAACTGAACGAGATGGACGCGGGCATCGAGATCGAGTCGTTCGAGCTGACGTCGGTGACGCCGCCGATGTACGTGCGGGACGCATTCAACAACGTGCAGAGCGCGTCGGCCAAGGCGCAGCAGGTCGTCTCGCAGGCGAACACGGACGCCAGCCTCGCGTACAACCGCAAGGCGGGCGAGGTGGTGCCGACGCTGATCGCGCAGATCGATAAGTACGAGCTCGCCGTGGTGAACAACGACGAGAAGGCAAAGACCGAGATCCTCACCACGATCGATCTGCTCATCGAAGGCAAGCCGGTGACGGTGGATGGGCAGCTGGTGCAGGGCAAGACCAGCGGCGAGGTGGCCCGGATCATCAGCGAGGCGCACCAGTACACCAGCGAGGTGGTGAACCGCCGCCGCGCAGAGCTCAACAGCTTCCAGGCGAAGCTGGGGCAGTACAAGTCGAACCCGCGGGTCATGCTGCACCGGGAGTGGATGGACGCGTTGCAGTCGTTCCTAGACCGCGATTCGGTGCAGCTGCTGCTGGTGCCGCCGGGGACCAAGACGCTGGAGCTCAAGATCAACGAGGATCCGCTTCTGGCGAAGCGGCGCAACGAGGAGACGCGTCGCAAGGAGAATCTGAAGGCTTCGGAGCTGCGCGAGCAGGCGCAGCGTGAGGCCCAGTTCACGACGCAGCCCAAGTCCACGATGTCGCAGTAAGCACGGATCGGTCAGGAGCGTTCGTTATGGCGATCGGACAGACGACTGGCGGGGGCGGCGGAGGGGCTGGCGGCCAGCCGGTGGTCTTCTGCCAGAACCTGACGAAGGTCTTCAAGGACTTCTGGCTGCGGTCGCGTGCGCGGGCGGTTGAGAATCTGTCGTTCGAGATCCAGCCGCGGGAGGTCTTTGGCCTGCTTGGTCCCAACGGCTCGGGCAAATCGACGACGATCAAGCTGTTGCTGGGTCTGCTGAAGCCCACGAGCGGGCGGATGGCGGTGTTCGGAAAGTCGCCGTTCGATGTCGCGGTGAAGCGGCGGATCGGGTACCTGCCCGAAGAGTCGTACCTGTACCAGTTCCTGAACGCGCGCGAGACGCTGGAGTACTACGCGAAGCTCTTCGAGCTGGACTATCGCACGCGGCAGCGTCGCATCGATGAGCTGATCGACATGGTGGGCCTGACCGGGGCGCAGTTCCGTCCGGTGCGGGACTACTCCAAGGGCATGCAGCGGCGCATCGGCATCGCGCAGGCGTTGATCAACGATCCGGATTTCCTGATCCTTGACGAACCCACGACGGGGCTGGACCCGGTGGGTACGCGGCAGGTGAAGGACCTGATCATCGAGCTCGGCCGGCGTGGCAAGACCATTTTGCTTTCGAGCCATCTGCTTGCGGACGTGGAAGACTGCGTGCACCGCATGATCGTGCTGTACGGCGGTCAGAAGCGTGAAGAAGGCACGTGCGATTCGCTGCTGGAGTCTCAGGACCGGACGACGATCGAGTCCGACGCGTTGGACGAGGAAACGATCAGCGAGATCGACGCGGTGATTCGGCGGCGGAGCGGCGGATCGAAGTCGATCTACAAGGTTGCGCGGCCGCGGCAGAAGCTGGAAGAGTTCTTCCTCGACATCGTCGAGCGGGCGAGACAGCAACAGGCGGCGACATCGGGCGCGACGGCGGGCGGTCCCACGGCGTCGTTCCTGCTCGGAGAGAACAGCGAACTGCAGGGCAGCGAGCTCATCGAGAACCTGACCAAGGCTCCGGCCGAGACCGTCGTGAGCAAGGTTGTCGCGCCGGTCGTCGACGCTCCGGCGGCGACGAGCGGCCCGGATTCGGACTTGATCGGCTCGCTGACCAAGGCTGAGGCACCCAGGCCCGCGTCGGCGCCGGTGCGTCCGGCAACGCCACCTTCGTCGGGCGGCAACGTTCCGCCGCCGGCGCAGAACGTGGATCAGGACGTCATTTCCCGCTTGATGGGTGATTCGGAGAAGCCGCGGTGAAGATCGGCGAACGCATTGCGGCGTTGGACCGTCTGCAGCGCGATCGGACGTTCAAGCTGATCGCGACGGTGATCGTGCTGATTGCGGCGATCGCGGGGTACACCACGTACCTGGTGGGGCGAGCGGCCGAGCCGCCGCGGGTTGAGATCAATGAGAAGGCGTTTGCCCCGGCCGAACCGGCGGAGGGCCAGCAGAAGGACGCCCGCGATCCGACGCTCGAGACCCGCGTGCAGAGCGCGGAGGAGACGCAGGCTCGCCAGGCGGTGAAGATCATCAACTCGATTCTGGCGCGGCAAGCGGATTCGACGGCGGTGGGAGTGCTGATCGCGCTGGCGACGGGTTTCGCGATCGTGATCATCTGGATCAACCTTGCGGTCTGGTACACGCTGATCGCGATCGGGATCGCGGCGATCTGGACGTTCGGCAGGCTGGTGCCGGGCTTCTCGGGCACGGTGATGTTCGTCACGGCGGCGTTGACCTTGTGGGCGGTGTTCCTGGTGCTGATCACGGCGGTGCGGATTCTGCTTTCGGGCCCGTCGCGGGTGCTGGCGATCGCGCGGAACACGCTGGACGAGGCGGCCCGGATGAAGATCTCGGGCGTGTTCATCGTGCTGGTTGTGCTGCTGCTGGCCGCGCTGCCGCTGCTGCTCGACGACAAGCAGGCGCTGCGGTACCGGGTGCAGAACTTCCTGCAGTATGGCACGGGGCTGTCGTACACGATCATCGCGGTGCTGTGCGTGCTTTTCAGCGTGTACAGCGTGGCGATGGAGCAGCGTAGCAAGGTGATCTGGCAGACGATGACCAAGCCGGTGGCGGCGTGGCAGTATGTGCTGGGCAAGTGGCTGGGCGTGGTTTCGCTGGCGGCGGTGCTGCTGGGCGTGACCGGCGGGGCGGTGTTCCTGTTCACCGAGTATCTGCGGTCGCAGCCGGCCAACGGCGAGCTGTCGGCGTATCGGTCGGCGGATGAATCGATCCCGATCACGTCGGACCGGGAGATTCTCGAGACGCAGGTGCTGACGGCCCGCATGGGAGTGACGTTCACGCCGCTGAAGCTGGACCCGGCGGCGGTGGAGCAGAGCATCGACGCGCGGATCAAGCAGGAGAAGCTGACCCGGCCGGACTTTGGCGACACGGCGACGGACCGGGCGTTCGTGCGCGAGGACCTGATGAAGGCGGTGAACCTCGAGCAGCGGACGATCGAGCCGGGGACCGACAAGCAGTATGTCTTCGAGGGGCTGGCCGCGCCGCGGGATCGGGGTCTGCCGATCATGTTCCGATTCCGTCCGGAGGCGGGGAGCAACCGGCCGGACATGTTGTTCACGATCACGTTCCTGTTCTCGAACGGTGCGGTGGCGACGGAGAAGGTTTCTCTGGCGCAGCAGCACACGGTCACGCTGAGTCCGAGCGTGATCGACAGCGAGGGCCGCATCGTCGTCAATATCTTCAACGGTGATTTCTACAACCAGACAGCGAATCCGAACGCGTTGTACTTCGCGCCGCTCGCACTCGAGATGACGTACGAGGCGGGGAGCTATCGCGTGAACTTTGCCCGGGTGTTCGCGATCCTCTGGCTCAAGATCGCGTTCATCACGATGGCGGGCATCTTCGCGGCGACCTTCCTGTCGTTCCCGGTGGCGACGCTGACAGCGGCGGGGATTTTCCTGATCGCGGAGAGCTCGCGGTTTATCCAGGACGCGCTGGAAAACTGGCAGGTGGAGGACTTCAAGGGCAACACGATCTGGTTCTACGTCGTGATCGACAAGATCGCACAGGCGGTGAGCACGCCGCTGGCGTTCTACGCGGACCTGAAGCCGACGTCGCGTCTGGTGGATGGGGTGCTGCTGCCGTGGATGGATGTCGCGTACGCGATGACGCTCCTGGCGGTGCTGGTGGTGGGTTTGTTTGCGCTCGCCGCGACCGTGTTCCGCTCGCGGGAACTGGCGATCTATTCGGGCAACTGATTCGGGAGAACCGCGATGTCGAGCAAGTTCGTCCGGATCATGTGCGTGCTGGTGATCGTCGTGTGCTCGGTGGCGAGCGTGGGGTTGTCGACGTTGCTGGCGTCGGCGGCGAGCCGTGCGAAGTTGGCGTACACGGATCGCGTGGAGGAGGGGCAGCCGCCGGAGGTGGCGCTGGGCATTGCTCTTGGAGCGTTCCGCGGGATCTTCGTGAACTTCCTGTGGATGCGGGCCAATGACCTGAAGCAGGCTGCAAAGTACTACGAGCTGAACCAGCTGGCCGAGGCGATCACGCGTCTGCAGCCACGGTTCCCGCGGGTGTGGGTGTTCCATGCGTGGAACCTGGCGTACAACATCTCGGTCGGGACGAACACGCGGACGGAGCGTTGGTACTGGGTGAACGCGGGGATCGCGCTCCTGCGGGATCGGGCGATCCCGGCGAACCCCAACGACCTGCTGCTGCACAAGGAACTGGCGTGGATCTTCCTGCACAAGATCCAGGGCGTCACCGACGATTCGAATCGGTATTACAAGATGAAGGTGGCGGAAGAGTGGCACAGCCTGCTCGGTGCGCCGCCGGTGGGGGACCCGAAGGACCGCAGCCGTTCTGGGGCGATCGCGCGTGCCGCGGCGTTTCTGGCGCCGATCGAGGCGGCACCGACGCAGCTCTCGGATGTGATTGCGCAGACGCCGTCGGTGCGGACGCTGGTGGACCGGATCAAGAAGGAAGTGGGCGAGCCGGCGGCGATCGGCGAGGATCGCGAGGCGGGTCCGGACCAGATCCGCATCCTGCTTCGGCGGCACGCGATGATCGTGGCGATGCAGAAGTCGTCGGCGAGCAAGCGGGCGGCGCAGAGCATGGGCGAGCGGACGCGGTCGCTGATGTCGCTGATGGACGATCCGGCGCTCAAGGACGCATGGGACGCGTACCTGGCTTTCGCACGACGGTACATGATCGAACGCGTGTATCACATGAGCGTGTCGGACATGGTGCGGTTTGTGCAGAAGTACGGACCGATCGACTGGCGAAACCCCGCGGCCCACGCGCTGTACTGGTCCGCGACGGGCGTGGAGCGAGGTTTGCTGCGGGTGACGGATCGCAACCGCAGGGATTACGACTTCACGAATACGGACCGACTGGTGATCCAGTCGGTGCAGGAGCTCTATCGATCGGGGCGGCTGTTCTTTGACTACTTCGCGTTCAACCTGAACCTCGGCAGCACGTACATCGCGATCCCGGATCCGAGTTTTGCGCAGACCTACGCGGACTTGATGGAGGAGATCGACAAGCGGAGCACGTTTGACGGCAAGGAGCGTGCGTACAGCATGTACGCGGCGGGGTACGAGAACTTCTTCATCGACGTGATCATGTACTTCTACCGCATGGGGATGCGGGATGTCGCGGAACGCTACTACCGCAGTCTCGCGGTCTGGGACCGTGTCAATACGAACGATCCGAATCGAGCGGAGAAGTACGCCAAGGAGCTTGATGAATGGGTGATCGGGCAGATCGCCGATCGCCAGCGGTCGCCGAACGTGGCGGTGCAGGAGGTTGCGGCGGCCCTGATCGGCGCGTACGCGTATGGGCTGCTGGGCGGCGAGATGCAGGTGTTCGACGCCAATATGAAGTACGCCGCCCAGGCGCACGCGTATTTCATGACCCATCAGCGTCGGTTGTCGGCGTCGGACCCGGTGAACGCCCGCATGGACGTGATGGAGCCGGACTTCCGGATTCACGCGGGCATTGTGTTTGCGCAGTTCATGACGAACCTCACCCTCGATCAGGCCGCGGCAGCCTACCAGGCGGCTCCGGATGACCTGAAGCGGTACAGCTACGACATCGCGTCGGAGGCCTTCCGTGACCCGGAGAACAAGGACCTCGCGGTGAATGGCGAGAAGTTCGATCTCGTGTTCGGAGAGCCTGCGGGAATGGCTGAACATCGCCGCATGCTGGAGAACTACTTCAAGGCCAAGCAGGAGCGGCTGAACCTGCAGGTCGAGCAGAAGTAGCGACCGGGTACTGGATCACGGGCGCACGTTCATGCGGGTGCGAGGGCCTTTGCCACCTGCATGGTGACGGCTTGGTCGCTGCTTTGCCACGCGATGTTGGTGGCTTGCGGCTCGCAGCGGATCACGAGGTCGAGTGAGGGAGCCGTCAGCGTGCCGCCCTGGGCAAAGAGTGTTTCGAGTTCGGTTGGAAGGTCGGTGGAACGGGCGGCGAGTGTGCGTTCGACGCCGCCGGTTGTTATCTGAAGAACCTGCACGGACTGTTCGGCGAGAAACCCCGCGAGGCGGATCAGGGCGGATCGATCCATTGGTGGCTCCGCGGTGCTGCGTGCTCGTTGCTAGTCGTTGGTGGAATCGGCGGCGTCGCTGGCGGGGGCCGTGCTCGGCTCGCGGGTGGCGACGGTGCCGGGGAGCAATCCGGGCATCCAGATGTCGGAGAGGTTTTGGCCGTCGACGACGCGGCGGAGCAGCAGGTAGACGATGGTCAGGCCGGTGAAGACGACGCTCATCGCGTACGCCGTGGCGAGCATGGTGGGCAGGCTGATCCAGAGGCGAAGGACGTAGTGCGTGAAGCCTTCGGACCGTGCGGCGGGATCGGCGATGACGGAGGGAGCGTCGCCGGCGAGCCATCCGATCGCGGCGGCGTTGAAGCGGGTGATGCCGATGCCGAGTGCCATGGCGAGCGTGACGGCGACCCATCCGGTGGCGGTGAGCACGCCGAGATAGAGGGCGTAGCGCAGCGGGCGTGAGGGGACGTAGGCGTAGGCACGCTGGATGCCCTCGATGGCGTCGCCGCCTTCGCAGGCAATGGCGGGGGCCATGAGCGGGGCTCCGACGATGGTCAGAGCCACGAGAATGGCACCGAGCAGGCCGGCGAGAAGCATGACCGGGTAGAACAAGGCACCGACGGGCTGTGTGAAGCCGTAGGTGAAGAAAAGCCATCCAAAGACGCTGATGCCGGCGAAAATAATGCCGGCAAGGAGTGCCGGGCCGAGGATTGAGAGCAGCAGGCTGCGCCACTTGCGAAGGCCGAAGCCCAGGGCGTCGACCCAGGAGAGGCGGATGCCGTGGGCGACCTCGCACGCGGCGACGCGGCAGATGGCCCCGCCGCCGATGAGCAGGACGGCGATCATGGGGATGACGAGCAGCACGCCCCAGGAGAACTCCTGCCAGAGGCTTTTTGGCAGGGCGGCGAGCCAGACGAAGCCGTTGACGACGCGATCGGGATCGCCGGTGAGCAGGCCGTCGCGGAGCTGCGAGAGCAGGATGCGGACGCCGCCGAGGAACTCATCGCTGACGAGCGATCCGACGCGAAGCTGATTGCTGCCGCGCCAGAACCAGGAGATCTCGCCGATGAGATCTGTGGCGAGCAGAGCGAAGAGCGCGATACCGATGCTGGCGGGGCGGAGAGCCAGGCGCGGGGCCTTGAGGATCTTCGGCCAGAGCAGGTCGTCGGTGAGGTCGGCGAGGGCGACGGGTCGCGAGAAGCGGAGCCCGGCGTGGAGCTCGGAGCGCGGGCCGGCACCGGTGAGGGGTGAGACGTTTGAACCCGCGGCGGCGGGGGGCGTAGAAGGCTTGTTGTCCATCGCATCATCCTTGACTGGCTCGGACATCCACGATTCGGCCTTGCCGGTGGCGGGCGAGCGGCCCAATTGTCCGGGGGTGGGCATCGAACTTTCGCACATGCTACCGCCAATCTCGCTTGCTCGCGGCGGGGGGCTTGCCGATGATCCAATCTATGCGCAAAGCCGTCTTTGAATGGGTGACGCTCCTGACCGCCCTGGTAATCGTCGGACCGTTTGTGGGCGTGCCGCTGGCGATGCTGCACAGCCCGAGTGGCTCGCCGGAGGCGACGTCGCTGACGTCGACTCAGCCGCTGCTGGGGATCGGGTTCACGCTGGTCGCGATGGTGGGGGCGCTGGTGGCGGGTTGGCTTGGGAGCAAGACGGTGAGCCGGGGGATGGGGATGACGGCGGCGGGTTTCGTGCTGGTGTGGGCGGCGGCACGGACGGGCGCAGGTGGGATGATTCTGCGTGATGCGAGTTCTGCGAGCGGTGCGGCGCTGCAGATGACGATCGAGGCGGCGATTCTCGCGGTGCCGGCGTTGCTGCTGGTGACCCTTGTGCACAAGGTGAAGCCGGTCGAGGCGGATGATTCGGTGTATCCGCTGACGGAATGCCGCTGCGGCTTGCTCGAAGGCTTGCGGGACGCGATGACGAGCCGCGGGATTCAGATTGTGCTGGCGGCGGCGGCGGGCGCGGTCTTCGGGAGCCTCTTCGCGTCGATCGGGATGATGAAGGGGCAGGGGCTGTTTGCAGGGTTCTTCGCTGGCCTGATTGGCGGGGCGGCGGGCGGGCTGCTGCTCGCGGGTGTTGAGAATCCGAGGCCGGCGCTGGCGCCGTACATCGGGGTCGTGCTGGTCATGATTGCGGCTCCGATGGCGGGTTCGTTCTACCACGGCGCATCGCTGCGTACCGCGGCGGTGACGGGTGAACTGATCGGGCCGGCGAGGCTGGTGCCGCTGGACTGGATCGCGGGGATGCTGCTGGGCGTGCCGTGGGGTCTGTCGTGGCTGGCGAGCTCGGTGAAGGACAAGGTCGAGACGAAGCGGGCGTGAACCCAAGATGCGCAGCGGCGGCACTGGTGACGTCGAGCCGTCGGCAGTGGTAGCCATATTGCAGCCGTTCTGGTTCTGTCTTGCTTATCGCAGCAGCCGAAACTCATGCGGCGGTCTTGCGACGAGGACGAGGACGAGCTTTCGAGTGGGTTCGCCGCGGTCGGTGGCGTTGCTGAGCAGGCCGTGGGCGAGGGTGGGGGGCGGGGGAACTTTCGGTCCGGCGGTGGGGTCGGCGGGCTTGCCTTCGATCTCGAGGCGTTGCTCGGGTTCGCGCTCGATGTAGTTGGGGAGGCGGGCGAGGTCGGTCCATTCGCGATCTGGGTACTCGGGCACCAGGATCAGCGCCTGATCGGGGCCGAGCTCGGTCGAGAGATCGAGGGCTTCGACGCGCGCACCGGCATCGGCGAGCGTGCGGCGCTGCTGAGGCTTGAGAAGGTCTTCGAAACTGGGGCGCTCGGAGCCTTCTTCAAGGTGGCGGGTCATCAGATCAAGACGGAGTTTCGCCGGTGCGTCGCTCTGCGAAAACTCACCTGGCGCGACCCAGGCGCGGGTGAAGATCGCGAATCGACCGGGCGGGAGCGCGAGCGAGCCGCGGTCGGTGATGAACGTCGCCAGTGCGTTCCATTGCGGTCCGGAGGCGATGAGCGACCATTCGAGGAACTCGCGGGCGCTCTGCTGATCGAGGCGGCCTGCAAGCCGCAGCGTTTGCTGGATCGCGTCGAGATCGGCGGCGGGGACGACCGTGACCCGTAAGCCGGCGCGGCGGAGCCGGTCCCGTGTTCGCGCATCAAGAGGCGACTCGGCGGATTCGTACGGCGCGAGCGCCCGTGCGATGGAGTCGGTCGCGTCGTCCACGGGCCATTGCCTGATCTCGAGGCCTTTAGGTTCGTTGAGAACTGGTCCGACGATGGGGCCGGCGACGGGCGATGTGGGTTTGTTGGTCGACCCGCCGCAGGCCGTCAGGGCCGCGAGCACCGCGCACGTGGCAGCCGCACCGGCGACGTGGCGGAGTGCACAGGCCCAGGAATGGAACTCGTTGGTCCTCATGGGCCGGATGCGATACGCGACGCTCGGGGATGAGTTGCGAGGGTTTCTCTCGATCTGTTGGCGAGATCGCGGCGCATGGTGCCCGACGCCCGTGGTGCGCCGCATCCGCTGAAGCGTGGGGTTTGTCAGGCGGAGAGTTCGTTGATGCGGTCGATGAGCTTGCGGACCATGCCCCACTTGTAGCGGGTGTGGTGGAAGACAAGCCGCGGAAGGTCGAGGGCGTCGGTCTCGGCCTCGAACGGGCCGCGCTGCACGATCTCGCCTTCCTTGACGAGCACCTTGAACTCGTCGTTGAGCTGCTCGACGTGCATCGGCAAGAGCGGCTTCTTGAGGCGGATCACGAAATCGTCCTTGACGTACCGCGACGAGTGGTAGTTGGAGTAGAAGCGGACGATGTGATCGACGGCGTCCTTGGGGGTCTTGGCGATGTAATAGAGATTGGTGTCTTCGGGGCTGACCCAGCCGCGCTTGATCATGCCCTCGCGGACCCAGTGGTCAAACTCGTTCCAGTACCCGTGGTTCGGGCTGCCTTCCTCGCCCTCGACGCACACGATCGGGACCATCGAGGCCTTGCCGGTCTGGACGAGCGTGAGGGTCTCGTAGGCCTCGTCCATGGTGCCAAAGCCGCCGGGGAAGAGCGCGACCGCCTCGGCCTGGCTGATGAACATCAGCTTGCGGGTGAAGAAGTATCGGAAGTGGATGAGTTTCTCGTCGCCGGCGATGACGGTGTTGGTCGCCTGCTCGAAAGGGAGGCGGATCGCCACGCCGAAGGACTGGGCCCGGCCCGGTCCTTCGTGGCCGGCCTTCATGATGCCGTCGCCGGCACCGGTGATGGCCATCCAGCCGGCTTCGCTCATGAGGCGGCCGAACTCGACCGCGGCTTTGTAGTCCGGGTGGGTTTCGGGCGTGCGGGCCGAGCCGAAGATGGTGACCTTGTGCGGCTTCTCGTAGCGGGCGAAGACGCGGTAGGCGTAGCGCATCTCCTTGACAGCGGTGGTGATGAGCTTGAGCTCGCCGGTGTGCCGCCCGTCTGGGATCAGCTTGCTCGAGGTCATGAGCAGGTCGCGGACGAGGCGGTGTTCCATCGTGCCCGGCTTGCCACCGACGGCGTCGAGGATTTTGTCCACCAGTTCGGCGACCACCGGGTCCTCGGTCGAGGTGGTGGTGAGGCGGTTCTTGTTGGCGGCGGCGGTGGTGGCGTCCACGAGGCCGGTCAGTTCGAGATTCAGGTTGTTCTTTTCGGGATTCACGTTGGTCTTTCTCAGTAGGCCGCCCGGGTTCGGTATTGGGCAGGCAAGGCCCGGCGGAAATCCGCGGGCAAGTGGGGATTCTTGGCTCGATCCGGGTGGGAGGCGAATCGCGTGCCACCCGGCTGTTCCCCAGTGGTTTCAAGGGAAATCAGTGCCCCAATCGGCATTGCTCCGGATCGGGTAGATTAACCTCGGCGTTGTTTCAGTAATCGCGATAGCAGTTTCACGCGGCTTTGGCGTCGGCGCTTGGGTCGTTTGCGGCTAGCTTGTAGCGATGAAGACCTCACCCGCGTTCGCCGTCGTTGCCTCGACCTTGATTGTCATGCACTCATTTGCTTCGGAATCCGCGCCGCAGTCGCCATCGTCCGCGAAGGACGGCGTGGGCGTGCGCGTCGAGCGGGATGCGAAGGGTTGGAGGCTGATGAAGCGTGGAGAGAAGCTGTTCCTCCGCGGCGCGGGTGGCTCGCAGCGGCTGGAAGAGCTCGTCGCGCTGGGCGGCAACGCGATCCGCACGTGGTCGGTCGATCAGGCCGAACCGGTGCTGGACAAGGCCGAGAAGCTCGGTGTGTCGGTGATGGTGGGCCTGTGGCTGGCGCATCCGCGTCACGGCTTCAACTACAACGACGCGAAGGCGGTGGAAGAGCAGCTTCAGAAGCAGATCAGCGATGTCAAGCGGCTGAAGGATCATCCGGCGATCATGATGTGGGGCATCGGCAACGAGGTGGAGCTTGGCGCCGACGGCGACCGCACGTCGATGTGGAAAGAGGTCAACCGCGTCGCCCGTGAAGTCAAGAAGGTGGATCCGACGCGGCCGACGATGCTGATCGTCGCCGAAGTCAATCCGGAAAAGGTCCGTGAGATCAAGCAGTACTGCACCGACATCGACATTCTGGGCGTGAACTCGTACGGCGGGATGGACACCGCCGCGGATCGCGCCCGCCGCTTTGGTTGGGACGGCCCGATCGCGATCACCGAGTTCGGCCCGCGGGGCTGGTGGGAAGTGCCGCAGACCAAGTGGCCCAAGGAGATCGGCGGCGGGGTACCGATCGAGCCGAACTCGACCGAGAAGGCGGATACGTATTTCTCGCGTTACTTTGCGGGCATCGCTGAGAACCCGAACGTCATCGGTTCGTTCGCGTTCCTCTGGGGCCAGAAGCAGGAGTGCACGCACACCTGGTTCGGCCTGTTCATGCCCGACGGCAGCCGTCTGGGTGCGGCGGACGCGATGAGCTTTGCCTGGACCGGGCGGTGGCCGGCGGACCGCTGTCCGCGGATCTGGGACGTGAAGGTCACGGGCGGCGGCGATCTGAGCATGGAAGGCGTGGCGCCGGGGACCAAGCTGACGGGTTCACTCGCCGCCAATGACCCCGATGGCGATCCGGTGAAGTTCGAGTGGGAGGTTCGCGAGGAATCGTCGGACCGCAAGACCGGCGGGGACCGTGAGGACGTGCCTCCGGTGGTGCCGACCGAGTTCGCGGCGTCGACGCCCTCGGCGACAGAGGCGAAGGCTGTGTTTGCGGCGCCGCGCAAGCCGGGGCGGTATCGCCTGTTCATGTATGTGAAGGACCCCAAGGGCAACGCGGCGACGGCGAACGTGCCGTTCTATGTGAAGGCCAAGTGATCCGGCCGAGGTATTGAGCGTGAGAAACGGAAAAGGCCCGCACGCGTCGCGTGCGGGCCTTTGTGTTTTCAGACGACTGATCGGCTGGGCTGCAGGCGATATCAGCGGGACTCGCGGGCGCCACCGATCTGCATGCCGTAGAAGGAGCGGTAGACGAAGAAGGCCGAGGCGAGGAAGAAGGCAATGGCGAGGGCAATGGTCAGCGGCGTGTGAACGAAGCCGGGCTCCTTGACGTGGATCGCCAGTTCGACGGCGAGCAGGCCAAAGAGGGTGGTGAACTTGATGACCGGGTTCATGGCCACCGAGGAGGTGTCCTTGAACGGATCGCCGACGGTGTCGCCGACGACGCAAGCGGCGTGCAGGTCCGAACCCTTGCCGCGGCCGCTGTTCTTGTAGATGGGATCGGTCTCGACGATCTTCTTGGCGTTGTCCCAGGCGCCGCCGGCGTTGGCCATGAACATGGCCTGGTACAAGCCAAAGAGCGCGATGGCGATGAGGTAGCCGATGAAGAAGAAGGGCTCGACGAAGGCGAAGGAGAGGGTGGCGAAGAAGACGCCGAGGAAGATGTTGAACATGCCCTTCTGCGCGTATTCGGTGCAGATGGTCACGACCTTGGTGGAGTCTTCGACGCTCGCCTTGGTCACGCCTTCGAGCTTGATGTTGGCCTTGATGAACTCCACGGCGCGGTAGGCGCCGGTGGTGACGGCCTGGGTCGAGGCTCCGGTGAACCAGTAGATCACCGCGCCGCCCATGATGAGCCCGAGCAGGAACGGGGCGTGCAGCAGGCTGAGCTTGTCGAGGTTGGTCTGCAGGCCGCCGGTGAGGAGCACGATGATCGAGAAGATCATGGTGGTGGCACCGACGACGGCGGTACCGATGAGCACGGGCTTGGCGGTGGCCTTGAAGGTGTTGCCGGCGCCGTCGTTCTCTTCGAGGAACTGCTTGCCTTCCTCGAAGTTGGGATCGAAGCCGAAGTCACGCTTGATCTCGTCCTGGATGCCCGGCGTGGTCTCGATGGTGGAGAGTTCGTAGACGGACTGGGCGTTGTCGGTCACGGGGCCGTAGGAATCGACGGCGATCGTGACGGGGCCCATGGAGAGGAAGCCGAAGGCGACGAGGCCGAAGGCGAAGACGGCCGGGGCGAGCATGATGGCGCCCAGGCCCAGGGTGCTGATGTAGTAGGCGATACCCATGAGGGCGATGATGGCGACGCCCAGCCAGTAGGCCGAGAAGTTGCCGGCAACAAAGCCCGAGAGGATGTTGAGCGAGGCACCGCCCTGTTCCGAGGACTTGACGACCTCGGCGACGTGGCGGCTGTGCACGCTGGTGAAGGCCTTGACCAGCTCGGGGATGATCGCGCCGGCGGCGGTGCCGCAGGAGATGATCGTCGCGAGCATCCACCAGAAGTCGGCGGGGATGTTGTACTCCGACGCCGCCGTCCCGCCGAGCATCACGTACGACGCGGCGTAGGTGAGCGCGATCGAGACCGCGGAGGTGAGGAAGACCAGCACCGTGAGCGGGTGCTCGTAGTTCATGGTCTTGGAGTTGAGGTACTTGCCCTTGGCGAGCAGGTCGTTGATCCAGTACGACGCGGCCGAGGCGATGACCATCAGGATGCGCATCACGAACAGCCAGACCAAGAGCTTGATCTGGATGGTCTGGGCACGCTCCTGAGCGGGGATCACCGCGGCCTTGGCGGCGGCGACAACGGCGGGGTTCTTGGTGTCGGCCTGGAGGCTTTCGAGGCGCTTCTTGGTGGCGTCGTCCTTGGTGAGTTCGGCGCGCTTCACCAGAGCCTGCTGATACTCGGCCGAATCAGCGACGTCCACGATGCTGGTCGTGTAGGCGAACGACTCCATGCGTCCGCCGCCCAGGTCGATCTGCTTGGGGGCGAAGATGCCGGGGGTGACGGCGATCATGGTGAAGACGATGAGTGCGACACCGGTGACGCCGTAGGTCTCGAAGCCGTCGGCGGAGGGGCCGACGCTGTCGCCGGCGTTGTCGCCCACGCAGTCGGCGATGACGCCGGGGTTGCGGGCGTCGTCTTCCTTGATCTTGAAGACGATCTTCATGAGGTCCGAGCCGATGTCGGCGATCTTGGTGAAGATGCCGCCGGCGATGCGGAGGGCCGCGGCGCCGAGCGACTCACCGATGGCGAAGCCGATCAGGCACGAGCCGGCCAGATCGCCGGGCAGGAGCAGGAGGATCGCCAGCATGATGAGCAGCTCAACGGAGATGAGCATCATGCCGATGGACATGCCCGCCTTGAGCGGGATGGCGTAGCAGGGGAAGGGCTTGCCCTTGAGCGAGGCGAAGGCGGTGCGGCTGTTGGCGAAGGTGTTGACGCGGATGCCGTACCACGCGACGAGATACGAGCCGAGTACGCCGACGACGGCGAACGCGAGGATGAGTGCGACGCGGCCGATGGAGAAGCCGGACATGAACTCGCCGGTGGCGGGGTCAATGTTCGGGGTGGGGGCGAAGACGCCGAAGTAGAGCGCGGCGATGACGCCGATGAAGAGGAAAAGCTGGGCGAGGAACTTGCCCTGCTGGATCATGTACGCCTTGCAGGTGGTGTAGATGAGTTCCGACACCTCGAGCATGGACTTGTGGACGGGCAGCTTCTTGAGCTGGACGTAGATGACCGCGCCGAAGACGAGGCCCAGGGCCGAGACGACAAAGCCCGCGAGGAGCAGGTCGTGGCCGCCGATGCCCATGAACTTGACCTTGTTGAGGTCAGGGATGACGAGGTTGGCTTCGCCGCCGGGGCGCTGGAAGACGGGCTGATCGGCGCCGACGGACGCGGCCTGGGCCGGTACGGCGGTGATCACCATGGTTGCGGCGAGCAGTGCGGCGGCGGCAAGGCGCGCAGCGGAACACGCCAGAAGCGTTTGGAACGCTTTGGCCAGAGGTGCCAGCATCGTTTTCATGCGTGTGCTTCCCGTGATTGGGTGCGTCGGGGTGCCGTGAGTCGGAACCCACAGAGAGGGCTACCAGAGGCAGCTCGACGCGACCGCGAAATGGAACGAAAGGGTCTGAACCGTCCCGCCGACCCGAAGGCGGGAAAGAGAGACTACCGAACTTTCGGCGATCGTGCCGCCGCCCCCGCCAAATTTGCCTGGCTCGCGAACGCGGAGCCAGAAAAGCAACGGCCCGTGCCGTCAGGCCCGGGCCGCTGAATTACTTCTCGTTGCGGGGCTCGAACTCGCCCGAGAGGGCCAGCCGGCGGTTCAGGCTCTTGCGAGCCGCCCGGCGCCGACGCTCGGAAGGCTTCTCGAAGAACTCCTTGCGCCGGATGTCCTTGATGAGGCCCTCTTTTTCGCAGAGTTTCTTGAAACGGCGCATCATCTGCTCGACCGTCTCGCCACTCCGTGCTTTCACGCGAATCGCCATCCGAACCTCGCTCGCATCTGATCGACTGTTGGGGGCCCGACCGGCTACGTCCGGACGGGCTGAGATGATAGGAACTCCCCCGGGGGGGGATCAAGGGCGGAAACCCCTGTCGGAATCGGGGACCTCGGGAGCAAAGCCATTGCATTCCCCGGATTCCCGGGATCTGGGGCCGCGGCGGGATCCGGGCTGATCGCCCGTGCGCATAACGCCTGTCTACCTCGTGGGTCGCGGGAGACAGTCATGCGAAGTGCGGGATATTGGTTGAGGATGGGTGCGGCGGCGGGAATGGTTCTGGTTTCGGCCGGAGCGACTCCCGGCTTGGCCAAGGCCGCCGAACCTTGCGAATCGGGCCTGCTCTGGGGACCGGGGCAGGCCGAAGCCGACCACAACTTCGGACCCGCCTCGGCTGTCCGATGGGACCCGGACGAACCCGGCCCGGAGCGGGACTGGCTGGTTTTTGGCGGCGGTCCGTTCAGCAGCGGCCTGAAGCCCACGTACTTCGGCGCGGTCTATGGGTGGGACGGTGGCCAGTACCGCGGGATCGGCCAGAATGCAGCCGGCGCTCCCACTTCGGTGAACGTCGTGGGCAACTGGAACGGCACGCTTGTGGCCGCGGGTGCCTTGAGCCCATCGAGCCATGTGGTTTCCTGGGATGGTGTGCAATGGACGCCGGTCGCGACCAACATTAAGGCCGGCACTGTGACCGGCTTGCTGGTGTTCCGTGGCGAACTGGTTGTCACCGGATTCTCAAACACTGTCGAGGGGTTGCGTCTGACCAACGATCGCATTTCGACTGTGATGGTGCTGCGCAACGGGCAGTGGGAACCACTCGGGCCGACGCAACCCGGCTACGGGCTCGACCTCATTGAGTTTGAAGGTGATCTCGTTGTTGGCGGCGGCCTCTACCTGCCGCGGCGGCCGATGGTGAGCCGTTGGAATGGGTCGGAGTGGAGCTCGATGACGCCGGCCGATTGGTCGGGGCGCGAGGTCCGGAAGTTCACGGTGTTCGATGGCCGGCTCGTGGCGGTCGGCCGTGTCATCGTGGCGCAGGCGAGCCGCCATGCAACGGCCCTTGCGTGGAACGGAACGACTTGGGATCGAGTCGGTCCTGATCTCGGGCCCGAGGGTTACAGCGTCGCGGTCTACGACGATGATTTGTGGGTCACGCTGTCCTCGGGCTTCGGTGTGTCCTCCGGGCTGTACCGCTGGGATCGGCGCGCGTGGGCGAAGTACTTGCCGCAGGATGTCACGTCTTTGAGCTTCGGCGCGTCACAGCCGCTGCTGTCTTGGCACGGCGATCTGCTGGTTTGTGGCCCGAGCGTGTCGAGCGCCGTGAACGGCTTGGGCGGGAGACTTGGCGTGGTCCGATTGACGGACGGCCGACTCCAGACACTCGCTGCGGGCCTGCTGAGTCCAAACTCGAGCCAGTTCTTCGCGACCGCGGCCGCGTCCTATGGAGGGCAGCTCTTCGTCGGTGGCAATCTATCGGCCGCGGGTGCGGTGCGCTCGTCCGGCCTGGCCACGTGGGACGGCGTGAATTGGGACGTGAACTACAGGGTTACGAGCGCGCAAACCGTGTACGGCTTCGCGGAGCACCCGACGGGACTGCTCGCGTACGGCAAGATCAATCTGGTGCCGGGAGCCGCGGGTGCGTCGTTGCCCGCGTGGGGCATCGTCCGATGGGACGGCACGTCGTGGACGGCCTTTGGCGACCAGACCAATGTGACGAGTGCCGCCATCGTTTCGGTAGTGCTCGTGGACGGCAACGAGTTGTTTGCTGCCCGCACCGAGTCGTTGAGTCCAGCGAGTTCGACGATTCGACGCTGGACTGGGTCGGGTTGGGAGCAACTGGGCGGCGTGGCGAACGGCTCCGTCGGCGGGCTCCGGCGGTACAACGGTCTGTTGCTTGCATCCGGATCGTTCTCACAAATCGGTAGCAGCAATACCGGCAGCGTCGCACAGTGGACCGGCACGGAGTGGGTCCGATTCGGCCCAGAAGGCGACGATTCGATCCTCCCAACGTTGGTGCACGAGGGCGAGCTCTACGGACTTCGGAGCCGACCGACCGTTTCGGCCCCCGACACCGGTGTCTTCAAGTGGTCGGGCGATTCATGGCTGCCGGTGGGATCTGGGGCGACGGTGCAAAGCCCGCGGTGTCTTCTGGTCTACCGCGGGGAGCTCTTCGTTGGCGGCACGGGAACTGAATTGACTCCGAGCGGCGCTCCCCAGTACCCCGCGGTGGCGCGGTGGAACGGATTCATTTGGAGCGACGTGGACATCGGCCCATTCGATTCTGGCGGCGCCGTCAATGAGCTTGTCGAGCATCAAGGCGAACTGGTCATTCTCGGCGGCTACCGACAAACGTCGAACCAACAGTTCGACACGGTCCGCCGCTGGAGCGGCGAGAAGAACCCGTGGATCGCGTGGCAGCCGCAGAACGCGGACACCGTCTGCGGCGGCTCGACCACCTTTCGCGCTCGTGTCGCCAACGGCTACGACATCTCCTCCGCAGTCTGGTACCGCGGCAGCGAGCCCGTGGTGCCCGATCGTGCTGCCGGCGTGCGTGTCGAATTCAGCGGCGGAAACAGCATCCTGCGGCTCGACAATGTCGATGCGTCCGACGCGGGCGAGTACCGATGCGTCTTCACGCACCCTTGCGGCACCGTCGAATCGGCGTCCGCTGTCCTGGCCGTGAACGGCACCTGCTGCGCCGGAGATCTCACGCTCGACGGCGTGGTCGATGATGCCGACTTCCAAGCCTTCGCCGTGGCGTACAACGTGTTGGATTGCGGTGCCGCTCAGATGCTCGCGGGATGCTCCGCCGACCTGAACGAGGACGGGCTTGTCGACGACGCGGACTTCGGCGTGTTCATCGTCGCTTACGACGCGTTGGTCTGTCCGTAGTCGTCCGTGGCGAGGAACGTCAGCTTCCCGTTCGAGGGCTCGCCCGGCCCGCGAACCGTGCCCCGGTGATGACGATCGCGGCGACCGGGACGGCGAAGACCAGCGAGACACTGGCGTACCAGGCGTTGAAGTCGAGGGTGAGCGGGGCGTTGACCAAGATCGTGCCGATCAAGAGGCACGCGGCGAAGGCGAGTTGGCCGACGCGGATGAGCAGAATCATGGCGACGACCGCCATCGCGACCGCGGCGATTTGGACGCCCAGCAGCGGGCTCATGCCGCCGACGATGGCCCAGAGGAAAACCGTCGTGAGCGGGTAGGTGATCCAGTGCAGCCGCACGGCTTTGTGGATGCCGAACATCGCCAGAGTGAGCAGCAGGGGGAGCGCGAAGTTTCCCGCGACCATGCTCGCGAGGGCGGCGGTTGCGAAGGGGACGCCGGTGAACCACTCGATGGTGGGTATCACTGGGCGCGACAACGACCCTGTCGATGCGTCGAAGGTCTGCCCGGCCACGAACAGCAGGGCGATCGCCGCTCCGGACGTGGCACCGATCAGCAGGTCGCGCCACACCAAGGCGTCGCGCCAGCGGCCGGACATCAGCCGGCTCCAGGAGATCAACAGGAGAGGCCAGAGCTTGCGGATCGACGGCTCCATGCCGAGGTAGACCAGCCACGACAACCCGCCGAACCACAAGGAGCGTCCCAGCGGGCGGCCGATGATGTCGATCGAGATCATGTCGCCCAACGTGTGGCGTCCGACCGTCATGGAAACGAACGTCGCGACGCCGGTAACGACGCCGCTCGCGAATGCTCCGCGGCGATCGCTCTTGCCGGCGCGGATGTTGCGGAACGCCAGGAAGACGGCGACCCCGATGCCCAGGAGCATTACGCCGCTGACGATGTTGTCCACCGTGCGAGCGGCGTCGTTGCGCGCCTGTTCCATCGAGACCGTGGGCTTGGCGGTGTCCGGAACGATGCGGAACGAGACTGGCGTTCCGGCGAGCGCGGCAGCCTCGATCCGAAACGCCATGTCGTCGCGGTTGGGGTACCGCACGGTCCACGCGAAGCGCTGGTCGGCGCCGACCTGCGGCGTGCGGATCGGTGTGGCGGGCTTGATCGACGTCGGATCAAAGTTTGCGGCAGTGAAGAACGGCGTCCAGTCGATCGGCTGCTTGGGGGGCGCGGTGGCAAAGCCCGTGTCGGGAGCCACACGCTCGAATCGCATCAGATGGCCGCTGCTGCTCAAGGCCACGAACACGCTGTTTGGCGCGTCACGGGGCGGCGTGTTCGAGGTCACGCCACGATCGGCCCATCCGTTGGGTTGCGTGCGCGCGGGTTCGGCCCGATACCAAAAGAAGATGCTCGCGGGATGAGCTTCTTTCAGGCGTGCGATACCCCCGACGGCCTTGGGGTCGCGGGCGATATCGAGGATCGGGGAATAGCCGTAGGCCTCGAAGACCTTGGGTGCCTCGACGCCGAGTTTCTCGATGGTCTCCCGGGCTTTTACGACCAGCACGGGCGGGGAATATGAGAACGGCGCGATGCGGTGGATGCCGAAGGTGTCTTGCACTCCGGCGATCGCCGCCATGGCGAGTAGCGCGGTCGCGGCGAGCGTCCACGCCAGCCACTTGGGGATCGTGCCCTCGCCGCCGGAGACGGCGAGCAACTCGGGGCTGGGCGTCTCGCCCGCGGCGAGCGCGGCGGCCAGCGGATCGCCGCCCGGCAGCGCGGCCGACACGGCCAGTGCGCTGTTGGGCCGGTTCCGCGGATCGTTCTCAAGGCAATGGAGGATGACGCGTTCGACCGCCGGGTCGAGCCCGCGGACGATGGATGTGGGGCTGGTGACCAGAGAAGACGAGGTGCCGCTCTTGTGCAGCGTGCGGAGTTCTTCGATGGACTGGGCGTTGAACGCGGGCTTGCCGGTGAAGAGTTCGTAGAGCACAAGGCCCAGCGAGAAGAGATCGCTCTTGCGTGAGACCTCGGTGCGGTTGAACTGCTCGGGCGCCATGTAGGCGGGTGTGCCGCTGGCGATGTCGCCTTTGGCATTGAGATCGTCGGCGAATCCGGCGACGCCGAAGTCCATGATGCGGGCGTTGCCCCGCCCATCGAGCATGATGTTGGCGGGCTTGAGGTCGCGGTGGATGACGCCCTGTTCGTGGGCGGCATGCAGGCCGGCACAGATCTGGCGGGCGATCTGCAGCGCCTTGTCTTCGGGCAATCGGCCGATGCGGCGGAGCAGTGATCCGAGGTCCTCGCCGTCGACGTACTCCATCGACAGGAAGACCGCGGGCCCCGCCGCGGTCTGGAAGTCGCCGATGTCGTAGACGCGGCAGACGTTGGCGTGGCTGATCTGGCGGGTGAGGCGGACCTCGGAGCGGAAGCGGTCGAGGCGGACGGGGTCGAAGGCGAGCGTTTCGGGAAGGAGCTTGAGCGCGACCGAGGAAGCGAGCTTCAAGTCGTCGGCGCGGTAGACCTCGCCCATGCCGCCTTTGCCGAGCATGGCGACGATGCGGTAGCGGTCTTGCAGCACAGTGCCGGGCTCGAAGCGGTTTCCGTTGGCGGCACGGATGGCGGCCGCCGTCGAAGGTGACGTCGGCTGGGCGTGTGACGCGGTGATGTCGATGTCGTAGCGATCAGGCACATCCAGAATCTATCACGATTGCAAACCCCGCGACGGTCGACGCCGTTCGGCAAGTCCTCGCCGCATCGGGTTGCGGCATTTCGTATCATGCGTGGCACGTAACGGCGGAAAGGTGCAACGGGCGGCGCGAGGACACCGCCCGTTCTCAAAGTGCGAGGGGAATCCATGTCGGAATCACCGGCCAACGTGACCCTGTTGCTGCACGCCGCCGCGTCGGGTGATCGCAAGGACGTGGACGCGCTGATGGCCGCGATCTATCAGGATCTGCGGCGGCTCGCGCTGGCGCACATGAGCGAGGAACGCCGCGACCACACGCTGCAGGCGACGGCCCTGGTGCACGAGGCGTATGTGAAGCTGATCGACCAGCGGAACACGAACTGGAACGACCGGGTGCACTTCTTTTCGGTGGCGTCGCGGATCGTGCGCCGGATCCTGATCGACCACGCCCGGGCCCGCAACGCCGAGAAGCGCGGCGGGCCGGTGACCCGCGTCAGTATCGGCGAACAGGACGTGGCCGCGCCCGAGCGCAACCTGGACGTGATCGCCCTGCACGAGGCGCTCGAGGAACTTGCGACGCTGGACGAGCAGCAGGCCCGGATCGTGGAGCTCCGATATTTCGGCGGCTGCACCATCGAGGAGATCGCCGAGCTGCTCAAGATCGGCAAGCGCACCGTCGATCGCCAGTGGCTCGCCGCCAAGACGTGGCTGTTCGATCGCTTGAGCGAGGGCGGAGTGGAGTCCGAGGCCGGAGGCGACCGTGGCCGGTGACGCGATGGCCCGGGCCCACGCGCTCTTCACCCGCGCGATCGAGCTCGACGGCGCGGCACGCGAAGACATGGTGCGCGAAGCCTGCGGGGCGGACGCCGAGGCACTGCGCCGCGTGCGGCTGCTGCTGCAGGTTGCCAAGCGAACGACCGACTTTCTGGAGTCGCCCGCGGTCGCCGCGGTCGATCCGCTCGCGGCGGCGGTGCCGCAGGCGGCGGGGAACTACCTGGCAGTCGGCGTGCTGGGTGTCGGGGGCATGGCGACGGTCTACGAAGCAGTGCAGGAGAACCCGAATCGGCGGGTTGCGATCAAGGTGATGCACCAGAGCATGAGCCACCCGGACGCGTTGACGCGGTTCCGGCTGGAAGCCCAGACACTGGAGCGGCGAACGTGGACACGATGAACACGCTGGCGACGCTGGGGGCGATCGTGTACGCACGCGGGCGCGCCGCCGAGGGCGAGAAGATGATGCGGGAGGCGATCGAGGTACAGACCCGCGTCGTCGGGGCGTCGCACCCGGCGGCGATGAACGCGATGACGCTGCTGATGGCCGCCCTGTGGAACTCCGATCGGGACCAAGACGCCCTCGCCGTGAGCACCCAACTGGTCGAGCTCACTGGCGCCAGCAAGGACCCGCTCTCACCGGGGCCGACGCTGTCGGTGCACGGGGCGATTCTGGACGATGTTGGAAGACACGCCGAGGCGCTCGCCGCGCTGCAGGAGGGCTATGCCTCCGTCGCACGCACGTTCGGACCGGTTCATCCGCAGACCCGAGCCGCGGCGGAGCGGCTGGCGGAGTACCACGCCAAGGCGCATGCCCGCGATCCCGGTATCGGTCATGACCGAGAACAGGCCAAGTGGCGAGAGGTCGCGGAGAAGGCGAAGCGATAGTGGGGCAGCGGCATGTGAGACGCGAGTGAGTTGTTCGCGGCGCGATTCGGCGGTGTGTTCCGCGTTGCCAGATGGAGATTCAACCAGGAGTCCGTACATGGCGGTTCGGCGACATCCCATGGCGGTGCAGACGACCAGTGACGCGCTCGATCGCGTTCCCCTCGATACCGCGTTGGTCGCGCGCCTGCGTGCGTCCTACGAGATAGTCCGCGGGCACGAACTGCGGCTTGCCGAGACGTTCTACACCAAGTTGTTCGCACTCGCTCCGCACCTGCGGCCCATGTTCCCCGCCGACCTTCGGGCGCAGGCCGAGAAACTCACCGCCGCGCTCGACGTGGTGGTCCGCAACTTCGAGGACCCGGCCGCCAACGCCGCGATGCTCGCCTCGCTGGGGCGACGCCACGCCGGCTACGGCGTGAAGCCCGAGCACTACACCCTGGTCGTTGATCTACTGGTCGAGTCGATGCGAGAGCTGGGCGGAGCGGCGGTTGAGCAAGGACGTCTGGAAGAATGGCACGGGGCGCTGCGGCTGATCGGCCAGCAGATGATCGCGGCGACGCGCGTCCCATGAGTCGCCTCCGGCAAAGCCCGTCGGTCGGTTGCGCTCGATCTCGTCGTTACCGGGCTGGTGCCGCGGCGATCGGGGGCTGCGTTACCGGGTGTTTGCCGGCTGGGGTTGACGCGGATACCTGACGGACTCCGGCCGTGTTGGATAGGTCGGAACCCAGAACACGTTCTGCGTCGTCGAACTCCCGTTGGCTTACCGATGTACAATGGTCAAGATGATCCGCTTCGGCGTCATTTTCGGATTGCTGTTCCAGTCGCTGGTTGCGATCTGTTGCGGCAATCTGACCGTTTCTCGTGCGGATGGATGTTGCGGCACCGAGGACGTGTGCTGCTGCTGCACGACGCAGCCGGCCGTTGAGGACTCCTGTTGCACGCAGGTCGCGGTAGACCCGTGCTGTCTGTCGTCGGACGACCAGAAGACGCCGTCGGACTGCGATTGCTGCACCATTGAGCAGGAGATGCCGCAGACCCCGGCCGAGCCGGCGCGGCGGTACTCGGGCGACACGCAGGGTGTGGCCGTCCCTCCTGCGGCGCTCGCCGTTGTTCATGTGAGTGGAGTCCGCGAGCCGTTGACGCTCGCGTTTTGGCACGAGCCTCCCAGGCCATCCGGACGAGCGTTGCTCGCGGATCAGTGCCGCTGGAACTTGTAAAGAACACCGGCCGTTCGGGCTTCTTGCCTGAGCGGTGTGGGCCGTCCGAAGGCCCCTTGCCTCGGCACTGTGTGCACCGCACGCAGTCGCCCGGGTCGTGGCGTCCATCGGTGGCGCTGCATCGTTGTTCTTTCGTTGTTCCCATCCACATTGCATCCACCCAGCTCCGCTGGGTCATTCGAAAGGATCGAACATGAACGCTCTTTTTCTCGCGCTTTCGTCGGCTGGCATGATTTATCTCGCTCCCGCGGCTGAGCAGACCGCCAAGGTCGAGGCCAAGGCCTGCTGCTGCGGCACGTCCTGCACCTGCGAGGCCTGCAACTGCTCGTGCAGCGGAAGCTGCAAGGACGGCTGCGACTGCTGCTGCGCCAGCGGGACATGCTGCTCGACGGCTGCGTGCTGCAAGTAACCCACCAAGCCCCCCTCCTTATCCTCGCGCGGGGACGTCCCCCTCGCGGGGGCTTTGGTTTCTCGGCTAACATTTCCATAAGACACTGACCTCCAATGCCATCCCAGAGTCGGGGCGGACTGGAGTGCATCTCGAAAGGACCGATTCATGGACTTCTCTAAAGCGGCATTGAATGTGGCTGGCGCGTTCATCCTCGCTGGCAGCATCGCGACCTTCGCTGGCTGTCAGAACAACAAGTGCTCGACCAGCGACGACTGCTGCGGCACGTGCAGCACCGCCGGCGCGTGCAAGGAGAAGTGCGGCGACAAGGGGTGCAGCAAGGACGGCGAGAAGAAACAGGCCCTGAACACGACCTGCCCCATCGGCGACCACGCGGCCGACGGCACCATCACCGCGTCCCACAACGGCAAAACCGTCGCGTTCTGCTGCAACGACTGCAAGGAAGCCTTCGCGACCAAGACCGACGCCGAGAAGGTCGAGATCATCGCCAAGGCCTATGCGGCGAAGTGATGCGGCCAGAGTGATCAGGGTGTTTCCCCAGATCACAATCTGTTTTCAGACGACGGGCGGCACGGGCCGCCCGTTGTTATTTTTTGCTCCGCGGGGGTCGAAACGACAGAATTGACGTCCGTTGTCGCCCTGAGACTTGTGAAATCCCCGTCGAGCGGACATATTGGAGGGGGAACTTCGCCGCTTGTCGGACTTTGTCGCAACCTTGGGTGATGTTCGGCGGCAACAGAAGGGGGCCACGCTCGTTTCACGCGGCATGGGTCCGGCAGGGGGTGGAATCTGTGAGGACGCTGGCGACTCGCCGGCCGACGGAGGATGCAGCATGAAGTCTCGTGCCCTGCTCGTGGGAGCACTCGGTGTGGCCCTTCTCTCGTTCGCGGCTCAGGCCGCGGGCGATCCGCGTGCGGCGTGGTCGCATGTGGGTCAGGTCGAAACTCCCGCGTCGGCCCGCCGCGGCGTGCTGGGTGCCATTGGCTTCGGCGCACTGGAGACCCCGAAGGCTTACGCCTCGTTCAAGATGGACGACCGGCAGATGGTTTCGATGCTGGCGGGGGCGCCGATGGAGTTCACCGCTGCGGCGGAGAACGCTCCTGTGGTGATGCTGCCCCGGCCCGACGGCACGCTTGAAGCGTTCACGCTCGTTGAGTCGCCGGTGATGCACCCGCTGCTGGCGGCGAAGTACCCCAGCATCAAGACCTATTCGGCCCAGGGCCTGGACAACCCCGCCGCGGTGGCGCGGGTATCGATGAACGAGCTTGGCTTCTTCGCGACGGTGCTGTCACCCGAGGGTGATTATGCGGTCGCGCCGTTGGAGCCCGTGACCGCGCTTCGGAACCCGGAGGCTGTGTACGCGAGCGCGTATACGAGCGAGGTCACTGGGCCGTGGGAGTGCGGGTTCGTGCACGAAGACGGGCCGGTGCTCCCGGATCCGTCGATCTTCGTGTCCACGGGGCCCACACTTCGGACGTATCAGATCGCGTGTGCGATGGAAGCGCAGATGTGCGTGAACCTCGGCGGCGGCACGATCGCGGGCGGGTTGAGCCTGGTGACGACCGCCGTCAACGCGACAAACGCCCTTTGGGAAAAGGAATTCGCGATCCGGTTCATCATGTTCCCGGAGTCGGACCAGATCATCTTTACGGACGTCGCGACGAACCCGTACGACAACTCCGACAACACCTCGATGCTGGAAGAGAACCAGGGGATCATCGAGGCGAACAGCGACGCGCCGTACGACATCGGCCACGTGATCGCGTGGACCGGTGGCGGCGTGGCGAGCCGGGGTTCGGCGTGCAGCCCGAGCAACAAGGGTCGCGGCGTCAGCGGAAACATGTTCTCCGCCGCGTCGTTCTCGAATCCGCAGACGTTCACCCACGAGCTGGGGCACCAGTTCAATGCGCCGCACACATGGAACAGCCCGAACGGGGCGTGCACCGCGGCCCAGTGGGGCAGCTCCGCGGCGATGGAGCCGGGCAGCGGCTCGACGATCCTGTCGTACGCCGGATCCTGCAGCCCGGACAACATCCAGAGCTCACGCGACAACTACTACAGCCAGGGCAGCCAGCAGCAGATCACGGACTTCGCCGCGTCCCTCGCCTGCACCGCCGCGATCGCCACCACCAACAGCGCCCCGGTCGTGACCTCGCCGGTGCTGAACAACGACGTGGTGCCGATCAGCACGCCGTTTATGCTGACCGGTTCTGCGACCGATCCAAACGGCGACGCGCTGACGTTTATCTGGGAGCAGCGCGACTTCGGCGCGCAGCGAGCTCTTTCCGCCGGCGACGGCGGCAGCGGGCCGCTCTTCCGCTCGTTCCTGCCAAGCACCGCAGGGAGCACCCGTTTCTTTCCGCGATTGTCCACGATCCTCACCGGCAACCTCGCCGGTAGCGTCGGCGAGATTCTCCCGACCACGACTCGCACCATGCGATTCCGCTTTACCGCCCGTGACAACAAGGCGGGCGGCGGCGGCGTGAACTTCGTCGATCGTCAGATCCGCTCGATCAATACCGTCGGCCCCTTCAGGGTCACAGCGCCCAACACCAGCGGGACACAGTCCGGCGCGGTGGTGGTGCGATGGGACGTCAAGAACACGACGACGACCCCGTTCAATCACAACCTCGTAAACATCTGGCTGTCAACCAACGGCGGCAACGCCTTTACCACGCTGCTCAAGGCCGATACGCCCAACGACGGCGTGGAGGCGGTCACTCTCCCGCAGAGCAGTTCGACGCAGATGCGCATCATGGTTCGGCCCAAGGGCAACCTGGGAGACGCGCTCTACTTCGACATCAGCGACGCGAACATGACGCTCGCCGCGGCTCCGGCGTCGGTGCGGCTCGCCTCCGGCGGTTCGCCGATCATCGGCGACAGCGTGGGCAACGGCAACGCCAACGGAGCGCCGGAGCCTGGCGAATCCAACGTGCAGATGTGGTTCGATCTGCTCAGCACGGGGCTGAACACCGCGACCGGGGTGACCGCGACGGTGCAGTCGCTGACCGCCGGTGTCACGGTGACGCAGCCCAGCATCTCGTTCGACGACATGCCCCTCGGCGCTCTTGAACGCAACGCGTTCCCGGCGCTGATCTCGGTGGCTCCCTCGGTCGCGTGCGGCAGCAACGCATCGATCCGGGTCAATGTCACCACGGCTCAGGGGCCTTTCACCATCAACTACACCGTCAAGATGGGCCCGACGACCAACATCTGCGCCGCGCCCTCGGCATACTGCGCGGGAGATCTCAACGACGACGGCTTCATCGACGACGCCGACTTCGTGCTCTTTGCCATCGCGTACGACCAGCTCAACTCCGGCGGTGGCGATCTGGACTTCGACACGCTGACGGATGATGCCGACTTCGTGCTGTTCGCCACGGCGTACGACGCCTTGGTCTGCCCGTGAGTGATGGCGGTCGCAAAAAAACTTCCGCCGCGGCACTGCCGCGGCGGTTTTTTTGGGGACGCGTCTCTCGGGCTGTTCGAGGCGAATTGGGGATCTAGGATTCGAACCTAGACTAAGTGAGTCAGAGTCACTCGTGCTACCGTTACACCAATCCCCAAGCGATTGGACCGAATGGTACGCACGCGGCTTGCCCTGACAAGTGCGGCCGGGCGTCCAATGGTCGGTACACTCCGCCCATGAATCAGCTCCTCCGCGTGTCCTTGGTTGCCGCTGTGGCCGCCTCCGTTGTATGTACGTCCGTTGCCGGCCTGCCGGCGGGTGTTTCGCCGTCGCGATCAACCATGCCGGCTCGAGACTCCCGCGTCATTGCGTTGCTCGACGCGTATTACGACCTGATCTGCCAGGCCGATCCGGTCGGTGCCAGCACCAGGGGTGATCTGCGGTTCAACGACCGGCTGCCCGATGTCAGCCCCGAAGCACTCGCGATCCAGCGGAGCGAAGCGTCGAGATTGCTGGCGCAGGTACGTGAGCTCGATCGGTCCGCCTTGCAGGGCGAAGACCTGATCGACGCGGACCTTCTGGAGTACACACTCGATTTATCCGATCGGGGCGCGAAGTACTTGCCGGAGCAGATGCCGATCAACGCCCTCGAGGGGCCGCACATCAGCCTGCCGCAGATGTACCTGCAGCTGCCATTGGCGACGGAGCAGCACCTCGCCGATTATGTGACGAGGCTGGAGAAGATTCCGACACTGATTGATCAGCAGATCGCCAACATGCGGGCGGGCATGAAGGCAGGGAGGGTGCCGCCGAAGGTGATTCTTGCCGACACGGTGAACGGCATTCGCTCGCACTGCTCGCCGGAAATCGCCGGGAAGCCATCGAGTTCGCCGTTCTTCACGCCGCTGCGCGTACGAAGCGAGTCGGACGTGCTTGCCGTTCGCGCGAGCAAGGCGATCGCCTCGGGCATCGTGCCCGCGTTCGAGCGTCTCGCGGCGTTCGTGGAGAATGAGTACATCCCCGCGTGCCGCGACACGATCGGGGCCGCTCAGGGCGTCGACGGCATCGGCTGGTACGAGCACCAGCTCCGTTTCCACACCACCACGGTGCTGACGGCTCGGCAGATCCACGATATCGGGCTCGCCGAAGTCGCACGCATCAAGGCCGAGATGATGCGGGTGATCGACGAGACGAACTGGGCGGACAAGGGCCGATACACGGGGACGCACCAGGTTGAGGAACGCTTCGCGAGGTTTGTCGAGTTCCTCCGCACCGACCCGCGGTTCTATTTCACGAGCGAAGAGGAGATGCTTTCGGGCTATCGCGCGATCGGCAAGCGGGTTGATCCCGAGCTTTTGGGGCTTTTCGCGACGCTGCCGCGGCTGCCGTGGGGGATCCGGCCGATTCCGCGGTTCGCGGCGCCGAGTTCGCCCGCCGCGTACTACTACCCGGGCTCGACCAAGTCCGGCGTTCCCGGGTACTTCATGGTGAATACGTACGACCTGAAGCAGCGGCCCAAGTACAGCATGATCTCACTGACGCTGCACGAGGCTGTGCCCGGACATCACTTCCAGGGTGCGATCGCCGACGAGCTTCCGAGCCAGCACGCGTACCGCTCGGTCATGTGGTACACGGCGCACGGGGAGGGCTGGGCGCTCTACGCCGAGTCGCTTGGGCTGGAAATGGGCGACGACGTGCGTTCCGCGGCCAATCCCAATGGCCGTGGGCTCTACACCGATCCGTACGACTATTTCGGACGCCTGAGCGACGAGATCTGGCGGGCGTGCCGGCTGGTCGTGGACACGGGGATGCACGCGTTTGGATGGTCGCGGCAGCAGGCGATCGACTACATGCTGGCGAACTCCGCGGGCACCGAGCTGGACACGGTGAGCGAGATCGACCGCTATATCGGCTGGCCGGGCCAGGCGTGTGCGTACAAGCTCGGCGAGATTCGCATCCGCGAGCTGCGAGCGAAGGCGACGGCTGCACTTGGCTCGGGCTTTGATAAGCGCCTGTTCCATGACGAGCTGCTGAATGCGGGCTCGATCCCGCTCGCGGTGCTCGAGAAGCGGATCGATCGCTGGATCGAGGTGACGCGGCTGCGCAAAGACAACGCCGCCCGATGACGGGCGGCGTTCGGCCTCAGTGTCTGTGTGTCGGAGTGCAGCGAACCTGCGACCGTGCTTAGCTGCCGTAGCTCAGCGGCGTGGCCCGCCCGTAGGGGCTGTTGGCTCGCTGGTTCTCGGACGGGCGAGCCGTCGGAGCCGCGGGTGCCGGAGCCGCGGCCGGAGCCGGGAACGGGCGGGTATCGCCCGTCTGGCGCCGAGCCCGGACCTCATCGATGGAGCGATCCAGCTTGCCGAGGATCGCCTTGACTTGATTGAATGACTTCTCAGTAGGACCCATACGCACCGCCTCCATGCAGGTGCTGAAACATCGGAGGCATGGGTGGGCGACTTTCCCCTGGGTGCTGCGAGTTCGCGATCCGCCCGGAAGTGGTGCGGTCTGTGCGGGCTGGGGGAGTTGTGGACAGCGCGAAGAGACGCCGCCCTGTGCGCGGCGCACAGAAACACGTGCGTGAGTCTGCGCGAACGCGTTACCGCGACGCGAGATTCCGAGCAGCCCAGCGATGTCGGAGGGAGTTATTCCGGCAGACGATCGAGTTCTTGCTCCGCTCGATCGGCGAGCCGCTGGATGGTCTCGGAGCCGAAATCGAAGCGAAGGCCGCAGGCCTCGAAGAGCTCGGGGAGCGTGCGTGTGCCGCCGAGCGACAGCGCCTTGAGATAGAAGTCGATCGCGGTGCGTTCGCCCTTCTCGAGGCTGAGAAGCCAGAGCTGCAGCGCGCCCAGCTGGGCGATGCCGTACTCGATGTAATAGAAGGGAACGCTGAACAGGTGCGGCTGGCGGTGCCACAGGTACGCTCGTGCATCGTCGAGCCCTTGCCATGAGCAGGAACTGCCGAAGCGTTGATCGAGCGAGAGCCAGTGGGTCCTGCGGTCTTCGCGGCGGTGGGTCGGGTTGGCGTAGATCCAGTGCTGGAACGCGTCGATCATCGCGATCCAGGGCAGGAGGCTGACGCTCCGCTCGATCTGCTGGCGCTTGGCCCGCTGATAGTCCGCGTCGTCGGCGTAGAAGCTCTCACGCGTGTTCATGTGGGGCAGCGTGAGCAGTTCCATGCTCATGCTCGCCACCTCGCAGAACTCCATGGGGGCGTGGCGATAGGCCAGCAGCGGCTCATCCACCGTCAGCATCGAGTGGAACGCGTGCCCGGCCTCGTGCACCATCGTCGTGACGTCACGGCTGGTATTGGCGGCGTTCATGAAGATGAACGGCTTCCGCGAGCGGTCGCGCATGTACTGATAGCCTCCCGGCGCCTTGCCCTTGCGGGAGTCGAGGTCGAGCCCCGCGCCGTCGCGGCTGCCCCGGGCCTCGGAACCCGTGCCCAGCGAGCCGATCATGGTCGCGAGGCGCGGATCAAGAAGGCGGAAGGTCGCGACGGTCCGGCGCATCAGATCGGCGCCGCCGTCGAACGGCTTCAGGGCCCCGCGGCCCTTCACGTCCACGACCAGATCCCACGGACGAAGCGTGTCCACGCCCAGGGCGCGGCGGCGGCGTTCTTCCTGGCGACGCAGCATCGGGACAATGAGTCGCTCGCAGCTCTCGTGGAAATCGAAGCAGTGGCGGGGAGTGTAATCGAATCGGTGCTTGGCCTTGAATGCGTAGTCGCCGAAGCCCTGAAACCCGGCGTTGGTTGCGACGGAGTGCCGCAGCGTCACCATGTGGTCGAACAGGCCTTCGATCGCGTCCTTGTCGCGAAGGCGGCGTTCGACTCCCGCCCGGAACGCGCGTTCGCGCAGGTCGCGGTCGGTGCGTTCCTGGAACACCGCGAGCTGCGGGAGCGTTCGCTCCTGTCCCTCGAACTGCACCGTCATCGCGCCGATGAGTTGGTCGTAGGCCTGGCTGAGCTTGGCCAGTTCGGTCTCGATCGGCACATTCTCCTGGCGATAGAGATCGACATCTGCCTTGGTATCGCGGACGAGGATCGCGTGGCGTGGCGAGGCGAATCGGCTTGAGAGCTGGACCAGCCGCCGATCGAGGTCGAAACTGACAGGCTTGAGCCTGGGGACGACCGCTTCGATGTAATCGGCGTAGGCCTTCTGCGCCGCCTCGTCGTCGGTGGCGCAGGTCATGGTGATGTACAGATTGGCCTGGGTCTCCGAGCACGCGGCGTCGAGCTCGCTGCGGTCGATCAGCCACTGGTCAAACTCGGGCTGGGAGTTCACGGGGCGCCCGAGCAACTCGGCGAAGTGGGCTTCGACGTTCTCGAAGCGGGAAGCGTCGAGGGCGGCCGGGATGCAGGTACGCGGGGCGGATGGCGAGTGGGTTGGCATGGCAGGCTCACAGCCGCGGGCTTCCGACGGCGGGGTATTCGGGGTGGACGATTGCGTGTCGGGCTCTCCGGTGATCGCCGATCATCCTACCGGCTCTCTGGCTCAAGGAGGCGGCGTGGTGCGCAAGAAAAACGCCGCGGCGAGCCGCGGCGTTGGAGGGGTCGGTTTCAGGAACTGGCTTACTTGCGTTCCTTCTTGAGCAGATCGCGGATCTTCTTGTCGGTGGGCTCGATCCACTCCTCGCGGAAGCGGTCGGGGAAGATGTTGAACTTGAAGAGCGCGAGGTTGCGGTTGTTGTTGATGGCCGAGACGATGCGGTTCATGGCTTCGCGGGCCTTGCCGGCGAGCTTGGCCTTGGTCTCGTCGTCGCCCTGCTGAGCCATCTGCATGGCGGTGTCGAGGGTGATGCGGTAGCCGTCGAGGGCCTGCTCGTCCTTGTAGGTCTTCTCGCGGAACTCCATCTGCATCTGCTCGGCGGCGCAGATCGGCCAGGCGAAGCCGGGCTTCTTGACGCCGACCCACTCGACCTCCTGCAGGTTCATGGCCTTGGCGAGCTCGTCGAGGGTGGACGCCGTGCCCGATGAGAAGCGGACGGCGGCCGCGGTCTGCGAGGTGAAGGTGAAGACGCGACCCTTGGGGTTGAGCACGAGGTTGCCCGAGGTGGTGTCCTGATAGAAGGTCACCTGGCCGCGTTCCGAGACGGTGGCACTGAGCGGCTCCATGATCTGCATGGCCCGCATGATCTGCGCGTCGTGGTTGCCACGGGCGGAGATCTTCTCCATCTGGAAGAGCACTTCTTCAAGGCCTCGGCCCTGCACGGCCTGGAGGGCACCGAACCAGCCGGTGCACGCGCCATACGCGCCCTCGGGCGTCATGTAGATCTCTTCGATGCAGTGGGAGGTCATGGCCGCGGCGGAGATCGCGTAATCGATCCATGCGACGGTGCGGAAGTTCTTGCGATATTCGTCGTAGATGACGTCGGAGAGCGGCTGGATCTCGAGCAGCGCGCCGCCGCCGGAGTTGATGCGGAAGACGACGATGTCGACGTTGTCCTTCTTGAGCAGGGCGATGGCGTCGCGCAGGGGCTTGGCCATGACGTAGATGCCAACCATGTCCTTGTCGCCGCCCTCGCCCAGCGTGATCACCGCGGCCCGCGGGACGCGGTTGGCGGTGCGGGGCTTGGATTCGGCCGGGGCGGTGGTGGTCGCCGGGGCGGCGTCGGCGGGCTTGGTTTCCGGCGTTGCGGGTGCAGCGGGCGTCGCGGGCTTGGAGGCGGCGGGCGCGGCGTCGCCGAGCTTCTCGAACTTGGAGTAGTCCGAAGACGTGAACATCTTCGTCTCTTCCTTGCCATCGACAACGATCTTGATCCAGACCAGGCCGTCGACTTCGCGGACCAGTTCACCCTCGATGGACGTGCCGTCCTTCATGGTGAGCTTGGCGCGGGTCGCTGCGTCGGCGTCGGTGATGGGCATGGCGACGGCGAAGCCGATCGCCAATGCGCCGAGTGCGGAAAGCATTTTGGATTTGAGTTGGCGGAACTTCATGGTTCTTCCCTGTTGTCTGTGCGGCATTGCCTGTGGGTTGATGTGCGTGAGGCTGCCTCGGCGAACCGAGGATCGGATTACTTCTTGTCGACGAGCTGCTGGAGTTCGAGCTGTTCCTTCTCGATCTGGAGCTGGGCGATCTGCCGCACGTTGTTCTCGTTGTGCCAGCGCGGCCCGAAGGCCTCGCCGAAGCGATTGAGGCGAGCGATCACGTCGTTGATCAGGCGGATCTGGCGGCCACGGGCCTGGGTGCGGGCCTCGAAGCTGTTCCCGCCCTGGCCCTCCATGCCGCGGTCGATCTCCTCAAGGCTCTTGCGGATCTCCTTCGAGGCGAGCTCGACATCGCGCTTCCATGCCTCCATGATGCGGCCGGAGCGGCCCTGGATCATGGTGTGATTACGCGACAGGCCAAGCTGGAAGAGCAGGTCGTCGAGGTTGTCGACGGTCGCCTTGGACACACCGATGGCTCGGCCGACGTCGGCGGTCAGCGTGAGCACCGAGCGGGTCTGGCCACGAACAACGGCCTCCATGCTGTCGACCTCGTCGGTCGTGAGCACGAACTCGTCGGGGCGCTCGGGCATGCGCTCAAGGAAGACGGGGCGGCCGCCCTCGAGGCGGTAGGAAAGCACGTACTTGGGTTCGGCCATGGCGCGAACGATCTTGGGGTCGTACCCGCCGGCGATGAAATAGCCCTCGGCACGCGCCATGCGGAGCGAGTACTGCTTCTGGCGGACGACTTCGTCGCCGGTGCTGCCGTACATGACGCCGATGCCGCCGATGCCGCCGAGCTTGGCGTCGCCGGTCATGTAGATCTCGGGCGCGACGAAGGGCAGGAACGCGGCGCCGCCCATGGCCTTCTTGACCCAGAACACAAGCCGCGGCTTCTTGGACCACTCGCGCCGGATCTCGTCGGTGAAGACCGGCAGAATGTCCTGGGCGCGGAAGAGTTCGTCGAAGTTCTGCTTGTCGTCGGGCAGGCGCTCGAACTCGCTCTGCTTCGGCGTCGTGTCGATCTTGACGATGACGACGTCGGCGTTCTGATTCCGCGCGTCACGCATGGCGTCGCGGATCGGCGTCTGGGTGATGTCGTAACCGAAGTCACCCGTCAGCTCCATGAAATAGACCCGGGGCGGGGTCTGGGAGTCCTGCGCCAGGGCGGACGGGGCCGCCAAGGTCGCCGCCGCGAAGGCGACGCCGCGCACCGCGTTGGTCAGGGTCTTGCGAAGACGTTGCAACATCGACAAACCTCCACGTGGAGCGGGCGGTGGTGCCCGCGGGCTGAGTCTGGGGTCCGTTTCACCCGATCGACGGGTTTCCGTACCGACGAACCGAGGCGGCGGTTTGGAAAACCGAGCCAGCGTTCGCGAAAGGTTAGACTCGCGATGTTCCGCCGAGTTCCATCGCCAGGGCGAGTGCCTGAGCAGAAGTTGCGACCCGCCCCTCCAGTTGAGCGTCGTAAACCTGATCGAGGATCACCTTGAATCGAGGGCCGGGCTTCAGGCCGGCGGCGACTAACGCGTCGCCGCTCAGCAATGGCAACGGACTGATCCCACCGAATTGTCCTGATAAGGACCGAACATCGGTTTGGATCTCGTCGGCACGGCCGGCGTTGATCTTCTGGAGCAACGAGAGCGCGGTCGCGAATCGCCGACCTCCCGCAAGACGCTTTCGCCCCGCGACGCCGAGGCCGGTCCAGTCGTGGATCATGCTGGCGAGCGACCCCAGCGTGGCGAGGCAGTCGTCGCGTTCATCATTGCTGAGGCATAAGGCGGCGCGGGTAACGCGCAGGGCGTCGAGCCGTGTTCCCTCGCCTTTGGGGGACGCCGCGAGCAGATCGTCATTCCGGCGATCGATCAGCACTGCTGCCAGAGCCCCGGGGAGATCGATGTCGGCGGCGAGGCGTGGATACGCGCCGCCCGCGGCGGGGCTGCCCGGATCAGGGGTGCGATCGAACACTGGTACATCGAGGGTGAGAGCCGAGAGCGCCTCCATCGATGCACGCCGCGTCGGTCGGGCCAGCATGAGACGGATCTCGTCTCCGATGCGTTCGCGGCTGACGCCTCGGAGTTGGTTCGCGTGCGCGCGGATAGCAGCTGCGGTCGCGGCTTCGATGTCAAAGCCCAGCCGCGTCGAGAAACGCACCGCGCGCAATGCTCGCAGGTGATCTTCTTCCAGCCGCGCGTTCGGGTCGCCGACTGCCCGCAAGACGCGGGCATGTAGATCTGCCACGCCTCCGACATGATCGATGACGCGGCTGGCATCGCTCGCGGGCTTGAAGGGGTCGAGGAACAAGGCGTTGATTGTGAAGTCACGCCGTCGTGCGTCGGCGGCTTCATCGGCGAAGGTGATCGAGTCGGGGCGGCGTTTGTCGGAGTAAGGCCCGTCGGCGCGAAAGGTGGCGACCTCGACGGTGACGCCGTGCTTGCGGACGAGCATGACGCCGAAGGCGGCACCGACCTGCGAGGCCTTGGGAAAGATGCGGACGATGTCGTCGGGCCGGGCGCTGGTCGCAATGTCGTAGTCGAGCGGGTGCAGGTTCAGCAACTCGTCGCGCACGCAGCCGCCGGCAAAGTTCGCGGTAAAGCCCTCGTCGCGCAGCACGCGGACGATCCACGCCGCGGCTTCGCGCGGCGGCACGTCGCTGGGATCACGCGACATGTTCTGGCTGGGACGGGCCATGCTGGGAGTCTACACGCGGCGGGGCCGGACACCTTTCTCAGGTTCCAGCGGAACCCTTCGCACGAGCCTGGTCGAGGAACTCCACCCCGCGGCGGAGGTGGGGGATCACGATGCTGCCGCCGACGATGAGGGCGACGTCGAGCGATTCCCAGATCTCCTCGTCGCTGCAGCCGATCTTCACGCACTGATCGATGTGGTACGCGATGCAGTCGTCGCAGCGGAGCACCGCCGAGGCGACAAGACCCAGGAGCTCCTTGGTCTTGACGGGCAGAGCGCCATCGGTGTAGGTCTGGTGGTCCAGCGAGAAGAACCGCTTGGTGACGAGGGTGGCCCCGGGTGCGACTGAGCCGTCGCTTCGGGCGGCACCGGCGGCGGCCCGTGCGGCATCGTCGCCGAGGATGCGGGCGTTCATCTTCGTGCGATAGGCCTGAAACGCGTCGTAGCGGGCGGTGGCGGAGTTGGACATGCCCAGTTGTAGGACACGTGCATCGGTCCCCGTTCGTCCCTACAACTGCCTATGGCCAGCCCTTTCTTCCCGATCGACGAGATCCTCGACGAGCTCCGCGCCGGGCGGATGGTCGTCCTCACCGACGACGAGGACCGCGAGAACGAGGGCGATCTGGTCTTCCCCGCACAGTTCGCGACGCCCGAGGCCATCACCTTCGCCCTCACCCACGCCCGTGGCTATCTCTGCCTCTCACTCACTGAAGAGGACTGCGACCGGCTCGACCTGCACCCGCAGGCGTCGGCCAACACCTCCAGCCGCGGGACCGCGTTCACCGTCAGCATTGACGGCCACCCCCGTCACGGTTTCACGACCGGCGTCTCCGCCCGCGAGCGGGCTCGCTGTATCCAGATGATGATCGATCCGCGCACGACACCCGGCGACTTCGTGCGTCCCGGTCACATCAACCCGCTCCGCAGCCGCGACGGCGGCACGATTGTCCGCACCGGCCAGACCGAGGGCAGCGTCGATCTCTGCCGCATGGCCGGGCTCTACCCCGCTGCGGTCATCATCGAGATCATGAAGGACGACGGCGAGATGGCCCGCGTCCCCGATCTGATCGATTTCTGCAAGCGCCACGCCATCAAGATGTGCAGCGTCGCACAGATCATCGAGCACCGCCTCGCCCGCGAGAGCCTGGTGAAGCGGGTCGGCGCGGTGAAGAAGGTGCGGACACACGCCGGCGAGTTCGACGCGATCGTGTATCAGAGCTTGGTCGATCCCCTGCCGCACGTTGTGCTGAGCAAGGGCGGCGTTGGGCTCACACCCCCACACCAGTGGGACCGGCTTCCAGCCGGTCAACACACCGATGGGAAGCAGGACGTCCGGCCGGAGGCCGGTCCCACTGAGCCGGTGCTCGTCCGCATGCACCGGCGACACCTGCTCGGCGACGTCTTCGGCGAGATCGGGCCTGACGCCCGCTCGAGCGGCGACGTGCTGCGGCACTCGATGGAGCTGATTCAAAAGGAAGGCCGCGGCGCGATCGTGTATCTCCGCACCGACATGGCCGACGCGGGCGACGAGGATCTGGAAGCGATGCTGCAGCAGCCGCGTCTTGCCGCGTCGATCTCGACGGCGGGGGCCCAATCCGCGACCCAGCGGGACTTCGGAGTCGGCGGCCAGATCCTCCGCGACCTCGGGCTCACCAAGCTTCGCCTGATCACCAACTCCAAGCGGGACATGCCCGGCCTCGACGCCTTCGGCCTCGAGATCGTGGCGAGAGTCTCTGTGTGATGGGAACGTGAAGCTCCTGCAGTAGAAGCACTTGCGATCGTTAAAATGTGTTTCTGCGGGGAATCCCGGGATACCTTCCAAAAACCTGATATGCTGATTCAAGCGACCTGCGTGTCCCGTGTCGGTGGCCGCGGCGCGTTCACGGAGTCTCTGACATGGATCTCAAACGGACGACGGCTCTCATTCTCGCGGCGGGCGTGTGTTTTTCGATGGCGTTGGCGGGCGATGGCGACAAGCCCAAGGACCCCATGAAGGACATGCAGAAGCAGGCGCAGGACGCGTCCAACAAGGCCCAAGACGCCGTCAAGAAGGCGACGGAAGACGCGAAGAAGGCAATCGACGCGAAAGCCCCCGCCGCCCCGGACATGAACGCCGACCCGAAGATGGCCGAGATGATGGCCTCGATGACGCCGGGCGAACACCACGCCCACCTCGCCAAGTTCGCGGGCGACTGGGACGTGAAGAGCAAGATGTGGATGGACGAGAACGCGCCGCCGGTGGAGAGCACGGCGACCGTGAATGCGAAGATGGAGATGGGCGGCCGCTTTCTCTACATTCACTACAACGGCGACATGATGGGACAACCGTTCCGCGGCGTGTCGATCATGGGCTACAACAACAATTCCAAGCAGCACGAGAGCGTCTGGGTTGACAACATGTCGACCAGCATCTGGTTCTCCACCGGTACCTGCTCCGCGGATGGCAAGACCTACACCATGTCGGGCACATTCACCGAGCCGGACGGCACGAAGAAGACCACCCGAGAAGTCACGAGCTGGACGAGCGCTGATACCTACACCATGGAGTTCTACGAAACTCCTGTTGCTCAGGATGGCAAGGAGCGCAAGATGATGGAACTCGCCTACACCCGCAAGGGCGGTGCGACCACGGCCAAGCCCGAGATCAAGCAACCGCAGATCAAGCAACCCGAGATCAGCAAGTAAGCCGCCAATCGCTTCGTTTTGCCAAAGCCCCGGGCACTGCTCGGGGCTTTTTCGTGACCGCGATGGGCTGGCGGTTGTTGCGGATCAGCGGGCCGGCTGCTCGGTCATCGGCACCAGAAATCCCAGGTGCAGTTCGCCGTGGCGCATGTGCAGGCGGAGCCATTCGTCGTGCGTCAGCCAGCCCAGCGCCGGATCGGGGACCGTCGGGGCGCTCGCTTGCAGACGCGCCACGGCCCGGCGGAGGCGATCCAGGCCCTCGTCGAGCGGCATGTCTTCGGTGCCGAGGGTGCCGGTGGCGATACCGGGGAGACGAAAGCCCGGTCTGGCGCGGCGATCGGTCATGCGCCGCTTGAGCAGCGGCCCGATCAGCCGCAACCACCATGGGGGGTGAAAGCCATGCCCATCGAAGCTCTCGTCGATCCACCATGCGAGATGTCCGAAGATCTGACCGGTGCTCCAGTTGCCCAGTCGTTGCAGCGATCCCGCGCGTTCATGCGCGGCGAGGCGCTCGGCTTCCGCGAGGACTTCGCCGAGCGTCGTGAAGGTCAGCTCACGCGGCTGCACACGTCGGGTCTGGATCATGATCGTGCAAAGATGGAGAGCGCGTCCGCGGTCTGGCGCTCGGGCGATCAGCCCTTGTATTCGCCGAAGATCAGCGTCACGTTGTGACCGCCGAAGCCGAACGTGTTGTTCATCACGTACTTCACGCGGCGCTCGCGGGCGTGGTGCGCGACGAGATCAATATCGAAGCCCTCATCGGGGCTGTCGAGATTGATGGTGGGGGGGATGACGCCGTCGGTGATGGCATGGATGCAGGCGATGGATTCGACCGCACCGGAGGCACCGAGGCAGTGGCCGTGCATGCTCTTGGTGCTGCTCATGAGCAGCTTGCCGCCGGCGGACTTCTTGGCGTGATCGCCGAAGACGCTGCCGACGGCTGAGACCTCGGCCTTGTCGCCCAGGGGCGTGCTGGTACCGTGGGCGTTGACGTAGCCGATGTCGGCGATGTTGAGTTTCGCGTCGCGGAGGGCCATGCGCATCGAGCGTGCCGCGCCGTCACCGGCCGCATCGGGCGCGGTGATGTGTCCGGCATCGCTGCTGTTGCCGCTGCCGACCAGCTCGGCGTAGATGCGAGCACCGCGATTCTTGGCGTGCTCTTCGCTTTCGAGCACGAGCATCGCCGCACCTTCGGAAAGCACGAAGCCGTCGCGGTCCTTGTCGAAGGGGCGGCTGGCGCGGGTCGGATCGTCGTTGCGGGTGCTGAGGGCCCGCATCACCATGAAGGCGCCGATGCAAAGGGGCGACACGGCGGCCTCGCAGCCGCCGGTGACCATGACATCGGCCCAGCCGCGCTGGATCATGTGGGCGGCGTCGGCAATCGCGTGCCCCGAGCTGGCGCACGCGGTGGCGTGGGCCGCCGCGGGACCCTTCAGGCCGTACTTGATCGAAACGTTGCCGGTGGTGGCGTTGACCATCAGCCGCGGGACGGTGAAGGGGCTGAGGCGATCGGGCGCCCGCTCGACCATCGTGTAGACGCCTTCTTCGATGGTGATGATGCCGCCGATGCCGGAGCCGATCACGACGCCGCAGTGCTCGGCGTTCTCCTTGGAGAAATCGATGCCCGAATCGGTGACGGCCTCGACGGCGGCGCCCATGCCAAGGTGGGTGACGCGATCAAGACGCTTGGCCTCGCGGAATTCAAGGATCGGGGGCTTGCCGTCGATCGAAGCGGAAATGTCGAACCCGCGGACCTCGCCGCCGATGGTGACGTCCCACTTTGGGTAGCGTTTGAAGGATTCACCGGTGATGGTGCTGATGCCGCTCTTGCCTTCGCGCATAGCGGCCCAGGTGGTCTTGGCATCGAGGCCGATATTGGTGACGGCACCGATCCCGGTGACGACGACGCGGCGGTTGGGGCTTCCAACGAGCATCGGGGCTGTAAATCCTTCCAGGAGCGGCGGAGCCGCCGCGGTGAAGACGATGGCAGCGACGACACGCGGGGCGCGTGCCGATGCCGGAAGCGGCAAAGGCGGCGCGCGGGGGTCATCCCGCACGCCGCGGTTGAATACACAGGGCTTTAGCTCTTGGCGCCGGCGCGGGCCTGCTTGATGAAGTCGATGGCCTCGCCAACGGTCTTGATCTTCTCGGCGTGCTCATCCGGGATTTCGGTCTCGAACTCGTCCTCGAACTCCATGACGAGCTCGACGGTGTCGAGGCTGTCGGCGTTGAGGTCGTCGACGAAACGGGTGGTGCGGCTGATCTTGGCCTTATCGGCGCCCATCTGCTCTGCCACGATCTCGATCACTTTCGCTTCGATCTCTTGGTCGGTCACAAGCAATCTCCTGGCGGCAGACAGGCCTTTGCAACCCGCAGCCGACCCGGCCGACGCCCGCGCGTCGCAGTTCCCGAGCCGTCTACGAAGCGGCCACGCCGTACTCCGAGACAGCCCGATTCTACGCAACTCCCGGGACTGGGGCGAGGGAAAGCAATCAGCGGGGGTGGGGCCTTCAGGACCCCGCTGGTGAGCGTTTGCAAACAAGTTCGCGACTGGTCGGACCCGACGGTCGCATCAGGGCAAAGAAAAAGACCGGCCAGCGGCCGGTCTGTCGGATGCACACAGCCTGATGTCCCATGCCTCCCGCGATCACGCCGCTTCGGCTTCGGGAAGATCGTCCACCGTGCCGGCCACGCCGTCGCGGGTGACGTAGAAGAAATCGGGCGAGATCGGATAGGGCAGGCGCTTGTAGTCGTGCTCGACGCGGGCCCGCAGGCGATTGACGAAGGTGTCGGGTCCGGGCGAGATGGCGACGAACATGTCGCGGGCCGGGGTGGCGACATAGAAGTCGCCGTTGAGCTGGGCCGCGAGGCGGCCGTGCAGTTCGCTCAGGAGCAATCGCGCCGCGTCGTAGCCGTCGTGCTGGCTCATGATGGCCGCGCGGCCACCTTCCTTGCTCTCGACAACCTGGATGTCGAGCTCGGGGGCGTACGCCTCCAGGTTCTCGCGGCTGATCTCGTCGAGATCCTCGGGCGTCACCTTCCAGCGGATGAGCTGCTCGGTCGTGATGCTCACCGTCATCTGCGGCAGGTCGGTCACGAAGACGATCACCGTGTTGTTCACAAACGGCACGTGGGCGACCTGCTCACGCGAGAGATGCCGGAAGATCGAGACCGGCTGGATCCGCGGCATGATCCGAGGCCGCGCGAACTCGAACGACATGCTGTTCATCTGCATCGCATCGCCAGCGAAGAGCTGATCGAGGTAATGCTCCACGATCTCCTGCCCGCGCACCGGCTCGTGGTTCACCATGCGGAACAGATTCTCGAGATCAAGGCGGCGCCCGTTCACGAGCAGCTCGCGCGGCCCGACGAGGTCGATCGCGTACGCCGGCTGCAGCTTCTTCAGCATCGAGGCAACGGCTTCGGCGAATGCTTCCGGCTCACGCGGCATGCTGGTCATGTCTCAAACCCCTCGCGTCGGATCGGACCCCCTCTCACCAACACCAGCCACCACCGGCGGGACGCTCGTGAGTACGAAGACCGACGAAATGGGCCATCGGCGTTCTATTCGCACGCCAGTGTCGGCAGATCGCCCCATCTCACACAACCAGCCCGCGCAGATCGCGCGACTGCCAGAATTGGCCCAGGTCGAGCGCAAAGGATGCGAGATGGGGCCGGTAACTGTCGGAAGGGGACACGTGTCGAGGTGGCGAGAGAGAGGCGAGACGCCGCGGCACGCTTCCCCGCCCTCGGCACCTCGACACCTCGACACCTCGACACCTCGACACCTCGGCCCCTTCGTCCTGAAACCGCTCTCAGCCGATTCCGAACGACTCTGCATGCTCGACGCACCCGCCATGGCGCTCCGCATCGCCGCCTCTCCGGTCTGGCTGTTGTGGCGTGGCTACCTCATGCTCTGGTGGGCGTTTGACGATTCGCCGGAGCGTGCCGCGGCCCGCCTTTCGGCGAAGACCACCGCCGCCGCCGATGTTGCGCCGCCCAAGTTCGTCGAGGGCGGCGATTCCGGCCAAGCCAGCGCGTTCGAGTGGACCGATTCGCGTCCGCCCAAGCGTCCGCTCCCGCCCCCGATGCCGCGGCCCGAGGCCTTGCTCAAGGGTGCGTTCGCGGGTTCGATGGTTCTGTGCGGCATGTCGAGCGTCATCGCGGCGGCGCTGGCCGCCGGCGATGCCATCTCCCCGGCTCGTGCCGGAGCGCTGTGGCTGTGGTTCAGCGCGATCGTCGTGATCGGCAGCGTGCTGGGCGTGCGCCGCATTGCCAGAAAGCGATGGGAGAAGCCCAAGGGTCCGATCGGGCGAGCGAAGGACGCGACGGTGCACGCGGCAAAGGTCGCGAAGGACGCCGCGGTCGATCGCGCGATCGCCGCGATCCACTTCATCCGAGGCGAAAAGAGCCCGGGTACGAACCTCCAGAATTCACCCCCGGCCGAAGCGAGCGCGACCGAGTCGCAAGCGGTTCGAGACACATCCCCGAAGGGACAGGTCGGCGCGGTCCGACGAGCCGCAGGGGTCGCTGCACGCGGTGTCGGTCACGCATCTCACCAGATTTCAACGCGCTTGGTGCCTGCGGTCGCGCGGGGGGCTCGAGGTGTTCTCGACCCTCTGCGCGATCGCGCTGCGGTCGGGCTGGCTTGGGCTTCGCGGAAGATCGCCAAGGGCTAGCGCGACGCGCGTGCGACGGCGTGTGAGCCTGCAGAGACGCGCGGCTCACGTGGCCTGCTTTCGCGCTCCCACTTTCGGCTCCGTGCCAGCGCGGATTCTCGCGATGTTGGCCCGGTGCTTCACGATCACCGTCGTTGCCATCACGGCCGTTGCGACGATCGAGGGCAGCAGCCATGGCGACTCGCCGAGTGGGCCGTCGTTGGTCAAACGGCGAACACCCGCGAGCGCGAGCAGCGAGATCGGGAGCGTGCACGCCGCTAGGAGCGATGCGAGGCTGACGTACTTCCACGTCTTGAGCGCGACGACGAACACCCCGAACGCTGCCAGGCCTGCGATAGTGAGCACTGGGAAGACCCCCAGCACGGCGCCAAGGCCGGTGGCGATGCCCTTGCCCCCCTTGAACGCCAGCCACGGGCAAAACATGTGTCCCAGGATTGGCGCGACCATCACGCCGAGCCACAGGCCCATCTCTCGGGGCGAGAGGTTCCACCGCGCCGCGAGCCCAGAGAGCAGGCCAATCACCAGTACCGGCCCGAAGCCCTTCAGGAAATCCACGCCGAAGCACAGCACCCATGCCTTGGGCCCCAAGATCCGCCCGACATTGGTTGCGCCGATGTTGCCCGACCCGTGCTTGCGAATATCGATTCCGCGTGCCTTGCCGATCAGGTAACCGGTGGGGAGTGACCCACACAAAAACGCGATCAGCACCGCGAGGGCCCACGTCCCAACGTTCCAGTCGGAGGGCTGGAGCACGGAAGGGGCCGGACCGACCTGGAGATTGATGTTCGCAACCATGAAATCCAGAGGCATCGGTGCAGAATAGCGTCGAAGTTGCGATGTCGCGGCGACGAACAAAGCGGTGGCGAGATCCGAACAATGGTCGATACACTGCTCGCGTTCGATTCCGCAGCAAACGCAGGGAAACCAAACATGTTGAACTCCAGCAACCCGACCATGAAGGCCTTCGACCGACCGATCGAAGCTCCGCGCTGGGAGGACTTGGCGGCGTCTGCGTCCGGTCAGGCTTCCGCGGCACAAGGGGCCGTGATGACCGTCCGCGGGACCGCCATCAAGACGGGCTTCCTGCTGGCGATTGTGGTTGTTTCCGCAGCCATGTCGTGGATGAAGTTCGAACCCCTGGTCCAGGCCAAGCAGGCCGGGGCGATCATGCCTTGGTTTCTCGGTTCCATGCTTGGCGGGCTGGTGCTCTCCCTGATCGTGAGCTTCAAGCCCACGACGGCGCCCTACTTGGCCCCGATCTACGCCGCGGTCCAGGGCGTGTTCCTCTCTGCCCTCTCGCTGTTTATCTCGCTGCAGTTCCTCAAGGGCGTCGAGGGTGCTCTGATCTTCCAGGCCATGACGCTCACGTTTGGCATCGCGGGTGCAACGTTTATCGCGTATGCGTCGGGCTTGGTCCGCATCGGCGGAATGGTCGCCAAGATCATGACGGTGGCGATGCTCGGACTGGTGCTCTATTCGGTCGCGCTCTTGCTCTGCAACGGCCTGCTCAACATGAACGTTCCGAACCTCTGGTCGAGCACGACGCCCATGGGCATCGCGTTCTCCGGCTTTGTCGTTCTGCTCGCGTCGTTCTCGCTGGTGCAGGACTATCAGGTCATTGAGGAATCTGCCGCCGCGGGCGCGCCCAAGCACATGGAGTGGTACGGCGCGTTCGCGCTCACCGTCACGCTCGTGTGGCTCTATATCGAGGTGTTGCGTCTGCTCGCCAAGCTCCGCGGGCGGGAGTGATCGGGCGATCGTCATGCGGAAACGCTCCATCGCCGTCGGTTGCGGCCGCGCAGCGGCGACGGCGGCGCTGTGGGCAGTCTTCGTGGGTTGCGAGCGACGCGATCCCTTGCCGCGACCCGCAGCCGCCCCGAGCGCCGCGGAATCACCGAATCCGCGGCCTTCGCCAGCTCCCGTCGCAGAACGGAGCGTCAGGGACCCATTCACGCCCTCTGCCCACGGCTTCGCCTTCCAGAATCACTTTCCCGGCGTCGGTCTGCCCACGGCTCTGGTCGGAACCGGCTCCAACATCGTTGATGCGAACGCCTTTGGTCTCTGTGGCGGCATGTCCGCCGCCGCCGCGGACTTTTTCCTCGCCAAGCGACCAGTGCCCACGCTCGATGCGCCGCCGGTCCGCGGCACGGCGTTGTACGAGTATCTGTATCTCAGGCAAGCGGAATCGATCGGGCCGGGCATCGCCGGCGGGCTCAAGTTCGTGGAGTGGATGCGGTTCAGCGACGACGAGCTGCGGGAACGAACCAGGCAGGAACTCGTCGCGATCCGTGAGGCGATAGAAGCCCGCGGCGTCGCTCCGATCGGGCTTGTGCTCGCCCGCTTCGGCGGCCCGCCGAGGGCACGGGCCGCATCCGACAATCATCAGGTACTCGCGCTCCGCGTGGTCGATGGAAACACCCACCCGAGCATCGAGATCTACGACCCCAACTTTCCGGGCGACGATTCCGTTCGCATCGACCTCGACGGATTTTCCCGCGGCCCGGGTGTCGTTGGTCATCGCGTTCGGCAGTTCGGCCGGCCGACGCCCGTCCGCGGCGTGATGCTCATGCCCTACGAGCCACGGACGCCGCCGTGACCATGGGTTCATCCGGGCTCATCGGGCCAGCGTGACAGAACAACCCAGTCGGGGATGCCCGCCCGAGCGGCACGCCGGTTGCGTTGACCCAACGGAACCTCTGCGCGAAACCCATGCCCAAGACCGACGACAACCTTCAGCAGATCCTCCGACTCAACGTCCCGGTTGTGGTGCGGCTGGGCGAGCGGCACATGACAGTCAGCGAGGTCGTGGGCCTCGTCCCCGGAGCGATCATCGAGCTGCCCAAGCCGGCGGATTCCGAGCTCGACCTGCTTGTCAACAACAAGCCCATCGGGCAGGGTGTGGCGGTCAAGGTGGGCGAGAACTTCGGCCTGAAGGTCACCTTTATCGGGGACCTGAAAGAACGTGTACGGGCCCTGGGGTCGGTCACGCTCACCGTCACCGAAACCGTGGACGGGAACGCCTCGGACCTTGCCGATCGTCTGCTCAGCGGCAGCGCGGCGTGACTTTGTGTGAAAAACGTGAACCCGCCGCGCAAAGGCTGCACGCCGCAGCCGTTGCCCGGCATCATCTGCGCCAACCCGGCCGGACGGGTTGAATCCGCGTGCCGCCGCGATCGATCCAAGTGGTTGGGAGTTCGTCCGGTCCCCGGTGCTCTCACCCCGCTGCGGGGTGGTCACCGCGTCCGCCCTACCTTGAAGCACCCGCATGCCACGAGATATCCCAGTCGGCAACGGCCAAGTGCTGGTCACCTTCGATCACCTCTACCGGGTGCGCGATCTCTATTACCCCAACGTCGGCCTCTTCAACCACACCGACGGCCACGTTCAACGCTTCGGCGTCTGGGTCGATGGTCAGTTCGCGTGGATCGAGGACCCGTCGTGGATCCGCGAGCTCCGCTACGAGCGTGACACGCTGGTGACCCACGTGCGGCTCATCAACGAGAAGCTCGGCGTCGAGCTCATCTGCCACGACTGCGTCGATTTCCACGAGCCGGTCTATCTCCGGCGCGTGATCGTCAAGAACCTCACCGACCGTCGCCGCGACGTGCGCGTGTTCTATCACTGGGACATGTCGATCCGCGGCTCCCCGCTCGGCGACACCGCCAACTACGACCCCGCCACGTCCAGCCTCGTTCTCTACAAGGACGACATTTACTTCCTCTTCAATGCCTGCGACCAGAACAAGTGCGGCATCGACAACTGGGCCATCGGCACCAAGCGCCTCGGCGGCGCCGAAGGCACCTGGCGCGACGCCGAGGACGGCCAACTCGGACGCAACGCCATCAGCCAGGGCTCGGTGGACGCGACCATCGGCTTCAACCTCGACATCGAACCCAACGGCGAGTCGTATGTCTCGAGTTGGCTCGCCTGCGGCCGCTCGTACAAGGAAGTCCGCGACATCAACCGTCGCGTGAACGAGAAGGGGCCCGATCGCCTCATCAGCCGCACCCAGGCATACTGGAAACTCTGGTGCCGCAAGGAGCCGATCGACCTGAGCCCGCTGCCCGAGGGCGTGCGCGATCTGTTCTACCGCAGCCAGTTGGTGCTGCGGACGCAGATCGACAACCACGGCGCGATCATCGCCGCCAACGACAGCGACATCACGCAGTTCGGCGGCGACCACTATTCCTATTGCTGGCCCCGCGACGGCGCGCTTGTCGCGTACGCGCTCATCCTCAGCGGCCAGTCTGAGCTCTCGCGTCACTTCTTCCGTTACTGCGGCGATGTGATCGAGGACGAGGGCTATTTCCTTCACAAGTACACACCCAGCGGCCAGCTCGCCAGTTCGTGGCACCCATGGATGGTGGAGGGACAGAAGGTTCTGCCCATCCAGCAGGACGAAACCGCGCTTGTGATGTGGGCGCTGCGCAAGCACTTCATCACTTTCCGCGATGTCGAGTTCATCAAGCCTCTGTACAACACGCTCATCGTCCGCCCCGCGGACTGGATCCTCTCGTATCGCGACGCCAACGGGCTGCCGCTTCCGAGTTGGGACCTGTGGGAAGAACGCCGCGGGATTCACACGTTCACTGTCGCCGCCACGATCGGCGCGCTCAACGCCGCGGCCCAGTTCGCCAACGACTTCGGCGACCACGACCGTGCCCAGGTCTATCGCGAGGCCGCCGACAAGATGAAGGGCGCAGCGCAGCGGTTGTTGTGGAATGCCCAGTTCAAGCGATTCGCCCGCATGGCGACGCCGCTGCCCGCCGGGGGCTACCGGCTCGACATGACCAGCGACAGCGCGAACTACGCGCTCTTTGCGTTCGGCGCCTTCAACGCCTCCGACGAGATCGTCGAGGACGAGATGAAGGGCTTGTGGGATCGCCTCTGGGTCAAGACCAGCGTCGGCGGCTGCGCCCGATACGAGCGCGACTACTACCACCAGGTCGAACGCGACAACACCGACGCCGTCCCCGGCAACCCGTGGGTCATCTGCACCCTCTGGCAGGCCCAGTACCGCATCGAGCGTGCGAAGACCGTCGAGGAACTGCAGGAAGCCCTGCCGTTGATCGAATGGGCCCAGCGCCGTGCCGAGAAGTCCGGCGTCCTCGCCGAACAGTTCAACCCCTACAGCGGCGATCCCATCTCCGTCAGCCCGCTGACATGGAGCCACGCGACCTTCGTCATCGCGGTGATGGAGTACCTCCGCAAGTACGACAAGCTCACCGCCACCAGCCTGAAGCGCATCGGCCAGCAGATCATGGCGGCTCAGGCGGGCAAGGACGAGGATGACGTGGTGAAACCCGTGCGGAGGTAAAGGCTGTTCACCACGGAGACATAGAGTCGCAGAGAAGAGAGAAAGACGGGTTCGAGGCAGAGACCTGCTTGGCCTTGAACCCAGTTGCTTCGCTCTGTGCCTCTGTGTCTCTGTGGTAAAAATCCGAGCGAGCCGCGATCACACCTTGAAGTACAGATCCCGCTTGTACAGCGAGTAGCAGATCCGCCACCACACCAGCGTGTAGGCGATGGTGAACGCCCAGTCCGCCGCGGCCTGACCGAGCCCCGGCCACCGAAGCATCGAGACGCCCCAGAAGTTCCACCCGTCGCGGACGAAGCCCTTGAGCGCCGGGCCGATGGTCTGCATCGAGCCGTCGTGGAATGGCATCTTCCAGCCCATCAGCACGATCCGCCAGGTGATCTCGGCGCCGACATAGAGCAGGATCGCATTCCGCCCCGGCACGCTGCAGAACCAGCCGACGCAGCGGACCGGACCGGCGAACTCCGCCGGCGCGAGCAGCGCCGCAGCGAGGCCGGCCAGCCCGAAGCCGACCATCCCCGCCGCCCAAGGCTCGATCGTCGCGCGATCCAGGCCGAACGTTCCCGCCATGAACTGGGTGCCGAAACAGACCACGGTCCACATGCCGCACAGCCACACCGGAGCGAGCAGGCTTCCCGCCCGCGCCAAAGCACTCGTCGGCGATGGCCGCGCCGCGACATCGAGGAACAGGTAGAACAGTCCCAGCACCACCGCGCCGCTGCCGCTGGCGAGCAGCACATACGACGACGTGAAGAAATCCTTGCTGAAAGCAAGGTCGCGTTCCCAGACATACGCCAGCAGCAGAGCGATCAGTCCCGCCGCGATCAGCCACATCGCCCGCAGGAACGGCGCCAGCGACTGGGCCCGGATGACGGACGCCGCCCACATGCCCATCACCACGCAGCACGTTGCCGGGAGCAGTTGCGTCAGCCCACCGAACCACCCGCCGACGAACCACAAGGGCCCGCCGCGGATGCTGAGGTAGTTGCTCTTGACCCACTCGTCGAGATGCCGCTTCTCTTCCCAGAGAACCATGCCCTCGCCGGGGTAGTTGATCTTGGTGAGCATGGCCCACTTGGCGACGAGCACCGCGACGACGAACCCAGCCTGTGCCCATCGCGGCGTCAGGCTCAAGACGACGCCGAGGAAATACCCCCACGCGATGATGGGCAGAATGTCCCACAGAAAGAACGTCACCTCGCCACGCCGGGCGGCGGTGATGAGTGCACCGAGCGCATAAATCAGGAGTGCACGCTTGAACGCCTCCCAGACTTTCTCGAACGCCGATTTGCCCGCCCCGCGTCCGCCGCCCATCGAGAACGGGATGGCGCATCCCACCGCGAACAGGAACCACGGGAAGACCATGTCGCACAGGCTCGCGCCTTTGTCCCCCGCGTTCCAGCCCCGGTGCTGGAACTGCCAGTGGAAGGACTGGTGCGTCGAACTGTTGACCACCAGCATCAGCAGCATCACGAAGCCGCGGAAGGCGTCGAGGGCGAGCAGCCGCGGTCGGGAGATCGGGACGGGTGACGGGGTCACGTCGAGCGGCGGTTGCGTGGGCGGAGTTACACGGGGCAGGGAGGTGATCATGGGCGGCTGGATCCAGCGTACCACACGCGGCGACGCGGACGCACAGATGTTCCGCGGTCGCCAAGGACAGCACTCGCCAAAGACCGGTCTCGCCAAAAACAAGAACGGCGGAACCGGCCTCTTGGCTCCGCCGTCTGTCAGAATCGGACCGGGTGATGAGGTGACGCGAGCGTCACCCTGAGGAGTGTCGGTCCGATCGCTGGACCGCCGTGTTGATTACTGTGGCTTTCGCAGTTTGACAAGCACACGTGCTGTTTCGCCAGGGCGCACGCCGCTGAGCTCGCGACCGGATCCCACGTCCCGCTTCGCGGCGGCGATCGTGAAGCGTCCGGGTGCGACCTTGTCGAACTTGAACGCGCCCTTGTCGTTGGTCACGGTCCGCTGCATCGCCTTGCCGTCGCGGACGAGAGCGACATGCACGCCGCTGAGATCCGCGGCCGGATCCGTGCTCACGACTTTGCCGATGACCACACCGGGCTTGACGGTCGGCGGCGCGGTAACGGTCGTTGTTCCTTCCGTGCCCGGAGTCGTGGAGGAGACGCCTCCCGCCGCCAACGCAATCGCGGCCATCACGCTCAGCGAGGCAAACCCAAACCAACCTGACAGGCATTTGCGGCTATTCATCGCGATTCCTCCGATGGGGCGGCCACACAACCCCGGACTTCTGCTTTCCCTCACCCTCGACGCCACGCGGCGACCGGGAAGTAACGCACGGGCACCTTCCGTATTGCCGTCAATCGCTCCCAATCCTGTCCGGATGTCGCCGTGCGAAGTGCCGCCCTGCAAGGTCCGCTGTCGGCAACTTCAAACGTCGCCGCGAAGGGCCGACGCGCGGATGGTGATGTGGACAACCTCGCGTCGACAGTTCAGGTGCGGAGCGAGGCGACCTTCCGGAAAGTGCGCAAATCTGCGTTCCGGCGCGACTTCCGACGTCTTTCATGCAGTTATAGGACGTCAATTCTGGTGTGGGTAGCCCGTGTAGGCGGTGTGCATCAATCTGGGCCATCGCGGCCGATAAGGAAAGCGGACGTGAAGTTATTCCGTGTGTGACGGGGTCTTCGCGTGTCTGTGGGTTGAGACGGTGCATCCGTTGCAATTCACACGAGTTCGCCCCCGGCGGGGAAACCCGCCAAAGGCCCGTGGAGCGGCGGTCGATGGACCATCTGCCGAGCACGCGGCGCGGCCCGGAAGCAGGACGCATCCGGCGGGGGAGTCAGGAGAAAGTCATGAGGCTCTTCGAACGGACTCGAACGATGGCGAACCTCAAGTATCACCCGGCTGAGAACCGCAGCGACAACGACCCGATCCCGTTCCCGCGCGCCGAGCAGTGGACGCGGGCCGAGGCGGCTCCCAGCCGCTGGAAGGACGGAGCTCCGGTCTATCGCCTCGGCGATACCAGACGCTTCGGCGACACCGCCGCGTCCATGGCCGAGAATGCCCTGGATCGCGCCCAGCGCCAGATGGACCGCATCCGCGATCTGCTCGGCAATCCCGATGGCGGGGACCGGCCCAGCGCGGCGTAATCAGGCTCGACGCTCATCGCATGTGCCTCGCCCAGCCGCGTGATCGAACGCGGCTCATTCTCGTCGCGACGTTGCCCGCAGCATCGACACAGTCGATGCGATCGACGCACATCAACCACTCCGATTCCCGTCTCGGCGTGCACCCCCGGTTCATTGGCATCGCGTCCGCTTGATTCGGAAGCTTCATCATCGACTCCGGTCGCGAAAGGTGGGGCGTGATGAGGAATGTGATCACATGTTGCGTCGTGGCGGCCGCCGTTGCCGGCACGGCCCGGGCCTCGTTCGTCAGCAACTTTGATTCCTATGCCAGCGGCCAGTCGCTCCACAACGTGGATGGCTGGAAGGGGTGGGACAACGTCGCCGGTGTCGCGGGCACCGTCAGCTCGACGCGGGCTTTCAGCGGCACCAACGCGCTGCAGGTGGGCCCCGGCCAGACCGACGCGGTGCGCGAGATCTCGGGCGTGACGTCCGGCGTCTGGAACTTCACCGCGATGCAGTACATCGCCAGCGGACAAAGCGGGTTGACCTACGTCATCCTCATGAACCGCTACCTCGACGGGCAGAACAACAACTCCGACTACTGGAGCGTGCAGCTCAGCTTCGATGTCGGCGCCGGCACCGTAAAGGACGATCTGCGGGGCGGTTCGACCACGCTCGTCTACGACGCCTGGGTGCCTATCCAGATCCAGATCAACCTCGACGCTGACACGCTGAGCCAGTACTACAACGGCACGCTCATCGCGGCCGGCGTCTGGAAGCGGGGCGCCGCCTCGGTGAACGCCTTGCAGGCCATCGACCTGTACAACAACGGCGGAAACGCGGCGTACTACGACGACGTCGTCGTGCAGCTGGCGGTCTCGTCCAACGTCCGGGCCCCCGGCATCCTCGCGACGACGGGGCTGGCGATGCTGCTCCTCGTGCCACGCCGGCGTCGGTGATTGGCGGCTCGGTCTTTGCTGAAACGGCAAGGCCCATCGCTTTGAGCGATGGGCCTTTTGCAGTAATCGGTGAGGTGGGCGTGGGGGTGGGGGTGGGGGCTTACGCGTTCGCCGCTTCCGCGCGGTCCTTGCTCTGGCGTTCCGACCGCTTGCGGCTCGACTCGTCCAGGATCTTCTTGCGGATGCGGATGCTCACCGGCGTGATCTCCACCAGTTCGTCGTCCTCGATGTACTCGAGGGCGTATTCCATGGTGATCTTGCGGGGGGCCTTGAGCACCACCGTGGCTTCCTTGCCCGAGACCCGCATGTTGGTCAGGTGCTTCATGCGGGTGACGTTGATGACGAGGTCGTTGTCGCGGTTGTGCTCGCCGACGACCTGGCCGGCGTAGACCTTGTCCTGCGGCAGGACGAACATGATGCCGCGGTCGGCGAGGTTTTCGAGGGCGTACGTGGTGACCGAGCCGGTCTCGAGGCTGACAAGGACGCCCATCGCTCGGTGGCTCATCTCGCCCGAGACCGGGGCGAACTTGAGGAACGAGTGGTGCATGATCGCCTCGCCCTGCGTCGCGGTGAGCACGCGGCCGCGCATGCCGATGAGCGAGCGTGAGGGGATCTCGAACTTGAGGTGCGTCACGCTGTCGCCGCGGGGCTCCATCTTCTTCAGTTCGCCCTTGCGACCGCCGACGAGCTCCATGACGGATCCGACCGAGGAGTTGGGGGCATCGATGACGAGTTCTTCAATCGGCTCGTGCGGCGCGCCGTCGATCTCCTTGATGATGACCTCGGGCTTGCCGACGGAGAGCTCGAAGCCCTCGCGACGCATGTTCTCGATGAGGATGCCCAGGCTGAGCACGCCGCGGCCGGAGACCATGAACTCGTCGGCGGTGCGGCCTTGCTCGACCCGCATGGCGACGTTGCGTTCCAGTTCCTTGTACAGGCGCTCGCGGATCTGGCGGCTGGTGACGTACTGGCCGTCCTGACCGGCGAAGGGCGAGTCGTTGATGCGGAAGAGCATCGTCATCGTCGGCTCGTCGATCGTGACCGGCGGCAGGGCCATGGGCTGCAGCGGATCGGCCACGGTGTCGCCGATGTCGACGCCTTCAAGGCCCACGATGGCGCACAGGTCGCCGGCGTCCACCGTGTCCACCTCGCTGCGCTTCAGGCCCTCGAACTGCATGAGCTTGGTGGCCTTGCACATCACCTTCTTGCCGTCACGCTTCAGGAGCGCGACCTGCTGCCCGGCCTTGATGCGGCCGTTGAAGATGCGGCCGATGCCGATACGCCCGACGTAATCGTTGTAATCGAGGTTCAGGATCAGGGCCTGCAGCGGCTTGTCGACCTCAGCCTTCGGCGGCGGGACCTTCTTGATGATCGCCTCGAAGATGTCGCGGAGGTCGGTGGGCTTGGGCTGGCCCTCGGGCACCGGCCAGTGCGAGGTCGCCCAGCCGTCGCGGCCGGCGCAGTACACGACCGGGAAGTCGAGGGCGAGCTCCTCGGCGCCGAGCTCGACGAAGAGATCGAACACCTCGTGCATCACGTCCATCGGGCGGCCGTCGGGGCGGTCGATCTTGTTGACGATGACGACGGGCTTGAGGCCGGCCTCGAGCGCCTTGGTGAGCACGAACTTGGTCTGGGGCATCGGGCCGTCGTAGGAATCGACGAGCAGGAGCACGCCGTCGGCCATGCGGAGGACGCGCTCGACCTCGCCGCCGAAGTCGGCGTGGCCCGGGGTGTCGATGATGTTGATGCGATAGGTGATGCCGTCGAGCGCGGTGTAGGAGACGGCGCAGTTCTTGGACAGGATGGTGATGCCGCGCTCGCGTTCGAGCGGGTTGGAGTCCATGATCAGCCCGTGCTGCCCACCCTCGAGCTTCTCGAGTTCGCCGGCGCGGAAGTTGCCCGACTGCTTGAGCAGGTTGTCGACGAGCGTCGTCTTGCCATGGTCGACGTGGGCGATGATGGCGACGTTGCGGATGAGGGCGTTGACAGGGGTGGTCATGATGGAGTCAGAAGGGGTGAGGAAGGCGGTGTGAGAACTGAGAACGAAGGAATGGGGACGCACGGCTGACCGGGGCCTGGGGGCACTTTGAGCGACGCGGCCCGGGTGAGGTCGTGGTAGTGGGGGGGTGGCCGTGAGATGTGGTGGCTGTTCGGTCTGGGTCCGGTCAGCCGCGAATGGTACGCGCGGCGATCGCGTGCCGCCCGAGAAACCGGCGGAATCGCTGGCACAGTCGCTACAGGCCGCGTCGCCGCCCGGGCATGAAGCCGTACCCGCGTCGATTCAAGGCAAGACGCGCCGGCGCGGGCACACTTGGGAAGGCGGCCGAAAGGTCGCCGTCCGAGTCGTAATCGAGAAGAGAGGGAAAGAGATGAACCGCCCGACCACCTTGGCCGCCATTTCAGCTGTCTCCCTGCTGGCCTCGGCGTTGCAGGCCGCTCCCACGCTGATCTACTCCAACGACTTCGAGGCCCCCGCGTTGGCGAGCGAGTGGTCCGCGAACTACCGGCGCATTGAGGACCACGGCTCCTTCTCGATCTTCAACGGGCGTTACAGCCAAGGCTGGACCGGCCTGACGATGAACGCCCCGGCGCTCGGTTCGCCCGCCGGACCTGCCGGCCCCGGCACTTCGGTCGTCGCCCGCTACACCCTCGTCTTCGATCTGTACATCATCGATTCCTGGGACGCCTCAAACTGGTACGGCGGGTACGACCACTTTCTCGTCAGCGTCAACGGCAACACCGTCGCCGACTGGGGATTCACGACAACCGGCGGCCAGCAGCGCAACCCGTTCACCGCCAGCCAGATCGGCAACCTCGGCTTTGCCGAGACGGCCCCCGATGCGATCTACCGAAACGTCACGCTCACTTTCGACACAACGCCCGGTCAGAACCTGTTCATCAAGTTCTTCGACCAGAACCTCGGAGGCGTCAGCGACGAGGGGTGGGGGATTGACAACGTGAAGCTCTACGGCGAGGCGCTCCGCGTACCCACGCCGTCGGTGGCGATGGGTCTGGGTGCCGGCCTGACGCTTGCGATGCGTCGGCGTCGCACGTCGTGAATCAGTTCCAAGCGTTGTCCGTGGCTCGGTGAACGGCTCGCGTGCTGCAGGCGGATTCCTACACTGCCTGCAGCACGTTCGCGCAACCGCCCAGCCCGGAATCAACGCATGGCCCGCCGACCCGCCGCTTCGACTGCTCGCTCCCCACGTTCGCCACGCGCCGATTCGGTCGTCCGTATCGGTCTGACCCAGATGGCCTGCGTCGCTGACGTGAAGCCCAACCGCGAGCGCCAGATCGCGCTGATCGAGAAAGCCGCGAAGCAGGGCGCCCAGATCGTCTGCACGCAGGAGATCTTCACCACGCAGTACTTCTGCCAGGTGGAAGACCACCAGTTCTTCGATCTCGCCGAGCCGATGCCCGGACCGTCCACCGACGCTCTCTGCAAGGTCGCCAAGAAGCACGGCATCGTCATCATCGGCAGCCTCTTCGAACGCCGCGCCCGCGGGCTGTATCACAACACCGCCGCCATCATCGACGCCGACGGCTCGATGCTCGGGCTGTATCGCAAGATGCACATCCCCGACGACCCGCTCTACTACGAGAAGTTCTACTTCACCCCCGGCGACACCGGCTTCAAGGCCTGGCAGACCAAGTACGCCAAGATCGGCGTGCTCATCTGCTGGGATCAGTGGTACCCCGAGGGCGCCCGCCTGACTGCCCTCGATGGCGCGGAGATCCTTTTCTATCCCACCGCCATCGGCTGGCACCCCACGGAAAAGGCTGAGTACGGCAAAGCCCAGCACGATTCGTGGGAAACCATGCAGCGTGCCCATGCCATCGCCAACGGCTGCTACGTCTGCGCGCCCAACCGCATCGGCCACGAGCACATCCTCGTTGACGGCAAGCCGGTGAGCAAAGACGGCATCCAGTTCTGGGGCCAGTCGTTCATCGCTCAGCCCAACGGCCAGGTGATCAAGCGGGCCAGCGTCGATCGCGAGGAAGTCATCGTCGCCGAGTGCGATCTCGCCAAGGTCGAGTTCGCCCGCACCCACTGGCCGTTCCTGCGGGATCGACGCATCGACGCATACGGCGACATCACCAAACGCTTCATCGGCGGCTGATCCGATTCAGTCCACGCTTCGCAGGGCCCGCCGGCAGATCCGCGCGGTCGCGGCGACGTCAGACTCGCGCAGCCAACGCTTCGTGAGCGATCGCACCCACGCCTCGTCATGCTTCGCGGCGTCGTTCAGCCAGTTCGAGACCGAGTCTTGCACGTACTTGGTCGGATCGGCACGCAGCGGATCGAGCAGCGGCAGCGCGAGTGCCGGTGTGGCCTTGAGCGTGTCGATGTGTGCGCACCACACGCCACGCGGCCGGGTGGCTTCGGTCGCGAAGCGGCGGATGTTCGCCGAGCGCGAACCCGTCCAGGGCGTCAGCATCTTGATCGCCGGCTTCAACTCCGAAGCGATTGCGGGACGCACCGCCATCCACGCCCACTCGCGCACGCCGCTGTGCTCGTCGTCGGCGAACGGTTGAATGACGCGAAGCTGCTCGCGCAGCGGGAGCGGCGACGCGTCGCCCCGTGTGAGGGCGTAGCAGCACCAGCCGCGGACGGTGTCGGACGGATGCTTCGAAAGCGCGGCGAGTCGCTTGGTCGCGTGCCGGGCCAGCAGCACCCCGCCGAGCTCCAGCCGCTGCACGATGCCGACCCGAGGCGTCGGCGGCGCGTCTTTCTTCTTGACCACCCGCTCGCCCGCTGCCGCGAGTTCGTCGATCGCGGCCTTGGGAGCCTTGGGCACCACCGAAGCGAACAACGCATGGAAATCGACCGAGAGCAATTCCACAAGAGTTCGTGATGCGAGCTGGCCGGAGTTCAGCCGGGCTCGCAGGGCCGGGGTCACATCGGCAAGGGTGCGTGCCGTACACGGCTCTGTCGCGTCGCCCGCGCTCATGGCCATCGCTCCTTCGCGCCCGGCAGCCGGCCGCTGCGTCACACCTTCCGCGCCCGGAACGCCAGGAACATCGGAATCTCGCGCCGGGCCCGGTTCTCTTCCGCGGCTCGCGGCCCCGGCTGGCTCTGACGCAGACTCGGCCATTCCTCCATCGCATCGATCGCAAAGCCCGCTTCGGCGAGCAATCGCACGTAGGTCTGGATCGGTCGGTGATACGTGAGCGTCACGACGCGTTCCTTGCCCGATGCCGCGGCGCCGGGGTTCATCACGATCTCGCTGTGGCCGGGCGAGAGGTAGCCATCGACACGGCGGTATTGGCGTGCGTCGGCCGAGGCGCGGTCCTCGCGGTCCGCGTCCTCGAAACGAGAAGGCGAGCCGCGGCGAGATTTGTGGTACGCCCCGGGCCCACGCGTCGCGGGTGCGGAGCGGGCCGATCCCTCGGGAGTGTCCCATGCCCAACTCGTCTGCCCCGGCGCACGAAACGCAGGGTGCAGGATTACACCGACAAAGGTCGCGCCGGGCTTCAGCCGCGCGTGGATGCCTGTGAAGACCGGGGCGAGCGGCTCGATGTTCATGAGCGCCATGATGCACGAGGCGCGATCGAAAAGGTCGGTGCCGAGCTTGAGGTCGGGGATGCGTCTTGCATCGCCGACATGGAAGTCGTAGATCGAGTCGCCGCGCTGCTGGTGGAACGAGCGTCGCGCGGCTTCGATCAGCCGCGGTGCCGCGTCGACGCCAGCACCGCGAACGCCAAGCTGCGCAAGCGTGCGGCATAGCAAGCCCTGGCCGCAGGCGACGTCGAGGTGGCGCAGGCCCGGGGTGGGCGCGAGCAGCCGCAGCGTGCCCGGAATGATGACGCGGGCGAAGTGATCGCTCTGGCCTTCTTCAATCAGCTTGTCATACCACTCGGCGACGTGGTCCCAGCCGGCGTCCTGACGGCTGCTTGCGTTGCTCGCCTGGGGCGCGACTGGTGCCGCGATCGCCTCCGTCGACTCCGCTGCCGCCTCGTCATCGGTGCGCTTCACGCCGAGCAGCTTGTAGAAGCCGGCGGGTGTCGGACTGCGCAGCCGCACCGCACGACCGGTGAACGCGTGCGTGAACGCAAGCTCGGCGGCGTGCAGGCACACCCGGTCGAGCGGGTCCATCGTCGAGCCGTAGCGACGATCGCCCACGATCGGATGCCCCAGGTCCTTCATGTGCACACGGATCTGATTCTTGCGGCCCGTCTCCAGACGCAGTTGCAGCAGCGACAGGTTGTGCCCCGACACCGTTGACCGCCAATGTGTCACCGCGAGCTTGGGCGAGTTGTCATCCTCGCGCGGCGGGATGGGACGTGTGTCGGGCTTGCGGCTCAGCCGCGGCGGGCGTGCCGGTTTGCGGGCTCGGGTCGCTTCCCCGGCGGCGACGCTCTCCATCGTGCCGTTGGACGACTCACGCAGGAAGTTCTGGATCGTTCCCGCGCTCGATGGGCCGGTGCTGGGGATCTCGCCCTCGACGACGGCGTGGTACACCCGGTGCAGGCGCCGGGCGCGAAGGTCTTCCTTCAGCCACGACAGCGCACGCTGCGATTTTGCAAAGATGATGAGGCCGCTGACCTCACGGTCGAGCCGGTGCACCACGAAGATGGGCAGGCGGGTGCGGGACTTGGTGTTGCCGCGGATGTACTTCTTGACGAGCGAGAAGAGATCGTCGCCCTCGTAGCCCTCGCCACGCGGCCCGCCGACGTGCGCGGAGAGCATGCCCACGGGCTTGTCGACGACGAGAATGTCGTCATCCTCGAAGACAATGGGCACATTGCGGGCAATGCCGCGGGGCCGATCGTCGGGCTCCCCGGAGCGGTGTCGTCGTGGGCTGTCGCGGCGGTCGCGCATGCCTGATTGTTGTGCGCCGGGTCTGAGCGCGGAGAATTTTCACAATAGAGGCACAAAGACATTCACCACAGCGGCACAGCGAAACAGGGGGGAGAGCGAGGGAAGGAACGAGCGAAGGAGGCGAAGGGCGTCGACAATTGGATCAAGCGTCGCTCGAATCGGCCGGTCGGCCCGCGATTCCAGAGCGTGGCTCCGCCAAGGTCCGCCGTGGCTTCACACAGATGCCTCTCTCTGTGCCTCCGTATCTCTTGTGGTAAATTCTCCTTCCCAATCACCCCAGAGCACGCGAACTAGAATCGCCTCCACTCCCGGAGGGGTGGCTGAGCGGTTGAAAGCAGCAGACTTGAAATCTGCCGTGGGGCTTGTCCTCACCAGGAGTTCGAATCTCCTCCCCTCCGCTTTGATCGCTTGAACCGAGTCAGTTCGGCGTGTATCCCCGCGGATAGTCGCCACCGGTCTGCGGCACGGCGAGCCTTATGACTCGCTCAATCTCCGAGATCTCGCGGCGCACCATCTCGGCCCGGGCATCCGCATCGCCTTCTTCGAGCAGGCGGTATCGCTTCTCGCGGTCCTTCACCAGCGTGAACGAGATCAGTTCGAGCAGTGCCGCGGTGGGAATGTCGTCGTCGCGGATGTACTCGAGCAGCGCCGCACCGTCGGCGAGACGTGCGAGCGGACCGGCGTCGAGGTCACGCTCGATCGAGATTCGCAGCGCCTTCAGCGTTGGCGTCTCGTCCTGCTCCAGCCCGATCGGCTCGAGCATCGCCTCGCGATACAGACGCGCATCACGCGGCGCGAGCTCCTTGATCACCCGAGCCCTGCACACGCCCCGCAGCATGATGTTGTACCGCCCGTCGGCCAGCTTCTCGTGCTGGGCGATGTGCCCGATGCACACCGCCGGCCGGATCGGCGGCCGCCCGTGGTACTGCTGCTTCCAGTCCCGCCCATCGAACACCGCCATCGCGATCTGCCCCGACCCATCCAACGCGTCAGTTACCATCTGCCGATACCGCGGCTCGAAGATGTGCAGCGGCAGCACCTGCTGAGGCAGCAGCGTCACCTGATCGAGCGGGAAGACCGGCATCGGGCGGCCGAAGTTCACCTGAATCGCAGTCTCGTCCGACATGCGTTGCGTTCCACGTTACTTCAGAACTTCGGGGCGATACAGCTTCACGTTGTCCAGCGCCCACTGCTTCTCGGTGAAGTTCCCGCCCATGGTGAAACCGGCTTCGCGCTCGGGGCGGGCCGCCGACAGCGACATCGTCGTCTTCGCGTCGAGGTTGTCGAGCATCGAGACGAGAATCGCCTCGGGGGTCGCGGGGAACTTGGCCGCGCCGAACTCCGGTTGGCCGTGGTGGCTGATGATGATGTGCTGGAGCACGGTCAGTGCTCCCGCGGGCAGGCGCTGGCCGGCCTCGCGCATCATCGTCTGCGACTTGTCGTGCAGCATGATCGCGCCCTCGACGATGTGGCCGATCAGTTCGCCGCGGTCGGTGTAGGTGAAGGCCTTGTCGTACGACAGCTCGCGGGTCTTGCCCAGATCGTGCAGGAACAGGCCCATCATCACCAGATCGCGCGAGATCTTGGGGTAGAGCGGGCAGACGCGGTCGGCGAGGTTCAAGAGGTTCAGCGTGTGCTCGAGCAGCCCGCCGAGGTAGGCGTGGTGCATGCTCTTGGCCGCGGGGCAGCGCTTGAACGCGTCCATCAGGAACTTGTCGGTCAGGTACTGCTGCGCCAGCGCCTTCATCGCCGGGTGCTCGAGCGTGTCGAGCAGCTTGGTCAGCTCGGCGAACATCTCTTCCGGATCGCGCTTGGAGCAGGGCAAGAGATCGCGCAGCTGCTCCGCCGTCGGCTCGATCGGCTCGATCACGTGGATGATCAGCTGCATCTCGCCCTGGTACGCCTGGGTCTCGCCCTCCACGTACACAAAGCCTTCGGTCGGAAGGCGGCGGAAGATGGGCTCTTCGATCGACCACATGCGGGCCGGCATCTCGCCGCTGCGGTCGCCCAGCAGGCAGCGCAGGTACGGCTTGCCCGCGCGAGTCTGGCCCAATTGGGCGTTGTTGATTGAGAACGCACCCGCCACCCGCTCGGGCGGCTCGCCGAACTCAGCGATGAAGCGACGACCGTTGTCGGACTTGGACTGCGCATCGAGCGAGAGCTGAGACATGGACTTCCTTGCGTAGGGAACGGGGAGACCGAACCCTTCATTCTACGAGGTACTTGGTGGATGTCGGATGGGCGACGTCGGATTTCGGATGTGGCTGGACGATCGAATCTGGCTGCGTCGAGGCACCGTGCGGCTCAAGTCGTCGGCGGCGGGCTCTCCCATGCCGCCCCGCACTCGGTGCACACGCGACGCTCGACAGGAGCGGAGCCCGGCGCCGAACCCGACTCGGGCAGATCCGATGCACAGCACGGGCACAGATCGCACCCGAGCAAGGTCGCCGCACGCTTCTTGCCGGTGCGGCCCAGGTCGCTCCGGAAGATCGCCACGATCCCGATGGTCCACAGCAGCACGACCACCAACTGCACCGCGTCGCTCCAGCGAAGCGACTCGACCGGCCTGCGGAACACCAGGAACGAACCGATCAGCACGAGCGGCAGTACCAGCGTGCAGAACAGCAGCCGCAGCCACGCGCCCCGCCAACGCAGCGCCGCAAGCGCACGACGCAGCCGTTCGCGACGCTCACCCGTCGCTTCCCGCGACCGAGCATACAGGTCCACCGTTCGGAGCATGGTGAGCCTTGCGCCGTTCGCGTCGGTGATCGCCATCGACGCGTACACCGCCCCGCCATCGCGAACGATCGCGCTCAGAGTTCGGGCCTCACGCCGATCGTGCGTTTCTTCTTCGCTCGTCCGCACGACCTTGGCTCGGGCCCATGCCGCCCCGCACTCGCTGCACACGACATTCGGTCCGGCTTCATCGCGGTGCCCCGACACAGCGCCCGAGAGGTTGTAGCCGCAGCAGGGGCAGATCCCGTCTTCGAGAAAGATCGCGGCGATCTCCGGAGCCCGCGGGCGCATCCGCCACATCTGCCAACGCATGAACACGATCGCGGCCGCGATCGCGAGCAGCATCATCGACGGCGTGATGGCGTATCGCGGCACGCCCAACCGCGCGAGCGGACCGCTGGCGATCCCCATGAACACAAAGAACGGCAGCAGCACGCACAGAAACAACAGAAACTTCTTCCCCAACCCCATAGCCGATGCGTACACCGCCAGCACCCGATCCCGCACCCGGTTGAGCCGAGGCGTGCCCGACGGCATGCGTGCCGCGGCGAGCAGCGTCCGCGCCGCACCGGCGTCGTCGGTGATCGGGAGCGCGGGCATGAAGATGTTGGATCTGGCCATCGGCTGCTTCAATGTACCGCGCACGGCGGTTCACAGCGTTGCACGCCGTACCCTTGGCCTCGCACCGTCATCGGAGAGACCATGACACTGCCGATTCGAGATTGGTTCCACAAGGCCCACGCCTTTCCCACCTACATCACCACCGGCACGCCCGATCAGCAGGCGTCGTGGAAGCGATTCGACGAGCACAGCCGCGCCGCGGCTCCGGTCTCCGATGCCCAACGCCGCCTGCTCGCATCGTTCACCCGTCGTTCGCCCGTGCTCGTGCTCAGTGGCCTGTGGTGCGGCGACTGCGTCCATCAGTGCCCGCTCCTCGAGCAACTTGCCGAGTGCAACCGCGACGCCATGGACCTCCGCTTCATCGACCGCGATGTCGCCGCCGAACTCTCCGAACGCTACATGATCTGCGGCGGGCGCCGCGTCCCCACCGTGCTCTTCCTCAACGAGGATTTCGAGTTCGTGTCAATTCTCGGCGATCGCAGCCTGACCCGCTACCGCGCCATGGCCGCCAAGCAGCTCGGGGCGTCCTGCCCGCTGCCCGGTGCTCCCGTGCCCGCCGATGAGATCACCGCCACCCGTCAGGACTGGCTCGACGAATTCGAGCGGGTCCAGCTGGTCCTGCGCCTGTCGCCCAAATTGCGATCACGCTACAACGATTGACGCCCGCCGCCGCTCGCGGCTGCACCGGTGCCCTCGGTGGGCTCGCAATCCCATCTCGCTGTGACGATTGTTCCGAGTTTTCGGCAACCGTGGACTCCCCTGTGCGATATACTATGTAGAACATAGTATGGGAGGCCGATCCATGAAGATCGAACGCGAGTTGATGCGGGGTGCCGGTCCGGTGGCGGTGCTCAAGCTTCTGAACCGCCGCGACATGTACGGCTATGAGCTCGTGGAAGCGATCTCGGAGCGCACCGAAGGCGCCCTCTCCATGGGCCAGTCGACGCTCTACCCGATGCTCTACAACCTCGAGGCCCAGGGCTTCATCGAGGGCTATTGGCAGGAAGCCGCCGACGCTCAGACCCCTTCAAAGCAAAGCAGGCAAAGCAGCGCCCGCGACAAGCCCGCGAGCCGCGATCGCAAGTACTACCGCCTCACCGACAAGGGCAAGAAGCGCCTCGCCGACGACAGCAAGCAGTGGGAGGCCGTCATCCGCGCGATGAAGGCCCTCGGTGTCGCCACGCTCGCGCTCCCGCGCTCGGTCGCAACCTGACCCGTGCCACCAACCTCTGCTCGGAGAGGTTGGTGTTCTGACGCCCGGCACCGAGAACGCACCAACCTTGGAACGCCAAAGTTGGTGGCACGAAAGACGCCGCAGTCCTGCGCAATCAACGGCTCGACAAACCAGTTCCCGCTGCACAAGGGACCCTCACGGAGCGCCGAAAATGTCCCGCCAAGACTCCGCCGCAGACTCCAAAATCGCTGCAAATCAGGCTCTCGCCACGACTCCTGAGTCCGCAGGCGTCGCCCAACTCCCTGCGCCGCTCCGCGCCGTCATCGCCACGGTCTGCAAGCGGGCCCGGCTGTGGAAGCACGAGCGCGCCGACGTCGAGGCCGAGCTCGCCGCCCACTTCCACGACGGGCTCGCGCAGGGCACTGTCCCCGAGAAGCTCCTCGCCGATTTCGGTGATCCCAAGGCCGCGGCGAAACTGATCCGCCGCGGCAAGATCCGCAATCGTCCGCTCTGGTGGCAGGTTCAGCACCGGCTCGGCCAGGCGATTGCCTGTCTGCTCGTGCTCGTGATCGTGCTCGCCGCCATTCACACCATTCGCTTCTACACCGGGCGGCCGACGCTGGCATTCCGGCCGCTGGATGTGCTCAACAAGGACGCGGCCGCACTGGCCGAGGGTGACCGTGCGTGGCCCGAGTATCGCGCGGCGTACCTCGCGCTCGATCTCGATCAGGATCAGTTCAACGCGCTGACCGAGCTGGAGCCCGATGCATCCAACCTCGCCGAAGTGCGGCAATTGCTCGATCGGGCCGCGGCCTCGATCGCCCGGATCCGCTCCGCCGCCGCCCGGCCCGGCATGGGGTATGTCGCCTCGATCGGCGACGATGAAGAACTGGCGATCAAGAGCGCGATTCTCACCGGGTCGGTCTGTCTCGTGTCGTCGTCGCCAGGACAAATGAAGCCTGATCCCGAGAATCCCGAGGCGATGGCGATCCTGCTCTCCCACCTGACCCCCGTTCGCAGCTGCGCCCGCCTGCTGCGCGCCGACGCGATCGCAGCGCTGCACGCGGCGGACGCGGCCCGATTGCACGCCGATCTCACCGCCCTTCTCGCCGTCGCGAGGCACGTGCGTTCGCCCGACACCTACATCTCATCGCTCGTCTCCGTCGCCGTCGTCACGATGACCTGTGATCTCATCCGCGACGTGCTCGCCATGAACCCCGCACTGCTGTCCGACGACAAATGGACCGACATCGCCCACCGTCTCGCGGCCCTCGGCGGCCCCATCGACTTCGTCAGCCTCCGCGGCGAGCGGCTGTTCTTTCAGGACACCCTCCAGCGCCTCTACACCGACGACGGCAACGGCAACGGCCGCCTCACCGCCGCCGGAAGCGACTATTTCAACAAGACCGCCTCACTTGGTGTCGACCGCACCAACGCGGGCATGCTCGTCGCCAGCGCGTTCCTCGCCAATCGCAAGCAGGTGACCCAGGCCTACGAGAGCATCATGGACCGGGCCGAGTCCTCGATCGCGGTGCCGCTGTGGATCCCCGTGAAGGAGTCCGCCGACATCGTGCTGGAGCGCTACACCCGAACCGCACTGCAGCGTCTGCGCTACATGCCGGTCGCCGTGTTCGCGCCCGCCCTCGATCGGGCCCGGTACGCCGCCCACGAGGTCGTCTCCAACCGCGACGCCACGCTCGCGGTGATCGCCCTCGAACTGCACCGCCGCCGCACCGGCGCGTTCCCGGATGCGATCGATGCGATCATCCCCGGCCTCCTGCCCACACTCCCGCTCGACAACGCCGACGGCCAACCGCTGCGCTACCGCCGCCAGCCCGGACCCAAAGGCGATTCCTATCTGCTCTACGCGCTCGGGACCGACCTCCGCGACGACGGCGGCACGCCCGCGACGCACCCGACCGACGCCGCCAGCATCCGCGCCTTTGGCCGCTCCCACAAACTCCAGAAGCCCTGCGACGACGTCATCTTCCCGCGCCCGCGCTTCCCGCGAGCGGCGGCCTCCGGGTCGTGATCCCGGCGGCGCAACCGGTCGCACCCCGCTTGGCATGCTCCGCGGCGCACACGCCGGCATGCCGCACGAAGCACATGCACCTCAGTCGCGGATCCGCCGAATCACCGCCGCCGTCATGTCGTCGTTCTGCTTGGCACCGGCCGCGAAGCCGACGACTTCGCGGTGCAGCGATTGGATGAACGTCGTGGCATCCAGGTGCCCGTTGTTCTTCAGGAACTCCCGCAGTCGCTCCACGCCGTACTGCTGGCTGTCCGAGTCGCGACCCTGCTCGAAGAATCCGTCGGTGACCAGCAGCAATGTGTCGCCGGGCTCGAGCTTCCACCGCAGCGGTGCGCCGTAGTCTTCTTCGGGCATGATCCCCAGCGGCAGCCCGGTGCCCTCGGTCTCGGCGAGCGTGCACGTACCGCCCGGCGTGCGGCGCAGCAGGATCGGGCCGTGCCCGGCGCTCAGCACCTCGACCTCTCCGGTCGCCGGATCAAGCACCGCGACCGCGAAGGTGATGAAGCGTCCCTCGCCGACGTCCTCTGACAGAAGAGCATTCAGCCGCCGCATCGCTTCCTGCAGCTCCATTTGAGACGGAAAAGTCGCCCGCGTGTACGCGCGGCAGATAGCCATCAAGAGCGCCGGCCCGATGCCGTGTCCTGTCACGTCGCCCAGCATCACCGCGAGGCGACCGTTGGGAAGCGCGATCCAGTCGTAGTAGTCGCCGCCGGTCTGGTCCGCCGGCTTGCTCCAGCCCGCGATGTCGTACCCGGGAGTCTCCGGCGGCGTCTTGGGGAACAGACCCTCCTGGATCTTTTTCGCGATGTCGAGGTCGTGGCGGAGCGACTCGAGCTTGGCCTCGGTCTCGGCCTCGTTGAGGGCTCGACGCACGTACCCCCGTACCTCCCGCGTGACCAGCGCCGCCGCCGCGCCGGTCAGAACAAGGATCGCCGAGTAGCTGCCATAGAACGGTGCCCCCAGCGGGTTCGCCCCGCCGTGCCAGTTCGCCGTGAAGACGTAGGCCCCCAGGTGCAGAGCGCCCGCCAACGTACCCGCCAGCACGCACATCCACACCCGCAGCCTCAAGATCGACAGCAAGATCAGGATCGCGTAGGTGAGCACCACCGGCGCGCCAAGAGGGGTGAACGCATCCAACTGCGGCTTGACGATCTGGGCCACCATCGCCCCGGTCGGAATCAGCAGCTCGAAAACCAGGAGCGCGACGCCGACCCACGTCGGTAACAGACGATGCGCCTTGTTCGCACGCCTGGTGAACACGGCTGCCAAGGCAACCCCGCAGATACCCACCACCAGGACGCCAAGCGAATACCAGAACACGCTCCCGGAAAGCACGAGCCCCCCGGCGAGTCGCCGCACGACGGCGAACAGCCCGAGCGCGGTGAGAACCCCGATCAGCAGCCGCAGCCGTCGCTCCTCGCTCTCCTGCGCCGCAAAGTCGAGCGAGTCCAAAATAACGGTCTTGCGGAGATTCATCGGCCTGCAGCCTATCGACCCGACGCTCCGCTCGCTATCCTGCGATCGTGGCGGAGCCAAACATGCAGCACTCGACGACGAACGGAATCAACCCAGCCTCCGGAGCCTCCGCGTCCCCCACGCGGGAATCCGAGGCGCCCCAATTCCCCGAGCCCAAGCCCACCGGCGCCCAGCCGGTCGGCTCGGACGGAATCGCCCGCACCTTCCCGGAAGTCCCCATGATCGACGTCATGGGCGGTGCATCGCGTGCCCAGATCAACGTCCTCGACCACGGCTTCATCGCCCTCGTGGATTGCATGCCCAGGCTTGTTCCGCAGGGCCAAACCGCTGATTCCGCCATCGTCCAGGCCGCCCGCGTCTCCTACGGCCACGGCACCAAAAAGGTGAACGAAGACCGCGGCCTCATCCGCTACCTGCTCCGCCATCGCCACACCACCCCCTTCGAGATGGTGGAACTCAAGTTCCACGTCTGCATGCCCATCTTCGTGGCCCGCCAGTGGATCCGCCACCGCACCGCCAACGTCAACGAGTACTCCGCCCGCTACTCGATCCTGCCCGACCGCTTCTACACCCCCAACCTCGATCAGGTCCGCAAGCAGAGCAGCGCCAACCGCCAGGGGGGCGAGGAACTCTTCCGCGTGCACGATGACGCGCAGGAACTCAAGACGGCGCAGGACTTTATGAAATATCTCGACGACGTCGAGGGCTTCTATCAGCGGTATCTCTCGCTCACCGAGCAGGGCGTCAGCCGCGAGATGGCTCGCATCGGCCTGCCGGTGAACATGTACACCGAGTGGTACTGGAAGTGCGACCTGCACAACACCCTGCGATTCCTCAGCTTGCGCATTGATTCCCACGCTCAGGCCGAGATCCGGGCCTACGCCGAGGCGATGCTGAAACTGATCGAGCCCTTGGCCCCGGCAACCGTCGAGGCCTGGCGCGATTACGACGTCGGCTCGATGCACCTGTCGCGGCTGGAGATTGACGCCCTCAAGTCGCTCGCCGCGGGCGGCAGCGGGACGCTCGCCTCCGACAACGCACGCGAACGATCGGAGTGGGGGACCAAGCTCGAGCGGCTTGGCTTCCGAGCCTGACATCGCGGAACGATGACGCCCCGCGCATGCCGTCCCTCGCAGGGCGGCCCCAAGCTGGGCGATCCTCGGACGGCGACGCTCCGCGTCGTCAATCCGGCCCGGCGCCACCCTTTGGGCGGTTCCGCGTCACAAGTCGGGCGAAAGCCCTCACCGATCCCGAACGATCACGAAAGGCCTCATTTTGAGGCCTTTTCCGTCTATTCCGGTCATGACGATCAGCGAAACCTGTCCGATCGAAACGAAAATGCGGTCTTTTCTTCCAACTTGGTTGGCAACGCGCAAATCCGGAGGCATGTTTGACACGGCATCCGCGAGCTGTTCGTGGAAGCCAGTGGTTGTCTTCCTACGTGACTTGTGAGGAGACTCGAAGATGAAGAGCATGATTGCTGCTGTTGTTGGTATCGCTGGTCTCGCGACTGCTGCGAACGCTGCCTGGGGCTGCAAGTTCGAAGTGTGGGACGGTGCGGCTTGGGTTTCTTCGGTGAACGTCGCCCCCGGCGCCACCGTGAAGTTCCGCTTCGGCGCCTACTTCGATGCGGGCACCCAGGTCACCACCGCTGACGGCACGGGCAACGCCCTCGCCCTGAACCGCTTCACCGGTTCGAACCAGTTCACGAACTTCGCCGCTGGCGATGCCTTCCAGCTCCTGAACCGCACCGCGTCGAGCGGCAACGCTGCTCTGCTCACGACCTCCGGTGGCACCATCGGCGGCACGGGCATCACCAGCTTCGGCGGCCAGCTCCTGCTGAGCCTCCCCAACTCTCCCGAGACCTACTACCAGATCTACACCGGCGAGATCAACCTCGGTGACGCGAACCTCGCCCTCCGCACCCTGGTCTTCAGCAACAAGACCTTCGGCTCGGGCACCACGAAGGGCCTCACCTTCTACCACGACGCCTCGGCCAATAACAAGCAGTCCGGCCAGCCCGAGACCGGCCGCGCGGACATCACCGCCGCGATCAACGTGATCCCGACCCCCGCCTCGCTGGCCCTCATCGGCCTCGGTGGCCTGGTCGCCGCCCGCCGCCGTCGCGCCTAAGCGACTCCGGCCTCGCTGAAAACCCTGCGGCGAAAGCCGTACAACTCAGCACCAACGTGTATTCATCGTCCACCCCGATCTGCCGATCGGGGTGGATTCTTTTTGGCCTTTGAGACCGAGAACAAGCAGCCCAACGCCGTGTTCTGCGGGCAAAAACGCGCGATACAGGCCCGATGGTCGGCATAACCCCCCGTACAGGCCCCAATTTTCCGGACGTGCCATCGGATAAACGGCATTTTCTGTCAAAAAACCAAAAAACCGCGCAGAAAGGTCTTGAAGAACCCCGGTGGCATCGGGTATCTTTCACTGGTCAGGAACGAACCGCCCGTTCCGTGGGATTTTTTTTTAGAGGAGAAGAGAGTTATGAAGAATGCTGTTCTCGCCGTCACGGCTATCGCCGGGATCGCCGCCTCCGCCAACGCGGCTTGGGGCTACAAGTACCAGTTCAACACCGGCTCGGGTTGGACCAACGCTGCCTCGGTCGACGTGACCGGTGGCTCGGTCAACGTTAGCTTCCGCCTCGTCGCGTTCGCCGACGCCGGCACCCTGTCCTCGCTCGCCCTCCCGGCCGGCGCTGACAGCGCCAGCACGAACCAGGTCGTGGCGTTCGCTCGCTACACGGGTTCTGAGAAGTTCACCAACTTCGGCGCTGCCGCCAACGGCGACATGCTGAACGCTGGCATGAACCGCGGCGACCTGACCTCGGGCGGCACGACCTACCTCAGCAGCTCGCTCTCGGGCGGCTCGCTGATCGTCGGTGGCACGGCCGCGACCTCGTTCGCCTCGCAGCTCCTGCTCGCCGGCGCTCTCGCGGCCTACGCCCCGGCTTCGGGCGGCACCCCGGACCTCGAGTGGGTCATCCGCAGCGGCACGATCAAGGTTGGCAACAGCACGATCGGCGCTCAGAACCGCGTCATCACCTTCACCAACAACACCCGCACCGGTGGCGGCACCTGGTACCGTGACGCTCTCGTCAACGGCGTCCAGGACGTGAACACTGGCGCTCCCGTCGGCAACCCCGTCAACATCGACGGCGTCCTGACCGTCATCCCGACCCCGGGCTCGCTCGCCCTCGTCGGCCTCGGCGGTCTCGTCGCCGCCCGTCGTCGTCGCGCCTAATCGCGTGCTGACAACGGTGAGAGATCCTCACAATCTCACGTGAACTCTTCCACGCCCGGCGAAAGTCGGGCGTGGTTCTTTTGCATGAACGTTTCCGCTGGCGCACATTCGAAGTTGTGTTTTCCAACATTGAGGCTTCCGCGTCAGGCCTGGCGTGATCCGAAACGAAAGCCGCATGCGGCCGCGTCCGCGTGGCGCGCCCGCCAAACTTCCACGCGACTCGCTCCTTCGGGGCACTCAGTTTCGTGCTGGGTTTCTTGAAGATTTCAAGAGCGCGATCCGCCGCGACCGCAGCGCACACCGAAGACGTCGATGTGGATAACCAAAGCGTCAATCGCTCCGGTCGGCGCGCCGCGTGCACAATCGGTATCATGCTTCATCGCTGAGGGACCGGTCCCCCTCGCAGCGATATTGGGTTTGCTGCGGCTTCGTGTCCGAAGTGCGACAACTTGGTGTTATTTTCCAAGTTGAACGACGGAATCGAAACCTCGTGGCATCTCGATCGGAAAGATGTACGTCGGCAGGAGTTCGGCGTTTCCGCCGCCGAGCTCCAACTCAGTCCTTCTCACCGTCGTCGCTTGGAGCGCCGCGGCGTGAAGCTGGAGGCCGTCATTCCAACGTGGGGACGTAGGAGAAGAGAGATGAAGAATGGTTTTGTTTTTGCGATCGCCGTCGCCGGCCTTGCCGCGTCGGCCCAAGCTGCCTCGTTCGGACTGCTCTTTGAAGTGAGCGGCGACGGCGGCTCGAGCTGGACTCAGAACCTCAACGTCGACGTCACCAGCGGTGCCGCGACGGTGAAGTTCCGCATCAGCGCCTATTTCCAGGACGGCGTGACCGTCAACGGCAACCAGGCCGTCGCGTTCAACCGCTTCACCGGTTCGAACATCATCACCAACTGGGGCAGCGGCTTTGCCGGTGATCAGCTCCAGACGTACACCCGCGACGTCGCCAGCGGCAACGCCGCCATCCTGAGCACGACGCAGACCGCCGGCGGTCGCGTGCTCGGCAACGGCACCGCTCTCTCGTTCGCGAGCCAGCTTCTGCTCACGCTCCCGGCCAATCCGGTCTATGTGACGCAGATCCTCTCGGGTCAGATCCGCATCGGCAACAACACGCCGGGCTCGTTTGTCCGCACGATCTCGCTCCAGAACAACAGCCTCAGCGCCCTGAACTTCTACGGCGCCGGCTCGACCACCGCGGGCGCTGCCACCGGTGACCTCGTGCACTCCGCCGCCACGATCAACGTGATCCCGACCCCCGCTTCCGCGGCCCTCATCGGCCTCGGTGGCCTCGTCGCGGTCCGTCGTCGTCGCGCCTAAATCGCTCTCTTCTCGTCTGATCCCGCGTCGGAGTCGTCCGGACGGGTCAGACAAATCGGTTGCAACCACGCCGTGCCCGTCCCCCAAGGACGGGCACGGCTTTTTTCGCTTGCGCCGCTCCATCTTGGGCTGGGGCCTTCCTCCCCACGAAAAAACGCGTTCAATTCTCGATCCGAGCACCGGTGGCCCCCGCCCCCGCCCAAACCCCGCCCGTCGTGGTTGACCCGCGACGGTTCTCCGCCTTTCATTGCCTCCCGCCCGCGGCACGTGCCCGGGCGTTTCCCGGATCGCCGGTCCCGAAGTCTCGGTACCCCGGCTCCAAGATCGCTGGCGCCGTCTCAGAAAGACGCCGACCAGCACCACCCGCGTTCAACCGGAGCTCACCCGAGTTCTGGCAGCGGGCAAGGACGGAGGCTCTCGTATGGCCCGTTACACCGGTCCCAAGCTCAAGCTGTCTCGTCGCGTCGGCGTGCCGATCGTCGATACCCCCAAGCACACGTCCAAGCGCCAGCTGCAGTCCAACGGCATGCACGGCTTCCGCGGCCGCCGCCTGCGCGACTACGGCATTCGCCTCAATGAGAAGCAGAAGGTCAAGTACCACTACTGCGTCCAGGAAGCCCAGTTCCGCCGCATCCTCGAGAACGCGGGCGGCAAGCCGGGCAACACCGGCGACATCCTCATGCAGCTGCTCGAGCGTCGACTGGACAACGCCGTCCGTCGCGCCGGCTTCGCCCGCACGATCTGGGCCGCGCGTCAGATGGTCGTCCACGGCCACATCCGCGTCAACGGCAAGAAGCTCAACCGCCCCAGCTACGAGGTCAAGGTCGGTGACGTGATCTCGATCCGCGAGAAGACCCAGAAGCTCGCCAAGGAGGCGATGGAGTCGCTCGCCGGTCTCGAAGTCGCGGGCTGGCTCGAAGTGAACCCCGCCGAGCTGACCGTGAAGGTGGTCGCGATCCCGACGACGGACCAGATTCCGTTCGACGTGAACGCGAACCTCATCGTCGAGTTCTACCGCTGATTCATTCGCCGCGGCGTGCGGAAACGCCCGCCCGCGGCGATCACGAACGACGACGCCCGATCGGAGAACCCGGTCGGGCGTTCTTCTATGATCCCGGCCGCTTTCCCTGACCCTGTTCGCTGGGTCGGGAACCGTCCGACCCACGCCCGAATCCCAAGGCTCCACACCGATGATCAAAAAGATCTTCAAGGACTACAAGCAGTACACGCTGGTGATCCTCTCCGCGCTGCTGATGGTCGCCTTCATCGTGCCGCAGGCCAACACGTTTGTCGGTGGCACGCCGGAGAAGCGCAAGGTCGCGACCGTGAACGGCAGCAAGGTCACCGCCGAGGAGATGGACCACGCCGTCCGTGAGTACGAGGCGCTCAAGGCGCTGCTCGAGCCGATGCAGCTCGGCGCCAACATGAACATCCCGGAGCAGTACTTCGGCGTCAAGGACGCGCGGCACTGGTTCCTCATGACCCGCGCCGCGAAGGACGCCGGTTTCATGGCCACCGCCGCCGACGGCGAGCAGTTCGAGAAGGATCTTCGGGACGGTTTGGTGCGCACCTACTCGATGCAGATCGCCATCAGCGAGGCGTTCCGCAAGATGGGCGTGCCCGGCTCGATGCTGACCCGCGAGTTCCTGCAGCGATACGCCGGCATGGTGATGCAGAACCCCGAGCAGCAGAAGCAGATCGAGGACGAGACCAATCGCCTCGTGGAGCGGATCATGCCCGGCGTGTTGCGATCCGCGTCCCAGGCCGGTCGCCTCGCGCCGCAGCAGCTCCTCGAAGTCTTCGCCAAAGCCAACGCCGTCGGACGCATGCAGACGACCTGGCGCGAGATCGCCCGCGTGTCCGACAAACGCACCATTGCCGAGGCTGAGCAGAGCGGCGAGATCGTGTACGTCGATCACCTGCTGATGACCGGCAACCAACTCGTGGCCCAGGCCTCCGAGCCCGGCGAGCAGACGCTCAAGACGCTCTTCGAGAAGCACCGCGACCAGTTCCGCGGCTCGGGTGAGCACGGATTTGGCTACCGTCTGGCTCAGCGCGTCAAGCTCGAGTGGCTGAAGATCGACCGCGCCGCCATCGGCTCAGCGATCACGATCGATCCAATCGAGGCCAATAAGCACTATCGCCAGAACTCGCAGCTGTTCCCCAAGCCCTTCGGCGAGGAGCGTTCCCGCGTCGAGGAAGACATGCGTGCCAAGCGCGTCGACACCATTGTCGCCGCCGCCGACAAGGCGTTCCGCGCCGAAGCGCTGCGGCTGATGGGCAAGGTGGACAGGAAGGACGGCTTGGTGGTCCTTCCCGCCGAGTGGTCCGCCCGCATGCCGCGGATGGAGAAGCTCGCGCAGCTCGTCGTCGAGGATGTGAAGCAGGCGACGGGCGTCACGATCCCCTTGCCGACGGTGGTGGTGAAGGCCGACAAGTTCCTGACCGAGAACGACCTGATGGGCCTGCCGGAGATCGGGCAGTCGCGGGTGCGTGTCGGCGCTCGGGAGCTGGACTTCCGCCAGTTCGTCTTTAAGGTGCGTGAGCTGAGCAACGACGCCGACTTCACCTTCCAGACCGGCGTGGTCTACACCGACGGCTTCGCCGAAGACGCCGCGGGCAATCGCTACTACCTGACGATTCTCGAGTCCCGCCGCGACGAGCCGCCCACGGATATCGCCGAGGTGCGCGAGCAGCTGGTGCTCGACGCGAAGGCGGTTGAGCAGTACGCCGCGATCGTGGCGACAGCGGAACAGGTTCGGCTCGCCGCCGTCACGGACGGCATCGAAGGAGCGTCGAAGCAGTTCACCGAGTTGTTCCCCGGCGCCGCCGCGCCGCTGATCCGGCGCAAGCTCGAGGTTTCGAGCGAGCGGATCTCCGCCGGCGATCCGACCTTCGATCGCCCCGAGTATCGCGACGCGGTGCTGAAGGCGGCGAAGGCTCTTGACATCAATAAAATGGTGATCGATCAGCCCGCGGAATCTCGGACCTTGACGGTGGCGATGGACGAGCCGTTGAGCGTGGCGATCGTGCAGCTCGTCGGCCGCGCCCCGCTCACCGTGGAGCGTCTGCGGGCGTTGGGAGACTCCCTGGCGGCGGCCACGTCTGCCAAGGACTTCAAGGTGGACACGCTGCGGGAAGCGTTCAGCTACGCGGCTCTGAAGGACCGGTACAAGTTTGTGGACCTCAGCCGCGGTGCGACGGACGAGACCGAGAATGCCGCCACCGATAACAAGACCGACGCGCCCGCGAAGGGCTCCTGATCTGCATTCCGCGTTGACCAAAGAAAAGCCCCGGGCTTCTGCCCGGGGCTTTGCGTTTCATCTCACCCGATCTCTCGGGTTGGACCTGTCACTCTCGGGGATTAGCCGAGCAACTGGAGGGCCGACTGGGGCGTCTGGTTCGACAGACCCAGGATGTTGGTCGAAGCGTTCACCAGGATCTGGCCGCGGGTGAGCTTGGCCGTTTCGGTGGCGAAGTCGGTATCACGGATGATCGACTGAGCGGCCGTCGAGTTCTCAACCGCGACGCCGAGGCTGCGGACCGTCGCACCGATCGTGTTGGCCTGGAATGCGCCGAGGCGACCGGAGAGCGACGAGACCTGATTGAGAGCGGCGGTGACGATCTGCTGAGCCTGATCGGTGTTGCCGCTCACCACGTTGTTCGACTGGCCCGACGCCAGGCTATTGAGGTAGCCGAGGGCCGAGGTGCCGAGCTTTGATGCGACGACCGACTGGATACCGATCGAAACCTTGCCGGCGATGTCGACGTTGCCGCCGAGCTGGAACGAGGCGCCGCCGCCGGTGATGGTCATGGCGTTGGTGCCGACGCTGCCGAGCGTCTGGGACTGAGAGTTGCTGAGGGTGACCTCGACGTCGAGGAAGTCGGTGTTGATGCGGGCGGTCTTGCCGTTCGTGGTCGCGGCAACGCCGTTGATCGTGGCCTGAAGGTCCTTGCCCTTGTTGGTGATGGTGTTGGTCGCGGCCGAGAAGGCGAGGCGACGCGTCGTCTGTGAGGCCTGCGCGTTAGTGCTGTTCAGGTCGTAGACACCGATCTGTGCCGCGCCGGTGATGCCGCCGGCGTTCACCACGCGGAGGCTGGTGAAGTTGCTGGTGCCGAATTCGGTCGCGTCAAGACGGATGCCCGTGCCGGAAGTCTTGGCGGAGACGCCGGTGATGCTGGTGAAGCTGTTGATAGCGGCGGCAATGTTCGTCAGGCTAGTCGACGAGCTGAAAGTGAGCTGACGGGAACCCTTCGAGCCACCAACCTCGATCGTGAACTGGCTGCCGGCGGCGGTGTCGATCGCCGCAGCACCGAACGACATGAACATACCGCCCTGCTGGGCCGAGCCCGTGATGAGGACGTTCACGTTCTGGGTGCCATTGAACTTGGCGGCGTTGATCTTGTAGTCGCTAACGCCTGCGTTGACATTGCTGGTCTTGAAGTCGAAGTTGCCGTTCAGAAGCTTGATGCCCTGGAACGACGTCGAAGATGCGACGCGGTCGATGGTCTGCAGGATCGAGTCGATCTGCAGCTGGTTGGCCTGCTTCTCCGAATCCGAGATGCCCGAAGTGCTGGCCGAGCTGGTGACCATGCCCTGGAGCTGCGTGAGCAGGCCAGAGACTTCGCTCAGACCGCCAGCGGCGATGTTCACGACCTGGTCGGCGCGGTTGGCGTTGCTGATCGCGGTGTTCTTGCCGACGATTTCAGCGCCGAGGCTGTTGCTGGCGATGACACCGGCCGGGTCGTCCTTACCGCTGTTGATGCGGAGACCGGTGCTGAGGCGTTCCAGCGAGCTGGTGAGGCTCTGCTGGTTCTGGCCGAGCACGCGCTGAGCGATGAGCGACTGAACGTTTGTGTTAATGCGTCCCATGGAACCGATTCCTCCGTGATTCGATCTGCACGCGGGCCGGACTACTCGCCGCCGCGCCCTACTTGGTTCCGGTCCGGTGCATCCGCCCGTTCCGGAGTCGTCGTAGCGGCTGCCCGCCCCCGACGCGCTCACGCGGAACCGATCCGCGCCGCGCTCGCCCGTTCTCTCCACGCGAAGAGAACAGGCAGTCAGCATCGAGCATCGGGAACACAACCGCCCGCCGACAGCCCGACGCCCGTTCACGCCGCCTCGCGCGCCGGTCTGTGCAGGTTGGTCCGGGGCTTCCGAGTTGTTCTCGGAAGCCCCGCGGGTTCTCGGGTCGAAACGAAAAAACCCGCGAAAATCGCGGGTTTTCAGGGTCCGAGTTACCGGATGGTGGGAGGGTCCGAGAGTTCAGGCCGCGGGGCCCGATCCTCTATTCATTAGCCCTGCAGCAGGCCCAGCACCGCCTGGGGCGACTGATTCGCGAGGCCCAGCACCTGGGTCGAGGCGTTGACCAGAATCTGCGAACGCGTCAGGCCAGCGGTCTCGGTCGCGAAGTCGGCGTCACGGATCACCGACTGGGCTGCGGTGCTGTTTTCAACCGCGACGCTGAGGCTGCGGATCGTGGCCCCGACAGTGTTGGACTGGAAGGCGCCAAGCCGGCCGCGGAGCGAAGAAACCTGCGAGATCGACTCTGCGATGATCGACTGGGCCTGTTCGGTATTGCCGGTGGCGAGATTGTTTACCTGGCCAGCCGAGAGCGAGTTGAGGCGCCCGATTGCTGAGTTGCCCAGCATCGAGGACGCGACGGCTTGGATGCCGATCGAGACCTTGCTCGAAATGTTGACCTTGCCGCCCAGAGCGAAGTCTGCTCCGCCACCGGTGATGGTGAAGGCGTGCGTGCCGACCGGGCCGAGCGTCTGTGCGGCGCTGTTGCCCAGCGTGACCTCAACGTCGAGGAAGTCGGTATTGATCCGAGCGGTTTTTCCTTCCGAGGTCGTGAGGATGCCGTTCACCGTGGCCTGCACGTCCTTGCCAAACGCGATCTTGGCATTGCCCAGAGTGCTGTACTGCACCTTGGACAGGGTATTGGCGGCATTGGCGTTCGTCGGTTGGAGGGTGTAAAGGCCCTGCTGACCGCCCGAGGCGATCCCGCCGTCATTGATGACCCTGATCGAGGCGTACTGCGAGCGACCGAACTTGGTGCTGGCGAGCTTGATGCCCGTGCCGCTGACGGTGGCTTGCACGCCGGTCACACTGGTGAACGTGTTGATAGCACCAGCGATGTTCGTGAGGCTGGTCGAAGAAGAGAAGGTGAACTGGCGGTTGCCCACCGAGCCGCCGATCTCGATGGTGAACTGGCTGTTGGTGTTCGTGTCGATGGTGGAGGCACCGAAGGACAGGAACATGCCGCCTTGCTGTGCCGAGCCGGTGACCAGCACGTCGACATTGAGGCTGCCGCCCGTGTACTTGGCGGCATTCACCTTGTAGTCCGAGATACCGGCGTTGACGTTGCTGGTCTTGAAGTCGAAGTTGCCGTTGAGGAGCTTGATGCCCTGAAAGGACGTTGCGGAGGCGATGCGATCGATCGTCTGGAGGATCGAGTCCACCTGCAGCTGGTTGGCCTGACGCTCCGCGGCAGAGATGCCGGCGGTCGAGGCCGAGCTGGTGACCAGGCCCTGGAGCTCGGTCAAGAGAGAGGAGACCTCACCCAAGCCGCCCTCGGCGATGTTGATCACCTGATCGGCGCGGGTGGCGTTGGCGATGGCTTGGTTGGCGCCCTTGATCTCGGACCGAAGGTTCTCGCTGGCGATGAGGCCGGCGGGGTCGTCTTTGCCGCTGCTGATCTTCAGGCCAGTGCTGAGCCGCTCGAGCGACTGGGCGAGCGACTTTTGGTTGCTAGTCAGGACACGCTGAGCGATGAGCGACTGCACGTTCGTGTTGATGCGACCCATGACAAACCTCCCTGCGGGTCGGTCGGCTTAGGCGTGTGCCGAGGGCCGACCGCCGTCGAGAACCAGATCCGGAACCTACTTCCGGGTCCTGAAGGTTCGCAATCCCTTGCGACCCTCACATCTCGCCCAGAACGCACAAGCGTTACAGACGACACGCAGTCCGAAAATCGGCGGCAGCAGGGGGTGGTTTGAGTCGTCTGATAAAAAATGCGATCGAAAGGCCAGCGAAGCGCAAAAACATGCCAGCCCCGGGCAGAACAGACCCGGGGCCGGCGTGAAGGTTTAAATCGTTCTCAAATAGGACTTTATGTTTTCAATTAGCCGAGCAGCTGTAGGGCCGACTGGGGCGTCTGGTTGGCCAGGCCCAGGATGTTGGTCGAGGCGTTGACCAAAATCTGCGAGCGGGTGAGGCCCGCGGTCTCGGTCGCGAAGTCGCTGTCACGGATCACCGACTGCGCCGCGGTGCTGTTCTCGACGGCGACGCCGAGGTTGCGGATCGTGGCTCCGATGGTGTTGGACTGGAAGGCACCGAGGCGGCCAGCGAGCGACGAGACCTGGCTGATCGCCGCGGTAACGATCTGCTGGGCCTGGTCGGTATTGCCGGTGACGAGGTTCTGCCCCTGACCGGACGCAAGGCTGCTGAGGTAGCCAAGTGCGGCTGTGCCGAGCTTGCTCGACCCGACGGACTGGATGCCGATGGAAACCTTGCCGGCGATGTCGACGTTGCCGCCGAGCTGGAACGAGGCACCGCCGCCAGTGATGGCCATCGCGGGCGAGCCGCCGCCGACGGGGCCCAGCATGCGAGCCTGGGTGTCGGTGAGGGTGACCTCCACGTCAAGGAAGTCGCTGTTGACTCGGGCGGTTTTGCCGTTGGCGGTGGCGGTCACACCGTTGATCGTGGCCTGGAGATCCTTGCCCTTACTGGTCTTGGTGTTGGTAATGGCGGTGAACTGCTGTTTGGTTCCGGTGTTCGCGGCGGCGGTATTAGAAGCCTGAAGATCGTAAATACCCTGCTGACCGGCCTGGGCGATGCCACCGGCGTTTACGACGCGAAGGCTGGTGAAGTTCGCGGAGCCGAATTCGGTGGCGTCGAGACGGATACCGGTGCCGGAGACCGTGGCTTTAGCGCCGGTGATGCTGGTGAAGCTGTTGATGGCGGCGGCGATATTCGTGAGGCTGGTTGAGGAGCTGAATGTGAGCTGGCGAGTGCCCTGGCCGCCGCCGACTTCGACGGTGAACTGGCTGCCGGTGGCGGTGTCGATCGACGACGCGCCGAAGGACAGGAACATGCCGCCCTGCTGGGCGGAACCTGTCACCAGCACGTTGACGTTGAGGGCGCTGCCGTTGTACTTGGCGGCGTTGATCTTGTAATCGGCGACACCGGCCGCGATCGAGCTGGTCTTGAAGTCGAAATTGCCGTTCAGGAGCTTGATGCCCTGGAAGGAGGTCGAAGAGGAGATGCGGTCGATCGTCTGCAGGATGGAATCCACCTGCAGCTGATTGGCCTGACGCTCTGCCTGGGAAAGACCGGCGGTGCTGCTGCTGCTGGTGACCAGGCCCTGCAGCTGGGTGAGCAGGCCCGAGACTTCGGTCAGGCCGCCGGCGGCGATGTTCACCACCTGGTCGGCACGATTCGAGTTGCTGATGGCGGCGTTCTTGCCGATGATCTCGGCGCCGAGGTTGTTGCTGGCGATGAGACCGGCCGGATCATCCTTGCCGCTGTTGATGCGAAGACCCGTGCTCAGGCGCTCGAGCGACTGGGCGAGCGACTTTTGGTTGCCCCCCAAGACGCGCTGCGCGACGAGCGACTGAACGTTGGTATTGATACGGCCCATGACGAACAAACCTCCCTGTCTGCTGCGGCCGGGGCAATGGCCTTCACGCCGCCCCGAGCTCTAGTACGTCCGTTTCGCAGCGTCCGCGTGGAACGGACGTTGAACTCTTCGGACCCGGACAACCGGACCCGACGCCCGGGAAACGCTCCCGGTCGGCCGCCGCTTTCGGACCATCCGAAAACACGCGGACACGCTCAAGGATCGGAGGCACAGGGTTCCGGGTTTATGGGCTGTAGCACGAGATGCACCGGGTGGTCCGTCTGTTCCGTTTGGTGAAACTTCGCGGGCTGCGCCCGGTCCGGTAAACGAAAAACCCCGGCCCAAATCGGGCCGGGGTCCTGAGACTTCGTCGTGATAACCGTCGCCCGCGCTTACAACTCACGCGGCCTGCTCTGCGAAACCGGCGGACACGCTCAAGTCCGCACGCTCGGCATCATCCCTGCAGGAGCTGCAGAACGCTCTGGCTGCTCGCATTTGCCAACTGCAGCACGGTCGTGCCCGACTGGCTCAGAATCTGTGCCCGGGTCAGGCCCGCCGTCTCGGACGCGAAGTCGGCATCGCGAATCGCGCTGTTGCTGGCAGTGAGGTTCTCGAGCGAGCTCGTCAGCGATCGGGCGTTCGGGTCCAGCACGTTTCGCTGGAAAGCTCCCAAGCGTCCGCGGAGCTGGCTGATCTCATCGATCGCCTTCTCGAGGATGTCGCTGGACTGCGTGAAGTCCTTGCGGGCGACCGCGGCTGCGATGGAGTTGTTCTGGCCCGTCGAGAGCGAGTTCAGGTACTGGATCGCGCCGTTCACCAGCGTGCCACCCAGGTTCGAGGCGGCAATGCTCTGCATGCCGAAGTTAGCCTGCTGCAGCGCCGACACGTCCGGCCCGAGCTGGAAGAGGCTGCCGCCGCCGGTGATGTAGAAGTTGCTCGGGGTGCCCGACGGATTGGTGGCGAAGCTGGAGGAGAGCAGGAGGTCCGCCGAGAGGCTCGACGAGTTGACCTTGATCTTCAGGCCTTCACCGGTCGCGAGGTTGCCGTTGACCAGTGCTTGGACGTCCCGGCCTTCGTCCCGCTGCGCGACGGTGACCGTGCCGCCGCCGATCAGGCCGGCCCAGCCAAAGGGCGGGGAAGCGGGCGGGGCGGCGTTGTTGACGAGCTTGTAGAGGTTCGGCGAGAAGGTATCGGCGGGGGCGGCGGGTGCGCCAAGGCGCTTCACGGTCACGAAGCCCGCGGTGCCGAAGTCCGAAGACGAGAAGACCATGCCGCTGATCGGGTTGCCGTTGATCAGGCTGGCCTTCACGCCGGTGAGACTGGTGAGATTGTTGACGGCGGCGACGACGCTGGTGAGGCTGGTGCCGCTGGTGATCGTGATGTCCTGCACCCCGCGGATGCCGCCGATCTGGAGCGTGGTGGAGCTCAAGATAGTGCCGGCGCCGCTGGGGGGCTTGAAGTAGAGGTTGGCGGTCTGGGCCGAGGCGACGACATCGACGTTGACATTAAGCGTCTGCTGGTTGACGAACGAGGCGTTCCAGACCTGGGCCTGAACGATGTTGGAGGGGTTGATGCCCGAGAGGGTGTAGTCCAGCCCGCCGTTGAGCAGCTTCAGCGAGCCGAAGCTGGCGGTGTTGGAGATGCGTGTGATCGACTGGATGGCCGAGTCGATCTGGAGCTGGTTGGCGGTTCGCTCGGCCTCGGAGTTGGCGCCGGTGTTGGCGGACTCGACGATGAGGGCCTTGATCGAGTTGAGCAGATCGCTCACTTCCGACAGCGAAGCCTCGGTGGTCGCGATGACGTTCGCGGCGCGATCCGAGTTGCGGATGCCCTGGTTTACGCCCTCGATGTTGGCGCGCAGGCGTTCGCTGATGATGAGCCCGGCGGGATCATCGGCTCCGCGGTTGATGCGAAGACCGGTGCTGAGCCGTTCGAAGCGGGTTTGCAGCTCGCTCTGAACGGTGCGCAGATTCCGCTGCGCGATCACGCTCGGGATGTTGGTGTTGATTCGGGCCATTGCAATCCTCCGTGATTGCGGTGTCTAGAACAGTCGGTCAGGTGGAAGGTGTGTCGGGGCCTGCCGGGATGGGACGCGAGAGACGAACAAGAGATTGGCTTACGCCGTGCGGGAATCGATCCGCATCGACGGCGGGGTTTCGGCGTTGGGCAAAATCCGGGCCGGGCCGGCGGCCAGGCGTGCGGTCTTGGCCGCGTTGGTATTGGTCTTGGCCGGGCCGGGCGAGATCGCGGGGCGCTCGATCGAAGCGATCGCGGCGTCCGGCGACATCGACTTGGCGGCCTGACGGTTCTCCGCCTTGATCGCCTCGTACACCTCCTTGCGGTGCACGGCGATCTTGGTGGGAGCGGTGATCCCGAGACGGACCTTGTCGCCGCGGATGTCCACCACGGTGATCTCGATCTCGTCCCCGATCATGATTGTCTCGTCGCGTTGACGGGAGAGGACCAGCATGAAGAGCCTCCTTGCCCTGGGTGCTGCCCGCGTCGTACGAAGCGGGTGGGTGAAGGACTGGAGAAGCGCACGCCGAGCCGCCGGGCCGGAACGGCCGCGGACGATTCGCAGAGTTGACTTCGTGCGTTCTCATCAAGAGTCCCCGGTGCGCTCCGTCGCTCCGGGGTGTGAAGACCGGTGATTCAGGCCGACATCGCGCGGCGAGGAACCGCGGCGCCGACCGTCATGAGCGGGTGACGCACCGTCCAACGCTTCTCGGCCAGCACCATCTGCTCGCCGACGCGGGTGATCGTGTTGATCACCAGCGGGCCCTGCAGATTGCCCGTCAGTTGGCGGTCGATCTTGTTGACGACGACAAACACCTGCGCGTCGTCGAGCTTGTCCAGGTGCAGCTCGCCCATCTGCTCGGGCCGGATCGGCACCGAGTAGTCGGGGACGAAGATCATCGGATCGGTGACCACGAACGCGAGGTCCGGGTCCTCCACCGACTGCAGCCAGAAGAAGCACGCGTCTTCCGCCGGCTCAAGCAGGCAGAACTTCGTGAACTCTCCAAAGCCCAGGAGACCCTTCGGGAAGGTGATCACGCGATCATCGCTGATCGTCACCGTTCCGAACCTGCTCGTCCGAACTTCCATGTCGCGCTCCCGCGATGCGGCCTTCTCGATTCCCAACCCTGCAAAGATCGCTCCGGCCTCCGTGGCCGGCGACTTCCTGTCGCTCGAATCTCCCGGGGCCGTGCCGGGTCGAGCCTCTCGATCAATCTCGCGGTCGCGCCTTCCGACGCATCGCGGGGGGGTGGGGGTTAGCTGAGGAAATCCAGCAGCGAAGTCGCCTGAACCCGTGCCGTTGTCTGCAAGCTCGCCGAAAGCTGGGTCTGAAGAAGGCTGAAGCGGGTGGCGGCGGCGGTGTAGTCCACGTCCTGCAATTCCGAGCGAACCTTGGTGTCGATGGCGTTGCGGTCGTCTTCGATCTTCGTGGCAAAGTCCACACGCTGAGCGAACCCACCGACCATGCCCCGGGTCTCCGAGATCAGGCCGATGATCCGATCGATGTTCTCTCCAGCAAGCTGGATGCCAGACACGTCGTTGGTCTGGAGCGCGTCCCGAAGATCGATCAGATAGGTCACAAGGTTGTCGGTACGGACCTTGGCGGTATCAGTCCCCACGAAGGTCGACGTTCCCGCGTTGTACGCGCCGTTCAGAAGCCCGAGCTGGCGGCCGGCCGTCGAGTTGTTGGCCTGCTCAACCTTCACGGCCTGCGTGAACGTGTTGTTCTGCACCAGTGTGATGCCGTTCGCACCGTCGGCGAGCTGGGCGACCAGGTCGGTCCCCAGCAGCCCCTGCCCCGGCAACTGCGATGCAATCTCGCTGTTGATGCGGTTGATCACCGTCTGGACGTTGGTCAGATCCTGGGGCCGCAGATCCACCTTCACCACCGCGGCGGTGGGGGTGTTGCCCAAGGTGATCTTGAAGTCGTAGTTCAACTCCGGATCGACCAGGCCGGTCGCGGGGTTGGTCACGTTGTCGACGACCTGCACGCCCTTGCCGTTGTTGAAGACCGACAACGGAGTCGTGGCGCCGAAGGTTCGCAGCCCCAGGCGGGTCGCGGTCGAGTTGTTGCCCGCGACCTCCTCGATCGACAACGCCATGGCGGCTGATGTCGAGACGTCGCTGAGCACATTGATGCCCTTGCCGTTGGCGTCGAGTTCGACGCGGATGCCGACGTTCTTGGACTCCAGAGCGCTCTTGATGTCCTGCAGGGTCGTCGCGGTGGACAGGTCCACAACCGTTGATCGGCCCAGATGATTGACACGAACGCTGCCCAGAGCGCCGGCAACGCCAGCAAGAGCCGAGATCGGCGTGGTCCAGGTCAGCTTGGGATCGACGCCCGTGCCGTTGGCCGACGCAGGCGTGAATGTCGCGCCGATGCCCAGATCCTGTGCGGTGACACCCTTGCCGACATCGCTGATCTGCAGCGATCCGCCCGCGGCGACGTTGATCTGCAGGCGATCGCCGTTGACGGTGACGCCCGCACCGGCCAGGACCGTGACGCTGTTGGTCGTCTCGTAGGACCGGATCGCGTTCGTGAGCTTGGTAATGACGTCCTGCACGGTGTCCGAGCCCGCAAGGTCGACGGTGGCGGCGGGGCCGCCGTTGAAGGCGAACTGCAGCGTGCCGACGCTGACGCCCAGGCCGCGAGCGCCGTTGAGGGTCGAGAGCTTGGCGCCGGTGGTGAGGTTCGGGTTCAGGTCCACATCGCCCTTGATGCGGGCCGAGGTGCTACCCACGCCGGCCGACGGCCCGAGCGTAATGGGGACCGTGTCGGCGTAGCCGAGGTCGGCGAGGAGGCCGTTTCCCTGTGCCTTGAACTGGTACCCGCCGTTGATTTCCTGCAATGGCTGGGTGCCCGGCGTCGAGCCACCGAAGACAAAGCCGCTGACACCCTCGCGGTTGGCGGTCTTGACCAGGCCGGAGAGCAACTGGTTGACGATGATGGCCTGGCTGGCTCGCTCGGACGGGGTCGAGATCGAATTGACCTGTGCGAGGGCGATCTGCTTGGCCTGCAGGGCGATGTCGTTCACCTCGCCCATGGCGTTGTCGAGCACGCCGAGGGAGGCGGAGGCGTTGCTCAAGTTGCGCAGCACCTGCTGACTCTGCGCCTGGCGTCGCGCAAGAACCTGAATCCCCGCGTACCGCACCGGATCATCGCTCGGGCGGCTGATCTCCTGCCCGGTCGAGAGCTGGTTCTGCACATCGAGCAGCGACAACTGCGTGCGGCTGATGTTCCCCAGGCTCAGGTTGGTCCTGAGCATGTTGGGCACACGGGCGATGTTGGCGGGGATGTAGGTCATGGGGGCACAGGGGCTAACGCAATCCGGAGGCCAAAAGGAAAAGGGCCAAAGCGCCAAATGGACAAAGTGCCAAATGAAGGCAGGGCCGTTGGGCTCTAAGTTTGAATTTGGCCCTTTGGAGCTTTGGCCCTTTGGCCATTTCCGCCTTGGGCGATGGGAGTCAAACAAGCTGCATGAGCGTCTGCAGCAGCTGATTCGACACGTCAATCAGCCGTGCGCCGGCCTGGTATTGCCGCTGATAGTTGAGGAGGTTCAGCGACTCCTCATCGAGCGAGACGCCGCTGACGGCGGACCGCTGGGCGTCCAGGCTCTCTCGCACCGCGCTCGCCGCACCGGCGGCGGTCTTCGCCGCGCTGGTGGCGACGCCGACGCCCTGCACCGTGTCGGTCCATGCACCCAGAATCGAGCGGTTCTGCAGATCGTTCAGGGTCTTGGACTGCAGCTTGGCCAGTTCCAGAGCCGTTGCGTTCTCGACGAACTTGCCATCGACCATGCGGCCGACCTGCAATTTGCTCGGATCAGCCTGCAAATCGGCCCGGACGTTGATGTCGCTGGCGCTGCTGCCGGTGAAGAAACCGTTGACGCCCATGACAGCCAAGGCCCCGGACGTGTCGTCGCTGAAGCTGAAGGAGAACCCGGTCTGGGCGTTTACCTGCATCTTTCCCTCGGCGTCGAACGTCGCCGACAGGCCCGGAATTGACGCCAAGGCCGCCCGGATGTTCTCGGGAGTGGTGTCGTTGGTGTATCCCGGCAGGCCGAGGTTGTTGACCCCGTCGAGATCGACATTGATGCGGACGGTCTGGGTCGTGCCCGTCGAGTTTTCCTTGACAGTGACGTAGAACCCGCCGCTGGTGGCCTTGAACGGCAGCTTGTTCGTCGCGTTGCTCGTCGGGTCGGTCAGGGACAGCGTCCGATCGGCCGTCGCGAAGGCGAGCGAGCCGATCGCGGCGGTCAGGCCGTCCTTGTTGGTGCCGGTCGAGTGCAGCTTGTTGACCTGGAAAATCAACTGGCTGGCGACGCTGTCCAGTGCCGCGGCGGCCTGATCGACGCTGGCCTTTCGGTCGCTGAGCAGGGCCCCGAGCGTGCCGGACTGCACCGGCAACGTCTCGCCGTTGTCGGTGGTCTTGAGCGAGGCCTCGAGGGTGCCGTTGTTGTCCACCAGCTCGAGTTTCAGGCCGCGGGTCTCGCCGGCGAGGATGACGGGGGTGCTGCCGATCAGAATGTTGACGGTGCCGTTGGGCTGGTCGATCACCGTGAGGTCCGCGAGCTTGGACAGCTCGTTGACGGCTTGGTCCCGCTGGTCACGCAGGGAATTCGCCACGCCCTGTCCGGCCTCGCTGTTGGCGATCTGCAGGTTCAGCTTGGAGATCGAGCCGAGGAGTTCGTTGGCCTGGTTGGCGCCGCTGGCCAGTTGCTTATCGATCTGGTTACGAAGTGCGGCGATGTCGTTCCTTGTGCGGCGGAGGAACTCGGCGATCTTCGTCGCCTGCTGCACCACCACGCTGCTGGACTTGGAAAGATTCGCACGCTCGGACCAGACACTGAAAAACGACTGGAGCTGTGTGGTGAAGTCGTTGCCCGACAGCTCGCCCAGGGTCGATTCCAGAGACGAGAGCGTCTGCAGCTGCTGGCTTGCGGCCGATTCATCGGCGACGCCATTGAACAGCCTGTTTTGCAGGGCTTCGTCGATCTGCCGGCGCACGTCGCGGACGTTCACTCCCCGTCCGCTGCGGCTGGAAACGTCGTAGGTCGCACCGCCGACCGGCTCCAGATACGCCACCTGGCGGTTGTACCCGGGCGTGCCGACGTTGGCGATGTTGTTGCCGCTGACCTGAATACCCAGCTGGCTCGCGGTGAGCGCCGAGCGACCGATCAGCATGGCGGCGGTGAGGCTCATGTGGGAAGGGGTAAGGGCGAGGAGCGGGGCGGGGAGGAGGGTTACAGGCGAACGTCGAGGCTGGTCACGATCTGGTTGCCCGCGACCACGCCGCGCTGGCCGTAGGTGCCGGCGTGCGAGAGCGAACGAGCGACCTGGCGCATCAGGCCTTCCATGTGGGCCATCAGCACGCGGCTGACGACCCGCAGAAGGTTCTGTTCGTGCTGCAGACGCTGGATGGTGTTGCGGAGTCGGGCGCTCATCTCGAGCAGTTCCGTGCGCTCTGCGTCCGGGCAGTGCAGGGCAATATCGCTCAGGCGGCTGAGGTTCCTGGGCGCGGGCGTGATCTCACGCACCGCCCGGGCGACAAGCGACTGACGCTTCAGTTCCAAGTCGGCGATCGCGGCAAGAGTCGCCTGTTCGTCGCGCACAATCTGCTCACAGCGACGTGCGTCGGCCTGGCGGATGGCTTCATGGTGCAGGGTCGTGTGCCGCAGCATCGCCTCGTGGCGATCCAGCAGGGCTTGGAGCAGTCCCCGCAGGTCTTCGCCCAGAGTCGGGACGCCGCCGGCGATCTTGAGATCGGGCCTTCCAAAGTGGGGCGCGGCGTTGGGAGAGCGGTGGGGGGTAGGCGTCATGGGATCATGCTCGGATCGTCGCCTTGGGGCGTGAGGGGCTGCGTGCCCTGCGACCTCTTCAGCATGTCCTGTGCCAACCGATCGACCAGCGGCCAGTTGGACGACTTCACCATCTTCTGCGCCAACCGGGCGTCGATCATCGACTGAAACTGCTGCTCGGCCTTGGTCGGGGCGAACGGTGCCGCGGTGTTGTTCGTGGAGCGGAGCTGCTTAAAGACCGGCTGCACCAGCGCGATCGAGACGAAGTTCTCCGCCGCCTCGCGGACCTTCGCCGGATCGGCCTTGCCGCGGATCCTGTCGATCTCCTGACCCATGACCTGGGTGAACGCCCGCTGATCGTCGCTCGACAACGCCGGACGCGACGCTAGCCGAGCAGCCTCGGGGTTTGAACCGGAGATGGATGAAGCGAAAGTCGCGGCCATGGGAAGTGTCGGTCGGGAGTGAATCAACGGCTGGAGGCCAGCCCAAAAGGCGACTAGTCAACGATGAACTTGGCGTGCAAACGCCCTGTTTTGTAGAGCATTTGCAGGATCTCGATCTGGTCGGTCACCGTCACGTCGATCTGCTTCATCGCCGCCATCAGGTCGGCGAGCCGGGCGTTGTCGCTCTGACGCCCGCGGGTCGCGACGGTTGCAAAGCGGGTGGTTTCGGTCAGAGGATTCAGCGCCGAGGCGACCGGGGGCGGCGTGGTGGTGTTGATCACCAGGTCCTTGTGCGTCACCAGCCCCGGGCTGATCTCAACGTCGCCGGTGATCACGATCACGCCGCTGCGCGGGTTCACGATCACCTGCGCGGGCAGATCCAGATCGGCGACTCGGATCGGCGTGGCCATCACGGCGGCGATGAAGCCCGAACGAGCCGAACGCTCGGCCTCCGGGATCTCGACGCGAATAGTCCGCTCGTCGAGCACGGTGGCCGCGCTCGTGGTCTGTCGGACGGAAGGATCAGCCTGGAGCGTGCTCTCGGGCGAGGCCTCGGAGTTGATCGCGGTCGCGATCTTCTGAGCCGCGGTCCAGCCAGAGTAATAGGGGTGGATGTAGAGCTCGAAGACATCACCGACCTCGGGGCCCATGACATCGCGCACGAGCTGCGCCCCGCCGCGGATCTTGCCGCTGGTCGTGATCGAAGGGTCGGGCAGTTCAATCGCGCCGTTGGCCATCGCATAGACCGGGCTGGAGATCAGCGGCCCGCGCAACGGAATCAGGATCAGCCGCCCGCCCTTGAGGCTGGTGGCGCTGTACACGGTGGAGATGTACGCGTCGAAACGATCGTCGGAGCGACCGCCGATCTCAGGGATGGTGACATCGACCCAGACCACCGCAACCGCCTTGGCCGCCGAGAGTTCTTCGAGCCTGCCCGGAGCGTTGCCTTCGTTCTCGAGCAGCTTCGCCAAAGGCCGAGCGAGGATCGGTTCCTTGCCGGCGTCGCCGGTGCCCTGCAGGCCGACGACAAGGCCCAGGCCGCGGAGCTTGAACTCGCCCTGCCCCTTGATGCGGGTGAGATCAGCCACCTTGCTCGCAAACGCGGCGGGTGCAATCAAGGCGATCAGCGTCAGAATGAAGAAAGCGCGGCGGAGCATCGACAGTCCAAACGCAACGGGTGTGCCATGACCGCAACGCACGCCCCCTCGGCCCAGCGTCCGCGCCTCCCCAACCCGCGCAGCGGGGAGGGGTGGCCGAGCGAAGCAAGGCCGGGGCGGGGTGCCTTTCAGTTTGACCGGCTGCAAAGCAGTTCCCAGGTGCCATCAGTCCGCGGCTGCTCGGAGCCGCGCGACTGATGCGGGGGACGCGGTTGTTCCAGATCGCATCAGTCGCGCCATGCAAAGCCACAGCGGACTGATGGCACCCAGAATCTCCACTCAGACAGCCTTCCTCGGGGCTCACGCCCAGGGCTTGGAATGGTCGCCACTTCGCGGCTTCGGAGCGACAGCTTTACTGCCCCTGCGCGAGGCTGTACCCCTTCACCCCATCAAACGTGCGCAAGAGCTCATACGAGCACACCGTGAAGCTCTCCGCGATCTTGTCCATCAGCGCCACGCAGCGGCTCTGGCCGAACGCGCCCGGAGTCACGCCTTCCTTGATCTCAAACCGCACGCGGTAGTAGTCCACGCACTCGGTGTACACGCTGCCGGTGGGCCACACCTGGGTGCCGCGGTTGCTGATCAGCGTGAGCTTGAACGGCGTGTCCGAGCACGCGCGCTGCATCTCTTCCGCCAACGCCAGCGGGCTCAGCGGGCTGTCGAGGTAGATGTCGCAGCCGACGACCTGCGTCACGAGGTTCTTGAACGTGCGGATGACCTGCGGCCCGGCGGGCTTCGCGGGGCGGACAAAGCACGTCTCGCCCGCCGCGGGAACCTCGACGGCGGGCACCGTCTTGGGCTTGTTTCCAAGGTTGTTCTTGATCGCCGCGGTGAAGTCCTTGGTGCCGACGCTCGGCTTGGACTTGTCGCCAAAGTCGCCGGTGTGGATGCCGGATTCGAGCGTCGCGAGCAGCGCGTTCTCGAGCGTGGCGGCTTCCTTGTTCAGGCAGATGTGCCGCAGCATCATCAAACCCGACAGGATCAGGCTCGTCGGGTTGGCGATGCCGCGGCCAGCGATGTCCGGCGCCGTGCCGTGGACCGCCTCGAAGATCGAGATGTGGTTGCCGATGTTCGCGCTCGGCGCAAAGCCCAGCCCGCCCACGAGACCGGCGCACAGGTCCGACACGATGTCGCCCTGCAGGTTGGGCAGCACGATCATGCCGTACTGCTGCGGCTTCACCACCAGGTTCATGCACAAGGCATCGACGATCACATCGCCCTGCTCGATCTCGGGGAAGTCGCGGCCCGTCACCTTGAATCGCTCAAGGAAGAGGCCGTCGGTCATCTTCATGATGTTGGCCTTATGGCCGCAGTGAATCTTCTTGACGCCGAGCTTTCGAGCGGTCTGGAAGGCGAAGCGGTGGACCTCATCGCAGCCGGGGGCGGAGATGAGGCGCTTGCACTGGATCATGTCGTTGCTGAGCCGGTGCTCGACGCCGCCGTAGGTGTCTTCGATGTTCTCGCGGACGACGGAGAAGTCGAGATAGATGCCGGCCTTGGAGTAGACGGTCTCGACACCGGGCAGCGTCTTGAACGTGCGGAAGTTCGCGAAGGCGTTCCACATCTTGCGAGCGGTGACGTTGATCGACTTGCCGCCGCCGCCCTTGGGGGTCTCCATCGGTCCCTTGAAGAGGATGCCGGAGTCTTCCACGACCCGCACGGCGTCATCGCTCATGCCGCGGCTGTTGCCCTTGGCGAAGACGGAGGCACCCATCTCGACCTCGCGGAAGTGGACGAAGTTCGACACCCCCGCCGCGGCGAAGAGGTCGAGCGTGGCGTCCATGATCTCGGGGCCGATGCCGTCGCCCTTGGCGACCGCGATTTGGAGGGTTTGCGACATGGGTGGTGGGGGGGGTGGGTTGGAGGAGGGAGAGGGCGCAAAGCAAGGCCTCGACACACGAACGCCCGAATCGCGTTACCTTGGTATCGGTTCGGTATCGAAGGGGCTCAAGGGTAGGTTTCCGCGTTGAAACACGGCGCCGAACGGGCAGACGTCTCTCCGCGATTCCGGACGCCCAGACCTTGTTCCACCGTTGGTACGCAAACCCCTGATTCCGCAAAAGATCCCCGCAGCAGCCACACAGGAGCTCCCCATTTCCACCGTCCACCGTGATCGCGCCCTTGCCCTCCTCGATTTCTCCCACGGCCTGACGCTCGGCCTGCTCAAGGACGTCCCCGCGGACAAAATGACGTACCAGCCCTCGCCGACGGATAACCACTTCGTCTGGACCTTCGGACACCTCGCCTCGACCTACTCATGGCTCAAGTCGCTCGTCGACGGCCAGATGCACCCGCTCCCCGATTCCTACAACGCCCTGTTCGGCATGGGCAGCAAGCCGACGCCCGATCCCAAGGGGTACCCGTCGTTCGCCGCAGTGAAGAAGCACAGCGACGAGGCCTACGCCGCGTTCGTGGCGGCGGTGAAGAAGCAGAACGATGCCGAACTGCTCAAGCCGACCGTCGCCGACTCGCACGGCTTCGCCAGCGATCGCCTCGACGCCGTCGCGAAGGGTGCGTGGCATGACGGCTGGCATGGCGGACAGCTTGCCAGCATCCGAAAGTCGCTGGGCATCAAGAACATCATTGGCTGATTCGTGCCGGGCGTGGCGAGGGCTGCGGACCGGCTCTACCGTAAACTGTGGCGAGCCCCCGATCAGCTCCGAAGCCGGTTTCTGCACACGCCGCCTTCGCCGATGTGCTGCCAACGCTGCTCGATGAGCACGGCCCCAAGCTCTACGCGCTCGCGCGTCGCCTCTGCGGCAACTTGACCGACGCCCAGGACATGATGCAAGAGGTCTTCCTCCAGGCCGCACGCCGATGGGAGACCTTCCGAGGCGAATCCAACCCCGCGACGTGGATTTACTCCATCGCCGCCCACTCCTGCGGCCAGCGCAAGCGCCGGCGCTTTGCCAGCGACCGACGCATGCCCGCGTTCTCGCAGGTTGCGCCGTGGACCGAATCCACTGTTTCGCGTGCCGCCCTCGGCGGTCCGGTGCGCAACGCCGAACGCAAGGAGAGTGAGCGAGCCCTGCACGCGGCAATCGTGCAGCTGCCGCACGCGTTTCGCGTGCCGCTGGTCATGAAGGAGATGCTCGAACTCCCGATCGCCGAAGTGGCACACGCACTGAACCTCAAAGAGCAAACCGTCAAGACCCGCGTGCACCGTGCCCGGCTCCTGCTGCGCAAAGCGCTCACCAGCGAGCTCAAGCAGGTCGAAGCACCGGACCCAATCTATGAGAAGCAGTTGTGCATGGATCTCCTGCAGGCCAAGCTGGACGCGATGGACCACGCTCGCGGCTTCCCGATCGGGCAGGACGTGCTGTGTCAACGCTGCCGCGCCGTGTTCAAGGAACTCGACCTCGTGCAGGACGCCTGCGCCAAATTGACGGCGGGAAAGTTCCCTGATTCGCTCCGCCGGGCCATCCTGCAGTCAGGCTCGAAACGCCCCGGAATAACGCCTCCGAGGGCACGGACGCGAGCTCGCAGGTAGGAAAGAATCTTCGCGTGCGTCGGGAACCTGGCGTCTGTTGGCGGCCTCTTATAAGTGGCGCGGCCGTGGCGGCCTGCCACACGGAGACGCACTGTGAACACGACGGCCAGCAGCACCATCCCGAACATCACGAACCCAACAAGCGCCGTCCGCGAGGTGGAACCCGCCGCCGTCGCCGACTGGCTCCGCCGCGGCGAGTGCATCGTCTGCGACGTCCGTGAGCCCGACGAGCACGCCGCCGAACACATCGATGGCACGACGTTGCGACCGCTCTCGAAACTCGATTTCTCAGGCCTGAAGCAGGTAAGCCCGCGCGTTGTCTTCCACTGCAAAGGCGGCAAGCGCTCCGCCGACGCCGCCGCACGAGCCCTCGCCGCGCTGCCCGGCGTCGAGGTCTGCACCATGGTCGGCGGCATCGAGGCGTGGAAGCGTGCCAACCTGCCCACGATCCGCACCACCCGAGCCGTGGGCATGACCGTGCTGCAGCAGACGCAGCTCGCGATCGGCCTGATGACCCTCACCGGTCTCGGCATCGGATTTTTCGTCCACCCTGCGGGCTACGCCCTCAGCGCGCTGATGGGCGCCGGCCTCACGTTCGCCGGCATCACCGGCTTCTGCGGCTTGATGAACCTCTTGGCCATCATGCCATGGAACCGCGTTCCGACGATTGCGCAGGCGCCATCCGGCACGTGCCAGAGTTCCAGGTGACCCCGCGTACGCCGCGCCATGTTTTGCAATGCGTGCGCGAACACCCGCGCACCCCCTCAGGACAACTCCCATGCTCCACGACCCCGCCAAGTTCTACGACCAGTGGCCCGCCACTATGAACGCCATGAAGTCCAAGGCCCCCGACATCGGCAAGGCCTTCGGCCCGTTCTTCCAGATGCTCATGAAGGATGGTGCCCTCAACGTCAAGCAGAAGGAGCTGATCGCCCTCGGCATCGCAGTCGCGACCCGGTGCGAGCCGTGCATCTACGCCCATGTTGAGAAGTGCTTCAAGAACGGCGCGACCGGCCCCGAGATCATGGACGCCGTCGGCGTCGCCGTCATGATGGGCGGCGGCCCCGTCTACACCTACGCGCCGATCGCGGCGGCAGCGGTGGCGCACCACGAGCAAGCGGTCGCGGCGGGCTGATATCCATCGTCGAGTATCGATGCGAATCGTCCGCGACCGCTACCCCAACAGGTCCGGCCTTCGCACCTTTGTCCGCGCCAGCGCCTGCTCGTGCCGCCACTTCGCGATCTTCGCGTGATCGCCGGAAAGCAGAATCTCCGGCACACCCATTCCCATCCACTCCCTGGGCTTGGTGTAATGCGGGCAATCCAAGAGCCGCGTGCCATCGACCGCCTTGCCGAACGAATCCTGCTCCGCCGAGTCTTCGTGCCCCAGCGCTCCCGGCAGCTTGCGGATGATCGCGTCCATCAACACCATCGCCGCCAGTTCGCCGCCGCTGAGCACGTAGTCACCGACGCTGATCTCCAGCGGAGCGAGCTTCGCGATCACACGCTCGTCCAGCCCTTCGTAGTGCCCCGCGATGAGTAGCAGCCGCGGCTTGGTCGCAAGTTCCTCAACCATCGCTTGCTTCAGCGGCACACCCTGCGGCGTCAGCAAGATCCGCGTCGCCGGCCTCGGATCAAGCGATTCCACACCCATCACCGCGTCGTACATCGGCTGGCACATCATCACCATCCCCGGCCCGCCGCCGAAGGGGCGGTCATCCGTTTTCTGGTGCTTGTCGTGCGTGAACCCGCGGATGTTCGTCGCGTGCCACTCCACCAACCCCGCGGCTCGCGCCCGAGCCGGAATGCTCACCCCAAGCGCCGCCGGCGCGTGTGTCGCGAACATCTCCGGGAAGGTCGTCAGAATGTCAAATCGCAACGCCATGCCCGATTGTCTGCCCCCTCCGAGCCGCGGGCTTCAACCCGCGAGGCAAGGCATGGCTGATAGACGAGGTGATCGCAAACTCGCCGAGCCCAACTCCCCCTCCCAGAGGAAGGACCCCGGGCGGTGCGTTCGCCTCAAACCTCAGCCCTAAGCCCTAAGTCCTAAGTCCTAAGTCCTCACCCCTTCCTACTTCTTCACCACGCCCCCCGCCCGCATCACAAACTTCACATACTTCAGCGTGTTCACGTCCGCCGTGGGGTCGCCATCGACCGCGATCACATCCGCGCTCTTGCCCGGCTCGAGCGTGCCAATCTCCTTCTCCAGCCCCAAAAGCGACGCCGCGTTGATCGTCGCCGCCACCAGGCACTCGCTCGGCGTCATCCCGCCCTCGACCATCAGCGGGAACTCCATCCAGTTCTCACCGTGGGGCGACACGCCGCTGTCGGTGCCGAAGGCGACGCGCACGCCCTCCTTCACCGCGATCTTGAATCGCTGCATCCGCACCGGCCCGGCCTCGAGCGCCTTGCGGGCGACGAACGCGTGGTAGAAGCCGGGGATCTTCGCGTTCTTCATCACCGTGGCGCTCGCCAGCAGCGTCGGCACCAGCCACGTCTTGCCCGCCTTGAAGAGCCGGATCGACTCCTCGTCCATGTACGTCCCGTGTTCCACCGAGTCGATTCCCGCCCGCAGCACGGCATTGATGCCGTCGGTCCCGTGCGCGTGAGCCGCGATCTTGCGGCCCATCGAGTGCGTCGTTTCCACCAGCGCCTGGATCTCATCATCGGTAAAGTGCTTTGCCAACCCCGCCGACGACAGCGACAGCACCCCGCCCGTCGCCGTGATCTTGATGACGTCAGCGCCTCTCTTGATCTGCAATCGCACCGCCTTGCGGCACTCATCCGGCCCGTCGGCCACGCCCATTTCCGGCCCCGGCTGCTGGAACACATCATCGCGCCAGCCATTGCTCGGATCCGCGTGCCCGCCGCTGACGCTGATCGACTTGCCCGCGCTGACCACCCGCGGCCCGACGATGTCACCCCGCGCGACGCCGTCACGCACCGCATGGATCGCGTCGGCCGCTCCGCCCAGATCACGCACCGTCGTGAAGCCCGCTTCGACCGTCTTCTTCGCGGCCAGCACGCCGCGGATCGCGGAATCGCAATCCGACTCGGTGATGCTCCGCAGCCGCGAGTCGCTGCTGAACTCGAACGTGAGATGGACATGGCAGTCGATCAGGCCCGGCAGCACGAACTTGTCCCGCAGGTCGATCTCCTGCACGCTCGCGCCCGACGCTTGCTCTTTCGCGAGATCAACCGGCCCCAGCCCTTCGACCACTCGGTCTACCACGCCGTTCTTCACCACCAGCGTCGCATTCTTCTTTGCGGGCGTTCCCGCGATCTCGAGCAGCGTGCCGCAGCGGATGATGCTGTAGCGGTCCGCGGGTGTGGCGTTCTGCGCGAATGAGAGCGACGAAGCCGCAAACGCGGCGCTGAGCGACAACGTGCGAAGGAAGTTCATGACCGCAGCATACCGGCTTTCGCGCCCCGAGTTTCAGTGGCTTCCCAGTCGGGATGACGCGACTCCGGGTGCCACTGCTTGGCAGCTCTAAGCCAAGCAGTGCGGCCACCACATCAACGCACGCTATCACACCGCCTGACCGCTGAGCCGGTCAGGCAGTGGCACCCATGGCTCGCCGATTCACCGCAACCACATCTCCGGCACCGTCACGCCCTTCGTCGCGTGTGTGGCGTAGATGCGCGACCGGATCCCGCCGCGGCCCTTCCAGTCGGTGCGGATGATCAGCCACTCAGGGTTCATGAGAGCGACAAGATCATCGCGGATGCGATTGGTCACCGCCTCGTAAAAGATCCCCTCGTTCCGGAACGACTGGTAATAGAGCTTGAGGCTCTTCAGTTCGACGCACGTGCCGCCAGCCTTCGCGGGGCGCGGCTGATAGATCAGCGTGACATCGCCAAAGTCCGGATGCCCGGTCTTGGGGCAGACACTGGTGAACTCTTCGCTCGTGTGCTCGATGACAAACGGCGAATCGGTGGGTGCGGGAAACGCTTCGAGAAGAGACGCTTGAGGCATGTCCGAGGGTAGTGCGTTGAGGCACGCCTCGCACGCCCCTCACACCCTGCACTCCCACGCCACACCCGGCTTGTACTCCACCAGGTCATAGAGCTGCTGGCGCGTTTGCATCTGCCCGATGAAGCCCTCGACAGACCCGTCCGCTTTCAACTGCGCCAGCGCGCGATCCACCGCACCCATCGCCACCCGCAGAAGGCTGACCGGGTAGATCACGCACGCGTACCCCATCGCGCCGAACGTCGCCAGCGGGATCAGCGGCGTCTTGCCAAACTCCGTCATGTTCGCCAGCAGATACGTCCCGCTCGACACGCTCAGAATCGCGTCGGCGAATCTCTTGAACTCGTCCTCGCTGGTCAACCCTTCCGGGAAGATCATGTCCGCGCCCGCCGCGACATACGCCTTCGCCCGCGCCACCGCGGCGTCGAAGCCCTCGACGCCCTTGGCGTCCGTGCGGGCGCAGATCACAAAGTCACCGCGACGCCCTCTGTCGCTCCGTCGCTCCGTTACTCCGTCGCTCGCTTTTCGAGCCCATTCCACCTTCTCGACCATGTGATCGAGCGAGACCAGTTCCTTTCCATCAAGATGCCCGCAGCGCTTCGGGAACCTCTGGTCTTCCAGATGCAGCCCCGCGCCGCCGGCACGGGCGTACTCGATCACCGTCCGCCGCACCATTTCCGCCTCGCCAAACCCCGTGTCCGCATCCGCCAGCACCGGCAGCCCGCTTCCGTCCGCCACCTCGCGGATGACGCGGCAGAAGTGCTCCATGGTGAGCAATCCCACGTCCGGCACGCCGGCGGAAACGCTCGTCGCCGCTCCGGAGACATAGCAGGCCTGGAACCCGTGGCGTGCGATCGCCCTGGCACACAGGGCGTTGAACGCCCCCGGCGTGGCGACGGCCTCGCCCTTGGCCCGTGCCGCGTCCATCACGCGGCGGAACGCCGCCCCCGGGCTCTCAGCGCCGCGACCGGCTCGACCGTCTGTGTTCGTGCTCGTCGTCATAGGGCATGATATGAGCGAGACGCTGGGGGCTTCCCGGTGCCGCTCCTGGCTCGACGGCGGTCCGCGACTGACTTTCTGTGGATTTCACGGTCGCGGTCGACCGCCCTTGCGGTAGACTGCGACGGCCGGACCCACAATGGAGAGACACATGAATCGCAACCACCCCGCCGCCACGCGGCTCGTTCTCGCCGCCGCGATGATGGCCGCCGTTTGTTCCTCGGCCTCGATCGCGACCGTGATCGCCTACGACCACCTGATCGCGGCGTCGAGTACGCTCACGCCGGCCAACGTCGAGCATGCCGAGTATGTCACCCTTGCCACGGGCGCGACGACCCTCGATTCCGCACGCTTCCGCATGTCGTTCGCGACTCCGGGCTCGTTCAGCGGCACGCTCTTCCTTTCCGTCTACACCGACGGCGGCGGCGCCCCAGGCGCGCTGCTCGGCTCGTTCTCGCAACCCGTCGTCGTCGCCAGCACCGCCACGTTCGCGAATTTCACCGGCTTGGGCCTTGGCGTCCCCGGCTCGCTCTGGGTCTCGACGCACTTTGTCGGCTCCACCCTCGCCGGCGTCCGGCTCACCCTCGCCGCACCCACCGTTGGGAGCGTTTCCACCACCCGCGCAACCCGCGCCGGCGGCACCGGCGGCTGGACCACCACGCCCGGCGTCGACCGCTGGATGGAGATGAGCCTGACCGCCGTGCCAACCCCCGGGACGACCGCAGTCCTCGCCATCGCCTGCCCGCTTGCCGCCCGCCGCCGCCGGGCCCGCTGAGATGAACTCGAGCGTGCCGCGGGCGTCGTTCAGCGGTAGAACGTCAGCCTTTCAAGCGGAATGTCGGGAGTTCGATCCTCCTCGCCCGCCCTTGAGCTCACAGTACCTCACGGATTCCAACGCGGTCGTCTTCGGGCCGCTGGCGAGCCCGGCGCGAACTGATCGCGGGCAACTTGTTTCTTTGCTCCGGGCCCGGTGGGCGGGGCCAAGTCGCTCGGGCGCGAAACCTGGCGATTGGCCGTGCAGAAATGTCACCAGCGACGCCCCGTTGAATCACACGTCTGCCGGGCGACGCGGCATCACTCTGTTGTATCGCGCGAGGCGGCCGCGTTTGGGGCGGTGGCCGGCCGCCATTTCCGGTCGCTGCGTCCACCGGTGATGACAAAGACACCAAGGATCGCTCGATAGGCAATCGCCGAAAGCGCCCGTGCGACAAGGCCGAGCTGCGACGACTCCACGCGAACGCACTCGGACGGGAGCCGCGACTCGATCTCGCTTGTGATCGTCGCCGCCAGGGACGGGTCCTCGCTCACGAGATTCAACTCGAGGTTGGAGGTCAGGCTCCAAGGCTCCAGGTTTGAAGACCCGATGGTGCTCCACCGTCCGTCCACCGCCATGACCTTGGCGTGCAAGAAGCGGCGCTGGTACTCGTAGACGCGTGCACCGGCCCGCAGCAGTCGATGGTACAGGTGCCACTGGGCAGAACGCAGCACCGGGTGTTCGGCACGACCCTGCACCAGGACAACGGTGTCGACGCCGCGCCGGGCGGCGGCGCACAGCGCTTCAAGCAAGCCGCGCGACGGGAGGAAGTAGGCGTGCGCCAGGACGATCGATCGCGTCGCCGACTGGATCGCGCGTCGGTACTCGCGCTCGATGGAGTTCCGCCGCGCATGGTTGTCCCGGCCGACCAGCCGGTTCCTGGGATCATTCTGGCGAGCGCGCCGGTCACGGGTGTGCCGCAGCCTCGCCCAGACGAGCTCCGCCGTGCTCATGGAACTCTCGGTGAAGAGATCCTGAGCGAGGTCGGCCGCCTCGGATGCGATCGGCCCCCGGATGCGAACGGCCAGGTCGTAGAACGAGCCGGGAACATCCAGCCCCGCGTACTCGTCGGCGATGTTCAAACCCCCGAGGAACACCTCGCGCCGATCGACCACCAGCAGCTTTCTGTGCATGCGGCCATGGAGCGCAGCGAGGGGGATGAAGCCGGGACGATGGTGCACGACGAGGTCAATGCCCGCGTCACGCACGCGTTGCTCGCCCGCAAGCGTGAGCTGCGGGCTCCCCAGGCCGTCGGCGATCATGCGAACACGCACCCCGCGACGCGCCGCCCGCGACGCCCGCTCGATGAACTCCGATCCGGTGCGGTCGAACTGAAAAACGTAGGTCTCGGCGAGCACCTCTTCCTGGGCCGCGTCGATGGCCTCGAACATCGCCTCAAAGTACCTGCGCCCTTCGAGCAGCGTGATGTCGTCGCGCGGCTCGCTCACGCCGCCGCCTCGAACTCGGCTGTCAGCCCGGCGTGATCGGAGAGATTCTTCCAAGGCGGATCGCGCAGCGTCTGGGCGCTGACGAGCCGCAGCCCTCGGAAATAGATGCGATCCAGGGCGAGAATCGGGAATGCGCTCGGAAAGGTGCTGGCCTCGCGCCCGTGGGCGGCCCTGAATGCCTCGCGCAGGCCGAGCGGGCGCGCCATCTCCATGTCCGCGCGCCGGCGCCAGTCGTTGAAATCGCCGGCGATGATCATCGGATGATCCGCCGCCACCACCTTCTCCAGTTGGTCAACGACCTGTCGCAGTTGCCGGCTCCGATCCCGCTCGCGGAGGCTCAAGTGCAGGCACACACAGAGGATCATCCCCGCTGGGGTGTCGATCTTCCCGCGCAGGAATCCGCGTCGCTCCGCCCGGCTCGACGAGATGTCGACGTTGACCGGGTTGTCGATGTCGAACTTGGAAAGGATGGCGTTGCCGTGGTGCCCAGCCTCATAGATCGCGTTGCGCCCGTACGCGAAGGAGGGCCAGACGGAGTCCGCAAGGTACTCCATCTGCGGCTGGCTGGGCCAGCCCGGCACGCGGCGCTCGTGTCGGTCGTGCCTGCCCAGAACCTCCTGAAGGAACACCAGATCGGCGCCCGTGGTCCGCACGGCCTCACGCAGGGCCGGCAGAGTGAATTTCCGGTTGCCGCTGGAAAAGCCCTTGTGGATATTGAGGCTCAGCGCCCGGATCGTCTGCATTGCAACTTCAATGATAGGTCGCATCGCGTGAAAACCGACATTCTCCGATCTCCTTCCTGGGCGATTGCATGATCCATTGCAGTGTGTGAGGATCCCAGTGACGTAGCAGTGATCCCAGCCGACCATCAGGCATTTGTTCTTGATCCCTATCTCCTCGAAGCGGCGGCGTTGCGGGGCGTTGAAGGTGCCCGGTGTCGCGACGGCAAGGCCCTTGGAACCGCCCCGATCCACCGTGTCTCGGAACCCGCGACCGGGTATAGGTGCCCGAGACTCGGCCGACTAGGTAGCCATGCTGCGTGGTACGAGCCGGTTCGCTCAGCGTGCGGCAGGCCGCGGATGGCCGGTCGAACAGCCAACCTCCGCGAGGTTGGCATGGGCGATATACTGCGACCAGCCGCGGGCGTAGTTCAGCGGTAGAACGTCAGCTTCCCAAGCTGAATGTCGGGAGTTCGATCCTCCTCGCCCGCTTTGCCTGCCGCCGATGTCACACGATGACACCGGCGGCTTTTCGTTGACAAACTCCCCAGAATCCGCGAGTTCCGGCGAGGTGGGCGGGAGCGGCGGGACCGGGGCCAACGGCCAGACGATGACAGGGAATGACCTGGGTGGACGCTCGCTTGTGCAAGCGCATGTGCAAGCGCAGGTGCAAGCGGTTGTGCAAGGTGTGGCGGGGATCAGGCTGCCGATCGGTTCGCCGCAGATCGCGTCGGTGTTTAGAATGCGGCGTGACGCCACCGATATCCATTCTTCTCGCCGCACAGCCCACGTCGGACCAGCCGCTGGTCGTCGTGCTGCTGGTCTTGCTGTGCGCGGCCGCGTTGGTGGCTGTGGCCTGCCGAAAGTTCAACGTGGAGGCCATCCCGGGCTATTTGCTAGCCGGGGCGCTGGTCGGTCCGCACGCGGTCGGGCTGATCACTAGCGAGAGCGCCGCCCAGCCGGTTACTGACCTGGCCACGGTGCTGCTGCTGTTCACCATCGGTCTGCAGTTCGACACGGGCAACTTCCGCCGGGGTGCTCTGAGCATCGTCACGCTGTCGGTGGCCTCGACGGTGCTGTACATCGCCCTGTTTTGGGGCGTCCTGCTAGGTGTCGGCCTCGGTGCTCCGGTCGCGCTTGCGTTGTCAATGGCCGGGTGCAGCGCTTCGACGGCGGTCACGCTCCGACTGCTGCAAGCTCGGCGCGAACTGCACGAGGCCCACGGACGCGTGTCAATGGGATTCTCCATCCTCGACGACCTTTCGGGCGTGGTCATGCTCGCCGCCTTCCCGCTGATCGCGGCGTGGGCCG
>CANHCQ010000011.1 GCA_947459215.1 Phycisphaerales bacterium
ACGCCCACGACGAGATCTTCCGCTTCATCGAAGGCTTCTATAACACCCACCGCCTGCACAGCGGCATCGGCTACCAATCACCCGCCCAGGCCGAGGCCGCTACCGTCTGACGCTCATTCACCACTGTCCGAAAGTCTTGGGCAAGACCACTTCGGTGCTCAACTTCTACACGGACAATGCTCGGGGCTCCCGCCTCGGGCTCGGCACGCCCGCCGCTCCGCACCCGCACACGCCGCTCACCACGACCGCACACGGCATCATCGCACTGCGAACAACAGCGCCGCGTCGGTCTCAACTCGACGGTGTCGTCGCGATGGTGCAATGGAGCTTTACCGAGCCGCCGCGATCGTCACGATCGACGCATGCACCGTCGACACGTACGAGGCCGGGTTGCGCACGACTTCCGGGTCGGTCGCCAATTCCACCTTCTCCACTCGGAGAACGAGCTTCACCCGCTCGCCCTCGCGCAGCGCGGCCGCTGCGGATGCATCGCTGCCGGGCTTGAGCAGCAACTGCACGGTCTTCGCGGCCTGGATGATCTTGTTCTGCTCCGACCGCACGCGCTCCCGCACCGTCTCAAGGTTGTCGGTCGCGTTCGCGATCGCGGCCTTGTTCTTTTCAATGATGTCGTTGCGCCGGTTCTGATACTCGGTAGCGCTGATCCGGGGCCAGAACTTGCGGCAACCGCCCCAGTGCGTGCGGATGTACTTGGTGCGATCGGACTTGACCGGTTCCCACGATTTCTCGAAGTCCCGCAGCGCTCGTTCGCCCGCCGCGCGTGCCGCCGACACACCGTTCGAAGCACCGCGGATCGCGTCCTCGCTGTCCTTCGATTGCACCGACACCGACCGATGAATCAGGAGCGTGGCCCGGGCCGTGGTCTCGCCGGTGTCCGATGGCTCAGCGCTGGCAATCGCGACCTCGCACGACAGCGCGCCGGCCAGCTCGGTCAGGGCCAAACTCTCCGGTGACGCCTCGGCCTTGCTCCCCCGCCGGATCGCAGCGTTCGCCGACGCGAGCGCACCTTGGAGCGGTTTGACCTTGACGACGCTCGGCGCCGTCGCCGCAGTCGTGGTGGCCGCCGTTGTCGGCGCTGTGGTAGAGGTTGTCGTGGAGGCGGATGCGTTTGGCGTCTCCACCTCGGGCGTCATCGCCAAGGTCGCCTGGGGCACTTGGAGAAGCACCAACCATCCGGTCACAATCGCGCATGCCGCCTTCGCCATCCGAGCCTCCTCGCGTTCGCCGCAATATACCCCTGAAGCGGGAAATGCGGCACACACAAGAAGAAAATCTTCGCAACCGGCGTGCAAATGTTGAACGAGCATCGAGGTAGCTATGCCGACGCTTCTATTCCCCATGATTTCACCGGGTTTCTGACAGGTGGTTTCGCTGGGTGCAACCACTTGCTGCTTTGAGCGATTGGCGTGTCCGGAATCCCATACAACCCGGAACACCTCGCGTGCCGAGGCAGGTGGCCCGATCACGCCGTGATCGTGCTCGGTCGCGTCTTGGTCTCCATCCTGCCGCACGTCGTTTTAGTCCCCAAATCACGACCAAGGCCTCTCCGCAAGCCGTGGTCGTGATGCACGGCGGTTCGTGTTGGGCGACGTCACGGCCTGGCGTCCCCGGGCCGTACGCTTATTGCATGCTGCGTGCCTCGACCATGAACACGGAGAATTGCGATGAGCTGGTGCGGATCCTCGGTCAACTGAGGAAGGGCGTCGATCGCGACACCGTTCTGCGGCTCGCGCGAACCGAGGGCTACATGTTTCTCCTGTATGACGACGGCAACGTCCCCGTCGGGGTCGCCGGGTATCGATTCCTGGAGACGATCGCCAGAGGCTTCCACTGCCATCTACACGACCTCTGCGTCGATCAGGCCGCACGCGGACGCGGAATCGGTCGAGCCATTATCGAGCACCTGATCGAACAGACCACCCAGCGGGGCGGGCGCTGGCTGTTCCTCGATGGCATCGACTCCGCCTTGCCGTTCTATCAGGCGTGCGACTTTGTCCGCCATCAGGCCACGCTCCTCAAGTACCCCTGTTCCCCCGCCATGCGGTCCGATAGCCCGACAGCGCCGTGATGAGACACAATAATCCGCGGCTCGGAGCGTGTTGTCGTGATCGAACTCGCCTTCGCGTCCATCTCGCGGCACACCGTGTCCACCCGTACGACCACGGCCTCGGAGCAGGCCTTGGTCGTGGTACCCGTGCAATAGAAACCGTTCGCGCGCGTTGACCTCTCGCCTCCCACCTCTCACCCCGCGAGCCCGAAACATGCGATCTCCCTGCTTCCGACTGCACGTGCTTCTGCTGATCCTCGCGGCACTCGCATTGTCCGCAGCACCGACTTCCGCCCAGTGGATCACGCCCGCCGTCACCGCGCCGCGGGTGCAGTACCGCACGTTCTTCAGCCCCACCATCGGCCGCGGCGTCAGCTATCACATCTACACGCCGCCGGCGTATGACGCCGAACCGACCCGCCGCTTCCCCGTGCTCTACTGGCTCCACGGCTCTGGCAGCGTGCTCCCCGGCATCGCGCCCGTCAGCAACTGGTTCAACAACGCCATCGCCCAGGGCAAGATCGCCCCGATGCTCGTCGTCTTCCCCAACGGCATGCCCTACGACATGTGGTGCGACTCCAAGAGCGGCGTCACACCCATCGAGAGCGTCGTCGTGCACGATCTGATCCCCACCATCGACGCGACCTTCCGCACACTCGCCGGGCGCAAGGGCCGCATCGTCGAGGGCTTCAGCATGGGCGGCTACGGCGCGGGACGGCTGGGGTTCAAGTTCCACGATCGCTTCGCCGCCATCTCGATGCTCGCGGGCGGACCGCTTCAGCTCGACCTCCTCGACGCGCCCGATGGCGCCAACAACATCACGCCCGAGCAGCGCCTCATCATCTACCAGAACGTCTACGGCAGCGATCCCGATTACTTCCTCGCCCAGAGCCCGTGGATGCTCGCGACCCAGAACGCATCGAACCTCATCGCCCGAGCCACGCCCATCCGTCAGATCATCGGCACCGCCGATTTCACGTTCCCCGACAATCTCAACTTCCACAACCATCTGCTGCAGCTCGGCGTGCCCCATCAGTTCATCGCGCCGCCCGGCATCGGGCACGACACGCTCGCCCTGTTCAACGCGTTGGGTGAAGACAACTGGACCTTCTACCGCGGCGTCTTCCGTCTCTGTCCCGCCGATCTCACCGGCGATCAGTCGGTGGACGATGCCGATTTCATCGGCTTCGCAGCGGCGTACAACCGGCTCGAGTGCGCCGACCCAGGCATGCCCGCGAACTGTCCCGCGGACCTCAACGCCGATGAGTTCGTGGATGATGCCGACTTCGTGCTCTTCGCCGCGGCGTACGACGCGCTGGTTTGCCCCTGATCCACACGCCCGGTTGCCGGACCGAACGGGCCATGCGGCCGGTGGCCCAATCACGCTGTCATCGTGCTCGGTCGCGTCGTCGCTTCCATCTCGCGCAACGCCGCTTCCGAGCACCAGATTACGATCAATGCCCGCCGAGAAGGCCGTGGTCGTGGCACCCGGCTCTCGCGTTCAGAGAACTCTGCGCGCCGACTGAAGGCGGACCCAAAGACAATCCAGAATGGATCAGAGGGACGCCGATCAGCGCGCGGCACGACTCTGGGTGCCGTGCGTTGTTGCGATTCGACCTAGGGGCACCACACGACGTTGTACGCCATAGCGAAGGTCTGAAAGTCCGCGTCGTCGACGAACCCATCGCGGTTGACATCACCAGGACAGACAGCGGGCGGCGGGGTTGCGCAGGTCACGTTGTTGTACGCTTGCACGAACAGAATGAAATCGTCGTCCATGACGACGAGGTCGTTGTTGAGGTCGGGCTCACAGGACGTGCGAGCGATTCGGCGGAGCGCGCCCGGGCCGTTGTATCGGAACGCGATGTAGTACAGGGCGCCGTCGGTCGGACTGACCGCGAGCGCCACGATCGGGTTCGGTGCTGTGTGAAACGGGGCGAGGGACACAAGCCGATCCTCATCGTCGAAGTTCATTGCAACAATCTGACGACCGACAAAGTCGGCCGCGAAGTACGCGCCGCGGTACGGCGTGCCCAACGCGTCTGTTCTCTGCCAATCACCGGCGGTGACTGATGATCCGGTGATGGTCGTGCCCGTGACTGGAGAGCTCGGACTTGTGACGTCGATCTCGACGGCCTGCCCAGAGGAGAACCCCGGGACGGTCGTCGCTCCGCCGTGACCCCATGCGAGAGCTGGGCGATGATGCGTGAACCGTGGCGTTGAAGGACTGATGCCTTGCGATGGATCGCACGGATTCGGCCAAGTCGCTGGCAGGGGCGAATCCTGCACCAAGAGATCGCGGAACCGGAAATTCGCGATCACGCAGGAACCGCCAAAGAGCGGATTGGGAGCGTCGAGATTGGCCGGAGATGCCAATGCGGCGAACTCGGGAACGGCATCCGTGCCCTCGAAGATCGGCCAGCCGCAGTTCATGCCGGGGTCACGGACGACGTTGAGCTCCTCGCGGCGTTCCCAGCCGACATCACCGATGTAGAGCGTGCCGACGGGTCGATCGACGGTCGCGGAGCCGGGTCGGACCCCGAACCGGAATGGATTTCGCAGTCCGAGAGTCCACACACGTGAACGCGCCGCTCGAGGGTTGGCGGGATCGAAGAACGGATTGCCAGGCATGCCGTCGCCCGTGCTCGGGTCGATCCGGATGATCTTGCCAGCGAGGGAATCGACAAGCTGCGAACGGTACGAACCAACATCTTCCTTGGGCCTGAGGATGCCATCGGAGAGCGCTGTGTTGGTCGAGCCAACGCGCGGTCCACCGGTGTCAGGCTCCACGAAGCTGGCGGAGTCACCTGACCCGGCGAGCAGCGACCCGTCGGGTGCGAACGCGATGGTGCCGGTGCCGTGGGACTGAAACACCAGCGGGATGCCGGTCTCCTTCGATTCACCGACCAGGACAGTTCGTGAACCCGCAACCACGTTTCGGAAACCCGACGCGGGATCGCAGGTGAAACGGGTGATGCGTCCGATGGAATCGCGAGCGAGGTCGGAGACGGCAGGGTTGTAGCCGGGTGACCCAAAGTTCACAAGGTGGTAGTAGTCCACCGCGTAGAACAGGTAGATGCGTCCGTTGCTCAAGAACTGCGGATCGACGGCGACACCGAGGAGTCCGTAGTCGCCGAAGTTCCGAACCTCGTCGCGGATGTCGATCAACGGCGCCGGGTCCTTGACGCCGTTGACCACCGTCCACACCAAGCCGGACCGCTCCCACACGATCGCCCGCCCGTCGGCGGCGAACGCAAAGCCAACGGCACGATCCCAACCATCGACGACAACCTCGTCGACGAATCCCGGCGGAACTGCAAGCGCGGACGGACTTGCAAGGCCCGCCGCGATGACGAGCAGTGACGCGATCTTCATGACACTTCTCCTCAAACGCACCGACTACGGGCAGATCAACTCGTCGTACTGGACGACAAAGACCTGGAAGTCCTGATCGTCCACGAAGCCGTCCAGGTTGAAGTCCGCCGGGCAGGGCGTGGGAAGCACGGGGCAGAGCAAGGTGTCGTAGGCGCGGATGAAGAGCGTGAAGTCCGGATCGTCGACATAGCCGTCTCCGTTCAGATCCGCCACGCACGTTACGGTCAGGGTTGCGGGGTTGGAGATCACCTGCGAGCCGCATGCGTCGGTGACACGAACGCGGTAGCTTGAGGCATCGGCTGCGGTCACGCCGCTGATGGTCAAGACCGACGTCGCGCTTCCGGAAACGTTGCCTCCATCATTCATGGCGATACCGTTGCGGAGCCAGCGGTACTGGAGCCCGAACGAGGACCCCGTGACCGAGAAGATCGCGGTCTGCGTGGCTCGGATCGACTGGCTTAGCGGCTGCGAGATGACGCTCGGGCCGAGTACCAGACCCCAAGTGTCGTTCAGGAGCGTGCCAGCGGGGTTGTAGCCGCCGAAGAGCACCATGCGGGAACGCTGGTAGTCGTACGCCATGTACGTGTTCTGGCGCGGCGGAGGCGCCGTGTTCAGGGACTTGGACCAGCTGATGCCGTTCCACTCCCATGTCTCAGACGAGAAGACGCGGTTGAAGGTGTATCCGGTCACGTAGACGGAGCGCTGACGACCGGGGTCGTAGGCCATGGCGCCGTAGATCTGAGACGGCGGACCGCCCTCGGCCCGCTTCTCCCACGAGACGCCATCCCATTCCCAGGTGTCGAAGAACACGGTGCCGAAGAAGAGTGCGCCGCCGAACATCACGGTGCGCTGACGCTGAGCGTCATAGGACATGTGATGCCCGAACCGCGCTGCGGGGCCGCTGGCGGCAACCTGTGTCCAGTTCACGCCGTCCCACTCCCAGGTATCGCCGGCAAAGACGTCGCCGCTCAAGACGCCACCGAACATCACCACGCGATTGCGTGCCGCGTCGTAGACCATCGTGCATCCCAGGCGTGCAGGTGGCTTCGTGACGGGATTCTGCAGCACCCACGCGGTTCCGTTCCAGATCCACGTGTCGTTCAGGTAGGTGTTGCCACTCGTGTCGCGACCGCCAAAGAGGATCACACCCGAAGCCAGCGATGCCATGGTGGCGTCCGAGCGCGGTGAAGGACCGCTGACAACGCGTTGGGACCAGTTGCTGCCCGCCCAGATCCACGTTTCACCGAGGAACGTCAGCCCGGTGGTCGAACGACCGCCGAAGAGCACGATCTGGCTCCGCGCGAGATCCGACGCCACGGCGCCGTTCCAGCGGGGAGATGGCCCCACCGCCCCGAGGTTCTGCCACGACGACGGGCACGTCGCGACCGAGAGGCTCGCGAGCTGGCTCGTTTCGGTGCCGCAGGGGCTGGTGATGACAACGTCGTAGCTGCCTTCGTCCTGGAGACCCACCTGCGCGATGGCAAGTGACGCGCTCGTCGCCCCGGTGATCCGGACGCTGTTGACAACTGGTACGCCGTTGCGACGCCACTGATAGGCGAGGTTCAAACCCACGGCCGCAACCGAGAAGTTTGCGGTCTCGCCGAAGTTCCGCGCGACGCTCGTCGGCTGGGATGTGATCGGAATACGAGACGCGAGTTCCCATGTATCACCGAGCAGGGTGCCGGTCGAACTCTCGCCGCCAAAGAGCACGATGCGTCCCTTGGTGGTGTCGAGCGTCATCGCGCCGATCCAGCGGGCCGACGGCACGCCGGTCAGCGTGGAGACCCACGTCGCGCCATCCCATTCCCAGGTACGGGAACTCCAAGAGATCTCGTCCTCGACGAGCAACCGTCCGCCGAACATGATGATGCGGCCGCGGCCGGGGTCGAACGCCAGCATGGCGCCGGTGCGTGCGGTCGGTGTGCCGCTGGCCTTCTGCGTCCACTGATCGCCGTCCCACTCCCAGGTGTCGTCGAAATTGACGCTTGCGAGATTGAAGCCTCCGAAAAGCACGACGCGCTGGCGAGCCGCGTCGTAGGCGATCGACGATGCGTAGCGCCCCGCGGGACCGCTGTTGGCGACCTGCATCCAGAGCGAGCCGTTCCACGCCCAGGTCTGCGTCGGCAGGCCGAAGTCCTGCTGGACGCCGCCAAAGAGAATGACCTCTCCGCGTGCGGCGTCGAACGTCATTGTGGGATAGAACCGGGCCGAAGGACCGGTGGTTGCGACCCTGGTCCACGAGGTGCCGTCCCACGACCACGTGTCGCCTTGGGCGATATTCCCCGCGGCGTAGCCGCCGAACAGGATCACGCGATCGCGTGCGGCATCGAAAGCCATCGCGTGACCGAAGCGCGGCACCGGACCGCCGCTCGAACGCTGCGTCCACACCGATCCGTCCCACTCCCAAGTGTCACCGAGCGGACCGGAATCGTTGGACCCGCCGAAGAGCACCAGACGCTCGCGTTTGGCGTCGTATGCCAAGCCGGGATTGCGGCGTGGCCCGGGCCCGGTCGTTGAGACTTGCTTCCACTCGACCGTGCAGTCCCCGACGCTCAGCGTCGCGACCGTGGACTGCGCAGTTCCGCAGTTCACGGCTTGCGGGTCGGTGACGACACAGAAGTACGTTCCGCTGTCACCCGGCAGCACCGAAGAGATTGAAAGGACCGCGGTGCTCGCACCCGAGATTCTGCCGCCATCAACCAATTGCGTCACGCCCTTGAACCACGCGTATGTCAACGCGTGATCGCCCGTCGCGATGACCGAGAGCGTGGCATTGGTACCCGGCCGAGCGACAACACTCCGCGGCTGCGAGAAGATCGACGGTGGCTGCAGCACGGTCAAGGTCGCTGCCTGACTGGTGTAGGTCTGGCAATCAGTGGCGATCAGGCAGTCGTATTGGCCCTGCTCGCTCGGGCTGACCAGGTTCAGGGTGAGCGTGGGACCGTTCTGGCCGGCGAGCGGCTGGGTGTTCTTGCGCCACTGATACGTCACCGGAACCCCGGTCACGCTAACGGAGAATGCGGCCGATTCACCAACGCACACCGTGCTGGGACTTGGACCGGAGATGGAAGGGGCGGCACAGCCAACGTTAATCGAGGCTGTGATGTCCGCGCGGCCCGTCTCGGGCTGGTTGGACTGCTTGTTGTTGGGAGATCCCTCGTGATAGAAGGTCATGCCCTTGGTGGTGCCAGAACCGAAAGTCTTGTTCTGAAAGACCAGCGTGCGGGCGGAGAGGCTAGAAGCGGAAAGCCTTATCTCGCCGGTGTAGATCTGGAAGTAGGTCTCGGGGGCGCTGGGGAGGCTCAGCAGGAGCTGGCCGCCGAAGCTGGTGATGCCCGTGCCACCGATGGTGCCACCGGAGGTCGTGAGCAGAGCAACGTTTCCGCTCGACGCGGTGCGGGTCAGGGCCTGGAAGGCGTCGCCAGCGGCGAAGTTCGTGAACTGGTTCGAGCCGGTGAAGCGGTTCAGGGCGAGGGCGTTGCCCGTGCCGTCCGGCGTGGTGACCTGGGTGCCGACATCGAAGTAGGCGCCGAAGCGGAACTTCACGGTGGCGCCGGGAGCGACGTTGACGCTCGACACCCAAGCGGTTCCGTTCCATACCTCGAACTTGCAGCCCCAAGCCGCGCTTGCAAACGACTGCCCCAGACACGCCAACAAGCACATGGCACACACAAGCAGACGCGATATGGACTTGTTCATGACGACCCTCCCTCACTGTTGCTCACGGTGTAACACAATCTCACACGCCCGTCACGTTGACCCTGTGCACGGAGTTGGATCTAGGTTTTTCGACGAGGCTTCGCAGGAGGCGAGTGTTTGGCTCTGATCGCCTCGGCTTCCTTGCTCACGCGATCCGCAAGCTCTCGCGGTGCCAGCACGCGGCAATGCCCACCCATCGACAGGACCCACCAGACAATCTCATCCAGCCCGGCAACTCGAAACTTCACGAGCGCCGAACCGTCGGCGAGCCGTTCGACGCGCTGGGTCTTGTGCCAGAGCGTCTCGCAGATCGTCTCGGCGAACTCGGCATCAAAGTGCAACTCGACGTCGTACTCCGTCGAGCCGCGGATCATCTGCCAGGCGTTCCCGAGGTGCGCTTCAACCGAGAAATCCCTCGGTCGAGTGAACCGTGTCGCCGTCCGATCGATCCGAAGGAAACGTCGCAGTTTGAGCGCACGCACCTCGCCGCGGCGACGATGCTTGCCGATGACGTACCACGCACGCACGCCATACCAAAGGGCGTACGGCTCGAACTCGAAAGATCGCTCTGGGCTTTCGCCCCGGAGTGATCGATACTGACATCGGAGCACCGTTTGGGTCACGATGGCATCTCGCAGAGTCGCAAAATGGCCCGACTCGGCACCGGAGCCGCCCGAACGGGCCAGACGCACCTCCACGAAGTCCATGACGGTTGCGAGCTCGTCGCGCAGTGCCTGGGGGAGCAGCGATTCGATCTTGGTCATCGCGCCCAGCGCCGGGTCCAGAAGGCTCACCTGACCACGTCCGGCGACGTCCTCACAGATCACGATTAGGGCGAGTGCCTCATCGAGCGTGAGCTGTACCGCCGGCAGGAACGTGCCGGACTCGACGCGGTACCGAGCGGTGGCGCGATCAAACTTGACCGGGAACCCGGTCCCGGAGAGCTTCTTGATGTCGCGTCGAATTGTCTTTTCCGAAACGCCGAACTTACGAGCCAGCGTTGTCGGCGTGCACGGCTCGTGGCCGCGAAGCAGAACCAGCTCGCCGAGCAAGCGATGCAGATCACCAACGTTCTTGGAAGAGGATCGCTTGGCCATGCGGCGAACGTTTTATCTTTACCACGCTCCAGGACGCAGAGACGGTGCAGCGTCAGGAAATCTCGTTCTCGCGGACACACAGATGTCCGTCTTGTAGAACGGAGACGAACATGGCATCTGGACATGTTCGGGAGCACGTGGACATACTTGATTCGCGTCGCGGCAGCCTCCTCGCCGCGAGCTCGGGCGACATGTTGTTCACGCAGCCCCGACGCGGGGTGTGGACGGCGGTTCACTGCGTGACGCACGGAGCCTTCGAGGGCGATACCGAAGGGGATCGCCCTCGCTTGCTTGACGGACTCTGGGTCGGAACCGTTCTTGCTGTCGCGGCGGGTTCGGATCAAGGGCAAGGCGGGCCGCGGCGCGGGCCGCAAGACCATCGTGTTTGGCATCTGCGAACGCCATGGCACGGTGTGCACCGAGGTCGTCGAGGACTGCTCAACGGGCACGATTCTGGCCGCGATGCGGAGCAACGTGGACCTTCGATCCGTGCCCCATTCCGCGAACGAGTTCAGCAGCCGGAGCGTTCGCGGCAACCACATCAACGGCCCCTCAATCGCCTTGCGGGCGTCTTGGGCTACGCCACGACCCGGCTGGCTCGCATCCGCGGCATGCACCCGCACACGTTTTCCTTCCACCTCAAGGCGTGCGAGTTCCGCTCGAACCACCGCGGTCAGGACCTGTATCATGCGCTCCGAAAGCTCTGTCGTGAGCACCCGCTCAGCGAGTCATGACCTTCGTCGGAACAGTCCTGCGGTACTCCTTCACGGGATGACGCTTGATGTTCATGCGCCGTCGGGATGCGGACTGTTCAACCTGTCGCCGATCCAACCGGATGGGCTGAACGATGGATCTCCGAACACCATTTGCGCTCGCGCTCCGCCAACCCCGCGACGCACAGATGGAGCTTCGACGGGCAAGTATCACGGCACTCGCCACAGCTTGCATGCGTCGGCGGCCGCCGGCGCATGCGGGAACGCTCGCGCCGCGGTCGGTCGCAGCGTGATCGCGTGCGACATCAATCGCTTGTACTATGGCATCATGGAGTCCAGCCGCACTACCTCCGTGATTCTCGCTGGCGTCTGTGTTGTCTTTGGGGTGCTCATCGGGCTCTTGGTGAAATAGAACCGAGAGCTGAAGGCAGAGATCTCGTCGCTCACCAGCCGCCTGAACGACTCAACCATCAGCGCGGGCGAACACTCCGGGTACATGCCGTCGCTGCAGATCGGAGAGCAAGTCGCGGCGCTGCGGCTCGTCCGTCCGGATCGCTCCGAGATGCCCCTCGCGTTCCCGCACGAAGGACCGACGATGCTCTTCATGCTCGGTCGCCACTGCGGCTACTGCGAGCAGGCGGTGCCGATCTACGACGACATCGTGCGAGAGCATGTCGCGGGCGTCGCGCCAGCCAAGCTGCGGGTGGTTGGTGTGATCGCCGATGCGCCGCCGTCGGAGGACGCGAGCGACGCGGGCAAGGCGGCGTGGACCGATGCCTTCAGCAAGCCCGCAATGTTCATCCCATCGTTCACCGTCCCTGACGGACCAAAGACGTGGCTCTTGAAGGTGAATGCGACGCCGGCCGCGGTGCTTCTCGATAAGGAGGGCAAGGTGCTCGGTCTGTGGCGCGGCGAGTTGACCAAGGAACGGGGCGACGAGATGCGGGCGGCACTGACCGAGGCGTTGGCGGCACACTAAGTGTTCGCGAAGCACCGCAGCGGGCGTGCAATCGGCGATTGGCAGTGGCGTTGGACAAGCATGCTCATTCGATCCGCCGCACTGTTCGGTCTGGGGCTCGTTGCAGTCGTTCAAGCCTCGGCGCTTGCCGCGCTGCAAGCACGCGTGGAGTCTCGAACGTTTACCGGGCCGATCACCGGCAAGACTGTGAAGTACTCGATCTATCTGCCGCCGGGGTATGACAGTGGCACGGCGCGGTATCCGGTGGTGTATCACCTGCACGGGATCGGCGGCGTGCACAACGGGCAGCAGGTCTCGACCGTCCCCGCATCCTTCGAGGCCGCGGCGGGGCAGAACCTCATCGGTCCGGTCATCATCGTTTTCCCCGACGGCTACTCCGATAGTTTCTGGGCCGACAGCATCGGCGGCAACAAGCCCGCCGAGACCGATGTCGTGCGCCAACTCGTGCCGCATGTGGATGCGACCTTTCGCACCATCGCGGACGCCCGCTCGCGGGTGATGCAGGGCTTCTCGATGGGCGGCTTCGGCGCGACCAAGTTCGCCTTCAAGTTCCCCGAGGTCTTCGGGATGTGCCTCGCATACGACGGTGCACTGCTGACATGGGCGAACGTCGTCGCGTCCCATCCGCAGCAGGCCCAAGCGATCTTCGGCAACAGCGAGGCGTACTTCAATCAGTTCTCGCCGTGGTTCTGGATGAGCGAGCACCGAGCGATCATCGACGGCGGCTACCCGACGCGCATGATGGCGGGAGCGCTCGTCCCCGGCAACCAGCGCTTCCGAAACGGACTGCTCAATCTCAACTTGCCAATCGACTATACCGAGACCGGATGTCCGCACACCGTCGGATGCCTGTTCACCGCCGAGGGCGTCGAGTCGGCGGCGTGGATCGGGGCACGCCTGGGCCGCACCAACTGCCCGCCGGACCTGTCGTCCGATCGACTCGTGGACGACGCGGACTTCGTGCTCTTCGCTCGCGCGTACGAGTTGCTGACGTGCGACGCCGGAACGATGCCGTTCAACTGTCCGGCGGACCAGAACGGCGACGGCTTCGTGGATGACACCGACTTCGCGGCGTTCGCACAGGCGTATGACGCGTTGATCTGTCCGTTGTAGCCGCGAACACGCGCGACCAAATGAAAACCGCGGGGTGTGCCCCGCGGCTCTGGTCAATCGATCCTGCACATCGCGACGCGGAGTGACCGGCCCAAGGCCGGTCCCACGCATGCGGTCCCGATGGATGGCGGACCGGCTGGAAGCCGGTTCCACTGGTGCCGGACCGGCTGGAAGCCGGTCCTACTGACGCTTAGCGCCCGTAACGACGGACGACGGCCTTCACCACGCCCTGCACCTGGCAGAAGCGGACGCGGATGGGCTCGAAGTTCGGGTTGGCGGGCTGAAGGCGGATGTGGTCGTCTTCCTTGTAGAAGGTCTTCAGAGTGGTCGAGCCATCGGGAAGCAGAGCCACCACGCGATCGCCGTTCTGGGCGACCTGGGTGCGCTCGATGAGGACGAAGTCGCCGTCGAGGATGCCTTCATCGCGCATCGAGTCGCCTTCGACCTTGAGGGCGAACGTGCTCTCCTGACCCTTCTGGGTCTTGGCGACGAGCATGTCGGCGAGGTCGATCTCGTCGGTGTTCTCGACGCGCTCGATGGGGTGGCCAGCGGCGATGCGGCCGACGAGCGGGAAGCGGAGGGGGCGGGCTTCGTCGGGGACGGCGATGCCATCAGCGATCGACAAAGAGCGAGCCTTGTTGGGCTCGCGGACCAACGCGCCCTTCTTGATAAGGGCTTCGACGTGCTCGAAGACCGTCACCTTGCTGACGCCGATTTCGTCGGCCAGCTCCTGCATGGTCGGGGAATAGCCCCGACGCACCCGCCAGTCGCGGATAAGTTGGAGAATGCGGAGCTGCTTGGGCGTCAAGTTCAGATTCATCGTTCATACCTCCGGGGCGGCTGGTTGCCGCCGACGTATTGCCAACATTCCCACCCGAGTCCAACCCACCACCAACAAGCGCATCGCCAACCCCATCACTGCCATCACCCCCGACCAACTGCAGGACGGTGCCACGAGTCACCGCGTCCGCGGAAGCCGAGTTGTCGAATCCGCCGCGTGCGTGCGACGGCTTGAGTTCCATCATGCGATCCGTGCGTCCAGCGTGAGACCCCGCCGAGGCGCCAACTTGGGCGCCAACTTGGGCCCCCAGCCGCGCGAGCACCGGGCCGAGTTCGTCCAGAGCCCGAACGGCCAGACACCACGCGGCGAGGAGCCGCGACCGATGTTCGCCATCCGTGTGCGTAAAGCTCGGCGATCCTCCGCCGACCTGATCCCCAACCAGACGCAGCGCTTCGTTCGGGAGACCCGTACCGGTACCTGGTTCGGCACCGCGTTGGATCCGACGAAGACTGGTGGTTCCGTTCCGCCGCGGACGGTACTCCGCGACGAAATCCCCACCGGGACCGAATCGAAGGATAGGCGAGAAGGCGGGTTCCATCGTGCACTGTTTGTCGGTTGACGTCAGCTGAACCGATCAAATTTCTTTCTCTTTGTTTGGTACAAGGTAAGTGATCGCACGCCTTGTGTCAAGGGTTGCGCGTTGGAATCGTGCCGAAATGTGATCACCCGACATGATCAACACGCCTTCTTGATCAGAAAATAGATATATTATAGGACTATATTCCGCCGCTGACGCGGGCGAAGCGCGATCCGTGCCGCCGCACCCGACCGGCAATCTCCAGCAAAGTCAGGTGGGATCGGAGTTTGACGATGTCCATGCCCACGGCGTCGGCGAGTTCGTCGGCGGTGCGCTCGCTGTCGAGGGCCGCGAGGATCTTCACCTGTTCGGGATTCCCTATCGAAACTGGTGTCGTATCTGGCGACGCCGCCGCGACGGCGGCGCGCGAAGACACGCGGGTGTTCGGTGCCGAACCGAACAGCGAATCGTCCGCGCTCACGAGCGGTTGGAAGCGTGCGGCGTGGGTACCGGCGTGCTGATGACGCGCGGCGGACTCGAGCATTGCGATCACATCACCCGGCTCGGTCACGAACGCCGCCCCACCAGACTTGAGCAAGTCGTTGCTTCCCTCCGACGACGGCGAATCGACACGCCCGGGCACGACACAGACCTCGCGCCCGTGCTCCTCGGCGGCGATCTTGGCGGTGATCAACGCACCAGACTTACGGGCCGCTTCAATCACCAGCACGCCAAGGGAGAGACCTGAGATGATGCGGTTGCGTCGGGGGAAGTTGCGCGAATCCGGCGGCGTGTCGATGGGAAGCTCGGAGAGAACCGCACCGGGCGTCGGGGTGATGACTTCGCCGGCGGCGTTGGTCTGGGCGGGTGCGCAGATGCGTTCGAAAAGCTCTTGATTCTCGGGCGGATAGGTGTGCCCGAGGCCGCAGCCCATGACGGCGATGGTGCGGCCCTGGTGCATGAGGGCAGCACGGTGGGCGGCGGTATCGATGCCCCGGGCACCGCCGCTGATGATGACCAGGCCACTGCGGGCGAGGGCGGCGGCGAAGCGGGTGGTTTGCTCGAGGCCGTAGGTGGTGCAGGAGCGGCTGCCGACAATGCCGACGCCGAAGCCGGGGGAAGCGCCGGCGACGGGATCAAGCGTGCCCTTGTAGTAGAGAATGGGCGGCGCGTCGGGGATCTCGCGGAGGAGCGCGGGATAGGCCGGGTCGTGGATGCCGACGAGGCGGATGTTGAGCTTGTCGGCGCGGGCGAGCTCGTCTTCGGCACGGGATTGCGACTCGCGGATGCCGGCGGCGATAGATGTGCCGGAGGCTCCGCCGCGGGAGCCCCTGCCTGGACTCTTGGGGCGGGCGGCGTCGATCTCGGCGGCGGAGAGATGGAGTGCGGCCTCGGGCGAACCGGCGCGGGCGAGGAGCCGCGCGATGGTGGCGGGCCCGACGTTCTCAATGAGCGTCAGGCGGAGCAGGGCGAGCGTGGGGGCATCGACGTGCATGGGGGGAGTGTAAAGGAAGGGGAGGAGGGGGGCAGGGGAGCAGGGGAAAGGGGGAACGGACGCGATCGAAACGCGATTTCGTGCAGACGCCGAGGCTGACGAGTCCGCGAGGAAGCCTCGGATGGACCGGAGCGATAGTCGCCCGTGATCGTGACACGCTGGTTCCAAGCGAACCGAGGCTTCAGACGATCTGCCGGAGCCGGGCGTCGTCGGTCTAATCTGTGGCATGCCCCCCACTGTCAAACGTATCGGAGTGCTCACCGCCGGGGGCGACTGCCCGGGGCTCAATGCCGTCATCCGCGCGGTCGTCAAGGACGCGTGCTTCAACGGGCTTGAGGTGCTTGGGATCGAGGACGGGTTTCTGGGCCTGATCGAAGATCGGCTGCGGCGTTTGCGGATGGATGATGTGTCGAACATCCTGACCCAGGGTGGAACGATTCTCGGGTCGTCGAACAAGGCGAATCCGTTGCGGTTTGCGACGGGCACGAACGGCGATGGCACGCCGCGGATCGAGGATGTGAGTGCCAAAGCGATCGCGACGATCCGCACGCACGGGCTGGACTGCATCGTGGTGATCGGCGGCGACGGGAGCATGAGCATCGCGCACGAGCTGACGACCAAGGCCCGCGCGGGCGGCGACGAGTTGCGGTTCGTGGGCGTGCCCAAGACGATCGACAACGATCTGATGGGCACCGAGATCACGTTCGGGCACGCGACGGCCGTGGCGACGGCGACCGATGCTCTCGACAAATTGCACTCGACGGCGGCGAGCCATCACCGCGTGATGGTGGTCGAGGTCATGGGTCGCAACGCTGGGTGGATCGCCCTCGGCGCGGGGATCGCGAGCGGAAGCGATGCGATCCTGATTCCGGAGATTCCGTTCCACATGGAATCCGTGTGCGACATGGTGATCAGCCGCGGCAGGCGCGGGAAGCGGTTCAGCATCATCTGCGTCGCGGAAGGTGCGGCCGCCATCGGCGAGAAGCAGAAAATCGCGAAGATCGACCCGACCAGCCCCGACCCCGTGCGACTGGGCGGCATCGCCGAATGGCTGGCGAGCGCGATCGAGCAGGAGACCAAGGTGGAGTCGCGGTATGTCGTGCTCGGTCATGTGCAGCGCGGCGGAACGCCGGTGGCGCAGGACCGCGTGCTCGCCACAATGCTTGGACATCGAGCCATGGAACTGCTGCGCGAGAATCGGTTCGGGCGGATGGTCGCGGTGCAGGGCGGACGGCTGACCGACGTCGGGATTGATGAAGTATCCGGAAAGCAGAGGACGGTGCCGCTGGACCATCCGCTGGTGGCGGCGGCGCGGGCGGTGTACACGACGTTCGGGGATTGAGGGAGGGCTGTGCCGTTGTGTGGCCGCGCCGCCTCTCCCCGCGTGCCGCGAAGCAGGTGAAGCGAAGCCGCACGCCTTGGTGCCATCAGTCCGCCGTGGCTCTGCACGGCGCGACTGATGCGGGCCGGAGCAGGCGCGAGCGATCGTCCGGACGCGCTGGTTGCAGCCGCACCAGTCGCGCCGCAGAGCCGGCGGACTGGTGGCACCAAGGCACCCCTCCCCGGTCTTGCTGCGCTCGACCACCCCTCCCCGCTGCGCGGGGCGGGGAGGCGCGTAAGCGACGGGCGCGTGCGGTTCTTATTGGTTGGATTCGATGACGCGGCGGGCGGCGCGAGCGCCGCTGTCGAGAGCGCCTTCCATGCATCCCATAAACGCCGGGCTGCACCATTCGCCGGCGAAGAAGACCGGTCCGGACGATTCGACGAGGCCGGGGAGGATGCCGGTCCACTGGCAGGGGGCCGCGACGCCGTAGCCGGCGGCGGCGAGCGGGTCGTTGGGCCAGTCGAGTGTGCGGGTCGCCGTTGGCGCGGCAGCGGGCACCAGCGAGGCGAGGGCGGCGCGGCCTTGCGCTTCGCGAGCGGCGGGATCGAGCGCACAGAACTTCGACGCGAGCTCGGCGCCGGCAAAGAACGTGAGCGCCGAACCTTTGGTCTCGTCCTGGCCGAGCGTCGCGTTCCAGGAGAAGTGGAAGTCACGGTCGGCGCAGAGCGCCGACGTCGACGCACGCGTGACCCACGCGTCGCGGCTCTTGAACGCGGCGATCCACTTGCAGGCGCTGCCCATCTGGATCGGGGCGCGGAGCTCGGGGAGATCGAACTCGAAGCGGATGGACTTCCACGCGCTGGGCGGAATCGCAAGCACAAGGTGCGTGCCGAAGAGCGGCGGGCGGTTGTGGGCGAGCACCACGAACTGATCGCTCTTGCGTTGGATCGTGTGCACGCGGGTGCCGAGGTGGAAGAGCGGCTCGCCGATGCGTTGCCAGAGCCGCATCGCGAGCTGGTCGTTGCCGCCGGCGCAGCGGAAGAGCTCGGAATCGGTCCAGAACTTCTCGAGCCCGCCGCCCTTGATCATGGCGAGCACGGCGAGCAGACTCTGCTGATGCGGCTCGACGCCGTTGTCGGCGGCGGCCTGTGTCGCGATGGCGTGCTTGCAGAGCGGCGAGGCGTCGAGCTCGACGAGCCAGTCATGGAGTGAGCGTTGATCGAGAGCGGCGGCGTTCGCGCTCTGCCACGGGCGATCGGCGTCGATGGTGCGGGCGAGCTCGGTGAGATGCGCGAGGGCCTCATCCATCTCGTGATAGAGGGATTCGGCTTCGGCATCGCTGAGCGTGCGGCCGAGGAAGTGGATGGTTTCGGGTTCGTCTTTGTCACTCGCGTCGAGCAGTTTCAGCTTGAAGTCTTTGGCGTGCGCGAGCCAGCGTGGGTGGTTGGCGCCGATGTATTCGCCGCCAGCTTCGATGGTGAGGCCGGGGAGCATGTCGCGGATGGTGCGGACGCGGCCGCCGACGACGCCGCGGGCATCAATGACGAGATTGGGCAAGCCGGCCTTGCAGAGTTCAAGCGAGCACGAGAGCCCGGCGAGACCGGCGCCGAGGACGAGAACGTTGCCGATGGCGCCCTCACGGGGGCGCTTGGGATCCGTGGCGAGCGCGGGCAGACTGATGCCCGCGGCGGAGGCGGCGGCGAGTCGGGCGAGGAACTCGCGGCGCGAGAGACCCTCGCGGCTCAATTGGCGCGGGCGTTCGAAGCGGTCGTGGAGTCGGGCGAAGAGTGAGCGGGACACGGGTGGACCTCGCGAGGGGATGCCCGGAAGAGTATCGATGATGGCCGCGTCGGTGCGATGCACGCGAGCTTGGGCGTCCTCACATCGAGGCGGCGACCGTGCGCGTTCAGCACCGGGGCGAGGACGCCCTAGCTTGCTGGTGCGATGTCGGTCGCAGGAACGCGTTTACGGCTCGGAGTCGTCGCGGCTCTCGGCGGTCTCGGGCGCGGGGCCGTTCTTCATCGCGTGAAGCTTGGCGCGGATCAGGTTGAGCCGGTCGGCGACCAGCTTCATGTCCTTGGGGCGCTTCTCGGGGTCGATCTCGAGGCACTGCATGATGAGATCGTTCAGCATCGCCGGGATGCGGGGGTTCAGCTCGATCGCGGGCTTGGGCTTCTCGATGAGGTTGTCGTCGATCTTGCCCAGGAGCGAGTTGGAATCACCCAGCGCGGTCGGGATGTGACGGCGGGTGAGAATCCAGTACATCGACGCGCCGAGGTTGTAGACGTCGGTGCGCGCCGTGATCGGGCGGCAGTGCACCTGCTCGGGGGCGATGAAGTCGGGCGTGCCCTGGATGCGTTCCTTGATCGTGTCGACGCGGCAGGACTGGCCCAGGTCGATCAGCTTCACCTCGTCATCGGCGGTGACGACGATGTTGTTGGGCTTCATGTCCGCGTGGACGAAGCCCTTGGTGTGCATGTGGTGCAGCGCCTCGGCGGTCTGCTCGAAGATGTGCACGGCTTCTTCGAAGGTCTTGGGCGGCTTACTTTCCATCGAGATGCCGTCCACCAGCTCCATCAGCAGATAGAGATGGATGGTCTCAAGGCTGAGCATGCTCTTGCCCCGCTTGATCATCTTCTCGATCTTGCGGATGGCGGGGTGGTCCATCGCGTGGGCGACGTGGTACTCGGCCTCGGCCTGGTCGAGGAAGCGCTGGTCCTTGGGCTCGACCTTCTCGACGTGCTTGAGGGCCCAGATGTGGTTGTTCTTGTCTTTGACGAGATAGATGATCGACGCGGCACCACGGCCGAGCTCGTCGAGGACTTTCATGCCCTCGACGGTGTCGCCCTTCTTGTATTCGGTCCCGCCGCGGCTCATCGCTCGATCTGTCCCCGCAATATCACGCCCGAGGGCGTGGTTGATCACAACATGTCCCGCCGGTGCGACGCTGGAAGCCCCGGGGCACGCGCCCGGCGAACTCCAAGATCGACAACCGCCCACGGTCCGGTGCCCTTTTCGCCCGAACGGGCGGCACCGGGAGTTGGAAGGTTCCAGGGCAGAGGTTGCAGAACAACCAAAGACCTGTACCGACCGACTCCGCTCCCCACACCCGATCCACCCGGCCCTGTCCCCGAAACGGCCTCTAGTGTAGAGGAGACCGGACCGGAGCGTGCCGCACGGGGTGGAACTTGCGTAAAGCCCGGCGGGACGGCCACTTTCGACCAGACCGAACCCGAACTTCAACACTTCCCGCGAGGACGCCGCGGCGTGGGGAGGATCGCAAGGACCAACGCCGCACGCCGGGCAGACTTGCTCTATTGGCGAAAGAGCGGCGGCGGTTCCATGGAATGTGTGATGCTGCGTGGTACAGGCGGCCCGAGATCGGATTCGAGCGGAGGGACCCCGATGCCATCAAGACGCCGAGGCTGAGGAGTCTTCGACGAAGCCTCGGGTGCATCGAGCGCGAACCGTCGATCATCAAGCACGCTCGGACGCCTTCGCTCCGAGTCAACCGAGGCTTCCTCGCGGACTCGTCAGCCTCGGCGTCCCACGGTCTCTGACACCCATGAAGCGGAAGCCGTTACGGGCAGACCAATGCGTCGTAGGCGACGGCGAAGAGGGAGAAGTCGGCGTCATCGACGATGCCGTCGTTGTTGAGATCGGCGAGGGGGTTGGCGGGTGGGGCGATGGTGAGGTCGTAGGCGGCGGCGAAGAGTTGGAAGTCGGAGTCGTCGACGAGGAAGGGCCAGGAGCGGTCGAGGTCGGCGAAGCAGTCGGAACGGGTGATGAAGTAGCAGCCGGCGTCGGCTTTCTGGAGATTCGGATACTGGTCGAAGGAGCTTCCGTCGAGATCGGTCACTGCGGCGAAGTACCGCGCTCCGGCACCGATTGCTGGAGAACCTAGACGCAGGCGATAATTCCACGATCGCCAATCGTCGTCAGTTCCGGGCTCTCCGAACGGTCGGATGAACTGAGGATCTTGGTCGATGACGTCGGCGATGACGGGTGTCGTTCCCGTGAATGAGGCTTGGGCGGTCCCGCCTTGCAGGACAACACCGATGAGTCCGGCCTCCCAGATACTCTGCGACACTTCAATCGTCGGCGCTCCGGCCGCGGCCCGGTTGTTCCAGAAGATGGAACTTGTGATCCACGGCGACGCGTTGAACGTGCTGATCGCCGATCCCGACGGTGCCTCGTTGTCGACGAAGGTGCACGACGTAACGGAGCTCGCTCGACCGGCGATAGCACCGCCGCTGAACCCGGCGCGATTCCGGGCGAACAGAGACGAAGACACGGGACCGTTCCCGAAGTACGCACCACCCTGAAAGGTCGCAGAGTTGTCGACGAATATCGACTGCAGGACCTCGGTCTCTTCCAGGTAAGCCGCGCCCCCGTAGGTTGCTTGATTGTTCACGAAACGACACCGCAGCACGGTTCCCGCGCCGGGTAATCCGCGGATATACAAACCACCAGAGGTGCCATTCCGGTTGCGATTGTTGCGGAACTCGACGTCGATGACACCGACGTAACTGGCAAAGAGACTCGCACCGCCAGCTGAAGCAGAAGCTCCGTCGTTCTCCTCGACGATGCACGACGACATGGTCAACACCACGGACCGTGGCCCGATTGGATACGGCCGTGCATATGCGTGGAGGCCCTGGGCAGAGTACGCTGAACCATCGGCGCTCGCGCCGCGGATCGTGAGCCCGTCGATCAACATGTTTCCGTACGTAAAGAACCGAGCGACGAAAGTCGAGTTGTCACCCCGGTTTGTGAAATCAGGCCCATCATCGCCGTTGAGGTCACCGGAGAGCACGGTCCGCGTCGAGACGTAGTCGCGTCGATCCGGGTCGGGACCGGCAAGCCCGGCAAAGGAACCGAGGATCGAGAGGTCCGCTGCGGATGACAGAACGGGAGACTCGAACATCGTGCCTCGGTTGCCACCGGCAATATCGGGGGTGTACACGCCTTGAGCGATTCGATACTCCAGTGCCGGGACTCGGCTCCATCGCGACGCGTTGAGCGCGACGCGAAGGTCACTGAACGCGGTTTCCCACGACGTCCCATCCCCGCCCGGCGGTGCCGACTTATCGACATAGATCACCCGCTTCTCGGCGGCTTGAGTGATCGTGGCGACCGCGAGCATCGCGGCGGCGGCGGTGAGGCGGGACGCGAGGCGGGACAGATGTGATTGCATGCGCGTACCGCGGGTGCGGCCCTCCGGGACCCCTGAGAGAACGTGGACATTCGACGGAGGGAGGATCGGGCACGCGTTGGTGCGGGCGTGAGAGATTGGGTGTGAAGATCGGGAGAGGTAGACCCGCTCGCTCACGCTCGGGGCTCGTCAAGGCGCAGGAAGACTCTGGTGGTGGGTGGAAGTTGCAGCGGCGACGGGGGCGCTCGCACTGGCTGGCTCCAAGCAGCCAGCCAGTGGCACCCGAAGCGGAGACGCGATGGGCTACGAGCAGAGCAGCGCGTCGTACGCGGTGGCGAAGATCTGGAAGTCGACATCGTCCACGAAGCCGTCGGCGTTGAGGTCGGCGGGGCAGCCGGTGGGCATCGCGGGGTCGGCACAGACGAGGATGTTGTACGCCCTGGCGAAGAGAGAGAAGTCGCTGTCGTCGACCTGGTCGTCGCTGTTGAGATCGCCGGGGCAGCCGATGAAGGTCGCGTTGCCGGTCACGGTGACATTGACGCGGCCGAAGCGGCGCTCGGGGCGGGAGGAGTAGGACGAGACGAACAGGAAGTAATCGCCCGGGTCGAAGATCTGCGGCACGTTGAAGCCCGGAGAGAGCAGCGCTTTGGGATAGCCGCCGAAGTCGTCGTCGATCGCGAGCAGGGCGAAGGTGGGGTTGTTGGTGCCCAGCCCCGCGGGCGAGCAGTGCAGGGCGAGGAAGGGATCAAAGTTCGAGGTGGGCGCCTGGGGTTCGGCCAGAATCGTGAGACTGGTGGGGCTCTTGACGCGGACGCGGAGCAGGCGGTAGGGCACGTCGGTATTGGCGGAAGAGATGGCGACGGCGTTGCAGGAGCTGGAGTACCTCGTAAAGGCGTTACTGAGCCGCGCCATGCGGGGCGCGTTGTCGTCGAGGGTGAAGATGGTGGTGTCGTCGGCGCGGGCGAGCGGCGCGAGTGCGCCGGCCGCGACGAGGAGCACGCACGCCACACGGGGCGCGTTCGAGCGCGAGCGGAGCACGGATGGTCGAGTGTTCACGGGCGGGCTCCGGTTCAAGGACGCGGGGGAAAGACGCCGAAGGCGCAGATGAAATAGTTGATGACGAGGGTGGGTTGCATGTTGTCGTGCGGCTGGTTGCCGCCGGCGGGCTGGATCATGGTGGGGTGCGCCGTTTCCACGCCCGAGGTCGCTGCGGTCTCGGGGGCGAACTCGCTGGCGCCGGGGGCGGGGATGGCGAGGACACGATCGGTGGGGCTGGTCGAGGGCGTGACGGCCGAGGCGCGGACACGGTGGGTGTGGGAAGGAATCTCCTGCGAGTTGAGGGTGTGCGACTCGGTGCCCTCGCGCTCGCCGATGAAGAAGAAGGAGAGGCCCGGGCCCTGGCCGCGGCCGATGGGGACGACGCCGCGGAGATCGGGAAGGGCGAAGGTGTCGCGTCCGTCGCCGCCGTACTGGGTGCCGAGGAGGGCGAAGAGGGCGGTGTTTTCGCGGATGGCAATGAGGCGGCCATCGCAGGGAAGGAAGTCCCTGGGGTTGAAGTTGAACCCAGCGCTGATGATCTCGCCAGTGAAATACTCTGCCATGGTGAATCTCAAAGGGTGAGTGTCAAGGACGGGCGGGGTAGATGCCTTGCATCGCGATGATGTAACTCATGGTGAGGCTGGGCTGCATGTTGGGGTGAGGCTGGTTGCTGCCGGCGGGGCCGAGCATGGCGGGGGACATCGCGACCTGCGTCGTGGGGAGCCCATAGCGCCGGACATCACCGGCCGATTTGGCGATCAGGCCCGTGGTGGGATCGGCAGTGGTCGCTTCGACAGGAACAACTCGCATTGTGTGGGTGTGAGGCGGAATCTGGGTCGCGAGGAGGGCGACGGACTCGTGTCCGAAGCGGTCGCCGATGTTGCGAGCCGTCAGGAAGGGCCCCTGGCCGAAGCCGACGGCGCAGCGTCCGCGGAGATCGGGAAGGGCGAAAGTCGTCCTGCCGTCGCCGCCGAACTGCGTACCGAGAAGGGAGAACAGGGCCTGATTCTGGTTGATGGGAAGCAACTGGCCGTTGCAGAACGCCCAGAACTTCGGAGCGAAGTTGCCGGCGAAGGGCATGATGGTTCCGATGTACGGATCGATGGGCATGGGTGCGACTCGGGGTTCGGTCAGGGTTAGCTCGGGCTCGGAAAGATGCCTTCGACAGCGATGCAGTAGACCATCGCGAGCGAGGGTTGGCGGTTGTTGTGAGGCTGGGCACCACCGGTTGGCGTGACCGCGCCGATGGGAAGCTCGGCCAGAGTGCCGCTGGCGGCGGCGTACGCGGGCGACTCGGCGAGCGCGGGGAGTCGCTGTGTGAGCGTCGGGGCGTTGGCGACCCCGCTGGTCGCGACCACGGTGTGGGTGTGGGCGGGAAGCTGGTTGACCGTGACGGTCGCATTCTCTTCGCCAAGGGCTTGGCCGATGACGCGGGATGAGAGGCCGGTGCCTTGTCCCTGCGAGATGATGCAGCGGCCGCGGAGATCAGGGACGGCGAAGGTGTTGAACCCGTCGCCGCCGTAGGTGGTGCCGATCACGTTGAAGAGCGCGTCGTAGGAGCCGATGTCGAGCAGGCGGCCATCGCACTCGACCCAGCCTTGAGGGGCGAAATTGCCGGCGAAGAGCATGATCTCACCAACGTATGGATCGGTGGGCATGGGAAGACCTCAGTCAATGGCGACAAGCAGGCAGGGAATGTCGGCGGGCTGGTTGTGTGAGAGCAACGTCAGTGTGAAGCCGTCGCCGCAGGGAATGGAGGCGATGCGGAGCGAGTGCCAGAGCGGGGTGCGGCGGGCGAGTGAGATGATGTAGACGCCGCGACGGGAAAGGGTGGCGAGGCGCTCCATGCCTCGGGAGCGGACGATGAGGGACACAGTCGGTGCCGGCTGCGTGAACGCGGAGGGTGCGACAGCGCCGGTCGCGTCGGCGGCGAGGATGCAGCGGCGGATCGTTCGGCGAACCGAGGGAGCGCCGCATGACTGGAGGAGATCAACACGAAGGCCTTGGAGATCACGAGGCGCAGCGCTGCAGCCGAGCACGCGGACGCGGCGGGTCAGGCCGGGGCTTTCACCACCGGGGACGCGGCGGAGCAGCGCGGAAGCGACAGATTCGGCGAGGGGCAGCGGTGACGTGCTGACGGGGCCGACGAAGCGGGGATCGAGCGAGGCGAAGGCCATTGAGGCGGAGGGGAGTCCGAAGAAGTCGGACGCTGAGCCTCCAGGCGCACTGGGCGAGTCGATGGAATGGGCCGCGACACGCGCGACGGCGATTGAAGCGGCACCGGCGACGCCCGCGGCAAGGATCTGGCGGCGGTTGAACTGATCGGGCATGGACGCACCTTTCGCTGCCCGTCCCCAGGGAGGGCAGCATGAGCATACCTGCCGCAAGGACGTTCGCAATGGAATCTTATGAATTGCCCGAGTGCCCCGAGGCGGCGTGCATGCGGATGAGGGCGCGACGCCCTTCTCGGACCGACGCAACGATGCGGGCATGATCACGCTCACCAACGAACGCCTGCGGCTGTCGATCGCCCCGGAACTCGGGGCGGGTATCGCGGACTTTGCGATCAAGGGGCCGACGGGGTTCTTCTTTCCGCTCATGAGGCGTGCGGCTCCGGGGGAGACCAACGCCTCGCTGCTCGGGTCATTCTTCATGGCGCCGTGGGTGAACCGCATTCGTGGGTCGCGATTCGTGTTCCGTGGGAAGGAGCACGTGCTCCGCCCCACCACCGCCGACGGGCTCGCGCAGCACGGCGATGTGCGCAAGCGGGTGTGGCGGGTGATCGAGCAGGGTGCCGATCGCGTCGCGCTCGAGTTCGACAGCCGCAGCGTGACGGACTCGAACTGGCCATGGACGTATGTGTGCCGCACGACGTACACACTGACGAACGAGGCGATGACCATTGAGCTATCGGTGACGAACACCGACCGCGAGGCGTTCCCCGCGGGCTGCGGGCATCACCCGTACTTCGCACGCCGTCTGTGGCGCGACGAAGACGCGATCGAGCTGGAGGCAGCTGTCGGAGGCAAGTACCCGCTGAGCGGCGGGTGCGCATCGGGACCAGCCGCGAGCGATCCGCTCACGCAACACTTCGCCCAGATGAAGCCTCTCCCCGCGCAGTCGCTCGACGCGGTCTTCGCGGGCTTCGATGGCACCGCGACGCTCCGATGGCCGTCCAGCGGCGTGGCTCTGCGGATCGCGGCGTCGAAGGAGCTTTCGCACCTGCTGGTGTTCGCACCCCACGGGGCGGGCGACGGGGCGGTTTCGGGTGCGACCGGGCCGCTGTCGTTCATCGCCGTGGAGCCGCAATCGCAGGTGAACGACGCGTTCAATCTCGCGCGGTCGCTCGGGCACGAGCCCGGCGGCCCGGATGATCCCACCGGCACGGTCGTCCTCGAGCCCGGGCAGACACTCCGAACGCTCTGCGTGTTCACCGCCGTCGCCGGATGATCGCCACCGGCGTCCGTGCCCCGAGCGCGTCCGCATGCACGCCTCGCGTCGGTGCAAAAAAGAAAGCCCCGGCGCGAGGTCCGGGGCTTTGTGTGATCACAAGCTTTGCGAGAACGAAGTCGTTCAGCGCTGCGACACAATCTTGTTGCCCTGCATCTGAGCGGTGACGAGCCGCTCCAGATCGGCGAGGCGGGCCTTGAGGTCCTTGGTCTCGGCTTCGAGCTCGGCGATGCGGGCGGTGCCGGCGTCGGCCTTGGCGGCGGGCGTGTGCGACGCGTTCACGACGGCGTGCTGGCCGACGCGGTCCGCGAGGTTGCCGAAGTCCTGGGCCGATCCGCCGTACCACATGGGACGCACCAGGATCATGATCTTGCCGGGCTGATTGGCGTCTTCCATGGCGATACCGAGCGACATGCCGGGGCCGGTCTGCTTCATGGCGTGGCCCTTGGTCGGGCTGCTGGTGACGCGGTCGCCGGCCTTGATCTCGCCAAACTGCGTGTCCACCTTGCAGGGCACGCGGCCGAGCATGGCGATGGGCTTCCACTCCTGACGCATGCGGGCGTCGAGCATGGCGCCCACGGCGGCGACGCCGCTCATGTCACCGGCATCGAACACCTGCTGCTGGAGGGCGGCGAGGTCGGCGTCGGATTCCTGCACCGCGCTGATGCCCATGCCGCAGGTGAACGCGGGCTTGGTGGAGACGACGCCCAGGAGCATCGACTGCCCCACCTGCGTCGTGAGCTCGACATGCTCCTTGTTCGCGCCGCCGACGGCGAGCGCCACAACGTCGCCGGGCTCCATGTCCATCTCGTGGGCCACCGGGCGGAAGGCCTCGGCGAAGTCGAAGGCGTCGGTGGTGACGCCGTTGTCGAGTTCGAGGTTGGCCTCGTCGGCGCTCTGCATGCGCAGCAGCGGCGTGCCCAGCACGTTGGCCGAATGGATGTTCAGGCTGAACACACCGGCGTTCGGGCCGCCCTCGTTGTTGTCGGTGTCGAAGCGGATGGTGACGCCGCCAGCGGACTGAAGATTGGCGACGCCGGTCCCGCTGCCGTTGAAGGAAATGTTGCCGTCGACGAACAGGTCGTCGGACATTGCGAAGCCATCGGCCGAGTCGTCCCAGCGGAAGTTCTCGCCCAGGTCGTTCGCGTCCTCGCGGAAGTAGATCACACCGTCGCCCTCGGCCAGTCCCGAACGCAACCGGATGTCACCTTGCGAGATCAGGTTGCTGGCGACCTCAAGATCCGCCCCGATGAACACATCTGCGATGTTGTTCATGGCGCCGGAGGTGGGGGTCTGGGTGCCGAAGCGGCTGAAGACCTCCGATGCGGTCGTGACCGTTCCAACCACCAGCGGACCGCTGAGCGCGACCGAATCGCTGAACTCAAAGCGGTCGTCGGAATCATCCCAGAGCATGAATTCGCCGCTGGCTGAGCCGTTGTTAAAGAAGGAGATCCGTTGATCTGACTCGCTGAAGGTGTTGGGAGTCATCTGCAGCGTCCCCTGCAGCTTCGTGACGTCGGCCGCCGAGCCGCCGAGCTGCAGGCTCAGGTTGCTGCCGTCGATCGTGAGCGCGGCGTCGCTGCCGTCGACGAGCCACGTGCTCCCGCTCACCACCGCCACATCGGCGAGGCTGTGAGCCCGGTCCGCGTTGACCGCCGAAGGCACCGTCGTCAGCTTGGTCCGCGGCGTGATCGGCGTCCCGTTCACTTCCACTTGCAGATACAGGGTCGAAAAAGTCTTGAACACATCAGACAGCTCGGTGTACAGGCCGCCGCCGGGCCCGTCGGTCACCGTCCCCCCCAGCGTGGTCGTGAACACCCCGCCACTCACCACAGTGCCCGGCTTGCTGGTGTTGCAGATTTCCGTTCCGGCGAATGGCGTGTTGAAGAACCGGAAGACCAGGTTGTACGACCCGTTGGCGTTCCCGCCGTTGTCGGCCAGACGACCCTGATAGGTGATCTCACCCGACGGCGGGGCCGCCATGGCAAGTCCCGCGACGGCGACACACAACGCTGCTGCACTGCGACGGATCATGTTGAATCTCCTGGTGCCGATGGGCACTTTCCCGCTCCGAAACCGCGGCGGACGGACGACCGCGACCACGTCGGGCTACCGCCGAACGATGTTCTACACAACACAAAAGACGCGGAGAGTGCAATCGAACCGCGCCAAGTATCTCCAGATGCCGAACGGATCCCGTGAATGCGGATCTACAGCCGCGCCGCCAGCTGCTCCAGTTGTCCGCGGCCCCGACGCTGCAGGTACTGCTCCGCCACGCCCTTGAGTGCGTTGATATTCGTCGGGCTGGCGTTGTCCATGTCGTCGTAGGCGTCGTCGAGATCGGTCTGCAGGCGGCAATAGTTCTTCGTTTCGAGTAACTGGGCGGCGATGTAGTCGGTGGTGTCGGCGCTGCCGTCAAACAGGACGTCGATGATCGGGATGGCCCACTCCACCGCCCCCCATTCCTGTGCTGATTGCAGCGAGATCGGCCTTGTCAGAGCGCCGGTTCCGAGCGAAAGCACCACGAAGCGCTCAAGCGGGACCCGCTGCGACGGCGGCAAGCCCTCGTTCATGCGGACACCTTCGGCGATCGCGCAGGCGGTGGGGTTGTTGGCGGAGACGCCGCCGTCGATCATGGAGTTACTCGCGCCGTTGATCTTGAGATCGAACGCGGCGAAGTACGTGGGGGCGGAGCAGGAGGAGCGGACGATCTGCCAGACAGGACACGTCACGTAGTCGTGGTCGCTGCGCCAGCTCTTGAAGATGCGGGCTTCGCGGCGGACGGTTTCGTAGGAAACGACGAGCGTCTTCTTGGCGAGCGACCCGAACGTGCTGGCGCCAAAGGCGGCGTGCAATTCGCTATCGAGCCCCTCGCCGTCGTACTTGGGCTGCGAAAGGCCGTCGGTGAAGGTGCGCTTCAGCCCGCTCCAGACGCGTCCGGCGAGGCCGGGGAAGATGATCTGGCCGCGGGTCTCGTAGAGATTGATGATCTCGTCGGGGCGTTTGCCCATGGCGATGGCGCAGGCGAGGATGCTGCCGGTGGAGGTGCCGGCGATGAGATCGAAGTGATCGCGAACAGGGCCGCCGAGGATGGATTCAAGCTCGCGGAGCCACAAGGCGGTGATCAGGCCGCGGATCCCGCCGCCGTCGAGCGACAGAATGCGATATTTCGAGTCCGGGCGTGCCGTCGCCAAACGTGCCGAACGCTTTGCCATACCCACCCCCCATGCATGCAGGACCCCACAACGACGCGCGGGCGCACGTGCACCCGCTGCGGTCGGTTTGGCACAGCGTACCCGATGGGCTAGACATGAAACAAGCCCTGAATCTGCAGGGGTTTTCTGCTACTTGGAAGACCACACCCGCTCAAAGATCGCGACGGCTTTGGCTTCGAACGGCTCGACCTCGCGGTAATCCGGCAGCAACTCCGCTCCGGCTCGCGCCCGGGCCTCCGGGGGCAGTTCGTTGCGTGGCAGGGCTCCGGCCTCGCTCGGTTGCAGCGCTTGGTGGGTCTGCAGCAGCAGCCGCTGCACGTCATCGCTCAAGAGGTGCGACACGAACCGCGACGCCAGCGCTTGCTGCTCCGGGCTTGTGTCCTCGCGAGCCACGACCGCGACCACGTGCGGCATCATCAGCACGGGGCCAGCCCCCTCGCCCGGCTTGGACGATGCGAGGTCGGCGGTTCCGCCGCGGGCGCTGACGGGCCAGCGTTGCTGGCGGCCGGACTCGACATCGTCGCTGTCGGTGAGGCCGGCGCTGATCTCACCCTGGGCCACGGCCTGCACCACCATGGAGTTCCCGTCGTACACCTTCGCGCCGTTGTCCCGCAGCGCGACGAGGAACTTCTCGTACGCCTCTTCGCCGAAGGCGGCGAGCAACGCCGCGAAATGCGTCCGCGTCGTGCCGAACTGCGGCCGGGCGAAGCCGACTTTGCCCTTGAGTTCCGGCGCGAGCAGATCGCCCAGCCGTCGCGGCTCCTCGCCCGCTTTGAACCGCTCCTTGTGATACACGATAACCCGCGCCCGGTAGCCGAGGGGCACCCACTGGGCCGGGACGGCCTTGCCCTGCGTATCCGCGATCGCAAGGTTGCCGAGCACGCCCTCCTTCGCGAGCCGCACGACGCCGATGGGTTCGCTGGCCCAGAAGAGATCGGCCTTGGGCGCGTCCTTCTCGTCGAGCAGCTTGCGCACGAGGCCGAAGGTCTTGGTCGCCTCGGTGTCGGGAACGACCTTCACCTTGGCCCCGGTCGCGGCTTCAAACGTCTGGATCACCGGCCGATACAGCGCGTCGTCAGCGGAGACGTAGAGGACCAACTGCGGCTTGGCGCTCGGCGACTTCGCCGCGGGCGTCGTCGATCGCTCGCAGCAAGCCATGCATGCGACGAAGAGCATCGCTACCAAAGTCACGACTCGCATCGCGAATCCTACGACCGAACGAACCTATGCCGGACGATTCCCACATTCTGGACACGCATCGCCTCGTTCGATGCCTTCTCGGGAATAGCCGCAGAACTGACAACGCCCGCGAAGTGACTTCACTTTCCAATTCGTATAAACCAACGCCGCCGTACAAATCATCATCATTGCAGGGCCAACAAAGATCCCGACTTTCTGAAAGTTCTTGAAGCGCACGAACGCAAATGGACTTACGACAATGAAAACGATGAATAGCGCGAACATGCTCAGGACGAAAAGCACGAGCCGCCGGTAGTACGTTGCCTTGATGTCGTAGTTCTTGGCCATGCCTTCGTCGTGTCGGTATCCCAATGACCGGCCTCCGGCCGGTCGACGAACCGCATCTATTTGTACCTGCGTTCGCACGGCCGAGCGGGTACTCCACAAACGCTCGCCACTGCCACTTCGGCAGCGCCGCAGGCCCCCCATCGAACCAAACCCCGTTTCTGACCTGCCAATCCACCCCCGACGCGCGTTGCGACCTTGATTCCCCAGCATCCAACTTCTGCCGATCGGCATGGCCCGTGCTGCCGATATGAATGGAATGGACCGCTCCGGAGCCCCCGGCATCGCCCTAGTCCGCCTTGCGAAAGGCGAACGGAAGGCGATCTAGGGGTCCCAGACAGGGTCCGGGCCGCGTCAAGAAGCCTCGTCAAAGGCTTTCCGACACGGCACTTGCATCGCACCCCAGGGAATCGCCCCGATTCCCTCGAAGCGGGACGCTCCGGCGTGCGAATAAAGATGTGGGACGTTGGGCCTTGCTCCCCGCAACCAGCCCCTCTCCCCGTGGAGTCCAGAGATGTTCGAACGCTTCACCGATCGCGCCCGCAAGGTCATGGCCCTCGCCAACCAGGAAGCCCAGCGCTTCAACCACGAGTACATCGGGACCGAGCACATTCTGCTCGGCCTGGTGAAGGAAGGCTCGGGCGTTGGCGCCAACGTGCTCAAGAACCTTGATGTCGACCTGCGCAAGGTCCGCCTCGAGGTCGAGAAGCTCGTCAAGGCGGGGCCCGAGATGGTGACGATGGGCAAGCTGCCCCAGACTCCCCGGGCCAAGAAGGTCATCGAGTACGCCATCGAAGAGGCTCGCAACCTCAACCACAACTACGTCGGCACCGAGCACCTGCTGCTCGGGTTGCTGCGTGAGCACGACGGCGTCGCCGCCCAGGTGCTCATGAACCTCGGGTTGAAGCTCGAGGAAGTCCGCGAAGAAGTCCTCAACCTTCTCGGCGCCGGCAACGAGCGCACCGAAGAGGGCATGGAAGGCGCCGGCGGTGGCGGACAGTCGGGCGCCAGCGCGTCGGCCTCGGCCGGCGGCAGCAGCGCCTCGGCCAAGGGCGGCAAGAGCAAGACCCCGGCCCTGGACTCCTTCGGCCGCGACCTCACCGAGCTGGCTCGCGAGGGCACGCTCGACCCCGTCATCGGCCGTCAGACCGAGATCGAACGCGTCGTGCAGGTCCTCTGCCGGCGCACCAAGAACAACCCCGTCCTGCTCGGTGAAGCCGGCGTGGGAAAGACCGCCATCGTCGAGGGTCTGGCCCAGCGGATCATCAGCGGCGACGTCCCCGAGATCCTCCACGAGAAGCGTCTGGTCGTCCTCGACCTGGCGATGATGGTCGCCGGCACCAAGTACCGCGGCCAGTTCGAGGAGCGCATCAAGGCGGTCATGAACGAGGTGCGTCGCGCCAAGAACGTGATGCTCTTCATCGACGAGCTCCACACCCTGGTCGGCGCCGGCGGCGCAGAGGGCGCGATCGACGCGTCCAACGTGCTCAAGCCCGCGCTCGCCCGCGGCGAGATCCAGTGCATCGGCGCCACCACCTTTGACGAGTACCGCAAGTACATCGAGAAGGACGCGGCGCTCGCCCGTCGATTCCAGGCCATCACCGTCGATCCGCCGGGCGACGAGCAGACCATTGAAATCCTGAAGGGTCTCCGCGACCGCTACGAGCAGCATCACCGCGTGCGGATCACCGACGCGGCGGTGAAGGCGGCGGTGGAGCTCTCGGGTCGGTACATCTCCGGCCGCGTGCAGCCCGACAAATCGATCGACGTGATCGACGAAGCCGGCGCCCGCGTCCGGATCAAGAGCATGACCAAGCCGCCGAACCTGGCCGAGATCGAGGCCGAGATCGAGCGTCTGGCGGTCGCGAAGGACGAGGCCGTGAAGGCCGCGGACTACGAGAAGGCCGCGGAGCTTCGTGATCAGGCGGAGAAGAGCCGTCGCGAGAAGGAAGAGCTGCAGAAGCAGTGGCGCGCACGGGCCCAGGAAGTGGACGGCACGGTCGACGAGGACGTGATCGCCGAGGTCGTCAGCAAGATGACCGGCGTCCCGCTCCAGCGTCTTGAGAAGGATGAGGCCCAGCGCCTGCTGGAACTCGAGAAGGAACTGCACAAGAAGGTCATCAGCCAGGACGACGCGATCAAGGCGATCGCCAAGAGCATCCGCCGCGCCCGCGCCGGGCTGAAGGACCCCAAGCGTCCGATGGGCTCGTTCATCTTCCTTGGACCGACCGGCGTCGGCAAGACGCTGCTCGCCAAGGCCTTGGCCGAGTTCATGTTCGGCGACGAGGAGGCGCTCGTGCACCTCGACATGTCCGAGTACATGGAAAAGCACAACGTCTCGCGTCTGGTCGGCGCGCCTCCGGGCTACGTCGGCTACGAAGAAGGCGGCCAGCTCACCGAGCGCATCCGCCGTCGGCCGTACTCCGTGGTGCTGCTCGACGAAGTCGAGAAGGCGCACCCGGACGTGTTCAACATGCTCCTGCAGATCATGGAAGAGGGGCGTCTCACCGACTCGTTCGGCCGCAACGTCGATTTCCGCAACACCGTGATGATCATGACCAGCAACCTGGGTGCGGACATGATCAAGGGCGGCGCGGGCTTCGGCTTCCAGAAGCGGACCGAGGCGGGCGACTACGACAACATCAAGGTCGTCCTGCTGAAGGAGATCGAGCGGTTCTTCCGGCCGGAGTTCATCAACCGCCTGGACGACGTGATCGTCTTCAAGCCCCTCACCAAGGCCGACATCACTTCGATCATCGATTACGAGGTCGCGAAGGTTTCCAAGCGGCTCAAGACTCAGAAGATCGAGATTGTGATCGACGAATTGGCCAAGGAGTTCCTGATCGACCGCGGCTACAACCCGGAATTCGGTGCGCGTCCGCTGCGTCGCGCGATCGGCCAGTACGTCGAGGACCCGCTCTCGGAGATGTTGCTCCAGGGCGATTTCACCCCGCCGTGCCGGATCACGATCACGCACAAGAAGCCCGCGGAAGGCGACGCGGCCGGTGGTGCGAAGGTGGAAGCCGACGACCACCTCTACTTCAACACCGAGCAGTTGCCGGTGGTTCCCCCGGAGCCGGACAGCCGCGCTCCGCGGAACGACAAGAACGACAAGGCCACGGCGCAGTCCACCTAAGAACCTCATCAACCCACGCTCTTCCAACCCGCCCCGAGGCGGGTTTTCTTTTGGACTCGCGCCGCTGCGGGGACGACGGCGCGAAGCCGAAACGAGAAGCTGCGCAATCTCTGTGGACGCGACTCTGCGACAGCAAATATGCGCCCGGATTCCTCCTGACGCAGCACGTGTTGCGCACGCGAGTGTCCGATAGATCGTTCGCCCCGGGGGCGGGACTTTGCAGACGCAGAAATGAACTATCCGCCGTCCCAACCAAGACCCAAGCCTTCCGCTCCGGCACGTCGCGTGGATCGATGGGCGCTTCTGTTCGTCTTTTCGATGTTCTCGACCGTCGTGCTCGTGTTCGGGATCGCATGGACGGCGCATCGCTGGGTACACCACGCCAGCGAGATCCTCGCCCCGCTTGAAACATCCCGAGCCGAGGTGCTGCGCTTGGACGAGGCGCGAACCTCGTCGGCCCGGCTGTTCGCGGCCACCGGCGCAATCCGCTGGCGCGAGGCGTACTACTCGCACGCGATGGCCCTCGACACGGTGCTCGCCCGCGCCGGATACCTGTCTTCGGAACTCGTCGGCGACGATCTCTTCACGGGCGCGGCGGCCGCCAGGGCCTCGCTACTCACGCTGGAATCCGAATCGATCGCTCTGGCCGATGCGGGCGACCGCGATTGCGCTCAGTTGGTGCTGAACTTTGATGAGTACGCGGCCAACAAGGCCCAGTACGCCCAGATCATCCAAAGGGTGTGGCAGCAGGTCCTGCGAGAGTCGGCAGCACGCCAGCGTCAGATGATGCAGCTGCTGGGCGTACTCTTCGGTCTGACCGCGCTGGCAGGCTTGCTCGCGTTCGCGAGCTATCGCCGTCGCACGGATCAGATAGCCGATGAAGCCGAGCGGTCGCCACCGGACACGACCGAGGTGACGTCGGCCTGGCGGCATATGCGGGCACCCGCGGGCTCTGCGGTGATCGGGGTGCTGCTGGCGCTGCTCGCCTCCCGCATGGTCAGCGAGGACATCCGCGAAGAATCCCGCGCGCGGTTCGATCGGCTGACGGATCGACTGGTCACCGAGGCGGCGCGACGAGTCGAGCAGGTGGTGTACGGGCTGAACGGCGCCCGAGGCATGTACGCCGCCAACCCCGATGCCAGCGCCGCCGGCTTTGCGCGCTACGTCGCGAGCCGCAATCTGCCCAAGGAGTTTCCGGGCGTGCTGGGCCTTGGGTTCATCGAACGGGTGGAGCGCGAGGACCTCGACGCGTTCGTGCGCCGGGTGCGGGCCGAGCAGGGCGAGGACTTCACGGTCCGGACCAGCGGCGACGCGCCCGATCTGTACGTCATCCGCCAGATCGAGCCCCGCGACAGCAACCGTGCCGCGTGGGGCTTTGACGTCGGTTCCGAGCCGGTCCGGCGCGAGGCCATCGAGCGGGCGATCGATTCCGGCTCGCCCGCGATCTCCGGGAGGATTCGGCTCGTCCAGGACGAGATCGGGCGCACCGGATTCCTGTACTACGTGCCCCTCTACCAACCCGGGCCCACGCCCACCAGCACCGCCGAGCGCCGCGAGCGGCTCAAGGGCGTGCTGTATGCACCCCTGGTGTTGGAACTGGCGGTGGCGGGCACCGAGCTGATCGCCGGCAATCACCTGGACTTTGAGATCTTCGACGGTCCAACGCCGACCTCGACGAACAAGCTCTTTGACTTCGATGGACATCTGTCGGACCACAGCGGCGACGAGACGATCTTCACCGAGAGCCACTTCGCCGATCGCACCTTCTTCGCACTGACGCCTTACAACGTCGGCGGCCGGCGCTGGACGATGGCGACGAGCACGACGCCGGAGTTCGACAACTCGATGGACATGACCGGCCCGCGGATCATCCTCGGTGCCGGTATCGGTATCAGCGTCCTGCTTTCGCTCTTCGTGTGGTCGATGGGCACAGCTCGCATCCGCGCCCAGATCCTCGCGCGAACCATGACCGCCGATCTGAAGCGCCTGGCGCTCGTGGCCGAGCGGACCACCAATGCCGTCGTGATCACCGATGCGGCTGGGCACGCCGTTTGGGTGAACGAAGGGTTCACGAGGCTGACGGGGTACAGCCTGGAAGAAGCCGCGGGCAGAAAGCCGGGAGCGCTGCTGCAGTGCGAGCGCTCCGACCCGGTCGCCATTGCAACGATCCGTCAGGCGATCCGCACCGGAAGCGGATGCCGGGTGGAACTGGTGAACCGCGGCAAGAACGGGAACGAGTACAGCCTTGAGCTCGATATTCAACCGATCCTGGGCGACGACGGCGCGCTGGGTGGCTTCATCGCCATCGAATCAGACGTGACCGAGCGGGTGGCGCAGCGCGACTCGCTGCGGCACGCCAAGGAAGAGGCCGAAGCGGCGCTGCGCGAAGCCCGCGCGCTGCGAGCGACGATCGATGAACACGCGATCGTCTCGGTTGCCGATGCGTCGGGCAAGATCATCGATGCCAATCCGGCTTTCTGCACCATCAGCGGCTACTCGCTCGACGAGCTCATCGGCAACGACCACCACATCGTCAACTCCGGCGTCCACCCAAAGGCGTTCTGGGTCGAGATGTGGCGGACCATCGCCGCGGGCAAGCCGTGGCGGGGCGAGGTCTGCAACCGGGCCAAAGACGGATCGCTCTACTGGGTCGATTCCATGATCGCGCCGTTCCGCGATGCGGACGGACGGATCGTGACATATGTGTCGATCCGCACCGACATCACCGCCCGCAAGCGGGCCGAGGACGCCTCCCGGAAGTCCACCGAGATGCTCCGGCGCACAGGCAGCATGGCCCGCGTCGGCGGCTGGGAGCTCGACGTCGCCACGATGCGGCCTGTCTGGTCGGAAGAGGTGTACGCGATCCACGAGGTCGATCCGAACACGCCCATCGAGCTCGCCGCGGCCGTCCGCTTCTACCCGGAAGAGGCCGAGACGCGGATCCAGCAGGCGGTTCATGACGCGATCCACGCCAGGGCGGGCTTTGACCTGGTGCTCCCCTTCACCACCGCCAAGGGCAACAACCTTTGGGTGCGTGCCCGGGGAGAGCCGATCATCGAGAACGGCACGGTGACCCGCCTCGTCGGTGCTTTCCAGGACGTCACCCAGGAAGTGACCCAGAAGCTCCGTGCCGAGGAGCAGGCCGAGCGCGTTGCGCTGACCGTGCGTGCTGGCGGGCTGGGCACGTGGGACTGGGACTGCGTCAGCGGCGAGGTCGTGTTCAACGACATCTGGGCGACGATGCTGGGCTACCAGCCCGGCGAGATCGAGGGTCACGTCCGTTCGTGGGAGCGGCTGGTACATCCCGACGACATGCCGATCGTGATGCGTGTGCTGACCGACCACATGGAGCAGAAGACGCCGGAATACCGCTGCGAACATCGGCTCCGCCGCCGGGACGGATCGTGGGCCTGGGTACTCGACGTCGGCATGGTGACCAAACGCGATGAGGACGGGCGTCCCCTGCGTGCCGCGGGCGTTCATGTGCACATTACCAAAGCCAAGGAGCTGGAGCGCACGCTGTCGGAGGCCAAGCAGGCCGCGGAAGCGGCGACAAAGTCCAAGAGCGAGTTCCTGGCGAACATGAGCCACGAGATCCGCACGCCGCTGACGGCGATTCTGGGCTACGCCGATGTGCTGCGGGAGGAAGGCGATCTGAATCTGGCGCCGCAGCGTCGCCTGGAGACGACCGACACCATCCGCACCGCCGGCCAGCACCTGCTGACAGTCATCAACGACATCCTGGACCTCTCCAAGATCGAGGCTGGGAAGATGACCGTCGAGGCCGTCGAGACGCCGCTGGTCACGATCCTGCACGAAGTGCAGAGCCTGATCGGGCCGAGATCGCACGGCAAGGGTGTCGCTCTCACGACGCGGTTCGACACGCCGATACCCGATCGCATCGAGTCGGACCCGACGCGGCTGCGGCAGATCCTGATGAACCTCGTGGGCAACGCATCGAAGTTCACCGAGGCTGGTTCGATCACGGTCGCGGTCCGCGTCGAAGGCGAGCGACTGATCATCGACATCGACGACACCGGCCCCGGCATGACGCCGGAACAGGCCGCCAACCTCTTCGCTGCATTCTCACAGGCCGACACTACGGTGACCCGCAAGCACGGCGGGACGGGTCTGGGGCTCACGATCTGCCGCCGCCTCGGCGAACTGCTGCACGGCAAGGTGAGTCTGTTCCGCACCGCACCGGGAGAGGGATCGTGCTTCCGGTTTGAGCTTCCGCTTACCCCTGTGCCGGGCGCGACGCTGGTCTCGGGCTTCGACGCGGTGACCCGCGATCGCTCCACGCCGACAAGCGCCGAGACGCGACTGCACGGTCGCATCCTGCTCGCGGAGGACGGGATCGACAATCAGCGTCTGATCGCGTTCCACCTGCGCAAGGCCGGAGCGACCGTGGCCGTGGCGGACAACGGTCGTCGCGCTCTGGAGATGCTGACAGAGCCCGGCGCTTCGTACGACTTGCTGCTCACCGACATGCAGATGCCCGAGATGGACGGTTACAGCCTTGCCCGCACGCTCCGAGCCCGGGGGAGCCGGATACCCATCGTCGCGCTGACCGCTCACGCCATGGCCGAGGACCGCCGCAAGTGCACCGAGGCCGGATGTGATGACTACGCCTCGAAGCCGATCGACAAAGCCGCACTGCTCGCGGCGTGCACGAAGTGGCTGAAGAGCGGGCGCACGAACACTTCCGCGGCGGCCTGAACCGCGTCTCGACGCGCTCACATCTCACGATCGCTCCGGACGCGGTTGCATCGCACGGTGGCGGGTTCCATACTGTTGCGCATGGCGTCGCACCCGCTTGTTCTCCAGACCGAAGAGCTCGATCCCGCCCCCGCCGCGTGGCTGCACGAACGGGCGCGGCTGGTGCGAAGCGGCGAGGGCGACGCGAACTACGCCGCCCTGCTCGCGGAGGCTGATGCGCTCATCGTCCGCACCTACACAAAGGTCAACGACGCGCTGCTCGCCGAGGCACCGCGGGTGAAGGTCGTCGGCCGCGCGGGTGTGGGGCTCGACAACATCGATCTCGAAGCCTGTCGCCGCCGCGGCGTGCGGGTCGTGCACACGCCCGACGCCAACTCGCAGGCCGTCGTCGAGTTCGTTTGGTCGCTGGTCTTTGACGCGCTCCGGCCGCGGTTGTTTCTCTCAGAAGCGCTCGACAAGAAGCGTTGGGGCGAGACCCGCAAGGAACTCCGCGCCCGCCGCCAAGTATGCGACTGCGTCCTGGGCGTCTTCGGCATGGGCCGCATCGGTCGCCGCGTGGCCCGCGTGGGAGCATCACTGGGGATGCGGGTGCTGTACCACGATCTGCTGGACGTGCCCGTGGGCGAGCGCTCTGGCGCGACGCCGGTCTCACGCGACGAACTGCTCCGCCAGAGCGACATCCTGACCATCCACGTCGACGACCGCCCGAGCAACCGCGGCATCGTGAACACTCAGGCGTTCGCGCTGCTCAAGCCCGACGTGGTCTTCATCAACGCGGCCCGCGGGTTCCTCGTCGATGCCGCGGCGTGCGCGGACTTCTTCATCAAGCACCCCGGCGCGACGGCGATGCTGGACGTCCACGAGCCCGAACCCTTCGGACCCACTTACCCACTGCTCGACATCAAGAACGTCCACCTCTCGCCCCACATCGCGGCGGCAACCGACGCGGCCCAGGTGAACATGTCGTGGGTAGTGCGGGACGTGTGGCGGGTGCTGAACAACGAAGAGCCCCAGTTCGCAGCGGTGTGATGATGCTCAGGCCCCGTCGTCCGTCGATGCTCAAAGGCAAATGCGTTCATCACGGAGAGCACGGAGATCACAGAGAAGAAGACGTTCTAGAGAGAGAGAGAGAGAGGAAACTGCTCGACCACGCCTTGTCCGCTCCGTGATCTCCGTGCTCTCCGTGGTGAATGCCTTTTCTCTGATGCGTCCCCCGCAGGACGCTGCCTTGTCTACACCCGCAGCCGCGCCTCCAGCCCTGCCTTCACGGCTGGCCACTCCGAGGCAATGATGCTGAACTGCGACGTATCGCGCAGGTGCCCGTCGTGCACGAAGAGATGGCTGCGGATGATGCCCTCGTGCTTCGCGCCCAGTTTGGCGATTGCGGCCGCGCTACGGGCGTTGCGTGCGTCGCACTTGAGCTGTACCCGGACACACCCAAGCGTCTCGAAAGCGTGGCGAAGCAGCAGGAGTTTGGATTCGGGATTGACCTTCGTGCCGCGACATCGCGGGGCGTACCAGGTGTAACCGATCTCGACGCCGCGGTCGCGTTCGCGGATGTCGCAGTAGGACGAACTGCCGACACAGCGCCCTGTTGATCGTTCGATGACGGCGAAAGGAATGCGTGCGGGCGTGGCGATGGCGGCGCGGATGAAGTCCGTCCAGCCGTCGAGCGTCCAGACCGGGGGCGGGTCGCGGAAGAAGCGGAAGGTGTCGGCGGCGGTTTCCTCGAGCAGATCGGATGCGTGCTGCTCGCCCAGCGGCTCAAGCCGCACGAACGCGCCGTCGAGGGTCACCGGCTGCACGCGGATCGGGGCGGGCGCGTTCGTGCTTGTCTGCGTGATTGCCATGGTGGTCATCGTTGGATCGGCGCTGGCAGGGCGGATTCCGACGGTTGAGCCGCGTTCTCCGCGGCTTTCTTGTCCTGTTCCACAACCTTCTCGATCGTGAGCACCGGCTCCTCGAAGTCGGCGAGCTGCGTCCGCCAGTTGGCCGGATCGCGCCCCAGACGAAGACCGATGTCCGCCAGGGTGTTCATCGTTTCCTTCTTGAACGCTCCGTCCACCGGCGGCACGAAGTCGTTGGGCACCGCGATGAACCGAACCTCGATGTCCACGTTCTCCGCGCGGCGCAGCAGCTCGGCCTGCGCCAGGAACGCTCGCAGGCTCGACTTCGTGGACGACCGGCTCAGCGTCGTCAGGCTCTTGCCCATGATGTCTGGCCAAGATGGCGCGACGATGCTCGGGCTATCACCGAGCGTGTTGTTGACGATCGCCCAGAACCGCAGCTTCGGGGGCGTGCGTCCCGGGAATGTGCGTCGCCAGGCGCCGAGCACGGACTGCTCGCTCCGCAGATTCGCACCCAGGAGCACGTTTGCGGTTGTCCCGCCGTCGACGTGCAGCGTGTCGTCGATGACCACCGGCGGGAAGATGCCGGGGATCGCGGCCGATGCCATCAGAATGTCGTGCACCCGCTTCACGCCGCCGCGCTCGTTCATGTGCTCGGTCTCTCTGCCGAGGGCCCACGCCCGCGGCAGGCCGAGGTCGAGGTTGGTCGTTCCGATGATCAGCGCCCGATCCTGCTTGCTTTCGTCCGCGATCCGCGCGATCCGCTCGGGTGTCAGATTCTCCTCGACTTCGCGGCGCAGGCCGCTGGTGTCGGTGAAGCTCTCACGCCAGGGCAGGAAGACGAACCAGTCCTTGAGAACGATCCAATCACTCTTGGGCGAGCGGTACAGATCGTCCACTACCGCGAGCGACGCATCGTCGCCGAGGTACGCGAAGGGAGCGATGAGCGCGCCGGTACTCACGCCCGTCACCACATCGAACCGCGGCAGTGCAAGCTCGCCCTTGACGTCGCGCCAGCCCTGCAGCACGCCGGCGCCGAACGCACCCCAGTCCCCGCCGCCCGAGATGGCCAGGACGTCCAGCACCGGGGCCGGAAGCTCCTCGCCGCGGGCCTTTGCCTCCTCCCACGCCCGCTGCTCCCGATCCATCCGTCGCACGACCTTGGAGGAGATCGCGACAAAGTCGGTGCGGATCTGCTCGATCTGCTCGAGACGTCGATCGGCGAGTTCTTCCTTGCTCAAGGCCGGGCGGGTCACGCCGCAGGATCCCAGAAGCGCCGTGACGCCGATGCCGATACCGAGGGTGGCTACGCGAAAGCTTCGTTTCATCGCCCGAGTGTACCGGCTACTTCGACGGCTCCGCGAACGACGCGGCGAGCGCCTTGAGCACATTCGGCCAGGCCTTCTCAAAGTAACCCTGCACTTTCTTCCAATTGCCGGACTCGCTGAAGCCGTAGTGCTGGAAGCGGACGCTGGTCTTGTTCTCCCCATCCTTGGTGAAGTGCACCACACACCAGATGCGCTGAGCCCGCTCGGCAAAGGTCGGCGGGGCGTTCCAACTGAAACTCACCATCTCGTTGGGGATGTAGCTCAGCACCTGGCATCCGTTGCTGCCGATCTTGTCGTCGCCGAAATAGACCTCCCACGATCCGCCGACGCGGAGATCGATCGCGGCCTCAGCCCCGAGGAACTTCTTCCATCCCGCGCTCGTTGTGAACCGCTCGTAGACCGCCGCCACCGGCGCGTTCACGCTCTGGGTGATCTCGAATCCCTGCACGCCGATCCCGCCGTTGGGGAACATCCCCGCGTCCACAGCGATGGGCTCGCCGGTTGGCCCCTTCATCGTGTTCCCTGCCGATGGACCCAGCGTCGCATCGCCCGCGGCACTGAGCACCAAGCCACCGATCACCAGCGGCATGCTGTCGTGCGATTCATTGCTTGCTCCATGTTGTCACGGCACTTACGAGCACCACGGCCGAAATTGAACGATCACTCAAGTACGATAGCAGAAATTGAGCGATCGATCAAGCAAGCCCCTGCGGGAGCGGGTGCGGCGGCATGAAGAACGTGTTCACGCACGTCCCGACGCCCATGCGCGATCCTCGGCCTTTCGTATCCTGTGCCCATGCACCCGACCGACACGACGACGCCCCAGACCCGATTCTCTCGTCGCGGCGTGCTCGCCGGGGCGTTGGGGCTTGCCGCCGGAGCAGGCGTCGGCCATGCCGGCGCTGCGTCGGTGTCTCCAGCGCCCCGCCGCTCGCTGCGCCTCGCACACCCCTCTGATATCCATGTCCAGCCAGAGCTCAAAGGCGGCGAAGCCATGGTCGCTGCGTTCCGGCACATGATGGCGCTGGACACCAGGCCCGACCTCATCATCACCGGCGGCGACCTCGCGATGGACATCGCCGAGAACACCTTTGAGCGTTCCAAGCTCGAGTGGGACATGTTCACCAAGGTGCTGCGTGACGAGGTGTCGGCCACGGTCCCGATCCACCACACGCTCGGAAACCACGACATCTTCGGGCGGAACAAGAAGAAGTCCAAAGCCAGCGGCAGCGAACCCTACTACGGCAAGCGCTGGTTCCTCGATTCCTTCGGTTACACCTCAACCTACCGCTCCTTCGATCAAGGCGGCTGGCACTTTGTCATTCTGGACTCGATCGATCTCCTGCCCGACGGCGACGAGTATGTCTGCCGCCTGGGAGCCGAGCAGTTCGCGTGGCTGGAGCGCGACCTGGCGGCAACCACGCTGCCGACGGTGATCTCGTCGCATGCGCCGATCGTTTCGATCGGCAACTTCTATGACGCGCCGGACGATGCGTGGTTCAAGTCGATGCCGGATCTGCGGGTCGCGTTCAAGCGCATGCACACGGATTGCCGCGAACTGGATGCGCTGTTCCGGAAGCACAGACATGTGAAGCTGTGCCTGAACGGGCACCTGCATCTCCTGGCGACCGCGACGTACAACGGCTTGACGTACATCTCCGAGGGCGCCGTCAGCGGCGACAAGTGGAAGGGCTCGAAGCGCCAGACCCCCGAGGGCTACGGCATCATCGATCTCTTCGACGACGGGACCTTCCAGCATCAGTACATGACGTACGGCTGGAAGGCGACGAAGTAGCCATTACTCGTTCGACTCCTCGCCCCATTCCTCTCCCGGCTTGGGCGTCCCCCACAAGGGCCCATCGCGGTACTTCTGTTCGTACCACTGATTGGTCACCCGGCGCAGCTCGGCCGCAAAGCCAAGACCGGTCAGCCGGTCGGCATCGATGGTGATGGCGATCGAGTCGGGGGCGACTTCCAAGCCATGCACCTCGATACCTTCGCGCTCGCCGATCGCGCGTGCGGCAGCTTCAACATTGCGGCGCACGCCGGCATCATCCAGCGGCGTGCCGTGCAAAGCTGTCAGTCGCAGCACACAGATCATGGGCCCTTCGATCGGCCGCCCGTCCGATGGGCGGCCGCCACATCACTTGCGCTTCGTGCCGCTCGGCGGCGGGGCCTGTTCGGCCTTCATCTCCGCTTCGGCCTCTTTCTCGAGCTTGGTCAGCAGACCCTCGATGGACTTCACCACGTGGTCGGCCTTGTCGTTCTTGGCCTTGGCGATCATTCCCTCGAACATCGCCTCGACGTACTGGCCTTCATCAAAGGTGCTCTCGTCGCGAGCCAACCCGCCCCGCCCCGTGCCCGCCTTGATCTTGTAGGCGTCGTTGAACACCTCATCGTGCGTCGCATCCACGAGCCAATCGAAGTACTCCTTGTTTCCGGAGTACCCGTCGCACTTCACGATCAACGCGTGGAAATCCTTGCGGTAGTCCTCGTTCACCTGCGATCGGTGCCAGTAGCGATTTCCCACACCCACGACAAGCACGACCACCAACACCACAAGACCTGCAAGACTGCGACCGAACATAGCCCACCTCCCAAGGCTCCGCCCGATGCCGACGCGGCACCGAAACGGCTGCCCGTTTCGTTCCGAATCAATGTAACTTCTTCACGGGTTCGATGCAAGACCCGATTCAACCCGGGATGAGACCAGCCCGCGGACTGACACAATGTTGTGGCAGCGCGATTCAGCCGCGTTGTGAGCTTGGATTTCGAACGCAGTGAACGTCAGACGCGTTCTTTTTCCGCGTCGGCCAGCTGCAGGCCAGCTCTCTGAGCAACCATCGCCAGCTTCACGCGGTCGTCGATCTTCAGCTTCTTGCCGATGTTTTCGCGGTGGGTGTTGATGGTCTTCACCGAGCGATTGAGCACCGCCGCGATCTCGGCCGCGGAGAGGCCCTGACCCAAGAGCGCCAGCACTTCGAGTTCGCGCGGGCTGAGCACATCCAGCGGCCCGAGCTGGATCACTTCGGCGTCGATCTTCTCGATCGGACCGGCAACGAGATCGAACGGCTTGTCTTCCGTCCCGACGCGGCGGCTGATCACCAGCACGCGGCGCTGCGTCGCACGCTTGGAATCGAGCGCTTCAGCAGTGTCGTCGTCGAGCGTCAGCGGGATCACCCACGAGTACACCTGATAGCCCTGCCAGATGTGCCGTATCATCAACGGCGAACTCTTGTCCAGCACGCTGCGGATGTTCTCAAGACGCTCCAGCGCGAATTTGGCGGCGTAGAGCTCGCCGATGTGCTTGCCCGTCGCGTCCTCAGCCTTGGCCGTCGGGCCGCTGAGCATGCGGGCCATCTGCGTGTTGCTATAGAGGATTGTCCCGTCTTCTGTGACGATCACCACGCCGGTCAGGGGCTCGGTTGCCAACGCGTGGAACGCGGGACCGAGGCTCTTGGCCAGGGGCTGACTGAGAGGATGGTGCGAGCGGTCAGTCACAAGAAAAGCAGATGGGACGTTAGGCACGCCCCAGTATCGGACGCAAGGCGACTTGCCCATGCTTTCTAGGGCATTCTCGGGTATTCACCCGATGTCGCCTTCCCGCTGCTTTGAGTGCCGGTGCGCTCACTCGTCGTCGTTGGGGATGGCGCAGTGCCCGCCGTGCTTCTCGTGATAGTCCTGGTGGTAGTCCTCAGCGACCCAGAAACCCGCGGCCTCGCCGTCCTTGGCCGCGAGCGCCAACTGCGTGACGATCTTTCGCTTCGCGTACTTTTCCCGCTTGCCCTGCTCCTCGATGAACGCCTTGGCGTCAGCGAGCTGCGCTTCGTCGGCCGCGAAAATCGCCGAGCGGTACTGCGGCCCGACGTCGGGTCCCTGACGGTTCAGCGTCGTCGGGTCGTGGAAGCGGAAGAACTGCTTGAGCAGCGCTTTGTACTCGACGCGGCTGGGGTCATAGGTGACGCGCACTGTTTCAGTGTGGCCGGTGTCCGTGTAACAGACTTGCTTGTAGGTCGGCTTGGCGAGGTGCCCACCCATGTAGCCGCTCTCGACGTTGATCACGCCGGGGACGGACTGGAAGAGGTCTTCAGTGCCCCAGAAGCAGCCGCCGGCGAAGTAGGCAACGCTGGTCTTGATGGGCAGGCTGGCGGCGGGCAGGTTGTGCTTGCCGTCCTTGTCCTCGCTGAACTCCAGCGATGCACTGTTCACGCAGTAGCGCAGGCCGGTGGGCTCGGGACCGTCTTCGAAGACATGCCCGAGGTGAGCGGTGCAGCGCGAGCAGAGGATCTCGATCCGCTCCATGCCGAAGGCCGTGTCCTTGTGGTAGGCGATGTGGTCCTTGTCAAACGGCTGGAAGAAGCTGGGCCAACCGGTGCCGGAGTGGAACTTGCTGTCGCTGGCGAACAGGGGCAGCGCGCAGAGGCGGCAGGTGTACACGCCTTCCTTCTTGTTGTCGGTGAGGTTGCCACAGAACGCGCGCTCGGTGCCCTTGGCGAGGATGATGTCGCGCTCCTCGGGCGTGAGCTTCTTCGCCAGCTCGTTGATGCGAGCCTCGCTCAGCGGCGTGACGTCGTAGCCGCCGCGGCTGTACTTGATCTCGGTCGTGGTCTGAGGCGTTGTCTCTGACTTCGTCACGTTGGCGTCCTTCTTCTGCGGGGCTTTGTTCTGGGCCGCCTGCATCGCCTCGGCGAGCCGCACCTTCTGTTCAATGTCGTTCTTCAGGGCGTCGTCCGCGCCGCCGCCCGGTCCGGAGTTGCCGTACCCGCTGACGAGCAGCGGCCCGGCCCGCACTGTGTACACCAGCACGCCCATAAGGGCCGCGGCCATGAGGAACAGCAACACCATCGACAGCACGTGCATGGGACCAGATCGCATGGAGATTCTCCGCGGACTTCGCCGCCGGCCCGATCGGGCTGGCGATGGACGCTCACTCTACTACGCCATTCGATGCCGGAGGGGTCTTGGATGGTTCGGATTGGGGAGCCCGATCGGCGCGGCCGAAAACAGGCCTGCAAATGGGGCGAGAACGACACATCCGCCGTGCGGACACCGAACCACGTCGCGATCAGCGTGCCGCCGCAGGCTGGTCGGTACCGACGGCCACGGGCTGGACCACCTCTCGCACCGGGTACTGCACCTCGGCCCACTTGCGCCACGGCCGCATGCTCGGCCCGTGGTAGTAAAGTGCCCGCGCCTCACCGGTCTTCTCAAACCGGGTCTGGGTCGCGAGCCAGGCGTCGAGCTGCTTCTTGCCTTCCTCGATCAGCGACCGCGAGTAATCGCCCTTCATGCCGATCGAGATCACGAGCATCTCCGGCGTGTCGGTCACGGTCACCCGCTTGTCCGCCGCGTCCTTGCCTGCATCGCCCTGCTCGGCACGGCGGTAGAGGAACGCCATCGTCCACGTTTCCTTGTCCGACTTCTTGATCGCGTCCTGCTTCGGGGCGTTCTGCGGCTCGGCGCCCTGGTTCTGCTCGGTGACTGCCGTGCCGTTTGCGCCGACCGTGCGGTACTCCATCTCGACCGGGCTGGTCATCGCGATATCGCGGCGTTGAATGTGCCGGAACAAAGGCCAGAAGCCGTCGTTGCCGCCGCTCGAGAGGCTCTTGACCTCGCCGCTCACTTCGGCGCGACGAACGGACGGATACAGCTTCAGGTCGATCGCGCCGGGGGGCGTCGGATCGGGGTAACCGACCGGCAGCGGCGTATCAATAGTCAGCACGCCGTCGGCGCTGAAGGTCGTGGACTCGCCTTCGCCTCGCTTGTTCACGGCTGCGTCGCCGCCCGCGAGCCGGACCAGCCCGCCCGAGGCGGGCAACGCCACGACGGTGTCGCACGTGGTCGCCGCACACTTGCTTTCCGCACAGGTGCTCTCTTTGGACTTGTCGTCGGCGGTCGTCCCCGAATTGGCATCGCCCGCCACCACCGCCATCGCCACCAGCATCGGCATGAGCATGATCCATCTCCGGACAGGGCCCCGCGCCCCGGCGGCCATGAACGGGCCGCAGGAGATAGATCGCCGCCCAACCCGCCGTGGATTCCCCGAATGGCCGACAACAGGCGAGATCGAGCCCCGGCCTTGGGCCTGGCATGACTTGCGCAAGGCAATGACGGCAGAGCATTTACGGACCACCGCGGGCGGATTGTCCAGAAAATCTCCGTGATGCCCGTAACTAGACTGACTTGTCTACATCATAACGGTGCCACCGCGGGCCGTCCGCGGCCGGCACCGTCCCCCCCACCCCCCCACCCGGTCTCACACCTTTCCAGGAGCATCACCATGGCCCGTCTCACCACCATCGACCCCACCACCGCCACCGGCAAGACCAAGGAGCTGCTCGACGCCGTGCAGTCCAAGCTCGGCCTCATCCCCAACATGACCAAGGTCATGGCCAACTCCCCCGCCGTGCTGGAGTCGTACCTCGCCTTCAGCGGCGCCCTGGGCCACTCCTCGATCAACGCCAAGCTTCGCGAGCAGATCGCGATCGTGACCGCCCAGTCCACGTCGTGCAGCTACTGCCTCTCGGCCCACACCGCGATCGGCAAGATGCTGGGCCTGAGCGCCGATGAACTCGCGTCCAGCCGCAAGGCCGGCTCGCCCGACGCCAAGAACGCCGCGGCTCTGCTCTTCGCCCAGCGGCTCGCAACCTCGACCGGCAACGTCTCCGCCGCCGACTTCGACGCCGTCCGCAAGGCGGGCTGGAACGACGGAGCGATCGCCGAGATCATCGCCGCGGTCGCGCTGAACCTGTTCACCAACGTCTTCAACAAGGCCGCGGAGACCGAGATCGATTTCCCGGTGGTGAAGGCGTGAGGTGACGCCGTCAACACATCCACGCACACCCGGCGCGAGACGCGCCGGGCGTTGTTGTTGCACCAGCGATGAATCGGGTGCCACTGCTTGAACGGCTCGGCGATCAAGCAGTGCGAAGACGTCCGTCCTCACCGCGACCGCGCGGCTTGGCTCCGAGCAGCCAAGCCGTGGCACCCGACACGAACGCTCCTCTACTGCTTCGCACCCATCGCCCCGATGATCCGCGAATACAGCTCCCCCTGCGCACTCCCCTTGTGCCAGCGCCACACCACCACCAGCCCGTGCTCGTTGTCGATCCAGATCGTGTTGTCGCCCGCCCCCTGGGCCGAGAACGAACTCCGCGGCACGTCCGGCCAGCGCCCCTCGTTGTTCAGCCACCACAAGTACCCATAGTCGCTCTTCACGCCCTGCTGCTTCGTCGCCTCGCGCACCCACTGCTCGCTGACGATCTGCTTGTCTCCCCATTTCCCGCCGCGGCTGATGAGCAAACCGAACCGCGCGTGATCGAGCGTGCTGATCCACAGCCCGCCGCCCCAGCGCGTCCCGCCGCTGATCGACGGCATCTTCTCTTTCTTCCCGCCGACTTCCACCTCGACCGTCGCGTTGTCATACGGAATCCACTTCCAGGTCGGCGTCGCCCCAATGGGGTTCATCACCTCGTCGCGCCAGAGCTCCGGCAGCGGCTTCTTCCACAGCCGCAGCATCGAGAGAGCGAAGCGGTTGATCCGCACGTCGTTGTATTCGAAGAACGTGCCCGGAGGCCGCAGTTCCCGCGGCTGCATGGCGCTCTTGCCGTAGTCGGCCGCGCCTGGAAAGTCATGAACCTTGCCGAACATCTCGCCCCGCCATTCGCTTGACATCGTGACAAAGTGCTTCCAGGTGACAAGCGCGTTGTGGGCCGGCGCACCGGCGGGATCGACAAAGCCGTCGTCGCCGAGCGACGCGTTCACGCGCTCGCCGACGCGTTCATCGATCGACCCGATGATGCCGCGATCGATCGAAAGCCCCAGAATCGTGGACAGGTAACTCTTCGCCACGCTGTACGTCGGATCGACCGCGTGGACATCGCCGAACTCAGCGATGATGTAGCCGTCCTTCAAAATGATGCCGTTGGTCGAAGCCCGCGTCGATGGCAGCGGCCCCAGCGGCCTGCCGAAAATCTCGGCCTGCTTGGAGAAGTCCTTGGGCCAGTCGGTTTCCTGCGTCAGCGCCCACGCCACCGCCTCGGCGATCTTCGCGTCGTCCATGCCGAGTTCCGACGGCTTCTTGCGTTCCCATGATGCCGCGGGCGGGACGTAGGGTTCTGCGGCCAGGGCGCAGAGCGGAACCACAGAGAACCAAGCGATCAACAACGACAGATAGAAGAAGCGGAGCACTCGCATGGGCCGAGTGTACCTCAGGGTGCCATCAGTCCGCCGGCTCGGCGGCGCGACTGATGCGGCGCGGCGTTGACGCCAAAGTTCCAGACGCACCAGTCGCGCGGCTCCGAGCAGCCGCGGGTGGCACCATCGGATCACGCGTGCGAAGTGAACCTCGCAATACCGCACAAGGCGAGGACGCCCCGGCTCGTTTGAGAGACGTCGCTCAAGAGACGTCGACCACCAGTGCGGTGACATCGCTCGCCGCCACCAGCATCGCGCTGGGCACCAGGGTCGCGGGAACAAGTCCGGTCTGGCCGCGGGTGAACGGCTGCTCGCTTCCGGCGCGGATCGTTCCGTTACCTGAGAGAACCGTAAACGCGTGCGCGCGGGTTGTAGCACCCGCCGCGTTCACATCCGCAATCGCGATCGACTCGCCCGCCTTCAGCCGCACCTCGTCCACGCGGAAGAATTCGGTCGTCACCAACCGCCCGCGCTTCGCGCCGGGCGCGAGCTTCGCCAGTGCCGGCGGCGGACCGAAGTCGGTACACTCGACGCTCTGGGCCACGTGCAGCTCCCGCCCCTTGCGGCCGTACTCCTTCGCCCAGTCGTACACCCGGAACGTCGTATCACTCGGCGTCTGCACCTCGGCGACCACGACACCCGCGCCCAGCGCGTGGATCGTGCCGCTGGGCAGGTTGTGGCACTCGCCGACAATCGCCGGCACCGCCTGCATCACCTCGGGCACGCGCTCCTCGCGGATCGCACGTTCAAGATCCGCGCGGGTGACACCGGGCTTGAGTCCCTTGAAGATGACCGGCTCGTGCATCTGCCCGTTGGGACCTGCCACCTTCTGCGTGTGCAGGATGTACCAGCACTCGGTCTTCAAGTTCGCGCCGGGGTTCGCGTTCGCGAACGCCGGCGACGGGTGCACCTGAATAGACAGATGCTCGCGGGCGTCGAGGAACTTGACCAGCAGCGGGAACGCCCCGCTCGCGGACGCCTTGGTCGTGCCGAGCAAGTCACGCCCCCACTGCTTCACCGCGTCGCGGATGGTCTGACCCGCGAGCGGGCCGTTGGTGATCCTGGAGTGCTCGGCCCCGCCGCCGCCGCCGGAGACGCTGGTGGAATCAAGATCAACCAGTTCCCACGACTCGCCGATGTTCCCCGCGGGCAACGTCTTGCCCAGGGCTTCGAGTGCGCGGCCACCCCACACCTTGTCCTTAAAGATCGGGGCGAAGAGCAGCGTGTAGGGCTTCATTCGACCATTATCGGCACGGCGACGCCGCGGGATTGGCGGACCCACCCGGAGTTGCCGATGTACCGCGGCGGCGGGCATCCCCCGCTCTCTACACTCCCGCTTCGCACGGAGGCTCCCATGTCCGACCACGCTCGCGTCGCCTACTTCTCGATGGAAATCGGCGTCGATCCGCTCGTTCCCACCTACTCCGGCGGGCTCGGCATGCTCGCGGGCGATTTGATCCGCTCCGCCGCCGACATTGCCCTGCCGCTGGTCGGTATCTCGCTCTTGCACCGCAAGGGCTACTTCCAGCAGTCGATCGACGCCTCGGGCATGCAGCAGGAAGCGCCCGTCGCCTGGAACCCGGCGGACAAGCTCGAGCTCATGAAGCCGCGGGTTGCCATGAAGCTCAACGGCCGAAAGGTCGCCATTCAGGCCTGGAAGTACACCGTCAAGCCGACCCACGCCGCCGGCAGGGACGTCCCCGTCTACTTCCTCGACACCGACATCCCCGACAACGACCCGCACGATCGCCATCTCACCGATCAGCTCTACGGCGGCGACCATCGCCACCGCCTCGAACAGGAGGCCGTGCTCGGCATCGGCGGCATCTACATGCTCCGCGCCCTCGGCCACCGCGAGCTGAAGACCTATCACATGAACGAGGGCCACGGCGCGTTCGTCACCATCGAGCTCCTGGCCGAACACTCCTACAAGCGCAAGACCAGCCCCGCCGATCCCGAGGTCATCCAGGCCGTGCGTGCCGCGTGCGTCTTCACCACCCACACCCCCGTCCCCGCCGGGCACGATCAGTTCTCGCTGCAGCAGGTCTTTGAGGCCCTCGGCGAGCAGTCGGCGATCTACGACGGCGCCCCATACTGCCCCGGCGGCATGCTCAACATGACCCGGCTGGCCATGCACTACAGCCACTTCAGCAACGCCGTCGCTCGCCGCCACGCCGAAGTCTCACGCGACATGTTCCACGGCCACCGCATCGATTACGTGACCAACGGCGTGCACGCGCCGACGTGGCTCTCGCCCGAGATGCAGGCCCTGCTCGACAAGCACGCGCCACAATGGCGCGCAGACTTCCGCGCCGTGCGCCGGGCCATGTTCATCCCCGATGCCGATCTCTTCGCCGCACACGCCGCCGGCAAAAAGCGGCTCCTCGAGCACGTCAACCAGCGCTGCGGCCTGTCGAGCTCGGCGGCCTTGGCGCCCGATCGCTTCACCATCGGCTTCGCCCGCCGCGCCACCGGATACAAGCGCGCCGACCTGCTCCTCACCGACGTCGAAGCGATCAAGCACATCGCCAGCAAGGTCGGCCCGATCCAGGTGATCTACGCCGGCAAGGCCCACCCCCGCGACCGCCAGGGCAAAGACATCATCAAGCACATCATCGAGAAGCTCGCAAGCCTCGCGCCGCACGTCCGCGGCGTCTTCGTTCCCAACTACGATTTCGCCCTCTGCCAGAAGATGGTCTGCGGCGTGGACCTGTGGCTCAACAATCCCATCCCGCCGCTGGAAGCATCGGGCACCAGCGGCATGAAGGCGGCACTCAACGGCGTGCCCAGCCTGTCCACGCCCGACGGCTGGTGGCTTGAAGGCTGCGCCGAAGGACTGACGGGCTGGACGATCGGCCGCGACGACTTCGAGGCGAACACGTTCGCGCACGACCCCGGCCGCGTCGGGCGTGATGCCGTGTCGCTCTACAGCAAGCTGGAGCAGGAGATCCTGCCCTTGTACTACAAGGATCGCCCGATGTGGGCCAACGTGATGCGCAGCGCGATCGCGATGAACGGCAGCCAGTTCAACACCAACCGCGCGATGGAGGAATACGCGAAGGTGGCGTACAAGCTGTAGCGTTCAACGCTCCAGCGAAGCGACGAACGCCACATCGGCGTCGCCGGGGTTCAGGACCTGACCGGTCTGCACGCGCTTGGCGTAGCTGAACTTCAACAGTTCGCCAATCCCGTCGGGATCGGCCAGAGCGCTGCCAGGAACAAAGATGTCGCGCGGAGCCGGGATGCGGCTTCCTGTGGGATTGAGCTTCACGAACTGCCAGTTCCGAACCAGCACGCCGCGGGACGCGTCCTCGCCCTCGAAGTACACCCGCACCGGCCGATCGCGCTCAGCCTGGAGCACCATGATGGTGATCTGGGTGCTGTCGCCCACGGCGATGATCGTTGTGCCCTCGGCGGCGGCCACGACTCGCTTGACGACCACGATCGGCTGCGTGCCGCTGGCGATCACGAATCCGTTCTGGAGCGAAAGCGTGACCGCGGAGTTGTGCACATCGGCACGAAGGCGGGTGCCGTCGGGTGGCGGGCCGACGAGCAGTTGATAGGTCGGGGTGCCGGGCGGTACGATCGGCTCGAGCAGAAACGTCTCGGGCGTGTCGAGCTGATAGCCATCGGTGAGGTAGCGACTCACGACGCGGAAGCCGGGCTCAGGGGTCGGCATATCCGCTCGGGCCTCTCGCGAGCGACCGCCGATTTCGCCGCCTTCGGCTCGCTCCGCAGGCCGCGCCGCGCATCCTCCCACATGGAGAGCGCCCGCGAGCACAAGACCGGCAAGACCACCAACCCGAACCAACGCGATGCGAACGTTCATGCAAGCCTCCCGCCGCTCAAAGGAGCGGACCCCGTGCGACGCCGTGTCGCCAGCTTACCGAGCCCCCAGCCGACGACCAGCGCGAGCAACCCCGCACCAATCGCCGCCAACGGGTTCCAGAGCATGCCGCCGACACGCAGGCTCAGCACGCTACCAGCAAACGGCAAGACTGTCAAAGCCGCCGCAAACCAGAGCACGCGCCGAGTCGCTAGCCCGAACCATGCGCCGGTGAGCGCCAGCAACGCGATCAGCCCGTGCATCGTGCGTTCGCTCGGCACTTGCATCGCATCGTCGCGGAGCAGCCGCTGCACGCCCGCGGCGTGGCTCCAGACGCCCGGCATCGGCTCGCCTCCCGGCGGCTCCTGCATGTCTCCCCCGTCGGCACTGGCGTTGCCAAGCAAGACGATCTGACCGGCAAACCGTTCCCGAAGCGCGTCGGGCGACATCGCCATCACCCGCTCCACGGGAGTCGTCGCGTCGAGCAAACGGGCCCGATCCAGCGGCACCAGCAGTTGCAGCACGCGATCGCCGGAGCGCAGCCCGAGCGCCGCGTCGTCCTCGGTGATGGACTGCTCGCCGCTGACCCGCAGGTATATCGGTTCTCGCAGCGGGGCCCGCCGCGCGTCGTCGCGCAGGAAGCGGACTTCGAGCAGTCCGGCGTCGGCCAGCGAGAGCGCCGCACTCGGCGCCCGTGCGAGCGCGGCAAGCCGCAGCGACAGCGACGGCGTTGGCTCGCTCCCGGCCCTCATCAGCACCAGATCGAGCGCCCACGTATCAGGACCGGTGAATCCGCCCGTCACCGGGCCGGATGACGCTCGCTTCGCCAGATCGAGCGCGAGCGATGGCGTGCCATCGTCGCCGGGCGTCCACGATGGGGCCGCGAGCACCACCGGAATGCCCGCCCGACGGGCCGCGTCCAGCGCTTCGCTCAGCGCTTGGTCGTGCTCCGATGCGCGCCGAAAGAGCAGATCGATGCCGATCCCCCGCACGCCCGCGGCGGTGAGCCGCCGCACTAGGTCGGCGTACACACGACGCCACGACGCCCGCGCCTCATTGCTCACCTCGGCGATGCCAGCCGCCGCCCCGACCTGCTGCATGTCGGTGGTGTCGGTGATCGCGATGATCCGCGTGTCGGGCAGGTCGCCCGCCAGCGTGGTCGCCGGCGCCACACTGGCCATCGCGCCGTTGAACACGATCGACGCCCCGGTGTGCCGAAACACCAGCGGGGTCAGCACCAGCGACCCGATCATCGCGCTGGCGAGCGCGACAACCAGCGCCGCCAACATCGGCCGACGTGCGGTCAACTCAGCGGTTCGTCGCGTCGCCCGCTCCCGCATCGACTCGGGCCGCGCCGCGATGGGGCGGCCCTCAGCAAAGGCCCGCAGGTCCGCGGCGAGTTCCGGCACGCTCTGGTAGCGATCGGCCGCGTCGCGGCGCAGGCACTTGGCGACGATCACATCAAGATCGAGCGGCACACCCGGAGCAAGCGAGCGCACCCGCGTCGCGTCGCGCTCGCAGATCGCATGCCGCAGCGACTCGCGGTCGCCACGGTCGCGTATCTCGTGCGGCGAACGGCCCGTCAGCATCTCGAACAGCACCGCGCCGATCGCGAAGATGTCCACGCGATGGTCGGCAGGCTGGCCGAGGATCTGCTCCGGAGCCATGTACTCCGGCGTGCCGATCACAACGCCGGTCGCGGTGACCGGTGAATCGATCGCGCCCGCCAGCGACTCACCCAGCACCTTGGCGATGCCGAAATCGATGAGCTTCACGCCGACTCGGCCGCCGCTCCACGCGGGCGTGACCAGGATGTTCGACGGCTTGAGGTCGCGGTGCACGATGCCGGCGTCGTGAGCCGCGGCGATCGCGTCGCACACGAGCAATACGAGCGCGACGACCTCGTTCGCCGCAGGGCGATGCTCGCGGAGATAACGCTCGAGCGTCGTGCTCGCCTCGACAAGCTCCATGACGAGATACGGCACGCTCAGGCCGTGCTCGTCGCGGTGAATGCCGGCGTCGATGACACCCGCGATGCCGGCGTGGCGCAGCCGGGCGAGCATCCTTCCTTCGCTCTCAAACCGCGCGAGCAGATCAGGCCGCACCAGACCGGGCTTCATCACCTTCAAAGCAACCCGCCGACGCAGCGCTTCCTGCTCGGCCTCATAGACCAAGCCCATGCCGCCGGAACCGAGCAACGCGAGGATGCGATAGCCGGCGATGCGGACGGACGTCGGCGTGCCGACGACGCCCGGCGACGCCGCGGTGGGACGGTCGCCGGGATCGCCCTTCCAGGCGTGATCGGCGGAGGTTGGATCGGGGTTGGGGTTCATCAAGACGCGTCGGGCGACACCCCAGCCTACCGCGTCCGCGCCGATCCCGCGGCCCGCCAGAGCCCGGGACACGGATTCCGTGAAGTTCGCGGCCGCGGGACCGGAGTTCGGTTGCCGAACGGGCAATCCGGCGCACACGGAAAGAAGCGACGGCTTCTCGTGGCCCCGTGCGCTCGAAGGTCCTTATGAAGATTGCATTCGCGTCATTTGCCGTAGCCCTTGTTTCGTCCCTTGCCGGTGCCGCCTGGGGCTTGAAGTTTGAGGTAAGTTCCGACGGCGGCGCGACGTGGACCAACAACGTGAACGCGCTGCCGGGTGAACGCGCTGCCGGGGCAGACGATCACCTTCCGCCTCGGCTCGTACTTCGACGTGGGAACGAAGGTCACGACAGCCGATGGCACTGGGAATGCGATGGCGCTCAACCGCTTCACGGGTTCGAATCAGTTCACGAACTTCGGAATGGGTGATATGTTCGGGAGTCTGGTACGGACCGCGACGAGCGGTGGACAGGCGATCATCGGGACCAGCGGCGGAGCGATCGGAGGCACCGCCATTACCTCGTTTGCGGGCCAACTGCTGCTCACGCTGCCCAGCACGCCGGAGACCTATTACCAGATCTTCCGGGGCGAGATCAAGATTAGTAACGTGATCTTCACGCCCCGCGTGCTCACCTTCAAGAACAAGACCTTCGGCTCCGGCACGACGAAGGGCCTGACGTTTTACCACGACGCATCCGCGGCCAACAAGCAGTCCGCCCAGCCCGACGAGCCCCGCACCGATCTTGAGGCGTCGATCAATGTGATTCCCACACCGGCTTCATTGGCGGTGCTCGGCGTGGCCGGTGTTCTTCTGCGTCGCCGTCGTTAGACGTGCTTCACAACATCGCCGATGGGGTAGCGAACCTTGGCCATACCGGCGATGGCGTCGTCTGCCGCGCGGTAACCGGCGGTGGCGACGCAGAGCGTGGTGTAGTCGTTGCCCAACACCGGCCGCAGCGCCTCGTCGTACTGCTTGGGATCAATACCTTCCATCGGGCAGGCGTCGATGCCGAGATTGGCGGCGGCGGTGAGGAAGACACCCAGCGCGATGTAGACCTGCTTGGCGGCCCAGAGCGCGGTGTCGAAGCCGGGCTGGTTCGCGAAACCGAGCATCATGTTCTTGTACCCGTCGAGCGACGCGACCGGCACGCCGCGGGTGGCGGCGATGCTGTCGATGTAGCACTGCACGTCCTCGGCCCCCAGCGTGGTCCGGCGCGCGAACGCGATCAGGTGCGAGGCGTCGGTGATCTGCGACTGGTTCCAGCTCGCGCCCTTGAGCTTCTCACGCAGAGCCTTGTCGTTGATCACCACGAAGCGCCACGGCTGCAGGCCGAAGCTGGAAGGCGACAGAACCGTCGCGTGCTCCAGGGCCTGCCACGTGGCGGCGGGGATCTTCTTGCTCGCGTCGAACTTCTTCACCGCGTACCGCCACTGCAGGTTGTTGATCAGGGCGGCGGTGTCGATGGGCTTGGGGGAAAGGGTGGAGGGGGAGGAGGGGGAGGTGGGGGCGGTCGTCATCGAAGTACTCACGGTTGGTGTCGGATTCGTCCAAAGAGTACGGTCTGATGCCACGGACGCGGTTTGGTTCCACGCCCATTGCAGCCCAGCGTATCCCGAATGCAATGGCAGATTTCTGCTTCCAACATGCCTCAGGATGCTGTAGATTGCTCGCCCGACTCTCTCCGGCGCCAACCCCATGAGCAACACCCCTTCTCCGACATCCGCCCGCACCGGCAACGGCATCCTCGACTTCATCGAGTGGCTCGGCAACAAGATCCCCGAGCCCGCGGTGCTCTTTGCGCTCTTCGCGGCGATCGTCGTCGTCGTCGCCGCCATCGGCGATGCGGCCGGCTGGAAGGTCCAGCCAGTGCAACCCAAGGTCCAGCTCGTCGAGAAGAAAGACGCAAGCGGGAACGTCGTCACGCACGCCGACGGCAAGCCGGTGATGATCCCGGTCCTCGGAGCCGATGGACGCCCGGAGATCATTCTGGAGAAGAAGGGCGACCCGATCGCCCCGCGCACGCTGCTCACCAGCGAGGGCATCTATTGGATGTTCTCGTCGATGCTGCGGAACTTCACGCACCTGCCGGCGCTGGGGCTCATCTTCGTCAGCATCCTGGGCATCGGACTGGCGGAAAAGTTTGGCATGTTCGGGGCGGCGATGCGCTGGCTTGCCCAGATCGCGCCCAAGCCGCTCCTCACGCCGATCATCGTGATGGTGGGCGCCAACAGCTCGCTGGCGAGCGACGCGGGGTACATCATCCTGCCGCCGCTGGCCGCCGCGCTGTACGCCGCGATGGGGCGCTCGCCGATCGCGGGGCTAGCGGCCGCGTTCAGCGGCGTCGCGGGCGGCTTCTGCGCCGGCTTCAGCCTCAATGCCAGCGACACCTTCATGGCCGGTCAGGCCCAGCAAGCGGCCCAGATCATCGACCCGGCCCGCGACGTCCTGCCCACCGCCAACTGGGTCTTCAAGGGTGTCTCGGTCCTCGTCCTCATGGTCGCGGGCTGGCTGGTCACCGACAAGATTGTCGAGCCCCGGCTCTTGGCCGCCGAGAAGAACAAGTCACCCGGCGCGCCCGCCGACGCCGCCGATCAGAAGACGATCCACGACATGAGCCTCAGTTCGGTCGAGAAGCGTGGCCTGCTCGCGGCCCTGGTGGCCATGATCGCGGTGACCGGCGTCTTCCTCGCTCTGATCTTCATGCCCGGCGCTCCGCTGCACGGGCAGGGCCAGCAGACACTCGCCAACGGGCACGTGCTCATGAGCGGGCCCGCGACGGCGCTCAAGGGTGAGGGCACCAACGCCCTGCGCCTGCTCGAAGCCCCCGGCCACCGCTGGGCCCACGTCATCGTTCCGATGATGCTCTTCGTCTTCCTGATCCCCGGCATGGCCTACGGCATCGTCGTCGGCACGCTCCGCACCCAGAAGGATTTCGTCGACGCCATGCAGTCCGGCGTCAAGTCCATCGTGCCGGTGCTGACCATCATGTTCTTCCTCGGCCAGTTCGTCGAGTACTTCAAGTACACCCAGCTCGACCGCATGCTCGCCTACGCCGGCGGCCAGTTGCTGGTCTCGGCCGACCTGCCCATCCCGCTCCTGATCGTCGCGTTCATCCTCATCGTCATCGCCGGCGACTTCGCGATGAGCGGCCTGATGAGCAAGTTCGCCGTCATGGCCCCGATCTTCGTGCCCATGTTCATGTTCGTGGGCATCAGCCCCGAACTGATGATGGCGTGCTACCGCATCGGCGACAGCGTGGTGAACGTCGTGACGCCGCTCAACAGCTACGCCCTGATCGTGCTGGCGGTGCTGCAGAAGTACAAGCCGGGCGCTGGGCTGGGCACGCAGATCGCGCTCATGCTGCCGTACTCGGTGGTCTACTTCCTGTTCTGGACCGCGCTGCTCTTGGCGTGGTACATGGTGGGTGCAGACCTCGGCCCGGGCGGGCCGCTGACGTACACGCCGCCGCACTGATGCTCGGAGTCTCAGGCCCATGCAATGGGCCGGAGCCCGTTGCCAGACGCGCAGCGTCTGGTGGCAGAATCGCACCCTCTCGGTACGGTTATTGCTGGTCCGCACGCGGAACGGGCGGCCGTTCTGTCGATTGGAGCGCCGCTCGCCCATCTCAGGGGCGATCCAATCTAAGAACAACCGAAGCCGGCGATTGCGCCGGCATTCGTATTCGCCTCCCATGACATTCGAGAACAGCGGACTTCCAATCGTGCTTATTTTGCGGAGACTGGTGCACGATCCCTGCCCCACACTCCGTGAGCCGTCAGGAAAACGGGATGGGAATACCAATACGGCCCGCGCTCGACCGACGGAAGTGCATCCGCGTAGCGCAAGCCCGAAGCACTTCCGTCCAGAAACCACATGGTCGACGCACCGGTCGTCTCAACCACGCTCAGACCTCTTCGTTCGACAGGTCCCTCCACGTACGCCCCCCGCCACGCGTGCCACACGTACCACTCGAAGAATCCGACCTTGGCGGAAGGGAATCGGACCGAATCGATGAATTGAGCGCGGCCGCCGAACTTTCCTTCCCATGCCTCACGCGGGAGGTCCGGGTCGAGGAATTTCGGGTCGGCGTACATCGCATCGCTGCCGTAATAATCAAAGATGGCTTTCCGCCCCACGGCGCGATACTCACCGTTCGCGGGGCAGCGATACACGGGCTGAGACGCGTCGAGGCCGGAATACTCAATCCAGCGTGTTCGATTGAACAACCGCCCAGCTTGCTGGGTGTACCGCCGCCACCTCGCCTCATTGGATGCGGTTGATGGCCCATCCGTGACCCAAGTTGGGAAGAAGCCTTTGTAGTCGACGCTGTACGCGACGATGATGGAACCCAGTTGCCGGGCGTTAGCGAGACACTTCATCTCGCGTGCCGCCGTACGCGACCGCGAAAGTGCAGGGAAGGCGACCGCCAACAAGACCCCAACAACCGCGAGCACGACCAAGAGCTCGATAAGCGTCAGACCGCGTGCCGCTCTGGGGGTTGACCGGGTCAGTATGGGTTGATTCCAGCTGTCTATGCCAAGCCGCCTCTCACCTCACCGCTTGACAGAGGCCCATTGAAATGGTAGGTTGCTTTCAATCGGGAGGTTCGATGAAAAGCGCGAAATCCGTCGTGTCGTTGCTGGGTGTCGCAGGACTTCTCGTGGTGCCCGCCTCGGTGGGTCAACCCGTGTACTCCGACCCGCCCTGTCCGGAGCCGGGGAACAACTGCGATTATACAAACACACCGGGGAAGTACCAACCAACCAGCAACTCCCCTTGGAATTGTCCCGAGTGCATCTATGAAATGTCGCGATCGTGGGATAATTGCACGGCTACGCCGGGAACAGGGAATACTGAATTTTGCGGTTGGGACCGGTTCGAGAATTTTCCTCGCTACTTCCAGCAGTTTCGCTGTGTCCAAGGCATTGCCATGGAAGTCCCCGTATGCAATTTCGACGATCCGATTGGTTCGCCGTTGCCATCGGCTCTGTTCGACATGGTTCGGACTTACAGGGATCAAAGGCCATGTCCAAATGGCGACTGCCTAAACGTCGATTAGATGCCGCAAGGCACTTCGATTGCATCCTCCTTGCAACACTCGTTGCAATCACAACGTGTAGTTTTTCATTCGCGGATTCCGGACCATCTAAAGATGAGATTCTTGATTGGTGTCGAGATTTTTCGTCGACAGGATCTTTGCGATTCAAATTCGAATACCGCGGCATTGGGCAGATAGCCGAATCGGAGAATCCGAGCCCAATCACCGAACGAGGGTCGCTGAGCATCCGTTGGCCCGACGCGATGATTTTGGATACCACCCTCCGACGCTCCGATCGGTTCGAGGCCGCGGAGCTTCGTTCGCGAGACGGATCTTTTATTCGAATTTTCAGGCCGGACGCGACGGTCTCTGCTTCGACATACGGTGAAGCGATTGTGGTTTCATCAAGAGCGGTATTGTTCTTTGAAGAAGCCTGGCGATACTGCCACCATTCGCCGTGGATTGTTGCGCAGATGATATCGAGCGAGCATTCTTCATCGCTTCGTTTCCACCCTCGGGAATCCAGCACTCAAGTGGACATTGCTGCCTCCGGTGTTTCGGCAACGTTTACGAAAGAAGAAGATGGCATTCGGCTTGTTCAGCTTCGTGTACAGGAGGCCGAAGTCGATCGAGATACGGTCTACAAGTACTCGGACTTTCGCGCTGGTGGACCGAAGGGCCGATCGTTTCCTCAATCGTACTCGGTGCGGGGCAAGTTCAAGATCATTGACCGACGCTCCGGCACAAGTAGGTCAAGTGAGCCTCGCGACCTAGGAACCGGAACAATCATGTCGTGTGAATGGCCAGAGTCCATCCCGAACAGCGCGTTTGAGTTCCCTCCTGATATTGCGGCAGCGACGACGAAAGCGGGACGCCGTCAAAATTCGGACGCCAATTTGAACCCGAAGGGCGTTGCGTCGCCGGATCGGCCGCACCGTTCGAGTGCGAAACAAGCACCATCGTCTCGAGAAGCGAATTCTTCACCTACACCCGATGCCCGTGAGGTTCCTTGGATCGCGCTGTTGTTGGCTGGGATCGGCTCTCTTGGAATCGCCTTTGGAATCCTCCGGATCGTCAAGCGTTTGTAACGTGGTAGTCACTTGCCAAGACGTTGGTCCAGTCGTTCATGTCCTTCACCGCGATCATCTTGAGCTTCACCGCTTCCGACCGCGGATGATGCACGCTGAAGCGCACGCCGAACTTCCGCATCAGGCGTGCGGCGTGGCGTTCGCTCCACGTCGGCGTGCCATCGGGATTCGCCTTTGGTGAACCCGGACGCATCGTGCCGTTGACTGCGACCAGCAAACGGAAGTGTTCATCGAGCACCGCACGCTGCTCGGCGATCGTCGGCGGCCGCGGCGGCTCACCCCGCATCAGCGCCCGCGCCTGCGTGAAAATCCACGGGTTCCCGATGCACCCCCGCGCCACCGACACCGCGCTCACGCCCGCGTAGCGGATCATGAGGAAGATGTCCTCCGCACGCCAGATGTCGCCGGAGCCGAAGAAAATCTTTTCCGGGTGTCGCTCGCGGAGTTCCTTGAGGAACGTCCACCGCGAAGGGCCGACGTAGCGCTGCACCACCGTCCGCGCGTGCACCGTCGCCCACGCGTAACCCATGTCGTACGCCGCGGCGAAGATCTTCTCGAAGTTCTCCGCCATCTCCGGCGTGTCGTCGAAACTGCGCCGCAGTTTCAGCGTGCAGGGAATCTCCTTGGGCACCGCTTCGCGCACGGCCTCCAGAATGCGAATGGCGCCTTCGGGCTCGGCAAGCCAGTGCCCGCCGCGGGCCTTGGCCTTGATCTTCTTGACCGGGCAGGCGAGATTGACGTCGATGGCTTGGAACGGAAGTGGAGCAGTGGAGGAGTGGGGAAGTGGGGCAGAAGAAGACAGTGGGACCGGCTTCCAGCCGGTCTCTTGATCCAGTGGCACCGGCTTCCAGCCGGTCTCGGGCGTGTCCGTGTGCGAAGCAGACCGGCTGGAAGCCGGTCCTACTGACACTTTGACTTGAAACCCGCCGGGGATGCTCAGGTGTTCGCCGGGCTTGGGGAACTGGCCGTCTTCGTATGCCAGTTCGCGGTACGCGCGATCGGAGCGGGTGCCCTGTTCGATCATCTTGACGGCCGAGGCGGCCATCTCGCGTGGGTCGCTGCCCATGATCTGGCCCGCGAGGGGGTGATCGTCTTCGCCGCCGGGCACGTTGTCGTGGATCTCGCCCAGATCGGCTTTGGCGAAGCCGCGGCCTCCGGCCAGCAGCGTGCGGTCGAGCAGGGCCTCGGTGACGCAGAAGGGGCAGCCGTGCTTGCGGGCGATGAGCCGCATGGCGGCGTCGGAATACCCCGCGAGCCCGGCTTGGAAGAACGGCCCGTCGAAGCCGGGGACCAGCGCGGGGATTCGCGGGTCGATGCCCAGATCGTTGTGGGACTTGCCGATCTCGGCCGCGGCACGCCGGGCGTCGATGTCTTCGATGCCCGGGGCGATCGCCGGAGCGGGAGCGGTGGCGTTGTTGGAGATAGACTCCTCGCCGCCTTCGCAGGAGATGTCGGATTCGGGATGTTCGTCTTCGCGTGCCACGCGGGAAAACGGTAGGTTGTGCGTGCTCCGCGCCGCCCCGCCCCGCGGAGCGGGGAGGGGTGGGCGAGCGAAGCGAGACCGGGGAGGGGCCTTGGATGTTCGAATGACAACGCCATCAGGTACCCGCAATCCCCTCACCTGCTTCGCCTGCGGCGAAGCGGTCCTCTCCCCGCGAGCGGGGAGAGGAGGCGCGAACGCCGCACTCGAACTCCCCCACTGCCCCACTGCCCACGGAGTCCCTTGAGTTGAAAAGCACGTCCTCCGCGAAACTCCGCTCGCTCCGCGCTGTCCGCGTTCTCTCCCTTGCCGCCGCGGCGTGCCTTGCCGGTTGCAGCACGACCGCTCCCGTGGATTACGCGCGGCCGTACCCGAAGGAACTGCCGCCGGGGCCGGTGCTGGATGTGCAGGTCTTCCGCCGCGCCAAGACGCTGGAGTTCACCAACACCACCGGCACCTCGCTCGGCCCGGGCACGCTGTGGCTCAACCGGCGCTTCAGCCGCCCGATCAAGGAGGCGATCGGCGTCGGGCAGACGGTCGTGATCCCCCTCACCGAGTTCCGCGACGAGTTCGGCGATGCCTTCAAGCCGGGCGGCTTCTGGGCCTCCGAAAACCCCGACGCCGTCGCGCTGTGCCAGTTGGAAGTGCCGCGGGAAGGCCAGGCGGCGGAGATCATCGGGCTGGTGACGGTGCAGAGCGTGGCGGAGGAGTAGGAAAAGGGCCAAAGTGCCAAATGGCCCAATGGCCAAATCAAGACGCGCGGGCTGCGGCTTTATTTGGCGCTTTGGCTAATTGGCCGTTTGCCTCGTCCCTCCCAAACAAAACACGTCTTTTCGATCGAATACACTGCACCTTCGAAACGCGGCCCGCCGATTCTCCGTAGAAGTCGGTGGATCGGCGCATCGACCGTGGTTGCGGTGCGCTCCAAGAGTGGTGCCGCTCGCGTCAGTGGTTTTGGGCAGCGGTTTGGGGCAGTGGGTGGGTGGGTGGCGGGTGGGTCCGGTTTGAAACCGTTCGGGAGGCTCTCATGCAGCACGTGAAGTCCGTGGTTCGCTCGGCGCAGTGGCGGCTGACCATCATCCGCTTCTTCGCCCGCTTTGCGCTGCTGCTCACGATCGGCGTCTTTGCGCTCTTCGTCGCGACACTGATGGATCGCCTGCTGGGCGTGTTCATTGATTGGACGATCGCGCCGTATGTCGCCGCGGGAACCGCACTGGTCGGGGCCTTGGTGTGGTCGCTGTTCACGCGGCCGCGCACGCTCGCGGCGGCCAGAATGCTGGATGAACGCGCCGGGCTGCGCGAGTCGCTCTCCACCGCGCTTTGCGTCGAGCACCAGTCCGACACGTGGTCCAAGGCCGTCGTGCTCACTGCCGAGGAGAAGGCCCGCACGCTGCGGGTGGCACAGGCGATCCCGATCGAAGCCCCCAATCGCTGGTACGTCCCCGCCTTTGCCATCCTCGGCACGGCGATCCTGTGGGCGAGTCTGCCCCGCTACGACCTGCTCGGCCTCTTCGCCAAGCGCGAGGAGAAGCAGGTCAACCAGCAGGAGATCCTGCAGGTCAAGGCGGACGTGAAGGCCAAGGACGACAAGCTCAGCGAGATGCTCGCCAAGGCGGGCGTGGAACTCAAGAAGGAAGAACAGAACGACAACGCGACGGCTAAGCCGGCGACGGAGTTGACCGCCGAGGAGATCCGGCGTTCCGCGGTGCGCAAGCTGACCGATGTGAACGAGAAGCTGAACCAGATGCAGCAGAGCGAGCGTCAGCAGCAGCTGCAGGGTCTGAAGGATCAGATGAAGCAGCTCAAGCAGCCCGGCCCCGGCCCGCTGCAGGAGCTGTCGAAGAACATGGCCAAGGGCGATTTCGCCAAGGCGCAGGAGAACCTGCAGGACCTGCAGAAGAAACTGGAAGACTCGAAGCTCTCGCCGCAGGAGAAGGAGCAGCTGACCGAGCAGCTCAAGAACCTGTCGGAGCAGCTGAAGAACCAGGCCGCCAAGCAGGAGGAACTGAAGAACCTCATGCAGAAGGCGGGCATGGACAAGAAGACCGCCGAGGAGCTCGCCAAGCAGGCGGCCAAGAACCCTGACGCCGTCAAGAAGGCCCTCGAGCAGATGAAGAATCTCGCGCCCGAGGACCAGAAGAAGCTGATGGAATCGGCGATGGCGATGGCCAAGTCGATGCAGCAAGGCGACAAGATGAGCGAGGCGATGCAGCAGGCCTCCAAAGGCATGTCGCAGGAAGGCATGAGCAAGGAAGGCCAGCAGGCGATGCAGCAGATGGCCCAGCAGCTCAGCGAGATGGAGCAGATGGCACAGGAAGGCAAGTCGCTCGAGGCCGCCATGAGCGAGGCGCAGCAGCAGCTCAAGGAAATGGGCGGCAAGTGCGACAACCCCGGCGAGTGCGAGGGCTGCAAGAACGGCGGCAAGTGCGAGGGTGGCAACTGCAAGGGCAAGGGCAACGGCATGTGGCGCCAGGGTGATTCTGCCAACCAGGGCCAGGGCAGCGGCGGCCCCGGCAAGGGCGACGGCGCCAGCCCCGAGCAACAGGCCGCCGACTTCAAGATGGACAAGAAGAAGGCCAACACCAAGACCGGTGCCGGCCCGATCATCAGCACACGTCTGGTGCAGGGCGACCAAGTCCGCGGCGAATCGACCGCCGACTTTGAGTCCGCCGTGGAAACCGCCAAGGGCGAAGCCGCCGAAGCCCTCGAATCCAACCGCGTGCCCCGCGAGTACCAGGACGCGGTGAAGAAGTACTTCGGCACGCTGGAAAAGAAGGCGGACGCGGCGAGCGCGGAGAAGAAGTCGGACCAGAAGTCAGACAAGCCCGCCGAGAAGAAGTAGGACCGGCTTCCAGCCGGTCCAAAGCCCGGGAGCGGGGGCCTTCCAGGCCCCGGCGAAGAACGCGACGACAACCCTTGCCACAGTGGGACCGGCCTCCGGCCGGTCTTTTCATTTGCCGCGCGAGCCACACGCCTGTCGACCGGCCGGGAGGCCGGTCCCACTGGTTCCATCAGGAGGGTGCCATCAGTCCGCCGTGGCTCGGCTCGGCGCGACTGATGCGGCCCGGAGCGATTGCTGCGAACGGCACCAGTCGCGCGGCTCCGAGCAGCCGCGGACTGGTGGCACCGCACGCGTTGGGCGGGGCCTGGCACACCTCGGCGCTGAACGCGACATCACCTCGCTAGCCAGTGGGAGCGGCCTCCGGCCGGTCTTTTCATTTGCGGCGCGAACCACACGTCTGTCGACCGGCCGGGAGGCCGGTCCCACTGGCGCGAGGGGTGTCGGCGGGCGTGACTAGGGGCACAGCAGCGTGTCGTACGCCACCACGAAGATCTGGAAGTCCTGATCGTCGACCACGGCGTCGCGGTTCAGGTCGGCGGCCATGCTCGCCGGGGGCACGATCAACTGGTCGTAGTTGACGACGAAGACCTGGAAGTCGAGATCGTCCACCTGGCCGTCGGCGTTGAGATCGCCGACGCACACCGCGGCCTCGTTGCCGTTGAGGATGCCGTCGAGATCGCGGTCGATGCCAAGACGCGTCTCGCTGCCCTTGGGCACGATGGTCCAGGTCTGCTCGCTGCCGGCGCTGGCGAGGGCCTTGAGGGCGGCGGAGGTGATCGTCGTATTGGTGTCGGACTTGAAGTTGCCGCCGCCGGTGAAGGACCAGCCGCGTTCGACGCCGTTCACCCCGGCGCGAACGATCAGCCCGACCTTGCCGCTGTTGGCGATGGTCTCGAAGCTGGTGAGCAGGGCCTGCTGCGCGGAGGACGCGGTCGCGAGCGCGACCAGCGTCGTCTGCCGCCCCACTGCCGCGTGGGTGTCCTTGCTGGGCGGGCCCGGGGGCTCGAAGACGTTGGTCGCCGAGCCCTGGGGCAAGTCCGACCCGGCGAACGCGAGCATGAACGCGGTCATGTCCGCGGTTTCCTGGTTGCTCGCGAGTGAGAAGACCGGCTCGGTGACGAAGCGCTCGATGGAATCGACTGAGCCGTCGTGGAGCAGGCCGAAGCCGCTGGTGTTGTCGAGCTGGGTGGTGTTGAAGCCGGTCTTCTTGTAGAGCGTGCGGAGCTGGGGGACCTTGATGGTGATGTTCGTCGATCCGTCCACCGAGACGACCGCGTGGTGCCGCTCGCCCTTGGGACCGGGGGCGATCGTGACAAACCGGTTGCCCTGGAAGGTCATGTCGGTGCCCATGCCGGTGGGCAGCGTGTGACACTGCACGCAGGAGAGATTGCCGCCGTCGAGGCGACGGGACTGGCTGCGGTAGAGGGCCATGCCGATGTTGGCGTTGCCGTTGGGCAGGGGCTGGCCGGCAGGACTGAACCGGCCGGTGGTGTAATGCCCGGGCAACGGAAGACTGCTGGGCAGCGTGTTGTCGAGATTGCGGTATGGATTCGGCGGGATGGTGATCGAGGCGAGGAAGTTCTCGAACTCCTGCATCGCCGCGGGGTTGGGCTGAGCGTCGGCGCCCTGCAGTCCGGTGAAGGCGCCGGCGAAGGCTTCGATGCCCGAGCGATCGCCGCGCCAGTGGTGCGGCTCGTGCTCGATGATGTCCTGCAGCGTCTGCGTGGTCATCGGGCCCTTCATGGGATGGAAGGGCTGGAAGCCGGTGTTCAGGCCCGGGAAGTTCGCGCCCAGGTTCAGGCCGGTCAGCGCCTGCGTCGAGCCGCTGGGGTCGCCCAGATCCCACGCGAGGCGGTCGTTGCGCCCGTCCACATGGCACGACGCGCACGAGACCTGGCCCAGGCCTGAGTTGAGGTGCGTGTTGTACAGGTGCACACGACCGGCCTTGATCGCGTTGGGCGTCGGGTCAAAAAACGGGACGCGGATGATCTCGCTCCCCCCGCCGCCGCCCGACAGCGAGATCACCGAGATCGAGCCGTCGAACTTATTGAGCACGAACAGCCGGTCGCGGCTTTCGTCGAGCGCCAGGCCGGTCGGGCCCTCGCCCACTTCGATCGGCGTCGGCGTCAGCCGCGTGCCGCTGGCGTCGATCGCGATCACGTTGTTCGAGCCCATGCCCGCGACGTACGCGACCGTTCCCGCGGCGTTCCACGCGATCGCCCGCGGATCGCCCAGCGACTTGTACCGCTCGCCCACCGCGATGCTCGAGCTGGTGTATGTCAGGTGCGGATTCAGATCCGCCACGTTCGCGCCGAGCGAGACCGGATCGACGTTCGCCACCTCCACCTTGATGAACGTGCCGTTGATGTTGGGCTCGAAGCGCTTCTCGTTCTGTGCTTCGGTGCCGATCACCGCGATCGCGCCGGTCGCCGGGTTCACGCCCACGCTCATGCACATCGTCATGAGCCGCGTCGCATAGCTCACCGTCAGCGCGTTCGCGTCGATCACCGCCAGGTCGCGGTCGGGGAGGTCCCAGCCCGGCTGGCGGCCGGATTTGCTGGCGTTGGGGCCGCTGACGAGGTCGGTCCAGTTGCCGTTGTTGTCGTCCATCCACTGGCCGGCGGCGTTCTTGCGCACGATGAGCCCGACCGCCGGGGGCGTGCCCGCGGCGGGGTTCTTGGCGGGGACGAACATCAGGCCGACATTCGGCGGCGGGTTGATCCCGGCGTAGGGTCCGGCCGGATCGGTGACCACGTTGGGCGGGAAGCCCAGCACCATCGCGCCGGGCATGATGCCGCCGCCCAGGATCGTCGAGCCGTTGCCGGATTCAAAGATCGCCGCGTAGACCTTGCTGCCATCGGGGCTGACGCCCATGGAGCGCGGAGCCTCGCCCTTGATCGCGATCTCGCTGAGCGCGACGCCGCCGGGTGTGGTGTCGGCGGGATCGAAGACCTGTACGACCTTCGCCGCGGAACAGGTGACAAAGGCCCGCTGCGGCGTGCCCGCGAAGACCACGTCGCAGGGCTCGTCCTTGGTCGAGATCGTCCGCACCACCCGCTTGGTGGAAAGATCTACCACGCTGATGCTGTCGGAGATGTGGTTCACCACCCAGACTTCGGTGGCGGTGCGGACGCGAACGCTGACCGGGTCGATGCCCACGGGGATCGAGCCCGCGGCGAAGGGCAGGCCGCTGGCGATATCGAAGATCTCGAGCCGCGCGTCGGCGGTGTTGACGGCGAGCAGCCGATCGCCGAGGCGTTCGAGCGGGTGGACGTGCGGGCTCTCCCAGTTCACGAAGGAACTGGTGACGTAGCGGTCGGCGAAGGGATCGTTCTGACCCGCCAGCATCCCCGCCATGCCGGCAGCGGCGAGGGCGATGACCGAGACAAAGACGATTTCGCCGCGATGCCGCATGAGGGATCCTCCGTGGGCAGGCTACCGCCGAGCGGCGCCTGCGGGAAGTGATTGGTGGAGGATTGGGTCCGATTTCGAAGAGTTCACAATTGCCAGCGCGTTGACCGTCCGAGCAGCGGGCTTCAGCCAGCGTGGAACGTGCCCATGGAAACACCGGGGCGCCATGCATATCGGTGACCCCACGCTCCCCCCCGCTCGCGGGGCTGAAGCGTGCGGCTCGGAGATCCGACCAAGGTCCGAAAATGTCGAGTTGAGGCGAAGCCGCAGCCGATACTCCTGCGATGTCTCAGGCTCCGGCCACCAATGTCGCGGGGACCGCGCTTGGAAGTGGGTTCGGCACCGCTGCGCGCAAGCCGCTGCCCGGTCCCGAGAGCGCTGTCGCCGACATTTTTCTCTCGCCGCGGGTCGTCGATAAGCGCACGTTCGAGGAATACTCGACCACGCTACAGGCGCTGATCCGCGAGGCGAGCGGCCATGGGCGCACGCTTGAGAGCACCAGCACCGAGATCAAATCGCTCCGCGAGGGTGTTCAGACCATCTCGCGCGACCTGCAGACGCGACTCGAAGCGGCGGTGAAGGTGATCCCGTCGCTCGAATCGCGCGTCAGCCGCGCCGAGCAGGTGGCCCAGGACGTGACCAAGCTCACGGCCGATCCCGAGCAGCTCGCCGAACAGATCCGCCAGAAGCTCCAAGGCTTGGTGAGCGCGAAGGCCGACGAGGTCGAGGCGCTGTGCCGCCAGGCCGTCGATCGCGCGTGCGCCAGGCTCGACACCCGCCAGCAGGAGATCCTCCGTGCCGGCGAGGAGTTCGAGGCCTTCGTCGCCGCCCGGCTCGGCGACCTGCAGGCGGCTCATGAGGCCACGCTCGCCCGCATCGAGGCCCGCGAGAAAGCGGCAGCCGACACGCTGACGGGCCTGCACGCCGAGCTGTTCGAACGGCTGTCCAAGTCCGAGTCGGCGGCGATGCAGGCGATCGAGGCCCGCGAGCGTGCAGCGCTCGACGCCGTCGTCGATCACCAGCGCCGCGTCATCGACCTGCAGGCATCGATCGAGACCAAGCTCGAAGACGCCCGTCGCACCAGCGAATCGATCGCCGACGAGAACCGGCGTGCCCTTGAGACCCAGCAGCGCGAGGGCGCGAAGCAGATCGAAGAGGCCGAGCAGCAGATGCGGGTCAAGCTCGACGAATTGCGCGAGCTGGCCAATGAGATCGAACGCCGCAGCGAGCAGCGTCAGGCCGACGCGGCGGCCCGCGAGAGCGCCATCCTCGACCGCGAGCGCCAGATCCAGCAGAAGCTCGACGACATGCTCAACGGCATGGAGGAGCGGCTTGCTCCGCTGCACGAGCAGGTGGACCACGACGTCCGCGAGCTCGACAAGCGCATCCGACGTGCCCGTGTTGAAGTCGAAGTTGCCAGTGGCCCGGGGATGCAGCGGCTGGAACAGCTTTGCCGCGCCGCCGCCACGCTGCTGGGCCCGCAGGATGCAGTGAAACTCGGCCTGCCCCCAGGCGAGGCGACGAACTACCCGGGCCTGGGCACCATGGTCGAGCAGGCCGCCCGCGTGCACGACCGCATGATCGCCAAGGCCGGCGAGTTTGCGGCGCTGGAGCAGCAGGTCGAGGTCGCCCGCCGCGGCATCGACCGGGCGATCCTCGAGGGCGCCGACAAGATCGATCTGCTTCTCCAGCAGACCGAAGGCCTGGAGAAGGCCGTCACCGACAGCAAGAGCGCCGCGAAGGAGATCGAGCGGACCGTCGAGGGCCGCATCGATCAGTTGCGTGCCGACGCGCAGGCGTTCCACGAGTACACGACCCGGTTGGGCGAGCACTTGGTGCGGCTCAACGAGAACGCTGAGCGGCTGGCCGCGGACCTTAACGCCAAGTTTGGTCCGGACGCCAAGCCCGCGGCGTTGGCCGAGCCTTTGTTGCAGCAGTCGATCGCGGCAGCGGAGACGTTGCGCGATCTGCTCGACAAGGCTGGGGCGACGATCCGGGCGCTGGATCATGTTGCGACGCAGAGCGCCGCGACGCCGGTCAAGAAGCCCAAGGGCTGAACCTGCACGAATCTCGGCCGTCCGCGCGTCCTCGCCCCGCGAAGCGGGGAGGGGTGATTCGGGCTCGGGCGCGGCACCGTTCAGGCACCCGCAGTCCCCTCACCTGACTCGACGCTTCGCGTCAAGTCGTCCTCTCCCCGCAGGCGGGGAGAGGAGGCGCTGCCGAAGCGCTTCGCGTCAGTCTGTCACTTCGCCAGGGCCATCACCACCAGCAGCAGTCCCAGCACGGTTGCGTTGTTCAGGAAGTGTCCGAATGCCGGGCCGATGATGCTGTCACGCCATTCGCGCATGAGGGCGAAGGTGAGGCCGATGGCCATCACCGGGCCCAGCAGAAGGAACGGGTAGCCGTGCATCACGCCGAAGGCGATGGCGGAGACGATGCCGGCGAGCACGGCGTGGAGGCGGGTGCGGACCGCCCGGTACATCCCGCCGCGGAAGACGGTCTCTTCCACCAATGGAGCCCAGATCGTCGCGAGGGTGAAGAGCAGCAACAGCGTGAACGCGTCGGCGCGGCTGGCCAGTTCCATGATCGGGTTGCTCTGATCACGCGGGCCCTGACTCGTCGCCGCGCGGTAGATGGCGTCGAGCACCAGCGACATGACCAACGCTCCCAACACGAGCGGCAGGCCGGCCAGGTACCCGAACATGCCGGCCGCGAGCTCCCGCAGTACACCCCGCGGAGCCGTCCATCCCGACAGCCGCCGCCACTGCGCGAAGGTCACGCCGAAGAGAATCGGCGTGAACACGGCGAGCGCCACCAGCCACTGGCCCAGGAGCACGAACGTCGGCAGCCACGCGGGCGGCATGCCGGCGCTGCTGGTGAGCAGCACGAGGACCCACGTGGTCAGTTTGAACGCGAGGAACGTGAACGTGAACCCGGCGAGCATCTCCCAGCCGAACGAGCCGCCGGGGGCAGGCTTCACAAACCGCGGCTTCATGCGTCCGGTCGCAAACAGCACGATCGCGACGACAAAGCAGCCGAAGCCCGCGAGGATGCCGCCAAGCATCAGAAGCAGGAATCCCATCATCAGAGAGAAAAGCAGCACTCCGCCGCCGAGAAGGTCGGCGCGAACCGGATCCGAGTTGGGCTTGCCGTAGGTCATCGCGACCTTGGCAAACCAGCCGTGGCGATCGACGAGCCGCGTCGTGGTGGCGTCGTCGAGCATGCCGCCGGAGTAGATCGAACGCAGTGCGGCGATATCGGCGGAGATCTCATCGATTTCCTGCTTCTCTTCGGGCTCGAGCGCGCGAGCTTCGCGGTCGGCTCGATCGGCAAACTCTTTTTCGAGCTCGGTGAAGGTCTTCTCGGCCTCGGCGGGTCCCTTGTCGCCCATGATCTCAGCGGCGACGATCGCACGCCGCACCTGTTCCGCGGCGTCGGGCTTGCGATCGGCGTATGGGCTGTCCATCTGCGAGAGCAGCATCTTCCGGGTGCGGTCGTCGGTGGAACCGAGGTCGTACGCGAGCTTGGTCACGACCTTGGCGGACATGATGAACGGATCGGAAGGATCGAGGGTCCCCGTCGTCGCGACGGCCTTCGCCGCCGAGGACGACGCGCTGGGCGTTGCCTCGGTCTGGTTCAGGAACATGACGGTGAGAATGCAGACCAGCGCGATGATGCCGCAGACCCACGCCCGCAGGGGCGAGCCGGGATCGGCGGAGCGGGGGTCGTTGGCGGCGGGAGCGAAGGGATCGAGCATGATCCTTCATCGTACCGGTCAGGTCGCGAGGGAAGTTTTTCACCACTGAGTCGTTTTCACCACAGAGACACAGAGGAACAGAGAAGAAGGGGAGCAGGGGGAGGAGAGAAGCGGGGTGCTGAAAAGCAGGCGTTTGGGAAGCCGTGGCACGAGGAACGTCAACAAGTTTCCAACAGCACGATTCTGCTTCACACCTTCGAGACCTTGGAGCCCTTCGAGTTGAAGCCTCTTCTCTGTGCCTCTGTGTCTCTGTGGTTCAATCCGTCTCGAGCACCCGACGGCAGAATTCGTGCGTCAACGCGTGCCCGGATCGGACCGCCCGCACGTCCGCGATCAGGCGGCCGCCGAGGAGTGCCAGGTCGCCGATCAGGTCCAGGAGTTTGTGGCGAGCCGGTTCATTGCCAAACCGCAGCTCGTTGTCGATGGGGCGGCCGTCAGGAGCGATGACAAGCATGTCCCGCGGCGTGAGGTGCGTGAACAACCCCGCGGCCCGCATCGCCTGGGCCTCGCGCTCGAGGCAGAACGTCCGCGCGGGGGCGATCTCACGCCGGTACTCGGCGGCATCACCCGACCACTCCGCGGCTTGATCCCCGATCCCCGACCCCGGTGGGTACGACAACTCATAGCGATACCGCAAGGTCTCGCTCGGCGCCGCCTCGATGAATGCCCCGGTTTTGGAATCGTCCACCCGAATTGAGCGACGAAGTCGGCTCGCTCGACTCCCCCTCCCAGAGGGAGGGGGCCGGGGGGTGGGTTCTGCCTTCTTGTCTTCTTCCTGACCTATCCGAGGCTTCCTCGAAGACTCGTCAGCCTCGGCGTCTGAAGACGCACACACGAGTCCCAATGCGTCGATGGCGCGCACGAAGTCAAGCGCCGAGCCGTCGAGGATCGGGACCTCGACGGTTCCTCCGACATCGTCCGTCGCGCGCAACGTTACCGCGGCGTCCCAGATGTTCAAGCCCGCGAGCGCTGACAGCGCGTGCTCGATGGTCAGGGCCGACGCTCCGGCGTGTTGGATGTTGGTGCTGCGTCCGCCCAGCGGGCCGCTGGCGGGAACAACCTGAGACACGTGTGCGGCGATCGGTCGCCCCGCCACTGTGAACGCGACGCCGGAGGCGGGTGCGAACGCGATCGACGCCTCGCGCCCCGTGAAGAGCCCGCGTCCGGTGATGGTGCGCGATTCACTCATGCCATCTGATCCCGGTGGCCCGGACGTTCCGTCTTTGCTTCTGCTTTTTCCGGCCTCCGCCCGCACAGGCGGGACGCCTGTGCCGCCTGAAGCAACGCTTCAGTGCGACAGATCGCCGATCTTGAGCTTCTTTAGCACCGAAGACAAGCGGCGGAAGAGCGCGAGGTTGCGGGCGGCTTCCTTGGCGGGCATCGCGGGAGCGCCGAGCCACGTTTCGCCGGCGGGGATGTCGTTCATCACGCCACCGTTGGCGCCGACGCGGGCCATGTTGCCGATGGTGATGTTGTCGGCGACGCCCACCTTGCCCGCGAGCATCACGCCATTGCCGAGGGTGACCGAGCCCGAGAGCCCGACCTGGCCGCAGATGATGCATGACTGCCCGATGCGGCAGTTGTGCCCGATCTGGACGAGGTTGTCGATCTTGGTTCCGCTGCCGATGGAGGTCGAGCCGAACTTGGCGCGGTCGATGCACGTGCCGCTGCCGATGTCGACGTGATCACCGATCACGACGTTGCCCAGATGGGGGATGTGGACGAGGTATCGGCCGCGGCCGCTGGGGTGCGGCTGCATGGTGTAGCCAAAGCCGTCGGCGCCGATGACGACCGACGCGGCGACGTTGCAGTTGTTCCCGATCACGCAGCGATCCAGCAGCGAGACGCTGGGGCCGAGCACGGTGTCGGTGCCGATGCTGGCCTCGGCCCCGACGTACACGCCGTGGACGAGCACGCTGCGGGCTCCGATCTTGGCGCCCGGTCCAACAGTGCACATGGGGCCGATGCTGGCGGCAGCGTCGATGCTCGCTGTCGGATCGACCTTGGCGGTCGGATCCACGCCGCGGGCGGGGGCGGCCTTGGCGGGCGCGAGCGCGGACAGGATCTTCAGCTGGGCGTCGTCGGCGTTGGTGACGATGACGATGGCGCGGCCCTCGCCGGTGGGAGGAACATCGACGCCGCGGACGAGCACCGCGACCGAGGCGTGGCTCTTGGCCCACAGGGCCGCGTACTTGGCGCTGCGGATGAAGGTCACGTCGCCGCTGCTGGCGTGATCGATGCCCGCCACGCCGCGCACGGCGATGTCCGCCGAGCCGACCAACTCGCCCCCGAGCAATGCGGCGAGCGAACCGGAAGTCATCGCCGCGCTGTTTGCCGCACCGGGCTTCGCTTCGGAAATCGAGTCGATCTGGGTCATGGCGAGGGTCATGGGGAAGGGGAGTGGAGCGGGGGAGCGGGGGAGCAGGGGAACAGGGGAACGGGGGAACAGGAGAGATGCCGGGCGCGGTTGAAGTGGTCCGTTCTTTGGATCCTTCGAGACCTTTGAGTTGAACTTCTTTTCTGTGAGTCTGTGAAACCTGTGGGGTCAATCCGGAATCAACCCGCCGCGGCTTCCCGCGGCGGGTTGTGGAGTGTTTACTTCTTCTTGGGAGCCGCCGGCTTGCCGCCCGCCGCGAACTCGTTGTTCATCTTGGTCAGGATCGCCTTGGTGATGTCGATCGAGTCGGCGGCGTACATCACGCGCTTCTGAGCGATCACCATGCTCACCTGATCCGAGCTCATGTTGCTGTCGAATCGGATCGCGCGGTCATCGACGATGACCAGATCGAAGCCGTTCTTCTGGGCGTAGTCGCCGCACGCGTCGGCGACCATCATGTGGGCGTCCTTGAACAAGTCGCCCTTCTCGATGTTGATGATCTGCTGGTAGGCGTTGGTCTTCGCCTGAGCCGTCGCGCTCTTCTCCACCAGCGAGCCCGCCTGCTCGCGACGCTTCTTGTCTTCCAAGGGCAGCAGGTCCAGCTTCTTCTGCAACTCGTCGAGCTCGTTCGCGAGCGCTGTCAGTTCCTTCTGACGCTCGTCGGCCTTGTTCTTCAGCTTGCCCTGTTCGAGCTTGAGGTAGTCCAGCCCGTTGAGCACTTCCTCGATATTGACGACCGCCACCCGCGGAGCGTCGGCGACGGCGTTGGTGTGGGCGGTGACGTAGCGCGTACCGGCGGTCGCGGCGACGGCCGCCACCCCCACAAGCACCGCGGTGCCCAGAGCACGCGACGAGGAAACGATGCCGACCGTGCGAGCAATCTTCATAGCAAGCTTCATGTCAAAGGGATCCTGAGGCGTGCACACAATCAAGACGCCGACAGGGCACGCCGCCCGTCGGGAACCGGTCGAAAACTCCACCAATCCCCGCGGAACTCCTTTCCGCCGGCCCCACACACCCCCGCCCTCCATGGCCCGACCGGTCGTGCCGTCGCCATTCTATGAAGTCGCGACGCCCCCCGAGCGACCCCTTCCCCACCCCCGGTCCCGATACCGTCTTTGTGTGGATTCTGTTTGGATCGCCTCGCCTGCAGCCGCTTTCCGATTGTTTTCCCGGGCCCCCAGACCGACCTTGCACCAAAGTCGCTTCACGCCCGGTCCGATACGCCGAGTATGGATTCCAACCAGAGCCTGAAGTTCGATCGCCGTCGCGGCGGGCGCGAGCCCATCAGCGGCACCGCCGTCGCGGTGTTCCAACGCAACGGTCGCGAACCCATGCTCACCAGCGTCCGCGTCGCCGACGTCGGCCCCGGCGGCCTGGGTGTCTACTCCGATCTCGAGATCAAGCCCGGCACCGCATTCAGCCTGTATCCCGACGACCCGATGCAGCCCCGCCGCATCGGCCGCGTCGTCCGCTGCCAGCGGCTCGCGACCAGCTACCGCCTCGGGCTGCACTTCCAACAGTCGATCGCGGCCTGACCGCTAGCGCCCGCTCTCCCGCTGCATCGCCGTCAATTCATACAGCACGATGTGCTTCATCAGTGTGCCCGCCGCCGTCGATGCCGCGGCCAGCACGCCCCGCCACCCATCGCGCCAGCCGGATTTCAGAACCAGCTGCTTGATGAACGCCGCGCTGGGTTGGACCGCGATCTCGACAAAGCCGCTCCGCTTGCCCTGCCCGAAGAGACCCTCAGCGTGCAGGCGCGCATACCGCGCCTGACGCTCGATGTGATCCGCGAACGACACGAAGGAATCGTGCCGCAGCGTCCCCTGGAGCGTGCCCTCCTTGGCGCCGGCGGGCATCTCCATCTGATCGTGCGGGTCGATGCCGCCCCACTTCGCCAGCCCGCGGCGGACCAATCGCAATCGCCATTCCGGCTGCCAGCAATGCTCCAGAAATCGACCAGCGACGAACGTCTTGCGATTCAAGCGGTATCCCTGCGCGGTGTCCGCCGACCGAACCACGTCGAGAATCGATGCGATCAGTGTCGGGTCAGGCGATTCATCACTGTCGAGGCTCAAGACCCACTCGCCGCGACAGTGGTCGAGCGCGAGCTGCTTGGTGCGCACAAATCCCAGCCACGCCGAACGCATCACCCGAACGCCGCGCGACTCCAGCAGTTCGATCGTGCCGTCGGTTGAGCCGCTATCGACCGCCACAAGCTCGGCGCCGGCTTCTAGCAACGGGCGCACCGATTCCAGCACGCTCGGCAGCGTCCTCATGCTGTTCTTGCAGACGATGGCGATGGAAAGAGAAACCACGGCGAGCAAAAGAGATCCCGACGTGCGAGGGTATCCAAGGCCGCTCGGCGCGCAAACCCGGCGCACCCCGCCCCGTCGACAAAGAGACCGGCCGTCGGCCGGTCCAGGGGCGATCGGTCGCGAGACCGACTCAGGCTTCCATGCTCATGCCGCTGATACGGGCGCTGAAGGCGGGCTTGCCCTCGACGATGCCCTGCACGTCGGAGATGAAGCGGCGCCGATTCCTCTTCACTTCCTGGCAGAGGATAAAGAGGTCTCGATCCGGCTCCACCATGCTGCGGAACACGCACTCCTCGATCCGGAGGAAGACCGCCAAGGTCGGCTTGCCGATCCGCGCGTTGAACAGGTAGCACGCCAGCTGTGCCGCAGTCTCGACCATCAGCACACCTGGCATGATCGGGCGGCCCGGAAAGTGCCCGGCGGCCCAGAACTCGGTCTTGCGGGCGAGATGCACTCCCACTCCCTTCGACGCGTCCTCGCTCCGCCATACCACGCCGTCGAGAAGCGCCATGTCCCCGCGGTGCGGGTTCCATGTCTCGAGTTCCTTCTTCGTCACGACGATGCGGGTGAGATCGATGCCGCCCAGATCGAACAACAGCTTGCTCGGCGCAGACGATGACTCATCCTCGCCCGCCCCTGAGGTCGCAGGAGTGGCGGCAAGGGTCGATGCACCGGTCTGTCGCTGCTCGGTCGCGCTCATCAGCTGGGCTTCTCGACGTCACGATTCTCGAGGACCTTCTCGCGGATTTCCTGAGCCGCGGACTTCACGTCCTGCATGGACTTGCGGACTCGGGTGCCCGCGGCCTTGTTGCCGCCGTCAAACTTGAGCACGTCGGCCTCCGCCTCGGCGATGATCTTCTTCAGTTTCTCAAAGGCTTCCACGGTTGGCAGCTCCTGTAAGGGCGAGCGTCTCCCGCCCCATGGCGATTCTAGGAGCCTCACCGACACACCGCGGTTGGGCGGTGTTGGGGGCACCACCCACGCCCCCGCCCCACCCTCTCCCCCCACCGCTCCAACGCCCCCGCCGCCCTCACCGCCCAACGGCGCCCGCGTCCGCGCTATCTTGCTCCGATGACCGATGCCACCCAACCCATCCTTCGCGTCCGCGGCTTGGTGGTGCGCTTCCCGGTTCGATCCGGCCTCCTGCAGCGTGTCACCGCGTACACACACGCCGTGGATGGCGTGGACTTTGAGATCCACGAAGGCGAGACGCTCGGTCTCGTCGGAGAATCCGGCAGCGGCAAGTCCACCGTTGGCCGCGCGGTGCTCGGGCTTGTGGACACCGCTGAAGGGACCGTCGAGTTCGAGCAACGCGATATCCGCAGCATGGGCGCCCGCCAGCTCCGGGCCGCGCGCCGCCACATGCAGATGATCTTCCAAGACCCGGCCGGGTCGCTCAACCCGCGATTGCGCGTGGGCACCAGCGTGGGCGAGCCTTTGGTGGTGCACGGCGTGGTGACCGATCGCCGTGAGCTGGCTCGGCGGGTTGGGGCCTTGCTCGAACGCTGCGGCATGCCCGCGGCGGGCGCGGATCGCTATCCGCACGAATTCTCCGGCGGGCAGCGTCAGCGGCTGGCGATCGCGCGGGCCTTGGCGCTCGAGCCGCGGCTCTTGATCTGTGACGAACCCACCAGCGCGCTCGATGTTTCGATCCAGGCGCAGATTCTCAACCTGCTCACCGACTTGCAGCGCGAGCTGAAGCTGAGTTACCTCTTCATCAGCCACGACATGAACGTGATCCAGCACATCTGCCACCGGGTGGCGGTGCTGCTCAAGGGAAAGATCGTGGAGATCGGGACCCGCGATGAGGTGCTGCAGACGCCAAGGCACGAGTACACCCAGCGGCTCTTGAGCGCGGTGCCGGTGCCGGATCCGACGCGACGCAAGACGCCAGCGATCGCTGGCTGACGCGAGAGTCCGTTTACGCCAGCGAGCCGGGGCGTCCTCGCCCCGTGCGATTGGGCGTTCGATCGACCGGAAAGGCATGCACCGCAGAGAACGCAGAGGAAGGCGGGAGGAGATTGACCACGGAGAACAGGGAGCTGTTGCTTAAAGCGCTGGAAGGCGAGATGCTTCGCCCAAATGACACGCAGAACTCCTCGCCTCTCGCCGTGCTCTCCGTCTTGAATTGTCTTTCTCCGCGTTCTCTGCGTGCTCCGCGGTGCAACGCCTTTGGTTGACATCGGCACCGGGCGCGGACGCCCCGGCTCGCTTTCCAAAGTGCGATTCACCATCTATTGAAGATCACCACCCGATCCGGGACATCGCCCGGAAGCGGTCCGCGACGCAGCGTGTAGAGCGGCGCCTGGGGCTCGCAGTTGAAGCGCAGCGGCAGGACCGCGGTGCCGAGGCCGCGTGAGATGCAGAGCACGGTGTCGCGGAGGCGGAGCACGCCGCTGGCGAGGTTGGCGGGCATGTCGCAGCTGGTGTGCGGCGCGAGCGAGGCGTGGGGGCGGATCTGTCCGCCGTGGGTGTGGCCGCAGAACAGCAGCGGCAGGCCAAGCCGGGCGGCGGTGTAGATCTCGGTGGGGTAGTGCACGAGGGTGAGCGTGAGGTCGGCGGGGCGAGCGGGCTGGTCGGTGGCGTGCAGCAGGTCTTCCGGAAATCCTGTGCCCACAAGGCGCAGCGTGCGGCCGGCGACTGCGACATAGGCGCTCTCGTTGTCGAGCCAGCGGATGCCCTCGATCGCGCGTGCTTCCCGGAGGAACGCGGCGGTGTCGTGGTTGCCACCGATTGCAAACGCCCCGAGGCGGCTGTTCCAGTTGTCGCGCAGCTCCGCCAGCGCCGCCAACGCCGCGGGTTCGTCGCCGGGGTGGGTCATGCAGTCGCCCGTCACCACGACCAGATCAACTGCGATGTCTTGCAACGCCTCGATCAGGGCCAGATGGTGCCCGGGCCGCGGACGGGTGCGACGGATGTGGGTATCCGAAAGATGCAGAACCGTCAGGCCGTCGAACTCCGCGGGAACCGCGGGGTGGACGAGATCGAAAGGCTCGACGGGAAACCGAGCCGGACGCCGGATCGATGCCCTTCGCGAGGGTTGATGAGCCACCACGTTCGCGCCGGGAGCTGTTTGGGTGGGCGGGAGTTGGTTGCCGGCGGGGTGGACCATGCCTTCTGAAGGGGAAGGTAGTATCATCGAGACCCGTTTGGGAGACCCCCCGGGGCGACGGTTCGATCCGTCGCCCGCTCGCAGCCGCAGGAGCCGCACGCATGGCCAAGATGTTCTATTCGATCGAGGAAGCCGCCGCCAAGCTCAAGGTCTCGACCGACGAGGTGAAGGCGATGGCAGACCGTCGCCAGCTCGAGGCCTTCCGCGATCGCGACCGCCTGATGTTCAAGGTGGAGCAGGTCGATCTGCTCTCGGGCGGCAAGGGCGACGATGAGATCCCGCTCGCCGAGTCGGGCGAGCTCGAACCCATCGGGCTCGCCAGCAGCGGATCGAACGCGAACATGGGCAGCGGCATCGGCCTGGGCGGCTCGGGCGTCGCCGAAAGCCCCAAGGAACAGACCGGCATCAGCATCTTCGATGCCGACGCCACCGACGACTCCGATCCCTCCGCCGTCACCCGCGTCACGGCCTCCCCGCTCGCGGGCCTCGGCTCGACCGCCGCTGGAGACTCCTCCGCCGGCTCGGGCATCATGGACCTCACTCGTGAGGACACCGGCCTGGGCGCGGGCCTGATGGAAGACGCGTACGGCGCGACCGCCAACGCGGGTTCTGGCTCGGTTGATGTGGGCGGCAGCAAGGCCGGCATCGAGGGCGGCGGGCTGTTCGAAGGCGGTGCGGCCGAACCCGTCGCAGCCGCGGGCATGTCGATGGCCGCCATGGTCGCCGCCGAGCCGTACGACGGCCCTGGCTCGGGACTCGTCGGCGGTCTGGCGTTCGGCGCCATCGTGACGCTGCTGCTCAGCGTCTTCACCGTCATCCTCGTCCTCTCGGGCTCGGGCGCGGAACTGCTCGAGACCTTGGGCGGCAACCTCATCGCCGTCGTCGGCGGCCTCGGAGTCTTCACGCTCGTCTCGGCCGTGATCGGGTTTGTCATCGGCAAGCGCAGCTGAGCCGACCATTCGCACACAATGAAAAGCGGCGCGACATCGCGCCGCTTTTTTATTTGTCTCGCACGGTGCGCGTTCGGCTTCGCAGCGACATCGCCGCGTGCCGGTCGCACCCCCACTGCTCAGACCCGGAAGATCGACCCGAGCTTCTTGCCCAAGAGCACGCTGGCTCCGAACAGCGTCACCGTCAAGAGCGCCATGCCCCACACGCCCATCGCGCTGGCGATGTAGACGCCGTCGCCCAGGCGTTCGGTGAAGGCGAAGATGGCCTTGGTGAGGGGGAACTGGTGCTTCTGCTGGGCGAGAAGCATCGAGTCGGAGACTTCGAGCATCGAGAATGAGAACACCAGCATGCCGCCGGCGATCAGGTTCGCCATGATCAGCGGCACGATCACGCGGCGCACCGCGGTGAAGCGCGAGGCACCGAGGTTCATGGCGGCCTCTTCGAGCTCGCCGCTGGTCTGTTCGAGGCCGGCGACCGTCGAGCGCACGATGTACGGCAAGCGCCGGATGGCGTAGGCCGCGATCAGCAGCGGCACCGGGTTGGGCTCCGCCGCCAGAACACTGACATAGTCGCCCAGTGGTCCGTCCTTGCCGAACGGCCAGCGCAGGCTCATCGCCACATAGCCGAAGGCCATCACCAGCCCCGGCACCGCCAGGGGCAGCATGCACAGGGCGTCGAGCAGACCGCGGCCCTTCACTTGCGTCCGCACGATCAGGTACGCGATCACCACGCCCGCGACCATCGTGATGAGCATCGCCGCCGCGGAGAGCTTCAGCGAGTTCACGATCGCGCCGAACGAGTCGCGGGCTGTCAGCGCCTCGCTGTAGTGCGCCGTGGTCCACGAGGTCGGCAGCACGCTGTCGTACCACTGGCCGGGGACGGTGAAGCTTGTCAGCACCACGCCCACGTGGGGCAGGATCGCCAGCACGAACACCGCCGCGAACACCAGCGTCGCCAGCCAGCCGCGCCAACCGGTCAGTTCCTTCTCGCCGCCCGCACGGCTCGCCTTGCTGTACATCGCGTAACCGGAGCGGCCGAAGAAGTACTTGCCCAGCACATACATCACGATCGCCATGCCGAGCATCACCAGCGTGAGGGCGTACGGCTCCGCGCTGGTCTCGACCTGCTTGAGGCCGTAGAAGATCTGGACGCTGGTCACCGCGTAGTAGTCGAACATCAGGGGCGTGCCCAGCTCGGTAAACGCCCAGATGAAGACGATGGTGGCGCCGGCGAAGATGCCCGGGCGGACCAGCGGCAGCGTGATCTTGAAGAACCGCCGCCACCAGCCGGCGCCGAGGTTCTCTGCCGCCTCGTCGAGTGCGGGGTCCAGGTTCGCCAGCGCCGCGGTCGTGTTCAGGAACACGATCGGATACAGCGACAATGCCTGCACGCCCACCACGCCCCAGAACTTGGCGTTGCCGAGGATGTCAAAGTCGGAGCCGAACAACGCGTTCAGCGCGCCCTCCCGCCCCAGGATCGCTCGCACACCGATCGCCCCGACAAACGGCGGGAGGATCATCGGCACCAGCACCGCCGCGTTGAAGAAGGTCTTGAACGGGAACTTGTAGCTGGACGCGAGCAACGCCAAGGGCAGCGCGATCGCCGTCGCCAGAATCGTCGTCGTCACCGCGAGCAGCGCTGAATTGCCGATCGCGCGGAAGAAGTTTGGATTCGTCGAGAGCACCCGGAAGTGCTCGAGCGTCAGGTTGGACAGGAACGACCCGCTGCCCGAGAGCCCGCCGCCCGGCTGCTTCTCAAACGCGCCGGCAACGGTGAGGAAAATCGGATAGAGCAGCAAGAGCGCCAGCACCGCAAGGGTTGCGGCCAGAAGCACGTACTGCCAGGCATGTCGTCGGAATCGGTTCACGGGGGCGAGTGTAGCGACGGGGCTCGACACGGTGCCTGTCGGGCCAGTGGTGAACCCCTAGTTCTCATCCAACACGATCGTCACCGCCGCGGCGGCGAGGCCTTCGAGCGTGCGGGGGGTCACGATCCGCGTCTCGGCATCGCGATCCGCCCACGCCCGCCGTTCCGCGGTGATCAATGGATCACCCTCGAACCAGATCGTCGCATAGGACAACTTGTACGTCGGGGCGATCGCGTCGAAGTGCACGTGAGCCGGCTCCTGCCCGTTGGGGTACGGCCCCGGGTAGGTCGTCAGCACCTGGAACTTGCCGTTGGCGTCCGTCGTGACCTTGGCGTGGATGCGAGGTACGCGGGTCTCGGAGTTGGGCGGGTTGTAGAGACCTTTAGCGTCGGCGCTGTAGACCGTGACGGCGGCACCCTCAATAGGACGCCCGGACGGATCGGTGACCGTGCCGTCGATCAGGAGTCGCTTGCCCGGCTCGTCGGCGTGGCAGGCGATAGCGGTGGAAGCGGCGAGCGGCGGCGGGCGTCGGCCCGAGTGTGGAACGGCCACGGCACAAATGCCCGCGGCGCTGAGCGCGCACACCAACAGGAATGCTGCCTTCACGTGGAATCCTCCGAATCGTGCCGCCCGGCATGAATGTACACGAACTGCGCCCGCCTCATCGATCGTTCGTTCTCCGTTCACTTTGTGTGCGGCATGAGCGATGCGGGACGCCATGATCTTGACTTCACCAACTCGCCGATATCATTTTGAGTATCGCCGAATCCCGCGATTCTGACAAACGCGGGAACGGGGGACCCACTTCATTGGGGCGTATCACAGCGGCGAGTGGCCGCTGCGTAGGGCAAACCTTTCGGCCCGAGCCCGTCAGCTAACCCCGTAGGCGTCGGAGGGATGAACCACCCGGAGCAGCCGGAGGTCGTCCTCTGCTGTGCTTCGGAGGTTCGCGATGAACGTCGGACAATCTGGTTCGGAGACTCCCGGCGCGGAAGCGTCACCCCGGGAGCAGTTGTCGCTCACGCAGCGGGTCCGCCGCGCGCTGATCGGCCCGCCCCGCTCGCTCGAGGACAAGGGCCTGTTCCACAAGGTCTCGCTCATCGCCGTGCTGGCGTGGGTGGGCCTGGGCGCCGATGGCTTGTCGTCGTCCGCCTATGGCCCGGAAGAAGCGTTTCGGGCTCTGGGCGAGCACCGCTACCTCGCCGTCGCGCTCGCGGCGCTCATGGTCACCACCGTGTTCGTTATCTCCGCGGCGTACTCCCGCATCATCCGCCGCTTCCCCCACGGCGGCGGCGGTTACGTCGTCGCGACCAAGGTCCTTGGGCCCAAGTCGGGCCTCGTCTCCGGCTCCGCGCTGGTCGTGGACTACGTCCTCACCGTCACCATCTCGATCGCCGCCGCGGGCGATGCGCTCTTCAGCGTGCTGCCGGAATCGTTTCTTCCCTGGAAGCTCCCCGCCGCCATCGCCATGCTGCTGGGCATGACGCTCCTCAACATCCGCGGCGTGCGCGAGTCGGTCATGATCCTCGCGCCCATCTTCTTCGTCTTTGTCATCACCCACCTCATCGTCATCGTCGGCGGCTTCCTCGGCCACATCCCCGAAGCCACGCAGACCGCCCGCGAGGTCTCGCAGGGCTTCTCCACCGGCGCGTCGTCGCTCGGGATTGTCGGGCTCATCCTGCTGCTGCTCCACGCCTTCTCCATGGGCGGCGGCACATACACCGGCATCGAGGCCGTCTCCAACGGCATCCCCATCATGCGCCACCCGCAGGTGCAGACCGCGCAGCGCACCATGATCTACATGGCCGTCTCGCTCGCGTTCACCGCCACCGGGCTGCTGCTGCTTTATCTGCTCTGGGACATCCGCCCGGTCGAGGGCAAGACCATGAACGCGGTGCTGGTCGAGCGCCTCGCCGCGGGCTGGCCGCTGGGCTCGGTGTTTGTATTCGTCACCATGACCTCGGCCGCCGCGCTGTTGGTCGTGGCGGCACAGGCCGGCTTCGTCGACGGCCCCCGCGTGCTCGCCAACATGGCCCTCGACTCGTGGGTGCCGCGTCGCTTTGCGTCACTCTCCGAGCGCCTCACCACCCAGAACGGCATCCTGCTCGTCGGCGGCGCCGCGCTTGTGGCGCTGCTCTACACCAAAGGCAGCGTGACGCTGCTGGTCGTGATGTACAGCATCAACGTCTTCCTGACGTTCTCGCTCTCGATGCTTGCGATGCTGATCGATACGTGGCGCCGGCGTCGCATCGCGACGGCGTTCAAGCGTGATCTCGTGCTCTTCACGGTGGGTCTGGCGCTCTGTCTCTTGATCCTGACCGTCACGGTCATCGATAAGTTTGCCGCCGGCGGTTGGGTCACGCTCATTGTGACCGGCGCCGTCGTCACGCTCTGCGTGCTCACCCGCAGCCACTACACGCGCCTGGGCGTCACCGCCGCGGCAGCGTTCCAATCGCTCGTGAAGCTACCCGAACAGTCCGCGGTCACCGTTCCCGCGCTCGATCCCGCCAAGCCCACCGCCGTCATCCTTGTCTCCTCGTTCGGCGGCCTGGGCCTGCACACACTCCTCAACGCGCTGCGGCTCTTCCCGCGTCACTTCCACAACGTCGTCTTCGTCTGCGTCGGCGTCATCGACTCGGGCCGCTTCAAGGGTCCGGAATCGGTTGACGATCTCCGCCGCGAGACCGACGCCACGCTCGCGCAGTTCGTGGATGCCGCCCGCAAATTGGGCCTGCCCGCCGTCGGCCGCTCGTCCATCGGCACCGACCCGGTCGAGCAAGCCGAGGACCTGTGCCTCGCGGTTGCGAAGAAGTTCCCCGCCGCCGTCTTCTTCGCGGGCAAGCTCGTCTTCCGCCACGAATCGCTGCTCGAACGTCTGCTCCACAACCAGACGGCGTTCGCCATCCAACGCCGCCTGCAGTGGGCGGGACAGAGCATGGTAATTCTGCCGGCGCGGATCGCGACAGCCTGACGATCTCGCGACGATTTCCGATACCATCCCCGCCGTGCCGCGGCTTGCACCACTTGCAAGCCGCGGCACGCGCGGAGTCGTCGCATGCCCCCACTCTCCGACCCCTTCGACATCCTCCTCGCCCACGACCGCTGGGCCACGCACATCGTCCTCGACCGCTGCGAACGCCTCACGCCCGAACAGTTCTCGACGTCCTTCCCCATCGGCCCCGGCGAGTCCGGCGGCCTGCGGGCCACGCTCACCCACATCGTCGGTGCCATGCGCCGCTGGGCCGACCGCATCGGCGCGAAAGAACTCCGCCCGTTTCTGCAGGCCGACGCCGCCACCGTTACCTCGCTCCGCGCCGACCTCGACGCCGCGAGCGCGGAACTCGGTGCCCTCTTCCCGATGGTGCGCTCCGACCCCAACCGGCTCGTGACGCTCACGTATGAGGGCAAGGCGTACACGTTCACCGCCGCCGCGGCGATGGTCCACGTCCTGACCCACGGTCACTACCACCGCGCCCAGTGCCTCAACATGCTCCGCCGTCTTGAAGTGCTCGGCATCTCCGACAAACTGCCCGATCTCGACGTCATCGACTGGCAGCACGCCCAACAGCCGCACTGAAGACCGCATCGCGTCGCGCTCCGCACCACCACTGGTGTGACACCGTGCGTTGATGGAGATGTTCTAGTCTGTCACCTCACTCGATGTGCTGACGCGGCGGCACAAGTGCGTCGGTCAATCGTGCGGTTTCGGCGCTCCTTGCCTTTGAATCATTTCCTCGAGCGACTCCCATCCCGCAAGCTGCGTCGGCGTTGTTTCCGCACCGACGCCGTTCTGAAGCCGATGCCTCATCGCCCGCAGTGCCCGGCGCGTCTCCCGCGGCAGCCGCGGCGGGCCGTCGTTGACCACGAGCCCGCACACCTCCTGCCGATTCCAACCCGCCCGCCGGATGTGCAGTTTGCGCTTGTGATGGATCTCCATCTCAAGGTCCCAACTCTCCCAGATGATCAGCTTGGCGATGTGCACGACTTCATGGACGACATCCTGCTCGTCCGCGTCGAATGAAAAGACCAGATCATCGGCGTATCTCGAATACACCGCGCCGCGCGAACGAGCAAGCCCCGCGAGCCGCCGGTCCATCGGGATGCTCAGGATGTTGGCCAGACGAGGGCTCGTCGGCGCTCCCTGGGGCAGTCGCCCATCGAGCGTGCAGATATCGGCGATGCGGCCAGCCGCCTCCTCGTCCCAGCCCAGCCACCGCGCCAGCGCCTCGACACGCCAACGCCGGATGCTGCCGAAGAAGTTCTCAAGGTCCATCGAAACAACCACGGCCCGATCCGCGTGCAGGGCGGCGTGATGCACGTACGAGCGGCCGCGGACATACGCCATCGCCGCGGCATGCAAACGCACGCCGCCGAACACCCGTTTGTCGATCGCTCTCTGCAGCTTCTTGGTCGCGGCATCCGGCGCGTCGATCCGGCGGCTTCCGCCGGCTCGCTTGGGTATCTGAAAGCGGGTGTACCTCGGACGGAACCCCTTCAACGTCGCTTCGCTCACGTCCAATCGACGACACAGCTCCTCGAACGACAGGCGACGGACGCGCCGCCGCTTCGGGAACGCGGCGTCGATCTGCTCTTGTGCGATCGGTTCGTTCGGGCGTCCGAAGAGGAACCCGGCAAGCCACTGGATCAACCCCATCAGGCACCTCGGTGTCGGGAATGGGGCGGGCCGGCGGTAAGCCGGCCAAGCCCCGTGTACCGGCATTGCCGAGGATGCGATCCTCGCGGCTCACACCAAGGGCAGTCCATGGGGACTGGGGCGGCGAAGCGCCGACCTGTGCCTCTGCATTTGAGGCCCCACCAATGCGGTGCGACATCATGCCAGATTCCCGCGTGGACGTCAATCCGCCTCGCTTTGATCGCCGCTCCCGGCCTCGCGCTACCCTACCCGCGTAACGCTCGGGGCGCGGCCTGCTGCCTTGAACTAGTGCTCCCCCCTTCATGTGGGGCCTAGTGCCAAGTGCCTCAGCCCGCTGAGACGCACCCGTTGAACCTGATCCGGTTCGCACCGGCGGAGGGAAGCGCACGCGGCACGCCGCGCCCCTCCACGCTCGAACCCGTCAGGTTTCTTTCGCTCGAAAGGACTTGTATGACCACTTCCTCTCTTCGCCTCCCCACCCACGGCGCCCTCAACCCCGCCGTCACCCCCAACGTCACCACCCCCGGCTCGTTCGCGCTCAAGCCCGACGTCGGCGGCCCGCGCATGTTCGCCAGCCCCGACACCCCCGGCATGCCCGCGCCCAGCGTCAAGACCGCGTGGGACTTCCTGCCGGAAGGTTGGAGTGTGGCTCAGCTGGGAAGCGACGCAGCGGCGGAGCGACGGAGCGGCGAAGGGGCTTTGAATGCGGCGGGCGCTGCGCTCCCGTGGAAAGGCCGCGTCACCAGCGCCAACCCCAACGTCCCCGACGCCGAGGTCGCCCCCGCCAACGACGGCACCAAGGGCACCAAGGCCTGCTCCTGCTGCATCGACGAGCACTACAAGCGCGTCGAGTTCAACACCGCCAAGGGCGAGCGCCTCCGCGTCACCTATCCCAAGTCGTTCCAGCCGGTCACACAGCTCGAGTTCGCTCGCCTGGGCATCGTCACGCCGCAGATGAAGCGCGTCGCCGAGCGCGAGCCGCACTTTGAAGTGCTCTTCCCCGGTCAGGGCGCGATCGCCGTCCGCGACGAGATCGCCGCCGGCCGTCTCGTCATCCCCGCCAACATCAACCACCTCCAGCACAAGCTCGACCCGATGGCCATCGGCCGCGCGACCAAGACCAAGGTCAACGCCAACATGGGCGCGTCGCCGGTCTCCAGCGGCACCGACGAAGAAGTCGAGAAGCTCAAGTGGGCCGAGAAGTGGGGCGCGGACACGGTGATGGACCTCTCCACCGGCGGCGACCTCGACGCCTGCCGCAAGGCCATCATCGAGAACTCCACCGTCCCCATCGGCACCGTTCCGATCTACTCCATGATCATCGGCAAGAAGATTGACGACCTCGACTGGCCGACGATCGAAGCCTCGCTGCATCATCAGGCCAAGCAGGGCGTCGATTACTTCACCATCCACGCCGGCGTCCGCCGCGCCCATCTCAAGCACGTGAAGAACCGCCTCATCGGCATCGTCTCCCGCGGCGGATCGCTCCTGGCCAAGTGGATGCTCGTCCACAATCAGGAGAACATCATGTACACGCGCTGGGAGGACATCTGCGACATCCTCCGCCAGTACGACGTGACCTTCTCCATCGGTGACGGCCTGCGCCCCGGCGGCCTCGCCGACGCCACCGACGCCGCCCAGCTCGCCGAACTCGAAACCCTCGGCGAACTCACCGAACGCGCCTGGCGCAAGGGCGTGCAGGTCATGATCGAAGGCCCCGGCCACGTCCCCTTCGACCAGATCGAGTACAACGCCAAGGTGCAGCGCACGCTCTGCCACGGCGCGCCGTTCTACGTCCTTGGCCCGCTCGTCACCGACATGTTCCCCGGCTACGACCACATCACGTCCTGCATCGGCGCCACCGCCATGGCCTACCACGGTGCCGCCATGCTCTGCTACGTCACGCCCAAGGAGCACCTCGGCCTGCCGAAGAAAGACGACGTGAAGCAGGGCTGCATCGCGTACAAGATCGCGGCACACGCCGCCGACGTCGCGCTGGGCATCCCCGGCACCCGCGACCGCGACGACGAACTCACCAAGGCCCGCGCGGCACTCAACTGGGAGAAGCACTTCGAGCTCTCCTTCGACCCCGACACCGCCCGCGCCTACCACGACGAAGACCTCGACGTCGACACCGACTTCTGCGCCATGTGCGGCCACGACTGGTGCAGCGTCCGCATCAGCAAGGAGATCCAGGAGTTCGCCAGCGGCAAGGCCGAAGGCTTCGAACGCATGGGCGGCGCGGATGGCGACAAACCCGGCGCCCCGAAGAAGTCCGCCGCACTGACGGCCGAGCAGCAAGAAATCCTCGCCAAACGCGGCGTCCTCAGCCCCGACGAGATCCACAAGCTCGCCAGCAAAACCAGAAAGGCCATGTCTTCACTCCCCCTCCCAGAGGGAGGGGGCCGGGGGGTGGGTTTGCATTCGTCTTCATCCCCTAGTGCCCAGTCCCAAGTGCCTAGTGCCTCCCCCGCAAAGCTCTCGTGCCACAGCGACTACGTGGATCCCGACACCGCGAAGCAACTGATCGAGCAGAAAGCCGGCCGCGAGGTGCTGGTGCCGCTGGATGTGCGGCCGGCGCTGGGGATCAGCAAGGACGATCGAGTGGTGTGATACGCTTTCAACTGAGCCATGGACACCCGGTGCATTACACATCTCGCGCTCAAGCAGTACAAGAGCATCGAGTCATGCGAGATTGAACTCTCGCCACTGACGATTCTCGTTGGGCGTAACGGCGTTGGCAAAAGCAACATTTTGGACGCGCTTCGGTTTGCAACGGATGCGGTGAATACCACGCTCGAGTTTGCCATCCGAGAGCGAGGCGGAATCGATCAAGTCCGGCGAAAGTCACTCGGCGGCCGGCCCACGCATCCAGGCGTGGCACTACGCATGCGAGTGCCAGAAGGCACTGCCGAGTATTCTTTTAGAATCGCCGCAGTGAGGGGGCTGGCATTTCGCGTCGACAGAGAGGCATGCCGGATCATCTCCCCGAGCGGCGTCACTCTTCACAAGTTTGTTGTCGACAACGGTGCTGTTACGCACTGGTCTCTGAATTCGGTTGCTCCGGCGGTCTCGACCGATCGACTCTTTCTTGTTGCCGTGTCCGGACAGCCAGAGTTCCGGCCGGTATGGGATGTCTTGCGACGCATGACGTTCCACAATCTCAATCCCGAAGCCATGAAGCTTCCTACGCGTCCCGAGCCCGGCGAGCTGCTAGCTCACGACGGCCGCAACCTCGCGAGCGTTATCAAGAGGCTGCGAGCTACCGACGAAAAGGGACTCGATCGCGTCATTCAGTTCATTCGCGCGATCGGAGTGCCTCTGTCACGGATCGATCACAAGCAAGCCGGAGCCCTTGAGACAATCGAAGTTTCTCAGGAAGTCCAGGTTCCTGAAGGCACGAGAAACTCCAACTTTGACGCGATCTCTCTCTCTGACGGAACAATTCGGGCCATCGGAATTCTCGTCTCGCTGATTTCAGCCCGATCCTCCGCTACCTCAGGGCCGAGCCTCATCGGGATCGAGGAGCCTGAAACAGCCCTCCACCCAGCGGCCGCGGGCGCCCTGATGGACGCACTCATCGAGGGCTCCGAGTCCGCTCAGATCATCGCAACTTGTCACAGCCCCGATTTGCTCGATCACGAAGCCGTTCTTGCCGAGATGATCCGGCCTGTGCTATCGGACAACGGAAAGACTGTCGTGGGTCGCCTCAGCGGGCCAAAGTCACAGATTCTCAAGGAACATTTGACAACGGCCGGCGAGCTTTTGCGAGTGGATCAGCTCGAACCAGACCCCGCAGATTTGCGACGCCAAGAGGAACTGAAAGGCACGCTGTTTGAGGCGATTGAATGAGCCGCTACCTGCTTGCGACAATCGTCGAAGGACATGGCGAGACTGAGTCGCTCCCTGTATTGGTTCGCCGACTTTGTCCAAACGTCCAGCCCGCTAGGCCAATTCGAGTAAAAAGACAGCGCATTACGGATCCAGTGGAGTTGTCTAGATACCTCCAGATTGCCGAAAGCAACATAGTCGACGCGGGTGGAAAAGGTGCGATCTTGCTTCTGTTGGATGCTGACAAGGACTGCGCTGCAAGTCTGGGGCCAAAATTTGAGACACAAATGGCGGCTGTAGTTCCGCACAGACATGTTCGGTGCGTCCTTGCCGTTCGAGAGTTTGAATCATGGCTTGTCGCAGGCGAGCAAGAAGCCGCGACCGAAGACGACGACCTACGTGGCACCAAGGGATGGCTCAAGACTAAGTACGGGCTTTACAGCCCCACCGTCGATCAGCCTCGGTTGACCGCAAGCCTGAACGTCGAGTTGGCAAAGACTCGATCGCGCTCGTTGCGTCGGCTCCTCAAGGTGTTAACCGAAATCGATGTCATCGCTTCGAGTTGATCATTCCACAGCGCGGAGCTCTTGGAGCACGGCAAGGTCTATGTCCGTCGCTCGACGCGTACGAACGGGCTCGCGGTACTCGAATTTCGCTGGTGCTGTGACCATCGCCGTCGCCCGCCGCGACCAGAAGCGCTATAAGCGCTTCTGCTTCGACATCCTCGGCCAGTGCATTCTCGCCGAGACCTTCCGCCCTGAATGCCGCTGATGCAAGACCGATCCGTATTGCATCCTCTTCTGGAGCCGCAACGCGGCGCTCGTCCCAAGCACCGGGCGTCAGCCCGGTGTCGCGGCGCGCACACCCCGAGCACCGAATGTGCGCCACTCCACGGCGCCGAAGCACCACGCTCCGTCGCCGTAGCACCGCATCGCGGCTCGGCGTCTCTGCGAGCATGACCCCGGGCTCACGCCCAGACTTTGGAACGAGCGGCCCCCCATGCCTCAAGCCTCGCGCACGATCACCGCACCCGCGCGCCATGCCACTCCTCTTTCCATTCTGTAAGCTCTCCGCCGAACACCGCATCGCCCACCGCCTCTCCCGGAGACTCGCATGCACGCCGCTCTCGCACGCGCCATCGCACCCGCTCTCTTCGTCGTCGCCGTTGCACACGCCCAGCCCGCCGTGACGCCCGCCGCCGACACCATCTACTCCGGCGGCACCATCATCACCATGAACGACGCTGCCCCGCGGGCCGAGGCGATCGCGGTGAAGGGCGGCACGATCATCGCCGTCGGCTCCAAGGCCGACATCGACAAGCTCCGCACCGCCTCGACCGCCTCCATCGATCTTGCCGGCAAGGCTCTGCTCCCCGGCTTCATCGACGGCCACGGGCACGTCTTCACCACCGGTCTTCAGGCCGCGTCGGCCAATCTCCTCCCCGCGCCCGACGGCGAGGGCAATTCCATCGCCAAGATTCAGGATCTGCTCCGCGCCTACGCCGCGACTGACCTCTCCAAGAAGTTCAACATGATCCTGGGCTTCGGCTACGACGACGCCCAGATCGCCGAGCAGCGCCACCCCACGCGTCAGGACCTCGACGCCGTCTCGAAGGACACCCCGATCCTGATCATCCATCAGTCCTGTCACCTGGGCGTCATGAACTCCAAGGCCCTCGAGCTCGCCGGCATCACCGCCGACAGCAAGGACCCGCAGGGCGGCGTGATCCGTCGCGAGGCCGACGGCAAGACGCCCAGCGGCGTGCTCGAAGAGACCGCGTTCATGCTCGGCGCGATGAAGATCTTCCCGCGCCTGAACGCCGAGCAGTTCGCCCAGCTCGCCGTCATGGGCCAGGAGATGTACATCCGCCACGGCTACACCACGGCGCAGGAAGGCCGCGCCACCGGCCCCGCGCACTCCAGCTTCGTCCGCCTCGCCGAAGCCAAGCAGATGAAGATCGATGTTGTCTCCTACATGGACATGATCTTCACCGACGAGCCGCCCGAGATGAAGACGCCGTGGCACTCCAGGTCCTACACCAACCGCTACCGCGTCGGCGGCGTCAAGCTCAATCTCGACGGCTCCATCCAGGGCAAGACCGGCTATCTCTCCCAGCCCTACAAGGTCCCGCCGCCGGGTGCCGCCACCAACTACCGCGGCTACGAGACGCTGCCCGACAAGGTCATCGCCGCCAAAGTCGAAAAGGCCTACGCCAACGGCTGGCAGGTCCTCGCCCATTGCAACGGCGACGCGGCGATCGATCAATACATCTCCGCCGTCCGCGACGCCGTCAGCAAGCACGGCATGGCCGACCGGCGCAGCGTCGCCATCCACGCCCAGACCGCCCGACTCGACCAGCTCGATTCGATGAAGGAACTGGGCATCATCCCCTCGCTCTTCGGCATGCACTGCTTCTACTGGGGCGACTGGCACCGCGACGAAACCCTCGGCGCCGCCCGCGCCGAACGCATCTCGCCCGCCAACTCCGCCCTCCGCCGCGGCATGATCTTCACCCAGCACCACGATTCACCCGTCGCACAGCCCAGCGCCATCCGCATCCTCTCCTCCGTCGTCACCCGCCGCACCCGCAGCGGCGACATCCTCGGCGCCGACGAACGCATCGGCGTGAACGAAGCCCTCAAGAGCCTCACCATCTGGGGCGCGTACCAGCACTTCGAAGAGAAGACCAAGGGCTCGCTCGAAGTCGGCAAAGTCGCCGACTTCGTCGTCCTCTCCGCCGACCCCTTCGCCGTGAACATCGAGAAACTCAACGACCTCACCGTCGTCGAAACCATCAAAGACGGCGTCAGCATCTACAAGGCGGGCGAGCAGCCCAAGGTCGGCGCCCTGCCGCAGCTCCCCGCTCTCGCCGCCCCGGCCGACAACCACCCCGACAGCCGCCCCGACGCGCAACCCGCTCCCTCGTTCAACCCACCCGCCCGCGGCATCTACGCCTTCACCCCCGCCCCCCACCCCTGCGGCTGCGCCGGCTGCACGCTGGGCCACATCGTCGCGTTGGGCAGCCGCGACATCGCGGCACGCTGAAACGGACCGCGCACTGACCCTCCCTGTTCACATGGGTCGCGAAGCCGCGCCCGTCCCAAGCACCGGGCGTGAACCCAGTGTCGCGGCACGCACCACCCCGAGCAGCGAAGGTGGGCCACACCGCGGCGTCGGTGACTCAGACGCGCACCGTGTGCCGCCGAGTTGCGGCTCCGATCCATCGCGCCGCTGACCCTGGGCTCACGCCCAGGGCTTGGAACTGGCGGCGCTTCGGGCCTTGAAGGCCGAGACCAACAATCAGAACGTCACGAAGTCGACACCAAGTCTCGATGGGAAATCAGACGCCTCCGGTGAAGCCATGTCCAAGACTCCTCTGCACCTCGACTACACGCTCCAAGATCACGGCTGGGCTCACACCGTGTTCACCGTCGGCGATCAACGATTCGAGTTCGAGCATGCCTACGGCTCCGACCCCATCGGCGAGCTCGCTCAGTTGGCCATCCGCTGGTCGGCGCAAACCGGTGTACCAAAGACCGAGGTCGTCTTCGACTGCGAAAACCGCGGCGAGTACATCGCCATTTTCAAGCATCGAGACCCCTCGGAGTTTGCTTTCTTTCATCAGCGGATGGGCGGGCCCGACGGCACCAACGCTCCGCGATCTGAATTGGCCGCGTGCGAGATCGACAGCTTCGCCTTTGCCATCAACATCGCCCGCGTGCTTGACGACCTGCTCCGAACCCACGGCTTCGTCGGCTATCTCCGGAAGTGGCAGTACTACGCATTCCCATTCCGCGAGTATTTGTTCCTGCGACTGTTGCTTGACCAGTCTCCCATCATCGCCAAGATCGCGAGCTCGCCGCCCGTGTCGTCACTGGAACTAGAACTGCAACTCCTGAACCATGAGCCGATTTGGGGAACTTCGCCGCGCACGAACGCCCTCGCATCACTCGAACTTCCGTTGGTGCTCTAACGCATGCCCCTCCGCCTCCACCACATCGCCATCATCTGCTCCGACTACCAGCGCTCCAAGCGCTTCTACGTCGACATCCTCGGCCTGCCCATCCTCGCCGAGACCTTCCGCCCCGAGCGCAACTCCTACAAGCTCGACCTCGCCACCGACCCGCGCGACACGATCCCGCCGCGCGACACGCTTGCGCACGACGCCGCACCCATCTTCCCCCGCATCGAACTCTTCTCTTTCCCTAATCCACCGCCGCGTCCCACCCATCCCGAAGCCCGCGGCCTGCGCCACCTCGCCTTCGCAGTGACGAACCTCGACGCCGAACTCGCCCGCCTCGCCGCCCTCGGCGTCATCGCCGAACCCATCCGCACCGACATCACCCCCACCGGCCGCGGCAAGCGCTTCACATTCATCAAAGACCCCGACGACCTCCCCATCGAGCTCTACGAGGCGTGATCTCTCCGCCCCTGCCCCCCTGCCCCACTGCCCCACTACTCCACTGCCCCACTACTCCACTGCCCCACTACTCCCGTGTATACCGCAGCGCATACCCCTTCTCCTTCCCACCCGGCACATACGTCACTTCCATGATCAGCGCATTCGGCCCGTCGAGCCGGTAGACCACGCTCGCGACATCCGCCGAGCCGCCCTCGGCGGTCCCGGTGAACTCGCACCGCCCGCCGCCGGCGCTCACCAGCTTGTACACCTTCACGTCGGCCTGCTTCTCCGGCACATCCAGCGCCGCGTGCAGATGCCGCAACCGGAGGAACACGCCGCTCTCTTCCGCCGTGATCAGCGACACCTCGTGCAGCGCGGGCTTGCCGTCGCGCCGCACCTGCCTGAACAGCGCCGCCATCGAGTTGCCCCGCGGCGCCGTCCACATCTCGTCGTTGACAGTCTTGTTCGGGTTCACGCCGACCCAACGCCCGGTCAGAAACGCCAACTCCGCCAGCGCCGGCGACGCCGCCGCGTGAGCGGGAAGCTCAACAGCAGCACCCGCGCCCGGCTTGCTCGTCGCGCAGCCGCCCGCGACGAGACCAAGGCTGACACCGAGCGACACGACCAGCAACGAAGCGATGTTCTTCATGCCCGATGTTAGAGCACGTCAGGCAGCCTTTTGTGGAGACGCCGAGGCTGACGGGTCTTCGAGGAAGCTTCGGATGCTTCGCGTGCGGCGCCGCGTCCTTACCCCTCCACCAACACCCGCCACACGCTCTCGCCCCCCTCGCTGACCGCCGCGATCGCACCCTCCGCCTTCGCGAACGCGTACTTCCCGCTGAGCAGCGCCATCACATCAATCCCGCCCCCCGCCAGCAGCGCCACCGCTTCCGCCAGCCGCACACCCCGCGCTCCGATCAGCGTCATCTCGCCTTCGCGCAAAGGCACCAGCGCCTCCCGCGCGCTCGTCCACGCCACCCGCTCCGCCAGCACCACCGTCGCCCGCGGCCGCGCCAGCCGCAGCGCCACATCCAGGTCCACATCACTCCCCGAGAACGACAGCACCAGATCCTGATCCGCCCGCCGCCCCGCCTCGTCGATGTGCCGGTGCTTCACGCCCCACTTCTCACACACGCTCAATCGCTGCGGCCTTCTCCCCAGCAACCGCACCGACGCGTTCCGCTGCGCCATCACCTGCGCCGCCAGCACCGCCTCCAGCGAATCACCGATCACCGTCACAAACACCTTGCCCTCAAGCTTCGCCAGACTCGCCGCGTGCAGCGCCGCACCCAAGGGCACCGCGAACGCCGCGCGATCGTCATCCAGCTCCTTCGGCACTTCCACCAGATTCGCCAGCGGCACACTCACCCGCTCCGCCAGCGTGCCGTCTCGCGTCGCGCCCAGTTCCTTCCGCTCGCGGCAGTGCGTCGAAAGCCCGCCCCGACACAAGTCACACGCCCCGCACGCCACCAGCGGCGAGACCACCACGCGCTTGCCCATCATCGCCCCGCGCGCCGCGTCCGCCACACTTACCACCACACCCACCATCTCGCGCCCGGCCACCACACCCGCATCACCCGGGTGCAACCCATCCACCGCCGCCCGCGTCATGCGCACGATCGCCTCGCCCGGCTTGGCCACCGGCTCCGCGCCATCGCCCACGCGCAGCACCGCGCGGCCAGCCGCACCCTCGGCCTGCCAAACCAACCTTCGCATCCTCTCTGTATCGACCCGATCACCCCAGGACTGACCCAGAACCACGCTCTCGCGCCTCCCCGCTCCGCGCAGCGGGGAGGGGTGGTCGAGGCCCCTGCAGGGCCGAGACCGGGGAGGGGTCTTGGACTTCCGGGCGACTCCGCGTGTAGGTACCCGCAATCCCCTCACCTGACTCGACGCGTTGCGTCGAGTCGTCCTCTCCCCGCACGCGGGGAGAGGAGGCGCGGCAGGCCCCTTCAAATCCTCAGTTCTTCACGTTCTCGGACTGCGGCGCCAACGTCCCGCCCGCGATCGGCGGCATGCCCGACGGCGTCGCCGCCACCTCGTTCGGCGGCGGGCTGACGAAGGGCAGATACTCGATGAACTTCTTGTTCCGCTGGAACACCGGATACACATACGGCGTGCCCGCTGCAAACGGGTCCGACGCCGCGTCATACCAATCCAGCCACGCACGCCGCTCAAACCCGAAATCTTGACCCGTCAGCGTCCGCAGCGACGCCAACGCGCTGCGGTTCACGCTCAACTTCGAATCCGCCAACGCCTTGATCAAGTGCTGCACCACCGCGTCGGTGCGATACTGCCCCAAGGCGTGCGCCGCCTCGGTGCGGATATCCGGATTCTCCTCCGACCCCTCATCGCGTGCCGCCACCAGATCCGGATCGCGGCTCGCGTTCATCAGCGGCTCGACCGCCTCCTCGCCGTGCAACCGCTGCAGCCCCCGCGCCGCCTCCAGCCGCACCAGAGGCTCGCTGTCCGTCAGCCGCTCCACCAGAATCGCCACATGCTTTGACGACCCGTGGTTCGCAAGCGCCCGCGTGCCCGCGAGCCGCACACCCGAGTCCTGATCCTTCGCCGCATCCTCGAACAGGCGGATGTACACATCCTGCCCCGCGAAGTACGCGCTCGACAGCAGCATCGTCCCGCGATAGCGCTTGTCCGCGTCGTACGGATCGACCGCCATCTCCGCCGCCTCGCTCGGCGACGGCAATTGCCACAGATCAAACAGGCTCTGCGCACCCGGCTTCACATCGTCGAAAACATCGCACCCACCCAGGCACGCCGCCGCACCCACAAACCCCACCAACATCCCACAAAACGCACCACGTCCCCTTCGGGCGGCAACAGCGGCAACATCTCGTCGTGGCAAGGCCATGGGCGGGAGTATAAGTTTCCCCATGCTCACCGCACGCACGATTTCTGACCGCTCTTTCTCCCCCTCCCATGGTGGGGGGAGGGAGGGGGCAGGGGGTGGGTTCGCCTTCTGCCTTGTTGCCTCACTCTTCCTCCCCGCCTGCGCCACCGCCGACCGCAGCACCGACAACACCCCCGTTGTCAGCGCCGCCTCGAACGCGCCCGTCGCCACCACATCACTCGACGCCGCTGCCGTCTACCGCACCGCGCCCTGGACCAAGAACTACAAGGAAGGCGCCCGCCTCGTCCGCCGCGAGGCCGAGCCGCTCGCCGCCAACCCCGAGACACCCAACCTGCAGTCGTGGACGATCTCCGAGTACGAGACCCGCGACCCCAAGCTGCAGGGCGCGCTCGTCCGCCGCACCACCCTCGAACGCAGCGCCGACGGCAGCATCTTCCTCAAGCAGCTCGACCTCGCCGCCGAAGGCCGCATCCTCACCTTCGACCCCGCCCTCGTGCTGATGCCCGCCACCCTCACCAAGCCCACCACCAGCTCCGCCGACGTCACCATGTCCGACGCCAAAGGCGGCAACAAGACCCGCGGCACCGCCACCCAGACCACCACGCTCCTGGGCACCAAAGACGGCCTGCTCCGCGTCGAATCCGCCCTCGTCGCCAAGTTCGACTTCACCACCGTTGACCGCACCGCCATCCTCGACATCGACCCCAACAAAGGCGTCGTCCGCGAAACCCAGGAACGCATCGTCAAGGTCGGCCTCTTCAACATCAGCCGCCAAACCCAGACCGTCACCCTCACCGCCGAGGATTAACACTCCCCGCGCCTCCCCGCCCCGCGCAGCGGGGAGGGGTGGCCGAGCGAAGCAAGGCCGGGGCGGGGTGCCTTCCCATGCCTCCCTTCGGGTGCCACGCCTTGGCCGCTCTGGGCCAAGCCGTGCGAAGCCGCACCGACTCAAAACCCCGCACCCCCATCCCCCACTTCCCATATCATCACTTCCGCGGCGACCCCCTTCCCCCGCCGCTCTCGCACCGGTGCCGCCCTGCGTTCCAGGCCACGCACCCCTGCTCCGTGGAGAGTCGCTCATGGTCACCGCCGCACCCGCACCCGCCAAGCCCGCCAACCTACCCGGCCCCAGCGTCTTCCACGTCGATTCCGCCCACGACGAAAAACCCTACATCTACGTCAACGGCCAGATGCTCCCCAAGAACAAGGCCATGGTCTCCGTCTACGACCACGGCCTGCTCTACGGCGACGGCATCTTCGAAGGCATCCGCGTCTACAAGGGCAAGATCTTCCTCTCCAAGCAGCACATGGATCGCCTCTACCACTGCGCCGAGCAGATCCGCCTCAAGATCCCCGTCAGCCCCGATGAAATGGTCGCCATCCAGCGCAAGTGCATCGAGGCCAACAACCTCTCCGATTCCTACATCCGCCTCGTCGTCACCCGCGGCTACGGCACCCTCGGCCTCGACCCCCGCAAGTGCCCCGTCCCCGGCGTCATCTGCATCGCCGACACCATCTCCCTCTTCCCCCAGGAGATGTACGAGAACGGCATGCGCGTCATCGTCGCCAACCGCCCCAAGACCCCCATCCCCTGCCTCGACCCACGCGTCAAGAGCCTCAACTACCTCAACAACATCCTCGCCAAGTGCGAGGCCATCGACTACGGCTGCCACGAAGTCATCATGCTCAACACCGACGGCTTCGTCACCGAAGGCTCGGGCGACAACATCTTCATCATCAAGAACGGCGAGATCTTCACGCCCCCCTCCGAGGCCGGCATCCTCGAAGGCATCACCCGCATGTTCGTCAAGACCCGCCTGGCCCCCATGCTCGGCATCAAGGTCACCGAAAAGGAAATGCGCCTCGAAGACGTCCTGAGCGCCGACGAAGTCTTCCTCACCGGCTCCGCCGCCGAGATCATCGCCTGCACCCAGATCGACCAGCACGACGGCAAGCAGATCACCAAGGTGAACTACGTCGGCAAGGCGGGTGGGGGCGGGTCAGGAAAGAAGGCGCCCCCCGAAGGCCCCATCACCAAGAAGCTCCGCCACAAGTTCCGCGAGATCGTGACGAGCGATGCGGTGCCGGAGGAGTAGCCGATGTTACACATCAAGGCATGATCGCACTAACTGTTGTAATGATACACAGATAATTGACTGTGAGTCGCAAAGATGAGCATCACGGGACATTCCGTTAGCAACAAGTTCTTTGTGGTTGGCGTGGTAATTGCCGTAATTGTCTCAGCAACAATGTCGAGCACGATCACGTGGTTGGTAATGACCCTCGGACAGCTAGAGCGCAAGGAAACAGATAACGGGTCGCAGGTTATGGCACAGCCAACGCCGGTAGATCGCTCGATGCCTGTCAGCAACAATGGCGAAAATGTTGTCGCGAGGCGTCATTCTGGCCCTTTGGGCTCTGAGGGCGACTCCGCTCGCGTGATCAGCTCCGCGCAACGCAATGGCGACCCTAAGCATGCCGATGACATGATCAAGCGAGAGATTGACCTTTTATGCAAATCACTGACAGAAGAGGCGGCGTCACAAAAGATCAGCCTGTCGGTGAATGATGCAATTGCTGGAATCGTTCGAAATGTCCCTGGACCCATGTTTCTATTGAAGAATCGGGAGTACCCAGATCGAAAGCAGTATGAAATAATTATTGAGTCAATTCAATCCTCCAATTATCCCGGCGCAACCCGGGAGGCAATGGTCGGCTTGATCGGAGACGCGGTTGTACCGGAAACTGGCGGTAAAGATGGCAAGTTGCTGCTTGAGTGTAAAATCGGATTACGTTTTTTTTGGTATCCAGATCGTGGAGAATGGGAAGGAAAAGATTTACTCGCGACGTATGAGATGCACACTAGCTCTGTGCGGCCAGGCGTGGGTTCTAGGATTGAGAGAAAGCGAGTGACATATGTCGGCACCGCTCTTCGAGAATTGATCGCCAGCACATTGTCCAAATCGGATTCCATAATTCGATTTGACTCAAAGTGACTGAAGGCTGGTGGGGGCGGGTGGCCCGGCCACGGCAGGTGGCCCGCTCACGCCGCGATGTGCCACCACGACCCGCGGCTTTTCTAGCGGATGTCTGTGGCCCGGCGTGTATTCATGTCGGTATCCCGACGCTGCTTCCCAAGCCCGAACACGACCACGCCCTCAAAGCAGACCCTGTCTTGCCCGCGGGTTCACCGTTGCTCAACTCGGACGGGTAGCACGCTGTTTTCCACCCACACAGAGAAAAGCCCACTAACAGAACCGTCTCTGTTGATCAATGACGCCCGAACCCCGGAGTTAATCGTCACGGCGATGTACGCGAGAAGGCCGACAACAGCCGCACGATAAGCAAACGTCCCAAACGCAAGGAGTTCTCGCGTCAGCAGTGGTCCGCTTGCGGTTCCTTGAACGGGCGAAGAAGTCGGAGTGTTTGTCGTTGTGGTTGCCGTATCGGTGGACATGGATTTCCTTTCTGCGACGCAGGGCATACGCGGCCGGCTTGGGGCGGCTGTGCGCGCCCAACGGACTCAGTGCTAGACGATCTTCCACCATGCGGTTGCGGAGGCTTCGTCTCGGTCGAGACTTTGCCCGATCTCAACGAGCGCATTACGGATTCCATCGACCTTCTCGGGAACCAAGAACTGAATGCTCGTATTGCGACCGATGTCTTGCAGATACAAGTACTCGGCGAATATGCCTCGAATGCCGTTGTCCCACTTCTCGATCTGTGGGAAGCGGTCCGTCCTTCCATCGATCAATCGCAACATGCATAGATGCCGAGAGGCTTGGTCGAAGAAGTTGCGATATTCAGTCACCCTGGCGGCATCGTCAGCGATGAGATCCTGCCGCCGCTTCTCGTAGTCCGGATCTTTCCGGTCGAGACCATCCAACGCTCTTTTCACAGCGCCCATAGCCCCGACCTTTTCGGCCATACCCAGCAATGCCCCGGCAAGTTCGCCGTAATGGGAGCGAAGCAGGCGAAATCGTTCTCGTGTCGCTTCTCGCCTCGCTTGCGCAGTGACCGCGGCAAAAGAAGCGAACGCACCGACCAGCGTTCCTCCCAACGCCCACAACCCGCTCGCAATGTCTACGCCTTCGGATGTAATTGCCATTTGTGCAGTGTATTCGGTCTAGTGGAAACGTACCTATCTCGTGACGAGTTGTCGTGGCCGGGCGTGTTCTCGTTTCGATCTCGCAACGAAGCGTCCCGCGCGCAAGCACAACCACGGCCTCAAAGAAGGCCGTGGTCGTGGCACTCGGTACGCGGCGCGATCGGGCCACTAACCGGCATGGTAAAGTTGGTAGAGTACGTGGATGAACTTTGTGCAGAGACTATTTGGCTTTGCGCGGAATGGTCCCACGTCGTACTTTGACACAAAGTACGAGTGGTTTCGTCGCGAATGGAAACTTGACGCCTACATCGACGCGGGAGCTTTGGCCCCGAACCAGCGATGCATCGCGTTCTGTCAGGCGCTGGGAAAACGGGCCTGTGCTCTCCATGGGTGGGACGACAAGCAACTGGATAGCGATCGTCGCGTTGCTGCGAACTGCCTGATCTTGATTGCAGCGGACCATGTGACGAGGCTTGCGAGCGCTGACTTCGAGTTTTGCGGCTACGTTGCCGCTTCGGTCTTCTCGATGCCGCAAGTTTCGAGTTCGCTTTCGGACCAAGAAGTCGCAGCCGCGGCGGGTGAAGGAAGTGACCTGCCCCCAGTTTCTGTACCAGGTGCTATGAGAGTCTGGGGGTGAGGATAGGGGCTGTGGGGAATGACGCTGGCGGGGCCGGAGGGAGGGGCGGAGCCCCGACCGGAGACACGGCCAGCGTCGCGGCGTACACCGTCGGGGGCAGGTACTTCAGCGACGAGTGCGGGCGACGGTGGTTGTACTCGGAACGCCACTTGGCGGCCAGCGTCCTGGCGTCGTGCAGACCGTCGAACACCTCCGCGTTGAGCAGCTCATCGCGCAGACGGCCGTGGAAGCTCTCCGCGTAGCCGTTCTCCCACGGGCTCCCGGGCGTGATGTACAGCATCTCCACGCCCGTGATCGCCGCCAGGCGCGTGATCGCCTTGGCGATGAACTCGCCGCCGTTGTCGCTCCGGACGTGCGCCGGAACCCCGCGTGTTCGGAACGCCCCGACGAGCAGGTCCACCACGTCGTCGCTGGTCATGCCGCGATCGACCTCCAGCAGCACGCACTCGCGCGTGAACTCGTCCACCACGCTCAGCCACTTCAGCGGCCGATCGCGATCGTCGCGATCGTGGATGAAGTCCACGCACCACACATGGTTCCTGTGCTCGGCACGACGCCGCGCGATGCCGTTCTCGGAGTGGCCCAGACGCCGTTTCTTGTGCTGCTTTCCGGGCACCCTGAAGCCCTCGCTCTTCCACAGCCGGTGCACCCGCTTGACGTTCACACGCCAGCCGTCCAACCTGAGCATCCCGCACATCATCCGGTAGCCACGCCGCGGGTGCTGTCGCACCAGCTCGTGCAGACGGCGGATGAGCGCCTCGTCGCCGTCCCGCGGGACCGCGGCGTACCGCTGCGTCGATCGCGGCTGGTCGAGCACGCGGCACACCCGACGCTCCGGTTGTTCGAGCGTCTCCTGCACGTGCTTCACGACGCACCTCCTTCCTTCGGGCGTTGATGCTTTCCCAGGTAGGAGTTGGCCTCCTTGAGGATCGCCATGTCCAAGGCCTGATCGGCCACCAGCCTCTTCAGCCGCGTGTTCTCGATCTCGAGTTCCTTCAGCCGCTTGGCCTCGTCGGCCTTCATCCCGCCGTACTGCTGCCGCCAGCGGGCGTAGGTTGGCTCGCTCACGCCGAGGTGCTGGACGATCTGCGCCACGGGGCGGCCCGCCGCCAGCATGGCGTCGGCCTCACGCAGCTTCGCCACGATCTGTTCCGGTGTGTGCCTGGTTCGCTTCATCGAGAGTCTCCTGGCCGCGACCGGCGGCTCGCGGGACTCTCATAGTTGCTGGATCAGGATTCGGGGGGCAGGTCA
>CANHCQ010000012.1 GCA_947459215.1 Phycisphaerales bacterium
GATGGGCGGGCCTGAAAGGCCCGGCTACTGGTGCAATGGCCGGGCCTAGAAGGCCCGGCTACTGGTGCGAGGGGCGGGCCTAGAAGGCCCGGCTACTGGTGCGATGGCCGGGCCTGGAAGGCCCGGCTACTGGTGCGATGGCCGGGCCTGGAAGGCCCGGCTACTGGTGCAATGGCCGGGCCTAGAAGGCCCGGCTACTGGTGCGAGGGGCGGGCCTAGAAGGCCCGGCTACTGGTGCGATGGCCGGGCCTGGAAGGCCCGGCTACTGGTTCTTTTGCGGGGCGTCAAAGGCGCCGCCCCCGATGTCCACGGTTGGTGCGCGTGGTACGCTGTGGGCATGAAGCGATGTGCTGCGGTTGTGGCGTTGTTGATGGTGGCTGTGGGCGCGGGTGGGTGCGCGGGGGCGGGACGGACGGCGGGGTTCACTGAGCTTGTGAAGCTGGAATCGACGCGCTCGTGTGATCGGTGCGCGGGGTATCTGCTGCCGGGGCGGATCGAGGCGAGTCCGGAGACGGTGTACCGGGTCGACTCGGACTTGCCGGAGATGTTCATGTCGACGGGGGTGTTGTACACGACGCGGGCGGAGTTGCCGGAGTTTTTGACCAAGGACGGGAAGAGCGTGCCGCGGGAGATGCGGGTGCAGCGGAATGCGGGGTTTGCGGGGCTCGATCAATCGTTTGAGGTGTTTGTGTATCACATGAGCTTCCCGGCGCTCGACGAGGCCCCCACCAGCCGTCGCGAGCGGCGGGTGGTGGTGTATGCGAAGAACGTGGGGAGTGCGGCGGCGGTGCTCAAGCCGCGGCAGATCATGGAAGCGCATGGGACGATGGCGAAGGTGGACGGGCCGGAGTCGCGGCTGGCGTATCGGGTGATGGAGGATCGGTGGGAGCGGATGGTGGATGGGGTGAGGCTGGAGCCGGGGAAGGGGGAGGTGATTGCGTGGACGCCGCGGCTGAGTGTGAAGGGTGGGAAGGGGAAGGATGAGACGGAGAGTGATTTCGTGACGGGGTTGGTGCGGGTGGAGGTGGAGGGTGAGGAGGCGAAGGGGGACGCGAAGGCAGAAAGGCAGAACCCTTCCCCAACCCCTTCCCTCGGGGAAGGGGCTTCAAGGCATGGCGTGTTTGAGGTGACGGTGGTGGCGATCGATGGCGCGGTGGAGGCGGAGGATTTCGGGTCGGCGGCGGAGGCGCTGCTGGATGTGGGAGCGCGGTCCGCGGAGGGGGCGATGGATCTGACGATTCCGCCGCCGGAGTGTCATGTGCGGCGGGTGGTGGGCGTGTCGAAGAACTTTTTGTGGCGCGGCGATGATGTGCGGCTGGATGCGTCGAAGCTGGACGAGCGCGGGGTGTCGTTCCTGATGGCGGCGCCGGGGATTCAGACGCTGCAGTGTCCGCAGGCGAAGCAGACGCAGGACCTCTTGCTGAGCCCGGAGTTTGTGCATCCGGAGACGATCGGGAACTACATGCAGGAGTACCTGGTGACGCTGACGCTGGTGAACCCGAGCCCGGCGGCGAAGCTGGTGGATGTGCGCTTCGGCAAGCAGGATGCGGATGTGGGCGTGGCGTGGCAGGTGGATGTGGGCGACACGGCGGCGACGCGCGAGGCGCTGATGGACTATCCGACGCTGGTGGAGTGGGCGGGTGGATGGCGGAAGGATGACCTGCCGGACAACACGAGGTCGTTCTTCATGAATGACTCGGCGCGGAACGAGGCGCAGTGGATCGAGGTGCCGGCGAAGAGTGCGAAGACGGTGACGATCCGGATGATGCCGGTGGGGACGTCATCGCTGCCGTTTGAGGTGCGCGTGGTGGGCCGGTGATGCGGAACGCTTGATGACTCGCGGGGGCTCTGCCGCGGCAACGTCGCGTCAATCGCGCGTGATGGTGGCTGCGTGGCCGCGTGGCTGCGGTGTCGCGTGATTGATTGAGGAAGTTTCCTCGTGGAAGTTGCGGTGATCGCGTGCCATTATGGAACGTGACTTCCCGCCGGTGGTCGGCGAACGAGTAACGAGGCTCCGCTGGACGAGAGAGGAACAGGCCCTATGAGCGCTCCGATGCTGCATGTCGAGGATGCGAAGCGGATCGGAGACGATCTTGGCGTTGACTGGAGCCGCGTGGATCCGGAGGAGTTTCGGCTGGGGCTCGAAGTGGAGCTGGAGCACGGCAGCCGCGACCCGCAGACGAACGTGACGAATGACGACCCGGTGCTGACCGGCAAGATCGCGTGGGCGCACTTGAAAGAGTTTCCGGATTACTACACGCGGCTCAAGCGTCTGGAGTCGGAGGCGGTTTTGTTTTGGGCGCTCAGCCGTTGATCTGCGGCGTGCTTTCGGGTGAAAGCTCGTCAGCACGTCTTTGGAGGGGACGAGGGTTGCTTTCTGCCCGCTCGCCGTGGACGCTCGCGGAAACGCGGGCGTTCACGGCATTGTTGAAAGGATACAAATGAATGTTCGCGCATACATCTCGATGGCGGTGGCGGCGGTGGTGATCGGCGGCTGCACGACTGCGCCGCGGAGCGAGGAAGGCCGCTCGGATATCCGCAGTGAGGCGATGGCGACGGTGACGAAGGCGCAGGGGCAAGATTCGACGCTCGCGAACGCGCTGAGCACGGCGAATGGGTATGCGGTGTTCCCGACGGTGGGCAAGGGCGCGGTGGGGATCGGGGCGGCGTATGGCAAGGGCGTGCTGTTCGAGCACGGCGTGGCGATGGGGTACTGCGATCTGTCGCAGGCGTCGATCGGGCTGCAGCTCGGAGGGCAGGGCTACTCGGAGATCATCGTGTTCAGCACGCCGGAGGCGCTGGCGAAGTTCAAGACCGGGAACTTCGCTTTTGATGCCCAGGCGACGGCGGTGGCGCTGAAGGCGGGCGCGGGCGCGAACGCGAAGTACGCGGACGGCGTGGCGGTCTTCACGATGGACGAGGCGGGGCTGATGTACGAGGCGTCGATCGGCGGCCAGAAGTTCAGCTATCAGCCGCTGTGAGCGGGTGCGGGCGATGGGGATAGGTGAACGCACATCGGTGCATGGCCATTCATGAAGAAGGAGCCGACACATGCTGTCATGGGCACTGACGTTTCTGGTGCTGGCGCTGATCGCTGGCTTGCTGGGGTTTACGGGTATTGCGGGGCAGTCGATGTACATCGCGAAGATTCTGTTCTTCGTGTTCATCGTGCTGTTTGTAATTGGGTTGATCTACGGCATGGTGACGGGTCGGGGCGTGCCGCGGGCGTGATGTGGGCCGGCGGCTGGGAGCGGTTGCTCCGGACGAGCCCCACTTCGGCCTTGGTGCGCTCGGCCACTCCTCCCCGCGGCGCGGGGAGGAGAGCGATCGGGCTCGCATTGCTCGCCGCGATCAGTGCTTTGGCTTCTTGCCTTCGATGGTGAGGTTCGCGCGGCTGGGGTGACCGAACCAGCCATTGTCGCCGTTGGGGCCCGGGTACTTCTCTTCGAGGACCTTGGCGACGTCGGCGATGTTTCCTTTGGCGTCGACCCAGCCGCCTTCGATGTCGGGGAAGTCGATGCAGCACTTCTCGCACTTCTCGGGACTGGTGTACTTGATGGGGCACCAGAAGGACTCGACGTTGCGGAGCATCTCGCTACCGAGGCTCCAGACGCCGGTCATCCAGTCGCAGTAGAGGCACCAGATGAGGTCGTAGCCGACGAGGCCGCTGAACTTCTGGCGGCTGATGTTGATCCATTCGGCGGTGTTGTACTTGGGGAGTCGCACCAGCCAGTGCAACGGCGGGTAGACGAAGATCTCGGCGATGCGGATGAGCGTGAAGAGCGGAACGGCGAGCGCGGTCCACCAGACGGCGGCGTGGTTGCGGAACCAGCCGACGCGGCGGTTGAGGGTGCTGACGATGCGCGGGCCCTTGCGGATGCCCGGATTGAGAGCCTCGTGGAACCAGGACCAGAGAACGAGCGTGGAGGCTTGGGCGGCGATGGAGATCGCGAGAAGCGTGAAGAGGCCGGAGATGCTGGAGATCCAGTCCGGCTCGGTGATGCTGGAACGCGACCAGACGACAACGGCAGCGATGTGCGGGCCGTGGCAGAAGTAGAAGACGATGATGTCGAGCAGCGGGGCTTTGGCGCAGGCGTCGCAGGCACGCTGGCCGAAGGAGCCCAGGCGTACGAGGATGTGGAAGAAGATCGCGGAGGCGAGGAGGGCGGCGAGGGTGATGAGGAAGAACGTGAGCAGCGGTGGCATACCGGGAGCGTAACACGAAGCCGGCGTGCGCGATGGAGTCGCGACAGACGCCGAGCCTGACGAGTCTTCGAGGAAGGCTCGGATGGGTCGCAGCGGTGACGCCCGACAATGAGCGAGGTCGCAACCAACGGCGTGGACGATCCGAGGCTTCCTCGCGGAGCCTCGTCAGCCTCGGCGTCTTTGGTCGGCATTGGATTTGAATGGAGGTGCCATCAGTCCGCCGGCTTTGCGGCGCGACTGATGCGGTTGTGAGCTTGGGCGCATGGGTTGCAGACGGCACCAGTCGCGCGGCTCGGAGCAGCCGCGGAGTGGTGGCACCGATGCGTGCGCCGCGCGGGCTGAAGCCCGCGGCTCTGATGAGTGAGTCAGCCGCGCTGCACCATCCGGCGGATGGTGTCGGGGGATTCGGGTTGGCCGGTGCGGGTGCTGAGCAGCGCGGCTTGAGCGGTGGTCAGGATGCCCAGGTGATCCAGCGGCGGCGGGACCGCGGCGTGGGTGTCGAGCAGGCGATCGATCGCGTCGGCGATGGCGGCGACGCTGTGGGCGGGGCTCTTGACGGTGCGTCGTTGACGCGATTCGTCGACCTTTTCGCCCGCGGCGTTCACCAGTTCGAAGCCGTCGTCGTAGATGCGGAGGCGGCCTGAAGGGCCGAGCATGGTGACGACGCGGTTCCAGCGGCCGGCGTGGTCGGAGGCGACGATGGTGGCGCCGCGACCGTCGCTGAAACGCAGCAGCGCGGTGAGATCGCCGCTGAGGGCGCGGAGCGAGTCGCCGGCGACGGTGTGGACGCCCTGGCCGTGGGCGGGGGAGACGAACTGCGCGTCGACGGTTTCGGGTACGCCGAGGATGCCGATGGCGAGGTCGAGGGCGGAGAAGAGGAGCGAGCCGAGGGAGCCTTCTGCCGGGGTGTTCCACTGCTCGATGGTGAGGGTGCGGACGTAGCCGAACTGTTCGATGATCTCGGCGGCCTCGCGGTGGCGCTTGGACTGGCGGAGGTGCGGCAGGAAGCGGACGGGATCAGGGATCGCGACGTCTTCGGCGGGGTCGCCGACGCCAGGGGTGTGGAGGGCGAGGGCGGTGGCGGGGATGGGCTCCAGGGAGGCGACCTTGACGCCGCGGGATTTCGCGGCGGCGAGGGCGCGGTCGTCGGTGGCGTTTGGCTCGGCGCCGAAGTCTCCGGGGTCGAGGAGCAGGACGAGCTTGGCGCTGGTTTCGGCGAGCGCGGCGCGGAGGTCGTCGATGGCATCGGCGTTGAGGGCCGCGGCGAGTTCACCGGAACGACCGCGGGCGGGGGAGCCGACTTGCTCGACGACGAGGCCGCAGAGCTCACAGAGTTCGTGCGCGAGCGGAAGCTGATCGGGCCGGAGCCAGAGGACGGCGGACTTGCCTTGGTCGCGTTTCTGAGCCACCGGGTACATCCTAACGCATCGGGGCCGGGGCGGGCGGGGCGGGTGGATGGATGGATGGATGGGTGGGTGGGTGGGTGGGTGGGTGGGTGGGTGGGTTGAAGCCGGCTTGGCGGGGTCAGGCGTGGGCGGCCATACCCGCGGCGATATCCGGGGACCGACCGGGCTCGACGCCTTCGGTGCGCCAGACGCCGACCCAGTGGTCGTTGGCGGCCTCGATCAGGGCGTAGTCGGACGCAGGATCGTCGGTGCGGCGGACGGAGGCTGGCGTGTCGTGCCAGGGCCACCAGGCGGAGAGCACATTGGAGCCTGCAGCGATGGTCATCGCGGTGCGATCGTCCATGACTTCGCGGATGGTGGCGAGGCGTGCGGCTCGATTGCCGGGCCGGGGGATGCATGCAAGCAGGGCGCGGGTGTAGGGATGGCGGGGCGTCGCGAAGACGGCATCGACACGGGCGTATTCCACGACGCGACCGGCGTACATCACGCAGACGACGTCCGCGGCCTGGGCGACGACGCCCATGTCGTGGGTGATGAGCATCACGCTGAGACGGTGCGACGCGCGCAGGGCCGAAAGCAGGTCGAGGATCTGGGCCTGAATGGTGACGTCGAGCGCGGTCGTGGGTTCGTCGGCGAGCAGCACGCGGGGCTTGCAGGCGAGGGCCATGGCGATCATGACGCGCTGGCGCATGCCGCCGGAGAACTGGTGCGGGTATTGATCGAGGCGTTGGCGCGGGTTGGTGATGCCGACCTCGTCCATGGCGGCGAGGGCGATCTCGCGGGCCTGCGCGTGCGTCGCGCTCTGGTGCAGGCGGATGGCCTCGGTGATCTGTTCCCCGACGGTGAAGACGGGGTTGAGGCTGGTCATCGGCTCCTGGAAGATCATCGCGATCTCGCGGCCGCGGATGGTGCGGAGCGTGCGTTCGTCGAGTTGGAGCAGATCGCGATCGGGTGTTGAACCGTTCCCTGCGAGCACGATGCTCCCGCGATCGATGCGCGACGGGGGCGAGGGGATGAGCCGCATCGTCGTGAGCGCGGTGACGGACTTGCCGCAGCCCGACTCCCCCACTACGGCGAGGGTCTGACCGGGGTACATGGTCATCGAAACGCTGTCGACGGCGCGGAGGCGCGGGCCGCCGCGGTTGTCGAAGCTGACCGCGAGATCGCGGACGGTGAGAACCGGCGCCGCGTCCGCAATCGGTTTCGTGGCGTTGGTCATGTCCGCGCCCTCTTGGGGTCGAGGGCTTCGCGGATGCCTTCGCCGACGAAGTTGAGCGCGAGGAGCGTGATGCCCAGAGCGAGGCAGGGGAAGAGCAGCAGCCACCAGTTCGATTGGAAGGGGTTGAGTTCGGGCAATCCCTCGGCGGCGAGGTTGCCCCACGACGGCAGCGGCGGTTTGACGCCGATGCCCAGGAAGCTCAGGAAGCTCTCCTGTAAGATCGCCTGCGGTACGGTCAGCGCGGCGTAGACGGTGATCGGGCCGACGAGGTTCGGAAGCAAATGCACGAAGATGATGCGGCGGCGCGAGGCTCCGATGGCGCGGGCGCTCTCGACGAAGGGGAGCTGCTTGAGCGAGAGCACCTGACCCCGGATGACGCGGGCCATGGTGAGCCACGACACGCCGCCGATGGCGATCAGCAGCACGCCGAGATCGAGGATGGCGCGGCCGGTGGGCGAGACCTGCCGGGGCGGGATGGCGGCGAGGGCTTGGGTTTCGAGCGCGGCTTTGGCGGCGGCGTCGAGCGGCGCTGTGCTGCCGCGTTCGGTGTGTCGCTCGGCCATCCACGCGGCGCGGGCACCCTCGCGGCTGATGTACTCGGCGAGGACGGAATCGGCCGCGACCGCGAGGAGGACGACGAGAAGGACGTAGGGCAGGCCGTAGAGGATGTCGACGATCCGCATCATGACGGCGTCGACACGGCCGCCGATGAAGCCGCTGATCGTGCCGTAGGCGGTGCCGATGACAACGCTGAGGAAGGCGGCAGCGAGACCGATCGCGAGCGAGACGCCGCCACCGGCGAGGAGGCGGACGAGCAGGCTGCGGCCAAGGGCATCAGAACCAAGAAGGAAGGACTCCTTCGGCGCCGGCGCGACGAACGACGGCGGGATGCGGGCGTTGGCGATCTCGCCGGCGTTGTAGCGCGGGATGGGCACGCCGCTGGAGTTGGATGCGCCGAGCGTCCACGGCAGCGTGAGGAGACACGCGGCGGCGATGACAGCGAGAACCGCGATGCCGAGGATGCCGGCGAGGCTGCGGGTGAGCGGGTTGTCACGCGTGCGCGGCGGGGCCATGATGGCGAGGACGCTGGGCTCGCCGTGATCGGTGGTGCGGGATGTCGGGGCCGCGGCGGACATGCGTGTGCAAGATAGCGTGGGAAGGGAAGGGACGGCGCACAGATTGGGGACATTCGGTCTCGCCCAGTCGCGGCCGACTTCTCGCCGTGCTGCCCAAGGGCACAGCCGATTGCTCCAAACTCAACTCTTCCGACGTGTCAATACAAGAACCGCACCGATGATCGCACCAAGGGCGGCCGCGGCCGAGCCGCCGATAATGGAAATGGACGGCCCCATCCATTCGAGGCCGCAGAGGACATAGCCGGAAACAACACGAACCGGTCGGCCCGCCATGGCCGCGGCGGGGCTGACGACCTCGATCGAGACCGGATACTCACCCAAGGGAAACGGCCGAGCGTCTGCGATGGTCAGGTCGGCAGATGGCGCATCCCACATGAGCCGGGCCGGGTACGCCCCGGCCATCAGTTCTTCTCCAAGCTGATCGTGAACCAACACCGTCAGGTTGAGACCCTTGAGCAAGGCTTCAACGTCTTCTCCTTCTCGAATGTCTGGTACCAAGCGGATGTACTGCCGACATGAAAACGCGGCGGACTGTCGCAGTGTCGCTTTGTGATGCCCAATCGCGCTGATATCGATGCGGGCATCAAGGACTTCGGCCGCCTGAGCGGCGAAGCATGCCGAGCGCTGACGGATACCCGATGGCAAGGCGAGAAGGCCCAACACGATGAACGCTGCGCTGACAACTGCGAGCCCCGCTCGCACGACGAGCCGCGCTGACTCGACCCACTCTGACGATGGACTGCTGGTGCTCATCGAGTGGTTCCGCCGGTCTGCGGAATCGTCGAGCCTGTAAAATCATTGTGACAGTACGCCAGTTGAACTCTTCCTGCACGGAGTCCGTGGTTGGCCGCTGGGAATTCGGAATCCGGCCGGCCGTTCGACAAGTGCAACTCCCCCGACGCACTTATAGACCGAGGCGGGATGCACATAGACCGATTGGCCCTATCTGGGAATGACACACTGTCATTCTCGACCTCCGACTCACAGCGACCGCCCGATTCAACGATTAGCCAGGCCGTTGTGCTTTCGTCATACACTGCATCTATGCGAAGCCAATCAGCCAAAGCCGTCGCCCAACCCCGTGTTGGTGAAGGTTTTTGGATTGATCACGCTGAGATCTGCGAGCAAGACATCGAGTGGCTCGCGCAGACCGAGCGGCTGACACTGTGGAATGTGAAGGTTCCCGACGGGTTCCTCTCCAGGATGCCGCGGCTTTGGTGGCTTGATCTACGTGGCGGCACGCTTGAGGATCTCTCCATCTGCGCCGGTGCGGGTGCCCTCGAGTATCTGAGAGTGAGCCATGTCAGGGGTTTGCATGACATTGGGATAGTCGGGGACCTGGAACGACTTCGGTACCTTGATCTCTACGCACTATCAAAGCTCACGGTCTTTCCATCATGCAAAACGCTCAGACTTCTTGAGCGAGCCGTACTGGGTCAATTGAAAGGACTCAAAGAGCTCGGCGGCCTGCTTGAGGCGCCGAATTTACGCGAGTTGGCGCTGAGCAAGCGGGTCGGGGTGAGCGAATCTGACACCATGGCTATCCGAGCGCACCCAAAAATGGAGAGGTTCATTTGGGACCCCGCTGACGTGCCCGTCTCCGTGCGCCAACCTGTGGTCGATGCTATTCGTCTCCCGGAGTTCTACTGCGGTTGGCCTCTCGACTGGTTTGCCGAGCGCGGACGTGGTCCAGGGAAGGGACACGGTCATGGATAATCGCATCGACGATTATGCGAATCAGGGTGACAGTTCGCCCAACAAACTCTTCTTTGAAGGCGTTCGTGGCTGGCAGGCGGCGGCGTCGAGGCCGAAGGGATCGTCGGAGCCAAGCGGGTCGGCGGGCATCGGTACCTCCCGGCGGAGCATACCGCATCGCACGTCGTCGCGAAACGCCGCGGCTTCGCGGAAATCAGGGCGACAGTACGCCAATAGAACTTTTTGTCGCAGATGTCGCGGCCTGGTCGTCGGCCACCCGGAGCCTCTTCGCATCAATCCCAGCCAAACTGTAACAATTCTCGTCCGCACTTTGGACACGGCGTATGGACTCGGCGTCGATCGGTATTCGCTATGTGGCAAATGGGGCAGTAGACGCCGTCGTTCTCGAGCGGCAACGATTCGCGAATCGCCGACATTCGGGAAGCGATCAGAAAGACCTCATCAGCAGTTGCCCCAACGCGTGGCAGACCTGACTTCTCGGGGTCCGGAGTGCTGGCATTCAGAGGAGCGGTTGCGATCCACTCTTCCGGCCCCAGAGACTCGTTGTCTCCAAATCGCTCAGCAATGTCCACTTGGGAAAACTGAATCGTGGAGGGATCGACGAGTTTCTCGATGGGCTTGCGTTTGAACGGCCACATCGTTGCCTCCCCCCCGCTGGACTCGGACGATCGAATCAGGGCGACAGGATTCGAACCTGCGACCTTGTGGACCCAAACCACACGCTCTACCAAGCTGAGCTACGCCCTGTTGGTGAGATCGTAGCGGCTGTCGGGGCGGGGAAATGAAATCGGGGCCGCGGATGCGGCCCCGATGGGTGGGAATTTCGGGTTTGGACGCGGGTTACTGCGGCAGTTCGACCATCGCGACGATGCGGGGCTTCTGGCCCGGGCGGGTGACGTTGGAGCGGTCGATGAGCATGAGGAAGCGGCGTTCGACCGACGGGGCCATGGGCTGGTCGTCGGCGACCACGAGGTCGCTGCGGCTGTAGCCGCGGATGATGAACCAGGCGGCGTACATGTCGCTGCGGACGGTGACGCTGCCGCCGAGAGCGGCGAGGACCTTGAGACGGTCCTGCTGGGTGTTGACGAACTGAAGAGGCTGGGCGCTCGAGACGGTGCCGTTGGCGTCGGCGGTGAGTTCGAGGATGTTGTCCACGCCGAGGATGTTGGTGGGGTTCGAGCCCGCGCCGGTGGGCTGATGGCCGAGGAAGTCAACGTTGATGGGAAGATCCGCGCCCTTGGTGACGGCGCCGGTCGTGGGGTTGAACTCGACCGCACGCAGCGCGGCGAGTTCGGCGAGGCTTCGGAAGCCGGGCTCTTCGCGGATGCCGCTGATGCCCGAGGTCCAGTAGCGGCCGCCGTGGTAGGTGGCCTGGCCGATGTCGCCGATCAAGGCCGAGTTGGGGGCGATGCGCTCGTTGGCGGGGAGGTCGGTGGGATCGAGGCGCTTGCGATCGAGGAAGGGGGCGAACCAGAGCGGGTTGGTGTACGCGATCTGGGCGGTGTTGGGATTGCGAGCCCCGGGTCGGAGTTCGACGGCGATCTTGTCGCGGTAGCTCTCGATCATGGCGGCGAAGTCGCTGCGCTGGGCGGCGAGTGCGGCCAACTCGCCGTTAATCGCCGGCCAAAGCGTGGGCTTGGGCGAGGCGTCGCTGGACGAGGCCTCGTCCTGCGCGGGCGACGCGAGGGGCAGCACGCGGAGGACAGGGATGGGCGCGGTGTTGATGTTGACCAGGCCCGAGGTGGACGCGGTGAGACCGGCGAAGCTGTCGGGCGCGGTGCGGAACATGGTGAGGATGTTGCCGGCGATCGGAGCGCCGGTGCCGGTTGGGATGGGCTTGTCGGATGGGTCGAAGCGGACCGACGCGAAGTCGTCGAGACGGAGGTAGCCAGCGTCGTAGATGAGCTTCGGGGTGGGCGCGGTGGTGAAGCGATCGAAGTAGTAGAAGTCGAGCGGGCCGAAGTTGTTGCCCGGGGCCTGCCAGTCGGTCGGAGCCGTCGGGCGATTGCTGTAGCCGAACGCCATCGCGAGCGCCTCGGCGGTGGTGGTCCAGCGCTTGATCGGATTGCCCTGCGCGGAACCGGACTGATCGAGCGGAGCCTCGTAGGGGCCGATGGCGAGGGTGGCGAGGAAGTCGGCGGGGCGGGCCTGATAGGTGTTGGTGGTTGTGGTGGCGGCGAAGGAGCGGAAGCCGAGGCCGTTGCTCGAGAGTTCGCGGCGGAGCGTTTCGAAGGGGGTGCTGGCCTTGTTCGCGGGGATTGTGTATGACGAAGAGCCAGCGCGCTTTCCCAGGTCGGGGAAGATTGGGCCAAGATTTCGCCACCTGACCGGATTGTCGGCGGAGTAGAGCGGCGTTGCGTTGACGAAATCAAACTCCGCCCGCGACAGCCTCTTCGGCGTGGGATCTGGGCTGTCGAACAGGGGCGGGTAGATGACGGGGTCGTACCAATCGGCAGGGATCGCATCCTTCGGATCGATGCACCACGCAGGCATCTCCCCGGGTTTCACGTCTGGACCACTCGTCGACGCAGGACGGCGAGCCCACGTCGCGAGCGTGATCGTGACGCGAGTGTCCGCGTAGAGCCGCGTCACGCCGTCGCTGTCGGTGCGAATGAAGTAGGACGCCGGAGGATTGACCCTCGTTGTGTCACGGAAGACATCAGTGACTCTGACCGCTGCGGCGTTGGTTGCGGGGTTCGTCACGGGTCCTTCACCCGCACGCATGTCGAGATTGATCGCTGAACCAAGGCGCAGGCGGTCGCAGAGTCGATCGTTCAGAACACTGTTCGCACCGGAAGTGTCGTCCAACAGGGGACGTGACTCCGTGCGAACGGCCAGCTTGAGAGAAACGGTTTGATCGGTGCCGTACTTGGGCACCAGCGTCCCGAACGCGAACCTTGCTGCCGCGGTCGGCGGCGTCGCGGACGCGTCGCCAAATCGCGCGTCCTCGACGCGGAGCATCTGAATGCGACGGAACTGCGCTGCCGACTTCGGGCCGAGCTGCTTGTCGAGCCATTCCTCGAGCACGGCGGGATCGTCTCGGGCAACACTCGCATCAGGGGATGTCCAGTTCAGCCGGTCCTCGACCACAGACTTCGATGATCGGTTGAGCGCGTAGAAAACAATCGTCTCGCCCGGCTGCATAATGACGGGTCGAACGCTGTACTTCCCGGTGTAATTCGAACCGGCAATTTCCTCGGTGACATCGACCGGCATGAAGTACTTCGCTTCGGCAGCCTCGCCAACCTGAAAGTAGAAGAACCGCTCCTGAGTGTTTGCTGCGAATTGGGCGCCGGTTTTGACATCGAGCCCGGTCACGTCCGCGAAGATTGTGGACAACGGAACTGCGGAAGACGACGGATTGTGTACCTTGATCGCCAGCGCTCTGAAGAGCAAGTCGGCGTTCGCTTCGTTCTCCACGTTGCCGTTGATCGTGATCAGTGGCGGAGCGGTTGGACTAGACGGGATGAGTTCGAGATCCGAAACCGGTACCGGATTGATTGCGGTTCCCAGCTTGAGATAGTCCGGCAAATGCACATCCCGATACACGGTAAAGCTCGCGACTTCCGCAAGGAACGGATGCGCATCCCCCGTGCCGTAGATGTTCACGGCGGGGACGGGCGCGTCGAAGACGTTGGTGCCGGTCGCGAGCGGGATGCGGTTGATCTGGTCGAGCGTGTTGGTGCCGCGGTTGGCCTGGGGGCGGGCGAGGTTGAACTGGTTCCCCTGCCACCATGCCGGGAAGAACTGGCGCCAGGTTTCGAACGCGGCGTTGGTGAGCGTGAGCGGGAGGCGGCCGGCGGCGTCGAACTGCGCGCTCTCATCGAGCACGAGCGTGTACGGGCGGCCTCGGGTGATGTCGGTGGGTTCCTTGGCGCCGCTGTCAAAGTTCGCGGCGAGGTGTGCGGCGGTGAGCAGCGCGGTCATCGGGCCCTGGTGGCCGTAGAAGAGCCCGCGGAGCGACTTGGCGGCGGCGTCGGTGTCGGCGCCCCATGCGAGGTGGAGCCGCGAATCGCGGGTCACGCCGGCGGGAAGACCGGGCATGAGCGCGGTGGCGAGGCCCTGGAAAATGCTGGACGCGGAGGCGTTCTCGGTGAGTTGGAAGGAGAGGTCGTTGGTCGAGATGGAGCTGGGGCGCTCGGGGTCGAAACCGCCGACGATGGAGGAGCTGCCGCCGAGGCTGGAGACGATCGGGCGGGCGCCGCTCATGGTGGTGAGGTACTGGCGGACGTCGGTGAAGGCCTTGAGCAGGGCGGCCTCGGAGGGGACGCCGTTGGCGTTGGCGAGGAACTCGCGCTCGACTTCGATGGCGCGGTTCTCGCGGAGCGGGCTGAAGGTGATGGGGCGTGTGGTCGGGGTGGGCGCTGTGCCGAACTCGGTGACGGCGCGGCCGCCGACGGCGGCTTCGAGCGAGGAGGTGACCCTGGGGTCGTTGTTCCCGCGGTAGGTGAGGAGTTCGACGAGGACGTCGCTGCGGAAGCCGAGGCCAAAGTCAAAGCCGGGGTCGATGCGATAGGTGCCCTCGGCGGCGTCGCGATAGACGGGGCGGTCGAGCGGACCGGCGTTCTTGGCGAAGGACTCCCAGCGGAAGTTGGGCTGGCCGAGCGGGCGGGCGGCGATGCTCAGCGGCGCGATGGAGAAGTTGCTGAAGCGACCCGGGGCGCGGCCGAGATTGACGGCGCCGCGGATGGCGCGGTAGGCGCCGACGCCGAGGTTGATGTCGTTGCCGAGCAGGGGGACGTTGCCGATGATGCCGGGGATGGCGTCGGTGTTCTTGTCGCGGCTGGAATAGAGGGTGTAGTTCTGAACGGCCTGGCTGGTGGCGGTGGGCTGGCGGATGGCGGAGTAACCGCCGCGGTAGACGCGGTTGATGATCGCTGAGGGATTTGCAGGATCGAAGTCCGAGATGATGAGTGGCGGGTCAGAATCAAGAATCGGATCAATCGTCCCGCCGGGACTGGTCGGCGCGTTGGTAAGGATCACCTCGCGGAAGTCGCGCATGGTCAGCAGGCGGCGGAGATCGACCTCGGCGGGCGAGCGGCCGAGGACTTGGGTGCCGGCCTGCCACTTGGTGGTGTCGTCGAAGGATGTCGCGCCCTTGTCGTCGGTGAGGGTCTTGGGGTCGTTGGGATTGGCGTCGAGGTCGGTGGCGACGTTGACGTTGACGAGCGAGGAGAGATCGATGATGCGGGCGGCGAAGACCCAGCGGTAGTTGGGATCGGTGGGGACGAGTGAACGCCAGGTGGACGGCGACGCGAGATTGCCGCTCGGACGTGCATCGACCATCTCGAACCAGCGGGAGTCGAGCCAGCCATCGCCATCGGCGTCGGCCCACTGATTGGGCGGGTAGGCGGGGTCGTTGGGATCGGAGACGGCGCTGGGGAACGGGCCCTTCGCGGGGCGAAAGGCTCCGGCCTGCCAGGAATCGAAGAACGCGGGCTTGGTGACGCCGTCGGAGTTCTCGCCCCAGACGGTGCGCCGGCTGGAGGCCCCGGTGGCGGGATCGATCAGGAGCAGGCCGCTGCTCATGCGGCCCAAAGCGGTGCCGGGGCTCGCATCGAAGTCGTTGCGGAGGTTGACGAGATTTACAAAGCGGCCGTCGGGCGCGATGTTGCTGATATGAAGCCAGTCGGTACGCTTGGTGAAGAGCTTGCTCGTGTCGGTGGGGACGGTGGTTTCGGGCCTGTAGTTGATCCAGGTGGGTGTGGTGGAGGCGAGCCAAGGATCGTCACCGAGGCCAATGGGGCGGAAGTACGTGTTGTTGTCGGGATCGGTGACGTTCGAGTCGCTGAACCAGTCGGTGCGCGGTGCATCCCACGCCTCGCGTGTGTAGAGGTTCGCGCCGGCGAGGCCGGAGACGTTCTGCGGAGTCTTCTCGCGAGCGGAGGCGAGCGCATCGTCGGCGACGATCTGACCGACGTAGTCGGCGAAGATGTCCACGATCTCGTTCGAGCGATTGCGGCGAACGACCGACGCGCTGGTGCGACGGTCGGCGTTGCCGACGGCGACGTACACGATCATGATGATCGAGAGCATCGCGAGCGTGCCGACGACGAGGACGAGGAACGTGCCGCGGCGGCGCGAGCGAGCGATGCCGTGGAGCATCGAGCCCAGGCGGGCGGGCAGCGGGCGCCGGTTGGGACGGCGAGCGGTGCGAGAAGTGGAACTGTTGTTCGGGGCGGTGTTCATACAACCTGCCTGTGGTGCCGCGGGAGGGCGAGCGGCGTGGAGGATCGGAGCTGCGAGTCGGTTCGTGTCGGACGTGTGCCGGTTGCGGCGCTCGGCTTGATGGCGAGCGTTCAACTCAGGGCTTGGGTTCGGGCGGGAGGTTGAAGATGTACTGGTACGTCTGCTCGATGCTGGGATCGGTGGCGTCGGCGAGGGTGAAGGTGACGCGGAGCATCTTGGGCCAGGGCCAATTGACGGCGGCCTCGCCGTTGGCGGGGACGAGCGTGGGATCGAAGTACCCGAAGTAGGAAAGCAGCGAGGACTGCTCGTTGGGGTGCTGGGTCACGGGGTAGCGCTTGGCACCGCCGTGGATGAGCCAGGTGGAGGGGCTGTAGTTCTGGAGCGTGGTGCTGACGCCCTGCAGGGAGGTCATGCCCTCGTAGGGGCGGTAGGGAAGCGAGGCTGGACTACCCGCGACGGTGCGCTGCGCGTTGTTGGGGTCCTCGTTGTTGGGGTTGTAGTGGAAGACACCCAGGCGCGTGTCGGGGGTGCCGGCGGAGGTGGCGTAGGGGTTGCGGGTGCCGCCGTACCAGACGGTCTGGCGTGAGACGTCGATGTTCTTGGTGCCGTTGGGCGGGTTGTTGGAATCGGCGACGGTGATCCGGGTGTTGTTGGGATAGATCTGGCCGAAGGACCACTCGACGATGAACTCGGTGCAGCGGGCGGCGATGGCGGAGGTGCCGAGGGCGAGGAGATCGACGCGCGATGAGTCGACGGCGCGGAGGAGCGAGTTGCCGGTGATGAAGCTGGAGTCGAGCGTGCCGCGGAGATCGGGGGGCGTGGTCTCGTAGCGGATGCGGGAGCCGAGCTTGTACATGGAGTCGTCGGCGGCGGTACGCGACCACTCGAGCGTGGGCGAGGTGGGCGTGGGGCCGGCGACGGTCGGGAAGGCGTTGGCCATCCACGACTGCATGAGCAGCAGCGACTGCTGGCGCGTGACCGGCGGCTCTTCGAGGCGCTGGATGGTCGGCGGGAGCGTCTGGACGGTGGCGTAGTTGCGGAAGGCGGCGTCGGTGGTGCCGGAAGCGGTCGTCGTGTTCAACGCGGCGTTGTTGATCTTCGGCAGACCGGTCTCGAGGTATCCCGTCGAACCGGACTCTTGCCGGAAGATCTTGCCGTAGCTGGTGACTTCGGCGGGGTCGAGCACCGCACCGTTGATGACGAGGCGGAGTTCGGAAAGGTCGGTGGCGGCGATATCGACAACGCCGGAGGCGAACTGGACCTTGTCGGTGTCGATGTTGCTGCCGTTGTCGCCACCGGTGGCGCGGGGCGTCCAGTACATGGCGAAGTTGCGGTTGCCGGCGTTGGTGGCGCGGCCGAGCGGGTGCGCGCCGTTCAGGACGCGGAAGAGGCTGTTGGCCGCGGGCTGGCCGGCGATCTGGAAGACGGCGTCGGACGCGAGGCGGCGGAGGAAGTCGTCGCCGCCGACGAGCTTGGCGTAATCGTCGAAGTACTTGGCGCGCGGCACGCCGGCGGGGTAGTCCGAGCCCGCGGTTGTGGACGGGAGCGCGAGCAGGGTCGCGTGGCGGAGCAGCGTCCAGTCGGACGGGAGCTCGTTGGGGCTCGGCGTGGTCTGGGTGGACTTCATGCCCAGCGGCCAGGACTGAACCGGCGGCGGCGAATCCTCGTTGATCCAGAGGAAGCGGCCGCGGAACTCGGGGGTGTAGTAGTTGTTGTACTGCGGCGAGACGGAGCTTGACTGGGCCGCGCTGAACGGCGTGGCCTTCATGCCGTGGCCGTAGTAGATGCGGGCGCTGCGGGCGGTGGCGGTGCGACCGGGGATGAGATCGCCGCGGGCGGTGCGGTACTCGCCGTTGGAGAAGAACATCAGTTCATCGATGCGGCGGGCGCGGTGGAGGTTGACGTTCTGACCGGGGAACGCGGGCACCTTGAGGATGCTGGGGACGCGGTCGTACGAGGCCGCCCCGCCCGGGGGCACCGGGTATGTGTTCGTGAACTGATGGCGCATCATCAGGACGCCGTCGCGGGTCATCCGCGAGATGTCCTCGCGGAGCTGGGCCTCGAAGACAGTCGCCTGCTGGGTCAGCGCGCTGAGGCGTTTGCCGGTGGTGACGGTGCGACCGACGGTCTGGAAGACGGCGGCGAGACCGACGGAGATCACCGCGACGGCGCCGACGGCGACGAGCATCTCGGAAAGCGTGAACGCGCGGCCGGCGCAGTCTGCAAGCGACCGGGTGAGGGCGCGGGCTGGCGGGCGGGCGGCGGGTGATGCCTGGCGGGTGCGCATGACGACTTCTCCGGACAAACTGCGGGGACAGGATCACTGACGGATGGTGAGCACTTCGACGCTCGCGGGAACAACGGGCGAGACGAGGAACTGGACCTCGCCCGCGCTGGCGCCGCCGCCGCCGTTGATCGCCTTGACGGTCTGGGGCGCGAGCGGCGGCGCGATGACGACGGCGCGATCGGAGGTGTAGTTCACGCCCTTCTCGTCGGGGATCGCGACGACGGTGTAGACGTTGCCCTCGGTGTCGACAATCTGCTGACCGACCTGGCGGAGCGCGACGAGCACGGCGGGACTCGAGGCGTTGAACTCGATGACTGTGTAGGGCGCGGTGTTGATGCCGTAGCGCTGATAGCTGCGGACGGGCCTCGCGACAATCGGCACGGCGTAGTTACCCTGGCCGCTGAAGGTGGGAAGGCCGTCGTTATCGACGCCGACAGCAACGGCGTTGCCGGAGGAGATCACCTCGGCGAGCGTGGTGTTCGCCCCGACGCGGATGCCGGGGTCGATGCGACGGATGAAGACTGCGACGCGGAGCGGGGCAAACTCAGGCGGGATCGCCGACGACGCGGACGACGCGAGGATCGGGACCGCGTCCCAGACGTACTGCGGCGTCACTCCGGGGCCCTGGGGAAGGAGGCGATCGCTGGTGTAGATGACGACTTCGGGATTGTCCGTTGAACCGGGTCCGAGCAGCCGGAATGAACCAGCTTCGCCAACTTTTCCGGGAATTGACACCGGGCCATATATCCTCAGCTTCTCGTTCGCGATCGAGTCGCCAACGGTGTCGATCCAGAGCCCCTGCTTGCTCTGTCTCTGACTCGCAACGGTGTAAAGCTCCTTCGAAAACGGGGCCCACCCCTTCTTCCCGGAAGGGTCGTTGAGCACCGAGTGCCCGCGGAGCACGGCTTCGGCCCCGCCGGCGGCGGCGACGCCGAGCACGACGTCCTGGGCCGCACGCTGCTGCTTGACCACGAGCGGGAAGACGGAGGCGAGCCCGAGCAGGCCGAGGCCGAGGATGAGCACACCGAGCAGGACCTCGATGAGGGTGAACGCACGCGGATGGGATGCGGGCTTGGTCACGGCTTGACCTCCTTGGGGTTGCCGAGATATGTGTCCATCACAAAGAGGCGGACGTCGGCGTCGATCGGGCGGTTGCCGTCGGTGAAGTTCAGCCCGCTGTAGATATCGCGAGCCTTGAGGGCGCCGATCATGAAGCTGTTAATGCGGACCTGGACTTGTTCGGATTGAGCGAAGTCTGCGCCAGCGGCGTTGACCGCGGTGCCGGCACGCCAGAGGTTGATGTCGATGTTGGGAGCCTTCGGCGCCTCGTTGGCCGAGCCGACATTGACGCGCTGCGTCGGCGTCGTGCCGTAGATCGTGCCGGTGATCCGGTTCACCCCGCCGGCGCCGAGTGCCGCGGCCATGCGGGTCTCTTCGTAGAGCCCGAGGATGCCGACGGAGTTGACGGTCACGCAATCGGTGCTGCGGGCGCCGATGAGGGCGGCGGCCTGCCTCGCATCGAGGGCGAGCACGCTGCGAGCCCAGCCGACGAGATCTTCAATGCGGTCGACGCGGCGCCAGTCGTTCGGACCGATCGGCGGCGTGACGTCGGCCAACGCGGTCGGGTACGTGTTGCTGTCGATGCGGGAGCGCGGCAGCAGCAGCACGCTGGGGATGAAGGTCGAACCGAGCACACGACCGGTGCCACGCTGGAAGCGGACCATGAAGGTCTGGCGGTAGTCGCCCTGCTCGCGCTTGGTCTCGTCGAAGAAAGCGTTCTCGGGGAAGACCCAGTTGCCGCGGCTGGGGCCGGCGATGAGCGGGTCGGTCCCGATGTTGGGGTTGCGGTTGCCAATGACCGTGCCACTGAAATTCTCGTAGTACCAGCCGTTCTGAACGACGGTCTGGTTGTTGATGTCGCGATCGCTCGAGTTGTAGATCGAGCCGGGTGGGGCGAAGCCGCGGACCATCCATCCCTGGGGCAACTGCACCGGATCGACCATCGCCGTGGGCACGAAGACATCGCGGTACACCTTGGGGTTGGCGTTGTCGGTGTACGGCAGGCCGGGGTCCTGGCCGTCGAGCAGGGCGCCGACGTGGACGGCGGGGATGATGGTGAGGCGGCCGCCGGACTCGTAGGTGAACACCGCGGCGGTGTCGCCAGTGGGGTTGCGGATGGCCAGGTCGCGGGCGGCGTTGAGGGCGAGGCGCAGCTGGCTCTCGGCGAGCGAGGAGGTGGAGCTGTAGATGATGTTGCGGATCGCGGGCACGCCGGCCGCGGCCATGACGGCGATGATCGCGACGACGATCAGCAGTTCAAGCAGGGTGAACGCGATGGAGCGGCGGCGGCGATGGGATGCGGGCATAGTCATCGGCCGACCTCCACAATGTTGTCGCGACGGGCGGCGTCGCGGGTGCGAGCGTTGTACTGCGTGCCTCTTGGCACCCCCAGAGCGCTCTGCATGGCGAAGAGCGCGTCGTCTTCCTTGCCTTCGAACGGCATGTCGCCGTAATACCCGTCGGGACCGGCAGAGAGAATGGCGTACTCGGCGTCGCGGAGTCCTGCGTTGTCACGCGGATTGCCGAGGATCGACGGGATGTTGAGCTTGTCGATCTCGTCCTCGGGAGCATCGCCGGGCGTCGGCAGATAGAAGTTCCACTTAATGACCGGGTTCTGCACCTTGGCCTGCTCCTGGATATCGGCGGCGGTGCGGCGCTCCCAGCGGTAGTAGCGGTACGGCTTGCCGTTCGGAGCGATCAATCGATAGCGGAACGGATAGGCGGGCTCGCCGGCGACGCGGGCTTCGAGCGAGATATCGAGACGCGGCGCGTTGCGGCCGATGTCTACGAACGGGGTGTAGACGCGGGCAGGCGACCCGGACTGGATGCGGGCCGAGCGGGTGTTGGTGGGACCGGGTTTGCTGAAGGTCCCGTCCTGGTTGGGAGCCAGCATCCCGGGCCCGTCGATTCCGTCCACGGCCGTCGGCAGCGCCCCGACGAGGTAGTACGCAAGGGAATGCTCGCTGAAACGACGATCGGGGATGTACCGGCCAACGAGCGCCGAACTGGCGTTCAGACGCGCGTCGGCGGTCATGGGCCGGTTGTTCCAGAAGCCCTTGAGGAACGAATTGCCGGAGGGGAACGAGGAGGTATCCGAGGGGTTGTAGAAGTTGGAAGGAACGGTGCCGCCAAAGGTGTTGATCGCGCCGCTACTGGCGATGGGCTTGACCCTGGTGCTGGACACCAGCATTTCCTCGTCGTGCAGGACGAGCGGCGGGAGGAACCCGAACTCCTGCTTGAACTGCTCGACACCGAACTTGATCGACGCCGCGGCCTGCTTCTCGCCGGCGCCGCGGGCGGCGCCCAGGACGCGGTTGAAACCGACGGCGATCAGACCGATCAAGAGCGCGACGATCGCGATCGACACGAGCAGCTCGATCAGGGTGAACGCGGGCTTGTGAACATGCGGTGTGCGCACGGGAGTCTCCTGCGGCGAACTGATCACTTATTGCCGCCCTGGAGCGACTGGATCATGCTGACGAGGGGCAGGAACATGGCGACGACGATGGTGCCGACGATGCCGCCGAGGACGACGACCATCAGCGGCTCGAGCAGGCTGACGAGCGAGGCGACGGCGACGTCGACTTCCTCGTCGTAGTTGTCCGCGATCTTCAGGAGCATCTTGTCCATCTCGCCGGTCTCCTCACCGACGTCGATCATGTTGACGACGATGGAGTCGCAGGTCTTGCTCTCGCGCAGCGGGGTGGCGAAGCTCTCACCCTCGCGGATGGAGTCGTGCACCTTGAGCAGGGCCTTTTCGTAGACGTAGTTGCCGGAAGTCTCGCCGGTAATCTTGATGGCTTCGAGGATGGGCACGCCGGCGCCGATGAGGGTGCCGAGGGTTCGGGTGAAGCGGGCGATGGCGGTCTTGCGGAGCATGGAGCCGAAGATCGGGACGCGGAGCAGCGCCCAATCGGTCACGGCCTTGCCCGGGCCGCTGGCGCGGATCAGCTTCCACGCGAAGAAGATGATGATCGGCGAGGGCAGGACGATGAACGCGCCTGGGATGGTCTGACCGGGCATCGAGCCGGCGATCCAGCGGCTGGATTCCATGAGGATCGTGGTGAGCGCGGGGAGCTTGACGCCGAAGTCCTTGAAGATCTCCTCGAACTTCGGGATGATGAACCACATGATGAACGTGAGGATCAGCACCGCGATGATGACGACCACGATCGGGTAGACCATCGCGCCCTTGATCTTGCGCTTCAGGCGCTCGGCCTTTTCCATGAACTCGGCGAGGCGCTGGAGGATCAGGTCGAGCACGCCGCCGATCTCGCCGGCGTTCACCATCTTGGTGTAGAGCTTGTCGAAGGCCTTGGGGAACTTGGCCATCGCCTCGGAGAGCGACGAGCCGCCCTCGACCTCTTCGCAGACACCCGAGAGCACGTTCTTGAGAGCGCCGGGCTTCTGCTGCTGCTCGAGGATCTGCAGCGAGCGAAGCAGAGGCAGGCCTGCGTCCTGGAGCGTCGAGAGCTGACGCGTGAAGCTCGTCAGCTGCGCCTGCTTCACGCGCCCGAAGCTGAACCCGCCGCCCTTCTTCTTGGGCTTGGCGACCTTCTTGGCGGCGGCGTCCTTCTTGCTCGCCTTCTGCTCGGCGACCGTCGTGGGGAACAGGCGCTGGCTCTTGATGCGAGCGATCGCCTCTTCCTTGTTCGTCGCCTCGATGGTGCCCTTGGTGGGCTTACCGGCGTCGTTCATCGCTTCGTACGCAAAGGTGGGCATGGGAAAGGCTCCGAAGGAATCTCAAGGCCGAGGGGCCGGGGCAAATCTCAAATCTCAAATCTCAAATCTCAAATCCGATTACTCATCCGCGAGCGTCTCGCGGACGACCTCGTCAATCGTCGTGGTGCCGTCGTAAATGGCCATCAGGCCCGACTCGCGCAGCACACGCATGCCGCGCTTGCGGGCATGGTGCTTCAAGAGCGCGGTGCTCGCGTTCTTCATGATCATCTCGCGGGCCTCGTCGTCGAGGGTCATGAGCTCGTAGAGCGCCAGACGGCCCTTGTAGCCCGAGCCGTTGCAGCGGTCGCAGCCCTTGCCGCGGGCGAAGCGGCGGCTGCGGACGTCCTCGGGCTTGAGCGAGAGCTCCATGAGTTCCTCCTCGGTCGGGGTGTAGAACTCCTTGCAGTTCGCGCACACCTTTCGCACGAGGCGCTGAGCCACGACACCCTCGAGTGTCGCGGTGAGAAGGAACGACTCGAGGCCCAGGTCCAGCATGCGGACCACCGAGCTTGGGGCGTCGTTGGTGTGCAGCGTGCTGAGCACCAAGTGGCCCGTCAGCGACGCCTGCACCGCGATCTGCGCGGTCTCAAGGTCGCGGATCTCACCGACCAGGATCACGTCCGGGTCTTGACGCAGGAACGAACGCAGCAGCTTCGCGAACGTGGTGCCCGTCTCGGTGTTCACCTGACACTGGCACAAGCCGTCGATGTCGTACTCGACCGGGTCCTCGGCGGTCAGGATCTTGGTCTCGATGTCGTTCAGTTCCGCCAGTGCGGCGTAGAGCGTCGTCGTCTTGCCCGAGCCGGTGGGACCGGTGACAACCACGATCCCGTTGGGCTTGCGGATCAAGCGCCGGAAGGTCGTCATGTCGTCGTCGCGCAGTCCCAGACGATCGAGCGACAGCTCGACGTTGCTGCGGTCCAGCACACGCATCACGACGCTCTCGCCCCACATCGTCGGCAGCACCGCGACGCGCAGGTCCACCGGGTTGCCGCCGATGGTCAGTTCGATGCGACCGTCCTGCGGCAGGCGGCGCTCGGCGATGTCCAGGTTCGCCATGACCTTCACGCGGCTGGTGATCGCGGGGCCCAGCTGCTTGGGCGGCGGCACCATCTCGTAGAGCACGCCGTCGATGCGATACCGCATCTTGAACTCGTTCTCGAACGGCTCGAAGTGGATGTCCGAGGCGCGGTCCTTGATGGCCTGGAGCAGCACGAGGTTGAGCAGCTTGATGACCTGATTGTCGCCGGCCATCTCCATCAGCGAATCGATGTCGATCGAGTCGGCGCCGCGAGCGCCCATGTTCTTGACCCGCTCGTCGCTCGCCAGCTCGCTCACGACGTCCGTGATCGATTCCTGCTTGGAGAAGTACTTCTTGATCAGGGCGTCGATCGCGGCCGGGTCGCCCACCACCGCGTCCACGTTGCCGCCCAGCAGCAGCCGCAGATCGTCAACGGCCCGGAAGTTGTCCGGGGTCTTCATCGCGATCTTGATGCGACGGCTGGTCTTGTTGTACTCCAGCGGGATCACCTCGTAGGAGCGCACGCTCTCGGCGGGGATCACATCGCGGATATCTTCGGGAATGTCAAAGCCGTCGAGCGACTCGAACGACATGCCCGCCTGGCCCGCCAGGGCCGCGAGCACGTCACGCTCGGTGCAGTAGTTGAGCTCCACGAGCAACTGGCCCAGCTTGACCTTGCGGGTCTGCTGGATCGCCAACGCCTCGTGCACCTGGTCGCGGGTCACCTTGCCGAGCTTGGTGAGCACACGGCCGAGCTTGCGGCCTTTCATTTCCGAGGGGTCGAGAGCCATGGGAACTCCATCCAAAGGGAGGCGTCGTGGCGTTGAAAGCCGGTTGCATCCAACGTCAAAGCCGCCGACCCGGAAGCGTCCGTACGCCCTCCGAGCCGCGGTGCGCCCTGCCGTGCTGCGTGGAACCCGCGCGTCGTCACGCGAAGGTCCGGGAACTGTTGGTCCACGGTCGCTCGTTCTTTCCCGCGCCAGGCGTTTGGTGATCCCAACCTTCGCAGGTGGTCACCGCTTCCTGTCGCGTTCGACGGCAGAGCCGTCGTCTTCTCACCGCGTCGCCCGCCACCCCCAGCCGGCCAACCCTAACGATCGGATCCCACCCCATCCAGATTCCCGACCCACGAGACCCGGACCCCCCACCACCTCCACGACCCACTTCCGATTGCCACCGACCATCGCCCCACGGCAACACCCCAAGCGACGCGACGCAAAGAACCGGACGAACACCGTTCGACCGCCAGCTCCACAGCACCGGCGAGGCCCTCGGCACAGTTCGAGACAACGACCGACGTCGGCCGCTCGTCCGCGCACTGCCCGAGGCTGCACAGCGTACCGACCGGTTCGCGGCGTGCAAGCGTCAGTTCCCTCACAAGGCGAGAAAATCAGGGCACTTCACGTTGCGACACTGATATTTTTGACTATCTTGGACCGGCTCAGGACTTGCCGATGTCGTCGTCCTCGTCCAAGTCCGTGCGGCCGATGGTGCGGCCCAGCTTGTGCACCTTGTCGCGCAGGTCGGCCGGGTTCTTGGACTTGTCGATCATCTCCTCGGCCGAGATCTTGCCGCCCATGTAGAGCGACCAGAGGTGGTCGTCCAGGAGCTGCATGCCGAACTTCTTGCCGGTCTGGATGGCCGAGTCGATGCGGAAGGTCTTGCCTTCGCGGATCAGGTTCGCGATGGCCGGGGTGACCACCAGGAACTCGTACGCCGCCACCATGCCCGGCTGGTCCACGCGGCTCAGGAGCTGCTGGCTGAGAACGCAGACCAGCGCGGTCGAGAGCTGCACTCTGATCTGGTTCTGTTGGGTGACCGGGAAGGCGTCCACCAGACGGTCGATGGTCTTGGCGGCGCCGGTGGTGTGCAGGGTGCCGAAGACCAAGTGGCCCGTTTCGGCGGCTCGGACGGCGGCCTCGATGGTCTCAAGGTCGCGCATTTCGCCGACCAGGATGACGTCCGGGTCCTGACGCAGCACGCGGCGGAGGGCCTCGGCGAAGCTGGGAACGTCGTTACCGACTTCGCGCTGGTTGACGATCGATTTCTTGTGCTTGTGGTAATACTCGATCGGGTCTTCCATCGTCACCAGGTGGCGGTCCATGGTCTGGTTGATGAAGTCGATCATCGTCGCCAGCGAGGTGGTCTTACCCGAGCCGGTGGGGCCGGTGACGAGGAACATGCCGCGGGGACGCCGGATCAGCTCCTGGCAGATCGCGGGCAGACCGATCTGCTCGAAGGTGAGGAGGCGGTTGGGAATCTGGCGGAGGACGATGGCCAGATCGCCGCGCTGGCGGAAGACCGAGACGCGGAAGCGGGCGGCCTCGCCGTAGGCGAAGCCGAAGTCGGTGCCGCCTTCTTCCTGGAGTTCCTGCTGGTTGCGCTCGGGCGTGATGGCCTTCATGAGCGAGACCATGTCGTCGGAATCGAGGACCTTGGTGGCGAGGTTGCGGAGGTGGCCGTGGAGGCGGATGGTCGGCGGGCGGCCGACGGTCAGGTGCAGGTCGCTGGCGCCCTGCTTCACCACGGTGTCGAGAAGACGATCGATCTGCATCGTGGACATAGGAACCTCGGAGCAGGCACTAGGCACTTGGCACTAGGCACTAGGGAGAAGACGAGGGAATGGGCGTCGTTCGTTCTGAGCGCACCCGGCGATGCCCACGCGCCGCGTCGGTTTCGTCTGTCTTGACCCTAGTGCCCAGTGCCTAGTGCCAAGTGCCTTCCACCTACTTGTTATCCACATCGACCTGAGCCACCGAGGCGACCTCGTCGGGAGTGGTCATGCCGTTCATGCACTTGATCTTGCCGTCGGTCACCAGCGGACGCATGCCGTTGGCGAGGGCGGCCTTTCGGAGCTCGGCGACGGTGGCGAGGTTGAAGGCGAGCTCGCGGATCGTCGAGTTCATCTGCATGAGTTCGTAGATGCCGCGGCGGCCGCGGTAGCCGGTGCTGACGCAGTTGTCGCAGCCGGTGCCCTTCATCAGCTTGCCGCTCTTGGCTTCTTCTTCGTTGATGCCGACGAGCTTCAGGTACTTGGGGTCCATCTGCTCGTAGGGATAGGGAGCGTTGCACTGCTTGCAGTTGATGCGGATCAGTCGCTGGCCCATGACGGCCTGGATCGAGCTGGCGACCAGGAACGGCTTGACGCCCATGTCGATCAGACGGGTGATCGCGCTGGGGGCGTCGTTGGTGTGCAGCGTGCTGAAGACCAGGTGGCCCGTGAGCGCGGCCTGAATGGCGATCTCGGCGACTTCCTTATCGCGGATTTCGCCGACGAGGATGATGTTGGGGGCCTGACGCAGCATCGAGCGCAGGATCGCGGTGAACGTGAGCCCGATGTGCTCCTTCACCTGACACTGGTTGATGCCCTCGAAGTTGTATTCGACCGGGTCCTCGGCGGTGATGATCTTCTTGTCGGGCCGGTTGAGGATGTCGAGCGCGGTGTAGAGCGTCGTCGTCTTACCCGAGCCGGTGGGGCCGGTGACGAGGAAGATGCCGTTGGGGCGGCGGATGATCTTGTTGAACTGCGTGAGGTTGTCCACCTCGAAGCCCAGGTTGGCCAGGCCGATGCGGACGCTGTCGGGGCGCAGAATACGAAGCACGATGGATTCGCCGTGATACGCCGGGCAGGCCGAGACGCGGAAGTCCACGAAGATGTCGTCAACCGGGATCTTGATGCGTCCGTCCTGCGGGACGCGCTTCTCGGCGATGTTCATCGAGGACATCAGCTTGAAGCGGCTGAGCACCGCGTTCTGCATGCGCTTGGGCAGGTTGTCGCGCTCGATGCAGACGCCGTCGATGCGGTAGCGCAGGCGGACGCGATCGGCCATCGGCTCGATGTGGATATCGCTGGCCCGCATCTTGACGGCTTCAACAAGGATGCGGTTGCAGAGCTTGACGATCGGGGCGTCTTCGCTGGCGACGTCGATGGACTTGTCGACCGACTTATCGACGGACTTGTCGATCGAGTTGGTGACGAGCGACTTGCCGGGGTCGGGCTTGGCCGAGGCCGCCGCCGCGCCGCTGCTGCCGCCGCCCTCGATGAAGCGCTTGATCGCCGAACGCGGCGCGAGCAACGGCTCGATCTCGCAGTTGAGGCGGAAGCGCAGCATGTCCACGAGCTCGAGGTCGAGCGGATCGTGCACGACGAGCCGGAGCCGCCCGTTCACCTTGCTCAGCGGGAGGATGGTGTGTTTCTTGACGAGGTCGTCGGGGATGAGCTTGAGATCGACCTTCGCCGCGTTGCCGCTGGCGGTCGGGTCGAAGAACTCATAGCCGAACTGGGTCGCCAGAGCCTTGGCGACCTGCTCTTCCTTGGCCAGGCCCGACTCGATCAGCACATCGCCAAGGCGCTTGCCGGTGCCCTTGGCACCCGCGGCAGCCTTCTCGACGGCGTCCTTCGACACCACGCCCCACTCGGCCAGGATCTCACCGATTTTCTTCCGCGATCGGGCCATTCTGGATCATGCCTCGCGAGCAATCCGCGGCACGGGCCGCGGGGGAGTGACAGCCGAACGATCGACGCCCCGCACATACGAAGCGCCGAACAGAAGATAGCCGGAATCGTTCTCTCGCGCCCCCGCCCTCGCCCTCGCCCCAATGGAGCCCCAGAGGAACACCAGAGGAGCACCAGAGGAGCACCAGAGGACACCCCGAAACCCAGAGCCACGAGTCAAACAGATACCGTCCACGAGCAGAGGCGTGGCCTCTTCTCTTTCGCGTCCGGGGCGGCATCGGTTCGGGCAAAGTCCGAGGTGAGGCCGAACGGACACGAAGGAGCGGAAGAGTAGCATTCGGGGCAAGGGGGCGTCCGAGCTCTGTCGAGTAATCGGAGACCACGGCACCGGGGCGGGGACTCCCTGGCTCGCTTCCGGGAACGCGTGAGCGCGGCCAACCCCAAATGCATCAAAGGACCGACGTGAGCCAACGCATCCTCATCACCGCCGGACCGACGCACGAGCCGATCGACGCGGTGCGGTTCATTGGCAACCGATCGTCCGGAAAACTCGGCATTGCACTCGCTCGCGAGGCCGCGGCACGGGGGCTTGACGTTACCTTGCTGCTCGGACCGGTCTGCGCCGACGCCCCGGCAGGAGTGGCGGTGTCTCGATTCCGCACCACGGCGGAGCTGCAGTCACTGCTGCGCGAGCACGGCCCCCGGGCCGACGTCGTCATCATGGCGGCGGCGGTGGCGGACTACCGCCCCAAGGCCGTGCAGATCGATGGCAAGATCAAGCGTGCCGCGGCGGGGCTGACGCTGGAACTCGAAGCGACGCCGGACCTGCTCGCAGAACTGGGGGCGAACCGGCGCGCGGGGCAGCGGCTGATCGGCTTCGCGCTCGAGCCCCGGGAGCGGCTGGTGGAATCGGCGAAGAGCAAACTCGAGCGCAAACGCGTCGATGCGATCGTGGCCAACGAACTCGAAACCATGGACGCCGAGACGATCCGGGCGACGGTCTTCACCAAGACCAACGCGATCGACACGCCGGGGATGCTGCACAAGGCGGCGTTCGCGCCGTGGCTGCTGGATGTCATCGCGGGGATGTAAGTTCTGGCGGATTTACCACAGAGGCACAGAGACACAGAGAAGAGACTTGGGTCAAGGCAGGCGTCGAACGGAACGCTGATCGCGTCCCCGGCGTTCTTCCGTCTCTCGTGTTTGTGTCTCTGTATCTCAGCGGTGAGCCAATGAACCGCACGGAACCCGGCATGAACGTGGGCGACCCGACCCGCCCCCGCGACGCTCGGATCCGGAGTTCACCACAGAGGCACAGAGACACAGAGAAGAGACTTGGGTCAAGGCAGGCGTCGAACGGAACGCTGATCGCGTCCCCGGCGTTCTTCCGTCTCTCCTGTTTGTGCCTCTGTCTCTCTGCGGTGAGCCGATGAACCGCACGGAACCCGGCATGAACGTGGGCGACCCGACCCGCCCCCGCGACGCTCGGATCCGGAGTTCACCACAGAGGCACAGAGAAGAGAGATTTCGCTCAAGACACGCCCGATGCGGCGATGGCTTGACTTCTTCGGCTTTCCACAAGTCCTCTCTCTGTGTCTCTGTGCCTCTGTGGTGAATCCGATCCAGCACCCGGAACCAGCGCCGATCGTGGAAGACCCGCCGCGCACCCCGCTACGCTCACGCGGGAGGAATCGCCATGTCCACGGGTGCTGCAAGTGCGGGATTGACTGTCTCCAAGCGGGTTGCCGAGTTGAAGCCCTCGGTGACGGTTGCGTTCATGAACCGGGCCAAGAACATGAAGGCTCAGGGGCTGGACGTGCTGTCGTTCGCGGCGGGCGAGCCGGACTTTGACACGCCGCAGGTGGTGAAGGACGCCGCCATCGCCGCCCTCAACAAGGGCATGACCAAGTACATGCCCACGCTGGGCGACCCCGAGACCCGCAAGGCGATCGCGGACAAGCTGGTGAAGGAGAACAACATCCCCACCACCGCCGACCACATCGCCATCAGCGCCGGCGGCAAGTTCTCGCTGTTTGTCGCCTGCCAGTGCCTGTTTGATTTCCCCGCGCCCGGTCAGCCCCAGCAGGAGGCCATCCTCCCCGTGCCGGCGTGGGTGTCGTATGTCCCGATGATCGAGATCGCCGGCGGCAAGGTGGTCGAGTTGCAGACCGACGCGTCGGGCGATTTCAAAATCACGCCCGAGCAGCTCAAGAAGGCCATCAACCCCAACACGCGGCTGTTGATGCTCAACTCGCCCAGCAACCCGTGCGGCACGATGTACACGCCCGCGGAGCTCAAGGCCCTTGCCCAGGTCGTCATCGAGATGACCAAGAGCGTCGCCCCCAACATGGTCGTCATCTCCGACGAGCTGTACGAGAAGATCACGTACGGCGGGATCCCCCACTTCTCGATCGGCTCGGTGCCGGAGCTTGCCGAACGCACGATCACGGTGAACGGCCTGTCGAAGGCGTACGCGATGACCGGCTGGCGCATCGGCTACGCCGCGGGCTCGGGTGCGTTCGGCAAGAAGTTCATCGACTCGATCGGCGTGATGCAGGGGCAGATGTCCACCAACATCACGAGCTTTACCTACCCGGCGATCCGGGCGGCGTTGGCTTCGACCGCGGCCGAGGTCGAGAAGATGCGCCAGGCGTTTGCGGAGCGGGCCGAGGTGATCTACGCCCGGCTGCAGCGCGTGCCGGGGCTGAAGTGCCCCAAGCCGACGGGCGCGTTCTATGCCTTCCCGGATGTCTCGGCCCATTTCGGAAAGACCAGCGCCGGCGGCAACGGCACCGCGGGGCGGAAGATCACGAGCGCGATGGACTTCTGCGAGGCGCTCCTGGCGGAGCAGTACGTGGCGTTTGTCCCCGGCGAGGATTTCGGCGGCTGCGGGAACAAGTGTGCCCGTATCTCGTTCGCGTGCTCGGTGGAACAGATCAACAAGGGTGTGGATCGCCTGGAGCGGTTCATCGCGGCGTTGAAGTGACGCGACGCGGCGGTGCGTGACCAAGGCGCGGTCCAGGGCGTCATCGTCCCTGCGAGCTCGACGCACGTGCCTTGAAGATCATCGTGCGATACACCGGTTTCGCCTGCTGCGGCCACGGGTCAAAAGAAAGACCGGACGCTTTCGCGTCCGGTCTTTTTCATGTGCGAATCTGGGCAACGCCCAGTGCAGTAGATTGAATTAGTCGTACCAGAAGTTGGTGAGGCCTTCGATCACGCCGGTCGTGCCGTTGACCGTGAAGTTGCTGCTCTGGACGCCGTTGCCCTGACCGCCGCCGTAGCAGCGGAGGTAGTTGTTGCGACGGCCCGCCGAGTTGGTGCTCGGGGTGGTCGTGGTCTGGAGACGGTCGTTGGATGCGGGGTCGTAGGGAGTGGTGCCGTTACCGTTCTCGTCCTCGTTGGCAAACACGTTGTCAAACTTGGGAATGTTGGCGGCGGCAGTCGTCGCACCGGCGAAGAGGATCGGAAGGTTTTCCGGGTCCGGGCGGGTCTCGAAGTTCACCGAGCCGTCGTTGCGGGCGATGCTGCCCTCCCACGAAGCGCGAGCACCGTGGATGAGGAGGGTGTTCGAGGCACTGGCGAGCGTGCCGTTGCCACTGGGGGACGCCGCGCCGAGCGCCCAGGCGCCGCTGGTGTTGTCGAGGCGGTACCAGGGGCCGCGGTTACCGATGACGGCCTGGGTGCCGTCGAAGGTGCTCTGCCAGATGGTGCGGCGGGCGCCGATCGGGGGCGAGATGGCGTAGGAGAAGCCAGCGCCGGGAGCGGTGCTGCCAGCGCCGTTGATGAGCGAGTCGCCACCCGGCTCGTTCGCGTAGGCCGCGAAGGAGGGGTCGAGGATGGCCTGCGTGCGCTTGGCGGTGACGACAGCCTCGGGGTTGGAGAACTGATACTGGCCGTTCACCTTGATCTGGCCGTTGGCCTCAGCCGGGCTGACGCACAGTTCGGGGCCGAACTGGCCGTTGTAGATCATCAGCGAGATCATCCAACGGGGCTGGTCCTTCTTGAACTTTTCCTTGGCGTTGGTGCCGGTGGTGACGATGGTCGGGATGGTGTCGTTGTTGTCGAGGAGGCTGGGGAGGGGGTAGTTGTCCTGGTTGTTGCCGGCCCAGGTGACCATGCCCTGCTGGATGCCGCGGATCTGCGTGCCGTCCTTGAGCTGACGGGCAGCGGCGCGGGCCTTGCCGAGGGCGGGGAGCAGGATGCCGATGAGCAGCGCGATGATCGCGATGACGACCAGCAACTCGATGAGCGTAAAGCCAGACTTACGAGACTTCATGTGATTCTCCTGAAGCAGGGTCGTGAGCACACGCTCGGACCCGGGACTTCAACACGTGTTCGACGGCCGACGCAGGACCTGACGATGCGGCAACAGCCGACATCGCGACATCGATACTTGCCCCTGCGACGGATCGGTGCGGAGGGCCGTCACGACCCGGAACGGTCGCGGCGAAGGGGCGTCCAAGATGTCGGCAGGTCGCTCGCGTCACGGGCGATGAGCCCGGCGGGAACAAGGAGAGGTCGAAGAGACCTCGATGAGAACGGTGCGTGATCAGATCACCTGACCCAGAGCCATGCCGCACGCGCCCTGCCAAAAGAACCTATCAACTTCGAACCCGAATTGTCGCCGGGGCAAGGCCCCGACAGGAAACTGTACGCCAGACTGTTCGGGAACGCCAGAAAACGGTTCCGAACATCCGACGGATAGGGAAGCGGAAAGTGCGGGGCGGGGCTGCGAAGGAAATCGGGGATTCTCGGAGTTCGGGTTTCGGTAGAATGGGTGGGAGAGGGAAGGGAAGAGGGCTGAGGTTGGAGGTTGGGGGCGGGGACGCCGCGTGGGCTGAAGCCCGCGGCTCGGAGAGAAGAAGGCAACACAAGGACTTGCATGAGCACCGCGGAACAGCGCTTGAAGGAACTGGGGATTGAACTGCCGACACCCGTGCCGCCGGTGGCGGCGTATGTGCCGGTGAAGGTGGCGGGGTCGATGGCGTTTGTGGCGGGGCAGATCCCGATGAAAGACGGCCAGATGATCGCTTCCGGGCGGGTCGGGCACGAGGTTTCGCCAGAGAAGGCGGTCGAATGCGCCCGGCAGTGCGGGCTGAACGCCCTCGCCGCACTGCGGCAACACCTGGGCAGCCTCGATCGGGTGTCACAGATTGTCCGCGTCGGCGTCTTTGTAGCGTGCGACGAGAAGTTCACCGATCACCCCAAGATCGCCAACGGCGCGAGCGAGTTGTTCCAGTCGGTCTTCGGCGACGCCGGCAAGCACGCGCGAGCGGCGGTCGGAGCCCCGAGCCTGCCCCGCGGCGCACCGGTGGAAGTCGAAGTGATCGCCGAAATCCGTTGATAGACTGCTCTCGATCCCCTTTCCCCCTTTGGCCCTTTGGCCCTTTGCCATTTGGCCCTTTCCTTTGGAGCCACGGATGGAAATTTACATCGACACCGCGAACCTCGACGAGATCAAGCAGGCCCACGACCTGGGCGTGCTCGACGGCGTAACGACCAACCCGTCTCTGATCGCCAAGGAGAAGGTGCCGTACGCCACGCGGCTCGAAGAGATCTGCAAAGTGGTGAAGGGCCCGGTGTCGGCCGAGGTGATCGCGCTCGACTTTGAGGGCATGATGAAGGAAGGGCTCGAGCACACCAAGATCGCCCCCAACATCGTGGTGAAGCTGCCGAGCACGCCGGCGGGCTTGAAGGCCTGCAAGGCGATGAGCGACAAGGGCATTAAGACCAACCTGACGCTGTGCTTCCAGTCGCTGCAGGCGATGATGGTCGCCAAGGCGGGCGCGTTCCTGGTCTCGCCGTTCATCGGGCGGCTTGATGACGTGGGCGAGGACGGCATGGAGCTCATCCGCCAGATCCGCACGATCTACGACAACTACGGCTACAAGACCAAGATCCTCGCGGCGTCGGTGCGGCACAGCAACCACCTGCTGCACTGCGCCCTCGTCGGCGCCGACGTGGCGACGTGCCCGCTGAGCGTGATCACCGGCGCGATGAAGCACCCGCTGACGGATATCGGGATCGAGAAGTTCCTGGCGGATTACAAGAAGGCGTTTGGTTGATCGATCGGGAGATCGGGTGTTTCAACGTCGCCCCCGCGCCTCCTCTCCCCGCCTGCGGGGAGAGGACGACTTGAGGCAAAGCCTCAAGTCAGGTGAGGGGATTGCGGGTACCTCAACGCAACGACCATCCGAACGCGAATCACCCCTCCCCGGTCTCGCCCCCACCAATGCGCTCGACCACCCCTCCCCGCTTCGCGGGGAGGGGAGGCGCGGCAGCGAACTCACTCATCCGCCGCTCCGCCGTCTCCACAATCAGCCGCAACACATCACCCTTGCGATCACGCACATCCACGGCACGCACCCGTAACACTTTGAGGCCTCGCTCCTCCATGTACGCATCGCGCTGGGCGTCATGCGTCACGTCATGCCGCCGCCCATCGATCTCCACGACGAGGCCCGCGGCCGCACAATAAAAATCCGCGAAGTACGGCCCGATCGGATGCTCGCGCCGAAACTTCATCCCCGCCACGCGCCGATCACGAAGCGACTTCCACAGCGCGAGCTCCGGCGGCGTCATCTCTTGACGCAACGCGCGTGCCCCCACGCGTGCCTTCTCCGAACCGCGTTCATCGCGTGCTCGAAACCGCATGATGCGAGCGTACCAAAGCCACGCATCCCGCGCCTCCTCTCCCCGCCTGCGGGGAGAGGACGACTTGAGGCAAAGCCTCAAGTCAGGTGAGGGGATTGCGGGCACCTCAACGCAACGACCATCCGAACGCGAATCACCCCTCCCCGGTCTCGCTGCGCTCGACCACCCCTCCCCGCTTCGCGGGGCGGGGAGGCGCGTTTTCTCGCTCGGCGTGGGGACCGCTACGCGCTCGCGAGCTTCTTGAGTTCCCGGCGCATCACCTTCCCAGTCGCGTTGCGGGGCAGCGCCTCCATCACGCGGATATCGGTCGGCACCTTGTACCCCGCGAGGCTGCCGCGGCAGTGCGTGATCAGGGCCTGGCGGTCGAACGCGGCACCGTCGCGCATCTCGACGAAGGCAACGGGCAGCTCGCCGCGGACGGGGTCCATGAGCCCCACCACGCCCGCGGCGTTGACCGACGGGTGGCGTTCCAGCACTTCCTCGATCTCGCGGGGGAAGACGTTTTCGCCGCCGACGATGAGCATTTCCTTCAGGCGGCCGGTGATGTGCAGGTGGCCGTCGTCGTCGAGGCGGCCGATGTCGCCGGTGCGGAAGAAGCCTGTTGGCGTCATGCACTTGGCGGTCTCGTCGGGCAGGTTGAAGTAGCCGCGCATGACGTTGGGGCCCTTGATCCAGACCTCGCCGTCGGTGTTGGGCGGGAGCGAGCGGCCGGTGGCGGTGTCGATGATGCGCTGATCGATCTCGGGGAGCGGGCGGCCGACGGAGCCGAGGCGGAATTCGTGCGGGCGGCACCAGTTGGTGACGGGCGAGGTTTCTGTGAGGCCGTAGCCCTCGTTGATGGTGACGCCGAAGCGTTCGCGATACTTCTCGAGCACGGCCTTGGGCAGCGGCTCGCCACCGGAGACGATGTAGCGGAGCGAGGCGAAATCGTCGGCGTGGGCGTCCTTGACTGAGAGCAGCGCGTTGTACATCGACGGGATCGCGACCATCACGGTCGGGCGATGCTCACGGATGAGGCGGATGATCTTCTGCGGGATGAACTTGGCGGTGTAGACGGCCTTGATACCGATCACGAGCGGCAGGAACGTGAGCACGGTCATGCCGAAGGAGTGGAACTGGGGCAGGACGCCGAGCATGGAATCGGTGCGGCTGAAATCGACCCAGTGCTCGATCTGGCGCATGTTGGCGAGGATGTTGCCGTGCGTGAGCATCACGCCCTTGGGCTTGCCGCTGGTGCCGCTGGTGTAGAGCAGGACGGCGAGATCGTCGTCGTCCTTGCTGGCGGGCCAGCGGAGATCGGGGAAGCCGGTGAAGTCGAGCTCGTCGAGCAGGACGATGTTCTTGCAGCGCGGGGTGTAGCCCAGGTGCTCGAGCATGGGCTTGACGGTGACGAGCGTGTCGGTGCCGCAGTCGTCGAGGACGTATTGGAGTTCTTCCTGCTTGAGCAGGTAGTTGAGCGGGACGAGCGTGCGGCCGAGGGAGAAGCCGGCGAGAGCGGCGGCGGGGAACGCGCCGCTGGTGGGGAGCAGGATGCCCACGGTGTCGGTGCGGTTCACGCTGTCGAGCTTGGAGGCGATGTGCGAGGCCCCCACCACCAGTTCGATGTTGCGGGTGGTGCGGCGGTCGTCGACGAGCGCGACCGAGCGGGGGTGGAGCAGCAGTTGCTTGAGGATCGCGGAGTGAACGCTCACGAGGGCCTTTCTGGGAACTCACTGGGATCTGCGGCTGCGGGATTGCCATCGGGGGTTTGCCCGGCGGGTGCGACGGTTCGGCCGGCCGGGGCGGAAGTCAACGCTTGCCGCACCGGAGAGCCGATAAGGTACCGCACTTCCCGCGTGCGGGCCGGGCACGATTGGCCGGGGGCCACGACGCGGGCGCCAAGGACTTTGCGATGCTCCAGACGCTTCAACGGATGTCCGCCACTGCTTTGCTCGCCGCCGCGCTGCTGGTGACGGGTTGCTCGTCTTCGAGCAAGACGGGGTCGAAGGACTACAAGACGCTGTACGAGAACCGGCAATACGCCGACGCGTACAAGGCGGCGATGGAGGCTCAGACCGAGGGCTCGAGCGTGCAGCGAGAGCAGGCGGCCTTGATCGCGGGGCTGTCGGCGGCGGCGCTGAACAAGAACGACGAAGCGGAACGCATCCTGCGGCCGCTGACCAAGAGCAACGACCAGACCGTGAGCGGCAAGGCCTCGGCCCAGGTCGGGCTGATCGCGTACGAGGGCAACCGGCACAGCGAGGCGTCGGAGCTGCTGACCGATGCGAGCAACAAGTTGAGCGGCGATGAGGGGGCGCGGGCGTCGCTGTATGCGGGCGATGCGCTGCGGGCCCAGGGCCGCACGAGCGACGCCAAGGCGATGTACGAGAAGGCTCAGACGCAGGTGCAGAACGACAGCACGCTGAAGGTCTTGATCAGCGACCGCATCGCGGCGGTGACGGGCCTGAGCAACGCGGGCACCGGCGGGTTCACGGTGCAGCTCGGTGCGTTCAGCAGTTTCCAGCGGGCACAGGTGCAGGCCGATCGGTATCGGGCCCGGGCCCAGGCGGCAGGGCTGTCAACGCCGCGGATCGTGCAGACCAAGAACTCGGCGGGTGCCCAGGTGTATGCGGTGCGCGTGGATCGGTTCACGTCGCGGCAGGCGGCGGACGCGGCTCGCGCGAAGCTGGGCGCGGACGCACGCGTGATGACGACACAGGGCGAGTGAATGAAAGTGCGGTCGCGACCACGAACCGCACCGGGGTCACTGCGAAAGCGATCCGAAAGACGCCGAGGCTGAGGAGTCTTCGACGAAGCCTCGGATCGTCCGGAGCAATGCTCTTCGGAGTGCTGTCGCGTTCGCTGTTGCTTTGCTTGCTGTCGACTTTGCTGCGGTCCATCCGAGGCTTCCTCGCGGACTCGTCAGCCTCGGCGTCTGCTGCAAGCGTCCGGCACGATCATTCAGCCTCGTTCCGGGCGATCGTCGGGATCGGTCGTGAACCTCATGATTCAAGAATGACGGAAGCCATCGCGACGCCCGCGGCGTGGCTGATGCTGATGTGCATCCGCCTCGCCCCGATCTGGTCGGCCACCTCTTTCGCCTTGTTGTGGTAACGGAGCGAGGGAGCGCCGGACGGCTCGTTTACTACTTCGACATCCGTCCACGCGATGCCGTCGCGCCAGCCGGTGCCGATGGCCTTGAGCCCGGCCTCCTTGGCGGCGAAGCGGCCGGCGAAGTGTTCCACCCGGCGTTCGGTGCTGGCGTGGGCCTCAGCAGACGCCCGCTCGCCATCGGTGAAGACGCGGTTGAGAAAATGATTCCCGTGATCGGCGATCATCTCGCGGATGCGGTCCACGCTGGTGATGTCGATGCCGTGGCCGATGATCGCCATGGGTGGTCTCGTGGGCGGTAGTTGGTTCAGTCCTTGGCCGCGGGCTTCTTCTTGGGCTTGTCGGCGGCGGGCTTGGAAGGCTTGCTCTCGCTGGTGCTCGCGGGCTTGCTTTCTGATTTGGTTTCCGACTTGCTGTCCGATTTGCCTTCTGACTTGGTGTCCGACTTGCTCTCGCTCGCGGGCTTGTCTGCTTCGGCGCTCTTCTTGTACGAATCGGAGCGGTAGTCAGTGATGTAGAAGCCGCTGCCCTTGAACATCAACGCTGCACCGGTGCCGATGAGGCGTTCGAGCTTGTTCTTGCCGCACTTGGGGCACTTCTTGAGCAGAGGAGCAGTCATGGACTGGAACTCCTCGAAGGCGTGGTCGCAGGCGGTGCAGTGGTAGTCGTAGGTGGGCATGGGAGGGCCAAATCGCAAATGGCAGAAGGGCAAATGGCAAATGGCAAATGGCAAATCAAGGCATGATGGAATTGTGAGCGTTAGGCGGTCGGCGCGACGCTGACTTTGGCGGGGCGGAGGACGCGTTCGCCGCCGCCGGCGGCACCGCCGGCGAGGGTGTAGCCGGCCTGAAAAGTTGCCACGACCTTGCCGGGGGCGATGCCGTCGGCCTGCTGCTGCATGATGGCTTCGTGGATGCCGGGGACGAAATCGTCGCCGGGCTTGGGGTTCACGATGCCGACGCCGTGGAGTTGCAGGACGCGGATGAGTTCTTCGCGGATGACCTTGACGCCGCCGATGAGCTGCTCGGCGGTGACCTTGGACATGTCCTGCTGCAGGGCGAGGTCAAAGTGATCGAGCACGGTGACGACGCCGGTGACGACGCCGGCGACGCCGCTGGCCTTGGCGATCGACTCGTTCATGAGCGAACGCTTCTGATAGTTCTGGAAGTCGGCCATCGCGCGCAGGGCACGGCTGTTGGCCTCGGCGAGGTCTTGCTCAAGTTTGGTCACCTTGGCTTGCAGCTCGCTCGACACGCCGCCCCCACCACCCTCGATCGGCGCGGCGTCGGAGATGTCCCACTCGTGCTGGGGGATCTCGTTGGTGTCGTCGGGCTGATGGATCGGGTTCTGATCTGGGTTCATGGGCTTCTCACCACGCTTCCATTTGAACATGGGTCGCTCGTGCTTTCGTTCGTCGCCAGTTGCTCCGGACAGAGACTCAGCCGTTCATCATGTCCTTCACCTTCTTCCAGAAGCCCTGCGTCTCGGGCAGGACGGCCTGGTCCTCGCTCGCGGCGTACTCCCGAAGCAGTTTTTCCTGAGCCTTCGTCATCTTCTTCGGCACTTCGACACGCACGCCGACGATCAAATCGCCCTTGCGGCCGCTGCGGAGGTTGGGCAGGCCTTCGTCCTCGATGCGGAACGCGGTGCCGGCCTGGGTGCCCTTGGGAATCGTGAGCTTGGACTTGCCGTTGAGAGTTGGGACGTCGACTTCCGCGCCGAGTGCGGCTTGGGCGAAAGAGATCGGCATGTCGAGCACCAAGTTGTCGTCGTCGCGCTGGAAGAGCTCGTGCTCCTTCACGCGGATGCCGACGTGCAGGTCGCCACGCATGCCTTCGCCGCCGGGTGACAGTTCCTGGGGCGGGGGCTCGCCCTCGCCGGCGACACGCACGGCCTGGCCATCGCTCACGCCGGGCGGGATCTTGACGCTGATCTTCCGCTTGCGGGGTGTGCGGCCCTTGCCCTTGCACGCGTCGCAGAAATCCTTGATCACCTGTCCGCGACCGCGGCAGGCGGGGCAGGCGGTGACCATGCGGAACATGCCGCCGAAGCCGGTTTGCTGGACCTTGCCCTGGCCGCCGCAGGTCGGGCACTTGATCGGGGCTGAGCCCTTCTTCGCGCCGCTGCCGGTGCAGGTGTCGCAGACATCGAGTCGGGTGAACTCGACATCGCGCTCGACGCCCTTGTCGACTTCTTCGAGCGAGAGCTCGACTTCGGTCTCGAGGTCGTAGCCGCGGGCGACGCGGCGACCTCCCCCACCACCGAAGCCGCCCTGGCCACCGCCCCCGCCGCCGAAGATGTCGTTGAACATCGAGAAGATGTCCTCGACGTTCATGCGGCTGAAGTCGTGGGCGGCCGGCCCCTGGGCCTGACGCAGGCCGTCGTGGCCGTACTGGTCGTAGAGCTTGCGCTTCTCGGGATCGGCGAGGACCTCGTAGGCGGCGGCGGCTTCCTTGAACTTCGCCTCGGCCTCGGCGTCGCCGGGGTTGCGATCGGGGTGGTACTTCATCGCCAGGCGGCGGTAGGAGCGTTTGATCTCCTCCGCGTCGGCGGTCTTGGCAACGCCCAGCACTTCGTAATAGTCACGTGTCGTTGGCATGATTCGGCTGGGAAGAGTTCACCACGGAGGCACAGAGACACAGAGAGATGCGATTGGGACAAGGCAGTGAGAGTCTCAGAGAATTCTTCTTGTGATACCGTCTTTCAGGTAGGCGACGTGGAAGTTGAGGAGCAGGCCGACCTTCTTGCCGCTGAGTTTCAGGTAGCTGAGGAGTTGGGCTTCGTGGACGGGAAGGACTTTCTCGATCGCCTTGAGTTCCAGCAGCACGCTGTCGTTCACGATCATGTCGATTCGGTAGCCGCAGTCGAGACGTTTGCCCTTGAAGACGACCGGCAAGGGTACCTGTCGCTGAACCTTCAAGCCGCGTTCGTCAAGCTCGTGTGCGAGGCATTCTTCGTACACGGACTCGAGCAACCCGGGACCCAGAGCACGATGCACTTCGATGGCTCCGCCGATGATCGCAGCGGTGAGCGGGTCGTCGCCGTTGATGACCGATCCCGTCTCCATCACCTTCCCATTCACCTTCTCATCTCTGTGCCTCTGTGTCTCTGTGTCTCTGTGGTGAGAATCGAGCCCGTGCGTTTTCACGAACGGGCTCGAGATGTGTGCAACTGTGGCCCCACGCTTGCGCGTGGGGTTCGTCTTACGGCTTACGCCGTCGCGCCGGTTTCGACGGCGGTGTCTTCCTTGAGGTCGGTGATGAGCACGTCGGTGGTGAGCATCAGGCCCGCGACGCTGGCCGCGTTGATGAGCGCGGTCTTGGCGACGAGGGCGGGGTCGATGATGCCGGCCTTGACCAGGTCGGTGTACTCGCCGGTGGCGGCGTTGAAGCCGAACGAGGCTCCGCCCTTGCCGCCTTCCTTCACCTTCTCGACGACGAGGTCGCCGTCGAAGCCGGCGTTCTCGGCGATCTGCTTGGCGCAGGACTCGACCGCGTGGGCGACGATGTCGAAGCCGATCTTCTCGTCGCCGCGGGCTTTCCCGGCGGCCTTGAAGATGGCGTCCTGAGCACGCAGCAGCGCGACGCCGCCGCCGGGGACGTAGCCCTCCTTGGCCGCGGCGCGGGTGGCGTGCAGGGCGTCGTCGACGAGGTCCTTGGTGGACTTCATCGCGATCTCGGTGGCGCCGCCGACGTTGATGATGGCCACGCCGCTGGTGAGCTTGGCGAGGCGCTCCATCAGCTTCTCGCGGTCGTAGTCGCTGGTGGACTTGTCGTGCTGGCTCTTGATCTGAGCGGCACGGGCCTGGATGTCGGCCTTCTTGCCGGCGCCCTCGATGATCGTGGTGTCGTCCTTGGTGATGACAATCTTCTTGGCGCGGCCGAGCTCGTTCAGCTCGACGCTCTCGAGCGAGCGGCCGAGGTCCTCGGCGATGAAGGTGCCGGCGGTCAGGGTCGCGATGTCGCCCATCATGGCCTTGCGACGATCACCGAAGCCCGGGGCCTTGACGGCGGCGATCTTCAGCGTGCCGCGGAGGCGGTTGACGACCAGCGTCGCGAGGGCCTCGTTCTCGACTTCCTCAGCGATAAGCAGGATCGGCTTGCCGGTGGCGACGGTCTTGTTGAGCAGCGGGAGCAGATCGGGCAGGTTGCTGATCTTCTTCTCGTAGATGAGGATGTACGCGTCCTCGAGCACGCACTCGCCGGTCTTGGGGTCGGTCATGAAGTACGGCGAGAGGTAGCCCTTGTCGAACTGCATGCCCTCGACGTAGTCGAGCGTGGTGGTCGCGCTCTTGCCTTCCTCGACCTCGACGACACCCTCGGCGCCGACGCGATCGATGGCCTCGGCGATCAGGTCACCGACGCTGGCGTCGTGGTTAGCCGAGACGGTGGCGATCTTCTTGTAGTCCTCACGACCCTTGCACTTGATGGCGATGGAGTCGATGTAGTCGGCGGCGGCGTGGGCGGCGTTGTTGATGCCGCGCTGCAGGAGGACCGGGTTGGCGCCAGCGGTGACGTGGCGCAGGCCTTCGGTGAAGATGGCCTGGGCGAGCACGGTGGCGGCGGTGGTGCCGTCGCCGGCCTTGTCGGCGGTCTTCTTGGCGACCTCGTTCACCATCTTCGCGCCCATGGACTGGAAGGGCGCGGGGAGCGAGATTTCCTTGGAGACGGAGACGCCGTCCTTGGTGACGTGGGGTCCGCCGTAGGCCTTCTCGATGACGACGTGGCGCCCGGAGGGGCCCATCGTGCACTTGACGGCGTCGGCGAGGGCATCAACGCCGCGCTTCATTTCGAGAAGGGCGGCGTCGGAGAAGATGAGTTGCTTGGTGGACATGGAATGCTCCAGGTTGTGTGAAAGCTCAAATCGCAAAACGCAAAGCTCAAATCAGACAGATCGCACGGGACTCAGCGCTCGCTGCGGGCAGGCTCGATTTGAGCTTTGCTGCTTTGAGCTTTGAGCTTTAGCCGTCGATCACACCCAACAGCTCCGACTCGCGGAGGATCAGATGCTTCACGCCCTTGATCTCGACTTCGGTGCCGGCGTACTTGCCGTAGACGACGGTGTCGCCCTTGGAGACGCTCATCTCGGCCCGCTTGCCGTTTTCGAGGCGCTTGCCGGGGCCGGTGGCGATGACCTCGCCCTTGACGGGCTTTTCCTTGGAGGCTTCCGGGAGGTAGATGCCCGAGGCGGTCTTGGTCTCGGCTTCGATGGGCTTGACGAGAACGCGGTCTTCGAGGGGTTTCACGGCCATTTCAAATCTCCTTCTCAAACGTTGGCTGACTCAAACGTTGGCTGAGTCGTGGACTTGGTTTGCACGGGCGCTGCCGCCCGTGTGATGACGATCGAAACTACGCACGGGCGCGGATCGCGTGCAGCTCCGCGCGGATGGACTCGAGCAATCCCCGGTCACGCTCCGGGTTGAACTTGGTGTTGGTGTCGGCGTCGCTGCCGGGCTTGGGCATCTGGCCCCAGACGGGTGACTTCGGGTCCGGGTCGCTGTCGCGACGCGGGAAGACGTGCCAGTGCAGATGATGCACCAGGTTGCCGAGCGACTCGTAGTTGAGCTTGAAGGCACCGGTGGCCTTGCGGACCGCCTCGGCGAGTTGGCTCATCTCTTCGAGGAAGCGCAGACGGGTGGGCTTGGGGAGTTCGTCGAGCTCGGTTGCCGGGGTCTTGCAGAGCAGGAGCGAATAGCCGCGGAAGAACTGCGAGTCGCCCAGGACCGCGAAGCCGGTGTCGAGCTCGGCAATCACTGACGGGTGCTTCCCCTCGCGGATTCCGGCGAGGCGGTTGCAGATATCGCAGTTGGTCTGGTGGGTGGCCATGGCGATCACGCTGTCGGCGTGCCCTCCGTGGCGAGCTTCCGGGCCGCGTCGCGGCGGGCCATCCAGAACTCGAAAGCGATGGGAATGAGCGACACGATGATGATGCCGAGCACCACCAGCGAGAAGTTCTTCTTGACGATCTCGAAGTTCCCGAAGAGGTGGCCCGCGCCGACGCAGAGGCCGACCCAGAGGATCGCGCCGGCGACGTTGTAAAACGCGAACTTGGAATAGGTCATCGCGCCCGCGCCCGCCACAAAGGGGACGAAGGTGCGGACGATGGGGACAAAGCGGCCGATCACGACGGCCTTGCCGCCGTACTTCTCGTAGAACTCGTGGGCACGGTCGAGATGCTTGCGGTTGAGCAGGCGATCCTTCCACGTTGGGATGCGGTTGGGATCGATCTCTTTGCTGAAGACCCGTGGACCGATCCACTTGCCGACGGCGTAGTTCACGGCATCGCCGAGGATCGCGGCGGAAATGAGCAGCAGGAGAACGAACCAAACGTTCAGCGCTTCGGGCTTGGCCGCGGCGAGAGCGCCGGCGGCGAAGAGCAACGAATCCCCGGGCAGGAACGGCGTCACGACCAGCCCGGTCTCGGCGAAGACGATCGCGAACAGGATCGCGTAGACCCACACGCCGTAGTTCACCACCAAGTCGCCGAGCGACTTGTCGAGGTGGAGGATGGTGTGGAGGATGGTGTCGATGGGAACGCTCTCGAAGCTTGCAAAGACGGGCGAGCGACGGTGATCGATAGCCCGTGATGTTCATTGATCGAGCGGGCTTTAGAACCCCATACCGCCCATGCCACCCATGCCACCCATTCCACCCATGCCTCCCATGCCTCCCATGCCCGGCATGCCGCCGCCACCACCGGCGGGCGCGGCGTCCTTGGGCTCGGGCTTGCTGGTGACGATGCAGTCGCTGGCGAGCAGCATGGTCGCGACGCTGGCGGCGTTCTGGAGCGCGGAGCGGTCCACCTTCGCCGGGGTGATCACGCCGTCGGCGATGAGGTCGCCGTACTCGCCGGTGAGAGCGTTGAAGCCGAAGTTCTGCTTCGTGCCTTCGGCGACCTTCTGAACGACGACGGTGCCCTTGAAGCCGGCGTTGTCGGCGATGGTCTGCAGCGGCACCGCGATGGCGGTGAAGACCGTGCGCAGGCCCGCGGCGAAGTCGAACGCGAAGCGGCCGACGTCCTGGACATCCTTCTCGTCGCCGGCGCCGGGCTTGCCGAAGACGGCCTTGTATTCCTTGATCGCCTCGATCGCCTTGCGGGCACGGATGAAGGAGACGCCGCCGCCGGGGACGATGCCCTCGGCGACCGCGGCGCGGGTCGCGTGCAGCGCGTCCTCGATGCGGGCCTTCTTTTCCTTGAGCTCGGCCTCGCTGGCCGCGCCGACCTTGATCTGGGCGACGCCGCCGGCGAGCTTGGCGAGGCGCTCCTGGAGCTTCTCGCGGTCGTAGTCGCTGGTGGTCTTCTCGATCTCGGCGCGGATCTGGGCGATGCGGGCCTGGATGTCCTTGGTGTTGCCGGCGCCCTCGATGATGGTGGTGTTGTCGGCGTCGACCTCGAGCTTCTTGGCCATGCCGAGCTGCTTGAGCTCGATCTTGTCGAGCTCGATGCCCAGGTCCTTCATCACGGCGGTGGCGCCGGTGAGGATGGCGATGTCTTCGAGCATGGCCTTGCGGCGGTCGCCGTAGCCGGGGGCCTTGACAGCGCAGACGTTGAGCGTGCCGCGGAGCTTGTTGATGACGAGCGTGCTGAGGGCCTCGCCGGTCACGTCCTCGGCGATGATGAGCAGCGGCTTCTTGGCCTGCATCACCTTCTCGAGCAGGGGGACAAGCTTGCTGACGCTGTCGATCTTGTCCTCGTGAATGAGCACGAGGGCCTTGTCGAACTCGACCTTCATGCTGTCGGCGTCGGTGACGAAGTTGGGGCTGAGATAGCCGCGGTCGAACTGCATGCCCTCGACGACCGTGACCTCGGTGTCGATGTTCTTGCCCTCTTCGACGGTGATGACGCCGTCCTTGCCGACCTTCTCGAAGGCGTCGGCCATGATCTTGCCGATTTCCTGATCGTTGTTGGCGCTGATGGCGGCGACGTTCTGGATGTCGCTCTTGCCCTTCACCGGGGTGGCCATGTCGTCGATCGCCTTGCTGGCGACCTCGACGGCGGCCTTCATGCCGCGGATCAGGGCGTTGGCGTCAACGCCGGCGGCGATGTGGCGAAGACCTTCCTTGAAGAGGGCCTCGGCGAGAACGGTGGCGGTGGTCGTGCCGTCGCCCGCGTCGTCGGAGGTCTTGGAGGCGGCCTGCTTGACGAGCATGGCGCCCATGTTCTCGGCTTTGTTCTTCAGTTCGATCTCTTCGGCGACGCTCACGCCGTCCTTGGTGACGGTCGGACCGCCCCAGGACTTGTCGAGCACGGCGTTGCGGCCGCGGGGCCCAAGGGTGGATTTGACAGCCTTGGCAAGCTTCTCCACACCGGCGAGCAGGGCCTGACGAGCATCGGCATCGAAAACGAGTTCTTTGGCAGCCATCGGTCTCTCCGAACGAGTTGGGGCGAATGTGTTTGGTAGTTACTCGGAAAATACGGCACAGCGGCAGCGATGCCGTGTAGGGGCGAGGGCAAGGGGCGTGCCAGAAGCTGCCACGGCGGATACCGGCTTCCACGCGGCACCGCGACCTCGCTCCCCTGCGATTGGGGGTTTGGCGGGGTGTGAAGTCGTGTTGGTGATTGATGCGACATTCGCGGTTGTCACAGCAATGGCCCGAGGCTTGGGCGTGCTGCCGAAGTGGCAGTGAGGAGCCGACCGGTTCGAGTCCGAGGGCGGAGATCACGGCCCCAACCGACGCGCAGATGGGCGTGGGGCCATGAAACGCTCGGCGAGGTTCCGGATCGATGACGCCACGGAGATACAAAAGGACCGGCCGGAGGCCGGTCCCCCTGGCTCTGCACGCTGACCACGAACGGGCCGACCCAAGCCAGCGGCGAGCCTTCTACATAGCTTGACAGGTGCTTGTGCGCGGAACACGTTGCGTCACTGCCCATGCCACGCGGCTCGTCAAGCAAACAGGGCTCAGGCTTCAGGCGTCTGCTCTCACGGCGCCTCGTACGTCAAACGCGCCTTCAATCGGGTCGGCAGCTTTGAAATCCGCGGCAGAGGAATCGCCACCCCGTTCCCGAGGTAAAGCGGTGCCTTCTTGTCAAAGAAGTGCTGAAAGAACACGATGCGGAGCGGCCCCTTCGCAGGCGGCGAGAAGCCAAGCTCGGACTTGCCGTCGCCAGTCCAGAACCGCTCGTCGTAGGGAACTTGCTCGTTTCCATCGCGTTTCCCGGGCGGGACCTGCGCGATGTCGCCTGCATCGAAACCGCGGGGAAGTTGTTTTGAGTGGAGTTCGATCACCGCAACGGACGCCAGTTGCTTCTTGCAAGCCGCAATCGACCTGGCGTTCGCCGTGCCGTACAGCGTCTTGGCGAGTGCTTTCACAGCTTTGATGGTGACCGGCCACTTGTAGACGCCGATGACTTCAAACGGCGCGTCGTCAACTCTCGGCGAAGTTCGCTTCGGACGAACCGCTTTCGACGACGCTCGCTTGGACGACGCTTTCTTTGACGCGGCCTGATTTGCCATGCGGGTCAGTATACCCACTCGCACGCGGCTCACACCTCGAGCAACAGCCGCTGCGGGTCCTCGATGCACTGCTTGATGCGCGCCAGGAACTGCACGGCCTCCGCACCGTCGATGATGCGGTGGTCGTACGACAGCGCGAGGTACATCATCGGGCGGATGGCGATCTGGCCGCTGGCGGCGGGGTATTCGACCGGGCGGTTCTTGATCGCGTGCATGCCGAGGATGGCGGACTGGGGCGAGTTGAGGATCGGCGTGCTCATGAGGCTGCCGAAGACGCCGCCGTTGGTGATCGTGAACGTGCCGCCTTGCATCTCGTCGAGACCGAGCTTGCCGTCGCGGCCGCGGGTGGCGAGGTCCTTGATGCCGGCCTCGACCTGAGCGACGCTGCGGCTCTCGCAGTTGCGGAGCACGGGGACGACCAGGCCCTTGGGCGTGCTGACGGCGACCGCGATGTCGCACGAGCCGTGCTTCTCGATCATGAGCGAGCCACCCTCTTCAACGATCGAGGCGTTGACGAGCGGGAAGGCTTTGAGCGCGGAGACGGCGGCCTTGACGAAGAAGCCCATGAACCCGAGGCCCACGCCGTGCTTCTTCTCGAAGTCTTCCTTGTAGGTCTTTCGGAGAGCCATCACCTCGCCCATGTCCACCTCGTTGAAGGTGGTGAGCATGGCGGCGGTGTGCTGAGCCTGGACCAGGCGCCGCGCGATGCGCTGGCGGATGGGCGTCATCTTCTCGCGAGTGGCGCCGGAAGGGGCCGGGCCGGCGGGAGCGGCGACGCGGGCGGCGCCGTTGCTCGACGAGGCGCTGGCGGGAACGCCCGAGTTGCGGGCCTGGACAAACGCGAGCACGTCCTGTTCGCGGATGCGGCCGCCGCCGCCGGTGGCGACGACGCGGGCGAGATCGACGTTGTGCTCCTCGGCGAGCTTCTTGGCGAGGGGCGTGGCATGGACTTCGGTGGCAGCGGCTGCGGGTGCGACCACGGGAACAGTCGCGGGCTTGGGCGCAGACGGCGCTGGTGCCGGCTGCGCGGGCTTCGCGGCGGGCGCCGCAGCGGGCGCGGGCATCGGAGCCGACGCTGCGGGCTTGCTCGGCGCTGCACCGGCTTCGATCGCGCCGACGACCTGGCCGACGTTGACGGTGTCGCCCTCACCGGCCATGCGCTTCAGGACGCCGGCCTCGGGAGCGAGGATGGGCATGGTGACCTTGTCGGTCTCGAGGTCGAGCAGCTCCTCGTCGCGGTTGACGAAGTCGCCGTCCTTCTTGTGCCACTTGGAGAGGACGCCGGTGGTGATCGACTCGGCGATGCTCGGGATGGTGATGTTGGTGGGCATAAGTGTGTAGGGTGCTCAGCGTGTTATCGGCTCAAGACGCGGGCGAATGTTGCAGAAGCGAGGGCATTGGGCATCAGGCATCCGTGGGACCGGCCTACGGCCGGTCATCCGTCGAGTTATCGCTTTCCCGAAACGGCCTTCGCGGCGGGCTTGGCTTCAGGTTTGGCTTCAGGTTTGGCTTCGGGCTTGGGCTCGGCCTTTGGTGCGTCCTTGGCATCCTTCTTGGGCGGGGCTTTCCCCACCGCCTCCTCAAGGATGTCTTCCTGCTCGTGCTTGTGCACGTGCTTGCTGCCCACCGCCGGGCTCGCGCTCGCGGGGCGGCCGATATAGGGGAGGTCGAAGCCGAGCGTGGCCTGCACCGCGTCGCGCACGAACAGGTACGCGCCCATGTTCCGCGGCTCTTCCTGCACCCAGACACGCTTGGCGGTCTTGGGATAGGAGTCGAGCACGCCCTTGAGAGCGGCGGCATTGAGCGGATAGAACTGCTCCAGTCGCACGATCGCGGTGTCGTTCTTCGCCAGCTCGTCACGCCGCTCGGCAAGTTCCCAGTACAACTTGCCCGAGCACAGAAGCACGTTCTTGACGCCCTTCTTGTCAAGCAACTTGCCCTGGTTGGAGGTCGAGCCGTCGCTCTTCACACCAACCGTGGGCGCGAATCGCGGGTCGTCGATCACTTCCTGGAAGCGGCCGTTGATCAGCTCCTCGACGCGGCTGGTCTCCTTGCGGAGCAGGCTCTTGGGCGTCATCACGATCAGCGGTTTGCGGAAGTTCCGGCGCACCTGACGACGCAGGGCGTGGAAGATCTGTGCACCCGTGCTCGGGTTGATCACCTGCATGTTGTCGTCGGCGCACGACTGGAGGAATCGCTCCAGGCGGCCCGAGGAGTGCTCGGGACCCGCGCCCTCGTAGCCGTGCGGCAGGAGCAGCACCAGGCCCGACCAGCGGTCCCACTTCTGTTCGCTGCAACACAGATACTGATCGATGATGACCTGAGCGCCGTTCACGAAGTCGCCGAACTGGCCTTCCCAGCAGACCAGCATGTTGGGGTCGGCGAGCGAGTAGCCGTAGTCAAAGCCCATGACGCTGACTTCCGACAGCGGGCTGTCGTAGACGCACAGCTTGGCCTGACGGGGCTTGCCGTCGGGGCCGGGCGTGCCGATCTCCTTGCCCTTGCCCGGCTCGCCGATCTCACGGATGTTGTTGAGGGGCGTATAGGGCTGGCCGGTGGTGGCGTCGCGCAGCACGGCGTGGCGCTGCGTAAACGTGCCGCGGCGGCAATCCTGACCGGAGAGTCGCACCGGGTGACCTTCGAGCAGCAACGTGCCGAAGGCCAGGATCTCTGAGTCCGCGTACGAGATCACGCCCTTGGTGGGCAGGTTCGCGCGGCCTTCCAGCAGCGACTTCAGCTTGGGGTTGACGTTGAACCCTTCGGGCACGCGGCCGAGCGCGGCACAAACCTCTTCGAGCAGGTCTTTGCTCACGCCGGTCTTCACTGGGTCGTGTGAGTAGTCCGCGCCCATGCCCTTCCAGCGGGCCGAGCCGGCGTCGATCGTCGGGTCGTGGGCCTTGCGTTTCGCCGCGGCCTGGGCCGCGTCGAGCTCGGATTCGAGTTTCGCCGAAAGTGCCTTGAAGTCCTCGTCGCTCACGACGCCTTCGGCCTGCATCTCTTCGGCGTACGCGGTGAGGATGCTCTTCTTGGCTTTGATCAGAGCCGCGAGCGTCGGCTGGGTGAAGCTCTGCTCGTCCTGCTCGTTGTGACCGTACTTGCGATAGCAGACCAGATCGATGAAGACGTCCTTGCGGAACACTTGGCGGTACTCGATCGCAAGTTCGGCGACCGTGAGCAACGCATCGGGGTCCTCGGCGTTCACATGGAACACGGGAGCATCGATCATCTTGGCGACGTCGGTGCAGTAGCGGCTCGAGCGCGAGTCCTCGGGGATCGTGGTGAACCCGATGAGATTGTTGATGACGATGTGCACCGTGCCGCCGGTGGTATAGCCCTCAAGCTGGCTGAAGTTCAGGCACTCGGCGACCATGCCCTGTCCGGCGACGGCGGCGTCGCCGTGGATCAGGAGCGGGATCACACGCCGACGCTCGGTGTCGCCGCGGAGGCGCTGCTTGGCGCGGGTGCGGCCCTCGACGACGGGATCGACGCTCTCAAGGTGGCTGGGATTGCTGGCCATCGCGAGATGGAGACTGCGACCGTTGCGGAACTTCCGCTCGCCGCTGTAGCCGCGGTGGTACTTCACGTCGCCGCCGCCGTCCGCAAAGCCCTCATCCCAGTTGTCCTCAAACTCGGTGAAGATCTGCTGGTAGGTCTTCCCCATGATGGTGTTGAGGACGTTGAGGCGGCCGCGGTGGGCCATGCCGATCACGACTTCTTCAACACCAACAGTCGTGGCGTGCTCGAGCAGGCGGTCGAGCATGGGGATGAGCGACTCGGCGCCCTCGAGGCTGAAGCGCTTGTCGGTCGGGTAGCGTTTCTGAATGAAGCGCTCGAAGCCCTCGGACTTGCTGAGCAGGTCGAGGATGCGGAGCTTCTCGTCCTTGGCGGGCTCTCGCGTGCCTTGGTTCGCTTCAAACTTCTGCAGGAACCACTCGCGCTCACGCGCGTCGTGGATGTGCAGGAACTCCGCACCGACGGTGCGGCAATAGGTCTTCTCGAGGTGATCGACGAGTTCGCCGAGCGTCGTCTGCGAACCTTGGACACCGGTCAGCGAGATGTCCACGTGCTGGGCTCGATCGGCGTCCGAGAGGCCGTGGAACGAGAGCGAGAGTGACTCCGGTCGCTGCGGCGGGCGACCGAAGGGATCGAGGTTGGCCCCAAGGTGGCCGAGTTTGCGATACGCCGAGACCAGTGCATCGACCGCGGCCTGGAAGCGCGACGCCTCGCCGGTCATGGGGACGCGCGAGCCCTGGCTGATGACCATGGAGCCCGAGGCGGGGGCCGCAACGGCACCCAGACCCTGGCCGCCGGCAAGGTCGAAGCCCATGAAGAAGGACCTCAAGTCCGCCGGGACCGAGTTGGGATCGGCCTTGTACTGCTGGTACTGGGCGTCGAGGTACTCGCCTTGCCAGCCGTTCAGCGAGGACGCATCGGGCGAAAGCAGGAGCGAACGGGGTGAACAGTGCGGTTGATGGTGGCCTGTGGCGCTCATCGCGACACCTTGTGTGCGTGGAAGTGACGAAAGAACCCGCGGCCAAGCCGCGTCGCGCCCGGACCCGAACATTCCCTTGATCGGGTGCCGCCGGAAGCGGGCGAATGGTAGGAGGAGCGCGGGGAGGTGTGAGGCCAGCGTGGTGCGTGCAGTCGGCCTTGCTTCGCGCGTCGGAAGCCGCCAGGGCAACTCCCTCGGGCCCCGCGGGAGCAACAGGGTTTTGCAACGATGGCTCGGGTGCGTAACGAGGCTCGTACGCGGGCTCGTACAGCGGGCTCGCACGTTGGGCACGCACGGCCGGCACACCAACGACCGCGGGGGCGTTCCCTGCGGCAAGGCCCCAACCCCGCGCATGCGGGGTTGGGGGCTTTCGAACGTCCATATGAACGATGCCCGTCACCCGAAGCGCGCCGGGGTTGGCCGGGGGCCTTTGTAAGGCCCCCACCCCGTGTGCGGGGGGGGTGGGGCCTTCGCTTTGCAACTGTGTTCCGCCGATCGCTTTCTCGCGTCTTCTTACACCCACACCTGCACGATCAGGTTGGGTTCCCTGAGTTTGCCGGTCCATTCGCCGACCGTGGCGGTCGAGAACTTCACTTCGTGGTCGGGATGGGCGTCGAGCCACTCGTTGATCTGCTTGTCAAGGAACTCCAGCGATTCACCCGTGAGCTTGGCGTGGAAGCTCTTGACGTGCGTGGCGCCGACGCCGGTCTTGTTGGTCTGACGCTTCCACGAGTCCTCGGTGCGGCCGATCGAATTGGACTTCTCGAACGCTTGGATCTTCGGCTTCACTTCGGGCCCATCGGGTGGATGCACGGGCGCGGGGACACCGGGCGAAGACCCCGGCGCCGGCTGCATCCCTTGGCCGGGGCGAAAAACGTTGGTGTTCTGTCCGATCGGAGGCAGACCCTCGGGCGCCCGCTGCGGCCCGGCGAAAATTCTTCCACGGTCCATGGCAAACCCCTGAGTAAAGCTTCGGCGTCACCGCGGCACGCCCGCGCTCTTCGCCGGTCACTCCAGCCTACCACGCCCATCGAACCGCCACAAGCCGCGGGAATCGAGGCCGGCGGTCCAGTGTGCAACCGAGCGGGACGGGCTGGGGGAAGCGGGGTTTGACGAAACGTCGAACGCCAGAGAGGCGGGCGATTCGACGAACCCGTGGAGCAGGAGCGTGGCGACGCGCCGCACCGTGCCGCGGTTGCTTGAGACCGGTCCTTCGTACTCGAGATAGACGCGGCGGTGATCGGGAAGCCGCTCGGCCTCGAACGCCGCGGCAACGCCGTCGCCAAGCAGGAGCGTCACTGGCACGGGCGCTCGAAACGTGACCAACGGCCCGTCGTCGCGCTCCAGCAGCAGGTCGATGTGTGCCGCACCATGCCCCTCGTGCAGAAGCAGAACCGCCCGGCGCGATTGCGGGCTCAACGGGGCCACGGCCTAGCGCTGCTCCGCCAGCGCGTGCTCCAGAAACCCGGAGCACGCCGCGTGCAGCATGTCGTACACCTGGTCGAAACCTTCGGGTCCGCCGTAGTACGGATCGGGCACCACGAGCCGATGATCGGGCTCGCCCGTCAGCGTCGGGTCGAACGATCGCATGAGGAAGACGCGATCGGCTGGCGCACCGGCGTGCAGCATGGCGTCTCGGTTGTCGGTATCCATCGCGAGAAGGTAGCGGAACCGCACGAAGTCGATCGCGGGTGCGAGGCGTCGTGCCGTGTGGGGCGTCTGGATGCCGCGGCTCATTGCCACCGCCGTCGAGCGCGGGTCCGCGCCCTTGCCCACGTGCCAGTGACCGGTGCCGCAGGAGTCGATCTCGAAGCGCTCGCGGACGCTCCGGCGTTCCGCCAGGTCGGTGAAGATCCACTTGGCCAGCGGGCTGCGGCAGATATTGCCCAGGCACACGAACAGCACGCCGATCGGTTCGCCGTTGTGAGTGGAGCCGCTCACGCGATCACCGCCTGGGTCCGCGCGTCGCCAGACGGCTCAGCGTGCGACGTCGCGCCTCGCGTCCCGCCGCGGAGCGCGGCATCCAGCGACCGCGCGATGTGCACCGGCAGACGCGACTCGGCGAGCGACACGTTCACGCAGGCGAACTGCGATACGTCGTCCACGAGCGAGCTGGCGATCACCGCGTGGACGCCAAGCGTCGCACAGCAGCGCATCATCCAGCGTTGCCCCGCGGCGGCAGATGCGGTCGCCAAGGGCGACTCGGCGACGTCGATCACCGCGGCGTCCAGTCCCGGCACCAGCGACCAGACCGGCACGTTCGTCGTCAAGAGCCGCACCCCGATCCCGGTGCTGCGCACGATCTCCTTCGCCCGCGCGAGGTCTGGCGCCTCCCGCGGGACAAGGGCCGTGACGCGATGCCCGACGATCGCCAAGATCTGGCAGACCCGTACAAAGTCGCTGGCGCTGCAGGCATCACCCGGGTCGCACGCCAACGCGATCAGCACCTCGTCGCCGCAGCACAACGACTCCCGCACCGACGCCCGCGACACGTTTGCGACGCCGACGCGCTCCGCGGGCCCGACGCCGATGACCCGGCGCAGCGGCAGCGAACGCCGCCCCGCACAGGCCCGCGTCGCGGCGTCCAGTAATTGGGCGCTTGAGAAGACCAGTTCGTCGAACGAATCCAGGCACGCTCGGAGCGAGCGAGATGCGGCCGACGCCGGCAACGGCCACACGCGACGCAGCGCCGCCGGACCGAACACAGCGCCGGTGCGCACACCCAGAATCTCCGCACGCCGCTCGCTCGCTTCGTCGGCGATCAGCACGATGTGATCGCCTGCACCGGCCTGATCGACCGCGGCGCGGATCCCCGCGTCGCCCTCGCGAGCGTCGACGACGAAGGCTCTCATTGCGGCTTCCGGCCGGGCTGCCGGACCTCATGCTCGTAGAACAACTGCGCCACCGCGAGCCCAACCTCGCGGGCCAGCTCGTTCTCGGCCTGCACCACGCCCGCCGAACTGGTCGGAATGTCTCTGGCCTTCTCAAAGAGCGTCACGTTCAACGGCGCGCCCTTCTCCAGCGAATCCGGTGGCCACAGACGCTTGTCTTCCTTCGCGTCGATGACCTTGACACGGACCGCGCTCAGCGGCGAATAGGTCACGCCGTCGGGCGAGAGCGTGAACGCATCGAGGATCACGTGGATCACCACATCGGCCTTGGTCGCACGCCCGATGTCCGTCACCGACATCGGCTCGCCGTCACGGTCCCGCGTCGCGGCGATGATCGCAGCACGCCCGTCGAGCATGTCGTCGACGAGCTTCTCACGCTGGATGTTCTCGGTCGCGCTGGCGGCGATCTCGTTGCGGAGGTTGCGCCGCTTGGTCACGCTGTTCTGGTCATCCACGAAGACGATGGTGGTGCGCTTGCGATCAAGCACGAACACCGCTTCGCGCTTCTCCGGGCCGTGCACGAAGTAAAACGCGGGGCCGAGGATGTTGCACCCGCCCGTCGACAGGGCGAGCAGCACGCCGGCCAGCAGGCCCGTGCGCCAGAGTGCGGCTATTCCCAGACGTTGCCATGCGTAGTTCGTCATGCGTGTGCGCTCGCGCGTTCGTCTCGCTTCCGTCGGATCATCCACCCGCGTCCCGTCAGACGACGGCTCAGTACTTCGGGTAGTACGGCTCCTCGTGCGTGTAGAACGGCCAGGTCGCTCGGTCGACAAACCGCCTGACCAGTTCGGTCCGCACCGCCGTCTCGGGGATCTCGTCGGGGCGACGCCCCCGCTCGTCGGGGAACTTGACGAGAATGGACCGCTCGAAGGTGTAGTAGTCGGCGAGCTTCGAATCCGCCTCCGCCACCGCCAGCGACCCGGCGCACACGCCGTCGTAGAGGTACTGATTGCCCGGCTCGGTCGTTCGGAACTCGGTGATCTCGACGAAGATGATCCGCTGCGCGCCGCCGAGCGCCTTGGAGAGGTCCTCCGTCGACTTCGCCCGCCAGCCCGGGTTGTCGTACATGAACTGCACGATCATCGCGGGCGGGACGACCCCCGTCGTTCCGGCATCATTCATCGTGTCGGCCAGCCGCTCGGTGATGCGTGTCACCAGCATTGCCGAAAGCCCCGGCGCGGCCTCCTCGATCGAGCGATCGCACGACACGAGCACCGCGAACGACTTGCCCTGCAGCACGTCGGTCTCGGCCTTCACGGACTTGGTCGATTCCTGGCGGTACGACTCCGCCATGCCGCCGATGATGGTGCCGACCACGCAACCGGAAAGCGACACCGCGGACAGGGCACACCAACCCGCCAGCATCAGGGGCGTGCACCGGTAAAGGGAACGTCGAACGTACGTGCGGTCCATCGTGCTCATTCACTCAGCCTTGGGTGCCGTGCCGCTATCTCTGACCGTGGCCGCCGCCCCGGGCGGGAGCGACTCGATCCACACTTTGTACCCCCACGCCCCCACCAGGATCACACCAGCCGCGATCAACGTCCGCGTGTTCGTCACGGCGTCCAAGAGAGGTCGCAGCGTGATCCCCGTCGCCAACGCGTGGAGCCCCGCAAGAAGGCCGGATGCTAGCACAACAGCGACCAGCGCTCCCGCCGGCTGCACCCGTGCGGACTCCAGCAACCGCCCCTGTGCCGCCAGCGACACCGCGGTCGTCATCCCGCATGTCATGCAGGGGCGCCGGGTCGCCAGCAGAAACCCGCACGGCGGCAGCCCGATCGCCCGGTGCGTGCCCATCCCCGTGGGGCTTGGCGTCAACCACGCGCCGATGCCCAAAGGCACCGCGCAGACGATCGCCAGCGCCAGCCCGACCAGCCGGGCCGCGCCGCGTGCACCAAGCACGCCCAGGAGCCCGCTCAGGCCTCGCTGGGGCGCGTCCAGTTTGGAGTCCCTCGTCGGGACCGCGCTCATGGCAAGAGCCTACGCGGGCCGGGGCGAGCCGGTTTCGGGATTCGGCCTGCGGCCGACGCGAAGTAGGCCCTCGACGACTCAGGAGCCCAGCGCTTCCCGCTGGCTCCGGCGGCGTGCGTCGTGCCTGTCTCGGTTGCTGTTGCCGTGTGTGGACCGACTGGCACGCCCGCGTCGTCCGCGGTCAAGCCGACTGGCGCAGCCGCGCCGTGGCGGAGTTTTCGGACACCACGAACACCTCGCTGCCGGCAAGCTGCGTCGGCGACTCGCGCTGCCAACGGTCCCAGATGCGGTACAGCATGTGGGCCGATGCCACCCAACGGCTCGCGTCCGGCACCAGCACGATCCGCAGCCGCGGCGAGATCAACCCCGCTCCGTTCGACTCGCTGATGATCTCTTCCTCGGCCTGGTCGAACGCCGCCGCAAAGCTGCGCAGCGGCTGATCCAGCACGCCCGCCGGCGCCGTGGCGAGGAAGCGATCGTCGCCCAGATGCGCGAAGTAGATTTCCGAGCCGAGCGGCCCGATCACGCGCCGGAAGGTCTCGACCACGCGACGCAGGAGTTCATCGCCGAGTTCATAGCCCATGCGCTCGTTGTAGGTCGAGAACGCGCGGACGTCGATCATCGCCGCGTCGTGCGTTCGGGCGAGCCGCAGCGTCGCCTCGTCGGCACTGGGAGGCGTGGGGGCATTGCGGAACAGTCGCGAAAGGTACTCGTCGGCCAGCACACGACCCGGCAGGCCCGTCAGCGGGGCGATGCGAAGCTGCACGTCACGGGTCAGGTCCGCCGCGGCGTGCAAGAGATCGCCCACCGACACGATGCCCGACACGCCGTTCTCGTCGGCAACAACCAGCGGCGTGCCGACCTGACGCTCCTCACGCGAACTCGCCAGCTCGAGCGCATCGGGAATGGTCGTCGTCGGCGCCGTGATCGCAACCTCGGGCTCGAGCACAAAGCCGATCTGCTGCCCCGCACGTGCGTCCGCCGCCGTCCGCAGGATCGTCTCGCGATCGCACCAGCCCACGGGTCGCTCACCATCGACCACAACCACGCCGGAGATGTGCAGGTCACGCAGCACCGCGGCGGCGACGTCGCTGAGGATGCGTTTCGCGTCCACGCAGATGACCGGACGCACGAAACGGCCGACGGTGACGACACGCCGATCGGGCTGCTGGCCCATCGGGCCGCCGACCTTCTGCTGCTGGATGAAGCGAACCACCTCGGGCGCAATGGTCTGATCCCGCGTTCCCGGGCGGCCGAGCAGATAGCCCTGCCCGTACACCACGCCAAGGTCCATGAGCGTTGCGAGTTCTTCGTTCTGCTCGATCCCCTCGGCGATGAGCTTCACGCCACTGAGCGTGGCGAAGCGAAGGAAGAAGCGGATGAGGTTCTGCCGCACGCGATCGCGGTGGATGCCCTCGATCAGCTCGCGGTCCAGCTTGAGCCAATGCGGCCGCAGAGCCATGATGCGGTTCAGGCCGCTGGTGCCAGCGCCGACATCGTCGATGGCCACCTCAAAGCCCGCGGCCTTCACCAGTCGCACCTGCTCGTCGAGCCCGGCGATGTGCTGCTGATCGGAGCGTTCGGTGATCTCGAGCACCACGCGGCTGGGTGTCAGGCCCGGCGTGTTCTTCACCAGCGTCGTGATCGCCTGGCTGAAGCGAGAATCCGAAAAGACCTGCGGCGTGGTGTTCAGGAACAACTTGGTCCCGCCGTGCCACTGGGAGGCAGCCTCAAGCGACACCGCGCGGGTGCGACCTTCCAGGTCCCACAACGTGCCCGACTTCTCGGCCGCGTCGAACAGCTCACCGGGATTGGTGAAGGCCGAGCCGCGGGCGAGACGCGTCAACGTCTCGAAGCCCGCGATCTCGCCGCAACGAAGATCGACGATCGGCTGGAACGCGGCCTGCAAGCCGTCGCTCTTCAGCGTCGCTTCGATCTTCTCGCGCAGAGTTGGGTTCTCACCCGCCATCGGCTCTCCTCGCCGGGCGACGTGCGTCACGCGGCATCCACCTTTCATCGGAAGCCCAGACCACCGGAACGCGTCACCACCAACCCAAGAGCCCGCACCCGCACCGATTGCGCCTGCCCCTCCGGTTGCGCGGGCGAGTTACAGGGTTTTCCGGATCAGAACTCGGACGATGAGGGCCAGAGAGGCGAGATAGCGGACGTTCGACGTCGGCTTTTGGATGGCGGATGTACGAGGCACGCCCGCTCGTGCCGGTCTTTCCCATCCGACAGGCCACATCCGAAATCCGACATCGCGGCTACCATCTCGCCGCATGAAGCTCTTTGCGACAACGGACCTGTCCAGCTACCTGCCGATCCTGCTCATCGTGCTAATGGCGATCACCTTCGGCGTGATGAACGTGGTGGGCTCGATCGTGCTCGGCCCCAAGCGCCAGGGCCGCGTGAAGAGCCAGTCGTACGAGTCGGGCATGAACCCGATCGGCACCGCCCGCAAGCGGTTCAACGTGCGGTTCTACCTGATCGCGATGGTCTTCCTGGTCTTCGACGTCGAGATCGTCTTCCTGTACCCCTGGGCGACCACCTTCCCCAACATCGCCCCGATGAGCAACGAGGGCCTGATCTGGCTCGGCCGCATCTTCTTCTTCCTGTTCACGACCGTAGTGGCCTACGTCTATGGCTACCGCAAGGGCGTCTTCCAGTTTGACTGAGGCCCAGCGTCGCACAGCAAGCACACCGCAACGAGGACCGGCCGACGGCCGGTCTTTTCTTTTTCGGCGTGGCCGCTGACGAAGGAAGACCCCAACCCCGGGCTCGCGAGGCATGGGGCCTTGGCGTCTTACCTTCTTTCGAGCACCAACGCCGTCTGATCGTCGCCCGGCTTCGCAGTCCCTATGTGGGCCCGGATCGCGTCGTCGAGCGTTCGCAGGACCGCATCCGGCTCGGACGGCGGCGAAGGCGCGGCCTGCATCGCTCGCGCCACCCGGGACACGCCGAACAGCTCGTTTGTCGGCGACATCGCCTCGCTGATGCCGTCGGTGTACAGCAGCACCCGCTCGCCAGGAGCGAACTGCCGCGTGGTCACGCTCGATCCGATCGTGTCGAGGATGCCCAGGGGCGGCCCTCCATCCAACTCCAGTTCACGCACGCCGTCCGCACCGTGCACCAGCGGCGGCGGATGGCCGGCACCGGCAAACTCGAGCGTGCCCGCCTCCGCGTCGTACACACCCGCGAGCGCGGTCACGAACGAGCTGCCGATGCGGCGTGCGAACAGGCGGCGGTTGAGTTCCTCGAGGAGCCGATCGGGCGACGGCAGCTCGGCCATATTGCGCAGCACCGTGTGCAGCATCGATACCACCACAGCCGCCGAAGGGCCGTGCCCGGACGCGTCAGCGATAAGGAACCCGAAGCGTTTGCGACCGCCGGCCGGATCGGGGAAGATGTCGTAATAGTCGCCCCCAGCGCGGTCGAACGTCGCATATGCCGCCGCAACCTTCACGTTGGGGATCTGCGGAACCTCCTGAGGGAGGAGGCTCCGCTGGATCTCGGCGATCTGATCGATCTCGGCCTGGATGTACGCGGTCGCTTCGCGGAGGCTCTTGGCGATGTTCAGGTTGCGGATCACCACGCCGACGAGGTTGGCCTGCAGCACCACCGTCTCAAGCAGCTCCATCGTCCATCGATCCTGCGGCGTGTCCATCAGGATCAGATGGTCGGCGGGCTGCGACTTCTCGGGCAACGGCGTCGAAACCAGCGAGCGGTACCCACGGGTCCATTCGCCGAAGACACTGTCGGGAGCTCCGTCCAGCCTGGCCATCTGCGGCGAGTCTTGCGCGGTGATGAGGCCGACCAGACCGCCAGCACGGACGGGAGCAGCGTTCACCTGCCCCTCGTGCAGCACCGGCGGCACGAGTTCCACGCCATCGGGAGTGCGCCAGCGGGTGATCCGGTACGTGCCTGGCGGACAATCCCGCGTCCGCACCATCACCATGCACGAGCGGCCGCGGATGCGTCCCATCGCCTCGGCGAACTCGTTGATGATGCCGTGATCGTGGGTCTGTTTGAAGAGTTTGTGCGTGAGATTGAGCAGCAGCGGCAGACGCTGATTGCCCGCGAGTTCCGCCAGACGGACACCCGGCATCGCGTCCGTGTTGGCGTATGTCGGCGTTGGAATCGGCTCGGCGGGCAAGGCAAACATCTCCGGCCGCGGCACCGTAAACTGCCGAGGGAAGGTGTGGGAGGCGTCGCAGTGTATTCGACGCCGAAGCGTCACCCGCTGCCAACTGGGCTGGGGTGCCGCGACGCCCGCACCGCGCAACACCGGCCCCCTCGCTCGCTCGTTCTTCCCCTGCCCCTCTGCTCCCCTGACCCCCTCTTCCCCTCCCACCATGTCCAACCACTATCCCCAACTCTGCACACTCGTTCGCCGCTCCGGCGTACTCGGTTCCATCGGCGCCCTGGTCTCGTGGGATCAGGAAACGTACATGCCGCCCGCTGGCGCCGCGTTCCGTTCCGAGCAACTCGGATTGCTCGCCGAACTGCATCACAAGCACGCGACGGATCCGAAGATCGGCGATCTGATCGCCGCGTGCGAGGCCGACAAGGCGCTGCTCGCCAACGAGACCATCGCCGCCAACATCCGCGAGCTGCGTCGTGACTACGACCGGATGACCAAGCTGCCCACCAGCCTCGTCTCCGAGCTTGCGACGACGACCAGCCAGGCGCAGGAAGCCTGGAAGCACGCCCGCCAGAACAGCGACTTCGCGGCGTTCGTGCCCAAGCTCGAACGCGTCGTCGAGTTGACGCGGCAGAAAGCGGACTGCTACGGCATTCCCGCCGGCGGCGAACGCTATGACGCGCTGCTCGATGAGTACGAGCCGGGCGCGAGCGCCAAGGAGATCGAGGCGACGTTTACGCCCCTGCGTGCGAAGCTCGCGGCGCTGATCCACAGCGTCGCCGCGTCCGGCAAGAAGCCCGACACGTCGATCCTGTCGGCACAGATCCCCGCGGACAAGCAGCACGCCTTCGGGCAGATGATCCTGAAGGCGATCACGTTCGATCTCGACGCCGGTCGCCTCGACGTCACCACCCATCCGTTCTGCAGCGGCGTCGCTCCCGGCGACACCCGCCTCACGACCCGCTACCGCGACGAGAAGTTCACCGACGCTCTCTACGGCACGCTGCACGAGGCTGGCCACGGGCTCTACGAGCAGGGTCTCCCCAAGGCCGGCTCGCCCGAGGGCCTGTTCGGTCAGCCCCTGAGCGAGGCGATCTCGCTGGGTATCCACGAGAGCCAGAGCCGCATGTGGGAGAACCTGGTCGGGCGCAGCCGCGAGTTCTGGGTGTGGGCCCTGCCGCACGCCAAGCAGTATTTCGGCGCTGCGATGGCGAACGTGACGCCCGACTCGATGTTCGCGGCGGTGAACACGACGACGCCAAGCCTGATCCGCGTCGAAGCCGACGAAGGCACGTACAACATGCACGTGATGGTGCGATTCGAACTCGAGCGAGCTCTGCTCTCGGGCGCGATGAAGGTGAAGGACGTGCCGGGCGAGTGGAACCGTCGGTACAAGGACTACCTCGGGATCGACGTCCCTGACGACCGGCGCGGCTGTTTGCAGGACGTGCACTGGTCCGCGGGCCTCATCGGCTACTTCCCGACGTACACGCTGGGGAACCTCTACGCCGCCCAGTTCTGGGAGACGATTGAGCAGGAGATCCCGGACGTCAAGGCCAAGATCAGCCGCGGCGAGTTCGCGCCGCTGCGAGAATGGCTCCGCACCAAGATCCACGTGCACGGCAAGCGTTATCGCGCCGCGGACCTGTGCAAACGCATCACCGGCAAGCCGCTGAGCGCTGAGCCGCTGCTGCGCTACCTGGGCGGCAAGACCAAGGCGGTCTACGGCGTATGACGTCCGTTCCACTGCCAACGCTGCCTGCCCGCACGCCCAACGCGGCCGACAAGGAACACTCCGCCGTGGAAGCCATCTCCGTCTTCGACATCTTCAAGATCGGCGTCGGCCCCTCCAGCAGCCACACGATGGGCCCGTGGCGCGCGACACAACGGTTCCTAAAGGCCGTGGACGAGCGCGTGGGGCTGGCCAACGTCCAGCGCGTGCAGGTCGACCTCTTCGGCTCACTCGCCAAGACCGGCAAGGGCCACGGCACGGACCTCGCCGTCGTGCTCGCGCTCGCGGGCGAAGACCCGGTGACGTGCAAGGTCGAGGGCCTCACCGAACGGTTCCACGGGATCGTGCAGAGCAAGCGGCTGCGTCTCGATGGCAATCGCGAGATCACGTTCGACGCGGCCACCGACCTGCGCTTCCACATGGACCGGGCCCTGCCGTTCCATCCCAACGGGGTGACCTTCACAGCGTTCTCGAAGCCCACCAACCAGTGGGACCGGCCTCCGGCCGGTCTTCCCACCAGCGGCGCACCAAGCAACACATCAAGCATCAAGGCAGACTGGCCGGAGGCCAGTCCTACTGAGATCTGCGAAACCTACTACTCCGTTGGCGGCGGTTTCGTCGTGCAGGAGAACGAGGCGCCCACGGGCCACCGCGCCGTCGTGCTGCCGTTCCCCATCGAACATGCTTGCGAACTGCTCGCGTACTGCGAGAAGCATCGCTCCACCATCCCCCAGATCGTGCTCCGCAACGAGCTCGCATGGCGGGCCGAGAGCGATATCCGGCTCGACCTCTTGAAGATCTGGCGTGAGATGCACGCCTGCATCTGGCGCGGGTGCAACACCGACGGCATGCTGCCCGGCGGGCTCCACGTCGTCCGCCGTGCCGCGACAATCAGCCGCAAGATGCTGGAGGGCGACACGCCCAGCGGCATCGACGCGTGGACCAACGCCGTGAAGACCAGCGTGCGCGACTTCGAGCACATCCTGAAGTGGGTAAGCGCCTTCGCGCTGGCGGTCAACGAGGAAAACGCGTGCTTCGGGCGCGTTGTCACCGCCCCAACCAACGGAGCCGCTGGCGTGATCCCGGCGGTGATGATGTACGCCCGCTGCTTCAAGGACATGAGCGACGACAAGACCATCGCGTTCATGCTCACTTCCGGCGAAGTCGGCAGCCTCTTCAAGAAGGGCGCGACGATCTCCGCCGCGATGGGCGGATGTCAGGCCGAGATCGGCGTCAGCAGCGCGATGGCCGCCGCGGGATTGACGCAGGTCCTGGGCGGCACGCCCGGCCAGGTGCTGATGGCCGCGGAGATCGCGATGGAGCACCACCTGGGCATGACCTGCGACCCGATCGGCGGGCTGGTGCAGATCCCCTGCATCGAGCGCAACATCATGGGAGCGATCAAGGCGATCACCGCCGCCAACGTCGCCATGGAAAGCAACCCAGCAACCGCGAAGGTAAGCCTTGATCAGGTCATCGCCACGATGTGGCAGACGGCCAAGGACATGAGCACGAAGTACAAGGAAACCGCCGAGGGCGGGTTGGCGGTCGCCGTGACGATCAGCGAGTGCTGAACATCCGCGAGGCCTGCCGCGGCGAACCTTTACCATGCATCAGCCCCGCTACTGCTGCGCCATTCTCGTCGACTCGCGCGGCAACCTCGTGCTTGAACGCCGCTGCCCTCACGACCCAATCGCCGGGGGCATGCTCGCGTGCTTCGGCGGCGGACGCGAGGCCGACGAAACCCCCGAAGACACCATTCGCCGCGAACTGCGTGAAGAACTCGGCTTCGCCCCAGAACCTTTCGGCCGCGACGCCGTCGCGTTCGTGCTCCACACGCCGATGGGTGAAGCCTGGTTTTACAAACTCCGCGGCCCGGAACGTGGCGAAGCCAGCGCCGTCGAGCCCGGCTGCGGCGTGGAATGGATCGCCGAATCCATCCTGATTGAGCGTCACGAGCACGAACTGGCCGCGTGGCACCGCGTGATGTTCCGGGCCCGATCCGCGGGCGAGCACACCGCGATCGCGGAGTAAGTTGCCCGCGAAGGCCCCACTACCCGTGCGTGCGTGATGGGGCCTTGCAACGCTGGCCGTCCGACCGCAGTGCCCGCCCGCTCTGCCCCAAATCGCCCCGCCCGCCACAAGCCAATCGGGTGCCGCGATCGCGCGTCGCCCACGCCGCTCAATTGCCTCACCACGCGGAGGGTCCGAAAGCCTTGAGAAGAATCGCATGGCATCCTCGCCATGCAATCATCCCCCCCACCCCTTGACGCCCGCCGGGGAGCGTCTACCCTTCCGCCTACCTGTTGAGGGCAGATAGCTCAATCGGTAGAGCACAGCATTGAAAATGCTGGGGTTGCCGGTTCAAGTCCGGCTCTGCCCATTCGCGCAAGCCCGCCGGAACGGCGGGTTTTTCGTTGGCTGTTCGGTTGCGACGCCGGTTCGGTGAGCGATGCCGCTCCGCGTGCTATAAAGCCGTATGGCTTCTGCAACCTCGCCTTCCGGTCGTTCGTCTCTTTCGCGTCGCCGGAAGTTTTTATACTACTGGCTACCCGCGCTCGTGGTCGCGTACACGCTCTTTGGTTTCTTCGCGGTGCCGCTGATCATCCGCAAGGTGATCGTGCCGCAGGTGCAGAAGCGGCTGAACGCGACGATCGCGCTCGAGCGGGCGTACACCAACCCGTTCTCGTTCTGGCTCACGCTTGAGAAACTCGAGGTCAAGAACTTGGGCGACGAGAAAGTCCTCGCCTTCGATCGCTTCGACGCGAACTTCCAGGCGCTCGACACCCTCTTCTCCCGCGGCTGGCATTTCGACGCGATCAAGGTCGTTCGTCCGTTCGTGCACGGCCGCATCGAGACCGACGGGAGCAATAGCTTTGCCACACTCATCAAGCCGACACCGCCGGACCCCAAGGCCAAGCCGGAGGAGCCGCTGAAGAAGATTCCGCGGCTGGTGGTGCGCGATCTTGCGGTCGAAGGCGGCGAGATCGAGTTCAGGGACTTCTCAACGCCCACGCCCTTTGAGCGCGAGATTCACGGTGCTGCGTTCCGGATCACCAACGTCGACACACGACCGGACTACGTGAACCCGATGCGTGTGGAGTTCTCGACCGATGAGGGTGCGCGAATCACGTGGACGGGTTCGTTGCAGGTGAACCCATTGACGAGCAAGGGCGAGATTGACGTCGCCGGCATTGTCGCGTCGCGCTGGATGCCTTACGCGATGCGATACACCAACATCGCGCTCGAGGGCGCGAAGGTGAGCGCCAAGGTTTCGTACGAGTTCGCACCCGCCGCGACGCCGCGGGTGGCCAAGGCACTGGTCTCAACGGCAACAGTCGAGGGGCCCAAACTCGTTGTCCCGTGGCAGGAGTTGATCAAGGGCCGCGCCGACGCCAGTGCGGAACGGGTGACCGTGACGGACCTCGCAATCGACGCGGACGCCCGCAGCATCGCGATCGCAAAGATCGGCGTGCAGGGGGGCTCGAGCCTTCTGGAACTCAGTAAGGGCCGCACGGTTCCACAGCGGGTCGGCGATGCATTGCTCAGCGCGGCCCGCGCCGACGCGCCCCAGGCCGCGCCCGAGCCCAAGTCACGCCAGGACCTCGCCGCCATTCCGTACCCGATCGTGCGGCTGCTCGCTGGCCTCGAACAGCTCATCACCGATGTCCAGAACCCCTGGTCGATCGCGCTGGAATCCTTCGATGTCGCCGGCCATGCGCACACATTCGCCGATCTGTCAGCGCCCGAGGCCGTGAACGTCTCAACCTCTGACATCACACTCCATGCGGGCCCGACGACAAGCGCTGACCTCTTCAAGTTGCCTTTCACGCTGAAGGCGACGGTGCAAAAGGACGGCATCGCGGACATTCAGGGCACGATCGAGCCCATCGCCCGCAAGATCGTCGGCACCATCGACGCAAAGAACGTCAACGCGGCGGCGGCTTCTCCTTACATCCCCGCCTCGGCACTGGCGCCGCTTCCCCCGGCGCGGCTGGGCAACTCGATGCTCACGCTCGCGGGCGAGTTCCGCGCTGAACTGCCAAAGGATGGCGGTGCGAAGACCGGCTGGAAGGGCCGCACCGTGATCGCGCCGCTCGCCTTCGAATCAAGTGCGAAGAAGGAAGTGCTGCTTGGTGCCAAGTCGCTGGACATTCAGAGCGACGCCACGCTGAACACCTCTGCTGCGGCAGACATTGACATCGCGTGGAAGGGCACAATCAAGGGCGACGGTTTCACTGCCGCCGCCCCGCTGCCGCAAACCGGCGACACCAAGGCCGCGGTCGCAGCGCTCGACGTCGACGGCACGCTGACGCTTCAGCGTGCCAGTAGCGGCGGCGTCCAGATCAGCTACAAGGGTTCGGCCGAACTCGATGGCGTCAACGCGAGCGCCAGCGATGCGTTCGGGCCGGTCGCCGCGGCGTTCGAGAAGGCGGCGTTCAACGGCGACGTTGCCGTGCAGGCGACGCCGTCCGACGCCCCGGTGCTCACGCTCCGGGGCGAGGCGAGCGCAAGCGGCGTGAATGCCTCCGCCGAGAATCTCGGCAAGGCCACCGCAGCCGTTGCGTCCGCGAAGATCGCTTCGTTCGCGCTCGACACCGGCGCGAAGAAGTTCGCCGCCGCTGCGGTCGAGGTTGACGGGCTCGACGTGAAGGCCTCGCCGCCGATGCTGCCGCCCGAGGGCTTCACCAAGCAGCCGCCGGGCGAGAAGCGTGCGTTCACGCTTGCGGGGTTGCTGCCGTTCGAGATCGCGATCGAGCGCTTCGGCCTGACCAACGGCCGCATCGAGCTGACCGACGCATCGACGACGCCCCCGACCGTGATCGCGGCCGACGCAATCAGCGTTTCGGCGGCACCGTTCAACACCGCCGGTGGTTCGCCCGCGGAAGTCAACGTCGCGGCACAAGTCAACAGCAGCGGCAAGTTCGCCCTCTCGGGCACGCTCGACGCCTTCCAGCAGTCGCCGGGCGCGAACCTGAAGATCGAACTTTCGACCATCCCTGTTCCGCCTTACTCCGGGCCAACGGGTCGTTTCCTTGGCTATCAGATGGCCGACGGCCGCATGACCACCCGCATCCCGGTGCAGATCGCCGACAACACGATGAAGGGCGAGATCGACTTCGCGTTCGACCGTCTGAAACTCGGCGAGCGGGTGAAGAGCCAGGACGCGATCGACGCACCGCTGGAGTTGGGCCTCGCGCTGCTCCGCGATTCCAACGATCAGATCAAGAGCAAGATCCCGTTCAGCGGTGATCTCACCGACCCGAAATTCAGTCTCAGCGGCGTGATCTGGCAGGCCTTCACCGGGCTCTTGGTCAAGGCCGCCACCGCGCCGTTCCAGATCCTCGGCGCGCTCTTCGGCGGCGGCGATCAGGACCTCTCGCAAATCGCGTTCGATCCGGGTTCTGCCGACCTCGCGCCCGATGCCATCTCCGCGCTCGACGTACTCGCCAAAGGCATGACCGACCGCCCAGGTATCAAGCTGCGTGTGCGCGGCCAGTATGACGAGAAGGCCGACAGCCTGGCACTCAAACGCCAGATGCTCCGCGAGCGCTACGCGGAGAACGTTCTGGGGAAGGGCAAGCCCGCGAGCGCCCTCACCGAAGCGCAAGTGAAGGAACAGACAATGATCGCGTTCGACGCCCTGCGGCTCGAACAGGCGACGAAGAAGGGTGAGCAGCCGCCGCCGTCGGTCCGGCGGGTTGGATCCGACGCGGCCGCTCCGCCGCCGGTGGAAGAAATGGAAAAGGCTCTCATCGAGGCGACCGAGCTTCCGGAAGAACGGATCGCGGACTTGGTGAAGCGTCGCGCGGAAGCTGTCGCGCTGTTCCTGACGAAGGAAAAACAGGTCGATGCGTCCAGGGTACAGGCCGCGGATCCGGATGCGGAGAAGCGCAAGAGCGACAAACCCAAGGCGGCGTTCGAGATGTTCTGAGCGAGAAATCGTCGGGGCGGGCTCCATTTTGGTAATATGTTTCCGATATCCGCGTTGCCCACTGGACAGTCCCGTCGAAGTGTGCGACACTCGGACGGGTCGGTCGGACGCTGGGGAGCACGGGTGAGGGGTCCGCGGCCAACTCGTGGTTCGTCGTTCGAACGTTGCCTGGATCGCCCCAGGCATGAGGGCAAACTCGGATGGGTGATTTCCTTAGTGCGCTTGGCTATCTCGCGTTGGGCAGCCGCCTGAGACGTCTGAGCGACGATCTCATGGGTGACGCCGCGCGTTTCTACAAACTTCACGACGTCAGTTTCTCGCCAAAGTGGTTCGGGCTGTTCCGGCTGCTCATTGAGCAGCCGAATCTGAGCATCGGCGAAGCCGCGAGCCAGCTCGGACTCACGCATCCGGCGATCAGCCAAATGGCCAAGGAGCTCGCCGAGGTTGGTCTTCTGACGTCCAAGACTGACGCCAAGGACGAACGCCGCCGGACGATCGAGCTTACCAAGAAGGGTCGCGACCTCGCGGCGAAGATGGAGCCGGTTTGGGCAGCGATCGAAGAGGCCAGCCGCGAGTTGAGCGAAGACGCCGGCCTCGACATCATCGCCAAGCTCGAGAAGCTCGAGCAGGCCATGCGGGAGCGGCCGATGATCGACCGCATTCAGACCCGTTACCTCTCCCGCGGCCTGCGCCTCGCCGACATCGACGCCAAGACCCGCGACAATTTCCGCACCCTCAACCTAGCTTGGCTCGAGAAGAACTTCACCCTCGAGCCCATTGACGAGAAGGTGCTCAAGAACCCCGAGCAGGAGATCGTCTCCAAGGGCGGCAGCGTCATCATGGCCCTGATGGACAACGAGGCCGTCGGCACGGTAGCGGTGAAGCCGATGACCGACGCACGCTGGGAGTTGATGAAGCTCGCGGTCGATCCCAAGCACCGCGGCAAGGGCATCGGCGAGCGCCTGACCCGTGAGGCGATGACCCGGGCCCGGAAGCGCGGAGCCAAGACGCTGTATCTCGAGACCAGCCGCATCCTCGAACCCGCGGTGCGGCTGTACAAGAAGCTCGGCTTCAAGGAGATCGAGCGCCCCGCCGAAACCGAGACGCAGCGCTGCGATCTGTGCATGGAGATCAAGCTCGGTAAATAAGTCCGAGGCTTGACGCTTTATCGCACGATCAGAATCTGCTCCAGCGATTTGCGTTGAATGTCGGGCACAACGCACCCGTCGGCGGGATATCCGACGGGCAGCAGCAGGTACGGTCGCTCATGTTCGGGCCGGCCGAGCACTTTGGCCAGGAACCCCATGGGGCTGGGGGTGTGCGTCAGCGTGACCAGCCCGGCGTGGTGGATGGCGCTGATGAGCATGCCGCAGGCGATGCCGACGCTCTCGTTGACGTAGTAGACCTGCCCGGGCTCGCCCCCACCGGCCGGTTCGCTGGCGTCGTCCTTCATCAGCTTGAACACCACGATCAGCCACGGCGCGACGTCTAGGAACTCCTTGTCGGAATCGGTGCCGAGTGGGGCCAAGTCCGCCAGCCACTGCGGCGTGGCCCGACGCTGGTAGAACTCCCGTTCCTCCGCCTCCGCCGCGAGCCGGATCTCGTGCTTCAGCTTCGGGTCACGCACCGCGACGAACCGCCACGGCTGCTTGTTCGCGCCCGACGGCGCGGTTCCCGCGGCGGCGATGCACCAGCGGATGGTTTCCTCGCTGACGGCTTGATCGCTGAAGAACCGCACGCTGCGGCGCAGCCGCTGTCGCTCGTAGAACGCGCGAGCCGCGGCCTCGGGAGCGAGCCCCGGATTGAACCTCGTCAGCGGCACGCTCTTGGGTGGTGGAGCCATATGCACAGCCTAGCGGAACGGTTGTCGTCGAACGGGTGTCGTCGAACGGTCTCGCTCGAACACATCGACGGCACGATGTGATGCCACCGGCGGCTTCCCGTCTCTGCTAGGCTGCCCGGGGCCAAAGATTGCTGGGAATGCAAGGAGCCCGCCATGCCCGCCACCCCCGCCGCGTTTCAGACCGATGAGATCGCCCGCCTCGAGCAAGTCGTGGCCGATGCGAAGACAGCGTTGACCACGGCGTTGCGGGCCCGGCCGCCAGAAGGTGTGCGAAACTACACGCTCCGTCTCGGGGGCTCGGGCGCGAGCGTGCAGCTCTCGGAGCTGTTCGGCACGTCGCGCGATCTCATTGTGGTGCACAACATGGGGCGATCGTGCGTCTACTGCACGCTCTGGGCCGACGGGTTCGCGTCGATGTACAAGCACATTGCGACCCGGGCCGCGTTTGTGCTCACCACGCCCGACGCACCAGACGTCGCCGCGGCGTTTGCCTCGGCCCGGGAATGGACGTTCCCAGTGATCTCACACGCGGGCACGGCTTTCGCCAAGGACCTTGGCTTTGTCGCGGTGCACGAGAAAGGCCCGAACGCCGGCAAAGAGGGCTTCATGCCCGGCGTCAGCGCCCTCCGCCGCAACCCCGACGGCACGATCACTCGCACCGGCGCACGCCGGTTCGGGCCTGGCGACGACTTCTGCGCTGCCTTCCCGATGTTCGACCTGCTGCAAGGCGGCGTCGGCGACTGGCAGCCGAAGTACCACTATCAGTCATGAACCAGTAGGACCGGCTTCCAGCCGGTCGTCGCCAGTAGGACCGGCTTCCAGCCGGTCGCCGTCAGCGGGCCTGGCTTCTGGCCGGCCGTTTTCAGCGGAACCAGCCTCCGGCCGGTCGGCTTACGCCGAGATCACCCGCGTCGACGCACCGAGCGTGGAATCGACCTGGCTCTTGAAGTTCTCGAAGCCCTTCTTGCCCATGAGGCCGAAAGTCGCCTGCTTGCCGAGTTCGACGGCGGGCTGGTCGTAGGCGTCGATGTTGAGCAGGAGGCCGGCGTAGCTGGTGGTGATCTCCCACAAGGCGATGAACTGGCCGACGTGGTAGGCGTCGATCTTGGGGAAGTGGATGGTGTAGTTGGGGCGGCGGCTCTCGACCAGGGCGTACTCGGTGGCGCGCTTCTCGGCGTTGAGCAGGCCGCTCATGGTGGCACCCTCGAGGTACTTGACGGCGTCGACTCCGAGGCCGGATGGGATGGTCATGTCGCCGTGGACGCCGCGGGCGTGATCGGCAAACGACTCGACCTCGACAAGGCCGATGACCTTGTCGTTCGGGCCTTCGCGGTAGAGCTGCACCTGGCTGTGCTGGTCGGTGGTGCCGAGGGCCTTGATGGGCGTGAAGCCAGCGAAGACTGTCTGGCCCTGGAGGTCGACGCGCTTGCCGAGTGACTCGGCCCACAGCTGGCGGTACCAGTCGGCGAGCAGGTAGAGCGCGTTGCTGTACGGCATCATCACGTGGTTGATCTTGCCCTTGGTCTCGCCGAGTTCGACGAGCAAGTAGGCCAGCATCGCGGCTGGGTTCTGGGCAATGTCCTCGCGGGAGCAGGCCTTGTCCATGTCCGCGGCGCCGTCGAGCAGAGCATCGATATCGATGCCGGCCATGGCTGCGGAGAACAATCCCACCGGGCTAAGCACGCTGAAGCGGCCGCCGACGCCGTCGGGAACGGGCAGCGTTGTGTACCCCTCGCGGTCGCAGATCTGTCGCATCGTGCCCTTGGCGGGGTCGGTGACGGCGACGATGTTCTGGGCGTAGTTGGTTCCGATCGCCTTGCGCAGCTCGTCGCGGATGATCATGAACTGAGCGGCGGTCTCGGCGGTCTCCCCGGACTTGCTGATGACGTTGAAGAGGGTCTTCTGAACACCGCCGTGAGTCTTGCAGAACTCAAGGATCGCGCCGAAGTAGGCGGGGTCGACGTTGTCGACGACGAAGACGCGGGGCCCGAAACGCTTGGACGAATCGAGCAGGTTGTAGGTCGGAGGATTGAGCGAGCTGTGCAGGGCGATGTTGCCCAGGGCGCTCCCGCCGATGCCGAGGACAACGAGGTTCTCAAACTTTCCGCGACAGCGTTCGACAGCGTTACGGACGCCCGTGACGTGCTCGCGCCGCATCGGGTCGAACGGCAACTCACGCCAACGCTCCCAGCCCTTGCCGCGGGTGGTGGCGAGCTTCTTGGTGTGGGCCGCGATCGCCGCGGCTGCCTCGCTGCCGGGTGCGAGATGGTCAGGGTCGATCCCGTGTTCGCCGACTCGATCCGCCAGACAGTTCGCATAAGAGAGCTTGAGCATGGCCAAGGCTATGCGGGCGGCCGAGCCCGGACCCGGCGGACCCGCTTTCCCTACGCTTGCCCGTGACGGTTCCAACCGCGATCACTATCGGCAACTTTGACGGCGTGCACATCGGCCACGCCGCGCTTGTCGCCCGCGCTCGTCACCACGCCGGTGCGACTGGTCGAGTCCTGGCCCTGGCCTTCGACCCCCACCCCCTCACCCGAGTCGCCCCGGCCGCCGCCCCAGCCCGGCTCACTTCGTTCGACCACCGGACCGCCCTGCTCCGCGAACTCGGGGCAGACGAGGTGATCCGCTTGCAGCCCAGCGATGAGTTCCTGAACACCTCGCCGCGGGAGTTCATCGAGCGCGTCGTCTCGACCTATCGCCCCAACGCGATCATCGAGGGTGCGGACTTTCACTTCGGCAAAGGGCGAGCTGGCAACGTCGAAACGCTCCGCCAGCTCGGACAGCTCTTGGGCTTTGGCGTGGATGTCGTAAACGCGGTCGGGGTGGCCATCTCCGATCACACAATCGTCCGTGCTTCCAGCACCATGATCCGTTGGCTGATCGCACACGGCCGGGTCCGCGACGCCGCAAATCTGCTTGGGCGTTGCTATGAACTGCACGGCAGCGTTGAACGCGGCGACCAGCGCGGGCGCACCATCGGCTTCCCCACGGCCAATCTTCATCAGACCGGCGACCCGACCAACGCCCTGCTGCTGCCCGCCGATGGCGTGTACGCGTGCGTCGCTCGCCTGCCGCACGGCGAGCGTCTTCCAGCGGCGGTGAATATCGGCAGCCGCCCGACGTTTCAGGGCGTGGACCGCCGCGTCGAGGCGCACGTCATCGATCCACGCACGGGCTCGCCTGCATCGGGCCTCGCCGAGTACGGCTGGCCACTGGCACTCGAGTTCGTCGCGTTCGTACGCGATCAGGTTCGCTTCCCGGGCATCGAGGCCCTTCGCCAGCAGCTTGAACGCGACCGTCGCGCGTGCCTCGCGGCCGCCCGCGATCTGCTAGATTCGCCAACCGCCGCGACGCCCGCGGCCACAGGGGATTGCGCTCGATGAGTTCCGGCTCGACTTCGTCACCCTCGCCCGCCGCCTCGCCTAAATCCGGGTGGATCGCCACGCCCAGCGCCGACGTGCCCAAACAGATCGCCGCGATCGCCGCGTGGCTCGCCGACAAGAACAAGATTGCCGTTCTCACCCACGTCAAGCCCGATGGCGATGCGGTTGGTTCGTCGATCTCGCTGACGCGGGCGCTGAACCTTGCGCAGAAGAACATCGGAATCGCCGCTCCGTCGCGGGCGCGCGCGTGGTACTTCGGTCCGCGGCCATCGTGGATGAAGCGCATCGTCGGTGAAACGCCCGCGACCAACATCGAGACGTTCGACGAGATCGAGCATGAGTCGTGCGACGCGGTCGTCATCGTGGACACCGGTTCGTGGACGCAGCTTGAGATGATCAAGCCATGGCTGGAGCAGCAGCGCGGCAAGATCGCGATTGTCGATCACCACGCCCAGGGAGACGCCGACATCACCGAGCGGCGTGTGGTGGACGTTGCGAGCGCCGCCGCGTGCCAGCCGGTCGCGGAGTTGTGCCGCGTCGTTCTGAACAAGCGCACGCTGCGCGAACTTCCGGTGGAGGTCGCCGAGCCGCTCTATCTTGGCCTCGCGACCGACACGGGCTGGTTCAAGCACAGCAACGTGAAGCCGAACGTGATGGAGACCGCGGCGGCGCTGCTCGCCACCGGCGTAGACCACGCGGCGTTGTACGTGAACATCGAGCAGCGCGAACGCCTGCCCCGCTTGAAACTGCTCGCTCGCGCCCTGGCTTCGCTCGAGCTGCACGACCAGAACCGCATCGCAGTGATGTCGCTGACCAAGAAGGACTTTGCCGAGACCGGCGCTCAGCCCGCCGACGCCGGCGGCTTCGCAGATCACTCGCAGACGCTTGAATCAGTCCTTGTCACCGCCGTGCTGACCGAGGCCGATCCCGGCGAGTTCGGGATGCAGTCTGCGCCGGGCGCGATGCTGACCAAGATCAGCATGCGAAGCAAGGCTGTCAAGGGCTCGGCCGACGTCAACGCCGCGGCCAAGGAGCTTGGCGGCGGGGGCCATGTCCGTGCGGCGGGGGCCAAGCTCTACGCCGACCTTGCCGCCACCAAGGCGAAGGTCCTCGCCGCGATCAATCGCCATTGGGACAAGTAACGCCCCTTCACGAAAGCCGTCACCATGAGGCCCATCAGGCCACGCCAACCCGGTGAGAAGCCAGGATCGTCCAAGCGGCCTGGCGGCCGCCCTGCGAATCCGCCTCGTGCGGCTCGCGGAGAGCGCTCGCAGCATCTAGAGAGCATCGACGCTCCGATGCCGATTCTCACAACGACCCTCTGGGAGTTTCCCAGCCAGCACTATGTCGGGTCTGATGGCTCACGCATGCAGGGGGACAAACGCTACATCGGCGCCAGCCCGTCATGGGTGATCTGGCAACTGCTGCAACGCTACACCAAGCCGGGCGACACCGTGCTCGACCCGATGGTCGGCAGCGGCACCACGATCGATGTGTGCCGCGATACGGGTCGGGTCGGTATCGGCTTCGATCTCGCGCCGTCGCGAGCTGACATCCGCCAGGGCGATGCCCGCAAGATCAACGTGCCGAACGCGAGCGCGGACTTTGTGTTCGTGGATCCGCCGTATTCGACGCATGTTGATTACTCGGACAACGCGGCGTGCATCGGCAAGCTCGACGCCCTTGGAGATGATCACGGTCGTGCGTACTTCCAGTCGATGCGGCAGGTCATCCGCGAGATCGCACGCGTCTTGAAACCGGGCGCTCACATGGGGCTGTATGTCAGTGACTCGTTCCGCAAGGGCCGTGGCTTCTCGCCGATCGGCTTTGAGCTTTTCGCGATGATGCGAGAAGTCCTTGATCCCGTGGACATCATCGCGGTTGTCAGGCACAACCAGAAGCTTGATCGGGGTAACTGGCACAAGGCGGCGGAAGAGGGCAATTTCTTCCTGCGTGGGTTCAATTACCTGTTCATCATGCAAAAGCCGAGCCGCGGGTGATCGCCTCGCGGATCGCACTCGGAATCGCCACCTTTCGCCCCGCCGCGTAGTCGTATGTCACGATCTTGCCCCGCCCGACCGCGGCGACGCCCTGGGTCTGACCGTGCGTTTTGCTGCGGATGCTGTGCGCGAGCGTGAAGCGGTCCGCCTCGATCGCCACCAGCTTCGTGCCCATCACAATCGTGTCCGGGAAGACCAGCGGCACGCGGAAGCGGGATTCCATGGCTTGAAGGATGAACCCCACGCCGTCGGCGGCTTTGAGCTGGGAACAGCCGGCCTTCCGTAGGAAGTCGATTCTCGCGATCTCGAAGTAGCGGAAGTAGACGACGTTGTTGACGTGCCCGAGCGCGTCCATCTCGCCCCAGGCGATGGGGATCTCGATGGTCGTGCTCGGTGGGTCGGCGATGGTGGCGGCCAGTTGTGTCACGGCTCGGCTCCGAAGCACCACTCGAAGGAGAACGCGCACACCTCGATCTCACAAGCCGTTCGGTCGGCAGCAAGGATCGTGACGGACGCGTTGACGTATCCGCAAACACGACCACGGCCTCCGAGCAGGCCGTGGTCGTGGCACATGGATCACACAGTGACCGGCTTCTTGCTCTCATTCAAGAGCCGACGCAGCACCGTCTGCAGCACGCCGCCGTTGCGGTAGTACTCAGCCTCGACCGGCGTGTCGATGCGGCAGCGGGTGGTGAACTCCACCTTCTTGCCGTCGGGCTTGGTCGCCGTCACCTTGACCTCGCAGCGAGGCTCGACCAGCCCATCAGCGCTGACATTCAGGTGAATGTCGAACGCCTCGTCGCCCGTCAGGCCCAGGCTCGCCGCCGTCTCGCCTTCCTTGAAGTTGAGCGGCAGGACGCCCATACCGACGAGGTTGCTGCGGTGGATGCGCTCGAAGGACTCGCTGATGACGGCGCGGCAGCCGAGCAGCAGCGTGCCCTTCGCCGCCCAGTCGCGCGACGAGCCCATGCCGTAGTCCTTGCCCGCCAGCACGATCAGCGGCGTGCCCTCGGCCTTGTAGTTCATGGCGGCGTCGTAGATGAACGCAATGGAGTTCGCGCCCTTCTTGCTCATGTCCTTGGTCCAGCCGCCTTCCTTGATCTTGCCGGTGGCGGGATCGATGGCGAGCTTGTTCTTGATGCGGACGTTGGCGTAGGTGCCGCGGGTCATGATGCGGTCGTTGCCGCGGCGGCTGCCGTAGGAGTTGAAATCGGCCTTGCGCACGCCCAGCGACTTGAGATACGCGCCCGCCGGGCTGTTCTCGGCGATGTCGCCCGCGGGGCTGATGTGGTCGGTCGTCACGCTGTCGGCGACGTAGGCCAGCACCTTCGCGCCCTTGATCGCCGCGGGCTTGCCGGGGGTGGCGCTCATGCCGGCGAAGTACGGCGGGTTCTGGATGTAGGTGGACGCGTCGTTCCACTTGTACTGCTCGGACTTGCTGACCGGCACGGCGTTCCACGTCGGGTTGCCGTTGAAGACGTTGCCGTATTCCTTGCGGAACTGCTCGGGGTTCAGGCACTGAGCCTTCACCGCCTGCACCTCCTGCAGCGTGGGCCAGATGTCCTTCAGGAACACCGGCTTGCCGTCCTTGCTGGTGCCCAGCGGCTCGGTCGCGAGATCGATCGCGACGCTGCCGGCGATGGCGTAGGCCACGCACAGCGGAGGGCTGGCGAGGTAGTTGGCCTTCACGCTTTGGTGCACGCGGCCTTCGAAGTTGCGGTTGCCCGAGAGCACCGACGCAACGCAGAGATCACCCTCCTTGATCGCGGCTTCGACTTCCTCGGGCAGCGGGCCGGAGTTGCCGATGCAGGTGGTGCAGCCGTAGCCGACGGTGTTGAAGCCGATGGCGTCGAGATCCGCGCTCAGGTTCGCGCGGTCGAGGTACGCGGTCACGACCTTGGAGCCCGGGGCGAGGCTGGTCTTCACCCACGGCTTACGGGTGAGGCCCAGCGCACGGGCCTTGCGGGCCACGAGACCCGCGGCGATGAGCACGTCGGGATTGCTGGTGTTGGTACAGGAAGTGATTGCCGCGATGACGACCGCGCCGTGGGTAATCTTGCTCGGAGCCGTGCCGTCGGCGTGCTTCACGGTGCCCGACGCGCCGAAGATCTTGTCGGCGGTCATGCCGAAGGACGTGTTGCCAAGCGGGGCCGCCATCGACTTGAAGAACTCGGCCTTGACGTTCTTGAGCTCCACGCGATCCTGCGGGCGCTTGGGGCCGGCCATCGAAGGCTGGATGGTGGAGAGATCGAGTTCGAGCACGTCGGTGAACTCGGGCTCCGGCGTGCCGGGGGCCCAGAACATGCCCTGAGCCTTGCAATACGCCTCGACGAGCGCGACGGTCGCCTCATCGCGGCCGGTGAAGCGCAGGTAATCGAGCGTCGCCTGATCGACGGGGAAGAAGCCGATCGTCGCGCCGTACTCGGGGGCCATGTTGGCGATCGTCGCGCGATCGGGCACGCTCATGCTCGAGAGGCCCTCGCCGAAGAACTCGACAAACTTGTCGACCACGCCCTTCTTGCGGAGGATCTGAGTGACGGTGAGGACGAGGTCGGTCGCGGTCGTGCCCTCGGGCAGCTTGCCCTTGAGGCGGAAGCCGATGACATCGGGCGTGAGCATGTAGATGGGCTGGCCGAGCATGACGGCCTCGGCCTCGATGCCGCCGACGCCCCAGCCAACGACGCCCAGGCCGTTGATCATGGTGGTGTGCGAGTCGGTGCCGACGCACGAATCCGGGAATGCGACGGTTTCGCCGTTCTCGTTCTTCTTGGTCCACACGGCCTTGGCGAGGTACTCCAGGTTCACCTGGTGCACGATGCCCGTCGCCGGCGGCACCACGCTGAAGTTGCTGAGGCTCTGCTGGCCCCACTTGAGGAACTCGTAGCGCTCGTTGTTGCGTTCAAACTCCTTGCCCGCGTTGATTGTCAGCGCCTGGGCAGAGCCGAAGGCGTCGACCTGCACCGAGTGGTCGATGACGAGGTCGCACTGGACGAGCGGGTTGATCTTCTTGGGGTCGCCGCCGAGGGCCTTCATCGCGTCACGCATGGCAGCAAGGTCGACCACGCAGGGGACGCCGGTGAAGTCCTGCAGCACCACGCGGCCGGGCATGAAGGGGATCTCTTCCTTGACGGGGGCCTTGGCGTTCCAGTTGGCCAGGCCGCTGACGTCGTCGGCGGTGACGACGAAGCCATCGAGGTTGCGGAGCATGGCCTCGAGCAGCACCTTGATCGACACGGGCAGCTTGCTGATGTGGCCGACGCCCTTCTTGGTGACGGCGTCGAGCGAGTAGTAGGTGTAGCTGCCGTGGGCGGTCTTGAGGGTGGATTTGCTGCTGAACGGGTCGGTGGGAGCGGCCATGATGGTCCCTTTCGTGAAGCCGAAGGCGTCGTGCCGAGCGGCGTGAGGAGGTTGCGAGGCGGTCTCGAACGCACAACCCTAGCCGTGCATCGGCATGAATCGAATCGATTGTGATATGCGTCTATATAAATGCAAGTTATGCAGCTAGCGTCGCGGATTCGCGGCTCCGGGCCATGCCCGATGGTCCGTCCGAGGACGAGCGCCCTCGCACTGCCGAACCGCCGAACCGGTCCAGCAGTGGCACCCGACCACGTCCATCCGTTGCCGCCTCAGCTCGTGGCCTCACGGGTGGCGTTGACAAATCTTCGCAGCTTTTCGGCATCGAGGCGGCCGTTGGTTCGAACGCCAGAGCACAGATCCAGCCCGAATGGCCGAACGGACTGCACGGCGTCTTGAACGTTCTCTTCCCGCAACCCGCCTGCTAGGAACACCGGCACCTGAACGCTTCGCACGAGCGCCGCCGAGACTGACCAGTCGTGCGTGCGTCCGGTGCCGCCCAGTTCCTTGATGGCCGCGTTGGGCCGGCCGCTGTCGAGCAGGATCGCGTCCACGTGCGGCTCGGCCTCGTGGGCCTCGTCGAGCGCCCCGCGGTCCTGTACGTGGATCACCTGCACGATCTTCACGTTGGGCAGCTCACGCCGGATCTCGGCGTACGTGCCCGGCTCCACCGTGTCCACCAGTTGCACGGTGCGGCAACCCGTTCGTCGCAGTTGATCGATGATCCCCGCCGCGTCGCTGCGGCACGTCAAGAGAAACGTGTCCACGCCCGGCGGCACGGTTCGCGTGATCTCTGCGATCAACTCCTCTGAGATCGGGCCCGGGCCGCTGGGCATCGCGGAGACCAATCCGAGCGCGTGAGCACCCGCGGCCACCGCGATCCGGGCCTCTTCGACCGACGAGATGCAGCACACTTTCAACCGCACGGGCCGACGATAGACGCTTACTTCCTCGGCTTCTCCGGGCCGGTGTCGGGCAGGCGTTCCAGCGTGACCTTCTGGGTCTGGTTCAACGGCACGGTCTGCTGTCCGAGCTTCAGCTCCGCTCGGAGCTCCTGCTTGGACTGCATGGACGTGGGGAAGCCGTCTTTCTGATCCCACACGGTCGATCCGCTGTAGGCGGCCTTGCTGAGCTTGAGGCCGCCCGCGCCGGGGCTTGGTTCGTCGCGTGGCTTCAGTTCGCCCGCGAAGGCGATCTTGCCCGTGTCGCCGCGGACGTCTGACAAGCGGTAGTCGGTGCGCAGCGAGGTGTCTCCGATGGGGAAGACGTTCATCGTGGTGCCGCTCGACCAGGACTCGCCGGGCTTGGCGTGGGGCTTGCCGGGTGTTCCGACGATCGACTTGAAGAGTTCTCGCAGCGGCGTGGTGCCGCCGACTTGCATCATCGCTTCGGGCGCCATGGGGTTGAGGGCCCGCACCAGCATCTCGCCGTGCTTGACGTCGACGACGTTGCCGTCGCGATCGACGGTCAGAGTCAGTTTCTTGCCCACCATGGGACGCAAGGTCTCTTCGAGCGACGGGGGCTGGGCGAGCGCGTCGAGCCCGGAAAGCGGGTCGTTGGTCGAAGCGGGCTTGGAGTTCTTGGCGTTCTTCTTGGGGGCGGGCTTGGAGCTGTCAAAGGTTTCGTCGACGCCCGGGCCTTGCACGTGCGACTTGATGCTCTCGAAAACGACGTCGACCTCGGAGGTTTCGTCGCCGACCTTGACCGGCCGGAACACGAGCACGAACTCCTGCTTGGTGTTCATGTCGCTGTCGTTTTTTGGCGTTGCGGGCTTCTTGGCGGGCTCGTCCGTTTCCGCGAGCAGGTCCGGGCGGCTCTCGCGGCTTTCCAGGTTGAGCTTCACGCGGCGGTCCTGGCCCATGCGGAACTTGGGCCGCAGATCGAACGAGCCGCTGGGGATCTCAACTGGCGACTGGGGCGACTTGGGGGGCACGGGTTCGCGGGGTGCCGGCTCAGCCGTCGCGGGAAGTGTGAGCAGCCCTGTGAGCGTGCTGAGCACGAGAACTCGAACCAAGCCGATACGAAGCCGATGCTCCGTCATTTTTTGGCCTCCGCGGGACCGCCATTCGCTACGCGGCGAGCGCCCCGGAGTTGCATCGACCTCGGAACCGTGGGCGCAAGAAAAAGCCCGGCGGGTTCGCCGGGCTCAAGACATTCAGGCAGGGTGTCGTTCAGACTGGGGGCGAATCAGGCCTTGGGGGCCGCGTCGGCCTTCTCGCCCGGGACCTCGATGTGCTTCATGCCGCGGCGGCGGTCGCGGAGGCGACGGCTCTTGCCCACGCGGTCGCGGAGGTAGTAGAGCTTGCTGCGGCGGGCGTCGCCGTGGCGGACGACTTCGATCTTGGCGATCAGCGGGCTGTTGACCGGCCACACGCGCTCAATGCCGACTTCGTCGACAACGCGGCGGACAGTAATCATGTCCGTCATGCCGCTGCCCGCGCGGGCGATGAGCACGCCGGAGTAGACCTGGATGCGCTCCTTGTCACCCTCGACGATGCGGTTGTGCACGTTGATCGTGTCGCCGATCGACAGAGAAGGCAGGTCCTTCTTCAATGCCGGGGCGTTGATGCTGGCGAGAATCGACTGCTGGCTCTTGGCGCTCTGGGACATGGCTGACTCGCTATGAACTGGATTCGGAACCGTCCCGCCGAAACACCGAACGCCGAACACGGCCGCGGCTCTTCCGGCAGGGTCAAGATGATAGGGCGGGTCCTCAGGCCGGTCTAGCGGCTTCAGAGAGAGGCCTGGACCGAGCATGGGAAGCACGAAGGTTCCTCGGCAGTTCCGCCCGGCTTTCAATGTGCCATCTGCAGGGTAGCCCGGATCCGACGCAACTCCCCTACCGCCGTGGTCGACCAGCCCTGACGCGACGCGGGTTCCTTGGCCTCGTCCCCCAGGCCGCTCGATCGCGACGCCCGCACCCGCTGCATCACCAACTCCCGCACTTCGGCGGCGTTCTGCATCCCGACGAGCAATCCAATGTTTCCGCCGCCACCAGGCGCGCCCGCGGCCGCGCTCCCACCGGCGGTCTCGACCTTCAGCGTGGCGATGCCGAAGTGCCGCTCGATGGGCCCTTGCATGATCTCCACGTTCTGGACGTTCTCGAACGTCAGCGTCATTTCGTGCGTCGTCCACACGCCGCTCCGCAGCCGCATGCTCCGATCGGTGATCACATACCACGTCGTGTCGTACGACAGTTGAATCACCAGATACGCGATCACGTCTGGAAGCACGATCAGCACCAGCATCGGTACGGCGATGACAACACCCACGACTGGGAATCGCCAGGTCACGACCAGCCAGAAAATCACCAACGCCACGTCGACGAGCGACAGCCCGATCCAGAACCAGAACTTGCGATACCGCAGGTACGCTTCGCCGGGCTTGAGCTGCAGCGCTTCGCCGCCCGAGTTGCTTCCCACCGCCGTCGGCATCCGCGGCGGCTCGCGGGGCACCAGGAACAACCCGGTCACGACGCCCCAGACACCCTCATAGATCCACGAACCCGCACGCTCGATGGCGCCGGGCCTCCGATCGTCACGCATGGTCGCCCCCGATTCTCCCGTCGATGGCCTTCTGCATCGCATCGATCCGCGCGTTTTGACGTTCAATTCCCTCGCGGATCTCGCGGAGCAGCGTCGTCACTTCGTCTGAAGTCTCCGTGGACCGACCATCCACCGAGGGCTGTGCCGTGCTCTCACCACGCGCCCCCCGCATCTTGATGTACAAGAAGTCCCGCAACTGCTCCGCGTCCAGAACGCCCTCGATCTCCATCTGCGGCGAGACTCCCCCGGCCGCCGTCTGCAGTTGCACGCTCGCCAGCCCCAGCCACCGCTGGATGATGTTCTTGGTGACGTGGATGTCCTGGATCCGCCGGTAGGTCAGGCTGATCTCTTGCCGCCACAGCCAGCCCCAACCCATCCAGACGCCCTCGTCGTCGAAGCGGTACCGCAGCGTGCGGAAGCGGACATACTGCACGAGAAACACGATCGGAAAAGCGATCAGGGTGAACGCCGAGGTGATCGCGTAGTACCGCAACAGGGCATCGTCGGGACGCGTGATCATCGACGCGTCAAAGTCGGCCACGGTCCCGTGCGGTACAGGATTCGACATCCGATTCGCAGTGCCTGCCTGCGTGCTCGTCATGAGACCTCCCGTCGCTTGTTGGGCTTCGAAGCTTTGCGATTCCTCTTTCCGCCGCAGTAAACGGATGCGGAACGCTCGGATCCGCCACACGTGCAATGCCCAAAGCCATCGCGTCGCGACGCACCAGCCAAGCCCAGTCGCGGCGTCCCGGATCCAGCGCCTCACGGACGTGCACACTGAATGTCACCCGCGTCTGCAAGCGGATGCCAGGGTCCCAGCTGAACCCTGCGCGAGGAGCCGGGCTCGGACCTCAAATCAGAATAGCGTCGGCAGAACCCCATAGATCAGCAGCGTTGTTGTCATTGAAGACGCCCCGAAAATCGCGGCGGTTGGCGTTGAGCGGAACGAATCGGCGTTCGTTTTCCAGTCCGCGAACCCGCGTTCTCGGGCGTGTACGTCCAGGAAAGGTGCCCGCCGCAGCGTCCTGCGTGTGCCGTCGAGGTGTCCGGCCGATCTGCCTACCAGAAGTGTCAAGCCCGCGCGATTTCTGCAAGACCCGACCTCAATCCAGACATTTAGCTGTGGAGAACGTGACAGAGCGTCCGTCCGGAGGGGAATAAGGTCCGGCGGTCCGGACTTCTGACGGCAGACGCGGACTAGGCTACCACTCGGTATGAGCTTCGAGGGATCCGACAAGAACCCCGCGAAGGCTGGTGGCCCCGCACAGAATGCACGGGGAGTCGCTTCATCGACGCCCGAGGAAGCTGTTTTGGCGGCGGGCCCGCAGGCCCGCTTGAGTCAGGAAGAGTTCGTTCGGCTGCTTGAGAAGTGCCGCCCTGCCCTGCTGATCGTGGCTTCGGCAGTTCTGGGAGACCGGCACGAGGCGGACGATGTGGTGCAGGAGGCCAGCTTGATCGGTCTTGCGTCGTTGGATCGATTCACGCCCGGCACGTCCTTTGAAGGCTGGATGTCGCAGATCGTCCGGAACGTTGGCCGCAATACTTCCAGAAAGCGGGCCCGAAACCCGGCTTCACCCTCGGGCCAGGAAATGATTGACGCCCGAGCCGGGTCGAGTACCCATGTTCCCGTCGGTGGTGAGTTCAGGCAGCGGCGCGAGATCCCGATGACCGGCGACGGAAGAACCGCCAACCCCGCGATCTTCGACGCCTCGGTGCACCGGGCCATTATGTCGCTCGATGAAGTTTCCCGGGTCTGCCTCCTATTGCGTACCGTCGGCGAGCTCTCCTACGCCCAGATCGCGGCGATCACTGATCTCAACGAGAACACGGCGATGAGCCACGTCTTCCGCTCCCGCCGCCTTCTCCGCGAACGCATGTCGGCCCATTTCGACCAAACCAACACCGAGGAGGATGGCAGCAGGTGAGCAAACTCTCGCCCGAACTCCTCGACGCGCTCGACCGCTATCTCGACGGCGCGATGTCGCCTTCCGAGCGATCTGTATTCGAACAGGAGCTGGCGTCCTCGCTGGAGCTCCGCGTCGCACATGATCAGGCAGTCGTCATGCAGCGCGACATCGACGCATCGCTGCGGACACAGTTCTCCGCCGCGGCGCTTGATCTCAATACCGCGAAACGATCCCTGAGCGGGAATACGCGGGGCATCTCCGGCCCGCCACGTGCATTGCTATTCCCCAAGTGGCTCCCCCTGGCCGCCGCGGCGTTGATTGGCGTTGTCGGCCTCGTCGGGGTCTACTTCTTCTCTGGCGCCCGACCGAGCGGCGTTGTCGCCACGGTTCGCCCCACGCTCGCCGCCCTCTACAACGCCACCGTGGACGCCGGCTTCAAGCCCGAAGAGGTCTGCACGACCCGCGACAAGTTCGCCGACTGGCTGGGCACAAAGTTCGGCGTGTCGCTCGCGCCCCGCGAGGAGCGCTCCGACATCACGCTCGTCGGATGGTCGTACTCCACAGCCATCTCGCCTTATACCGGCGTCCTGCTTGCCAAGTCCGGCGAACAACCCATCATCGTCGCGCTTGATATCAAGGTCCGCGAGTCCGGCAAGGGACCGCCAGCTTTCGGCGAGTTGCTCGCCGGCGGCAAGCCGCTCCATGTCCACAAGGTCGTGATCAACGGCCTGGCGCTTTACGAGGTCTCGCCTCTCGACACGCCTCGCATCATCGATAATCTCGAGCCCTACACCCCGGGCAAGTAATCACCGCCATGCAGCGGCTTCCGCTCGCATTGGTGCAATCACGCGCGAGTTCTCGGACATCTGCAGAGACTCACGAGCCCGCCACGGCCCGACTTTCGCGGGATCGTCGCGACGAAACCCGCCGGCCCAAGGCCATTGTTCAAATCCACCCTTTTCCTCATAGCGGGTACCGCGCCGTTGCGGGCCCGCTTCTTTTTGTCCGGGTTCCCGTGCCCGCTCAGCGTGGGCACGATCGTGCGAAACGGGTACTTCGCGCCCTGAATTCACATGCTGGAACCTTCGCGATCTCGATCCAATCCGGCCTCGGCGCGATCCTCCCGTTCACGGTTCTCCAACGCCTCCGACGTAGTCGCCGACTCCCCGGACGGGTTCGGGTTGCGTACGCGGTCAAGCACCGCATCCAACGCGGAAATCTCAGGACCGGCGGGAACCGTCGATCGCTCGCCGCCACGCGATTTCTCCGGATCCCGATCCGCACGATCTTCGATACTGAGGGCAGACTCTTTTGGAGCTCCGTTGGACCAACGACGTGCTAACGCACGATCCGAATTCGGGCACTGTTCAGGACACGCGTGTGATGAGCGGTTCCGGCGGCCTCGACGGGACGCCCCAGTTCGCCGCGTATCGGCTCCCTCCGCCCGGAACCGCGAGCATGTCCGTTCCCTTTGTCACGGGGATCGCCACCTGGCGTCAGACCACGAAATGCTGATCGCATCACAACAGGAGTGCGACTCAGGATTTTTTTTGATTTTGCGTTCACGCCATCGAGGGGATCTGTTACACTCGGTCCGTTTCTGAAGTGCCGTCGCGCTCGGGGTTTCCGTCCCGATCGCCACACGAGGCGGCCACCCAGAATTGGTATCCGATTGAGGAGAGAATATGAAGATCGTCATTGCCGCCGCGGCACTGGTCGCCGCGGCAGGTGCTGCCTCGGCGGCGCCCATCGCGTACTGGTCCTTCCCAGCAACGGCGCCTTCGCAGAACTACAACCTGAGTTATCCGATTCTTGCGGACTTCAAGGCGACCGCCGGCGTGGCTTCGATCGACACCGACGCCCCGAAGTACGACGGCTCGCCCGCGCCAAACGCCATTCAGCAGGGCGCAATCCAGTATTTCGCGGGCACAACGGTCAACTCGCAGTTCGGCGCTGTTGCTGGTCAGGCGCTCTCGATGCGCAACGACACCCTGGACCGTGCACAGGGCAAGTCGCTTTTTGTCCGCTTCGATGGATCGGGCTATAGCGACTACAAGCTCTCGTATGCCGAGCGCTACTCGTCGACTGGACCAACGGGTGTTTCGATCTCTTACTCGACGGACGGGATCAACTACTCCGTGTTCACAAGCTACGCGACGAACCGCAGCGGCGCGTTCGGGGCTGCCGCTCAGGTCATCGACCTGTCGGCGGTGAACAGCATCGAGGGCTTCTCCTCGGTGTACTTCAAGATCACCTTCACCGGCTTCAACGCCGGAAGCAACGGCACCGCACGCATCGACAATGTCCTTGTTGAGGGCACCCTGATCCCGACCCCGGCCGCGGCGTCGCTGCTTGGCCTGGTCGGCCTTGCAGCTGCCCGTCGTCGCCGTTGAGTCTCCGGACTTCCTCGTTGTTTCTCACGCAACGCCCGGCGCTCGCCGGGCGTTGTGCTTCTACACGCAGACCTGATTGAGCTGCTCGACGCCGCAGCGGTGACGTGGTCTCGGTATCATGCCCCCATGCCGGAGAATGCCCCCTTCTACAAGAGCTCGCTCCGCTACGACTCAACCCGCATTCACGCCGCGGCGATGTACTGCTCCGACGGCCGCCTCGGAGAGCACTTCGACGATTTCCTCCAGAACTCGCTGGGACTCCCCCGCTACGACCGGCTCTGCCTTCCCGGCGGCCCGGCGTGCGTCGCTGGTCATCCGCAAGCCCACCTGGAAGAGTCCGGCGTCGTCGACGAACTGAACTTCCTCGTGGAGGTCCACAAGCTCAAGCGGGTCGTGCTGATCGCGCACAGCGGCTGCGCCTTCTACGCCAGCAGGCTCGAACTCAAGGAGCCGCGGCTCGAACTTGTGCAGCGTGCCGACTTGGTTCGGGCCGCGGCGTTCGTGCACCGGGTTACCGGAATCGACACGATCGAGGCGTACTTTGCACGGCTGGTCAATGGCGGGATTAACTTCGAGCGCGTGGACGCGTGACGTCGCCAGACCTTTGGCGCACAGACGCGTGGCCGGATCGGTATGCTGGGTGCATGCAGAGCAAAGCCGCCACCGTCAAGGAATACCTCGCTTCACTTCCCGACGACCGCCACGCGGCGATTGAAGCCGTGCGGAAGGTCGTCAACAGCAATCTCAACAAGGGTTTCGAAGAAGGCATGTCCTATGGCATGATCGGGTGGCACGTCCCCCACTCCGTGTACCCCGACGGCTATCACTGCAACCCGGAGCAGCCGCTCCCGTTCGCGGGGCTTGCCTCGCAGAAGCAGGCGATGTCACTCTACCTGATGTGCATCTACGGCGATGCGAAGCAGCGGGACGCGTTCGTTGCGGACTGGAAGAAATCGGGCAAGAAGCTCGACATGGGCAAGTCGTGCATCCGCTTCAAGAAGCTCGACGACCTGCCGCTGGAAGTCATCGGCCGGGCGATCAAGCAGATCTCGCTGAAGGGCTACATAGCGGCGTACGAGGCGACGCGCCCGGACGGCGCCAAAGCCGCACCGAAGAAAAGGGTCGCCGCACCGAAGAAGAAAGAGGCACCGAAGAAGAAGGCGGCGGCGAAGAAGACCCGCGGGTCGGGATCGCGTTGATCGATCGGCGTGACGATTCAGAAGCGGCGGAGCTCGCCGGGGGCTTACGCACACGTTTCCAACCGGTGCTTGTGGTATGTTCGTGGTGCGGAGCGATCCATCCGCCGTCGGCGGCTCATTGCTCCCGACGATCGAAGAAGAACCAATGAACATGCCACGCACATCTCGTTCGCCACTGTATCTGATGTGCTTCGTGTCCGGCCTCAGCATGTGCGTTGCGACGGCGGGAGCACGCGTGCTCGCGAGCGATCAGGCTCAGACCGCAACGGTCTCCGAGCAGGAGGCCTTTGAGATCGGCGTCGAAGCGTTCCAGTACTTCTACCCACTTCTTTCGATGGATGTCACGCGGCGCGTGGTCACCAATGTGCCGCCGGGCGCACGACCGGGGATGGGGCCGGCAAACGCGTTCCACCACATGACGGCGTATCCGACCGCGGACTTCCGCGAGGTCGTGCGTCCGAACTTCGATACGTTGTACTCCTCGGCATGGCTCGACCTGACGAAAGAGCCGCAGGTCATCACGGCACCGGATACCGGCGGGCGCTACTACCTGCTGCCGATGCTTGACATGTGGTCCAACGTCTTTGCCTCGCCGGGCAAACGCACGAGCGGGACCAGCGCGGGACGCTGGGCGATCGTGCCGCCGGGGTGGAGCGGCACGTTGCCCGACGGCGTCGCCCGCATCGATTCGCCGACGCCGCAGATCTGGATCATCGGGCGCACCCAGACCAACGGTCCCGCCGACTACGCCGCGGTGCACAAGGTGCAGGCGGGCTACACGATCACACCGCTCTCGCGGTGGGGCAAGGGCGTCGAGGCACCGGCATTTCAGTTTGATCCGACGGTGGACATGAAGACGCCGCCGATGGTGCAGGTGAACACGATGCCGGCGGAGAAGTACTTCAAGTACGCGAGCGAACTGATGGCGCTGCACCCACCGGCGGTGACGGATTGGTCGCAGGTCGCCCGGTTTGAGCGGATCGGGATTCGCCGCGGCGAGGTGTTCGACTTCGCGGCCGCACCGGCGCCGGTCCAGGCGGGGCTGCGCCGGGCAACGTCCGCTGGCCTCAACCTCATGAAGGCGAAGATCCCGACGCTGGCGCGCGCGGCGAACGGCTGGCAGATGAACACCGACACGATGGGCGTGTACGGCAACTACTACCTCAAGCGTGCCATCGTGGCGCTTGTCGGGTTGGGAGCCAACCAACCCGAGGACGCGGTGTATCCCTTGTGCCTCGGCGACGCGGACGGCAAGCCGCTGATGGGCGAGAAGCGATACGAGATTCGCTTTACGAAGGAAGAGCTTCCGCCGACGGACGCGTTCTGGTCGCTGACCATGTACGACGCCGAGGGCTTCCAGGTCGCGAACGCGCTGAACCGGTTCGCGATCGGAGACCGCGACGCGCTCAAGTACAGCGCGGACGGCTCATTGACCATCTACATCCAACACGCGAACCCGGGCCCTGAGAAGGAAGCCAACTGGCTGCCGTCGCCTTCGGCTGGCGCGTTGGGGCTTACGATGCGGATCTATTCGCCGAAGCCGCCGGTGTTGGATGGTCGATGGAATCCGCCTGCGGTTCGGCGACTCGATTGACGGCGTTTGCGCTTTCGCTTCGGCGACGATTCTTGAGAAACTGGAGTCACCATGAGGTCTACCTGTCTAATCGCTGCTCTTTGTGCCCTCGCGGGCCAACAAGTTTCCCCGGGTGCTGAGCCCAATCTCGCTGCCTCGAGCGACTCAAAGGCGGCATCGCCGGCTGCGTCGCCGAGTGCCTCGCGAAACACGTCCGTTGCCTTTACGCCCTACATCTGGTTGACAAGCATCAACGGAACAATGGGTGTTCGGGGCGTGACCACCGACGTCGACGCGTCGTTCCTCGACATTCTCGACAAGTCGGACTCGATCATCGGACTAATGGGCGCTCTCGACGTCGAGGTCGACCGATTCGTCATGCAGATCAATGGAGCCTTCACCAAGGCCGAGGTGTCCGATCAGCGGGGGCGGGCCATCAACGGCCCGAGCGGCGGCAGCGGCACGGTTGCCGCCCAGATCAACGCGGTTGCGAAGAACCTCTGGGTCGAAGGTTTCGCGGGCTACCGCTTCCTCGACACCAGGCACGCATCCGACACCCCGACTCGCTTCACGCTGGACGGGTTTGCTGGCGTTCGCGTGACAGACATGGAACTCGATTTCGGCGTGACCACAAGCACAAACGCGACGCTACCGACCGGCGAAGTTCTTCAGAGCGGCGTGCAGCGAGGCATCTCTGAAGACCAAACCTGGGTCGAACCGTTCGTCGGCCTCCGCGGCGCGATTGAACTGCACGAGAATTGGGTCTTCTCGCTCCGCGCCGACGTCGGCGGGTTTGGCGTGGACGACTCAGACTTCTCGTGGCAGGCGGTCGCAGCGCTCGGGTACCGCTGGCGTCGCGAAAACTGGATGTACAGCGTCTTCGCGGGCTACCGCGCGCTCGGCCAGGACTACTCGTCGTCCACGTTCACATGGGACGCGGTCGCCCACGGCCCGATGCTGGGCATGCAGTTCGCCTATCGCTTCTAGCCCTCGGTCCGATCAACGATTCCACGTCGACTTGCCGTAGATCGCACTGTCACCCAGCTCTTCCGCGATGCGGAGGAGCTGGTTGTACTTGGCGTTGCGGTCGCTGCGGCACGGGGCGCCGGTCTTGATCTGGCCGCAGTTGGTGGCGACGGCGAGATCGGCGATTGTGGCGTCCTCTGTCTCGCCGGAGCGGTGCGACATCACGGCGGTGTAGCGGTTGCGCATCGCCAGGTTCACCGCATCGAGCGTCTCGCTCAGGCTGCCGATCTGGTTCACCTTCACCAGGATCGAGTTAGCGCACTTCTCGTCAAGGCCCTTCTGGAGGAACTTCTTGTTCGTAACGAAGAGATCGTCGCCGACGAGCTGGATCTTGCTGCCGAGCTTCTCGGTGAGCTTCTTCCAGCCGGCCCAGTCGTTCTCGGCGAGGCCGTCCTCGATGGAGCGGATCGGGTACTTGCTCACCCAGTCGCTCCAGAGCTGGATCATGTGATCGCTGCTGACGACTTCCTTGGTGCTCTTGAAGAACTTGTAGCCCTGCTTGCCCTCTTCCTTGGCCTCGTTCCAGAGCTCGCTGGCGGCGGGGTCGAGGGCGACGAAGATCTGCTCGCCCCACTTGTAGCCGGCCTTGGCGGTGGCCTCTTCGAGGAGCTTGAGGGCTTCCTCATTGTTCTTGAGGTTGGGGGCGAATCCGCCCTCATCCCCCACTGCCGTGGAGAGGTGCTTGGCGTGCAGAACCTTCTTGAGGCTGTGGTAGATCTCGACGCCGGCACGCATGCCTTCTTCAAAGGTGTCAAAGCCCCAGGGCTGAACCATGAATTCCTGGAAGTCGACGGTGCTGTCGGCGTGCTTGCCGCCGTTGAGGACGTTGAGCATCGGGACGGGGAGCACCTTGGCGCCCGCGCCACCGACGTAGCGGTAGAGCGGGATGCCCGCGGCGGCCGCAGCGGCCTTGGCAACGGCGAGCGAGACGCCGAGAATGGCGTTGGCGCCCATGCGGCCCTTGTTGGGCGTGCCGTCGATCTGGTTCATGAGCTTGTCGATGGCTTCCTGCTGCGTCGCGTCCATGCCGAGCAGCTCGGGGGCGAGGAAGCCGTTGACGTTGTTGACGGCCTTCATCACGCCCTTGCCGAGGTAGCGGCTCTTGTCGTCGTCGCGGAGTTCGACGGCCTCGTTCTCGCCGGTCGATGCGCCCGAGGGGACGGCAGCGCGGCCGAAGAAGCCGGAGCTGAGCGTCACGTCGACTTCGAGGGTGGGGTTGCCGCGGGAATCGAGGACCTGACGGGCTTTGACGGACTGGATCTCGAAGGACATGGGACGCTCCGGTGGGAGGTTGAGGATCGGGAAAAACCGAGCGGACCGCTCGGCATGCGAGGGTACGCGGCGCGGGGGTGGGGTTCTAGTTGGGAAGGGGATCAGACGTGCGGAACTCTGGAAGACGCTGAGGCTGAGAAGGCTGGCGACGAAGCCTCGGATCGATGGGTGAATGCGGTTCGCAGGGCTCGTTCCATGATCGGCGGAGCGTGTTCCAAACGACCCGAGGCTTCCTCGGAGACTCGTCAGCCTCGGTGTCTTGGGCGAGCGGTTGCTCCGTGTTGCATCAGTCGCGCCGTGCAGAGCCACGGCGGACTGATGGCACCAAGGTCGATTCACTCCGCGAACATGGCTTCGACGAAGGTCTCGGGGTCGAAGGGCTGGACGTCGTCGGGCGTCTCGCCGACACCGATGAACTTGACGGGGATCTTGGTGGTGTCGCGGATGGCGACGACGATGCCGCCCTTGGCGGTGCCGTCGAGCTTGGCGAGGAAGATGCCGGTGACGCCGGGAGCTTCGCCGCGAGGGGCTTCGCTGGCAACGCCCGCAATGGCGCGATCGAATTCTTCAGCCTGGCGGAGCGCGTTGTGGCCCGCGGTGGCGTCGAGCACGAGCAACACTTCGTGCGGCGCGCCGGGGATCTGTTTCGACGCGACGGCGCGGATCTTGGTGAGCTGACGCATCAGCGGGTCTTGGGTCTGCAGGCGACCGGCGGTGTCGAGGATGAGGACGTCGACGCCGCGGGCTTTGGCGGCTTGGCAGGCGTCGAAGGCGACTGCCGCGGGGTCGCCGCCTTGCTGGCCCTTGACAACCTCGATGCCGAGGCGCTCGCCCCAGATCTCGAGCTGACGCACGGCTCCGGCGCGGAAGGTGTCGCACGCGCCGAGCAGGACCTTGTTGCCCTGCGACTGGAGCATCTTCGCGAGCTTGCTGATGCTGGTGGTCTTACCGGCGCCGTTGACGCCGGTGATGAGGATGACGGTGGGCTTGTCGGTGCCGCGGCGGAGGGCGCGGTCCTGCGCCGGCCAGAGCGCCTTCATCTCGGCCTTGAGATACGAAAGCACCTGATCGCCGCTGTCGATTCTCCCCGCGCGGAAGTCGGCGCGGATCTGGTCAACGAGACGCGTCGTCGTCACCGGGCCGACATCGGCAGCGAGGAGGCGGGTCTGGATCTCGTCGATGGTCTTTTCGTCGAGGCGGCGGCCGGTCAGCAGCGAGCGCAGGCCGCTGACGAAGACCTCGCGCGTCTTCTCCAGCCCGGCTTTCACCTTGCTGACGATCGACGAGAAGAAGCCCATATCAGGACGGCTCCTCGGCGGCGGTCTCCCCCGTCACGTCGGCTCTTGTGTCGGGCGATGCATCGGCAGTGGTGGCGTCCGACCCGGGTTTCTTCGACTTCTTGCTCGCGATGCGTTTGCCCGCGGCGTCGAGCAAGGCGTTGATGAAGCCGGGCGATTTCTCGGTCGAGAACTCCTTGGCAAGCTCAACGGCGGAGTCGATGGCGAGTGCGGCGGACGCGCGGCCGCTGTAGATTTCAAAGTGGGCCAGTCGCAGCAGCGCGCGATCGACCGCGGCCTGGCGGTAGGCCGGCCATTCGGGCGAGACGTTCTTCATCACGTCGTCACAACGCTTGCGATCGGCGTAGGCGGCGCGGGCGAGCTCGAAGGCTTCGGCCTGCACGCCCTTGGCGATGCGATTGGCGTCGATGGACGGGTCTTCGCTGTTGGCAACGGCGGCGACGAGTTCTTCGTCGGTCAGTTCGCCGCGGGCGTCGAGTTGGAAGAGCGCGACGAAGGCCAGGCGCCGGACCATACGGGGATCGCTCATCGGCGGCCTCCTCGCTTGGACGTCGTGGGCTTGGACTTCGCAGGCTTGGACTTCGCAGGCTTGGGGTTCTTCGACGTGCCGCGACCCTTGACCTTGTCGGCGACGGTGCGGCTGATGCGTGAGTCGCCACCGGCGTAGGCGGCGTTGACCGCGGCGACGGTGTCGAGCAGCGCGCCCATGGCTTCATCACCCTTGTTGCCGTGGTCGCCGCCGGCGCGGGCCTCGGCTTGCTTGACGTTCTCGACAGTGAGCACGCCGAAGGCGATAGGCACGCCGGTCACGATCATGGCGGCCTGGATAGCCTCAGCGACGGCGTCGGCGATGACGCGATCGTGGATGGTTTCGCCACGGATAAGGCAGCCGAGGACGACAACGCCGTCAAAGTGGCCCGACGCGGCGGCGGCATGGGCGATGACGGGCAGTTCGAACGCGCCGGGAGCTTCGAGCACGGTGGGCGTGCGGCCGGTGCGGCGGACACAGGCTTCGATCGCGCCCAGACACAGGCGGTCGGTCACCGAGGCGTTGTAGCGACTGACAACAACAGCGACTCGGGGCTGGCCCGCCCGCTTGGACACTCGTTTCGATTGTGGCATCGGACGATCGTAGGAGTTCAGGTGGACGTCGCGAAGGGAGTCGCGGCAACAATTGGTGCATGAACCAGCCCGCGAAACCACTGATCGACGCGTGGACGCTGGAGCAGGCGCAGGCCGCCGCGGCGGCGGATGTGCCGGAGAGCGCGGCGGTCGTTGAGGCGGCGCTCGCGGCGAACGCGGGCCGGGTGGAAGCGGCCGCGAGCGCACTGCGGCTGGCGATGCCGCGCTGCGAGGACATCCGGCTGCTCTTCCTGGGATTCCAGTTCTTCTTCCGCACTGGGGACCACGCCACGGCGGAGACGCTGACGCAGCGACGGCTCGAGATCGCGGAGCGGGCGGGAGAGACCGAGCATGTGGCGCGGGCGTGCACGAACCTTGGGTTGATTCATCTCGCCACCGGGCGTCTGGATTCGGCGCATTCGCTGTGCGACCGGGCGCTGACGATCGATCAGCGGCTGGGCAACCAGCAAGGAGTAGCCCGCGATCTGGGGAATCTTGCCAATGTGTACGAGGCGCGAAAGGAGTTCGACACGGCCGAGCGGCTGAACCATCGCTCGCTGGCGATCGCGCGGGAGATCGGTGATGTTGGGATGAACGCGGGCAAACTGGCAAACCTCGGGGATATCGCGGCAGCGACAGGGCGGCCAGAGTTGGCGCGAGATCTGTGGTCGGAAGCTGCAGCGCTATTCGAGCTCGCTGGCGACCATGCCGCGGCGGCGACGTTCCGATCCAGGGAACGAATGATCCCGCAGCCTGCATCAGTGCCCCATCGCGCTCCTGATGAGATTTCCCTTCGTCGCACGCGCCACACGGACTTGCCGCTGCTGTTCAGCTTTGAAACGGACCGGGCGGCGAATGACCTCGTGGGAACGAAGCCGCGGGACTGGCAGAGCTTTCAACTGCGATGGATGACGATTCTTTCCGATCACGACGGGACCGTCACCGGAGTTGTTCCCAGAGTGATCGAAGCCGCCGGCGTCGTCGTCGGGTCCGTAAACGTTTCCCCGCACGAGGGCCGCGACTCGCTCGGTTACTGGATCTCCCGCGAGTACTGGGGCCGCGGCATCGCGACGCGGGCGGTGGCGCTCATGCTCGAAGAGCTCGCACGGCGTCCGCTCTACGCCACCGCCGCCGCCCACAACCTGCCTTCGCTCCGTGTGCTCCAGAAGAACGGCTTTGAAGTCATCGATCGCGCCTTTTCGCCGCCAACTTCGCGGACCGTAGAACGTGAGACCGTCACTCTTGTGCTCCGATGAATCCGCACACGCTCTCGGCGAAGGCGAGATAATCCCGCCCGGCTCGCAACGTGCGGCGACGTGTGTCTTGCGTTCACGCAGTTCGCCGCCAGTTGGCGCCTATGGGCGGGGACCTCGATCTCTGCGTCACAGTGGCATCGCAACGTGACACACGCTTGGTCTCAGACAAATGCGTGCATCCGACCGGTCGCAAGCTGCAATCGCGTGCGAGACCTCGAGGCGATCCACCACCCGATTTCGCTACACTCGAAGCGGCATGCCACCTGCCGCCATCGGCTCATTCAAGATTGACCACGATCTCGGCCATGACGGCATGCGTCCAGTCTTCGTGGTCGCCGACACGCGGATGGACCGGCGGATCGCCATCCAGACCCTGTGCGATTGACGGGCTCGAAGGTACGATTGGGCCTCCGTGTCTGATCCTGGGTTTGCCGGCGGCGAGCAACTCGCTGCGAGGCTGGCCACGGTTCCGATCTCGGTGCCCTGACGTTGACGTTCTGAGATCGATCCATGAAGCAAACGCTCCTTTACCTGTTCGCGTTTCTCCTGCTCCTCCAGCTTGCGGCGTGCGCCGCCGTAGACGACCCACTGCCCTCCTGGAAGGATGGGCCGGCGCGTGGAGCGATCGTTTCGTTCGTCGAGGCCGCCGACAACACCGGTTCGCCCGGGTATATCCCAGAAGCACACCGCATCGCCGTCTTTGACAACGACGGAACGGTTTGGGCTGAGCAGCCGGCGTACTTCCAGCTCTTCTTCGTCATCGATCGCATCAAGGCGATGGCCCCGAGGCACCCGGAATGGAAAGACAAGGAGCCTTTCAAGTCCGTGCTCTCAGGAGACATGAAGACCGCGCTCTCGGGTGGCGAGCACGCGATTCTCGAACTCGTCGCCGCGACACATTCGGGCATGACCACCGAGGAGTTCGAGAACGACGTCCGACACTGGATCGCGACAGCGCGACATCCCACCAGCGGACGTCCGTTTACGGAGATGGTTTACCAGCCAATGGTGGAATTGCTCGGCTATCTGCGGGCCCGCGGGTTCAAGACCTACATCGTCTCAGGCGGCGGCATTGAGTTCATGCGTCCGTGGACCGAAGCTACGTATGGCATCCCGCCCGAACAGGTCATCGGTTCGAGCCTGAAGACCAAATTCGAGATCCGCGATGGCAAGGCCGTGCTGGTCAAGCAGCCTGAAGTGGGCAGCCTGGACGACAAGGAAGGCAAGCCGGTGAACATCAATCTCCATGTTGGTCGCCGCCCCGTCGCCGCGTTCGGAAACTCGGATGGAGACCTTCAGATGCTGCAGTGGACGGCGAGCGGAGGCGGCCCGAACCTGTGCGTGCTCATCCATCACACGGACGCGGCACGCGAATGGGCGTACGACCGCACGTCGCATGTCGGAAAGCTCGACAAGGCTCTGGACGAGGCGAGCCAGCGCGGGTGGACGGTCGTCAGCATGAAGGATGACTGGTCGAAGGTCTTTCCCTCCGGCACATCAGAGCGTTGAGTAACGAGAACCACCGAGTCTTGCGACCTGAAGGGTTCCTAGGAAGGGGAGATACGGGAGTGGCGTGACCACGTCGCGGTTTATCGATGGAGCGTCACCGCCGTTCGACGTGCGGCTCAGGCAGTGGCGTTTCATCCGCGCTTCCGTTCGCAGCGGCTTTGAAGGTTGGTTCATTGCGCGACCGCGGTGACTCTGTCAAGAAGCCGGGCGATCGCGGCGTTGAAGCTGTCGGGTCGTTCGAGATTCGGCATGTGGCCGACCTTGGGCATCCAGACCAGCTCACAGTCTGCCATGAGTGATGTCATCTTCTGCGCGTCTTCCCGTGTCGTAAACGCGTCCTCGTCCCCGACGATCACTGTCGACGGCCGGGCGAACCGCGCGAGCACGTCTTCATACGGCGGCCTCGATGCACGGGCTCGCAGCGCCGCCGCGGCTGCGTGTGGATCGGTGGCCTTCATCATGCCAAGTACCGCGTGCCCGATCTCAGGCCTCTCGTTGAGGCATGCTGCACCGAGCATCTTCGGAAGAACCTCCGCCGTATAGCCCGCCATCCCTTCGCGCAGCAGACGGTCGGCCATTGCGAATCGGCGGAGTTTGCCTTCTGGCAACTCGCTCTGAGGAAAAGTTGCCGCCAGCAGCAGCCCACGCACCCGCTCTGGTGCCTGGCGGCAGAGGTCCATCGCGATCTGCCCGCCCATGGACAGACCGCCGACGACGACGCGGTCGATGGAGAGCATATCGAGCAGGCGGAGAAGGTCCCTGGCGAAATCATCGAAAGCGGTGATGGCCGGGATCCGGGAACTCGCGCCGTAGCCACGCAGGTCAGGCGCAATCACCCGCCAGCCCTTCGCGGCGATCGCGTTGAGTTGCGGCCGCCACATCGAGCGATTGAAGGGATGCCCGTGGATCAGCAAGACCACATCAGGGCCTCGGGAGCCTTCATCGTCATAGCCGTGTGCGACAGAATCGAGTTCGGCGATCATGCAGCGACGGTATCATACCGTGTAGCACGAGTCTTCGGTGGTCATGGCTGGCAGCGGCACGCGGAAGCGTGAGTCGGCATGCGGAGAACGCCAGGGGCCGCCGGGAGGTACGTCCCGTGAACATCCTGCTTGTATCGCCGCGGACTCCCAGCACGTTCTGGAGCTTTAGCCACGTTCTCCCCATCGCGGGCCGCAAAGCGGCTTTCCCGCCGCTGGGGTTGCTCACTGTCGCGGCGATGCTGCCACGGGAGTGGAGCTTGAAGCTCGTGGACCTGAACGTGCGATCGCTCACCGACGCGGACATCGCATGGGCCGACGCGGTGTTTATCTCGGCCATGATCGTGCAGGAAGCTTCGGCACGGGAGGTCATCCGCCGAGTCATGGCACAGCGCAAGGTCGTGGTTGCGGGCGGTCCGCTCTTTACCACCGGTGCGGAACGCTTCCCGGAGGTGACATCGATCGTTGTGGGAGAGGCCGAAGACCTGATGTCCGAACTCACTTCGGATCTCCTGGCCGGGTCCCCGAAGCCGCGGTACCAGGCGACCCAGCGACCGGACGTGACCAGGACGCCTCTACCCCGCTGGGACCTTCTCCACGTCCAAGACTATCTCACCATGTCCGTACAGGCCTCGCGCGGATGCCCGTTTGACTGCGAGTTCTGCGATATCACCGCCGTGTACGGACGCGTGCCGCGAGTGAAGACCCCCGCACAGATGATCGCCGAGTTGGAGGCCCTGCGTGCGACGGGCTGGCGCGGCGGCGTCTTCATCGTCGACGACAACTTCATCGGCAACCGCGCACGGGCCAAGGACGTGCTGCGGGCGATCGTGGAATGGCGCGAACAGACCGGCGGCTTCAACCTGACGACCGAGGCTTCCATCAATCTCGTCGATGACCCCGAACTGCTCGACCTGCTGGCGAAGGCGGGATTCAAGAACGTGTTCGTGGGAATCGAGAGCCCACAGGCAGCGAGCCTCAACGAGTGCAAGAAAGTACAGAACACGCGGCGGGATCTCGTCGAGGCCGTGCGGACGATCCACCACGCCGGAGTGCAAGTCATGGCGGGCTTCATCGTGGGCTTCGACAGCGACACGACGGAGATCTTTGATCAGCAGCGCCGCTTCATCCGCGAATCGGGCGTCGTGACGGCCATGGTGGGCATGTTGACCGCCTTGCCGGGAACACGACTCTTCGCACGGCTGACCCGAGAAGGACGCATGATCGGTCGAAGCACGGGCAACAACCTCGACGCCGCGACGAACTTCGTACCCCGGCTCGATGCGAGTGTTCTGGCCCAAGGATATCGCACTCTCGTCAAAGATCTGTACGCGCCCCGCGAGTACTACCAGCGGGTGCGAACGTTTCTTGCGGAGTACCGACCGACCGCCACACGCGGAACGACGAGAATGGACGACATTCTCGCGTTTCTCCGATCAATGTGGATCGTCGGCGTTGCCTCGCCCGGACGCTTGGAGTACTGGAAGTTTCTCGCACATGCGTGGTTCTCGTACCGCGCAGCCTTTCCGGAAGCCGTGGAGCTCGCCATCCGCGGCCATCACTTCCGGAGAGTTGCCGCCGCTCTTTGATGGCGGCTTGATCGGCACGGGCGGCATCCCGGCAAGAGACGCCCCGCATCACGCAGCACGGGAATTGATAGCATCTTCCGTTCAGGGTGCGCTCCGTTGCCGGAGGGAGTGACCGCGACGATCGCCAACGCCTTGATGCAACCATCACGCTCCGCGTCGGGCGAGAACCCGTGGATCGCGGTGACAACCACATTGATCCTGTCTTCGCCAGAACGAGCCCTCACAACCCGGGCGCCCGGCGATGGGAGATGCGGAGAGACCTTGAGCCAAGGTCGCGCCCGCGATCCCCAGATGGACCGGAGCTGGCATTGCCACGCCGTACGGCCACGACCAGCCCCGCAACTGGACACTTGCTTGGCTTGATGACAAAGGACGATGGACAGCGTTGGAACGGAGCATGATGTACCATTCTGCTTCCCTGAAGCGTGCCGCCGTCGGCTCGTTTTAGATCTTGTGAAAACTACGCCTTGAGTGGTGAGAAACGGAGCAGACCACGAAAGCCGTTCAGTTCGCGATCGCAGTACTTTCGAGTGCTCTCTGTGCGTCATGTGCGCAGCAGCCGACGCCTGCCGAAAGCTCGCCGACAAGGTGCTCTACAGCATGAAAGACCTGAAGACCCGGGGCGCCGCGTGGACGCCCGACGGACGCCCGATGGTCATCCTGCAGGGCGAGAGCGAACTGGCGAACCGCATCGACCTGGTCGTGAACTTCGCGCAAGAACTCCGAGCAAAGATGAGCACGGCGAAGTGAAGTCTTGATCGGAAGGAAGACTCCTTGCCGACGCGACCGACGCCCCCAAAACGACAACCCCCGAATCTTGCGACCCGGAGGCTATGCGAAGAAAGCGGGCGCAAGCGTCTTACGCACAGTCGGGAAGACTGAGTAGAGGCACGAAGGGCAGCTCGTGTACTCGCACGGTACAAGCACTGATCGCCCGGTGATGAGCCACATCTGAACGATTCCGGCCAGCATGTGACGAGCCCGTTACCCGGCGATCTTCCGCCATCGTCGAAGAAGGAGTAAGCTCGATGGTCCAACGCAACGGCACCCCAATGGGGACGTGTTGATGCTCGAGAAGGACGCGGCCACCGGCAAGTGGACCGCCACGCCGTACCTGAACTCGCCGGCAAACGAGTCTGGCGTTTTCTTTTCTCCCGACGGAAAGTGGGCGCAGTTCGTCTCCGTTGAAACCGGGCGGCGTGAGTTGTACGTCCAGCGCTTCACCGGCGCCCGCGCGGGTGAAGCGGACGCCCGATCTGGGCGCGTCCAGATCTCCACAGCCACCGGGGTTCAAGGCGAGGGCTGGTGGAGCCCCGACGGCAAGGAGATCCGCTTCGTCGACAACGATCTTCAAGTGTTCAGCGTCCAGATCCAGACCGAGCCGACCTTGGCCGCGACGGTTCCCAAACCGCTCTACAGCATGAAAGAGTTGCAGCCACGGATCAGAAACGGTGTCTTTGCCCCCGATGGACGCATCCTGAGCATCATGAAGGCGGAGGACGAGGGCAAGAATCGCCTCGACGTCATCGTGAACTTTGTCGACGAGATGCGGGCAAAGGTTGACGCGGCGAGGTGACGCCCTGATCGCTCAGAAAACGCCCTGCTGAGGCCGCCGCCATTCCAAAACGACAACCCCCGGGTCATGCGACCCGGGGGTTATGCGAAAAGGGCGCGAGGGGTGGTCTGACAGCGTGCGTTTCAGAGCCCCAGAGACACGGCGTGCGGATGTCGCCACCCGGCGAGGGTAAAGCGTGTCTCGGTTATGCCCAGAGGCTCCGAGACGCTAGGGCGACTTTGGGAATCTGACGCGACTCTTGAAGGCAAACCGCCCATACCCCCAACCCGTGCTTGACCATCTTCAGATGGCGCAATC
>CANHCQ010000013.1 GCA_947459215.1 Phycisphaerales bacterium
CAAACCCAAGAAGCTCGCCCTGATCGCCACCCTCCGAAAGCTGCTGGTCACCCTCAACGCCATCCTGCGCACCAATCAGCCCTGGAGAACCGCCCGTGCCGCTTGATTCTCAAGACAGTCGCTCTCCCCGCTGGCGGGGAGAGGAGACGCGGCGGCGATGTCGGAATCCGTTGCTTACACCTTTGGCGCGACCCACGTGCTCGCCACGTGCAGGTCCTTGAGCTGCTGCGGCGTCACCGGCGACGGGGCCTTGGTCATCAGGTCCGCGCCCGTCTGCGTCTTGGGGAACGCGATCACGTCGCGGATGTTGTCGGTGCCGACGAAGTTCATGATCAGGCGGTCGAAGCCGAAGGCGATGCCCGCGTGCGGCGGGGCGCCGAACTTCAGGGCCTTCAGCAGGAACGAGAACTTCTCTTCCGCCTGCTGCGGCGTCAGGCCGAGCAATTGGAAGACCTTGCTCTGCACCGCGCCGTCGTGGATGCGGACCGAGCCGCCGGCGATCTCTTGGCCGTTGAGCACGATGTCGTAGCCCGCGCTGACGATCGACTCGATCGTCACGTCGTCGTCCACGCTGGCGTTGACGAAGGCCTCGGCCTGGTCGTCGCGGGGCGCGGTGAACGGGTGGTGCATCGCGATCCACTTGCCCGTGTCCTTGTTCTTCTCGAACATCGGGAAGTCCACGACGATGAGGAAGTTCCACGGCCCGCCCTCGGCGCCGGGCTTGGGGACGACGCCCATGTCGCGGGCGATCTTCTGCCGCAGTTCGCCTGCGGCCTTGGTCGCGATGGCGTAGGTGTCGGCGAGGAAGAAGACCGTGTCGCCGGGCTGGAGGCCCAGGGCGGCGAACAAGTCGGCCTTCAGCGGCTCGAGGAACTTGGCGATGCCGGTCTCGAACGCACCGGAGGCGTTGACCTTGACCATGGCCGCACCGCCGGCACCGAAGCCCTTGACGAACTCGGTGTAGCCGTCGGTGATCTTGCGGGTGAGCTTCTCCGCGCCGCCGGGGACGCGGATGGCCTTCACCACGCCGCGCTGGCTGTTGAAGCGCGGACGGTCGGCGCCCTTGGCGAGCGCGTCCTTGAAGACGCCGAAGTCGCTCTTGGCGACGACCTCGGAGATGTCCTTGATCTTGAGGTCGTAGCGCGTGTCGGGACGGTCGATGCCGTAGTCCTCCATCGCCTCGCGGTACGGCATGCGCTTGATCGGCGGGACGTCGTAGCCGCACATGTCCTTCCACAGGCGACGCACGAAGCCCTCCATCATCTCCACGACGTGCTCGCGGCGGACGAAGGACATCTCCAAGTCGATCTGCGTGAACTCGGCCTGCCGGTCGGCACGCGGGTCCTCGTCGCGGAAGCAGCGGCAGATCTGCAGGTAGCGGTCGGCACCGGCGACCATCAGGATCTGCTTGAAGAGCTGCGGGCTCTGCGGCAGGGCGTACCACTCACCGGGCTGATGCCGGCTGGGGACGAGGAACTCGCGAGCGCCCTCGGGCGTGGACTTATAGAGGATCGGCGTCTCGATCTCGAGGAAGCCGTTGTCGTAGAAGTAGTCGCGGGTGACCTTGAGAGCCTTGGCGCGGGTGCCGAGGATGTGCTGCATCTTGGGGCGACGCAGGTCGAGGTAGCGGTGCTCGAGGCGGAGCTCCTCGTTGGGGAGCTTGCCGCCCTGGGGGTTGTCGTCCGGGAGGAACGGGGGCGTCTCGGACTTGTTGAGGACCTCGAGCTCCTCGCAGACGACCTCGATCTTGCCGGTGGCGAGCTTGGGGTTCTCGCCGCCGGTGCGGATGCGAACCTTGCCCTTGACGGCGATGACGTCCTCGTGGCGGAGCTTGTCGGCGGTGTCGAGAATGGCCTTGCGGGAGTCCTCGCCGTCGAAGACGACCTGGGTGAGGCCGAAGCGGTCGCGGAGGTCGACAAAGACCAGGCCGGTGCCGTGGCCGCGGTAGGAGTGGACCCAACCGTTGAGGGTGACGGTCTGGCCGACGTGGGAGTCGCGGAGTTCGCCGCAGGTGTGAGAGCGCCGGAGCATGGATTCCTTTCCGAGAAACAGCCCCTAAGGAAGGGCAAAAACGGACGGGGAGTATAGGAATGGACGGGGCCGAGAACGCGCGGAAACGGCCTGTGTTGGGGTCGCCCGAGACTGCTGGTAAGCGGTTTCATCTTGGCGGTCTTGGGTGAATCGGGCGACTCCGGGAATTGCCCTAACAACCAAGGGAATTCCGTGGTAGACTGCCCGTGGGAGTTGATCGATGACCAGCGAGGCCATTTTCGCCACGCGGACGACCACGCGCTTACTGGACGCGTTGCGCGATGCCGCCAACGAGCCCGCGTGGCAGCACATGGATCAACGGTTCCGCCCCGTGATCGCCGGCCTGGCGAAACGGCTGGGCTTGTCGCACTCTGACGCCGATGAAGTGGCCCAACAAACGCTCGCGGAGTTCGTGCACGCCTACCGCGACGGTCGCTACGACCGGGGCAAAGGGCGGCTGAGCTCGTGGATACTGGGCATCGCTCACCACCAGACGCTGCGGGTGCTCCGCAATCAAGCCCGCGGGCGGACCGAGCCGACGCCGCTGACCGAGGTGGCGGACGAGTCGTCCCTCCGCTCGATCTGGGTGGACGAACGCGATCGGAGCATCCTGGCCCGGGCGATGTCGCTCATCCGTGACGAGTCGGCGATCGACGATCGCACGCTGACGGCGTTCGAACTGGTCGGCCTGCGCGGCGTGCCCGCGGTGCAGGCGGCCGAGCAGTGCAAGATGACGATCGAGCAGGTTTACGTCGCCAAGAGCCGGGTGGCGAAGCGGCTGAAGGAACTTGTCGAAGAGATGACCCGCGCGTTCGAGGAGGACGTGTGAGCGGGACGTGGCTCATCACGGATTGTCCCCCGATGGAACGCATCCAGCGGATGGCCGCGGGAAGCGACGTGGACTCGCGCCTGCGCAAGCATGTGGATAACTGCGAGCGCTGCCGCGAACTGCTGGCAGCGGTCCAGGAAGAAGACACGTTCCTGTCGCGTGTGCGCGACCTCGCCGCCGACTCGCTCGGCCCGGTGGGTTCGCCTCGCATCCCCGGATATCGCACCATCGGCGTGCTGAGCGCGGGCGCCCAGGGCATTGTCTACAAGGCCGTGCAGGAAAGCACGCAGCGAACTGTGGCGATCAAGACGCTGATGCCCGGCGTCACCGCGTCGAACCGCCAGAAGATGCGGGCGGAGCGCGAGGCCGAGATCGCCGCGCGGCTGCGCCACCCGAACATTGTGACCGTCTTCGAATCGCGGATGCTCGAGGACGAGCGGATCGCGGTGGTGATGGAATTCATCGACGGCGTGCCGCTGGATATGTACCAGCCTGGCGCGGTGACGCCCGCCGATAAGCGGGCGGCGCTCCTGCGTGTGTTTATGAACGTGTGCGCCGCGGTGCACCATGCGCATCTGAACGGCGTCATTCACCGAGACCTGAAACCTGACAATGTGCTTGTGACGGCCGACGGTCGCCCCGTCGTACTCGACTTCGGCATCGCCAAAGCGGGCGGCGTGCAGGCCACGATCACCGGCGAGTTCGCGGGCACCCCGGCGTACGCCTCGCCCGAGCAGGTGTCGGGGCATCCCGATCAGGTCGATGCGCTCACGGACGTCTACTCACTGGGGGTGCTGCTCTATCGCCTGGTCTGCGGCAAGATGCCCTACGAGGTCTCGGGAACGATCTTCGACATCGCGCGCCAGATCGGCGAGACGGCGCCGACGCCGCCGAAGCTGTACGACGCCACCGTGGACGCGGACCTCGAAGCAATCATGCTGCGGGCCCTGCAGAAGAGCAAGACGCTTCGCTATCAGTCGGCGGCCAGCCTTTCCCGAGATATCGAGCGCTACCTGACCGGCAGCCCGGTGGAGGCTCGCAGCTCTTCGGGCTGGTACGTGCTCCGCAAGGCGGTCATGCTCAACCGGCGGCGGCTGGCGTGGACGGGCGTCGCGGTGGTGCTGATGGCGGGGGCGATGACGTCGGTCGGCATGTCGCTCACGCGGGCGTCGGCTTCGGCGAAGCTGGCGGAGGAGCGGCAGCGGCAGGCGCACGCCGAGAGCGTGCGGGCGCAGGCTGTCACCGAACTGCTGCGTGAGGCGCTGCCGACCGAAGACCCCGCCAAGCCGGACATGTCGCGGATCATCGGCGACGGCTTGAACCGGTTGTACTTCCGGCTGGAAACCAACGCGTTCGCGGATCAGCCCGATCTCGATCAATCGCTCCGCCGGCTGTGGGGCAGCGTGTACACAGAGATGGGTTCGGGCAAGGCGTCGTCGTACGTGGAGTATGCCGAGGTGTCCCTACGGCACGGCTTGGTCCGCCTGCGCGAGAAGCACGGGGCCGAACACGTCGAAGTTGCTGCGAACATGCACGAACTGGCCGCGGTGCTCATGGTGCGCAGGCGTCTGGTGGAAGCCGAGTCTATTTGCCGCGACGCGATGGCGATGCGTTCCAAATTGCTCGGCCCGGAAGCGATCGACACACTTGCCAGCCGCGGCCTGCTCGCACGCATCCTGCTCGCACGCGGCCAATCGCAGGACGCAGCCCGGGAAGCCGACGCGACGCTGGCGGCCCTGGCACGCCGCCCCGGCGGCGCGGGTGAGGCGAACGTGGCATCGCTCAAGAGCCTGAAGACGCGGGTGCTGCTGAGCCAGCAGCGTTACGGCGAAGCCGAGCCGCTCGCCCGCGAGGCGCTGAGGCTGAAACTGAAGTTGCTGGCGTCGTCGGACCCGGACCTGCACGGCTCACTGCAGGACGCCGCGGATATCGCGTTCCAGGTGCCGACAAGCGATCTGGCCAAGGACATCGAGGCGGCGGTTGGACCAGGGCCGGACATCGAGGGCCGCGTGCGGAAGATGATCCAGACCCTTGCGACGCCCGAGCCTGCGGACTATCGCGTCCGCCTCGCGACCGGACGCACTGACGCGCTCCAGTCGCTCATCGGGTTGCAGCGCAGGCTCTTGGGCTCGTGGGACCTTGCGATCGTGCGGACTTGCATCGCCAGAGCCCGCGCCGCCGAGACCGAACGCCGCGACCCCGACCGCGTGATCTCATTGCTCGACGGCGCAGAGGTGCTCAAGCGACGCTTCGGCGAGAACGATTTCTCGGTGCTGGCGTGCGTCGATCGCGCGGCCGTCATCGCGGCATACCTCGGCGACATGAAGACCGCCATTCCCCTCGGCGAGCACGCCTGCCGGATCTGGGACAGCGTCCCCGATTCGTCACGGGACAAGTTGCTCACGGCCAGCGCCCGCACCCGGCAAGCGTGGTACCTCGCTTTGGCCGGTCGATATGAGGAAGGTCTGAAGGTGTATCAGCAGTCGCTGAGCGAACTCACGGCGTGCGTCGGGCCGGATCACCACTCCAACGCGATTGTCCACGCCGGGATGGCCTATTGCTCTGCAGGCCTGGGCGACCTCGACGCGGCGGAACGATCCTCGGACCGAGCGATGCGACTGGTCGAGCGCTATCCGACCATCGCCGGTGACCAACGCACCCACGTGCTCTTCGCCCGCGCGTGGTTTCTGCTCAAGAAGGGCCGGCATCTGGAAGCCCGCACGCTGTTCCGTGAAACGTGGGACCTGTTCTATCGCTACGCCATGCCGGAGTTCACCTGGCGGCACGACACCGTCCAGGGGCTGATCGACTGCGCTGAGGCGATGGGTGACGAGACGGACGCAGCGCAGTGGCGGATCCTGCTGACCAGCATGCCGCCGAGCGGGCTGAATCCGTGATCGCGATCAACGCAGCAGGGCATCGGCGATCTGGATCGCGTTGAGCGCAGCACCCTTGCGGAGCTGGTCGCCAGACAGCAACAGACAGTGATGCCGCGACCGCCCATCAGCCTCACGCGGCGCTGAGGGATCGATACGAAGGCGGCCGACGAGGATGTCGTCGCCGCCGGAAGCCTTGAGCGAGGTGGGAAACGCGTTGTTCGCGCGGTCGTCCACGAGACGCACGCCGGGCGCATCGGCGAACGCGGCACGCACCTCGGCCTCGCTGGCGGGCTTGTCCAAGGTGATGGTGGCGGACTCGGCGTGCGCTCGCAGCACCGGAACACGTACACACGTCGGGCTGATCTCCAGCGACTTGTCAGCCCAGATGCGTCGCGACTCGGTGATCATCTTGGCTTCTTCGCCGTTGAGGCCCGAATCCAGATCGATCTTGGAGTTGTGGCTGAAGATGTTGAAGGCGCAGGGCTCGGCGAAGACCTTCGGCTGCGCGGGCTTGCCCGCGAGCACGTCGGCAGCTTGTTGGCGGAGTTCATCCATCGCCGCGGCACCGGCACCCGACACGGCCTGGTAGGTGCTGACGACGATGCGCTTGATGCCGAAGCGCCGACGGATCGGGTTAAGGGCGACCACGAGCAGGATGGTCGAGCAGTTCGGATTGGCCACGAGACACGGGCGTGAGAGGGACGCAAGCTCGGAAGCGTTGACCTCGGGCACCACCAGCGGCACGGCGGGATCGGCGCGGAAGGCCGAGGAATTGTCGACGACAGTGCAGCCGACCTTGGCACACTCGGGCGCGAGGCGTTTGGCGACCTCGGACGAGACACAGAAGAGGGCCGCGTCGCAGCCGCGGACGGATTCGGGCGTGGACGCGACCAGCGTGAGCTTCTGCCCGGCGTAGTCAATCGTTCTGCCGACGGAGCGTTCGGAGGCCGTCACGCGAAGGCGGGCGGCGGGGAAGTTGCGGGACTCGAGGATGGCGAGGGCTTCGCGGCCGACGGCGCCGGTCGCCCCCACCACCGCGATTGTGTGCTTGCTGGAGATCACGAAACGCTCCTGAAACGACTCGCCGCGGACGGCTCAACAACATATCGGTGCGCCGGACGAACGGACTTCGACCGCCGGTGCACGGCGTGCGCTGACGGTGTGGATCGCACGCGACAGATCGGCGATCAGGTCGTTGGCGGACTCGAGGCCGATGGACAACCGAATGAGATCCTGCGGCACGGCGTTCACCGTGCGCAGATCCTTGGGTACGCTGGCGTGCGACATCGAGAAGGGCATGCTGACCGATGACTCCACCGAGCCGAAGCTGACACGGATCGGGAAGAGCAAGAGCGACTTCACCAAGAGCAGCGAACGCTCGAGTGAGCCGGTCTCGAAGCAGATGACGGCGCCGTCGCCAGCCGACTGGCAACGGTGGATGTCGTGACCGGGCAGAGAACGCAGGCCGGGGTAGCGGACGCGCTGGATCTCTCCAGCGGCCTCGCACTCAGCGAGCAGCGCGGCAACCTTGGCCGCGGTCTTCTGCTGGCGCTCGAGCCGAACATCCAGAGTCTTCAGCCCGCGTTCGAGCAGAAAGCACTCCTGAGGCGGGAGCGCGGTGCCCTCGGCGTTGCGGATGAAGCTGAGCTCGGCGATGAGCTTGGGGTCGTTGACGCCGAGCACGCCGGACGTGGCGTCGCCGTGGCCCGAGAGGTACTTCGTCGCGGAGTGCACCACGATGTCGGCCCCGTGCTCGAGCGGGCGAAGGTTCAGGGGCGTGAGGAACGTGTTGTCGATGACCAGACGAGCGTTCACCGCGCGGGCGATGCGGGCGAGGCCCCCGATGTCGGCGACGGTCATGAGCGGGTTACCGATCGACTCGGCGTAGATGATGCGGGTCTTGTCGGTGACGGCGGCGGCGAAGGCTCGAAGATCGTCGAGCGCAGCGAAGCGGACGACGATGCCGCGGCGTTCGGCGATGCGGTTGAGCAGGCGATAGGCCCCGCCGTAGATGTCGGTGGAGGCGACGATCTCGTCGCCGGGCTTGAGCAGGCCGAAGACGGCGGCGATGGCGCTCATGCCGCTGTTGAAGGCGAGGGCGGCACGCGAGCCTTCCAACTCTGCGAGCACACGCTCAACGCCGTCGCGGGTGGGGTTGCCGCTGCGGCTGTAGTCAAACTCGCCGAACTCGAGCGGGGATTCCTGGTCGAAGGTCGCGGTCTGATAGACGGGCGTCGCGCTGGGCCGGTGCTGCCACTCGGCCGAGACGCTGTGCGTGCCCCCGGCGGAAGGGTGGAGCAATCGCGTGCTGATGTGGAGCGGTTCGGACTGACTCACGCGACACCTCCGGTCGTGTTGACGGCGTGCACCCGGCGGCTGGACCCGCTGACGTGCTGGGCGAGCTCGAACAGATCGCCGAAGACGGATTCCGCGGTCGGCCAACGACCCGCACCGCGTCCCAGGAGCTTCACGACCTCGCCGTTGGTCTGCTCGATCTCAACCGCGTTGAACTCGTCGCGGGTCTGGGCGAGCAGATCGGAAAGATCGACTCGCTCGGGCGCGACCGAGGCGTGAACGCGCTGGGCATCCCGCCACAGACGCCCGACGAGGCGGATGGCTTGGCCCTCGTTGCGGGCGAGAGCGACATCGCGAGCGGAGACGCCGCGGATGCCTTCGCGGGCAACGCTGTCGACGCTGATGACCGCGCCGAAGGCCTCGCGGGCAAGCACGACGAGCTTGTTGGCCACGTCGATGCCGTCGAGGTCGGCACTGGGGTCGGCCTCGGCGAAGCCGGCCTGCTGGGCCTGCTTGACCGCGGCGTCGAACTCGCGGCCTTTCTCGAGCTGACCCAGGATGAAGTTGGTCGTGCCGTTGAGCACACCGCGCAAGCGGGCCACCCCGGCTTGCTCACGCGACCTGCGAACGGACTCGACCACCGGAACGCCCCCACCGACAGAAGCGCTGTACACGAGCGAGACATTGGACGCCTTGGCGGCCGCGAAGAGCTCGTCGCCGAAGGCGGCGAGGACGGCCTTGTTGGCGGTCACGACGTGCTTGCCAGCACGCAGAGCGCGGAGGATGAGTTCCTTCGCGGGGTGAAGGCCGCCGATGGTCTCGATGATGACATCGCAGGGCGAATCAACGACGGCGTCAAGATCGGATGACAGCAGCGATTGCGGGATGCCGGCGTCGATGTGCTTCTGGACGTGACGCACGCCGATCGCGGCGATCTCGAACTGATCGGGAAGGCGGGCGACGTGCTGAAAGACGCCGAGGCCGACGGTTCCCAGGCCGAGGAAGGAAACGCGAAGCTTGGGCTTCTCCTGCTTCGCGGCTGCGAGGCGGGTGGCTTGCGGACCGACGAGCGAGCCAATCGCCTGTCCGACGAGGCCCACGCCGAAGACCAGGCCATGCTCCTTGGCGAAGCGGACCGCCTTGTGCTGTACGACGCCCTCGGGCAGTGCGAGCAGGTCGTCGTACGAGATCGAGTCGAAGCGACGGGCGTCCGGTTTCTCGCTCGGGTCAGCTTCGTACAGGCCGTCGACGTCCTTGAGCAGCACGCACCGGCAGTGGAGCTTGGCGGCGATGAACAACGCTGAGAAGTCGGACCCGCCGCGGCCGAGCAGCGTGGTGCGGCCGAGATCATCGCGGCCGAGGAAGCCCGGGACCACGAGCACGGGGCGATCCGCGAGGGCCGCGCGGACGCGGCCGACATCGATGCCGTCGAGCTTGGCGTCGAGGATCGGGCCGTGGGTGCGCAGACCCAGTGCGGCGTGATCGAGCGCGTTCGCGGGAACGCCGGCCCGATCGAGCGCGAGGGTCAGCAGGCCCACGGACTGGGCCTCGCCGATCGCGGCGAGCGCCGCCACACCGACGGGGTCGGGCGACGGGCCGAATCGAGCAGCCTGCTCGAGCAGCTTGTTGGTCGTGCAGCCCATCGCGGAGACAACGGCGACGACCTTCTTGCCAGCGCGGATGTGGCGGTAGACCTCGTGCACGGCGATCGGGAGCGAGCGCTCGTCGGCGAGGATCGAGCTGCCGAACTTCAGCACGACGATCGACGCGTATTCGTGCGAGTGGAGATTGGGGTTCTGCGAGACCATGGCCTTGTTCCTTCATCGAGACGGCGTGGAAACGGGCCGAACCCGGGACCACGCGGATCGGGCGGAAACGCCCGTGAGATGCGGGTAAAAAACGAGAACGCAAGTTGAGGAAAAGGTGTGTACGGCCTCAGGCCGTCGTGACGACCGTGCCCGTCGTGCGGGTCGTGGTGGTCGTGGTCACGCGGGGGCGAGTGGTGCCGCCGACTTGGGCGAGAGCCTGATCGAGATCGGCGATGATGTCGCGCGGGTTCTCGAGGCCCACGGAGAGGCGGATCAGGCCGTCGGTGATCCCTGCCTTGGCGCGCTGGGCCGCCGGGACGTCACCGTGGGTCATGGTCACCGGATGGGTGACCAGCGACTCGGTGGCACCGAGGTTCTCGGCGAGACTGGCAAGGCGAACGGAGTTCATGACGACAAGACCGGCACTGGTTCCGCCGACGACCTCGAACGAGACGATGCCGCCGTGGAAGATTTCAGCATACGTCTTTTCGGCCGGATCGCAAGAGTGATTCTGGGAAATGGCCAGTTCGTGCTGGGGGAAGTTGGGCAGGCCCGGATAAAGAACGCGTGAAACCTTGGGGTGCCGCGCCAGGTGTTCGGCAACAAGTTGGGCGTTCCGAGAATGCTCGCGGATCCGCAGCGGCAGGGTCTTGAGGCCCTTGAGCGTCAGCCAGGCGTCGAAGGGGGCCTGGATGTTGCCGAGGGTCTTGCGGATGAGGGCGAAGCGCTCGCGGAGGGCGGGGTCGCGGGTTGAGAGCGAGCCGCCGACGGTGGCGTTGTGGCCCTCGATGTACTTGGTCGTCGAGTAGACCGTGATGTCGGCACCGAGGTCGAGCGGGCGGAGCAGCACGGGCGTGTAGAACGTGTTGTCCACGGCGAGCAGGATGCCGCGGCGCTTGGTGACGTTGGCGATCGCGGCGACGTCGGAGAGCTTCAGCGTCGGGTTCGCGGGCGTCTCGATGAAGACGAGTTTGGTCTTTGGCGTGATCGCCTGCTCGACCTCATTCGCATCAGAGGTATCGACGAACGTCACGTCGATGCCGAGCGGGACGAGGAGCAGGTTGGCGAAACGGACGGTACCGCCGTAGACGACGTCGGAGACAATGACGTGGTCGCCGTGCTTGAGCACGCCGAAGAACAGGGTGCTGATGGCGGCCATGCCGGTGGCGAAGCAGACGGAGTGCAGGGCATTCTCGAGAGCGCCGAGGGCTTCTTCAAGCGCCTGCACGGTCGGATTGCTCGCGCGGCTGTAGGTGTGGCCCTTGTGGCTGCCGACGCTGTCCTGCACGAAGGTCGTGGACTGGCAGATCGGGGTGAGGATCGCGCAGGTGGTGGGATCGGGGCGGCGTCCGCCGCGGATGGCGAGGGTCTCGATGCCGAAGCTCTGTTCTGGGGGGACTGACCACCGGTCAGACGGATCGAGACAAGGCTCGGCACGCGTCGCGGCGGCCAATCTGGCCTCGGCGGCGTCGGCCGTATTGGAGGTGCGGTTGAACGAGGAACGGTCAGAGCGCGACGACATGCCGTGGACTCCACGGCATCAAGCATCGGGCGGTTGAGCGGAGCGTGCGGGCGTTCGCGTGAGCGAAGCAAACACACTTTTTGCCCTGATCGCAGGCGATCTGCGACAGGCCGCATCGGTTTAGGGTGAAATCACCCGTAGCCCCGGCACCGCGACTGGAGGTTCCAGCTCGGTTGCCGCCCGTCGCGCTATCGCGTCGGGTCTCTTGATGCACGGAAGGAGTTTATCGGCGTCCGGGTCGCGTGTCAATACAGAAAGTGTTGCGTGCAACACACGCGTTCGGATACGGTGTGCCGCCGCAGGAGCACGCCGGACACCGAACCAGTTCCGCAAACTTGCTCTGGAAACCCCGGGTGCCGAGGAATCGCCGCAAATGTAGCACCCAGATTGTCGCATCTGCGGGAAAGTCTTCGCCACCCTGTCGCAGGACGGCGACTTCGGAGTTCTCAAGTTGCCGCCCGAGCCGCAGCAATCAGGGTGCGACGCGCTCCCAGCCGTGTTCACGCCCGCGAACGGCGCCTGGGGCGAGCGCGGCAACACCGAGGTGGTGCTTGTCAACGCCAAGACGCCGGTGATCCGGGCCGCGATGCGACAGGCGAACGCCAACGTCGCAAAGCCCACAACACCCAAGCAAAGGACCGCAACCACCGGCGCATCAAAATCGGGTTGACAGGACGGGCTTTGAACTTGTTGTCGATGGAATTCGGGCCTGGGAGCCGGGAATCCGGCTCTTGGTTTCCGTGAAACCGTGAAACACAGGGCAGATGGCAAGCCGCCGCGGCCTATCGGGATTGAAGCTTGGATCGCGCTGACTCCGATCGAACGGCGACGGCAACCGATCCCAACACCCTCGCGTCCCTGACGATGACCAATCGCCCGGGTAGCTGCGTCGAGCTCAATGCGGGCGACGGCGGCGAAACAGCGGTCTACATGACCAGCTGGGCAAAGTCGCGGGGCGAGAAAGGCCCCTGATCGGAGATCACGACGGCGACAGTGGCGGCGTCAGACTCGCCCGGGAGGCGCGAGTCCGTGCTTCCTAAGCAAGCTTCCCTCATTTGCACTGTGGCCCACGCGATGTGCATTTCCGGGATGTTCGCCCCGGTAGGATCACACGAAGTGCAGGCTCAGCGAATGATCAGGTCACGGCGCGTGAGACCGTCGTGACGCCCGTGCGCCAAGCGCCAGCCAAAGAACGAAGTTGTAGGGAATGGGCTTGACCTGCAATGCGATCCGACGGCGGTTCCACACAGGATTCCATAATGGCTAAGAAGGAAACAGCCGGCGGCGGCGAAGACGTCCCTGTGCCCAGCGTCCCCAACCCCGCCGCAGGCCCTCTCTTGGCCGACTCGGCCGAGTGGCTGCGCGTCACACTCTCGTGTATTGGCGAGGGGGTCATCACCACTGATCCGAAGGGGTGCGTCACGTTCCTGAACCCCACCGCTCACGCCCTCACGGGCTGGACGCTGGAGGAGGCCACGGCGGGGGGCGGCGTACCGATTCGGACCGTCTTCAACATCATCAACGAAACGTCTCGGACCACGGTCGAGAGCCCAACCGTGCGAGTGCTGCACGAGGGCGTGATTGTCGGTCTGGCCAACCACACGATTCTCGTCGCGAGGGACGGCACCGAGCGGAACATAGACGACAGCGCCGCGCCCATCAGGAATGCCAACGGAGAGACCGCAGGCGCGGTGCTGGTCTTCCGCGATGTCACCGAGCGCAAGCGGCAGGAGCAGCTCGCTCAGGGCGCGTTTGACTACGCCACCAATATCTTGGATACGCAGCGCGAGCCGTTCCTGGTGCTCGACAAGGACCTGCGGGTCGTCTCCGCGAACCGCTCGTTCTACAAGTCCTTCCGCGTGGAGAAGGACGCGACGCAGGGCCGCTTCGTCTACGACCTTGGCGACGGCCAGTGGAACATCCCTGCTCTGCGCGAACTGCTGGAGGATGTGCTGCCGCAGGACCATGCCTTCGAAGGATTCGAGGTCGAGCACGACTTTCCTTCGGGGGTCGGGCCCAAGACCATGCTCATCAACGCCCGCCGCATCCGCAAGCCGGGGGACGACTCGGAGCTCATCCTGCTGGCCATCGAGGAGATTACCGAGCGGAAAAAGTCTGAGCAAGCTCTGCTCGCCAGCCGCGCCCGGTTCGAGACCCTGTTTGATTCTTCCCCCGTGGGGATGCACATGTTGGACGCGGAGTTCCGCCTGCGAAACATGAGCACGCAGACTCGCGCGATCTTCGGGAGCATCAAGGACCTGATGGGTCGAGACTTTGCTGAGGTCGTCCACATCCTGTGGCCGCCGCAGGTGGCCGACGACATCCTCGCCCGCTTCCGTCACACCCTCGCCACCGGAGAATGCTACAAATCCCCCGAGTTCTCCGCCGAACGTTTCGACCACAAGGTACGCGAGTATTATGATTGGCAGATTCATCGCATCGCGATGCTCGACGGGCGTAACGGGCTCGTCTGCTACTTCCTCGACATCTCGGCACGGGTGCTCGCGCAACAATCGCTGCGAGACTCAGAGGTACGCTACCGCCGCGTCTTCGAGACCGCCAAGGACGGAATTCTGATCCTCGACGCCCACACCGGCGAGGTCACCGACGCCAACGCCTTCATGTGCGGGCTGACGGGCCTGGAGAAGTGCGACATCCTGGGCAAGGAACTCTACCAGATCGGGATGTACAAGGACATCGAGGAGAACAAAGCGGCCTTCTGCGAGTTGCAGCGGACCGGCTACCTCCGCCACGAGCACCTGCCCGTGCACAACCAGCGGGGTGAGAAGGTCGAGGTCGAGTTCGTCGCCAACGTGTACTTGGAGGGCGACAGGCTCGTGGCCCAGTGCAACGTCCGCGACATCTCCGAGCGTGTCCAGCTCCAGCGGAAGGTCGTCCAGCAGGCCGACGCTTTGGCGGCGCAGGCCCGCGCCAAGGATGAGTTCCTGGCCATGCTGAGCCATGAGTTGCGCAACCCGCTGGCACCGATCCGTGCCGCAGCGCACATGATGCGGCTGCAGGAGCGCGGGGGAGGGGCGCCCGGGAACCCGATCCTGCAGGAGGCCCGCGAGGTCATCGAGCGGAGGGTGGCGAACCTCACGAAGATGGTGAGCGACCTTTCTGAAGTCTCTCGCGTTATCAGCGGTCGCATCCGGCTGGACCTGCAGGACGTGGACATGAAGCTGGTCGTGGAGCACGCTGTTCAGTCGGTGGCCCCGCGCTTCGAGCAGCGCACGCACGCGGTGTCGGTCAGTGCCTGCTCCGAACCCGTGTGGGCGCACGTGGATCCGACGCGCCTTGAAGAGATCCTGGTAAACCTGCTCAATAACGCCGGGAAGTACACGCCTGACGGCGGCCGGATCGCGGTAGCGTGCGAGCTCCGGCGTGAAGGGGGGAAGGACTACGCGATGGTGCGAGTCCGCGACAACGGCTTTGGGATGGAGGAGGCGCTCCTGCCGCGGGTCTTCGACCTGTTCACGCAGGGTGACCGCTCGCTGGACCGCTCATGGGGCGGGCTGGGCATCGGCCTCTCCCTGGCGCACCGGCTCACGACCATGCACGGCGCGACGATCGAGGCGCACAGCGCGGGCCCCGGCAAGGGCAGCGAGTTCACCGTGAAGCTCCCGCTCGTCACCGCACCCAAGGTCCAACTCGCGTCCAAAGGCCAATCGCCCAACACCGAAGCGCCTTGGCCCACGGGGAACGGCGCAGAGCGTGTGAAGCCACCCGCGTTGCGAGTGCTGGTGGTGGACGACAATATCGACCTGGTGACGATGCTCTGCGGCACCCTACGGCTCAAGGGCTTCATCGTGCAGTCCGCGTACACCGGCCCCGAGGGCCTCAGGATCGCGCGGGAGTGGCGGCCGGATATCGCGCTCCTGGACATCGGCCTACCCGGCCTCGACAGCTATGAGATCGCGCGGCAGCTGCGCTCCGACAGTATGTTCGCGGTGGCGGCGGCGAGCGAGAGTGTGGTTGGGCCCGGCGTGGCGGATGCCCGAATGAAACTGATCGCGATCACCGGCTACGGCCGGGAAGACGACATTGTGCACGCTCGTGAGGCGGGCTTCGACGGCCACCTGGTCAAGCCGTGCGACATGAACAAACTCGAAGAGATGATGGCCGCGCCGGCCCAAGGTTGACAGCAAGAGAAGAGCCCGCGCATGAACCCCCGCAAAACCGGCCCAACCTCGTCCTCATCCCCCTCCGCCACCGCCACGAAGATCCGTGTGCTCTTCGTGGACGACAACCGCGACCTGTCGGCGGTACTTGGCATGGTCATCAACGCCGAGCCGGACATGCGGTGCGTGGGCACTCTCGTATCAGCGGATAAACTGGTCGCGGAAGTCCGCCGCCTTTGCACGCAAGCCCCGCGGCCCACCCCCGACGCCGCCAAGCCGCTCGTGGTCATCCTCGACGCGACAATGCCCGGCAAAGACCCGCTGGAAGCCATGAGCGAACTGGCGGCGGCGTTCCCTCAGGTCCGAACGATCATCTACAGCGGCCACGATGACCCCGGGTTCATCAAGCGGGCCGTCGACGCGGGCGCGTGGGGGTGCGTGTCCAAGCGTGACGAGCCGACCGCCATCACGCGGGCGGTGCGCGAGGTATGGGCTGGAAGAATCTGCTGAGCCGACGCGTGCAGAATGGCCGTTGTTGAGGTGCCCTGAGGAAAGGCCCAGATCGCGTTTCGATAAAGCTCGAGATGCCTCGCAAACGGCGGTTTCGGAAGAAGCGATTGAGCCCGTTGGAGCGACCTCATAATCCTGTAAGTGCAACAAAGCCCTTCGATGTGCACATCGAAGGGCTTTGCTCTGAAACAAGTCGGGGTGGGGGGATTCGAACCCCCGACCTCTTGACCCCCAGTCAAGCGCGCTAACCAAGCTGCGCTACACCCCGCAGTCGAACTGCGGAACCGATCCCGTCCGTGGCCCCAATGCCGCGTGCGGGAGAGGACAATAGGCGGGCTCGACGCTGTTCTCTCCTACCCGTCCGGCGCCATCAGCCGCCGCTCGCCCGCCCCTCTCCATCGCAAATCCAACCCGAATCCTCCCGCCAACGCCGGGCCCGCGGCCGCTGCGGTATCCTCGTCCATGCCGCCGCGTGACACCAAACCGATGAAGACTCGGCACGACACCACCCGAAATGCCGCCGAGGCCGCGTTGGTGACGAGCGACGACCAAGACGACTCCGCCGATATCCAAGCCCGCGCACTGCGGGCCCGCCGTCAGAGCGACGAGCGCGGCTCCTTCGTCATCCGGGGCGCCCGCGTGATCGACCCGGCGAGCAAACTCGATCGCGTCTGCGATGTCGTGGTTGCAAAGGGCAGAGTTGAGGCGATCGGTTCGGGCGCGCGGAAGGCACACGCCGAGGGCGCGACCGAGATCGACGCCGACGGGCTCATCCTCTCCCCCGGCCTCATCGACCCGCACGTCCACCTCCGCGAACCCGGGCACGAGCACAAAGAGACCATCGCCACCGGCACGCACGCCGCGGCGGTCGGCGGGTTCACCAGCGTCTGCTGCATGCCCAACACCAGCCCCGCGATCGACACGCCGGAGCTCGTCCGCTTCATCTACGACCGCGCGAACCTTTCCGCCCGATGCCGCGTCTTCCCCGTTGCCGCCGGCACCAAAGGGCGCGAGGGCAAAGAGATCGCCGAGATCCTCCTCATGCATCGCGCCGGAGCCGTCGCCTTCAGCGACGACGGCGACTGCATCGCCAGCGCCGGCGTCATGTCCCGCGTCTTCGCCGCAGTCGCGCAGACCGGCTCCGCCTTCATGCAGCACTGCCAGGAACCCACGCTGACCCAAGGTGCCGCGATGCACTCCGGCACCGTCTCAGCACGCCTCGGCCTCGGCGGCTGGCCACGCATGGCCGAAGAGATCATCATCGAGCGCGACGTGCGGTTGCTCCGCCACCTTCGCTCTCCCTGCCGCTACCACGCGCAGCACCTCTCCAGCAGCGGCTCGGTCGACATCATCCGCCTCGCCCGCAAGGACGGCCTGCCCGTCACCGGCGAGGTGACCCCCCACCACTTGCTCCTCACGCACGACGCCTGCGACCACTACAACACGCTGGCCAAGGTCAACCCGCCGCTGCGTGAGAAGTCCGACATTACCGCGCTCATCAAGGGCGTCGCCGACGGCACCATCACCGTCCTCGGCACCGACCACGCGCCGCACAGCGCCGAAGAGAAATCACTCCCCTTCGAAGACGCGCCGATGGGTCTCGTCGGACTCGAAACCGCGCTACCGCTCTTCGCTGAATCACTTGTCGCCAGCGGCGCGATTTCCTGGCCCCGGCTTATCGCGCTCATGACTCTGGAGCCCGCCCGCCTCTGCGGTCTCGACGCCCTCGGCCTGGGCTCCATCAAGAAAGGCCAGACCGCCGACCTCACTCTGATTGACCCCAAGGCCAAGTGGACGCTCGATCCCGCCGCGATGGTGGGCAAGAGCAAGAACACACCCTTTGGCGGCCGACGCCTCACCGGCCGCGCCGTCGCGACCTTCGTCGGCGGCGTGCTCACGCATCAGGACGATTCGCTGATCGAACGAACAAACGAATCCGCACTTCACTCGATGCCTTGATGCCTCGGTGCCTCGATGACTTCCTCTCCCTCCAACCTTCTTCTGTCATCCGAGGCACGCACCAACGTGCTCGACGCCCTCAAGCAATACTGGGGCTTCGACACGATCCGCCCTCTGCAAGAGCAAGCCATCGCCGCCTCGCTGGCCCGTCAGGACAGCGTCGTCGTCATGCCCACTGGCGGCGGCAAGTCGCTGTGCTATCAACTCCCCCCGCTGCTCACCAATGGTGTCTGCGTTGTCATCAGCCCGCTCATCGCGCTGATGAAAGATCAGGTCGATGCGCTCAAGTTGATCGGCTACCCCGCCGCCGCCCTCAACAGCAGCCAGTCCGACGAAGAAGCCGCCGCCGTGTGGGACGATCTGCGTGCCGGCACGCTGAAACTCCTCTACACATCTCCGGAGCGTCTCTTCACCGGCTCCTTCATCGAGCGCCTCGGTGAACTCGGCGTCAACCGCATCGCCGTCGACGAAGCCCACTGCATCAGCCAGTGGGGCCACGACTTCCGCCCCGAGTATCGGCGTCTCGCGGAGATCCGCCGCCGCCTCCCCAGGGTCTCGATTCAGGCCCTTACCGCGACCGCCACGCCACGGGTGCGCGAGGACATCGCCGCTCAGCTCGAGCTCCGCGACCCGGCGATGCTCGTCGGCGTCTTCGATAGGCCCAACCTCACCTATCGCGTCCATCAACGCGTCGACCTCGTCGGCCAGACCATCGACGCCATCCAGCGCCATAGCGAGGGCGCGACGATCGTGTACTGCATCAGCCGCAAGGACACCGAGGCCCTCGCCGACGAGCTCAAACGCCGCAAGGTCAACGCCGCCGCCTACCACGCCGGACTCGGCGTCGAAGTCCGCCGCCGCGTCCAGGAGAAGTTCAAGCAGGAGCGCCTGGACGTCGTCGTCGCCACCGTGGCCTTCGGCATGGGCATCGACCGCTCCAACGTCCGCTGTGTGGTGCACGCGGCAATGCCCAAGAGCGTCGAGTCCTACCAGCAGGAAACCGGCCGCGCCGGCCGCGACGGCTTGCCCGCTGAGTGTCTCCTTCTCTACTCCGCCGGCGACGCCGCCAAGTGGATCCGCCTGCTCGAGCGCTCCGCTCAAGAGCAGGAGACCGACCCCGAGGTGCTGGCGCACACCATCGACCTGATCGAAGAGCTCAAACGCCTCGTCAGCGGCCAGCGCTGCCGCCACCGCGCGTTGTCGGAGTACTTCGGCCAGGACTACACGCCGCCGACGTCCGCCGGCTGCGCTGCCTGCGACATCTGCCTGAGCGAATCCGACGCCGTGCCCGACTCGACCGTGATCGCGCAGAAGATCCTGTCCTGCATCGCCCGGGCGTCGGGCCCGAACCGCGACATGCCGCAGTCCTACGGCGGAAAGTACATCGTCGACATTCTCCGCGGGAAGGCGACCGCGGATGTTGTGCGGCGTGGTCACTCCCAGCTGTCGACCTTCGGTCTGCTGCGCGACATCCCAGCCGCTGCACTGGTGAATTACATCGATCAGTTGGTCGACGTGGGCGTCGTCGAACGCGAACGCGGGCAGTACCCGACGCTGATGCTCAACCACGAGTCACTAAAGGTCCTCAAGGGCGAGCGCACGGTCGAGCTGCGGGCCATGCACGCGACCGAGTCCGCGGCACCCTCCACCAGCGAGGCCGCGACCGAGCCGTTCGACACGCACGTCTTCGAGCGTCTCCGCGAACTCCGCCGCGAACTGGCGACCGAGCGCGGCGTGCCCGCGTACATCATCTTCGGCGACGCGACGCTCCAGGACATGGCCCGCGTCCGCCCCACCACCGCCGCCGCGGTCCGGTACGTCAAGGGCGTGGGCGAACGCAAGGCCGCCGAGTTCGGCGAGGTGTTCACCAAGGCCATCGCCGAAGTCTGCAAATTACGAAACCTCGACACCAACCTCACGGGCCATCGACCTGCGCCCAAGCCAAGCAAGCCGAACGCCAACGGCACGATGTCGGCCAACAAGACCAGGTCTTTCGCGCTCTTTGCCGAAGGCAAGCCCGTGAGCGATGTCGCCGCGACCACCGGCCTCGCACCGAGCACCGTCGAAGGGCACCTGATGGACTACATCGAGGAACACGCCCCGACCGATGTCTCGCCGTGGGTGGATCGCGACACCGCGACGCTGGTTGTCACCACCGCTCGCAACCTGAACGCCGATCGCCTAAAGCCGATATACGACCACCTCGGCGGCAAGGTGCCGTACATCGCGATCCGCATCGCGCTGCGGCACGCGAGCTACGCGGGGGTCTGAATGCGACGCGAGACGATGCGGCTGGTTCCCAATCGACCCGCATCACAGGCGGCGGAACGCCTCTTCCGCAGGCTCCGGCTCCGCATCGCTCGACGTGTGCCGCGGGGCATGATTCTGCACATCGGCGCCACCGCGATCCGCGGCCTGGCGACCAAGGGCGATCTCGATCTCGTCGTCCGCGTGAGCCCAACCGACTTCCCCGCGGCCGATCGCGCTCTGGCCGCGTTGTTCGATCGCAATCTGGGCAGCGATCGAAACGAGTCCTTCGCGGCGTTCAAGGACGATCTTGCGGCTCCGCCGCTGGGTGTGCAATTGGTGGCCATCGGCAGCACCCACGACGACTTCCATGTGGTCAAGGACCTTGTCGCTCGCGACCCGAATCTCCGCTGGAGGCTGCGGCTGCTCAAGAGGCGATTCCACGGACGCTCGATGGACCGCTACCGCGCGGCGAAGGGGCGGTTGTTGGATCGGGCGTTGCATCAGGCCGTGGAACAGGCTGCGAAAAAGAACTTGGCACGTTCTGAAACGCCGAGCAGAGTGCAAACACACTAGAAAGACCTCGGTCGGTTCACTATTGTTTTGCACCGGCGGCTGCTTTCGAACTCGCACCACCCGCCGCCGGCAGCAAAGGACAACACCCATGGCTATTCGGGTTGGCATCAACGGTTTCGGACGCATCGGCCGCCTCGTCTACCGCATCGGCACCGAGCAGGGCATCGAGTTCGTCGCGGTGAACGACCTCGTCCCCGCCGACAACCTCGCGTACCTCCTCAAGTACGACACCATGCACCGCCAGTTCATGCTCAACGGCAAGCCCGCCACCGTGAGCGCGACGGAGAACTCGTTCACCGTCAACGGCTACACCACCAAGACCACCGCCGAGAAGGACCCGGCCAAGCTGCCATGGAAAGAGCTGGGCGTGAACTACGTCCTGGAGTCCACCGGCCTGTTCACCGACTTCGAGAAGGCCAGCCTGCACAACCAAGCCGGTGCCAAGCGCACCATCATCAGCGCCCCCACCAAGAGCGAGCCGGCCCAGGTGCCGACGCTGGTGCTCGGCGTCAACCACGAGACCTTCGACCCCAGCAAGCACACGGTGGTCAGCAACGCCTCGTGCACGACCAACTGTCTCGCGCCGATCACCAAGGTCATCGTCGACAACTTCGGGCTTGAGGAAGGCCTCATGACGACGGTGCACGCGGCCACCGCGACGCAGCCGACCCAGGACGGCCCCTCGAAGAAGGACTGGCGCGGCGGACGCAACGCGTACCAGAACATCATCCCGGCGAGCACCGGTGCGGCGAAGGCCGTGGCGCTGGCGATTCCGGCGATCAAGGGCAAGCTGACCGGCATGTCGTTCCGCGTGCCCACCGCCGATGTCTCCGCCGTCGACCTGACCTTCAAGACCGGCAAGGACACGAGCCTCGCCGAGATCAACGCCGCGATGAAGGCCGCGAGCGAAGGCTCGATGAAGGGCATCCTCGGCTACACCGAAGAGGAAGTGGTCAGCAGCGACTTCGTTGGCGACCGCCGCTCGTCGATCTACGACGCCAAGGCGGGCATCGAGCTGAACAAGCGGTTCTTCAAGATCGTGAGCTGGTACGACAACGAGGCCGGTTACGCGGCTCGCTGTGTGGACCTGATCAAGTTCTTCGCGGCGAAGGACGGCATCAAGTAAGCGATTCAGGTTGGTCTGATTCTCCGAGTGCTTTTCAAACGCCCCGCGCTGCGGGGCGTTTTTCGTTTGGGTATGGGTCTGGAAGACCGGTCGGGGAATAACTCCCGCTCGGACCGTGAATCGCGCGGAATCGGCGTAGCTGTGATTACCTCGGACTGATTTCCGGTCGATTCGTTCCCGGACCGTGGCTTCGGCGCTCGCGTTCTCGCGTGCCGCGGCTATGTTGGAAGAACGCCTATGCACCGCAACCGCACCGCTCTCTGCCTGACCGCTACCACGCTGCTCGCCGCCGGCTTGAGTCTCGGCGGTTGTGCGTCGCTCCTTCCGATCGCCGGCGCGATCGTGCTGAAGGAAGCGGCGGACCGCTACGAGAAGGACCAGATGACGCGAACCGCTCGAACGGGCGGATCGGCGGGAACGCGGCCGGGTGGAATCCAACCTGGCGACACGCCGGACGTGAAGGCTCCTGAGGGCTCGATGGCCGCGAAGGTGTCCAGCGTGCCGACAAGCGCTGAGGGGGCAGAGACTTCGGCCACGGAATCGTCGGCGCGAATTCTGGCCACCGCAGTAAAGCGTGTGCCGTCGCCCAGCAGCGATCCGGTATCGTCCCAACGGCCGACGAATCGCGACTAAGCCAACTGAGCGTCCTCGGGCTGAATCCCTACGCGTCCCGCTGGCCGACGTTTCTTCCACTGCCCCGCTTCACCTTGTTGTGCATCGTCGGGGTGACGTGAAACGTGACTTCGCAGCGGCCGACCTTGCGCTCCTTGGCCGCCATGCGGCTGACGAGGGAGCGCTTGTCGGCACGGTTGCCGATGGCGGCGGGGATGACGGCTTGCTGCACGATGTCGAGGTCAAGAGTGACGTTGAACTCTTTGCCGGTGGCGATGAGGGCCTTGACGTCTTCGCGGGGGAAGACGCGGTAGAGCGCGGGGCCATAGCAGGGGCGGAGGAATCGGTAGGAAAGGTGCTTGCAGACGATTGTGTACTCGCCGCCGGTGATGCCGAAGACGAACATGCCGCCGGCGATCTCGCTGTTGCCCAGGAGTGCGGCGCCGGCCATGGCGTTGTACCAGTTCTTGTTGAAGCGGCGGAAGGGGAGTTCGGCCGTGAAGGTCTCGGCGTCGACTCGCTTCATCCGGATGCCGCTGCGGAAGGCGTAGGGCAGCCAGATCATGGAGCAGACGCGGTGCCAGAAGTTGTTGCGGGTGGAGAGGCGGCCGATGAAGTCTTCGAGTTTGTCGCGGAGGGACCGTTTGTGGGCCGACGGAGGTGCGAAGGGTGCACCGGATGCGGGTGAGTCTTCGACGCCTTCGCCGCCGTTGTCGAATTGCGGTTCGGAAGCGGGGTCCGAGGTGGTATCGGCGGCGGGATCGGTTGGGGATTCGAGCGCGGAAGTGAGATCGTCGGGGCGCGGGGCATCGGCCGCGTTGGGGCGGAGGTCGGGGGCTTGCGTCTTGGGTGACGAGGCCGTGGTCATGCGCGACGCCATTGTAGGGACGGGGGGTTGAGGATCGATGGCGGGAAAGGGGCGGTGTTGTGGCGTGTGGCGGTCTCAGGGGGCGTTGGAGTGGGCCGGACGGAGTTGACCTGCTCGGGAAGTGTCTTGTGGGCGTGTCTTGCCGGCGCAACCCCGTCGCGTGACGTAAACTGCCGCCATGCATTCACTCTCGCGTGTGGCTTTGGTCGTGGCAATTGGGGCTGGGATGGCTGTCGGCATGGGGTCTTGCGGCAGCAGCCGCGGGCAGTCGGCTCCGGTGGAGCGCGACCCCCTGACGGTGCTCCGGAATCCGCAGCGGCCCAACCGCGATCGGGAACTGGCGATCGACATCGCGTGGAAGCGGGCGTTGCAGCAGCCGGAAGAAAAGCCGTCGGTGCGTGAGTCGTTCAAGGACATGGTGTGGTCGAGTTCGGTGAACCACGACATGCGCAAGAAGATGTACGACTACCTCGCGTCGGACCCGGACGAGGCCGGGATTGAGGACACGAAGAAGTTGACGCGGCTGATGCTGCCGCGGGAGCCGAGCCGCGCGATGGTCGCGGTGATGAGCGAGACGGCGGCGGCGAAGGGGTGGAAGGACTGCGTGCCGTCGCTGGTGCGGAGTTACTCGCGCTCGGTGCCGATGGTGCCGGATGAAGAACGCAGCGAGCGGATCGCGCTGTTGAAGCTGGCGCCGGAGCGGCCGCTGGTGGAGACGGTGTTCGAGGTGTTCCTGAACCCGCCGGACGAAGACCCGAACTCGCCAGCGGAGTTCAAGGAGCGGGCGCGGGCTGACGCGTTTGACGTTTTGGCGAAGTTGGACGTGAACGGGGAGTACCGCAAGCGGCTGCTCGAGGATCCGGCTCTGGCCAAGGACGATGACGCTGTCGGGCTGATGCGCCGGAGCGTGCGAGATCTGAAGATCGTGCCGATCTCGGGCGACGAGATGCGGTGGCTGCAACGGCTCGCGAACACCAAGAACCAGCAGAGCGTCAACTGGTGGCGGTCGATGACGTCGCTCGTCGCGTCGCTGCCTTCTGAGAAAGCGGAGGGGCTGCATCTAAGGCACCTGGAGGCGATCCGGATCGCGTCGGCCGTCGCGCCGGAGATGGTGGCCAAGTCTCGCGCGGAGTTGCTCTCGGAACTGAAGTCGACGATCGCCGCGAGGAAGACCGTGCAGCGGCAAAACGAGGCCCAGGGCACCGTGCGGGCGGCCAAGGAGCAGGTGGAGGCTTGGGAGACGACGATCTCCTGGGGAGACCTGATCACGATGAACGTGCTGGACCGGGCGATCCGCCAGGCGGAATTTGTCGATCGGATCTTTACGTATGTGGGGATGGACCGCGAGGACAAGACGTCGGAGTACGGCGGCGTGATCACGGCGCTCGAGAATGTGGGCGACGGGCGGGGCGCTGGAGCGGACGGGAAGAAGATCGTGCCGTGGCTGTTCCCGCCGCGGCCGAGCCAGCGGACGAACGACCAGGAGTTTGTGGCGTCGGAGGAGATGTTCCTTTCAAGCGACCGGGGGCTGGCGCACTTTCACTTCCATGTGTTCCGGGCGCGAAACTCGGACTATGCAGGCCCGAGCGGGGGCGACCTCGACTACGCGGCACGTTCGGGGCGTTCGTGCGTGGTGTTCACGAGTGTCGGAAGCGATGAGCTGAACTATGACTACTACCAGCCCGATGGCGTGGTGATCGATCTGGGAACGATTTCGAAGAAGTGATCGAGCGCGGGCCGCGTGGCCACTACTCAATCGGTGTTTCGTGCACGAGCGAGTGCACGGCTCCACCGGGCCGCAGGATGCTGCGCATCAGCCGGATCGAATGCAGGGTCCAGACGCACGGCGTGATAGCTTGGGCAGGAAGCCGAGGCGCTGCCGGTTGGAAGCGAGCAAGTGTGAGATGCGGGGCGAACTTTTCTCGGGATGCCTTGGGCCGCAGAATGGCGAGACGGGACGCGAGACGTCGTTGCACTTCGAGTGTGTGCCTGTCGGCGTCGGCGAACGCCGCCAGCAGGCGGGGTTCGCCGGAATCCGGCAGGCTTGCAATGCAGGAGAAGCGAAGCGTGCAGGGGCCGCGGCCGCTGGCGGCGCGGTCCATCGACTCGGCGACAGCTTCGATGTCGGCCGCACGCACGCTTCCGAGGAAGCACAGCGTCAAGTGGATCAGATCCGGCGGCGTCAGCCGAGCGTTTGCAGGGGCGTGCTGCGTCGCGGCGGCGATGAGTTCGGCCGTGATCTCGGGCGGCGGATAGGCGGCGATGAAGAGGCGAATGGAGTTCATTGCGACCCCACCCCACCCCACCCCGCCCCACTGCCGCCCCAACGCTGCCACGTCGTGATCAGAAGTTCGGGGTCGGCGGACGGTACTGATCGATGTTGATCGACTTGAAGTACGCGATGGTCTTGGCGAGTCCGGCGTCGAGCTCCACCTTGGGCTGCCAATTGAGCTTGGCCTTGGCGAGGGTGATGTCGGGCTGACGCTGGGTCGGATCGTCGGCCGGAAGCGGCTTGGTGACGAGCTTGGACTTGGACCCGGTGAGGCGAATGACGGCGTCGGCGAGCTGGCGGATCGTCATCTCGTTGGGGTTGCCGAGGTTGACCGGGCCGTGGAAGCCCGCGGGGCCATTCATCATCGCGATCATGCCGTCGATGAGATCATCGACGTAGCAGAACGAGCGGGTCTGGGTGCCGTCGCCGAAGATGGTGATGTCCTCCCCGGCGAGTGCCTGGCGGATGAAGTTCGAGACGACGCGGCCGTCGAACGGGTGCATCCGCGGGCCGTAGGTGTTGAAGATGCGGATGACGCGGATGTCGACCTTGTTCATCCGCTGGTAGTCAAAGAAGAGCGACTCGGCAGCGCGTTTGCCCTCGTCGTAGCAGGACCGCGGGCCGATCGGATTGACGTTGCCGCGGTAGGACTCGGGCTGAGGATGGATATCCGGGTCGCCGTAGACCTCGCTGGTGGAGGCCTGCAGGATCTTGGCGTGGCAGCGCTTGGCCATGCCCAGCGCGTTGATCGCGCCGATGACGCTGGTCTTCATCGTCTTAATCGGGTTGTACTGGTAGTGACCCGGGGCAGCGGGGCAGGCGAGGTTGTAGATCTCATCGACCTCAAGCCAGAGCGGATGGGTGATGTCGTGGCGGATGAGCTCGAAGTTGGACTTACCCAGCAGGTGCGCGATGTTGCTCTTCTGGCTGGTGAAGAAATTGTCGACGCAGATCACGTCGTGGCCCATGGAGACCAATCGGTCGCAGAGATGCGACCCCAAGAACCCGGCGCCGCCGGTGACCACGATTCTTCGGAGTTTCAAGCCTTGGCTCCAGTGCGTCGGTGGTGATCATCGGCGAGCAGGCGGGCGTACTTGACCATCGCCTGCCGGGGCGGGTGTTGGGGCGTGAAGCCCAAACCCTTGGCGGCAGAGGACATATCGGCGCAGGTGTAATCCTGATAGAACGCCCGGATTTCGGTGGGCATGGGGAAGTACTCGGTGGGATGGTCCTTCTCGGTGATGCCCAGGCCCTCGCGAACGGCGGCGATGATCTGATTGAAGCTGGTCGTCGCGCCCGAGCCGAGGTTGTACACGCCGGGGGCGGGCTTCTTCTTGCCCTTGGGGTTGAGCCCGGCGCCAGCGAGGGTGCATGCGACGACATCGTCGACCGAAACCTGGTCGCGGGCCTGCTCGCCATCGGTGAAGATGCGGGGGTGCTTGCCCGCGAGCATCTGGGTCGCGATCTGGTAGATCATCGAGGCCATCTTGCCCTTGCGCGATTCGCCGGGGCCGAAGACGTTGAAGTAGCGCAGCCCGACGATCCAGGGCGTGGCCTTGGTCGAGGCGTTGATCCGCGCGTGGGTGCACTCCATCAGCCACTTGCTGAAGCCGTAGACGTTGTTGGGTTTGCCGGCGCTCGACTCGGGGAACGGAACGCGGCGGCGGCCCTCGTCGGGCGAGCCGTAGGTGGCGGCGCTGCTGGCGTAGACCAGAGGCGTCTTCGCGGCGGCGCACGATTCAGCGATCGCTGGAAAACTCTCGGCATTGACGCGAAGCATCTCGCGCTCGTTCATCGCCGTGGTATCGGTGATCGCGCCGAGGTGGAATACGGCGGCGGCCTTGGCGGCCTTCAGAAGCGACTGCCAGTCGAGCCCCTCCACTCCCGTGGCGATGAACTCGCCGCGGAAGCTCTGTCCGTGACGCTCGCACGCTTCGACGAGATTGGCGAAGGAGCCGGTGCGACAATCGTCGACGACGAGCACGTGACCGGCGTGGTTCTTCTGCAGGGCCGCGGCGAGGTTGGAGCCGACGAACCCGGCGCCGCCGGTGACGATGTAGGTGCTGGTGCGGGGCATGCGGAAAGGCGTCAGGGTGCGGGCGGGATGACGAGCGTCTGCCCGGGACGCAGGTCCTCGGGTTTGGAGAGTACGTTGCGGTTGGCCTTCAGGATCAGGTCGGTCTTCCTGATTGTGCCGTAGTACTTCCTGGAGATGCTGGTAAGCGTGTCGCCCCGCTCGACGGTGTGGCGGCGTTCCCCGGCGGCGGGCGCGGAGGCCGATGAGCCGGGCGTCTGGCCTGGCGACTGGCTCGGAGCCGTCGGCGGCGCGGCGGTGACGGGCTTGCCCTGGATGTTGCTGGGGTCCTTGGGAATCTTCAGGACACGGCCGTTCTTGATGCGGGTGGGATCAACCAGCGGATTCGCGCGGGCGATCAGTTCGGCCTTGCCACCGCTGCCGTAGAAGCGGCGGGCGATGGACGCGAAGGTGTCCCCGGGCTGGACGGTGTACTCGACAAACTCAGGAGCAATGACCCCGGTCTTTGGGGCCGCGGGCTCGGATGCCTTGGGTTCGGGAGCATCAACCTTGGGCGGCGGAATCGCGACGATGGGGTCGGGAAGGCTCGGTCGCGTGTTGCTGCCACTGCTCGGATCGCCGGGTCCGGGGCGTGTCGGCTCTGACGCCTTGCCGCCGTCGCCAAAGCTGATCTTGGGCTCGGCGGGCTGCCAAAGCCAGAACACGATGATCCATATGACCACCAGAGCGAACAGACCGGTTGCGATCTTTCCGCCGTGGTGATCCACGACCATTCCTCCGAAGATCAGCCGACTGAACGATCAACTACCGACCGGCAACAGCGATCGCGCCGTCGACGGGAACTGCATCATCGGCCTTTTTGCGCTTGCCGGACCACACCAGCGGAGCTGCAACACCCACCGATGAATAGGTACCGACAATAAGACCGACCGTGAGGGCGAAAGCGAACGCACGCATGCCCTCGCCGCCGAGTACGTAGAGAGCGACGCAGGAGAACAGCGTCGAGCCGCCCGTAATGACGGTTCGGCTCAGGGTGCCGTTCACGGCGTCGTTGATCATGTCGTAATCGGCCTCGAGGCTCTTGCCCTTGACCTCGCGGATGCGATCCATGATGACGATGGTGTCGTTGAGTGAGTAACCCGCGATGGTCAAAAGGGCGGCGATCATGTTCAGGTCGATGCGGAACGGCAGCAACCCGATTTTCGCCGCGAATCCTTCTGTGCCAGGGTACTTGTACAGCACCTCGCACAACGCGATGCAGGCGATCACGACGAGTACGTCGTGGACAAGCGCGATAAGCGCGGCCAGAGAGTAACGCAGGCTCTTGAACCGGAACCAGATGTAGAGCGAGATCATCGCGAAACTGACGATTGTGGCGACGATCGCTTGGGCGCGGAAGGTATCGGCGATCGCGGCGCTGAAGAGCACCACGCTCGCGGGAATCTGGGCCTCGGTCAATGCCTCGCGTGCGAGCTTCCACTCGCGTCCGGCGAGCACTTCGCTCCAGCGGGCTTCGTTGTCGAAGACGCGGGCGCTCTCGTCGAACACAACGATCGCAGCGGTGCGAACCGCCTCGTCAGTTCCTTCGAGCACGATCACCGAGTGTTTCCGGGTCAACGTGTCGGCGTACTGCGTTCGGGCACGCACGGCCTCGAGGCGTGCCGTAAGCGACGACAGCGCCATCGCCGGCTGCATGTTCTCGAGAAGAATCGCGGCCCCGCCGACCATGTCGCCCACGTTCTTGGGCGAAGGCAGTGTGCGGCCCAGATTCGTACCAAGGTCCGGGGAAACGATCCGATAGACCGGTGCCGCACTCGCGACATCAGCATCGGAACCCTTGAATGCCAGCGCGGGTGCCAGCTCCATGACGTCGGAGAACGCGCCGACGAGCGTCTCGCGAACCTTGTCGCCGTCTGTCAGGATTGTCTTGATCGTGAAGCGATCGCTGGTAACTCCATCGGCCTGCGGATCGATCGGCAGCACCTCGGCGTTGACCATCTCCCGAAGGGGGCTGTCCTGAGCGGCCTGGGTGCCGATGGCAGCGACGCGTTGCTGGACTTCCTGGCGCGTCATCGTGACGCGATCGGGCGAGCCCGCGGACTTCTGCTTGAAGTCAAGCGTGACCGCCGTGCCGCCGCGGAACTCGTTATCGAGCATCTCGCGGCCCTGGAAGACGATGAATCCGATGCCGAGAAGGCAGTATGCGATGGAGAAGGTGAAGAAGGCCGGGCGGAGCCGCAGCCAGTCGATGTTCGGGGTGAGGGCCCGCTGCAACGCCGGAACGGCAAGCGGCAGCATGTTGATCTTCTTCCAGCCGAAGGTGTTGAGGGCAACACCAAAGAGCAGGCGGCTGAAGATCAGGGCTGCGAACAAAGTGGAGATAACACCGATGCCCATCGTGATCGCGAAGCCGCGGATCTCAGCGGTGCCCGTATAGGCGAGAACCACGCAAACGATGAGGTTCGTCACGTTGCCGTCGAGAATCGAGCTGAACGCCTTGTCGAAACCGATACGGGTGGCGCTCTTGGCGTCGGCTCCGCGGAGGATTTCCTCACGGATGCGTTCGTACACCAGCACGTTCGAGTCGACGGCCATGCCGAAGGTCAGGATGACGCCGGCGATACCGGGCATGCTGAACGCAGCCTTGTTGAGCGCCAGCGCACCGAGCACGATGATGGCGTTGGCAATGAGCGCGACGACCGCGATCATGCCGGCGCCGAAGTAGTAGACGACAATGAAGCCCGACACGATGATGATCGAGACGACACCCGACATGAACCCCTTGCTGAGGTTGTCGGCGCCCAGCTCGGGGCCGATGGAGCTCAGCGAGATCGGCTCGGGGCTGAGCTTGGCCTGCAGCGAGCCAGCGCCAAGCACGCGGACGATGTAGCGAATCTCCTCGGGGGGAAAGGAGCCCGTGATCTGTCCGCGGGAGCTGATCGAAGACCGCAGGTTCGGTGCGGTGTACACCTCGTCGTCGAGGAGCACTGCCATCTTGTTGTTGACGTGGTCCTTGGTCAGTTCGCCCAGCAACGCAGCGCCCTGAGCGTCCATCTGGAAATCGATGGAGGGCAGGCCGGTCTGGTCGCGACCCTCGGATGCCGCCGCGACTCGCCAGTCACCCTCGGCACGCGTCAATCGGCTGCCGCGGATGTCCCAGCAGAGGATGTAGTACTGACCCTGATACTCCTCGGCGACGTAGCCCTTCGCCATGAAGAACTCAGCCGGGTTCGCGTTCAACCGGTCCAGTTCCGACGTCGACGAATACCACGTCGAGACGCGGTTGATTCGGAACCAACGCACCTCGTTGGAGCGTGAGAACGACGGCCCCCGCTCACGCAGCTCCTGACGCAGACGAGATTCCTCTGCATAGGTCCCCGGATCAACGGTTATGCGGAACGTCAGCACGCCCGCACCCTGGATCATGCGGATCAGGTCCTGCGGGTCGTCGAGCGACGTGCGCTTGCTGGCGTACGCCGCATACTTGGCCTGCACGCGCTCCAGCTCTTCGACCGCATCCGGGTAGGCAGTCCGGAGCCGGGACAACGCACGCTCCCGTGGGCTTGGTGTCTGGACCAGCTTGCCGGCCTTGTCGTCGCGGATCGACTCCTGCTTCTCGGAGAGGTTCATCGCCTGACGAACCTCAGCCGCGGGCAGGAACGTCGCCAGCACGCCCTTGAGCGATTCCTCGGCGTTCAACTCCGCTTCACCGGCCTTGTCGATCAGAACATCGAGTTCGCCCTGCGGTGCGTTGGCCGCCTGAGCCTTGCCGAGCTCAGACCGCATCAACTTTGCCGTGTCATGCTGGGCGACGAGTTTCTGAAGCAGCTCCTTGCGCTTCGCGTTGGTGTTTCCGAGTTCCTCGATCTTGGCGGCACGCTCGGCGGCAGGCAGCGAGAGGACGTCCGCGAGGCGATCACGGGTCAGAGCGCCGCGGCCGAGGCTCCGGAGCTCTTCCTCGTACGCCGCGCGAAGTTCCTTCACTTCCTGGCGGGGCAGCGGCATCGAGATCTCGATGCGGTCGCGTCCCTGGCGGACCATGGAGATCTCGAGCAGGCCGTCGGGATCGACGCGGTCCTTGAGCGCGGCGATCGTGTCGCTCACCACCCGCGTCGCGTCCTCGTTGTTGCCGATGTCGAGCTGATAGACCAGCGTCACACCACCGGCGAGGTCCTTGCCGAGGCGCAGCTTCTCCTGAGGCGGGTACATCGCCCAGAAGAAGAAGATCAACATGCCGATGCAGAGACACAGATTGCGGTAGAGCTTGCCCATGCGAATCTCAGGATGCCCTTCATGGGGGAACGGGCCGGAGCGATCACCTCGCCCATAGCCCGGGAAAGTCGATCAACTCAACGAGCGCCGGCGGTGGCGGCGAGCTTCGGCTCGACGCTGGCTTCGGCGCGCCCATCGTTCTTGCCCTCGGACTTGTCGCCCTTGGACTTCAGGATGCCTTGGATCGCCGAACGGGCAAAGCGAATGCGACCGTCCTCGACGCGGAGGATCACCTCGTTCTCGCGCAGCTCGGCGATCTCGCCGATGATGCCGCCGATGGTCTGCACGGTGTCGCCCTTGCCGATCGAGCTGTTCAGTTCCTCGCGCTTCTTCTTCTCTTTGCGGTTGCCGCTCCAGGCCATGAAGATCATGAGCAGCAGAAAGCCGACCATGATCGCCAGGAACGTGAAGTCGCCGGGTCCGCGGGCAGCCGCTGGCGCGCTCGTGTTTGGAGCGGGTAGCGGCTGCGACTCGGTGCCGGTGGTCGCCGCCGGCCTCGCGGCAGCGGGAATCCCGACCGGTACCAGCGCCTGCTGGCTTGCCGGAGCGGAGGACTGGCTGGAAACCTGAGCGGCGGGCTGGCCGACTTGTTGGGCCGCCTGAGCCAGCGTCAGAACCATGTCGTAACCATGCAAGGAATCCGTCTGCATCGATTCTCCAACGCGCCCAAACGGCGCGGCAAAGTCACTGTCATCGGTCGTGTCGGGCCTGCCGTCGGCACAATCACCGCCCGGCCGGCACGAACCGCCGATACCCAAAGAACACCGAATCGAGAATGTTAGGGATGCTCGGGGCCAATGTCAGGCTTGACCCGCGTCGGCACCGTCGAAGCCCCCGGCCGCGACTGGCCAGCGGGAGAGGAACTCCGGCCAGCCATCGCTGCGGATCGTGGCTCTCAGGTCGGCCATGAACCGTTGGAAGTGCCGGAGGTTGTGGAGCGTGACGAGCATGGGGCCGAGCATTTCGTCGGCCATGAAAAGGTGCCGCAGGTAGGAACGCGAGAAGTGGCCCGCGCCGTCCCCGATCCGCTGCGTTCGGCAAGCCTCGCAGTCGCAACCTTCCTCGATCGGCCTCGGGTCCTCGGCGAACTGAGCATTGCGGAGCCGCATCTGACCGCGGCTGGTGAACGCGTTGGCGTTGCGGCCGTTGCGGGTGGGGAGCACGCAGTCGAACATGTCCACGCCCGCTCGCACGGCGGCGAGGATGTCGCGTTCGTAGCCGACGCCCATCAGGTAACGAGGCTTGGCGTCGGGCAAGAGCGGCGCGGTGAAGCGAACCACGCGGGCGATGTCGTCGGCCTGCTCCCCCACTGCCACGCCGCCGATCGCGAATCCGGGGCAGTCCATCGCGCAGATGCGTTCAGCCGACCAGCGGCGGCGGTCGAGATCGGTGCCGCCCTGGACGATGCCGAAGAGCGATTGCTCGTCCTTGCGGGCGTGAGCCTTGATGCAGCGCTCGAGCCAGCGAACAGTGCGTTCGTTGGCGACGTCGAGCCGGGCGACGTGGTCATAGGCCTTCTTCTTGGAGCGGGGACCACCGGTGGCGTCTCGCTTGGCGGCGCTTGCGAGCCGCGGCTGCGTGGGCTGCTCAACGTTCGGATCGATCGACGGCGGGCAATCGTCGAAGGCCATCATGATGTCCGGACCGAGCAGGTTCTGGACCTCGGTGGCCCGCTCGGGGGTGAGTCGGATGCTGCTGCCGTCGACGATGGACTTGAAGGTCACGCCATCGTCGTCCACGGCATTCATTTCAGACAAGCTGAATGCCTGATACCCGCCGGAGTCGGTCAGGATCGGCCGGTGCCAGTTCATGAAGCGGTGCACGCCGCCCATCTTGGCGACCAGCTCCGGGCCCGGACGGAGGAGCATGTGATAGGTGTTGTTGAGCAGGATCTCGGCGCCGGTGCGCTCGATCATCTCGGGCAGGATGCCCTTGACCGTGCCCTTGGTACCGACGGGCATGAAGGCGGGGGTTTGGAACGAGCCGTGCGGCGTGGTCACAACGCCGGTGCGGGCGGCGGAGACGTTGGAGCGGGCGTGGATGTCGAAGCGGAGCGGCGCGGGCATCGGACGATCATTCGTCGGTTCATCCGGCTCAGCCGCCGCGGGCCCGCAGGCGGTTGGTGTCGTCGGCGAGGATCTTCTTTTCCCTCTCGGTGAGGCTGGCGATTCCCGAGTCCCTGACCTTGGCCAGAATGCGATCGACCTCGGCCTGATTCGCGCCCGCGCCACCAATACCACCGCCGCCGCCGAGCCATGACCAGCCTGAACGTGGCTTGCCGGCCTTCGGGGGCTTGCGCGAGTCGCTGAAAACGTCAAAGAAATCGGTGAGCAGGTGGGAGTTGCGGATGAAGTAATACCCGGCGATCGCGCCGCCGATATGGGCGGCCTCGCCACCGGCGTTGTTGCCCGTGATGAGCAGGTTGAACAGCGCGATGCCCACGAAGGCGTACGCCAGCGTGCGCATGCGGAGGGTGACGGGCGGGAGCATCAACTGCACCTGCGAATCGGGCTCGATCTTGGCGCACGCCATGATGACGCCGAAGACCCCCGCGGAGGCGCCAACGAGCGGAACAGTCGTCTGATGGATCAGAAGTCCGGGGACGTTGGACACGCCGAAGGAGCGGCCGGCGATGTATCCAAGCAGATTGAGCACCAGATAGAGCAGCCCGCCGAAGATGCCGGTCACGAGGTAGTAGGCGAGGTAGCGGCGCGACCCGAGGTAGCGTTCGACGACGCCGCCGAAGATGTAGAGGCCGAACATGTTGAAGAAGATGTGCAGAACGTTCGCATGCAGAAACTGGAAGGTGATGAACCGCCAGACCTGAATCTCGAGGAACGCTTTCTGAGTGGAGAAGTGGCCGAGGGCATCCAGTGGCGAGCGCACGCGATACTCGGCAACTCCGATCTGCTCGTTGGTCTGCCGATTCATGATCGGCCGCAGCAAGCCCTGACCGACGCGTGTCGTGTCGGTGCGCGACGCGCGAGTGCCGTCGGGAAGAAAGAACTGATCCAGCTCAACGTTCGTGACACCGACGGGGACCTTGCGGATCTCGAGCACGGGGATCCCCGGCCCGGCCAAAAGGGTGGCGCCGAGAACAAAGATGACGCAGTTGACGACGATGATCCATGTGTTCACGGACCAGGATCGGAAGTTCCAGACGCCGCCCCACGCGCTTCCGTCGGCACCGTTCCCCCAGCCGCGGCCGGATCCGCCACCTCTGGGATTGCTGTATTGTCGATCGGCCAGTCCCATCGTCGCTCCATCGCTGCGGAGGTGTCACGGGACACCTAGGCCGCATCATGTCTTCTTGGCTCCGTCGCTCCGTCGCTCCGTCGCTCGAACCTCCTTATCGGCCGAACGGGCCCTCCGGGTTCGAGCAGGGCAATTCCTCGTAAGTCCCCGTCAGCGGAAACGCCACCACGCACGACACTTTCGCCGGCTCAAGCTTCAGCATGGCGGACACCGCACCCCGATACGCCTCCATCTGGGCCCGATGCCCTTCCGCGGCGGCCGCGGCACCCTCGCGGACCAACTGCACCTTGAAGTCGATGACCTCGGCCCAGAGAGGCCGTCCTGCGTTGTCCAGACCGACCACCAGACGATCGATCCGACCGTTCATGGCCTTTGCAGACCGATCCGGAGCGATCGCAAAGGACCATTCCCGAAGGACGGTCGCTCGCCCACCCCGTGCCAGATAGCGATCCGGAACAAACAGCCCGCCCATGTTGTTGGCGAGACAATCGGCCAACTGCCCGGCGAGCTTCGTGCGTTCATCCTCTGGGAGCCGGCATTTGGCCGCCGCCAGATCCGCCGCCCGCACCGCCGAGTCCGCCTGACACCACTCGATCGTTTCGAACGCGAAGTGCCACACCTCGCCGGCCCGCAGGTGCACTCCCCGCGTCAACTCATACGTAAGCATGTCCGACAACGCCCCCTCATCGCCCGCCGACGGCGCGACCATCGCGCCAAGATCAGCAGCCGCCAGATGGAATCGGACCGTCGGACTGGCGCGGCGCTCCCCTTCGTCGCTCCGCGATGCCGTCGCCACCGAAGCCTCCGAGCCCGCGTGTTCAATCAACGACAGCAAGCGCCCGTCCCCCTCGTCCCCCTCGTCGCCGCTGGTAGCGGCATCCCGACTCGTCACATCACCCAGTGCGGCCTTCAGCACCGCGGCGGCACTGGGCTGGGTCGCCTTGTTCTTGGTCGGCTGGATCATGATGTCGAGCCGCCGGACCGCCCGTGTCATCGCGACATACAGGCAACTCAGCTCTTCTCGAATCACGCGCGACCAGTACCGGTGGGCCATGGCTCGGAGACGCTCGTCTGCGTCCTGCAGTTCCTGTGCCGGATAGATCGTCACCCGCTCCACCGGAGCCAATGGATCGCTCTCCCCACGTTCGCCGCGATCGACGATGAGCTTGGGTGTGATCTTCTTCCACGCGCGGTTGAGTTCCGGCAGCACCACCGCGTCAAACTCCAAGCCCTTGGCGTGATGGATCGTCATCACGGATACCTTCGCCCGCGCCGCATCAACAACCGCGCTCTGCTCCACAGTGCGGATGAAGTCCGCCAGTGTCGCATGGGTGTCGGCGTCCCACTGACTGGCCAGTCGCTCCATCTCGACGAGTCGCGAGACGCCCAGTTCCGTCAGCCTCGCCGTCAGCGCGAGCCGCAGCGCCCGCAGCACCGCCGTAAGCCCCGACCTGGCGATCTCCAGCCGTATTCGCTCGGCGCAGCGTCTGTTCGCCGCGGACGACAACGGTTCGTTCAGCCCGACCAGCCGGCCCAGCGCCGAGGTCGCCACGTGATAGCCAGCCGCACTGTCGCCGGGGTGCTCCGCCAGTTGGAGCAGCGAAAGCACGGCGTTCACCGCGGGCTCGGCGGTCAGCGGAAAACCGCGGTCCTCGGAGGCATCGATCCCCAGCCGCTTGAGCGCCTCGGCGTAGCGCGTAAGCCGGTTGTTCGTTGACGTCCGCAGCAGCACCGCGATCGTCCAATCCGGATGATCGCGGTGGATCTGTGCCACCCGCGCGGCGACCTGCTCGATGTGATGGCGTTCCCGTGCCCCGGCGTTCTCCTTCGCCGCCGAGCTCTCATCGTCATCCGTGTCATCGTCACCGTCGTAGTTCGCCGTCGGCTCAATTGATGCGGTTTCTTCGATCCGCACCGTGCCCGGCAGGTCCGCCTTCACGGCTTCGTGCCGCTGGAAGAACTCCGACCAGCGCGTCGCCGCCGAGCGATACTCCTGCAGCACGCTGTTCTCCGCGATCGTTCCGAACACCGCGTTCACCGCTTCGAGCACGGCGGGCGACGACCGCCAGCTCTTTGCCCGCGTCTGTGCCGGTTCCAGATGCAAGCGCCGCGGCAGTGACGGCAGCAAGTCCGGCACCGCGTTCCGCCAGCCGTAGAGTGATTGCTTCACATCACCCACCGCAAAGATCGACCGCTCTCCCCCCTGCGACACGATCTCCGCAAGTATCGGCTCCAAACACTGATACTGCGACCGTGACGTGTCCTGGAACTCATCGAGCAGCACGTGGTCGATCTTGGAATCCAGCCGGAAGGCCAGCCACTCCGCATCGGCTGCCGCCCCGCCCGACAGCAGCAGCCGCGACAGATCGTCGAACGCCACCACGCCCCGCGACCGTTTGGCCTGCTGCAGCGCAGCATCGAAGCCGGACGCAACCCGGGCCGCCGCTTCGCTCTGATCCGCTAGCTCACCCACCGCCATCAGCCGTACGGCGTCGATAAGCAGCGCCAGATGAGAGAGGTGCGACTCTGGAATCGGAGCTCTGTAGTACGTGCACTCTCCCGCAAGAACATTCTTGACCAGCGTGTCCCGCAGGAACGAACGCCATTCCCCTCGCACCACCAGCTTGGTCAGGTCCTCAAGCTTCTTCTTCAGGCGGCTGTCCACGGCGCCTCGCTGGTTCCGCGGCTCTTCCTTGAGCATCGACCGCGCCGTCATTCGCACCAGTTCCGGATAGCACTCCTTCTGCGGTCGAACCCCCCACCGCCCCTGGTCCGGACACTCGATCCACCCCTCGTGCAGACGTGCCACCGCCGCACGCACCGCTTCGTACGGTCGCAGCGGCATCTCGCCGAGCATCCTCTCGACGACAGCCGAAAGCTCCTGCACATCCACCGTCTCGAACAACCGATCCAGCGCGTCCTCGACGACCAGTTCCTGCTCGGTGTCGTCCATGACGCGCCAGCGCGGCGGGAGCCCCAGATCCGGCGCCACCGCGCGGGCCGCCTGCGTCATGAACGAGTCCAGGGTCTGGACACGCGCCGATCCGATCCGTCGCACCAGCGACAGCGCCAGACGCCACGACTCGGATTCCGAGAGCGTTCGCCCGAGAAGAACACCAAGGTCGTGCCGGGCCTGTGCTTTGGTTGCGCCGTCGAGCAGCCGCTTGAAGACACGCGCCAGCATCTCACCGGCCGCCTTGCGCGTAAACGTCAGCGCGAGAATCCGATCCGGACTCGTTCCCCCGCCGAGCAGACCGATGTACCGCCCCGCCAGCTCGAACGTCTTGCCGGATCCGGCCGAAGCCAAGATGACGCTGTTCCGCTCGCTCACCCCGCCGCCTCCTCATCATCGCCCTTGAGCAGCCGCAGCCCGCAGATCCGCGAGAACGATCCGCCGTAGTCCTCGGGATCGCCCAGCGGCGCAAACTCCCCGCCCAGCACCCGCTCGACGATCTCGACGGCGTGCCGCTCCGCCTCCTCGAAGTCCTCGGTCCCGACCTTGAGCGTCACGATCTCGGGCCGCTCGCGATCCTTGCACAAAGGCCAGTACCCCAGCACCCATTCCCCGTCGTACGCCCCCGCCCCGGCGGTGAGAAAACCCGACCGCAGCAGCATGTAGCGGTACAACGGCAACTGCAGGTCCCGCCATTCACCCAATTCGTCCTTCTTCCGCCGCTTGTACGCCTGGGACGCCTTCTTCTTGCGATCACTCGTCTTGTAGTCGATCACCATCACCGCGCCGCCGCGACGATCGATGCGGTCGATCCGCCCCCGCAGCTCCACCTCCCCGCGGCTCGTCTTGAGCGTCACCGGCACATCTGGCTTCCACTCCGTCGCGCTGATCTGCCAGCCTTCGGCACGATGCAACGCCTGCAGCTCCGCGAATCGGGAGAGCCGACGCTCCAGCACCGTGCGTTGCAGTTCCGCCGTCGTGGATACCAGGCTCTTTGGCCACTCCGCCGCCCGCTCCCCGAGCTGCTCCAGCAGCCACGCCTTTATCGCTTCGGCGTCAACCGAGTCGCGCTGCTCGCTGGCCGCAAAGTCGCGCAGCAGATCGTGCACGAATGTCCCCAGCGTGTCGTACCCGCTCTCGCGGTCGGGCTCGCCTTCCTCACGCACCCGGAGCGAGTGCTTGAGATAGAACAAGTACGGCGAAGCCATGTAGTCCTTGAACGCGGTCACGCTCATCGCCCGCACCGGTCGGTTCTCCGTCACCGGAGCCACCGGGAATGCGTGCTCGTCTTCGACCGGGGCCGCGCCCAGGCGTGCCGCCGTCGCGGCCGCCCGCGTCCGCTGCCCCGCGCTCATGCGCTCGGCACGCCGCATCGCCGTCGCATCGTCGCACGCGAACACAAAGGGGCTGGGCCACAGCGCCGATCCCTCACCGTCATCCGACGCCACAATCGCGCACACGCGGCCGCCGCCGCGCCGCGTCTCGAGCATGTGCCGCAGCAGATACGCGTCGCGTGCCGCCGCGTGCTCGCTGGTGAACATGCCAAGCGCCCGCAACACCGTCTCGCTCAGCCACGCGTCGGCGCCCGGCCGGGCGGGCATGATGCCCGAATTGAACCCCAGCAGCACCAGATTCGGAGCCGGGTCGTATGCCGCATCCAGCCAGCCCAGCACGTCCACCGCACTCGCGACACCCTCCGCCGCCCGCACCGCCGATGCGAGTGCGTCAAGCAGCAACTCCGCCGCATCCGCAAGCGCCACCGGCTCCTCCAGCAGCGCCTCGCACTCGCCCACTTGTGTGATCGTCCCCGCCAGCGCCTTGGCGGCGTCCGCATCAATCTCGCCATCCAGGAGCACGCCCAGACCCACGCCCAATCGCACCATCTGCTCGCGAAGCCGTCGCGGCACCGCGTCGCTCAAGTCCACAACGCCGCGCAGCACCGCTGCAACCCGATCGCACACGCAGTCGCCCGTTGCCACCCTCGTCCGCGGCGATTCTGTCGCCTCCGCGTCCATCGCCCGCACCCAGTCCGGCGTCAGCGTCTGCTCGCATCCCGGCCCGATCACCCGATGCACCGCGCCGTGCTTCGCCAGCCGCGCGAGCGAGATGCGATCGCCGCGGCGAAGAAACTCCACCAGCGCATGCACCAGCCGGCCCACCCCCGTCGTGGACAACGCGACGCCCGCCGCATCGTGGATCGCAAATCCATCGACCCCCGCCGCTGCAATTTCAAGCTCTCTCGTCAGCGCGACGCCCGGCGAGCAGATCACCACATCGCCCGACGATTCCACCGCGCCATCGGCGTGCCACCCAGCAATGGTGTCGATCGCGAACGCCGCGGCCTCTCCCGGCCCGCCGCTCCAGGCGAGCTGGTCATCCTGGAGTTCGATCACCGGAGTCTGATGCCCCTCCGACGCGCGATCCGGCGACACGGTTCCGTGGGCATCCAGTCCATCGCCGTCGCCCGGGCTCACCACAACGATGCGTCGATCCGCCGTCGCATGATCGTGCCTTCGGCGTGCCTCTCTTTCTCCCGCTCCCAGAGCGAGGGGGCCGGGGGGTGGACTCCGCCTTTCCGCCTTCTCAAAGACCTCCAGCGCCGCCCGCGCCGCGCGATCCAGTTCCAGCACCCCCACCAGCACGATCCGCTCCGGGGCGTCCAATGACACCTCCGCCTTCGCCCGAAGTCGCCGCAGTTCCGTGAGCCGCGGATCGCAGAGGCCGGCCTCCGCCAGCAGTCTCTCATACCGATCCCGCACGCGATCAAGAGCGGCCCAGCGTTCGTCGTCGCCCTGCACGGTGACGGCGGTGCATCGCGTCGGAACCTCCCCCGGCAGCACCATCGCCCGCGCGAGCTTCGACACCGTGTCATCGATCCATCGCCCGTCGTCGATCTGGACGTCACGCCCCGCCCCGATGACCAGAGCCAAGTCCACAGTCGTGTCAGGCCCCGCCGCCAGCGCCCGCCGCCATGCCAGCGCCCGCTGCATCGCACCAGCGGTTGGCAGCTCCGGCGCCCCGAGCACGATCTCGGGCAGTTGCACTGGCGTTGCCAGCCGCGGCGGGGAGAGCCACCGCCCCTGCGCCGCGGCGAGCTGCGTCAAGCGACCAAGCAACAACCGCCCGAGACGCCGGCCGGGGGTGACCACGCACACGCGAGCGAGATCGATGCCGCCGCCGAGGGCGGGCGTGAGGCCGCCAGCCAGCAGCGTCGCTGCGGCGTTGTCGAGGAGCTTTTCAGCTGGCCGGACGTTGGACAAGCTGCACAGAATAGCAAAGGCTTGGTTGGCGAGGCTCGCATTTCAAAGTCACACTGAAGATGCGTCGCCTCGGCGATGCCCGGCCGAGTGCCACCCGCCAGTCGCCGCGGACTCACTTTTCGAAAGCGATCTCGTAGTCTGAGGGCGACCAAAGCAGCTTGAACGTGCTCTTCCCAAAGCGCGGCGACGTCCTGTCGCTTACCGAGAGCTCCTCGCCCTTCTCGACGCCACCGTGTCCATCGACGAAGCCGATGTGAACACCACCTGCAATCTTTGACCACGGGTCGCTGAACTTGCGCTTCGGGTGCCGGTAGTACGGCAGGTATGACTTATGCGGCTGATTCAGCGGAGGCCTAGCCCACGCTCGTTGTCCCTGAGGCCCCGCCTCTTCGGGATACTCGCCACTCGGTCCAGTCTTGAAGTCAAAGTCCGACACTCCATCGCCGCCGCCGAATCGCTGACCCGGAAATCCTTGATTACCAATTCCCGAGTTCGCGTACCAATAGGTGCGTGTCTTGTCAACGTCTGAGGCGACACTAATGCCCCAGGCTTCGCCCATCAGCATGACCTTTGACGCGAAGTCGGCGGCATTGGTGAATCCTTTCCCACGACCGTCGTACGACACGCTACCCGATCCGGTCACGCCAAAGCCAGGACGGGACAATCGCTTGAATGCACCGCTGTAGGAATTCGCAGAAGCGGCGTACATATTCATCGCGTAAGAGCGCCCCGCATTCGGCATGTTCGGACAGATCATGGTCATGCCGCCGATCGTGACGTCGCCTCCCGAGGGCCTGTCAGTCGGCAGTGCTTGCGGCAAGTACCGCCCGATGCGCGACTGGTCGTACCAGAACTGCGCCAACTGCGTTCCGTTCCAGCCAGGGTTGAGCTGCGGCGGAAAGTCTCCCTTGTAGTCATTGGAGTAGAGAAGCAATGCCGTCGTGTTGCCGCGAATATTCGAAAGACAGATCAGGCCGCGAGCCGACTCCCGCGCCTTCCCCAGGGCCGGCAACAGAATTCCGATCAACAGCGCAATGATCGCGATCACGATCAATAGCTCGATGAGCGTGAAGCCTTTTCGATTGGTCTTCGTCCTCATGACTTCGCTCCTTGCGGCCCGTGAAACCGCTCTCAACCGCGTTTCACCCCACCCCGTATTCTTCGGCATCTCCGATCGTTTCTCTCAGGGAAACTGCGGAGTCCAACCATCCAGCGAGATTCACCAACTCCTGATGCCGTCCGCACACGCGAGCAATCGCCACGAAATGTGCGGCACAAATCGAAACCCAAGCCCTCAGCAGAGCCGCGGCGAACGCCCGGTGTTCTCTGCTGACCTGCCACCCAGTACCCAACTCCTGTACGTTCAAGATATCAGAAAGGAACGGGGACTGGGAAAAAATCCTGAGTTTTTTGGAAGCGTGTCATGTGCATGACGACGCCAGATGTTCGAACCCCGTTCGGCTCGCAACCTCGAGCCATTCCCTTCGCTCTCCGGCACGAAAAGAAAAAGAGCCCGGCCAAGGGGCCGGGCTCCGAGAGTGAAAACCGTTGCGGCGTCGAGCGACTCGACGCGTTCCGCGTATCAGGCGCGACGACGACGGGCGACGATCAGGCCGCCGAGGCCGAGCAGGGCAGCCGTGCCGGGGGTCGGAACGGCGAAGATGTAGACCTGGCGATTCACGAAATCGCTGATGGCCAGCGTCTGCGAAGCCTGATCAAACGAGAAGTTGTACGCACCGTTGCCGTTGGCGGCGACGAAGCCGTTCCAGTTGATGGTCTGGGCAACGCCGTTGGTGTCGGTGATCTTGATGACCGAGGTGAAGATCTGGCCGCCCGTGGCGACAGAACGGTCGTTGGCAATCAGAACCTTGCCGACGCCCGTGATGTTCATGAACGCGATGTTCTGGTTGTCGACGGCGGTCGCGGTGGTGTAGGCATTGAGGATGGTGGAGTTGGAGAACGCGTTGTCGGCGGTGCGGACGGCCTTGAACACGCGATTGGACTCGCGGGCATAGAGGTCGCCGGTAGCCGAATCAAACGCCATGCCGCGCCAGTTGGAGGTGCCCGAAGCCTCGTTAATGATGTCGCCGGCGTTCTGGCCGTTGATGTACGCGCCGGTCGAGGCGTCGAGCACATGGCGGCGACCCGAGCCGATGCTCAGATACGACGCGCCGACATTCGTGCCGCCGGCGTTGAAGCCGGGGTCGAACGCCACGGCCGAGCCTCGGCGGGTGGCGTCGGGCGTGCCGCCGCCGGTAGCCCAGGACTGGGTGAGGGCGGTGGCGTTGAAGCCGCGAACCGAGTTCACGTTGCCCGCGCCGTTCTCCCAACCGGCGAGCAGGGTGTTGCCCTTGATCGCGAGGCTGCTGAAGCCGCGGCTGTTCGAGGTCGAGAGCGCCCCGAAGGTGTTGCTCCAGCTGCCAGCGCCCAGGGCATTGCTGAACTTCGCCATGCCGGTGTTGGCGGTGGCGCCCGAGGCGTTGTAGCCAGCGACATAGAGGTCGGTCCCGTTCCAGGCGATGCCCGAAACGTTGCTGCCGACGAAGTTCGTGTTCGTGTTGGTGGAGGTGCTCGACGTATCGATCGTCTTGAGCAGGGTCATGCTCACCTGGGCTTGCGAGGCGGCGGCGAGGCCGGCCACGACGGCCAGCATGCAAACGGAAGTCTTCATCTCTCTCTACTCCTATCAACCCGCACGAGACGGGTTTTCACTCTCGGCCTTCAGCGGCCCGCTCCAGCGGGCTTGGCCTCGGGCTTGGAAACAGCATCCGCCGGCCCCTTGTTCTCCCTCGGGCGGAAACCGAGGTTGACGGCGACGGGGCGGAACTTCCCGTCGCTGGGTTTGTTCGTAAGCAAAGTGGACTCGCCTTCGGGGGCGTAGATGAACGCCGTCGAGCCGCCACCATCGAGATTGATCGCGTTGGCGGCACCGATCGAGATCATGTAGTCGGCGAGCTCCGGAAGCGTGACACCGACACTGCTCTGGCTGCGGCCGTCGATCGCGACGACATAGGCGGTGCGCCCGTCGGCGCTGGCGCCGATCGCGGTGCGCGGGTGGCGTTTGTCGGGATCCACGCGGGCCTGGTCGCCGGTGTTCTTGGAATCGGTGACGAGCAGCGAGCCGTCGAGGCTGGTCGTGCCCGAGGCGCCGATGCCGGCGACCGCGGCGAGTGCGCCTTTGAGATCGTCGTTGCGCAATCGCCCGACCCTCGCCACCACACCACCGGCGGGATCGGCAAAGAACGCGATCGCGGGATCGGGCTTGTTCTCGTGGACGCGTGCGGGCGAGACCACAACGCCGTTACTGATGCAGGCGCCGAGCACCTCAGCGGGTTCGCCGTTGGTCTTCTTGCCCAGCCAGCCGAAGAAGTTCGCGTTCACCGCGAGTTGCGTCTTCTCTCGCTCGGCAAAGGTCTTAGTGTCTTCGATCGCGGCGGTCGCCTTCGCGGGGAAGCCCTCGGAATTTGAGAGGGGACCGGTGACAACAACCTCGGCCGCCCGCAGATCAACTGTTCCCAGGAATCCCACGGCAGCACCGTCGGGTGTGTTGATCGTGATGGAGCGGACCTCGATCGGAGCGGCAACCGCCCACGCCGAAACGGCGCAGGTTGCTGCGAGCACAAGTCGAGCAGCGATGCGGCGGAAACCAACATCGCGTCGGCCGGCCCGCCCGGCGGAATGGGCGAGGGCGTCTCTCATAGCTCCTGCCAGTATTGTGACCGAAGCTACCGTGCGATGCAAGTGATATTCCGTAGAAATGAGTAGGGAATGGATTTTGTTTGGGTTACCGAGTGATTCTGGGTCCACGTCCTTGGTCTGCAACCGCTTTCAGGCCACTGCGTTCCGGGATCTAGACTCCCGCATGCACGTGACGGTCAACGGAGAAACCCGCGAACTACCGGCCGGTGCGACCGTTCGCACCCTCATTGAGTCACTTGGGCTCGCGGGGAAGGCCTGCGCCGCGGAGGTCAACGCAGAACTGGTGCCGTTTAGAAAGCACACGGAAACCGAGCTGAAGGACGGCGATCGCATCGAGATCGTGACACTCGTCGGCGGCGGATGAAGGCCGCGCACGGCGGGGACTCTCCGGACGCACGAACGAACAGGTCGCGATCCCGGTTGTGATTCAACTGGCGTCTTGCTGCGAGCACTGCGTACTCTGCCGAGAAGGGCTTTTCGCCTGTTCTGAATGGGAGCCGAGCATGTCCGTAATCGTTGAGAGCAAAGCGCCCGCCACGCCCCCCACCGCTGAACCGGGCACCGAGCCCCTGAACATCGCCGGGCGGACGTTCTCGAGCCGCCTGCTGGTCGGCACCGGCAAGTACAAGACGATGGAGCTCATGCAGCAGTCGCTGGAAGCGAGCGGATCGCAGGTGATCACGGTGGCAGTGCGACGCGAGCGACTCTTCAACGAACAGGGCAAGAGCCTGCTCGAGTACATCGACCTCTCGAAGTACACCATTCTGCCGAACACCGCCGGGTGCTTTAGCGCGGCCGACGCCGTCCGCGTGGCCCGACTCGGCCGCGAGATCCTTGAACAGCTCGGCAACCCTGGCGCGAGCTGGGTGAAGCTCGAGGTCCTTGGCGACAAGAAGACGCTCCTGCCCGACCCTGTCGGCACGCTCGAAGCGACGAAGGAACTGGTGAAGGACGGTTTCCATGTGCTCGCCTACACCAGCGACGACCCGATCTCCGCGATCCGCATCAAGGAGGCCGGTGCCGCGAGCGTGATGCCCGCGGGCTCCCCCATCGGTAGCGGACAGGGCGTCCTGAACCGCGCGAACATCATCCTGTGCCTCGAGCTTCTCAAGCAGGGCGACACGTCGTTCCCGGTGATCGTCGATGCGGGCGTGGGCAGCGCCAGCGACGTTTCCTTCGCGATGGAGCTCGGCGCCGACGGCGTCCTCCTCAACACCGCGATCGCCCACGCCAAAGACCCGGTCATGATGGCCCACGCGATGCGACACGCCTGTACCGCCGGCCGCCAGAGTTACCTCGCCGGGCGCATTCCGAAGAAGCTGTACGCAAGTGCGAGCAGCCCATGGGAAGGCGTGATCGGGTACATTCCGGGGGAGTAACGGGTATCGGCGCACGTCCGCGCCGATGACCCGTTCGCCGGAAAGGTCCATGCCACGGAAGCTGAGCCATCGCCCTTGTTCCACGCGTGCTGGCGCCACGCTGGGGTTGGCGTTCGGCGTGCTCGGAGTCGGTTTCGTGGCTGCGGCCTCTGAGCCCGGCCAGCCGATCGGCGGCGTCGCGCCGGACAGTGGGATCAGCGATGCGCCGAACTCGATCGGCCAACAACTGGCTCGGATGCGGATGGGAACTGTCCTGAATCGCAGGCTGCTCGAACTCGAGAAGCAGACCAACTTCCGGCTCGGTCTGGCCAACACGATCGTCTTTCAACAGGCCAGCGCCGGCCCGGGCGAGAGAACCGTTGCCAGCGGCGATCTTGACCTGTTTGTGCGCTGGACCGCCCTCGGTGCCGGAACACCGAACACCGGAACGCTCTACTGCTCCGCGGAATACCGCTACCAGATTGGCGACGGAACACCCGCCGAGCTCGGGCGGACAATCGGCACGCTCATCCCGACGGTGGACGGTTTCGGCGAGCGTCCCTTCGTCGCCAAGGAGCTCTACTGGGATCACCGGATCGCCGACGGCCGATTCCGGTACGGGTTGGGCCGCATCGACCCCGGCAACCTCTTCGGGTCGCATCGGCTGCAGAGCGCGAACACCTACTTCTTGAACAAGGCTTTCTCGGGCAATCCGACAACGGACAACCCCGGACCCGGCTTGGCGGCCGCCGCGATGTGGAAACCGACCGAGTGGCTAGCGGTCTACGGCGGCGTCGCGGACGCCAACGGCTCAGCGACGCTCAACCGCATCGAACGTTTCTTCGAGGACGGCGAGATCTTCACGTTCGCCGAAATCGCGGCCCTGCCGACGATCGCGGATCTCGGCGCCGGCCGGTACCGGCTGGGTGCGTGGCACCGCGATTCGCAAGCGAGCACGGGGCGGCCCGAGGACTACGGATTCTCGCTCACGCTCGACCAGAACTTCGGCGAGAAGCGCATCGGCTTCTTTCGGTACGGATGGTCCGAAGCGAGCCTGACACGCATCGCCAACTCGGTGCAGGCCGGGGTCGCGATCGAAGACGCGTTCATCGAACGCGGCGTCTTCGGCATCGCGGCCGCGTGGGCCGACCCCAGCGCGCCGGGGCAGCGCAACGAGAAGATCGTGGAGATCTTTCAGCGCTTTCAGTTGACGGACGTTCTGCAGTTCACGGTGGGAGCCGAAGCGATCTTCGATCCCAGCCGCGCCCCCGACGACCGCGCACTGGGTGTCTTCTCGGTACGCTTGAGATTGTCGATCTGAACAACACGTGGCCGCGATGGCTAGAAGGAGCACACCATGCCGGTTACCAAGCGTCGATTGTCCGCCAGCGGAGTCCGCAAGGAACACGACCTGCTGGGCATCAAGGCTGTGCCCGCGTCGGCGTACTACGGAGTGCAGACCGCTCGCGCGATGGAGAACTTCGACATCTCAGGCACAAAGGTCTCGGCGTACCCGGAGATCATCCAGGGGCTGGCCATGGTCAAGATGGCGGCCGCCCGGGCGAACTACGAGTGCGACCCCAGGGCGCTGCCCCGAAGGGTGCTGAAGGGGATCGAGGCGGCCTGCCAGGACCTGATCGACGGACGTTTCCACGACCAGTTCGACATCGACGTTTTCCAAGGCGGTGCCGGAACGTCGACCAACATGGCGGCGAACGAGATCATCGCCAACCGCGCGCTGGAGCACATGGGCAAGCGTCGCGGCCAGTACGAGTTCTGCAGCCCGCACGATCACGTGAACCTCGCCCAGTCCACCAACGACGCGTATCCCAGTTCGCTTCACGTTGCCATGATGCTCGGCAACGAGCGTCTCACGACCGAGCTGCGCGAGCTGGTCCGATCGTTCGAACGCAAAGGGCGTCAGTTTCGACGCGTGCTCAAGATGGGCCGCACGCAGTTGCAAGACGCCGTGCCGATGACGCTGGGACAGGAATTTGACGCGTGGGCCCGCAGCCTCACCGACGAGATCGCCACGCTCCGGGCCGTCGAACGGGTCTTGTGCGAAGTCAACATGGGCGGCACGGCGATCGGCACCGGGCTCAACGCGCCGAAGGGCTTCGCCCGGCGGTGCGCCCGACATCTGGCCCGCATCACCCGGCGCCCGATCCGTCTTGCCGACAACCTCGTCGAAGCAACGCAGGACACGCAGTGCTTCGTGCTGTACGCCTCGGTGCTCAAGAGTCTGGCGATCAAGCTCTCGAAGACCTGCAACGATCTGCGGCTGCTCTCGTCCGGCCCGCGCGCGGGGCTTTTCGAGATCAACCTGCCGCCCATGCAACCCGGCTCGTCGATCATGCCCGGCAAAGTGAACCCGGTCATTCCGGAAGTCGTCAATCAGGTCTGCTACCGCGTGATCGGGAACGATCTGGCGGTCACCATGGCCGCCGAGGCGGGTCAGCTGCAGCTCAACGTGATGGAGCCGGTGATGGCCGCGTGCATCTTCGAATCCCAGAAGATGCTTATGAACGCGTCCCGATCGTTGCGTGAACACTGCATCGACGGCATCACTGCCAACGAGAAGGTGTGCCGCTCATCGGTCGAGAACAGCATCGGGATCGTGACGGCGCTGAACCCTGTACTGGGTTACGACACCGCGACGGAGATCGCGGCCGAGGCGCTGCGCAGCGGCCGGGGCGTCGTTGAACTGGTGCGGGAACGAAAGCTGCTGACGGACGCGCAGATCCGTCGGGTGCTCGACCCGCGCGCCATGTCCGGGCGTTAGCGGGCGAAACGGAGCAACACTCGCCTCCGGAGTCAAGGAGCGGCCATGATCTGGGCGGAGTTTGCGGTCGTGATCGCAGCCATCGTCATCGGCGCTCGCGTCGGTGGCGCCGGCCTTGGTGCGGTCGGGGTTCTGGGGCTCAGCGTGCTGGTCGGGGTGTTCGGCCTGCCCCCGTCGTCCCCGCCGGTGACGGTCCTGGCGATCATCGTCGCGGTCGTCAGCGCGGCCGCGGCGATGCAGGCCGCGGGCGGGCTCGACTTGCTGGTGATGATCGCGGAGCGGGCGCTTCGCGCCAACCCGCGCCGCATCACCTTCATCGCGCCGATCGTGGCGTACGTGTTCACGTTCTGCTCCGGCACCGGCCATGTGGCCTACGCGATCCTTCCCGTGATCGCCGACGTGGCCCGAAAGGCCGGCGTTCGACCGGAACGTCCGCTGTCCATCAGCGTGATCGCCTCGCAGCAGGCGATCACGGCAAGCCCGCTCGCGGCAGCCACCGCGGCGCTCCTGGCCCTGCTCGATACGAGTAAGGGCGTCGGTTTGCCGCAGATTCTCATGATCTGTGTCCCATCGACCTTTTTCGGATGCATGATCGGCGCGCTCTCGGTCTATCGACGCGGCGTCGAGCTGAACGACGACCCGGAGTATCGGCGCCGACTCGCGTCCGGGGAGATCGTCGAAGCGACAGCGACGAAGCAATTGACCGGCGCCGAGCGGACGCGGGCCATCGGGTCGGTGGCGACGTTCCTGTTCGCGGCCGTGCTCATCGTGGCGTTCGGACTCTTTGAGAACCTTCGACCGACGTACGCGACAGCGACTCCAAACGTTGCGGCAACGATCGCCGAAGTCCAACCGGACGAAGGTCCACGGGACGAAGACCAACGCGACGAAGGGAGCCAGTCGCCGGCAACCGAGACGACCAAGGTGCCGCCACAACCCGGCGCGGATCTGTCCTCTCCGCCAACGGTCGCCCGCACACCGGTGTCGATGTCAGTGCTGATTCAGATCGTCATGCTTTCCGCGGCGGGCATCATCATGCTCTGCTTCGGCGCCAAGCCCGACGACGCCGTGCGTTCCAAGGTCGGCACCGCCGGCGTGACCGCCGTCATTTCGGTGCTCGGACTCGGCTGGATGGGGAACTGCTTCTTCGAGGGCAACCAGACGCAGATCATCGCAGCGCTGCGGGGCGTCATCGAAGCGCACCCATGGGTCTTCGCCATTGGTCTCTTCGCGCTCTCGGTGGTGCTTTTCAGTCAGGCCTCGACGGTGATTGCCCTGATGCCCGTCGGCATCGCTCTGGGCCTGCCCGCCGGAACGCTGATCGCGATGTTTCCAGCCGTGAATGGGTACTTCTTTCTGCCCACCTACGGCACGCTGATCGCCGCGATGGCCTTCGATTCCACGGGCACGACCCGCATCGGGTCGTTCGTTCTGGTCCACAGCTTCATGCGGCCGGGGCTGGTGGCGACCATCTCGGCCGTCCTGATAGGCCTCGTGCTGGCCCGGGTTGTTCTGTGATTGTCCGGCTTTCCCCCTCTTCGGACCAGATGCCGTCGCATTACGATCCGGACGCTGCGAGCAGGTACCCCCGCCGCGCTGCCGATAATGAGACCATGCGTTCCACGTTGCAGCTCTCGCTCGTTGCCCTCGTCACCACGGCAGTGCATGCCGCGCCGTTGGCGCTGCAGTTCAAGTCCGTCGCGAATCTCGGCTCCACGTCACAGGATCAGAACGGCGTCACCTTCACGGTCGCGGGACTGAGCGGGATCACGTGGGCTGGGCCGGAGATCGGCGGCGGAGGCTCGTCGTCCCTCACCGTGATGGACAACTCCAACAAGCTGTTGCGGCTGTCGATCACCCTGGCGAATGACGGCGCGATCGCGTCGGCCGCCATCATCCCGACCGGAGGGCTCAGCCTCGCGGACACCCGGGACTTCGAGGACATGGCCTATCGCGGAGCGGCGCGTGACACCGTGTATCTGTGCGAGGAAGGCTCGCCGGAGATACGCGAGTACCGGCTCGACAACGGAGCGTTTGTCCGCACGCTCTCCCGCCCGACGATCTTCGCCAACCGTCGCGCCAACTTCGGCTTCGAGTCCCTCTCGCTGAACCGCACCCGAAGTTCACTGTGGGCCGCGAATGAGGAAGCGCTGACCGTCGACGGCCCAGTCTCCACCCCCACCGCCGGAACATGGGTGCGTCTGCTCAAGTACGACGCGACCGCGACGCCGCCGACGGCCACGACGCAGTTCGCGTACCTGACTCAGCCGCTGCACGGAAGCGTCATCAGCGGTGCACGCAGCGGCGTGTCGCAGATCGTCGCGCTTCCGAACGGAAAGCTGCTGGTGCTCGAGCGCTCCTTCGCGTTCGGAGCGACGTTCTTCCAGACTCGCATCTACGAGGTCGACACCGCCGCCGCCACGGATGTTTCGGGGTTGGCAACGCTCGTCGGCACGACGTTCACCCCGGCGACCAAGCGACTGCTGTACTCCGGCGATCAGACCAATCTTGAAGGTCTCTGCCTTGGTCCCAAACTCCCCGACGGTTCGTACGCCCTGCTCGGCATCGTCGACGACGGCGATCCGATCAGTGTCAATCGCGTCGTTTCGTTCCGCCTGACCGGCGATGTCGATAGCAACTGTCCGGCCGATCTCAACGACGACCGCTTCGTCGACGATGCAGACTTCGTGCGATTCGCCGAGTCGTACAACCTGCTGCTCGATCCGATCGGCGACCTGAATCAGGACGGCGTCGCAGACGACTCGGATTTCGTGCTCTTCGCTGCGGCGTACAACGACCTGGTCTGTCCGTCCTGACCCTAGGCCTCGGCGTTCAGCGTTCCGGCGCGACGCGCTGGATCAGCGCGACGCGATTGCCTTCACAGTCCTTGAACTCGGCGACGACCGTCTGCGGCCCGACCTGCGTCGGCGGATACAACTCCTTGCCGCCCAATTGCACCGCCTGCGCCAGCGTGGCACGGACATCGTCGACCTTGAAGTAAATGCGCGTGCCATCGACCGATGGAACGTAGCTCTCGCCAGTGGCGATCGCCCCAGAGATGCCTTCGCGGTCACCCACCTCCGGGAACAGCCCCATGGCATGTCCATCGATGGTTGTGCGCTCGATCGCAACGCCGAGCAAGGCGCTGTAGAAGTCGATCGCCCGATCAAGATCTGTCGCGGGGATCTCGAAGTAAACCACCGGAACATCTCGAGACATGGCGTCATTCCTCCCGGCGTGCGACGAGGTGCTCGCACACCCGTGCAGCGCCATCCCCATGGCCATAATCGCGATACACCACCCCGGCGTGCTCATGTCCGAGGCCTCACCACCACCGCCGTGCCGTAGCAGAGGACTTCGGTCGCCGCCGACGTGCCGCCCATGTCGGACGCGTCGTAACGCACACCGACGATCGCGTTCGCGCCGCGAGCAATCGCGTGCTCGATCATGATGTCGTACGCCTGCTGGCGAGCCTGCTCGCACATCTCCGCGTAGGCACCGATGTTGCCGCCGATCATGGACTTCAGACCGCCCATGATGCCTTGGCTGATCGTGGGAGCTCGCACGACGATGCCGCGCACGACGCCCTTTTGCTCGACAATATCGAAGCCTTCAAGCGAAAACGTTGTCGAGACAAAGACGGTGGAAGGCATGAACGCTCCTTTCGTGCCGAGTACTTTACCGTCCGTATCAGTGGCAGACACGCTTCTGCCGTTCGCATCACGCAGACGCAGAAGCCAGCGTCACCCCAACGTGAACGACCAACGACCGTTGCTCATGGGCGGCGCGGCTTGCCCAGAGCCTCGCGCCGATCCACGAGCAGCTCCACAGCCTCGTAACCGTCATCGCGGACTGCCGGCACAGGCAACAGACCAGGACCGTCCGACTTCGTTGCCGTGTGCGCCCCGATCGTCCGCCAGACGCCATTCTTCTTGGCGATCACGCGATACGCACCGGTCGGAACTTCCGCGTTCCACACGCCGTCCTTCTTGATCATGCGGATCGGAGCGGGGCGCCAGTCGGCTCCGAACACCGGGTGCGGCGACCGACCCTTTCCGACGACGTCGTAGAACTTGGTGAGCTCGTTGGGGAACACATCCAGCACGCCGCGGCTAAACCAGTGGACGTGGCCGCCGCCTCCAGTCTTGCGAACGAGCTCCACGCTCTTGCGCAGGTCGTCCCACGTGCTGTCCTTGCCCTCGCCGACGAGGCGGATACCCGCGATGAGATCCTTCACGCGCCCCGCGCCGAGTTCGTTCATGTACTTCACCTGATCAAGCCAGGTCTTCTCGTACGCGTCGTAGGAGAAGCGGTAGCACTGCGGGATGTATTCGTCCCAGCGGGGCGTCTGATTCGCGCCGGGCCAGTCCTTGCTCAATCCCGCGGACGGGGGATGCAGCGCATCCGCGCTCGTCCATGCCGCCCACTTGGGCCACTCAAGCAGGTAGTACTCCAGGCACCACGGATAGACCGCCGGGCTGAGGGAGATCATCAGGCCCGGACGCTTGGCGCGGATCTCCTGCACGAACATTTTGCTGTACTCGTTCACCTTCTCGATCCGCCAGCGGGTCCACTCGGGGTCCTTCGGATCGGCGGGCGGCTCCTTGCCGTTGTGCTCGGCGGCATACGCCTTCTTGGTGTAGTCGTCGTAGCCCATGTCGAAGTAGGGCCACACGATGCGGTCGTCGAGCTGCACGCCGTCGAGGTCGTATTTGTCCACGGCTTCGAGCACGATGTCGAGCAGGAAGCGCCGCGTCTCGGGGTGGAGCGGGTTCATCCACACGAAGCCGTTCTTCGCGACCTCGTTACCCTTGATGTCGCGGCTCATCCACTCGGGCTTCATCTTGCGGAGGTGGTTCTGCGTGCTGCTGTGGGCGGCCATGAAGCCGAACTCGAACCAGCCGATGTAGATCAGTTGGTTGCGATGGGCCTCGATGAGCGTCTCGTCGAGCAGGTCGCGGGCGGGCTTCTTTAGCTGCTCCGGCGTGTCGCTCGGGTCCTGCGGCATCAGGTTCGGCCGGCGATCGACACCGATGACTTTCTTGAGCGCCTCGGACGGGTACTGGGTGTAGCCGTTCTTCCACGTCTCGACGTACACCGTGTTCAGGCCGATCGCGCGGAGTTTCGTCATCGTCTCCGCGGTGTTCGCGGGCGATGCGATGGCGGTGTTGGCGGTCGTGGTCACCCAGGTGCCGCGGACCTCGGCGGGGGCCAACTTCGGCGCCGATTCGGGGGCCTGTGCCGCGGCGTGCCCGGCCCAAGCGGCGAGCGCAGCCACACTTACGAGAGTCGCCTTCAAGGCTCGGGTAAAGACCGGATACCAGGGGGTATGCATGCGTCTATCCTCACGCGCCGCGTGGAAGCACGGTGCTGCAAGCGCGGGCACTGGATGTACGAATCACGCCGCCGGTTGGGTCGGTCGACCCCGATCACCGAGCGGCGACACGAAGGAGCGTAGCACAGATGGCATTCCGGATCGGCATCATCGGAGCGGGTGGGATCGCCAACGCCCACGCGGCGGCGGCCAAGGACTCGCAGGGCCAGGTCGAGATCGCGGGCGTCGCGGACATGAACCGTGAGGCAGCGGAGAAGTTCGCCAGCGCCAACGGTGCCACGGCCTTTGAGAGCGCCGAGGCGCTCATCAAGGCCGCCAAGACCAACGGCATTGGCGCCATTGTCGTCTGCACACCCCCGAGCGCTCGCCTGCCCATCGTGGCGGCGGCCCTGAAGGCCAAGCTGCCGGTCATGACCGAGAAGCCGATCGCGCACACGCTCGCGGACGCGAAGAAACTCGAGTCGCTGGCGAAGAAGAACAAGAAGGTTGTGACCGCGATCGGCTATTGCCACCGCTTCACGCCCGCGGTGCTGAAGATGAAGGAACTCATCGCCGAGGGCCGCATCGGGCGGCTCGAGCGCTTCGAGAACTTCTTCGCCTGCGATCTGCCGGGCCACCAGGGCAAGTGGTTCAGCGACCCGAAGAAGGCCGGCGGCGGCGCGTTCCTCGACATGGGCTCACACTCGATGGACCTGTTCCATTTCGTGGTCGGCCCGAGCAAGGTCGTCGGAGCGGTCTTCGATTACAAGTGGAAGGGCCGCACAGAGACCGGCGCGACCGTGCTCGTGAAGTCGACCAAGAAGGGCGGCCCCAACAACCCCGGCAATGTCGCGGGCGTCATCCTCTCCGGCTGGGCCGAGACCTCACGCTTCACCGTCAGCGTGCTGGGCGACAAGGGCATGCTCTCGTACGACTACGAGAACCCCGAGGTGATGGTCTTCAAGGACCTGCTCGGCAAGGTCGAGAACCACGCCATCGAGACCTGCGGCGTGCGCTTCACCCGGCAGTTGGTCGCCTTTGCCCACGCGGCGCAGGGCACCAAGCAGCCCGGGCTGGCGACGTTTGCCGACGGTCTGGCGGCGGCGGCGGCCGACGCGGCGGCTCGCAAGGCCGCGAAGTAAGGCGAACCTCCCGGTCTCCGACCTACCAACGCCCGGCTGACGCCGGGCGTTTTCATTCTCGGACAAAACTCGGAACTGGCCCCTTGACAATTCACGAACTTGTCCGGTGGCTATTGCAATGGGGCCCCTGTTTCGACTATTCTCTATCGGGTATTTTCCGTAGCCCCTCGCCCGGGGCTGTCTTGCACTCTCCCGCCAGACCCGAAAGGACGCGGCCATGGCCCAGCACCTGCAGCACACTGCTCAAACCTCTGGATCCGGACATCACTTCGGCTCGGTGGTCGAGAAGATACCGGTCACGGTGTACACCTCCAGCCATGCGGCGAGCCATGCGGTCGCGCACGAGATCGCGGCGCTGATTCGCGAGCGGGCCGCTCAGGGGAAGAAGGCGGTCTTGGGGCTCGCGACGGGCTCGACGCCGCAGGCGGTGTACGAGGAGCTCGTCCGGCTGCACAAGGAAGACGGCCTGTCGTTCAAGAACGTCGTGTCGTTCAACCTCGACGAGTACTGGCCTATGCAGCCGGAGGAGCTGCAGTCGTACCGGCGCTTCATGCGCGAGTACCTGTTCGATCACGTGGACATCGACCCGAAGAACGCACACGTGCCCGACGGCACGATCGCGCCGGATCAGATCGCTTCGTTCTGCGAGCAGTACGAGCGGCAGATCAAGGACGCGGGCGGGATCGATATTCAAATCCTGGGCATCGGGCGTACCGGGCACGTCGGGTTCAACGAGCCGGGCTCGTCGCGGGACAGCCGCACGCGGGTGATCACGCTCGATCGGGTGACGCGGATGGACGCGGCGAGCGATTTCTTCGGCGAGCGGCATGTGCCGCGCAAGGCGATCACGATGGGCGTGGGGTCGATCCTGGATTCCAAGCGGGTGCTCCTGCTTGCGTTCGGCGAGCACAAGGCTCCCGTCATCAAGAAGGCGGTCGAGGGCGAGATCACCAACGTCATCGCGGCGTCGTACCTGCAGCAGCACCCGAATGCACGGATCATGCTGGACGGTGCGGCGGCGGCGGAACTGACGCGATTTAAGACGCCGTGGCTGCTGGGAGGGATCGAGCAGTTCGGGCTGAAGTGGGACGAAAAGACGGTCCGCAAGGCCGTCATCTGGCTGGCCAAGACGCTTCAGAAGCCGATCCTGAAGCTCACCGAAGAGGACTACAACGAGCACGGCCTGGCCGACATGCTCAGCACCTGGAGGGACGGGCGCGGCGGGGCGTATGACATCAACATCGATGTCTTCCGCTCGCTGCAGAACACGATCACGGGTTGGCCCGGTGGCAAGCCCGCCGACAAGGCCGAGCGGCACGGGCGCATCAGCGTGCCGGGGCATGACGTGTTCCCCAAGCGCGTGGTCCTGTTCAGCCCGCACCCGGATGACGACGTGATCAGCATGGGCGGCACGTTCATCCGCCTGTGCGATCAGGGGCACGACGTCCACGTCGCGTACCAGACCAGCGGCAACATCGCGGTGTGGGACGAATCGGCGATCCGGCATGCGGACTTTGTCTCGGAGTTTGCCCAGGCGTTCAAGGACCGGCTGGGTGACATCGGGCAGAAGGCCGCGGACGCGATCGAGCGGAGCGTCGAGGAGTTCGTCCGCAAGAAGAAGGCAGGCGAAGTGGATTCGCCGGAGTTGCAGCGGATCAAGACGCTCATCCGCCGCACCGAGGCTCGGGCGGGCGCTCGCTACAGCGGCGTGAAGGCGGACAACATCCATTTCCTGGATCTGCCGTTCTACGAGACGGGGCGCGTGAAGAAGAAGCCGATCGGCGAGGAAGACATCCAGATCACGATGGAGCTCTTGGAGCGGGTGAAGCCCCACCAGGTGTACGCCGCGGGCGATCTGTCGGACCCGCACGGGACGCACCGGGTGTGCTTGGCGGCGATCACGACGGCGATGCACCGCCTCGCCGGGCGCGAGTGGATGAAGCAGTGCACGCTGTGGCTCTACCGCGGCGCGTGGCAGGAGTGGGAACCGGAACAGATCGAGATGGCGGTGCCGCTCTCGCCCGACGAGGTGATGCGCAAGCGGTATGCGATCTTCAAGCACGAGAGCCAGAAGGACAGCGCGCTTTTCCCGGGTCCGAACGACCAGCGCGAGTTCTGGCAGCGGGCCGAGCAGCGCAATCGCAACACCGCGAAGCTGTACGATCAGCTCGGACTCGCCGAGTACGAGGCGATCGAAGGGTTCGTACGCTGGGTGCCCAGCGCCGCCGACGGCTCGCTGGCGGAGACCAAGCCCGCGAAGGCGTCGGTCAAGGTGTGATGAGCGTTCGAAGGGGTGATGGCTGAGGTTCGAAGAAGAGTCAGCACGCTATGGCCAACATCATGGACAAACTCGGGGTGTGCTCGTGGTCGCTGAGGCCGGAGTCGCCGCGTGACCTGGCGGACAAGATCGCGGGGCTGGGGATTCGGCGGGTGCAGTTGCACCTCGATCCGGTGCGCGAGGGCGCGTGGCGAGCAGACGAGACCGCGGGGGTACTGAAACTCGCGAACATCACCATCGCCAGCGGCATGATGGGCACCAAGGGCGAGGACTACTCCACGCTCGAGACCATCAAGCTGACCGGCGGCGTGCGTCCCGATGAGCACTGGGAGGCCAACCTGCGGGCCGCTGAGGGTAACGCGATCTTCGCGTCACGCCTAGGCATCCCGCTGGTGACCTTTCATGCAGGATTCCTGCCGCACGAGACCGGTGACCCACTTCGGGCTCGCATGGTGGAGCGGCTGCGCCAGATCGCCGAGGTCTTCGCGGCTCGGAACGTTCGCGTGGCCTTCGAGACCGGGCAGGAAGACGCGCACACGCTGCTGGGTGTGCTGAAAGAACTGAACGCGGTACTGCCTGAAAAAGCCGAGGTGGGCGTCAACTTCGATCCGGCGAACATGATTCTGTACGGCATGGGCGACCCGATCGAGGCGTTGCGGAAGCTCTCGCCGCACGTCATGCAGATTCACATCAAGGACGCCAAGCCGACGACCAAGCCCGGCACGTGGGGCAGCGAGGAACCCGCGGGGACGGGCGCGGTGGATTGGCAGAAGTTCTTCGACGCGGCCCGCGGGTTGCACGTCGATTTCATGATCGAACGCGAGGCGGGCGACTCGCGCGAGAAGGACATCGGTGCCGCCCGAGATCTGGTCCGTCGTATCGCCGGATAAGCAACCATGACTCCTCCCTCCGCGGCAACCCCACCACCACCCACCCCCTCTCAACCTTCGGTTGCTTCCGCAACTTCATCAAGGCTTCCTGAGACCATGCCAAATCCACTCCGCGTCGGTGTCGTTGGTCTGGGGTTCATGGGGCGCACGCACGTGCAGGCGTTTCTAAGCGCCGAGAACGCGGGATATCACTCGCGGCTGGTTGCGATCGCCGACACCAAGGCCAAGGACCTTTCGGACAACGCCAGCGGCGGGAACATCAAGGTGAACGCGGGCGAGGTGCCGGTGGACCCCAAGAAGGTCAAGATGTCGCCCAACGCCGCGGGCTTGGTGGCAGACGCGAGCGTGGAAGCGGTGAGCATCTGCACGCCGACAGACACGCACGTGGGGCTGGTGATCGCGGCGTTGGCAGGTGGGAAGCACGTGCTGGTGGAGAAGCCGCTGGCGCTGTTGGCCGAGGACGTTCTGCGGGTGCACAAGGCGGCATCCAAGGCCGACCGGGTGTGCATGCCGGCGATGGTGATGCGATTCTGGCCCGGCTGGGAGTGGCTGCACGACCGAGTGAAGGACGGCACGCTGGGCGCGTGCAAGAGCGTGGAGTTTGAACGCCGCGGCTCGCGGCCGACGTGGAACACCGCGTTCTATGGCGACGTAAACCGCTCGGGCGGTGCGCTCCTGGACCTGCACATCCACGACAGCGACTACGTGCTCTGGACGTTCGGCCGACCGGAGGCCGTGACGACCGTGGGCTCGCTGGAGCAGCTCACCACCGTGTACCACTACCCCAAAGGCTCCGGTGCGCCCGAGATCGTGGTCGCCAGCGGCGGATGGGGACAGCACGCAGGCTTCGGCTTCCGCATGCGGTACGTTGCGAACTTCGAGAAGGCGACCGCGGACTTTGACCTCTCCCGCGGCGACAGGCCGGTGATGCTCAGTGACGCCCATGAGAGCAAGGCGGTCGAGCTGCCCACCACTACCGGCTACGAAGCCGAGGTCCGGCATTTTGTCGAGATCGTCACCAAGGGTGTGACGCCGCGGGCCACAGTGCAGGACGCGCTGGACGTCACCTGCCTGCTGGACGCCGAGCGTCGCAGCATCGAGACGGGTCGCACGGCAACGGTGGAGTACATCGATCCCGCCGAAGACGTGGGCGAAGATCCGTGGAATTGAGAGGAAGGCACTAGGCACTAGGCACCAGGAAAGACGTGCCGATGGGGTTCCGTGTCGATTGTGCCGCACTGCGTTTCATGCCGGATCCAACGTCGCTTTCAAGATTCTTTGCATCCCCTCATGCCCAGTGCCTAGTGCCTATTGCCTTTTCCGCCACCTATCGTTCAGCCGCATCCCAACCACCAGCATTTCTCCCGAGGATTCCATCATGCGTATCGGCGCCATCGGCATCGACTCATCCCACACCCCGGTCTTCACCAAGGCCATCAACGCCCTGCACAAGGAAGGCAAAACCAAGTGCCAGGTGACGGCGTTCTGGGATCCGGGTAAGCACGAGTGGCAACACCCCGCCGGCGCCGAGCAGTCGAAGAAGGACGTCGCCAAGTGGCGTGAGGACACGATCGCCGAGGGCGCGAAGCAGGTCGATTCGCTCGACGCGCTCCTGAGCCAGGTCGACGGCGTGATGGTGCTGAACATCAACGGACACCGCCACCTCGAACTCGCGATCGGACCGATCGCCAAGGGCATGCCGACGTACATCGACAAGCCGCTGACCTGCTCGATCGACCAGGCTCGCTCGCTCCTGAACATGACCCGCCAGTACAAGGCCCGGGCCTACTCCGCCTCGTCGCTGCGATTCGTCACCGAGATCCCCAAGCTCGACAAGGAGAAGCTCGGCGACATCGTCGCCATCGACGCCTTCGGCAACGGCGAGGTGCTTGACATGATGCCCGACCTCTGGCACTACGGCTGCCACTCGATCGAGATGGTCGACGCCATCTTCAAGTGGTCGGGCCAGGGCCCGGGCGTGAAGCGGGTGAGCTCGATCAAGAAGGGCGACGCCACCAGCGGCTACCACCTGATCGACATCGAGTACCGCGACGGCCGCCTCGCCCGCATCCGCTGCGACCGCGACGGCGCGTGGGCCTTCGGCGCCACCGTCCACGGCAAGAAGGGCGTGCAGCAGTTCGTGGTCGATTTCGCACCGGTCTACGGGCGGTTGGTCGCGGGCATGGTGAAGTTCTTCGAGGGCGGCGAGGCCCCGGTCTCGCTTCGCGACATCGTCGAGAACGTCGCCGTCATGCAGGCGGGCAACGAGTCGATCGCCAAGGGCGGCGAGTGGGTCGAGATCCCGGTCATCGAGTGAACCGCCTCGCAGCCATACGATTCCAAGAGACGCGGCAGGCGGCCGCGGGGTTGGGATGGTCCCGGCCCTGAGGAAAGTCCGAGCACGGCAGGACACGCTGGTGGGTAACGCCCACCCGTTCGGCAGGCGGCGGAAAACCGCCATCCTCCCCGAGCGCGGGACAGTGCCACAGAGATTGAACCGCCGATGGCCGTCCGCAAGGGCGGATCAGGTAAGGGTGAAAAGGTGCGGTAAGAGCGCACCGCTCGGCCCGTGAGGGTCGGGGCATGGCAAACCCCAGTGCGTGCAAGGTCAAGCAGCATCCGCTCTGGTCGCAAGACCGGGGGTGTCCGGTCCGGGCATGTCGGGTGCGGGTAGATCGCTTGAGCTCCGCGGTAACGCTGGGCCCAGAGAAATGGTCGCCGCCGGGGACAGGTGCGCACGCTCGCGAGGGCGTGGGCAAACCGGCCTCGGAACAGAACTCGGCTTATCGCCGCGTCGGAACGATCGCGAGCCCCGCAAGGGGCTCGCGGCCTTTTTGGTGGGGAGTGGGAAGGGGTGAGTTGTGAGGGGTGAGCGAGGAACGCGGGATGCGATCACCTGATCACGGCAAGATAAAGATGATCTCCTCGCAGGCGATGTAGCGTTCCGTCTCGTCGCCCCACTTGGTGCCGGTGATGCGGAAGCCGTTCTTCAGCAGGACCTTGATCGACGCGGTGTTGCGGGCGGCGGCGCGGGCGTGGAGTGGCCGGGTGGGGAGTTGTTCGAGCAGGAGCGCGAGGGCGCGGGTGGCGATCCCCTGATTCCAGAAAGGGCGGGCAATGAGGTAGCCGACGCTGAGCTCGCTGCCAGACATGTGCGTGCCGATGGAGCCGCAGGGGATGTCGTCGGCGAGGATGAATCTGGCGCAGATGCCGGAGGTTGGATCGGCGCGGCCGTCGAAGACCTTGTTCCACGCGGCGTCGAAGGCCTCGCGGGTGCGAGGTTTCACAAAGGCCACGGCACAGGATTCGGGATCGCGCTGCCAATCAAAGAGCGTGTCGAGGTCGGCGCGTTCGACGTCGCGGAGCGTAATCACGCGAGCGGGTGATGAAGGATGCGGCGTCGCCGACATGGGCAAGGGTAGAAGAGCGGTGAGCACGGACGACCAGCTGCCCCACTCCCCCACTCCTCACTACTCACTACTTCCTCGCCACCACGCACACAACCCAGTTCTCGTCGAGGTCGTCGGGCTCGCGGACCGGGTTCAGCAGCACGCGGCCTTCGTTGTCGATGGCGTCGCCGAGGCGGCTGTGAACCTCGACGTTGGTGAACCCAGCTTCAGCAAGGGCGTCATGGAGTTCGGGGAGCGACCAGAGGCGCCAGTCGTACGTGAAGGCGTCGGGGAAATCGATCGCGGGCGCGGGTTGCTTGGCTCGCGGGTTCGCGGGCGTCTTGGTGCGGGCGGGCCAAGCTTTGAAATGCAGGGCGTCGACCACGCGGCCGGTGCGCGGGTCGGCGGTGCGCTGCTCGAAGGTGTACTCGATGAGCTCGCCGGACCATGGTCTTTGCTTCGGCGCACGCAGCAGCTGAATGATCTTGCCGGGGGTGAAGGCGTCGCGTCCGCCGTAGAGATCGAAGACGAGGACGCCGCGGCGGTTGAGGCTCTGTCGTGCGGCCTTCAGGTAGCGGAGCAGGTCGCGGCGCGTGTGGTGGTAGCCGATGGGGAAGTTGGTGGCCGCGACGATGTCGGCCTTCGCGGTGCAGGTCTCAGCGTCGGCCTCGATGGTGCGGATGCGTTTGGCCTTGGCACGCTTGAGCGGCTCGGGGTCGAGATCGACGGCGATGGCGCGGCGGGCGGGATGCGAGGCGGCCCAGGCGCGGGCGAGGGCCGCGCTGCCGCTGAAGTCCTCGCGGAGCGTGCGCGGGTTGTGGGCGTGGGCAGCGAGGAGGAAGGGGATGACGCGGGTCGGCTCGGTGACGCAGAGTTCGTAGAAGTCGTAATGGGAGAGCATGGAGGGGCCAGGTGTGAGGACTTAGGTCTGAGGGGCGGGCCACGGGGCGTTGTCGATGAGACGAACGCTGCCGAGTTTGGCGGCGATGAGGGCACGGCGCGGGCGGCCGGAGATCGGGGCCTCGAGGAACTGAGCATCGCGGACGACGGCGTACTGGGTTTCGAGGCCGGCGGCTTGCAGCACGGCGTGCATGTGGGCTTCTGCGGCGGCGGGTGTGGGCTTGGCTGCGGCCTCGCGGAGGGCGCGGAAGATCGCGGTCGCGCGGGGGCGCTCGTCAGCCGTCAGGAATCGATTGCGGCTACTCATGGCCAGGCCGTCGGGCTCGCGGATGGTCGGGCCGGGGATGATCCGGATGGGCAGGCCGGTCTCACGGGTCATCGCCGAGAGGACCTGCAGCTGCTGCCAGTCCTTCTCGCCGAAGAGGGCGGCGGCGGGTTGCACGAGATCGAAGAGACGACGGACGACCTGGCAAACGCCGGCGAAGTGGCCGGGGCGAAGCTTGTCCTCCAGCCCAGGCGCGGTGGCGACGCGGGGCAGCGGGGGGACGGGAATGGGGGCGTCGGTCGGGTAAACGTCCTGCGGCGTTGGCGCGTAGACGTGGGTCGCGCCACTGCGGCGGCAGAGGTCGAGATCGGTATCGAGCGTCTTGGGGTAGCGGGCGAAGTCAGCGGGGTCGTTGAACTGGGTGGGGTTCACGAAGATGCTGACGACGACCGGCCCCTGATGGACGGCCGCGGCATGGCGGATGAGGCTGGCGTGGCCATCGTGCAGCGCACCCATGGTGGGCACGAACACGCATGGCTGCGTGAGGAAGGACCGGAGTTCGGCGTGGTTCGTCGCGACAAACACGGGCAGGCCTCGCTTTGGACCGCAACAGAGTAGGTGCAGGGCGAGGCTCAGAATGAAAACCGCCGGGCGTTCCCGGCGGCTTCTCAATCCTTCAGACTGTTCTCTGCGACCCGACGATTACTCGGTCTCAGTGACCGTCGCAACAGCACCGTTCTGGGTCTGCTGGAGCAGATTGACGGCGAGCGTGTTCGTCGGTTCCAGCTCAATCGCCTTGGCGAAACTGGCCTTGGCCTCGGCAGTGCGGCCGATCTGACGCTCGATCAGACCCAGCAGAACGTAGTTCTCGCCATTGGGAGCGATCGCCGCGGCTCGCACGGCGTTCTCATGTGCCTGATCCAGCGCACCCAGACGACGCAGCACCATCGCGCGGAGCTGATAGCCCTCGGGGCGGTCAGGCGCGATCGCAACGAGGCGGGCAGCGGCAGTGCGGGCGCGGTTGATGTCCTTGAGCTTGAACGAAACCTTGCCCAGCTCGATCCACGATTCGACGTCGGCCGAACCGCCCTCGGAGTTTGTGAGCTTGATGAGCACATCCCGTGCCTCGATCGCACGGTCGACCTGTACGAGGCAGCGAGCCCGCATCAGCTGCAGGTCGCGGCGCTCGGCGTAGTCCTTGTTCTTCAGCAAACGGGCAATGGCGAGTTCGGCATCGGCGTACTTCTCGCAGGCGATCTGGGCGGCGATGAGGTCGGACTGAATCGCCGGGTCGTCCGGAGCGGCGAGGCGAGCCTCTTCGAAGAACCCAAGGGCGATCTCGTGCTGGCCTCGGAGGGCAGCGATGTGGCCCTTGGTCTGGTTGACGCCCGCGTTATGCGCGAACTGGTTCTGACGGGTCGCGAGCTCGGCCTCAGCCTCGGAGAGCTTGCCCTGATCGATCAGGATCTCCGTCGCCGCCACGAGATACTGCGGGTTGGACGGCTCGAGCTCGGCAGCGCGACGGTAGTTTGCCAACGCGGCATCCGACTGGCGGAGACGCTCGTTCACGACGCCGGCGTAGTAGGACGCTTCCACGTTCTCCGGCTCGATCGCCTGGGCGGTGCCGAACCACGTGAGCGCACCGTCGAGGTCGCCCTGCTCCATCAGGATTCGGCCCTTGAGCACATGGCTCTTGGCCACGTTGGGGTTCAGCGCGAGCGATCGATCGACGGACTTGAGCGCCTTCTCGGTGTCGTTGCCGAGCAGCTGCTGCTTGGCGCTCTGCCACTCCATGGCGGACTTCATCGCGGCCATCTTTTCCTTGGCAGAAGAGGTGGCGGCGCGGGTGTAGTTGCCCTGAATACTGCCGCAGCCGCTGAGGAGCGCGGGAACAGCAAGCGAGCAGGCGACCAGGATGGCAAACGACGTATGGCGGATCTGCATGGGGTCCCTCCGATGGAGTGCTCGCCGTGCGTAAAGCGAGCACCGGACACAGGCCCGAAAACCGGGTGTGTTCTCGGAAGTCATCGACCCACGAAGGGCGGCACTTTGGTCGGCGTGACCGGGACCGCGGAGAAAGATGCGAAAGAAAAACCGCACCGGTTTCGGCGCGGTTTCGAGGGTTCGGTCAAATCGTGCAAGTTAGTTCTGGCCGTCGTTCTCGTTAACAGTCGACACCTTGTTCTGCGGCTCGCTCGGCTTGCTGACACCGAACAGCTTTCCGAACGCCGAAGCGCGCTTCTGAGCCTGTGCAGGATTCGCGGGCTGGGCCTGGGCGACCTGCGCGGCGTTCGAGACGTAGTCCGTGCTCGTCGCCACGACCTGGCCGCGGTTGTTCATCCGCATGGTGTCGTAGCGCGGGGTCGCCGCGGGCACGCTCGGGGCCGCGACGGCCGCGACAGGCTGCGAGACTTCCGGAGCAGACTGCGGCTGGACCGCGGCCTGCTGCGTCTCCTGCGGCTGGGCCGACGGGGCAGCCTGCTGCTCCGTTGCGTTCACGGGGGCCGCGTTCGCTTGTGCGGGGGCTTGAGCAGAGGCCTGAGCAGGGACCTGAGCAGGGGCCTCAGAGTTGACCTGCGTGCCTGCCGCGGGCTGAGCGGACTCGTTCGAGGCGACAACGGGAGCCGTCTGACTGCTTCCGGCGTCGACACGCGGCTTGGCGGTCTTGTTCTCCGACGAGAGCATGTCGTCAAGCATGCTGCGGTGGGGCCACGAGGCCTTGTTCCCGCTGAGCTTCTCCTTGAGCTCGATCGCGTCGGTCTGGTGCGGGTTCATCGAGAGAGCCATGTGGAGCTTGTACATCGCCTTCTCGTTCTTGCCCTCGGCGGCGAGCTTTCGGGCGTCGCTGACGAACTGGCTGGTCAGACGCTCGCGGCTGAATTCGAGCAGACCCTCGCGGGCGCCGGTGCGGACGCGGGCGAGCATCTCGTTGCCCTTATTGCCAGACTCGGCGAGGAACGAATCACTGACGACCGAAGGCGTGATCAGGAACATGATCTCCTGGCGACGCACTTCGTCTTCCTGACCGCGGAAGGCCTTGCCGACAAGCGGGATGTCGCCGAGCACGGGAACCTGCTTGCGGGCCGACTGGGTGCTCTCGCGGAACAGACCGCCGAGGACCACCGTCTGACCGTCGCGGACAATCACGTTGGTCGTGAGTTCGTTCGTGATCTCGTCAGGGACGGTAACGGTGGAGCCGCCGCTGTTGCGAACATCGCGGATGACGGCCGATGACACGCTGGGCTTGAGCTCCAGCCGGATCGTGCCGTCGGTCCCGACGAAGGGACGGAAGTGCAACTGCGTGCCAGTATCGAGGAACTCGACGGTCTGGGTGGTGGCGGTGTTCGTGCTCGTCGTGTTGAGGTAGCCAACGCGCTGACCGATCAGCACGCGGGCAGCCTGACGGTTGAGAGCGAGGATCTTCGGGTTGCTGAGGATCGTGGTGTCGGTCACTTCATCGAGCATGCGGATGAAGACGCCGACGTTGCTGTTGTACAGACCGAGCTTGAGTGTCGCCGGTCCGCCCGTGTTGCCGGGGGTCGAGGTGAGACCGAACGCCCGGCTGCCGTCGGCGGCCGAGGCGCCCGGAGGACCGACGACCGGGATGTCGCCGGCCGCAGGGCTGGCGAGCTTGCTGGTGTTGTTGACGACGAACGAATCCACGGCCTTGAGCGGGCCGCCGACGGAGATGAAGTCGGCGAAGTTCAGGTTGCCCAGGAGCGCGAAGTCGACGCCGAAGGCGTTGTTCTCGTTGAGCTGCGCCTGGAGGATCGTTGCCTCGACCAGCACCTGAGCCGGACGGGTGTCGATCTCCTTGATGAGCTTCTCGATCTGCTCGACCTGCTCCGGGAAGTCCCAGACCATGATGGTCGACTCGCCCGAGTAGTCCTCGCCGCCGATCGGAACGTCGCTCTTTCCGGGGAAGTTCCCGACCTTGGCGTTGGTCTTGATGACCGAGTCCTTGCTCAGCAGGGCCTGGGCGAAGGCGGCGGCGTCGACCGCGGAGATGTAGTTGAGCTTGATGACCTTCCAGATGCGCTGGCGCGCGGCCTGCTCGAGCTTCTGCAGGTCTTCGAGCGTGTAGACGTAGATGAAGTTGCCGCGCTCGATGTAGCCGTATCCGTTCGCGTGGAGCAGGGCGTCGAGGGCTTCGTAGAAGGTGACGCCGTAGAGATTGGCAAAGACCTTGCCATTGACGTTCTTGTGCGGGATGATGTTCTTCTGGCTCTGGAGGCTGAGCATCTCCAGCACCGCGGCGATCTCCTCGCCGTTCACGCGGAGATCGACCACGCCGTTGTCGTCAACCTTCACCGCGTTGGCCCGCAGGGGCTTCACGGTACGTGGCTCGTCGCCGTGCACCTGCGGCGAACCGTTCGCGCCATTGAAGGAAGCGCTTGGGTTTCCGGAGAACGGATCGGCACTGTTCTGCGACTGGGCGCTGCCCTGGCCGCCGCCGAAGGCGTTGGAGACGTTCTGCACGAGCTGGTTCAAGCCCGTGCTGGGCGGGCTGGCCGGCTGGCTCGCGGGCTGGCTGGCCTGCTGCGGCTGGCCGCCCTGGGTGGGATTCTGATTGGGCGTCTGGTTCGGCTGGGCCGCGGGCTGCGAGCCGCCACCGGAGACAGTGCTGACCTGAGCGCGCCCGACGGCGGCACCGCAGATCGAGATGAGGATCGCGGCTGGCCAAGCGAGCTTGGACCAGTCGACCCGGGCGAGGCCGACGGAAGTCTTGGTGTGCGAGACGCTCTGCTGCATGACGAATCCCCTCTGGTTTCGGTACGGATGTCGCGTTTTCGGCCTCAAGCCCAGCGCACGGGCGGCGCGGCACGTAGCGGACCTTCCGCCCGAGCACCGGCTGCGGCTTGTTTCGTCTGCTCCGGGGGGCGACTTTGGTGCAACTGGTGGGCGTGTGGCGGACTGTGCGCGTGCGCCGGTCCGTTTCGCTCCCAAGGCCGTGAAACCGCAAAATCTGCACGCCCAATAACGGGTTGGGTACACTGAACGGCGGGTGTGAGGCCCGGCGTTTGCAGGCGATCGGCGTGGCGAGGGTTCTCGCCCCCGAGGCCGGCTCGGACCCCTTGAGGAGACTCGGATGGACTGGATCAAGAAACTGAAGGGCGAACTGATCGACATCGTCGAGTGGCTCGACGACTCGCGCGACACGCTCGTCTATCGATTCGAGCGCCTGAACAACGAGATCAAGTACGGGGCCAAGCTCATCGTCCGCGAGAGTCAGGTCGCGGTCTTCGTCGACCAAGGCAAGATCGCAGACGTGTTCAAGCCCGGCATGTACACGCTCGACACCAAAAACCTTCCCATCCTCTCCACGATCCTGGGATGGAAGTACGGCTTCGAATCACCCTTCAAGTGCGAGGTGTACTTCGTCAACACCCGCCAATTCACCGATCTCAAGTGGGGCACCGCCAACCCGATCATGCTCCGCGACGCCGAGTTCGGGCCGATGCGGCTGCGGGCCTACGGCACCTACGCGTTCAAGGTCGGAGACGCGGGCACCCTCGTAAAGGAAGTCGCGGGAACCAGCGGACGCTTCACCGCCGACGGCATCACCGAACAGCTCCGCAACTTCATCGTGACCTGCTTCAGCGATGCCTTGGGCGAATCCAAGGTGCCTGCCCTGGACCTTGCGGCTCGGTACCAGGAGATCGGCGGCGAGATCGCGGGACGGATCCGCCCCACATTCTCGCAGTACGGCCTTGAGCTCACCGCATTCTTGATAGAGAACGTCTCGCTCCCGCCCGAGGTTGAGGCCGCCCTCGACAAGCGGACCAGCATGGGCGTGCTGGGCGACCTGAACAAGTTCACCCAGTTCCAGACCGCGACCGCCATCGGCGATGCCGCAAAGAACAACGCCAACGGCGGGATGGCTCAGGGCATGGGGCTCGGCGCGGGATTCGCCATGGCGCAGCAGATGGCCAATTCTGTCGGCGGGGCGATGCAGCCTGGGGCGGCTCCGCCGCCGATGCCCGGAACGGCAGCGGCAAAGTTCTTTGTCGCGCTCGACGGCCAGCAGGCCGGGCCGTTCGACCTGAGCACCATTGGCGAACTTGCTCGAAGCGGTCGCCTCACCGGCGAGACGCTTGTCTGGAAGCAGGGCATGCCCGCGTGGGCTGCGGCCTCGAGCGTCGCAGAACTTGGCGGCACCCTTGGAGGGTCGCCTCCCCCACTCCCACCCAGGTAACCGGGCCGCCCGAATCGGGACTGACTCCAGCGGCCCAATGGGACGGGCCTGAGGCGGGTCACCCTGTCTCAGAGCCCGGAGCAGCTGAAGTGCCCCCAAGGGATCGTTGACCGCACCTCACGGCTTGTCGTCCGATGCGTTCCATCCGCGGCATCGTCGCCTCCGTCTGCCATGCCCGATACCGAATCATCATCTGATCAAGACGCTCTGCAGCCGGTCGATCCCGGCCTGAGCACCGCGCCGCGAACCTTTCCCTGCAAGGCCTGCGGCGCCGACCTCACGTTCTGCCCGGGTGAGCAATCACTGAAGTGCGCCCACTGCGGCGCAGTCAACGAGATCACCACCACCGACACTGTCGTCGAGGAGAACGATTACCACGAGGCCCTCGCATCGCTGGAACGGTCCGCCTCCACCATCGAACGTTTGGAGGTGCGTTGCGAAGCCTGCGGCGCCCATGTGCAGTTTGAAGACAACGTCACCAGCAAGGTCTGCTGCTTCTGCGGCACGCCCATCGTTGCCGGCGCGGTCAGCGCCAAACGCCTCAAGCCCACCGCGATCCTCCCCTTCGCGATCACCAAGCGGGACGCGGTCGAGAAGTACCGCCGCTGGCTGGCCTCGCTCTGGTTCGCCCCGTCCAAACTCGCCCGCGAGGCCACCATCGATTCGGCCTTGGTCGGCGCCTATATGCCCTTCTGGACGTACGACTGCGTTGCCACCACCAGTTACACCGGCATGCGCGGCGAAGACTACTGGGTCACCGAGTCCTACACCGTGACCGTCAACGGTCGCTCGGAGCGTCGCACCCGCCAGGTCCGCAAGACCCGCTGGTACCCAGCCGCAGGAACGGTTGTGAACGACTTCGACGACGTGCTCGTACCCGCAAGCACATCGCTTCCGATGGAGGAGCAGATCGAGGCCGAGCCTTGGGACATAAAGGACCTTGTCCCGTACGCGGACGAGTACCTTGCCGGGTTCCGCTGCGAGTCCTACAGCGTCGACTTGGCGGAAGGCTTCAACGGCGCGAAGGTCCGCATGAGGCCGACCATCGAAGCGACGATCCGCGGCCACATCGGAGGCGACCACCAACGCATCACCTCGATGCACCCGCGGTACGACGAGATCCTCTACAAGCACATTCTGTTGCCGCTGTGGGTGAGTACCTATCGCTATAGCCGTCGCGTGTTCCGCGTCATCATCAACGCCCGTACCGGCGAGGTCCTCGGCGACCGGCCGTACAGCGCCTGGAAGATCACGGGGCTTGTCTGCACGCTCCTCCTGATCGCCGGTATCATCGCGATCGTGTTCGCACTGACGCGCTGACCCTCGGCACAGACAACCCACAAATGAAAAGGGCCCCGAGTGGGGCCCCTGTTCGTTGACGGTCGGACAATTATTTCGGCCACTTGCTCATCAGTTCGCTGATGCCGGTGTTCAGCTTGCCCAGGGCATCGGTGAACTTGGTCTGCAGGCCCGACAGGTCGCCCGTGCCGGCCTTCAGGTCCTTGACCATTCCCTCAAGGCTTCCGTACTGCGTCTTGATCCCGTCCACGCCCGACTGCAGCGTCGGCTTCACGGCGGCGGGCAGGCCATCGAACTTCGTAACCAGTTCGTCAACCTTGGTCTTCGCCCCGGCGAGCGCGGCCTCGGCGCCCTCGACGATCTTCTGCTTGGCGGCGTCCACGGCGGCGACGGCCTTCTCCGTCACGCCGCCCGCGGTCTTGCTCGCAGCGTCCGCGGCGCTCGCGGCCGCATCCGTCACACTCTTCTTCGCAGCCTCGGCCGACTTCTCGTCACAGCCGACGAGCGTCGAGGCGAGGGCCACACACATTCCGGCGATCAACATCTGTTTCATGAGTCACTCCTTCGATGCGGCTGAGTATCAAGCGGTTGTGCGACCCGGCCGCCGGTCGCCCCCGGGAAACGTGCATCAATGTAAACGTCGGACTACTTCTTCGGGTTCGCCATCGTGGCTTTCAAGGGCTTCAGATCGATCACGACCGGGTAGTGGTCTGAGGCATAGCCCGCGGGAGGCGGGGTCGTTCGCCAGTCCGCGCCCTCCGGGCGGGCCGGCATGCCGAAGATGAACGGCGACTCGGCGACGAACTCGTCGTTGGCGTTCTTGTTCAGCAGAATCATGTCGATGCGACGCCCGGACTCGTGCGACACGATTGCCGGGCTCCACTTCGCCGCTTTGGCGGCGAAGGTGTCGATCAGGCCACCCTCGAAGTACGCCTTGATCGGGGCGTCGGTCACCTGCGCATTGAAGTCGCCCAGGACAACCACGTTCGCCTCCGGGGTCTTCGCCTCGATCTCCTTGATGATCGAGACCACGCCGTTGACCTCCGCAACGCGCCAGTACTCAGACCAGCGGCCCGACTTGTGGTGCACGGCGAGCAGCGTGAGTTCGTACGACTCGTCGTCGCCGCCGCCGAAGGCCTTGCCGGGAACCTTGATGTCGGCCCGGAGCGGCGACCTGCGGAACATCATGTCATTACCCGCGAGCGGATTGGGACGGTTGCCCTCGAGAGCGGGTTGCTTGCCGCCGAGCGGGCGCTGGCCGTAGGCCTCGCTGTGGGTGATCGGGAAGCGGCTGATGAAAGCGTTGTCGATCCCCCGGGGGTCTTCGGACTCGATCAATACGGCGTGGTCATAGCCCATATCCGCGAGGTACTTGGCGACGAACGCGTTGACGACCGGGAGCGACTCGACCTCTTCCAGCGCGACGATGTCGGCATTGATGGCACGGAGCGCCCCGGCCGCGGCCTCACGCTCGCCTTCAGGCTTGATCGGGGCCGCGTCGCCCTCGCTGTGCGTGCGGGTTGCGGGGTCGGAGTCGAAGAAGTTCAGCAGGTTGTACGTCGCGACACGGATGGTGCCGGGCGTCCGGGGCTTGGCGGCTTCGCCGAAGCGGATGAGGGATGTGTCGGGTTTGGTTGCCCGGGCAGGTTTGGTGGCCGGGGCTTGGGCGAACGTCTGCGTCGCCACGGCGAACATGCAGGCGACCGGGATCAGCGTGCGTTTGACAAACTGCATCATGAATGACTCCACAACAACGGTTCGCGGATGTCGAACCACCGACAAGGGTACGAGCGTCGAGGCCGCGGTATCGGCCCTCGAACCGCCCTTGGTGCCACAAGTCCCCGGCTGTTCTGAGCCGCGCGAATGGTGCCCTCGCAAGAAAACGCTCCGGTTCGCATCAGTCGCGCCGTGCCGAGCCACGGCGGACTGCTGGCACCGCGGAATCATGCGATCACGCCATTCCGTTCCCCGCTTGCGGAGTGAGGCTAGATGCACGCCGCCGCCGCGAATCCACTGATCGCCGCTCCCTCCATCGTCGCGGGCCAGCCCGTCTGGGTGTAGTCACCGGCGAGGAACGGCCCGCGGCCGCCGGGGCCGTGCGTTGCAGGGCGGAGGTGATCGAAGCCGGGCGTGTACGCGAACGTCGCGCGGCGTTCTTTCACCGGGCGGGCGAGTTGGAGTTGGGCTCCAGCGGCCGCGGGGAAGCACGCAACCAGGTCCGCCACCACCCGTTTCGCGATCGCGTCGGCGTCGAGGTCCAGCCACGCGTCGGCGCCGCTGATGACGGCGTGCACGACCTTGCCCTCGGCGTCCTTGCGGAAGAGCCACTGCGTGTCCCGCTCCACCAGCACGGCGTGAGGCGTGGGGAGAACCGGCCGATCGAAGAACAGGTGCACGCCCAGGATCGGGCTGTGACGCATCGCCGCCAGCGGCGCGAATCGAGAGTCGCTGGAAGCGAGGGCGGGATCGACGACGTCACGGGCCTTCTCGAACGGCAATGCACAGACGACGGCGTCGGCGTGCAGCGTCTGGCCGTTGGCGAGGGTTGCGGAGCGATCGTCAAACCGCGCAACGGATTCCCCGAGCACGACGCGGCCACCCGCGGATTCGATGATCGCCGTCGCGGGCTTGTAGACTTCGCCGAGCGGCACGGTCATGATCCCGATGCGGATCGCTTCCGCGCCTTTCAGGAAGCCATCCTGAAAGACCTGCAACGCCGCGGCGGCGCAGGCGTGCTCGGGCATCAGGTTGCAGGCGCTCACGATGATCGGGTCCCAGAAGCGGCGGCGTTCGCCGGGTTCCTGATCGAGCTCGTCGAGCAGCGACGCGAAGGAGCGGTCGGCGTAGCGGGCGCGATCGAGGAAACGCATTTGCGCGAGCGCGGCACCGATGCGAGCCTTCTCCGCCCACGTCAGGAACTTCGCCATCGCGAACGAGGGCAAACCGTGCGCTGGAGCCGGGAGCCACGAGGGTTTCAGCACGCTGGTGCGGCCGCCAGCCTCGACCCAGTACTGCTCGTCGTCCCAGCGGATGAGGTGCTCGACGCCGAGCATGCGGCAGAGCCGGATGTAGTTGGTGCAGCAGCCCAGCGTGACATGCTGGCAGTTGTCGAGCCAGAGGCCGGTCTTCGCATCAAAGAACGACGACGCACGGCCGCCTAGACGGTCGCGTGACTCGATCAGCGTGACGCGGACGCCGCGCTGCGCCAGCGTGAGGGCCGTGGCGATCCCCGCGATCCCGCCGCCGAGGACTAGAACGTGGTCAGCACGACGCCCCCTCATGCGCCGCTCACCTTGGCCCTAGACCCCAAGAGCCGCGCGTGCCAGCCCCGGAGGTACGCGCCGCAGGCGATCATCGACTTGGCCGCGGTGCTGAGCCGCACCGGTTCCGTGCCGACGATCGCGCGCGGGTTGGCCTCGATGCGGCGGAGCAGGCCCTCGTACACCCGCGTCATGCCGTCGAGCACGCCGAAGCATGCCGGATCAACCATCTCCGCAAGCACCGCGGAGGCGTCGAGGTTCTTTCGAGCGTGAGCAACGAGTTCGGCCACCACGGCGCGGCAGCGAACATCATCGCGCCATTCGCGCAGGCCCTCGGCGACCAGGCCGCACTTGCTGAGCGTCTCGGTGGGCACATACACGCGTCGCGGCGAGCGGTCGAAGTCCGGGGCGAAATCGCGGAGGACGTTGATGGTCTGCAACGCGCGGCCGCGGGCCTTGGCGGGCTCGATCCAGGCGTCGGGCCGCACCCCGTGCCGCACGCCCCAGACGCTCATGCACATCAGGCCGACGGTGCCGGCGACGCGATAGCAGTAGTCGTCGAACTGCGACATCGAGGTAAGGGCCACGCCCGCCGCCTCGCGACGCATGCCCTCGATCAGGTCCTCGCACCACTGCGCCTTGATCCCACAGTCGCGGAACGCCCAGCAGACGCCGGGCCAGAGGGTCGACTCGTCGCCCGCGGGCACGTTGTTGAACGCCGCCCGCGTGTCACGCGCGAACTGCTCGAGCCCCTTCAGGATCGCCGCCTCGCCCGGCGTCTCGTCGGCGATGTCGTCGGCCAGACGGCTCCACGCGTAGAGCGCATACATCGCGCTACGACGGGGTTCGGGGGTCAGCCGCAGGGCGAGGTAGAAACTCCCGGCGCGGGTCCGCGTCACCTCGCGGCAGACCTCCAGCGAGCGACGCACCGGCCCGGGAAGGCTGGTCGTGCGAGCGGCACGCTCGGGAATGGACTGCTCCACGCGGGGCATGGGCAGACTGTACGAGGCACCTGCCACGCCGGACGGAACCTCCGCCCCTCGTTCTAGAATCGGCCATGTTCGACCGAATCATCGTGACCGGCGGCTGCGGCTTCATCGGCTCGAACTTCATCCGCTTCCTGCGGCGTCAGCGCCCGGCAATACGGATCACCAACATCGACTGCCTGTCCTACTCGGGAAACCTCGAGAACCTCGCGGGGCTGGAGAACGACTCGAACTACAGCTTCGTCAAGGCCGACATCTGCGACGGCGCGGCCATGAAACAGGCGCTGACCGGCGCCGATGCCGTTGTGCACTTTGCCGCCGAATCCCACGTCGACCGCTCCCTCATGGACAGCCGCCCGTTCGTCCAGACCAACGTCTTGGGCACGCAGACGCTGCTGGACGCGGCCCATCAGGCCAAGGTGAAGCGATTCGTGCACGTGAGCACCGATGAGGTTTACGGCAGCCTGCCGCTGGAGAACCCCGAGCTGCGGTTCACCGAGACTTCGCCGATCAAGCCCAGCAGCCCGTACGCGGCGAGCAAGGCGGCGAGCGATCTGCTCGTGCACGCGTTCCACCACACGTTCGGGCTGGACACCGTGATCACCCGCTGCTCGAACAACTTCGGGGCGTACCAGTTCCCGGAGAAGGTGATCCCGCTGTTCGTGACGAATCTGCTCGAGGGCAAGCAGGTCCCGCTCTATGGCGACGGGCTGAACGTGCGGGACTGGATCCACGTGGACGACCACTGCGAGGCCGTGCTGGCGGTGCTCGAACGCGGCCGGGCGGGCGAGGTGTACAACATCGGCGCCGACAACGAGCACTCCAACCTGGATCTCACGCACGCGCTCTTGCGGGTGATGGGCAAGGGGCCCGAGTTCATCCGCCATGTGCAGGATCGCCCCGGACACGACCGGCGCTACGCGATCGATTCGGCCAAGATCCGCGGCGAACTTGGATGGAAGCCGTCACGCTCCGCCTGGCCCGCGGCCCTCGATGCCACCGTCGAGTGGTATCGGACGCATGAAGCCTGGTGGCAGCACATCCGCTCGGGCGAGTATCGCCGGTTCTACGACACCTTGTACGCTTCGCGGCCCGAAGCGGCCGCAGCGAGTCGGTAACGGATTGTTTTGCCCGGTGACTAGCCGGTGGGCCGCACGGCGACGCACTAGGTGGCGGATCGCTCCTCGGCACCCGACCGGAGCGACCGCCGCCGATCAACCTGTGTTGATACCCGGAATCGGCGCGCTCATCGCGTCGGGTGCCTCATCGCCCACAAGGGAAAGACCATGCAACGCATTTCGTCCGCTCTGGTTCTCTGCCTGCTCGCCGGCTCGGCGGGCGCCCAGTCTGTCAACGTGGATCTGCACGCCAGCGGCGGCACCACGCCCTCGTCTTCCTACGGCGCCGTACCCGCGCAGCTCGGCTCGTGGAACCTCCTCACGCCGGCGAGCAACCCCGGCCTGATCAACCTCGTCGGTCTCAACGGTGCGGCCAGCGGGCTCACCGCCAAGGCCATCTCCACCAACGGCACCGGTTCGGGCAGCCTCGGCACCAGCAACTTCGGCGCCCTCATGAACGACTACGGCTTCGGCTTCACGCAGAACGGCGGCATCGATGTCGAAGTCAACGGGCTCGACCAGGGCTTCTACCGCGCGTACGTCTACGCGTCGCTCGGTCCCGCGGATCAGTCCTATGTGGACGGCTTTGGCTTTACGAACTATCACACCAACTACATCAGCGGCACCGTCGGAGCCGTCTCCACCGGCTTCGCCAGCACCTCCGGCCCCACCACCAGCAACACTTTTCAGTCCGGCAAGACCCACGCCGTGCTCAACTTTGTCGTCCCCGCCGGTTCTCCGATGCTCACGCTGAGCGTCTCCGGTGACATCGGCAACGGGCTCGCGAGATGCGCCTTCAACGGCTTCCAGCTCGTCAAGATCACCAACACCCGGCTCTACGTCAACGACAACGCCACCGGCGCCAACACCGGCCTCTCCTGGGCCGACGCCTTCACCAGCCTGCAGGAAGCCCTCACCGTCGCCAAGGCCTCGGCCGGTCAGATCACCGAGATCTGGGTCGCCGGTGGTACCTACTTCCCAGGCACCGTCCGCACCAGCACCTTCACTCTTGTCGAGGGCGTCGATCTCTACGGCGGCTTCGCAGGAACCGAGGTCGCGCTGACGCAGCGGGTTCCCGGCGCTCATCCCAGCTTCCTGACCGGAAACATCGGCAACATCTTCACCGCGGCCGACAACTGCTACCAGGTCCTCAACGCAAAGAACATCTCGTTCAACACCACGCTCGATGGCTTCACCATCTCCGGCGGCTACGCCAACGGCAGCGTCCCTCGAGAGGCCGGCGGCGGGCTCTACGCCGAGGATTCCTCCGTCGATGTCAACAACTGCATCTTCGAGTACAACCACGCCCAGCGCGGCGGAGCCGTCACCATCGAGTTCGCCGATGGGTTCGTCGGTCCCTCTTTCGAGGACTGCACCTTCCGCTACAACGATGCCGACGCCGAGGGCGGAGCGATCCGCTACTACGGCAGCACCGGTGGATTCCTCGCCCCGACCCTGGCCATCTACCGCTCCAAGTTCATCGAGAACACCACCGGTGGCTTCGGCGGCGGGATCTTCATGTCCGGCGACACCGGCTTCTACAACTGCCTCTTCGTCGGCAACTCCGCCGACAACTCCGGCGGCGCGGTCTACGGCACCGGCACCAACGTCGATTCCTTCTTCCGCAACTGCACCGTCGTCAGCAATTGGAGCCCCAACGGAACCGGCGGCGTGCGCATGGACGCCGGCTCTCGCTACGACGTCCGCAACGCCATCCACTGGGGCAATAGCGGCCCGTCGCTCATGGTCACCTCGGCCAAGAACATCTTCTCGAGCAACGGCACCAGCACCATCACCTACTCCTGCATCGAAACCGGCTCGTTCCCGATGAGCGGCATCGGCAATATCGCCAGCTTCCCCGCCTTCGATGACTACAACGGCGACAACAACGTCCGTGGTGACGCCGACGACCGCCTCTGGCTCCACCCCCTCGCCTCGCCCTGCATCGATGCCGGCAACAACGCCGACACCGTCAGCGGCGGCGACATCAACCGGCTCGAACGCATCGTGGACGGAGACCTGAACGGCACCGCCACGACCGACATGGGTGCCTACGAGTTCCCGCGCAGTGGCTGCCCCGGCGATCTCAACAACGACGGCTTTGTCGATGACGCCGACTTCGTGATCTTCGCCAACGCATACAACATCCTTGTCTGCAGCGACGCCGTCATGCCCGCAGGCTGCCCCGCCGACCTCAACTTCGACGGCTTCGTCGACGACGCCGATTTCGTCATCTTCTCCGCCGCCTACAACGCCTTGATCTGCGAGTAATCCGCGCACGGCCTTTCCACCAACCCGACGCCAGTCTTCGCCCCCGCCCGAGAGTTCTCGAGCGGGGGCTTTTTTCGCGCCAGACTCCCCCGCGCACCACACGCAACCACTTCCAGCCAAGACACTTGCGGCTTGTCTTGTCGTTTTCGAGAAATCGCCGGACGGGCCAAGCCAGCGATGCCGCGTCTGTCGCACTGACGGAGGTTCCCAAGCACACGCCTCGACAAGACCCAAATCGTCCCCCCACCACCACCTCCGCCCCCGCCCCCCGGTCGTTGGATCTAATCGAGCCCTCCGCGCTGCCGCGCGATCGGCTGCTTACCCCGTGCGCGGGACCAGCGCACTTTCCCCTGCGGCTCGTGTCCGGATGTTCCGGCGCGGGCCGCTTTTCTTCTGGCGAGGGCGGGGCCTTTCAGGCCCCGCGACTCCGTCGCACCAGTAGGACCGGCCTCCGGCCGGTCACCAAGAGTTTGCCGGGCAATCCAGATGCCGCTGCGAGACCGACTCTGCGGTCAATTGGTGCAATCGCGTCTGAAGCGTTGCCGCACCGCGTGGCTCAGAGCCGCCAAGCGGCGGCATGGCGCGTTCGGGCATGGAATCCGCATGCCGAAGCACAGGGCCCAGTGTCCCGGCCGGTGGTTCTGCCAATCATCCTCGCATGCAGATGCCCGACGCGCCCCGCGTGCTGACCGATCTTGCTCCGCTGCTTGCCAAGCCGCACGTCTTTGTCGAGATCGGCTGCGGGCCTTCCAAGAAGCCCAACGCGATCGGCATCGACGTGCTGGCCCTCCCTGGCGTGGACGTGGTCTGCGACGTCAACCAGGGATTGCCGTTTCTGCCCGATGCGAGCGTCGATCGGATCGAAGCGGTGCACGTCTTCGAGCACCTGTCGGACCTTGAGACGGTGCTGCGCGAGGTGACGCGGGTGCTGAAGCCGACGGGCGAGTGCCACCTCCGCGTGCCCTACTTCGCCAACCCCCACTACTACAGCGACTACACGCACAAGACGCCGTGGGGCCTCTACACGCTCGGGTACTTCTGCAAGGACGGCTGGCCCTACCGACGCAAGGTGCCGAACTTCTACAACAACGTGCGGCTGCGGGTGATCTCGCAGAAGCTGGTCTTCTCGTCGATGTTCCTGCTGCCGAAGCTGCTGAAGAAGCTTGTCCAGGCCGTGGTCAACCTGCACCCCCTGATGCAGGAGTTCTACGAGGAATCGCTGTGCTGGAACCTGCCGGCGAGTGAGATGAAGATCGTGATTGCACCAAGCAAGCCGTAGACGGCCGAGTCGGAAGAGTCGACGAAAAAGAAAAACGCCGCGAAGGAGCGGCGTTTGGGGTCGATTCTCTACTGGATTTACCAGGTCGAGGTATCGAGCTCGTTCTCGGCTCGCTTTTCCATCGACATTCTGCCGTCGGCGGCGGTGGTAATGGTCGCGCGAGAAGGACCACGCGGAACGTCCCACCCCAAGTTTCCGCCGCGGGTGTACTTGTACCAGCCAGCGGGCCCGTACGCCACATTCTTCCCGCTCTGCAGCTGCGGATCGTAGAACTGGAGGTTGTTGAAATTGTCGTTTCCGTCGAGGCGACGGGTCATGTTTCGGCGTTCAGACGGGTGCCAACCCGGGTTGCTCTCGCTGGTCTTGACCACGCGCGACGAGCCGTCGTAGAAGGGCAGCGTCTGCGACGCGCCAGGGTCCGCGTAGTATCGCGCGCGGCGCCCGGAGTGGCGATCGAACTCGTCCGATGCCCATGCCTTCGCAGACGGGAATCGCACATCCGTGAGCTTCTTGGATGCAAAGACGCCCTTCGGGGTGAGGAAGGGATTCGTGCCGCCGACAAAGAACACCGAGTTGTCGCGCGTGAAGTAATAAGGTACCTTCACGTAGACGCCGTTCACGAACAAACCCTCGTCCTTGTCGGGCAGGAAGTTCGACGAATGGATGTAGTACGACGAGCGGAAGGGCAACCGCCAACCGACCGGTCGCCCGTCTTCGTCGACCGACGCGTCCCACGGCACGCCCGCAAGCTCGGGATTCCGGTAGTTCCGCTGAATCGCCACCAGCCAGGCATCCTCGGGACAGGCATTGTTCACCAGCGGAATCTTCTCGCCGAGATACGGGGCCAACGCGAGGTGTCCGTAACGGATGTACGGGAACCAGTTCGACGGAACCGGCGCCTGGTCACGCGTCAGCCCGGAGAACTTGCGGATGTAGTACACCGCGTTGAACTGTGCGGCCTCGGCATCGCTTCCGAACCCGTACGGCTTGACGGTGCTCTGCGGCTCACCCATATCCGCGGGAAGACGGTCGCCCTGCTTCCACGGGAACGAGAACAGCGCGTCTTTCTTCTCGTTGGCATACCCGCTCATCGCGACGCCGAATTGCTTCTCATTGTTCATGCACAGAACGCGTTTCGCGGTCCGTCGCGCCTCGCCGAGCGCCGGCAGCAGAATCCCGATCAATAACGCGATGATCGCGATGACGATCAGCAACTCGATGAGCGTAAATCCATTGACGCGAACCTTGCGGCTACCCAGCATCGTGCTTGTCCTTTCCAATCGCTCCCACGAAAACCCGATTTCACGAAAACCTCTTCACACGAGAACACTGTCTTGCAAACCTGTTTGCACAGACATTCCAAGTTGTCTCGGCCGATGCCGCCGACGCTCACCTGTTAGGCTTCGCGCCGCACAATCCGCGAGATGCAACGATCAAGAAACTCCGCATCACCTCGGCTGCTGTCGCGCACCGCGAGTGGGTGGGAAGCGACGGCCGATCGACATCAAACAAATCCGCGGCGGCCCGGAACCGGGACGCCGAACACCTCCTGCCCGTTCAACCTACCACATCCGCAGCGGTTCCGCAAGGCCCAAGTGCACCCGGAAACACGCGATCTGAACACGACAGCGACGTCCGGTATTGCGCCCGTTTTGGCCCATCGCGGCAACGCGCGGCGTGCCCCGTCCGAGCTACCAGTTTCCCTGCCGGGTATCGAGTTCGCCCGATTCGATCACGTTGGCAAGCGCCTGGCCCTGAACGGGGGCTCGCACCACGCCCCGGGGGATATCCCAGCCGAACAGACCGCCGCGGGTGTAGCGGTACCAACCCGCCGGAGCGTAATAACTGCGAATCGAGCTGTCCTTGGATGCGGTGCCGTTGGTCGCCATTGCGGGCTCAAACAGCCGCAGGTCCTTGCGAATGGCCAGTCGGTTGGTCATCGAGCGGCGCGTGGCGTTGGAGGGATGCCATCCGGGGTTGGTGTCGAGTGTCTGCAGTTCCCGCACCGAACCGTCGTAGAAGTTCAGCGGCTGCTTGGCTTCGGGGGCGGCGTAGAAGTACGTCTGTCGCCCGAAGTGGCGCGCGAAGCCGTCGGACATGATGGCCTTCTGCGACGGGAACCGGACATCGCCGAGTTTGTTGCGACCGTATGAACCGTCGACGGTGAAGCCCGCGAGGCCGTTGCTGGTGAAGACACTTCCGCCCAGGCCCTCCTGGGCACGCTCGACCGCCCACCAGAACTGCAGCACACTATTCCCGGCGCTGGTCATGACTGAGAGCCCCTTCGACGGGCCCCAGTGCGCGGTGTGGAGCGAGTAACTCGAACTGAACGGCCAGCGCCAGTTGTCGGTGGTGCCGTCGCCACCGTCGGGCGGATAGGTCACGCCGGCATTCTGGTCGGGCTTGACGAAGTTCCGCTGAATCGCGATGAGCCATGAATCCTCGGGACACGCGGCGACCGGTGACGGAAGTGTGCCCCCGATGTAGTCGTTGGCGACGAGATGCGAGTAGAGGATGTACGAGATCCAGTTCTGGGGAACGCCACTGTCGCTCGGCTGGAGGTTCGTCTTTCGGCGGATGATGCTGACGACCTGATGGTTTGCGGCCTCGACGTCGCTGCCGAACCGGAACTTGCCGTCGGCGAACTTCTCAAAGATGGAGGGATGGGCCTCGGGCGGAGCGCCGGCGCCGCCACGCCAGTACATGGCGGGCAGGATGTCCTTGTAATCAAGCGCGAAGGAGCCGCAGGCGAGTGCGTAGCTGCGCATGTTGGACGAGCACTGGAGCTTCTTGGCGGCGCGTCGGGCGTCACGCAGCGCCGGGAGCAATATCCCCATCAGCAAAGCGATGATCGCGATGACCACGAGGAGTTCGATGAGCGTAAAGCCGCGGCGTTGTGCCATGATTCACCTCTCGATTGGACCACCCGAAACGATGCGTGTTTCACGATCCTGAGGCGGCGTCGCGAAATGTCACGGAGTGTGCGCGTGCAGAGCAACTCTGTGCAAGCGGAAACAGGAAGTCGGAAAAGAAAAACGGACGAGGCTGCCTCGTCCGTTGGGTTTCGAGTTTTCTGTGCCGAACGCTCTCTAGAACGGAGCGACAGCGTTGATCACCACTGCTGACCGCTCGCCTGAGTATTCGTGTTCAGCTCGTTCTCTTCGGTCGTATCGAGCTTGCGGCCCGAACCGGTGCCGATGACACCGGCGCGCCGCGGTCCACGCGGAACGTCCCAACCGAACAGGCCGCCGCGGGTGTAGCGGAACCAGCCGGCCACCGCGTTGTGGGTTTCCGAGCTCGCGCCTGCAGACTGCGGGGTGTACTGGAACACCGGGTCGTAAACCTGACGGTCCTTGCGGTGAGCGAGGCGATCCCTCATGCTGCCGCGGTTCGACGGGAGCCAGCCGGGGTTGGTCTCGCCGGTCTTGTACTCGCGGACCGAGCCGTCGTAGAAGTTGAGAGGCTGCGACGCATCGGGATCGGCGTAATAGCGGACCTTGCGGCCCTGGTGGCGAGCGAACTCGTCGGACATGATGGTCTTGCTGGAGATGAAGCGAACGTCGGTCAGCTTGTTGCGACCGAACGAGCCATCGACCGCCAGACCGGCGTTGCCGCCGACCTGCGTGTAGAAGCTACCGCCGCCGCCGGCCGGGCCGTTGGGATCCACGAAGTAGATGCTCAAGCCCTTGCCGTTGAACGTGCCGCCGCGGGACGGGCCCCAGTGCACGGTGTGCACCGAGTAGGACGAGCTGAAAGGCCAACGCCAGTTCGACTGCCCTCCGTTATCGCCGTTGCTGTTCGCTGGATAGGGAAGGCCGGCACCCTCGGGGTTTTGCCAGTTCTTCTGCCACGCGAGACGGACCGTGTCCTCCGGGCAGGCCGCGACCTGCGACGGAAGGTTACCGCCGATGTAGTCGTTCAGCGGAATGTGGCTGTAGAGGATGTACGCGATCCAACCACCCGGGACGCTGTAGGTCTGCGGGTCGAGGCCGGTCTTCTTCCAGATCGTGCTGACGACCTGCCACGCGCCGCCCTCGAAGTCGCTGCCGGGGCTCTTGCCGCGGAAGAAGGGGTGAGCGTCCGGCGGAACGGCCTGATTACCCTTCCAGCTCGGTGCGGCCAACTGGTCTTTGTTCTCGATCGCGAAGGAGTTGACCGCCTGCGCGTAGCTGCGCATGTTCGCCATGCAGAGCGTCTTTCGACCCGCACGCCGCGCCTCGCCGAGGGCGGGAAGCAGGATGCCAATCAGCAGCGCGATGATCGCGATGACGATCAGCAATTCGATAAGAGTGAACCCGGCCTTGCGGCCCTTCGCAGTCTTCAGCATGTTCGCATCTCCCAGCATCGCCGCAGAACGCGGCTTGCAGACGAATCCGACTCAGGATACGCAGTTCCGGGACCGACCGGTTGCGTCGAATCGGAAATTTCCTGCGGGAACGCGAACGGGTCCACAAGGCCCATCGCGTCCAAACAGGAGCCGAACCACGAGTACCCGACGAGCTGTCATAATCCGCAACCGAAACAAAGCACAGACCTTCGCTTTGCCGCAGGACGCGGCGGCCAGAATTGGCTCGAAAAGCGTACTTCATCTTCGTCGCGACCACAAGGGATGTTGCAGAAATTTCGTCGCCGTCCAGGCGATTCTGAAAGTCCCAACACACACGCCGCGAATAGCAGCCTTGCCAATTCGGTCGTCGCCACCGACCCCGCTTGCAAACAACGCCAGCCCGGAACAATTACGGAAGCCGCGTCTTTTGCAGGGTGTCAAGATCAGGATGCCGCACCGGCGGTAACGCGGGTGGTGCCGCGGGTGGCGACTCCGCCGGGGTCTGCGTCGTGACGATCCGGGGCGGCCCTGCGTCACTGGACGGGGCAATCACAGCCGATGCCGCGTCCGGCACCGTGCTGTTCGGTGCCGGTTCCTCCCGTGGCCCGACGGCCGCGGAGCCTTCGGGGCCCGGGAGCGTCGCACCCCCGGACCGGTCTTGTGTCAACAGCACGAGCGTCAGCACCATCACGCCGACAATCGCAAATCCCACCGTCGCGCCGAGCAATGCGGAAGTGCGCCGCTTCGCCGCGGCTGCGGCGGCACGCCGAGCCTCGGCCACACGCGGCGTCACGGCGGGCAACACCGGGGCAAGCGTCGCCGGCCGAGCAGTGGGCGACGGACCGTCGGTCGCTTGGCCGGGGATCAAGCGAATCGGCATGAGTCCGAGCGTCTGCCGATCGCCTTCAACTTCGAACGAAACATGGCAGGACGGGCATGAGGCCGCGGCCCCCACGGCGGCTTGGCACGCGTGGCACACGCCCAGGCGATTGGCGACACCTGGAACCCGCTTGGCGGGATACCAGAACTGCGCCGTCGTCGGACCTCGAAGAACGGAATCGGCCGTGATCTTCCCGCGGGTGATGAGCGTGAGAATCGTTTCGAACGAGCAGCCGGGTCGATGGGGCTGCTGTTCATCGCGAACGAACCACGGCCCCATCGCGTTCTGGGTGGCCTGCCGCGAGAGCGGATCGAGCAGGCCGTTGCACGCGACGCAGCGCGGCTGATCGGGCGTGGGCCCGCCGCAATAGGGGCAGGTGAAAAGCGGAAGCGGTGCACTGACCGAAGGAGCGACTGAAGGGACTGCTGATGGGGCGGCTGACGAGTCGTCGGGCATAGAGGTCTCTCCGCCGGAGTCGGGCATGCGGTTCGAGTGCGGCGACGCCGAATCACATCATTACCAACCGACCCGCGCCCGATCCTGCAGCAGCTTGATCTGGTCCTCGACATCCTTCAGCGGCAGGTCCGAGCCCAGCCGCTCGCGGTGGCGCTCGAGTTGGTAACGCATGTTACCGCCGATATGCCGGTTGAAGTGCCGCATGTTCCAAACCTGGGCGTTGCCGACCGAGTCGCCGATGAGCAATTTCCGTCCGTCGGGACTCCACTCCACGGTGTTGACTTCATAGCCACCGAAGCGGTCGATGGTGAGCATGACCGGCTCATTGGCGTGCTCGCGGTTCCAGAGTTTCATGGTGCCATCAACGCTCGCGGTCGCAAAGACCACGGGTTCCCGCAACCGGATCGCCAGGTCGGTCACCAGCGCCCCGTGGCCCTGAAACGTCTGCTTGCGCTGCATCGTGCCCAGATCCCAAAGCTCGGTGTTTCGGTTCCAGCCGCTGACCAGGATCTCCTTGGAATCCGGCGTGAACTCGAACGCCCATGGCTGCGGGTTGATGGTCTCGGGGCGGAGCGTGCCGAGCGCCTTCATGTCGGGCCACGACCACAGTCGCACCGCGCGATCGCGGTCACTGGTCGCGAGCATCGTGCCATCGGGCGAGAACCTTGCGGAGAGGGATTCCTCTCGTTTCGCGGTGTCGATGCGACCAACCTCCACGAAGTCGGGCAGCCGCAGGATGCGATGGCTCGCGTCGGTCGCGGGGAGCACGACCACCGAGTTGTCGGGAGCGAAGGCAATGGAACGGGGCGAATAGCTGCGGATGCCGTTCAGCACGACCATTGCTTCGGGGTTCGGGCTTGTGAGATCGAAGATGGACGCCTGCGTGCCCTCGCCGGCCACGACCAGGAACCTCGCGTCGTTGTCGAATCGCATCGACCGAATCTTGCCGCTGCTGGATCGCATCGTCCGTTCGAGCTGGGACGTTTCGGCGTTCCACAAGCGGACGACAGAGCCCGCATCTCCGGTCGCGATCCACTTGGAGTCGGGACTCCACGTGGCCATCGTGCGGCCGGTGTGGCCGGAGAGGCGTCGCGTCGCAGGTTCGGGGTCGGTGTTCCAGCCGCGGAAGGCACTCGCGACGCCGGCCCAGACCTCCTGCGCGTCGTTCGAGAAGAAGAGATTCACGCCACTGACGGGCAGCGACATGCGCCGGAGCACCGTCTGTGTCCCCCACTGCCAGACATTGATGGTCCACCAGCCCGAGACGAAGACGCGTTCGTTGTCGGGAGAAAACAGAACGCCGCGGGGCGTGCCGTTAGGAAGATCAAGCTTGGCGAGCTGCTCACCGGTGCTGGCCTTCCACACGATCACCAAGCGGTCGAGCGCGCCGGTCCCGACAAACGCATCGTCCGCGCTGAAGCCGATCGAAGAGACATCGGTGCTGTGGCCGCGCAGGGTCCGAAGCAGTGACCCGTCGACGTTCCAAAGCCTGACGACCCCGTCGCGATGTCCTGTACCGATGATGCGACCGTCGTTGGACACGTTGACAAAGGTGATCGCGGTATCGGTGGTGGCAATCTCGCTCCACTCCGGCGATGCCGAGACAGTGCACCAGAGCAACTTCCCTTCCCGCGTGCCCACAACGAGGCGCCGGGAGTCGCGCGGAAACGCCAGAGTGTTGATCGTCTGTCCGTCGGCGACGGTCTTGGCGATCGTCTCCCCTGTGTCGGCGTCATAGAACGCGAGCAAGCGATCATCATGTGCGAACGCGATCACCTTTCCGTCCGGAGAGATGGTGATCGCACGAACCTTGGCCGACGGCGTCGCAATGCTGCGTTCGAGTCGCATCCCACCCACGTCCAGCACGGTGATCACCGGAACGTCGAAGCTCGTCGCGGCCGCACGGGTGCCGTCGCGCGATGCGCTGATGTAGGCAATCGTGCCGGGGTGCGCCTGGAACGAGCCGAGGCACGGCTCGTGCATGTAGAGTTCCCAGAGCGCGAAGAACGTGTGGCGCGAATCGGGGTTGCGAAGGTGCGCCGGCCAGATGAGATCCTCGGCCGCCTGCAGGTTTCCGCTGATCCCCAAGAGCCGCCCGCGTTCCACGTTCGAGCGTGCGAGCTGATCGACGAGACTGGCCGCGTTGTCGTTCGCACGCTTGCGCTCGTTCTCGGCGATCTTCAGGTTCGACAGCGCTTCGGTCTTCGCCGCCCGCTCGGTCATCGCGAAGCGAGAAGCGCGGACGGCTTGAATCGCCGAGAACACCCCCAGAGACAGCACGACGAGGAAGGCAAAGACCGCCGTTGTCACCACGCCTCGGTAGCGCTTGAGCTGCTTGCGCAGCACGTACATCGCCGAGTCGCGTCGTGCCGCGATCGGCTGGCCCGAGAGATAGCGGGCAATGTCATCGCCCAACTCGCTCGCCGATTGGTATCGATGGGCGCGATCTTTCTCGAGCGCCTTGGCGACGATCATCTCGACATCGCCGCGGAAGACGCGATCCACGGTGCTCAGCTTCGTCGGTTCCTCGTCCCGGATGATGCGAGCCGCCTCGGGCAGCGACCGGCTGGACAAGTCGTACGGCAGCTTTCCGGCCAGCAACTCATACAGGATCACGCCCAGCGCGTAGACGTCCGACCGCGTGTCCACGGCGTTCGGATCGCCACTGACCTGCTCGGGTGACATGTACGGCAGCGTGCCGATGAGCTGTCCCACCGCGGTGTGCTCGCTCGTGAGCTGGAGCTCGTTCGTGGTCGTGCGTGCGACGCCGAAGTCGAGGATCTTGGGACGCCCCGTCTCGTCGACCAGGATGTTGGCCGGCTTCAGATCGCGATGGATCACGCCGTTGCGGTGGGCGTGCTGCATCGCCTCGCAGACGCGCTCGAGCAGCACCAGCTTCTCGCGCGTGCCCATGTTGTGCTTGTGGGCGTACACCAGCAACGGCTCGCCCTTGACGAGCTCCATGGCGATGTACGGGTGCGTCAGTCCGCCTGCCTCGTAGGTACCGGCCTCGAAGATCTGGGCGATGCCGGGGTGGTGCAGTCGGCCAAGCAGCTCGGCCTCGTGCTCGAAGCGGCGCAGGACGCGCTGCGCCGCCGCCGAGTTCGGGTCGGCCATGACGCGACGCATGACCTTGAGGGCGACTGTTCGCTTCGGGCGCTCCTGCTGCGCGACGTACACAACACCCATGCCGCCCGCGCCGAGCTGGCCGAGCACCTTGAAGTTGCCGATCTTCTTATCGGCAGGCAACAGAGGCTCGGCGTCCGACAATTGCTGCGCGCCAAGCTGCGTCAGGAGCCCCTTGCCGGGCGCGACGTTGGAATCGAGAAAGCTCGCCTCTGCGGAATGGTGTTCGAGCAGCTCTCGAAGCTCGGTCAACAGCGCCGCATCACCCGCGCATTGCTGCTGTAGGAACGCGTCACGTTCCTCGGTCGGCAACTCCGCCGCCCGCAGGAACAGTTCTTCCACGCGTTGCGATGGTGCCGCGCTCACGATTCCCCGTCCGCTCCGCTCCCCGCGACCTTGCGCTTCAGCCACGCCTTGGCAAACGTCCAGTCGTTCTTGACGGTGGCCGGCGAGATTCCCAGAGCATCGGCGGTCTCTTCAATCGAGAGACCCGCGAAGTATCGCAGCATGACCACGTCGTACTTCCGGCGATCTTGCGTCTCGAGCGACTTGAGCGCCTCATCGAGCGCGAGCATCTCCTCCGCCTGAGGCTCGCTCGTGAGCGCTGGGGCGAGCTGCGCGACCTCCATATCGATGCGTTTCGCCTCGCCGCCGTGCTTGAGACGCGAACGGTGTCTCGCCCGCTCGACCAAGATCCGACGCATCGCCAACGCCGCGGCACCAAAGAAGTGCCCTCGGCCGTTCCACCGAACTTCGTGATCGCCGAGCAGCCGCAGATACGCCTCGTGCACGAGCGCCGTGGGTTGCAGGGTCATTCCCGCGCCGCCGACAAGCTCCCGCGCCATGCGGGCCGCCGCGAGCCGACGCAGCTCCTCGTACACCAGCGGCAACAGATCCCGCGCTGCCTGCGAGTCGCCCTGCGCAGCGGCGACCAGCAGTTGCGTCACCTGCGCCACGCCCGCCGGAGGCGGAGTCATCGGGTTGACAGATCCGGGTTCGGAAGCCATGTCTTTCCCCTGCACGATCACCGCCGCGAGGCCTGTACTGCGGCGACGAACCGTTGGCATGCCTTCCCCGACAGTGTATCGGAAAGGGCAAGTCAGCGGTTCTCCAGCCGCGGGTATCTTTCCTATCTCTCCACCCCTTAGCGACATTCACACCGTTCGACCGCAGCCATCCCATCGGTTCTCCGAACCTGCACCGATTATCGAGCCGTCGCTGCCTGATACCCACGGCCCTGAAGCAGTCGCCAGAACCGGCGTCGCTCGCCCTTGTGCTTGAGATACCGCCGGATCTGGGTGAGCGGCGACCCCAGCCATCTCGTCATCGACCCCGCGGCTTGCCACCTCGCATACCCGCCGGCTGCCACGCTTGCCAGTACTTCACGCCACTCCCTTGCGATCGCATCCGGCGTGTGCTCCAGGGCCCGACGCCGCCCGTTCTCCACCATCGCACGATACAAGCCCGGCTCCCTCGCCAGACGCTGCATCGCCGCGAGCGCCTCCGACGCGTTGCTCACCTCGAAGTAATCGAGCTCGCTCCGGCGTTCATCGCGGTACCCCGCCTCCGGCCCGACGAACGCAACGCACCCGGCCTGCCACGCGTTCACCAACTTCAGTGCCGGCTTGATCGAACGGAAGTACTCGCTACCACCTCGCACCGCCAGCACCGCGTCGGTCTGGCTCCAATCCCGGCCTGCTTCGTCGATGCGACTCTGCCTGAGCGGATGCACGACAAAGCGCACCCCGATCGCCGCAAGTGCGGCCCCGAACTCCGGCGTGCGAAACTCGGGCGCGATGTTCTCGATCTCGCCGTGGAAGACGATGTTCTCGAAGCGGTCGCCCCGGCGGTCATCGCGAGGCCGGAGCGAGAGCTGGGGCCAGTGCGGCACAAAGTGAACACCCGGCCCATCAACCGACGTTCGATTCTGCACGATCACTTCGTCGCAGTACGCTGGCCGGGCTCGATCCATGCGGCAGCAGATGACGTAGCTGCGCCATGACAGCATCCGTTTGCCTGCCCGGGCTGCGTCGTCGTAGGTCAACACGCACAGCCGACCCGGTACGAGGTGCTTCGAAAGCCGCACATCCAGCCCGCGGCGTTTGAGCTGGATGTACGTGTTGATGATCCACGCCGTCTCGCCGTCCCACTGCCTCCAGTACACCGACGCCGGTGGCGGCTCGGCGCCCTCAAAGAGAGGCAGCCACGGCTTCTGACGGCGCTCGTCAAGCATGACGAAGTAGACCGGCTCCGACAGCGGAGCCAAAGCTGTCTCGGCGCTCATCAGCCGCATGATCTCGTGTGCATCGGGCGTGCGCATGGCGTCGGTCCGGTGCAGGCGGTGGCGAGGGTTCGGCGTGTTCACTCGAGCGGTGCCGGAGCGGGGATCGCCTCGCTCGAATCAGGGTCACGAAGCTCCAGATCGATCTCGCCCGACCCATCCTGCTTCACGCCGATCATGCGTCGGCGGACCAGGTCAAGCACCGCGAGGAACAAACCGATCATCTCGCTCCGCTTGCGGCCGGTCAGCAGTGTTCGGAACGACAGCCGCTTCTCGCCCAACGAAATCTCATCGCTCTTGAGCCGCTCGACGATGTCCGCCGCGTGCAGCTCGATCGGCGTGTCGTCGTACACCACTTGGTGATCGCCCAGCCGCTCGAAGTTCACCGTCGCGACGATCCGCTTGAACGCGTCGAGCAGGTCGGTCAGTTCCAGATCCTCGACATCGAGCGCCGCGACCTCGTCCGCGATCGCGTCCGCATCGGTCGACACGATCTCTGGTTCCGCCGCCCCGCCCACCGCGAACCGCGACTGCCAGTGGGTGCCGCGCGTCTCGAGGGCGGCGGCCGCATCGCGGTACTGTTTGTACGCCAGCAACTGCCGCACCAAGTCCGCCCGCGGATCCTCGCCGCTCGGAGCTTCGCCCGACTCCGTCGTCTCGCCGGGCGTCCGAGCCAGCCAGCGGCTCTTCACTTCCATGAGCGTCGCCGCCATCACCAGAAACTCGCCCGCGACGTCGATATCGATCAGCGAGCCGTCGGCGTCAAGGCTGTTCAGGAACGCGATGTACTGATCCGCGATCGTCGAGATCGGGATGTCGTTCACATCCACTTCGTTCTTGCGGATCAGAAAGAGCAGCAGATCCAGCGGCCCCTCAAAGGCCTCCAGCCGCACGCGATAGTCTTCGGTCAGCATCCATGCCTCCGCAACGCGTGTCAGGACTCCGCCGCACGCGGGAACAGTGTACGCGATCCCTGAAGTGTTCACCGAACTCCAGACGCCACTCCCCCTCCCAGAGGGAGGGGGCCGGGGGGTGGGTTGGTTCTTTCGAGGGGATATCCAAACACTTGCCCTCATCTCGTTCCGTCCGCTCTTCCCTCATCGCACTACCCTTCTTCGATGTCCCGCACGAAAGGCCCTACTCCCGCCGACGCCGCCAAGCCGTCGCACCCCGCCGCCGCCATCCTTCCCGAGGCCAAGCCCGCCACGCGCCCCGCCGCCAAGCCCCGCGTCACCCTCCCCAAGGACGCCCCCGCGCTCGCGAAGAAGATCCTCCGGTCCGAGGCCCAGGCTCTTGTCACCCTCGCCGATTCCCTCGGCGATCCCTTCGAGGAAGCATGCCGCCTCATCGTCGCGTGCGCCGAATCCGGCGGCACCGTCCTCGTCACCGGCTTGGGCAAGTCCGGCCTCGTCGGGTCCAAGATCAGCGCCACGCTCGCCTCTCTCGGCATCCCCAGCCACAGCGTGCATCCGTCTGAAGCCGCCCACGGCGACCTCGGCCGCTTCCGCAAGACAGACACCGTCGTCTGCATCTCCGCCAGCGGCGAGACCACCGAAGTCGTCAACGTCGCCTCGATCCTCCGCCAAGACGGCCTGCCCATCATCAGCATCACCGCCCGCACGGCGCCCCAAGGAGCGACCAAGCCCTCCAGCCTCGAAGCACTCGCCACCGTCGCGCTTGGCCTCAACCTCGAGCACGAAGCCGGCGAGCCCGACTTCGCCGCCCCTACCTCCTCCACCACCGCGACCATGGCCCTCGGCGACGCCCTCGCCATCGTCGCCGCCAAAGCCCGCGACTTCACCGACGCCGACTTCAAGCGCCGCCACCCCGGCGGCACGCTGGGCGACCTGCTCCGCCCCATCACCGAAGTCCTCCGCTTCAAGCTCGGCAAGGACCTCCCCCGCATCACCGACGACCGCTCCGTCGCAGCCGCGCTCGAAGAAGCCGCCAAGTGGGGCCGCCGCCCCGGCGCCATCATCCTCTGCGACGCCAAGACGGGCCGCCTCAGCGGCATCTTCACCGACGCCGATCTCCGCCGGCTGATCCTCCGCGACCCCGCCGAGCTGCACAACCCGATCGCCGCGGTGATGACCAAGAACCCGCGTTACCTGCAGGACTCGGCGCTGGTCCGCGACGCCGTGAAGCTCGTGCGCGAGCACCGGGCCGACGAGATCCCGGTTGTGAACGCCGCGGGTGAGCCCGTCGGCGTCCTCGACGTGCAGGACCTCATCACGATGCGCTTGGTGCAGGACTGATCGCTCTCCGGCTTCGCTGGCACAGGCGTCCCGGCTGTGCGCGCGCCGCAAGTCGAAACACCCGTAGACGCCGAGGCTGACGAGTCCGCGAGAAAGCCTCGGATGGACCGGAGCAACCACGACCATCCACGCAGCGACCGCACCCTCGCTCACGAGACGATCCGAGGCTTCGTCGCCGAGCCTCCTCAGCCTCGGCGTCCTTCAGCAACCGCTACCCTTCCGCGGCTCTTTCCATTCTCTTCGCGGTTCGCATCTTCCATGACCACCAGAACGCCCTCCACTTCGAGCCTTCCCTCCCGCACCGGCAGCACCCGAGGCGTCGGCCTCTTCGTCGCCTTCCTGGTCGCGGTGGTGACCATCGCGGGCCTGTGGTACATCTCCTCCTCCGCGCCCAAGGCCAAGCCCGTCGCAAAGCCAACCGACGCCAACGTCGGCGCCGCCCCTAAGGCCGACGACGATCTTTCCGGCAGCGGCATCACCCTCCAGCTCGTCGATCGCGACAACCCCGGTCGCCTCGCCGCCGAGTTGAAGCTCCCCGCCGTCCAGCCCCTCGCCGCGAAGCGTTACGCGGTCGAATCACCCTCAGGCTGGGTCTATCCCCGCGACGGCCGCGTCGTCCACATCCGCGCCGACAAGGGCGATCTCTTCCTCCCCAACCGTCAGCAGCTCCCCGAGCGCGGCGAGTTCAAGGGCAATGTCATCGTCCGCCTCTTCGCCGGCCCCGCAGGCCGCACCATCGATCCGGACAAGGAAACGCCCCTCCTCATCGCCCGCACCGACACCATCGCCTTCGACGGCGCGATCGGCGAGCTGCAGGTCCCCGGCCGCATCACCATCGACGGCAGCGGCGTCGCCTACGCCGGCAGCAGCCTCCGCATCCTCTTCAACGACCCCGAGCAACGCATCGAGCTCCTGACCGCGGAACAGAGCGAATACCTCCGCATCGATCCCAAGGCCGCCCG
>CANHCQ010000014.1 GCA_947459215.1 Phycisphaerales bacterium
CTTCGACGCCGGCGTCATAGGCGGCGATCTTGTCGCTCCCTACGACATCTTCTGGGAGCAGTTCAATCCCACGCAGCGGGCCGTGATGCGGGTGAACTTCGTCACCCTCGCCCCGATGGGCGTGGTGGACTTCGCATCTATCGGCATCGCCGAACTGCTCGCGCTCTCCTACACCAGCTCCGGCATCGACGGCAGCGATGTGGGCAGCGTGCTCGTCCCGGGCTTCGTCTTCGCCGTGCACACCGACCAAAACAACTACGCCAAGGTCCGCATCACCGGCCCACTCGTCAATACCGCAAACCACGGCCTGCCGATCGAGTGGGTCACGTACGTCATCCCCACCCACGCCACGCTCATCCCTCTCGCCGCTGCGACGATCGTCGCCTGCCGCCGCCGGCGCATCGGTACGTGACCCGATCACGCCGCTCCACGATCAGCCGCGGCCTCCAAACCCGCCATCGTCGCGGCGCCCGCGATCTTGAATCCCACTCTCGGACGATTCCGGCTCGCTCCAGACCCGGAGAGCAGACGACCGTTGTCGGCAGATTCATCGGCCGTTGCGAGGCGCCCGCAGACTCTCCCATTCTGTATCATGCACGAGGCCGGGCCCCCGCCGCCACCTTCATCGTGGAGCCGCTCATGCTTCCGCAATCCGCATCACTCCGCACCTCACCCACCCGCCGCGCGGCACTCGGCCTTCTGGCCCTCACCATCGCCGCCACCGCCGCCGCCGGACCGCTCGGGCTCTTCGGCCCCAAGGGCGACAGCACCAACGACAAGCGCGACACCGTGCAGCGCGACAGCAAGGCGATGCTGGAGGACCTGTTCGCCGCCAAGCCCGAGCTGCGCGATCGGATCAAGAAGGCCGCGGGCTATGCGACCTTCAAGCAGACCAACGTCCATCTGCTGCTCGTCGCCTCGAGCAACGGCTACGGCGTGCTCGTCGACAACAAGACCGCCACGCCCACCTACATGCGCGTCGCATCGATCGGCGGCGGCGTCGGCATGGGCGTCAAAGACCTCCGCGTGATCTTCATCTTCAACGACCCCGCCGTCATGCGCCAGTTCGTTGAACAAGGCTGGCAGTTCGGCACCGACGCCGATGCCACCGCCAAGTACGAGAACACCGGCATCGCCGCGGAGCAGACCGCCAAGGCCAACGTCAACTTCGAAGAAGGCACCGTCGCCGCCGGCGCGTCCGGCAACGCCACGGCCCGATCCGGCCAATCCGGCCAATCCGGCCAAAAGCCCGCGGCCAAGCCCGGCGACTCCTCCGCTCCAAAGACCACCCAACCTGCGTCCACCGCCAAACCGGACCAGAAGACGGACCAAAAGCCGGATCAAAAACCCGGCGAGAAGTCCGGTACCAAGGCAGCCGTCCTGCCCGCCACACGCGGGCCGATCGAGATCTACCAGTTCACCGAGAGCGGCATCTCGCTGCAGGCGACCGTCTCAGGCACGAAGTACTGGAAAGACGCAGAACTGAACAAGTAAGCCGCGCCCGCCGCGCAGGAGCACGACCCATGATCCGTACCACTCTCGCATTGATCGCACTCGCCGGCGTCGCCGCCGCCGCCGTCGGCCTGACTCGAGAGCCTGCGCCGCCGCAGACCACCGAGGCCGCTCCGGCGACGGCTCCCATCCCCGAGAATCTCCGCGAGGTGCTTGAGACCTTCCGATCCGACTTCAACGCCGCCAAGATCCGCACGATCAACGAGACCTTGGCGCTGACCGCCGCCGAAGCCGCGAAGTTCTGGCCCGTGTATCAGAAGTACGAAACCGAACTGAGCGCGGTGACCGATCGTCGCATTGAGGTCCTCACCCGCTTCGTGCGGCTCTCGGCCGAGGGCGGGCTCTCCGACGACAACGCGAACGACATCGCCGAGAAATCGCTCCAGCTCGCCCAGGACCGTCTGGATCTCTGGAAGAAGTACCACAAGGAGATCAGCGCCGGCGTGTCACCCGTCCGCGGCGCTCAGTTCCTGCAGGTGGAACACCAGATCGCGCTGCTTGTGGATATGAACATCGCTTCGGAGATGCCCCGGGTCGAGGGCACGCCGCAGCCCCGTTGACGCGCGGCACTGAGCCGTTGATCGTGGTCGGTCTCGTCTCTTTCACGCAGCCCGCGGCCGGGCACGCCGCGCAGCATCACCGTTGCGAGTCTCTTTGGTGAGATGACCAAAGAAAAAAGCCGCTGCGAACAGCGGCTTGTGGAATCAGGGTCGTGTTGCGACTCAGATCGCGCTGCCGCCGTAGGGGACGCAATTCTTCTGGCACGCACGGGCGGCGTAGCAGTCGTTGCTGTAGACCTGGCCATTGGGGCAGATCACCGGGCGCCAGACGTCGAGGCAGTTGAAGGTGCCGCAGCCGCCGCCGATGGGCTTGGCCGCGAGAGCCGACGTCGCCGTGGCGACGATCGCGATGACGCCGACAGCGAGGCACGCAACGGAGAGTTTCTTCGCGTTCTTCATGACTGTGCTCCTCAAGAGGACGCAGAAGCCCACGCGGCTCCGCGTGTCACCGCGTCGCAGGTTATCGGACGGAACTGTTTCCACAAGAGTTTTCCCTAACTTTTCAGGAGACTTCGGCACTCGTCCTCCGCAGAAACACTGAAGCCAATCCGTCGCGCCGGTTTGCGTATTTGCTGGTGTCGGCGACACGGATCGATCGACGCCCGAGCTTCCGAACATCGATCCTCTCGCCGGTACGCATCGACACCCGAGGCGCTCGCCCCACCCTCCCCCACTTCCTCCACTTCCTCCACTTCCTCCACTTCCGCCGGGTGCCCGCGGCTTGAGCCAGAGTTCACCGGCCGATCTCCGCGCGCCCGCGCGATCAGCGTCTTCCGCCCGGATGTCGAGAGACTCGGTCTCATCCGCATGAGATTCTCAGGGCGCCCCCACTCCCCCTCATAGCATGAACGTGCAGGGAGCAGGACGGGTACACGGCCGGAGGGCTTTCGCATGACCCGAGTTCTCATCTGGGATCTTCCCGTCCGCCTCTTCCACTGGATGTTGACGCTGCTCATCCTCGGCGCGCTGGGGATCTCGCTGCTCGTTGATGATTCCAGCCGGTGGTACCCGTATCACAGCGTGCTCGCGCTCATCGCGGCTCCGCTCATCGTTCTGCGCATCGTGTGGGGCTTCATCGGCACCAGGCATGCACGGTTCTGGTCGTTTCTCTTCAGCCCCAAGGCGGTGGTGAAGTACTTCGTCGATGCGTTGCGTTGGCGCGAGACCCGTCACGCCGGGCACAACCCCGGCGCTGCGTACTTCGTCATTCTCCTGATGGTGCTGCCGCTGCTGTCGGTGCTCAGCGGCTATCAACTTGGTGCCGGCAACGAGCAGGTCAAGGAGTTCCACGAGATCCTCGCGTACGTGCTTCTCGGCGTGATCGGCGTGCACATTCTGGGTGTCATCCTGCACACGCTGCGGCACAAGGAACTGATCGCGGTCTCGATGGTTGACGGCAAGAAGCAGGCCGAGGCGTCGCAGGCGATCGCGTCCAGCCGTCCGATCGTGGGTCTGCTGTTTCTCTTGATCGCCCTGGCGTGGGGCGTTTCGGTCTATCGCGGCTACGACGCGGGGCGCGGGGTGGTGCGGCTGCCGCTGGTCGGGATGGATGTGAAGATCGAGGAAACCGGGATGGAGGAGTTCGAGGACGAGTGACACGTGTCGCACGCCGGGCACGGTTCACTGTGCCGCCGCATTACTTGAACCCGAAGCTCAGCGCCGGGATCTCCGAGGTCATCGAGATGATGATGGCCAAGGACCCGAAGGCTCGGTACAAGAGCTGCAAGGACTTGTTGATCGATTTGCGGGCGGTGCGGAAGAAAGAGAACCCGCCGATCGCGCATAAGGATGTGTTGCCGCAGGAAGACATCGCGGCGTTGCAGGCGCTGGAGGCCTCGGCGAGTTCGGAGATCGCGGAAGACAAGTCGGTGATTCGGCGTGGTCCGAACCCGATGCTTGTGTGGGGCTTGATCATCAGCCTGGTGCTGAGCGTGGGGTTCAATTTCGTTTTGGTGATGACAAGGACGTGAGCAACGGGATTACCCGCTGAACGCGGAATGTGTGTGCCACTGACCTTGGCTCGGCAAGGTCAGTGTTTTCGGCATGATCAACGCGGAAGCACTGACCTCGCAGAGCCGAGGTCAGTGGCAGGAGGTCAATGCCACGCTCCCCACGGAGTTCAAAGCGTAAACGGCCGAAGCGTTGATGCTTCGGCCGCCGAGATTGTTCGATGCCGTGATGACCGCATTCTATCTAGTAGCACGACCGCACGCCGAGACCCTCGAGAGTATCGAGCGGAGAGCACAGTACTCGGTTGTAGTAGTCCGCAAAGATGTTGAAATCTGCATCGTCCGTCAACCCATCGCCATTGAAATCCCCTAAGCAGTCGTAGACATTGTTGAACGCAACGGCAAAGAGAACGAAGTCGTCATCATTCACTTCGCCGCTCAGGTCCAAGTCTGCGTAGCAGTACCGAGCGCCCACCGGCTCGCACACGTCGAGAACGCCATTGGGAACCGGATCGCAGTCCGTGCAGTTCGTGCCGCTGGTCGTAAGTTGCGTGGCGTCGGCGACCTGATTGGCATCGCAGTCACGCACGACCGTGAAGTAGTAGTAGAACTCCGCGACGTTCGGCGTGCCTTCGATGTCGCAGACGAGCTTGTTGGCGCCCGAGCCAGTGGATGTGCTCTGGGCGACGATGTAAACGCCGGGCGGATACTTGACGTTCTGCTTGCCGCGGATCTCGACCACGCGGCTCTTCTGGCCAACCCCGGCCGTTGCCGTGACGACATCGAAGCGATTCGTCAACTCGAAGAACGTCGAGTTCGTTCCGTCCGGCACCATGATGCCGATCGAGACCGGAGGCACCGATGAGGCCGGATTGCTCTCGGCCACCGGGCCGTAGAACGCGACTTTGACGGCGGGTCCGACGGTTGGATTCCCGCTGATCGGGAAGGCGCTGGCGCGAATGTCGCTGTCCCACACGACCTCGGGGGTTCCTTCGGTCGGAGCGATCGATTCCGGCGTTGAATCAACTTTGTAGAGATGGAACGGGACGAGCCCGACCGCGCCGCCGCCAAGTTCGGCGGAAGGAATCTCGTACTGGGGAGTGTTCTCCAGCAACACGCCACCCACGCGAACCTCGCCGGTCCAAACGCCATCGGGCGTGTTGGCGGGCAGGCCCTCCTTGCTGTTGATGATGATCTGGCCCTTGAGTCCGTTGGCGGGAAGCGTGATGGACGCGTTGCTCCCGGCAAGCGAGCCGGAGATGTTGATAGTCGTGCCTGCGGCGAGGCCGCCGCTGAGGATGAACGGCTCGGCGGCGTCGCCGCGGAAGTTCATGTTTGAGTTGGTCGGCGCGGAAGTGCCTTGCACCAGGACGCCAAAGGTCGAACTGCCGGATCCCTGAAGGTTCGCGCCCTTGGCGGTGCTACCCGAGAACGTCTGCGTCGTGCGGATCAGGCCGATGTTGCCCGAGCCCGCCTTGTTAGCGATGATGTTGGTGTTGCTGATCGAGTTCGCAGTGAGGATGTTGATGCCGTCGCGGGCGAGAATGCCCTCGTACCCGAAGACCGGGTGGTTGGGGACCGTGATCGCGCCGCCGACGTTGAGGGAACTGATCGACCCCTTTGGAACGTAGACCGTGGCCGCGAGATTGCCGGAAATCTGGCACGATTGCAGGTAACCGTTGAGCACGGAGATATCGTGATTCTGACCGACGCTGCCGCGGATGGTCAGTTGCTGCAGATGCCCCTTCTTTATGGTCAAGACGGAGTTCAGACCGCCGATGTTGATGATGCTGCCGAGCGGCGGGGAATCCTCGGCGATGATGTTCCCGGAGGCCTCTTCGGCATACCAGTACCAGATCTTGCGGACGTACGGCTGCCCGGTGATCGCGCGGCCGTAGAACTCGGAGTTCAAGCCTCGGGTCCTATTTGTTCCGATCGGAGCATTGATGTCGTCCTCGGCAGCGGCTGCGATCTCATTCAAGTACGCGGCAATCGTGTTGGAGCTACCCGGTCGTTGCGTGAGTTGTGCGTCAGACGTCGGAACACCAGAACCGAGCAAAATGAGAACGGACGGGCTTTGGTCTCCACCCGGGTCATGCCATGTGAAAGTGATTTTCGGGAAGTGTTGCGGCGGCAATTCCGGATTCGGGATGATGTGAACGCGTCGGGTGCCTGAACCCAAATAGATGGTTGAGGGCAGCTGTCCCTTGGGGTCGTAGAAAGTATTTCCGAGCGGCGGTGGCGGATCGAATGGGACGACGCTCCCTCCCGGTCCGCGTGTGTCGTACGCAACGATCGTAAACATGTCGGGTTCGCCGATGGGTTCTTGCGCATTCGACATAGACGCCGGAACGCAGCAAAGAACCAGCAGTGTAATCGCTAGGAATTGACGGCTCATCGTTTTCTCCGGTGTCCAAACGCAACGATAACCAGCAACGATACTGTCGAGACGTTGGGAATTGCAGAGGCAATACGCAGTCCGTTCAGAGTGACTCCTTCGGGGTCGTCCGTTAGAAACGCTCCGATTTGCTCTAGGAATTTTGAATCTCCGGCACCCGAGCCTCCCGCAAATCGAAAACCATCGAGTTCAGTCAACTCCTCTGTCCATTCTCTCGCCCCACCGCTGGTGTCAAGAAGCCCCCACGGCGACACGCTTCCGGTGTACGCACCCAGTGGGATCGCGTACTGCCCGAAGTTCGGGAGTATCAGTTCGGCGCTGGTGGTTCCGACGCCCGGCACACCCGATACGCCCTCTTGGTTGCTGCGGTTCGTGTACTCCCACCAACCACCTGAACCCTTGCCGAAACGGTCGGGGTCGTAGTACGCGGCTTTGAGCCATTCATCGAGCGTTGGAATCCAGTACTTGGCACCGGGCAGGTGGGTGAGCGCACCGGTGTAGCCGGTGTTGGCGTCGCCGCCGAAGGTGGTGGTGTCGTACGCGCCGGTCGTGAGCGAAGAGAGACTCGACGATTTGCCGTTGTGCAGCCAGTTGCAATACCGGGCCGCATCGCGCCATGCAATGCCCGCGACGGGGCGCATCCCCGCGTTCGGGTCGCCCGGCCGCAGGCGGTAGCGGGTGCCGGGGCCGCTATATGTCGGGTCGAACGACGCCCCCCAGAAGACCGGGCCTAGGTCGGTGAAATGAAACTGGTTGGTCTGGGTGCTGAAGGTGTTGGTGAACTCCAGCCACTGGGTCGTGGTGATCTCCAGTTTGCTGATCTTGTACTGGTAATCGACCCGGCCGCGGCCGTTGGCGCTCGGCCCGCTGTACGCCGCGTTCCCGACCGCACCGATGGTGGCCCAGTCGAAGCCATCGGCGCCGGGCGCGGCGGAAGCCATTGTGGAAACGTGGCTTGCAGCGACGATCGCCAAGGCGAGAAGTACGACAGAGGGGGTGGTCGAGCGGACGGCGTGCATGTGTGACATGATGCGTCAAAGGTGACACACGGTTGCCGTATTGCCAGCGATTCACCGAGTCTTTACCGAGGCCGCGGCTTCCGACCAGTGTCGCGGTGATGAGCCGAAACCGAGGCGTGCGGCCGGGGGAATCCCCATTCGATTTCAGGCCATTTTCGATGCTCCGGCGGGGTGGATCTTGTGTCGTCTTGCCCTCTGCGGTAGGCTCTTCTGGTCCTTCCCTACACTTGTACGATTGTCGCATCGCACCCGGTCGAGGGTGGCGGGCCGGGCGTGTGCCTCGGCTTGGCCGCTCGAAGCGTGTGCCGTTTGGGAGTATTCACCATCGCATTCGGTCGATTCCAGCGCGAAGGCGGGCCCGTGCAGCGGACCCGCATCAATTTCATGATCCGATTCTCGCCGATCCGTGTGATCGGCCCCGACGAAGAGCAGTTCGGGGTGATCGAGACGCCCGATGCCTTGCGCAAGGCGCAGGAGATGGGGCTCGACCTGGTGGAGATCTCGCCCGACGCGAGGCCGCCGGTCTGTAAGATCATGGATTACGGGAAGTACAAGTACGAGCTGTCGCAGAAGGCTCGCAAGACCCGCGCGGCGTCGAAGGCGACGGAGATGAAGGAAGTGCGTCTGGGCCGCTCGGTCAAGATCGGCGAGCACGACATCCAGATCCGCATCGATCAGAGCCGCCGCTTCATGATGGCGGGGCACAAGGTGATGGTGACGCAGAAGTTCAAGGGCCGTGAGATCGCGCACCGCGATCTGGGCCTGCAGAACCTCCGCCAGGTCGCCGACGCCCTCGCCGACGTCTGCAAGATCGAACAGACACCGCGCTGGTTCGGCAAGCAGGCCAGCATCATCCTCGCCCCCGACCGCGCCAAGGTCGACGCCATCAAGCGCAAGATCGAGAAGGAAAAGGCGGAGAAACTCGCCCGCGGCGAGAAGGTCGAGGAAGACAAGTCGATCGAGGAACTCGAGGCGCAGGTCGAGGCCCAGAACGCCGAGGTCGGGCCGGACGAAGGCGACGAGGAATAGGTCGAAGAGACGGAGAGAGGGAGAGACGAAGAGACGGAGTGGAAGGCCACGCGTTTCTCGGACGGTGTGGTGCGCGCACGGTCTGCTGGCCGCTTCTCTGCCTTTCCACATCTTTCCTCTCTGTGTCTCTGTGCCTCCGTGGTAGAGTTTTCCCGGCGTTCGTCGCACGGAGGAGCTCGCATGCGCACAGCGTGGATGGTCATTGTGTCGGTCGGTCTTGCGGCTGGTCTTTGCCAGGCTGACGAAGTCGCCACGGGCCCGCGGCTCGAGGGCGGCGTGCTCGTCTACCCCGAGGGTGCCGGCGTCTCGCGTGCCATGACCGATGCCGAGCGGGCGTACCTCGCGCTGCACCCGGAACTGCTCCAACCCAACCCGTTCACCAACCCGTTCACCGACCGCGTCGGCGGCTCGCGCCCGCCCGGCCCCATCGCGTGCCCCGGCGAATACGCGCCGATGCAGGCGATCCTGATGTCGTGGGACGGCTCGGCTCAGCAGAACAACATCCTCGCCACGATGGCGCGTCACATCACCACCACGGGAGCCGCGGATGTGTACATGGTCGTGGACACCGCCAGCGAGCAGACCACGGTGACGACCGCGCTCTCCAACGCCGGCGCCAACATGAGCCGCGTGAAGTTCTTCGTGCGGACCACCGACGGCATCTGGATTCGCGACTACGGCCCGCGGTACATCTATGTCGGTTCCAACGCGCCCGGCCCTGGCGGGGGGCAGGGCATGGTCCGCGGCATCGTCCGCCACACCTACAACCGTCCCACCCGCGTCAACGACAACGCGTTCAGCGGCTGGTTCGGCCCGTCGGGCATGGGTTCACGCAGGCATCCGGTGTACGAACTCGGGCTCACCCACGGCGGGGGCAACTACCACCTTGATTCGGTCGGCCGTTCGTTCGCGACCGTGCTCATCCAGAACGAGAACCCGGGACTCAGCGCCGCGGACATCATCACGACGTGGTCCGACTTCCAGGGCGTGAACACCACGCTGATGCCCGCGTTTCCGGCGAGTGTTGATTCAACCCAGCACATCGATATGTGGATGCAGATCATCGGCGACAACCGCGTGATCATCAGCGACTGGCCCAGCAACGTCGGCAGCACGCAGGACGTGATCTGCGACAACGCGGCGACGCAGCTGCAGGGGCTTGGGTACACGGTCTATCGCGTCCCCGCCCGCTCGCTCAGCGGCGTGCACTACACCTATGCCAACATGGTCGTGTGCAACAACCTCGTGCTGTTGCCGTCGTACGCGAACGCGACGATGACGAGCGCCGGACACAACGCCCAGGCGCTCGCCGCGGTGCAGCAGGCGTTCGACTTTGACAACAACGGCACGAGCGACAAGACCATCGTGCAGGTGCCGAGCGATGCTCTCGCGACCGCCGCGGGCGTGATGCACTGCATCGTGATGCACGTCCCCGCCGCCCCGGGCGCACCTGGCGTCAACGGCCAGAAGCCCACGGCCCATATCGCCAGCCTTCGCACGCCGACGGTGCTGACGCCCGGGCAGACCATCCCGATCGAGTGGCTCACCGACGATGACAAGAACATCGGCACGCTGGACATTCACTTCAGCGCCAACGACGGCGCACTCTTCCCGCTGGCGGTGGCGACCGGCATCAGCGACAGCGGCACGCGGAACTGGACCGTGCCGAGCATTCCGACCGCAAAGGGCCGCCTGCGGATCACCGTCCGCGACCTCGACGGCAACAGCGGCACCGACATCAACGACGCCGCGTTCACGATCGTGGGCACGCCCTGCCCGACGGATCTGAACCTCGACGGCCAGACCGACGACGGCGACTTTGTGATCTTTTCCGGGTCGTACGACGAATTCGCGTCGCCGATCGGCGACTTCAACAACGACGGGTTCACGGATGATGCAGACTTTGTGATCTTCGCGGGTGGGTATGAGGCGTTGGTGTGCCCGTGAGGCACTTCATCAGCGGCCTGCACACAAGGCAATCTTGATAGACTCGCCGCGTGGCACCGCAGCCCGCCGCTCCCGATCTCATCATCCCGATCCCCATTGACGGGAAGGGGATGGCGATGTCGCCGCCGGTGGAGTTCAGCCCCGACGAGAGCGTGATGTTTGTGTCGGTGGTCACGCAGCGTGCGGTGCCGTTCAAGTGGTGGAAGGAGCATCAGGCGGACATCGGCGCGGGTGTGCTGGTGCTGGTCGTGTTGCTCGCGGCGTGGTGGGTGCGGCGGGTGTGGCGACGGCCGCGGGCGATGGGTCGGTGGTACTGCCGCCGGTGCAACTACGACGTGACTCGCGATGCAGCGGCCCGCGAGAGCGCTCCGGCCGCGACGGTCTCGCAATGCCCCGAATGTGGCAGCGGCATCGGCCCGGCGACATCGCTCGCAGGCACGACGCGGCTTCGCCGCCTGATCCCCGTGTCGCTTGCGGCGTTGGTGATTGGAGCCGTCTGCCTGTGGCGCATCAACGCCGGCCTGACGACCGCGACGCTCGGAAAGGCCGCGTGGCCGCTGGACGCTGTGCGGCGTGTGATCCCCGGTTGGCCGCTGGCTCGCATCGAACTGGTCGATGAGTGGTCCACCCGCGTCCGTTGCTTCGACACGCGGACGTGGCGTGAGCTCGGCGTGATCGAGAAGGGCTGGTCGTCGCACCGATCAACACCCCGGGGCGATTGTCTTCTCTGGACCGAGCAGGATGCGGCGAACGGCTGGGGCAACGATCTGATCATCGCGCCGACCAACGGCACGCCGCCCACGCGCGTGCGGCTCGGCACCAACAGCGACGGCTTCGCGAGCCTCGTGGGTTTCACCGGCGACGAGCGCGAAGCCTTGGTCGTCATGAATGGCATGATCCCGCCGCCGACGTACGGGAGCGCCGCTCCGCCGGACGGAACGACCACGGTGCGGCTGCTGGGCATCGATCTCAATACGTTCGCCATTCGTGAGATCGGCCGTATCCGGGCCGCCGCGATCCAGAACGCTCCGAACCAGTTGTCGATTCCCATTGTCGGCGGTGCCGCGGAGGGCGGCGAGTCGGGCGCGTGGGCGATGCTGGTCATGACGGGGCCGGATGCACCGAAGCTTGTGTGGGGCCGACCCGGTAGCGCGAATGTGGAGCAGAAGCCGAACCTTACGACGCCGAAGAGACGGGTCCACGGGATAGAGTTTGCGCTGCGCCAGGGAGTGTTTGCGCTGGGGTTCAGCGACGACCTCCACTTCAGTGAGATCATCCGATCGACCGGTGACATCACCAGCCACGTCTCGTCAACGTCGCAGATGGCGTTCCGCCGCGGTGGCGATCCCGATCTCCTGCTTCGCGTGCCGCTCTCGCTCTGGACCGGTGACAACAACATCAAGCTCGATCTCGCGGCACCCGGGGCGATGATCATGCAACAGTCGCTGGCGCCAACGAATCGGTATCGGGCAGTGTTCTCTGTGACTGGGACGGTCGCCGTGGTAACCGCCGCCGAGCTTCGCGTCTTCGACATGAAACGAATCGCCGACGGCGAACGAGTCGGTGAAACACCACCGTCGCGCACAAAGTGACGCGGCGGCTCACTACGCTTTAAACGCGTTCCCGCATTGCTCGCTCGTTCATCGAACCTCACATCACAAGGATGCGCTCCATGCCCACCGCCACCCGCAAGCCCGCTCGCAAGCCCGCGTCCAAAGCTTCCCGCAAGCCAGCTCTTCCCGCTGGCCCGCTTGTCACCCGCGCCTACGGCGCGACCTCTGCGACCGCGCCGCTGGGCGATCTCACCATCGAACGCCGCGTGCCGGGGCCGAAGGATGTCTTGATCGACATCCTCTACTGCGGCGTGTGCCACTCTGATCTGCACACTGCGCGCAACGAGTGGAAGGGCACGGTCTATCCGTGTGTGCCGGGGCATGAGATGGTCGGCACGGTGATCGCCGTCGGCGCGAAGGTGAAGAAGTTCAAGAAGGGGCAGACCGTCGGCGTCGGCTGCATGGTGGATTCGTGCCGCAAGTGTCATGGGTGTAAGAAGGGTGAGGAGCAGTACTGCGACGGGCCGTGCACGTTCTCATACAACAGCCCGGACCCCAAGCACCCGACGAAGCCGGGCACGATGACCTATGGCGGGTACTCGACGCAGATCACCTGCGATCAGGATTTCGTGTTGTCGATCCCGAAGGGGCTGGACCCCGCCGCCGCGGCGCCTTTGCTGTGCGCCGGGATCACGACGTACTCGCCGCTGCACCACTGGGGCGTGAAGAAGGGCCAGAAGGTCGGCATCGTCGGCCTTGGCGGGCTGGGGCACATGGGTGTCAAGATCGCCCGCGCGATGGGGGCGCATGTCGTGCTCTTCACCACCTCGCCCAACAAGGTGAAGGACGCCAAGCGGCTCGGCGCTCACGACGTGGTCATCTCCAAAGACCCCGCGGCGATGAACAAGCACGCCAACTCGTTCGATTTCATCCTCGACACGGTGTCGGCCAACCACGATCTCGACGCGTATCTCACGCTTCTGAAGCTCGACGGCGCGATGTGCCTGGTTGGTGCGCCGGAGCATCCGCACCCGTCGCCGACGGTCTTCAACCTGATCTTCAAACGCCGCACGTTGGCGGGGTCGCTGATCGGCGGCATCCGCGAGACGCAGGAGATGCTGAACTTCTGCGGCAAGCACAAGATCGTGAGCGACATCGAGATCATCCCGATGCAGAAGATCAACCAGGCGTACGAGCGCATGCTCAAGAACGATGTGAAGTACCGCTTCGTGATCGACATGGCGTCGCTGAAGCGGTAAGACATTCACCACAGAGACACAGAGGCACAGAGGCACAGAGAGAGGCGGTTGGGTTCGGAGGTGGCCGCACGCCTCCCCGCTCCGCGCAGCGGGGAGGGGTGGTTGAGCGCAGCGAGACCGGGGAGGGGCGCTGGGCGTCCGAGCGAGAAAGCGTGTAGGTACCCGCAATCCCCTCACCTGACTTGAGGCTTTGCCTCAAGTCGTCCTCTCCCCGCACGCGGGGAGAGGAGGCGCGTCCGGGCGAGAAGTCTCGATACCATCGCCCCGTGCTCGACGATGTCCGCCGCATCTTCGCCAAGGACGGCCCGATCGCTTCGGCGATTGGTGGCCATTTCGAGCCGCGGCAGCAGCAGATTGAGATGGCCCTCGCCGTCGCTCGCACGATGGAAGCGAAGTCGCACCTGCTCGCCGAGGCGGGGACGGGCGTCGGCAAGTCGTTCGCGTATCTCGTGCCCGCGATGCTTCGGTGCCTGCACGGCGAGACCGTCGTCGTGGCGACCAACACCATCTCGCTGCAAGAGCAGTTGATTCATAAGGATGTGCCGCTGCTGCGGGAGATGGTGGAAGGGGCAGTGGGGCAGTTGGGCAGTGGGGGAGTGGGGCAGATCGAGGCCGAGGCGGTGCAGTGGGAAGGGGAGCTCGATGACGAGCGGGCGATCAGCACCAAGCCTTCGGTGCGGCCGGTGCTGGTGAAGGGTCGCGGCAATTACGTCAGCATTCGGCGGCTCAAGCTTGCCAGCGAGCGGCAGGACAAGATGATGGCCGACCCGGCGGCCCGTCGCTCGCTGCATGTCATCGAGGACTGGGCCCGTGAGACGCTGGATGGCACGCTCAGCACGCTGCCGTCGCTCGAGCGCATGGGCGTGTGGGACAAGGTGCAATCCGACAGCGGCAACTGCATGGGCCGCAAGTGCTCAAACTACGACCGCTGCTTCTATCAGACCGCCCGCGCGAAGATGGAGGGGGCGAACCTGCTCATCACCAACCACGCGCTGTTCTTCGCCGACCTGGCGATGCGGGTGCAGGACATCGGGTTTCTGCCGCGGTACGACCATGTGATCCTCGATGAGGCCCACTGCGTGGAGGATGTGGCGAGCGAGCACTTCGGGCGCAACCTCGCCGAGGGGCGGGTGATGCACCTCTTGACGACGCTGTGTCATCCGCGGACGGGGAAGGGGTACTTGCCGCAGCTCGCGCTGATCGCCGGCGATCCGGCGGCAGTCGAACGGGCGATGCAATTGGCGATCATGGCCCAGAACGAGACGCGGGCGTTCTTCGAGGCGGTGCTGCGGGCGACCAAGAGTTCTGATAGCGGATCGGGTTTCGCGGGCGCGTTCGGGAATGGGGGTGGGGCCGGTGGGCGCTTGCGCGTGCCCGGCGCGGTGGACAACACGATCACGCCGATCTTCAAGGACCTTGCCCTGCGGCTCACGACCTTGCGCGACCTCGTGAAGAACGAGCCCGACAAGTTTGAGCTGAACGCGTATGCGCAGCGGGCCCAGATGATCGCCGAGGACGCGCACGTGCTGGTGGAGCAGTCGCTGTCCGGCTGTGCGTACTGGGTCGAGACCAGCGGCGACGACGGCGCGGGTTTCCAGAAAGTCACGCTCGCCTGCGCTCCCGTCGAAGTCGCCGCCCTGCTGAAGGAACATCTCTTCAACAAGGACCACAGCGTGGTGCTCACCAGCGCGACACTGGCGACCAAGACGGCCGCGCCCGCACGAACCGCACGGGCGAGCGTGGTGCCGCAGGCGCGTGCGAAGACCAGCAGCGAGAATGGTCCCGCCGATGGGCCTCGTTTCGTGCCCGATGGTCAGGAAGACCGGCCGGAGGCCGGTCCCACTGGTGCTCCGGACCGGCTGGAAGCCGGTCCTACTGAGACGGGAGACCGGCTGGAAGCCGGTCCGACTGGTCGCGGCAAGGACTCCGACGCCTTCTCCCACGCTCGCGATCGCCTCGGTGCCGACGGCGCCGACACGCTGCAGGTCGGCAGCCCGTTCGACTATGCGAACCAGGTCGAGATGATCGTGGATCTGAGTCCACCGAGCGAGCAGGCGTTTGATCCGTTCGACTCCGGCGACACCGAAGCGCCACTCGCGCGGCGTGACTGGCGGGCTGGCAAGGCCAAGAGCCCGGTCGATGATCCGCGTCACATCGCCGAGCGGGTGGTGCATCACGTCCGCGAGACCGACGGCGGCGCGTTCGTGCTCTTCACCAGCCTTTCCACGCTTCGTCAGGTCGCGCGTCTGGTCCGCGAGCCGCTCTCTCGACTCGGGCATCCGGTGCTCGCACAGACCGTGGATGGCTCGCGCACCGCGATCCTCGAACAGTTCCGCCAGAACGATCGCAGCGTGCTGCTGGGTGCCGCGAGCTTCTGGCAGGGTGTTGACGTGCGCGGCCGCGGGCTGCGCAACGTCATCATCACCAAGCTCCCCTTCGATCCGCCCGACCGACCGCTCACGCAGGCCCGCCACGAACTCATCGCCTCCCGCGGCGGGGACTCCTTCCGTCAGGACACCATGCCCCGCGCGATCATCCGTTTCAAGCAGGGGTTCGGGCGATTGATCCGAAGCGCCAGCGATAAGGGCCGCGTCGTCGTGCTCGATCCGCGGCTGATTCGTTCGGGTTATGGAAGGAAATTCCTGGATGCTCTGCCGCCCGGAGTGCGGCTGCAGACGCTGGAATAGCCTGTTTCGGGGCTTCGGCCACATCGATTCGGCGGGTCGTCTCCATTTTTCTAGCCGCGATCGCGCTCGGCGTCGCACTGCGACACGAGGTGGGTTGATTGTTGTTCACAACGCGGCCAGGGCCAAAATCCCGACGGCCCACGGAGAAAGTGCCATGCAGCTCGTCACGCGTCGCTCGAATCTGGTTGCTCGTTCGGTTCGTTCGCTCTTGATGGCCGCGGGTATCGCGGCCGCGATCACCGCCGGTGGTGTGTCGGCGTCTGCTGCTCCCGTCTCCACGGCGTTCACCTATCAGGGTCGCCTGCTCGACGCCGGCGCGCCCGCCAGCGGGACGTACGACATCCAGGTCCTGCTCTTTGATGCCGCCGCCGCGGGGGCGCAGGTGGGCGCGACGCAGACGCTCAATGACGTGGTCGTCAGCAACGGCGTCTTCACCGCGTCGGTGGACTTCGGCGCTCAGATGAACGGCGATGCCCGCTGGATCGAGCTCCGCGTGCGTCCCGGCGCATCGGCTGGTGCGTACACCATCATCTCGCCCCGCACCGCGATCGAGGCGACTCCCTACGCCCAGGCTCTGCGTCTCCCGCTCACCGAGAGCGTGAACAGCGGCAGCACGCTGATCAACATCACCAACGAGAGCACCAGCGGCGCGGTGATGCGTCTCACCAGCGCCGGCCCCAGCGGCAACTTCCCGATCGGGTTCTTCCAGCCAGTCTTCACGGCCGACACCAACGACGGCAACGGCATCTTCGCCCTCACCGGCGCGAGCGGTGCGTACGCGGTGTACGCGGTCTCCAGTGGCTCGGGCGGTCGCGCGTTTGTCGGTATCAATAGCGCCGCGACAGGCCGCGTCTCGACCATGAACATCACCGACGCGACCAACGCTTCCAATGCCCTCGAGGTGACCACCATCGGTCTCGGCAACGCCGGCCGCTTCGTCAACTCCAATGAAGCGTCCGACGTCCCCACCGTCTTCGCATCCAGCGAGGGCGCGGGCGACACCATCCCCACCGGCACCCAGCTCAACGGCATCGCCATCCGCGGCGAGGGCAACGGGCTCCGCGGCATCGGCGTCTCGGGTAAGGGCGCGACGGCCGGTGTGTTCGGCTCGGCTTCCACCGGCGGCGCGGGCGTCTATGGGCGCACCACCGGCGGCTCGACGCAGAACGGGATCACCGCGGGCGTCCGCGGCGACGGCAACGGCGCCGGCACCGCCGCCATCGCGGGCTTCAACAACCTCGGCACCGCGATCTACGGCCAGAGCAGCGGCACCAACAACGCCGGCTTCTTCTCCGGCAACGTGCTCGTCACGGGCGACCTCCAGGTCAACGGCTCCAAGAACTTCAAGATCGATCACCCGCTCGATCCGGCCAACAAGTACCTCATCCACGCCGCCATCGAGAGCAACGAGATGAAGAACATCTACGACGGCGTCGCCGTCATCGGCGCCGACGGCATGGCCACCGTCTCGCTCCCCAACTACTTCGGCGCGCTCAACGTTGAGTATCGCTACCAGCTGACCTGCATCGGCGGCCACGCCCCCGTCTTCGTCGCCGAGGAGATCAGCAAGAACCAGTTCAAGATCGGCGGCGGCAAGCCCGGCATGAAGGTCTCGTGGCAGGTCACCGGTGTCCGCAACGACGCGGCGGCGATCTCCCGGCCCCTGCAGGTCGAACTCGAAAAGGTCGGCCACGAAATCGGTAAGTACATCAACCCCGAGGCCTTTGGCCAGCCGGTGACCAAGTCGATCGACCCGATGGCGGGCGCCAAGGTTCCGGCGACCAACTGATTGCCGCTTCGATCGCAAGATCCAGAGCTGCAGACGGGGCGGACCGCGCAACATGGCGAGCGACTCCCTCGCCCGACTCAATCCAGCCCCCCCACTTCGACCCCCGGCGCGACACCCGCCGGGGGTTTTTCTTTGCCGAGCTGCTTCGTTGCATGGCGGTGCGAACGCGGCGACCATCGGCAGCCTCGCTCGGGCACGTCACCCCGGCCGTCGACAATGCCACGACACGTTGCTTGCGTGGTCACATCCGATCAGCGCGAGCGGCGCCGCGAACGATTGGTTTGTCCATCAGGGGGGACGCTTGCGTGAGCGTTTACTCCCCGCGATCAAGGCCCGAAGGCTCGACATGACCGGGGGTGAACCCGCCGTCCACGGCCTCGCGTCCCAAACCGATGCCGCGGAACGAGACGTAGGCCAAGAGCAGCGCGAGGATCGTCGGTCCGAACACCGCGACACGGCGCGTCGGGCCTTCCAGTCGCTCGCCGCTCCAGACGGCCAGCGACGCGGCGAGGATCGTCCAGATCAGCACGAACGGCTCGTGGTAGCGCTGCCACAGCTGCGGATTGAAGCTGTTGGCGACGGTGAACCCGACCATCGCCGCGAGCATGATCCAGCGGCTGCGCGGGTTCATCGCCCGCAGCCAGCCCATGAGCACAACGGCGCCCATCATGGACAGGAACGCCACGAGAACCGAGATGTGATCTGCGATCTGCGGCGTCTTGCGGACAATGTGCCACAATCCTGTCGCACGCCCAGCCGTTCGATCCGGCGTTGTCTCGGGCAGCACCGCGAGGACCAGTCCGACGATTGCCGCCAGAAATGCGATCCACGCCTGCTCGTTGACGAGCTTGCGCAGCGATTCCCACCAGAACGCGACGTAGAACCAGCCGAAGATGCCGACCAGCGCCAAGACAAACGGCGGCGTCGCCCACTGGATCGCCAACCCGTGCATGTCGTTGAACGACGGGGGGGTCAAGCCGCCCCACTTGCTGTGGAAGCCCCAGACCACCGCGAACGCGGGCATCGTGACCAGCAGCGCGACGATGAATCGGCCGATGCGGGGCACGATCAATCCGCCGATATCCTGCCGCTGGAACAAGGGCGTCTCGCCGCGTGCGGGGCCAGGCCCGAGCCACGCCGCCACCCAGACAAGCCCGGCGGCCCAGAGATGATTCTGACGGCAAAGCACAAGCGCGACGAGCGCGACGCCCGCGAGGATCCAGCCGAGCCAGCTCTGGCCACGCCGAAGCGCGAGCAGCAGCATCGCCGTCACACCCAGCCACGCGGCGTTGTCCGGCAGCAGCCAGACGCCCGAGGAAAGGACGTACATGGAGGCCATCAGCGGCAGGCAGATCGCGATCACGCCGCTGGCGTTGACGTACCGGCGCATCCGCCAGGCGGCGGCCGAAGCGATGGTCGCGAACAGCGCCATGGTGATCAGCGACGCGGCGAACTGCATCGCCATGCGGGAATCGCTGACGTACTTCCCGAATGTTGCGAGCAGCAGGTGATAGCCGGGTGTGGACGCCGAGAGATAGTCGGTCAGGTCCGGGTTCGGCCACTGCTGGATGAAGGTCCGGATCGCCTTCTCGTGATAGTTCAGAGCGTCGGCGGCCCCCCGGCCCGTGTTCACCCCGGCCGCGATCATGGGCCAGGCCACCAGCGCAAACAACGCGGGCGCGCCGACCATCGCAGCGAGCACGCTCCGCCTGTACCGTCCGGTCGAGAATCCGAGGCTTTGGTCCATACGTTCGGCCGATCCTGCAAACCACGTCCATCGGGCACCGGGCACCACTGCTTGACCGGCGAGGCGGTCAACCAGTGCGAGAGGCGGGCTTCGCGCCAAATCGGCACGGCTTGGCACAAAGCCGCCAAACCGTGGCACCCTTTCGCCCCCTGCGACCCAACTGTAACACGATCCGGACCCTCCCCGCCGACCCCGCCGCACTCTTCAGGCGTATTCAGCCGATACTTCCTGCACCCATGCCGGTTCTCGACCTCATCCGACTTGTCCGACCGGCCCAATGGTCCAAGGGCATTTTTCTGCTGCTCGGCCCGGCCTACGGCCTGGCGGACGGAAAGTGGGATTTCGCCTCCGGCTGGCTGTCGCTGATGCTCGCGCTTGGCGTGTTCTCGCTTGCGTCCAGCGCCTGCTACATCGTCAACGACTTGCTCGACGCACCGGCCGACCGCCGGCACCCGCGCAAGATGCACCGGCCCGTCGCCTCCGGGCGCGTTTCGCCTGTCCTTGCCATCGCGCTCGCCGGAACGCTGCTGGCGCTCTGCGGCGTCTGTCTCTTCTTCATGCCCCCCAAGCAGGGCCTCTGGACCCTCGCCGGCGTCGCTGTGTATGTCGCCAATGTCACCGCCTATTCCGCGCTGCTCAAGCACATCGTCATCGCGGACGTCGTGAGCCTCTCGCTGGGTTTCGTGCTGCGTGTGCTGGTGGGCTGCGCCGCCGTCGGCGTCTCGCCGACGACGTGGCTGTTGAACACCACGTTCTTCCTCGCGATGTTCCTCGCTTTCGGGAAGCGCCTGGGCGAGCGCCGCCTGCTGGGCAGCGAGGCCGCCGCACTGGCGCGCGGCGTGCAGGCCGGCTACACCGATGAACTGCTGCGACTCGCCGTCGTCGTCACCGCGGTTGTCTCGCTCGTCACCTATGCCGGCTACGTGCAGAACCAGCAGGACAAGTACCACCTTGGCTTCAACCTGCTCTGGCTCACGATCCTTCCCGCGACCTATGGCCTGCTGCGGGCGATCGTGCTCCTCGAGCGTGGCACGTACGACGATCCGACCATCCTCGCCAGCCGCGACCGACCCTTTCAATTTGCGGGATTCCTGTTTGCGGCCATGACGGCGGCGTTAATGCTCGCACGCCACAGTGGTTGGATGCAGATTCCGCCGGCCTGACGGGCGCATGAAAACGACACGCAGAGGCGGTCCCCTCATCCATTTTTCGGAACCCACGCCTCGCGTCTGCGAAACGTCTGATGTCTCGGGCGTTTTCCCAAGCCGCCCGACCTGCTCAGGAATGGCTCGACTTCCGGCTCTACAGATGCTTCCCGGACACTCGAATCCTCTGCTATCAAACCTACGAAGTCCGCCACGTCGATGCGTGTGATTCGTTGGACAAATGAATAGAGGGGCTGCTCAAGCGATCGCGCCTGACACCCCACGCCCTCGCGGTTCACCGATCGCCCCGAAGCCTCCTTCCCTTGGCTTTGGGCGATTGCCGAGAGGGCTTTCAAGAAGTCTCGGGAATCCCCTCCCATTCCCGTTGATCCGGTGCTGTGGAGCGCGCTATCCGCGTGCTCCGCGGGGTTGTGTTGCGCGAGTTTCCGCCGGTGGTGCGTGAACGAACGCAGCGAGTCGTGGAGGGTTCGTGCATGGCAAGTCTCGTTCGATCCCGCGGCAACGGCGCCGCGTTGTGTCGCGACCTCGAAGTGCTCGTGCCTGATCTACCGCCCTGGCACGTGCACGCTCAAGCCCGCCGCGACATGCATGGAGGCACTTTCGTACCGAGGGAGTTGGGTGCGTTGGGGACGGATCGAAGGGTTGGAGGGGGTTGTGTGACTACCGGCCGCTGGGTGTGTTCGGGGGACGGGACGGGGGACTTGTGAAGCGGTCGGCTCGTGGCAGAGGAGAGGTGGGTTTGAGTTGGGGGAGAGGGAGTGAGAGGAGGGGTGGGGAGGGGTGGGGAGGGGAGGCCCGTCGCGCGTGACAACCGACGGGCCGATTGAGGACGTGGTGGATGTGCGATCGAGTCAGAGGCCCGAGCCATAGGTTCGGGGAGAGACACGTTGCGGCGAGCGCGAGAGCGCTTGCCGCGGATTCGAGGGGCCCGGCGCGTGTGTTCCGCCGCGCCGGCCGACTCGACTTCGGTGCCGCGTACCGCGCGTCCGAAGCCCACATGCCCGCGCCCGGGCCTGAAGGTCTACCCGCACGACTTCAGGCCCGACATGCCGCCCGCTCGAAGCCGAAAGGCTCGCGGGCGGTTTTCATAGGTGATCATCGCGTCGGGACGCCGACCCGACGGGTACCATCGGCCATGACATTCGGCGGGCACTACGGCAAGAAGGCAAAGGGCGCGATCAATCGCTTCTATGAGCACGCGGACACGCGGCACCTGACGACGCTCCAGGAAGCCGCCAGCGAGCTGTACCTGGCTGAGAGCCAGAAGGCCAAGGACAAACTGTGGGCCAAGGTCGATCTGGCGCTGGGCCACCTGTCGCAGGGCGACCTGCGGGTCGACTCCAAGAAGGCGTTGGCGGTGGTGGAGAGCAAAAGCGTCGAAAAGCTGGCGGCGTTGATCGCGGAGATCAGCTCGAAGAGGTAGGACGCCGGGATTTCGCGCGATCGAAACCAGGACGGCGGTTTACCGACAGAAGTTGTTGTGTACACTCCTCTTCCCATGAACGTCATCCGCGGCGGCGCCCGCGCGATCTCGATCGAAGTTCCATCCCGCACGAACGGCCGCGACGCCCGCGGCGGCGAACCATCGGTGCCACCGTTGCTCGAACGTCAGCAAGCCGCCAACATCACGACCCGCCGTCTGTCGCCGAGCGATTCGCTGCAGGAACTGACCACGCTGTTGCACCGCGCCTACGCCAAGCAGGTCGCGATGGGGCTCCAGCCGCTCGCCGGGCGCCAGACCGTGGACGTCACCGAGAAGCGAGTCTTCAGCGGCGAGTGCTCCGTCGCCGTCGATCACATCCCGCTGGATGACGGTCGCACCAAGCAGAAGCTCGTCGGCACGATCCTGTTTCACGAGAGCGAAGAAAGCAAAGGACCGCCGTGGTTCGAGAAGCCCGAAGTCGCGAGCTTCTCCCAGTTGGCGGTCGACCCGGATTACCAAGGCTGCGGCATCGGACGGATGCTGCTCGAGATCGCCGAACGCCGCGCCCTCGAAGAGGGCGCGAAGGAGCTCGGCCTGTCGATGGCAGAGCCTGATCGGGAGCTCTACGACTTTTACATCCGCCGCGGATATCGGTTCGTCGAGCACTGGAAGTGGCCGTACACGAACTACCGCAGCGCGATTCTGAGCAAGACGCTGAAGTGAGCAAGACGCTGAAGTGAGCAGGACGCTGAAGTGAGCAGGACGCTGCCGCGCGACGCGTCAGTTGGCATCACGATGCGCGGCGTCGGGTGGCTCGCGTGCCGGACGAAGCCAAGAAACGGCACCGAGTCTTCGGTAGCGCCCGTGCACCAGGATCGGACGAAGCAGCGCCCTGCCTCGCGCCCGTCGCCAATACCGACTTCTGCCCCGGGCGGCACGGTCTCGTTCACCGCCGCCGCCAACGGCACGCCGCCGTTCACGTATCAGTGGCGCCGCAACGGCGTGCCCATCGACACAGCGCTCAACCCTTCCGCCGCAACCGCAACGCTGACTATCACCAACGTCCGTGCGAAGGACGTCGCGTCCTACGACTGCGTGATCGACGGCCCGTGCGAGCCCGCCACCACCGCACCCGCCACGCTCGCGCTCTGCCCGGCCGATCTTGATTGCAACACACTCGTCGACGACGAGGACTTCCAGATCTTCGTCGCCGCGTACAACATTCTCGACTGCGCGGATCCGTCGATGCCCGCGGGCTGCCCGTCGGACCTGAACGCCGACGCGATCGTGGATGATCTGGATTTCCAGGTCTTTGTGCTCGCGTACAAGGCGTTGGTCTGCGAGTAAGGGCTCCCTCCCCGGGCGGGGGGGAGGGGGATCACAGGCTTTTCGGATTGGATGCCGTCAACCCAGGTGGCTGTTCGCTCTGGAGTTCAGCCGTACCACGCCCACCCTCGCCGGAGGCCTGCTCTTCACCTCGGGCCAAGCGAACATCTCTACCTTCACCTGCCTCGCCGATCTCAACTTCGACAACCAGGTCGATGACGCCGACTTCCAGCTCTTCGTCGTGGCGTACAACGAGCTGCTCTTCCCGACACTTGGCCAGCAACACACGATCCCTCTGCAATACGAGTGGACCTGCGTCGTTTCTTCCTCGTCGCGGCACGACGCCGCCGTTGAGGAACTCACCCATGCACCGAACCACCTGCCTTCTCGGACTCGCCGCCGTCGCCGCGCCCCTGTCCATCACCCTCTCATCCACCCTCGCCCAGCCCTTCGACTTCTCCGCCGTCACCGCCCTCGCCAACGGCGCACTCGTCGGCCAGAACGTCGGTTCGCCCGTCCCCGGCTTTGATCTCCTCCTCATGAAAGACGGCATCGTCGTCTATCACCAGTCCTTCGGCAACTGGTCCCTCAACCGCGTCGCCAACGCCGACTCGTCCACCAAGACCCTCTCCGGCGCGTTGATCATGTCGCTCGTCGACTCCTCGCCCCTGCCCTTCTCGCTCGACACCAAGATCAGCGACTACATCCCCGCCTTCGCTGGGCCGAAGTCCGCCATCACCATCCGGCAGGCCTTCAGCCACACCTCCGGCCTGGGTGATTCCATCGCGCAGGGCAACGACACCATCACGCTCCAGCAAGCCGCCAATCTCATCGCGCTCTCGCCGTTGCAGTTCACGCCCGGCCTGGCGTTCTCCTACGGCGGCAGCGGCATGCACGCCGCCGGGGCCGTCGCCGAACTCGCCGGACAGCAATCCTGGAACGCCCTGTTCAACCAGCGCCTTCGCGACAAGGTCGGCATGCCCAATACCGTCTATCGCCTCACATCGCCCACCAACCCCCGCATCGCCGGCGGCTGCGACTCCAACGCCATCGACTTCGCTCGCTTCATGGAGATGCTCCGGCGCAAGGGCATCGCGCTCAACGGCAACCGCGTGCTCTCCGAGTCCGCCGTGAACGCCATGTTCACCCGCCAGACCGCCAACCCAATCCCCATCGTCTTCACACCGATTCAGTCCACCTCCACCGACGGCGCCGACTACGGCGTGGGCGTCTGGCTCGGCCGTCGCGACGCCAATGGCAAGCTCCTCGGCGCCATCGCCGCCGGCGCCCGCGGCTTCGCGTCGTGGATCGACTTCGACGACGGCATGGTCGGCGTCTTCGCCACCGACACCACCCGCTCGAGCGACACCCAGGGTCTCTACGAACTCATCCAGGACGCCGCCCAGATCGCCATCCGTAATCCCCTCTGCCCCGGCGACCTCGACTACAACGGCTTCGTGCTCGACAACGACTTCGTTCGCTTCTCGCAGAGCTACAACGTTGCCGACTGCGCCGATCCCGACATGCCCGCGGGCTGCCCCGCCGATCTCAACCGAGACACGATCGTCGACGACGCCGACTTCGCGATCTTCGCGACCGCGTATGACCGTCTGATCTGCCCGTGATCAGGCTCCGCGCGAGCACGCGTCAAGCCCGAGAACCTCGACACGATCGCAGTATTTCCGTGGCATCACCGGCACCGGCGGGTATGCTGGATCGGTCGCGGTCCGGGTCGCGGCACGGAGCTTTTCTATGTCACGTTCGATCGCCGGGTTGCTCGGCGTTGTTCTGGCCACCATCCTGCTCGCGGCACCCGCGTTCGCCGGGCCGCGGAAGCACAGGGTCATCATCGTGGATTCGATCGGCACCCCGGCGGATCGCAACGACGTGCGAAGCAAGCTGCTTTCCACGGGCCTCTTTGAAGCCGTCGATCTCTTCGACGCCAGTATCGGCACGCCTTCGATCGCCGCCCTGCGCCCGTACGACGCGGCGCTGGTCACCAACTTGGGACCGTGGTCGGATCGCAACGCCCTCGGCAACGTGCTGAAGCAGTACGTTGACGAGGGTTTCGGGGTCGTGCAGACCACGTTTACCGTCAACGGCGTGCTGAACAGCGACCTCGGCGGTGGGTGGGACGCCTCGTACCGGAGCATCGTCTTCAGTTCCACCGCCACGGGAACCGCCACCCTCGGCACGCTCGCCGATCCCAACCATCCCATCCTCAACGGTGTTTCCGTGTTCAACGGCGGGCAGTTCAGCTTACGCCCCAGCGGCACGACGCTGACGCCGGGCGCGACCCTCGTCGCCAGTTGGAGCGATGGCAAGCCCCTTGTCGCCGTCGGGCCCAAGATCAATCGCGCCGATCTGGGCTTCTATCCGGTCTCGTCGGACGTGCAAGGGGGCTACTGGGCTTCCAACACCGACGGCGTCAAGCTGCTCGCCAACGCGCTGATGTACGTCATCCGACCCCGGATTCTCGTCGTCCACTCGTTCTTCCCCGCCGGAGCCGAGACCGACGTCGTCGCCAAGCTCCGCTCCACCAATCTCTTCAGCGCCATCGACACCTTCAACGCCAAAGCGCTCGTCGGCTCGGATGCGCCGACGCTCGATGAACTCAAGCAGTACGACGCCGCCCTGGTCTCCAACGGCGATCCCTGGAAGAACCGCGACGCGCTGGGCAATGTGCTCGCCGACTACACCGATTGGGGTGGCGGCGTGGTGGTGACGACGTTTGCCAACGCCGGCGTCCCGAACAGCGACCTGGGCGGGCGCTTCAGCGGCGACTACCGCATCATCGAGTTTGGACCATCCGCATCCGGGGCGGCCACTCTCGGCTCGATCGTCTACTCGGAGCATCCCATCGTCGCCGGAGTCGCTTCGTTCGACGGCGGGCCGAACGCGCCCCGGCCGCTGGGCACGAGCCTCGCCCCCGGTGGTCTTGTCATCGCCAACTGGTCCGACGGCAAGATCCTCGCGGCCGCCTCCACACGCCGCCACAACCGCGCCGACCTCGGCATGTACCCGCCCTCGTCCGACGCTCGCACGGACCTTTGGGTCGCAGGCACCGACGGCGCCAGGCTCATGGCCAACGCGCTGCTGTACACCATCAGGCCCTACGTCGGCATCGCCTTCTCACACTCTGAGCCGATCCCCGGCAACACCCGCACGAGGCTGCTCGCGTCGCGCCGATTCAGCGGCGTCACGCTCCTGTCGCCGCTCCAGAGCGCGACACCGAGCGTTGCCGCACTGCTGCCGTTCGGCACCGTCTTTGCGGCCAGCAACGCCAACTTCCTCGACGCCAACGCGGTCGGCAACAACTTCGCCGACTATGTCGATGCGGGCGGCTCGGTGGTCCTGGGCGTCTTCAGCGTCACCAACAACGTCAACTTCGCCAACTCCCGCCCCCGCGGCCGCTGGATCACGCAGGGATACGACATCACCCCCGAAGGCGCGACCGCATCCAGCACTTCAACGGCGGCGTCGCTGGGGGCCTTCGTAGGACCGCTCCACCCCGTTCATCAGTTCGTCCGCCGCTTCGACGGCGGCGCAAGTGCGTTCCGACAGGGCAACAACCCCCTCCTGCGCGGCCGCCGCCTGCTGGAATGGTCCGACGGCAGAATGCTTGCCAGCCTGCATTCCTTCCGCCGCCGCGTCGATCTCGGGTTCCATCCCGGCTCGAGCGCGGAGATCGCCACTCTGTGGAACGTCCGCACCGACGGCACCACCATCATCGCCAACGCTCTCCACTTCGCCGCGTTCATGAAGCCCTGCCCCGGCGATTTCAACGGCGACGGCTTCGTCGATGACACCGACTTCTCGCTCTTCGCGGGCTACTACGACACCCTGATCGAACCCCGCGGCGATCTGACCGGCGACAACAACACCGAGGACGCCGATTTTTCGGTCTTCGCCCAGAGTTACAACGAACTGCTCTGCCCCTGAGACTTGGTACGAAAACCAGATGAGTCCCACTCGCCCGGGTTATGGGACATCGGTGAACACGCGCGCTCACATCGCCCCGCCGACCGCCGCAATACTCGGGCTCTTGGGTCGATAGACGAACATGTGCCGCTGCTTCGCAACCATCTGTTTCCTCACCCTGCCCGCGAGTGCCCAGCTCGGTCAAGCGCTCCCACCCTGCATCTCCGCCCCCGGCGGCACGCCCCGCGTTGCCGACGTCACCATCCCACAGCAAGGCGGCGGCACGCTCACCGCGAAAGTCTTTGCGCCCGAAGCATCGCTCCAGATCGCGCCCTGCCCCTGCATCACCATGCTCCCCGGCGGCGGCGCCGGCATCAGCAGCGTTGAGTGGGCCGCCAACCAGCTCGCCCGCAACGGCTACGTCGTCATCATCACGCTTCCCGCCAGCGGCGGCAGCGTCGCGTCGTACAACACCGCCGCGAAGAGCGGCATCGATTTTCTGCAATCCGCATCCAATCCATTCCGCGCCGGCACCGACATCACCCGCGTCGGCGGCGCGGGCTGGTCGCTCGGTGCTCGCGCTCTCACGCGCACGCAGGACGAAGACCCGCGCCTCGATGCCATCGTTGCCTGGGACAATCTCGCCGTCAGCGAGACCGGTGACGCCGGCTCACCGCAGACCAACTGCAACTCCGTTCCCAACCCAGTCCGCACGCCCCGCGTGCCCGCGCTCGGCCAGGCCTCGGACAACACCTGCGCCCAGAACGGCATCGACGCCAAGAAGACCGCGTGGACATGGTGGCGACAGAACAACATCCCCGCGTACGAGATTGTCTTCGCGAATTCCAATCACTTCTGGTGGTCCGGCAACGCGAGCACGACGCAGAACGCTCTCGCGTCGTACTACACGCTCGCGTGGTTCGATCGCTGGCTGAAGAACGATCCGTCGGCCCGGGCCCGCCTGATGGACACCACGCCCTCAAGCGCCGCACCCAACATCGCCTGGTCGAGCAACTGGGGCTCGCTGCTCTCGCCGAGCTTCCGCTCCGCCGCGTTCTTCGACGGCATCGACTGCCCCGACCTTCGCGCCGGCTGCTCGTTCTGTGCCGCCGATCTCAGCGGCGACCGCGTCGTCGATGACGCCGACTTTGTGCTCTTCGCCGCCGCGTACGAGAACCTGTTCGACCTCACCGGCGACCTCAACGCCGACGGCGTGACCGACGACGCCGACTTCCCAATCTTCGCTCAAAGTTACGACGCGCTCCTGTGTCCGTGAGTTCTGGCATGCCCCGCGTCTTGAGACTCAGGATCATGCCGGAATACACGGTGGGTGTTCGGGGTTCGTCGATCCGTGCCTCACGCAAGGCCTCCGACAATTGTCGCACCGCGACAAAGGCGCATCACGCGAATAGCATCACTTGAGCGGGTCCGCATCGCGGGCCAACTGGCGAGCGGCGGCCCCTCCACCAATTCAACATGGGGGTTGCCATGCTCCCGAACATGCTCCCGAATCGATCTTGCCTGAGCGGTGTTGTTTACATTCGCCCGGTGCAAGCGCGCTGGGCGGCGGTTCTACGTTTGCTGCTCTGTCTCGCGCTCTTGCTTGGATGGTGCTCCGGGCCGGATGCTGGCGCTGGGTACCGAAGGCCCAACATTCTGATCGTTCACTCCTCGACGTACGCGTGGGATGTTCAGGACAAGCTCGTGTCGTCGGGGCAGTTCGGAACAATCGCGATGGTTGATGCCCGGGCGGCGACGCCGACGCCGGCGATGCTCCGCGCGTACGACGCCGTGCTGGTCTTCTCGGATGGGCAGTTTCTCGATCCCGCCACGCTGGGCAACAACCTCGCCGACTACGTGGACGAGGGCGGCGGCGTGGTGAACGCCGCATTCTCGATCAGCAGCTCATACCCGATCTCCGGCCGCTGGACGTCGGGCTACGCCTGCATCGTCGCGAACAGCGTCATCGCTCCGCTCGTACCCGCGTCGCTCGACCTTGCGTCGATCACCGATCAGTACCACCCGATGCTGCTCGGCGTCGGATCGTTCTTCGGCGGTTCGCGCTCGTTCCACATGAGCCAGAGCAATGTGGTGCCGGGTGCCACGATCGTCGCGAAGTGGACCGACAGCAGCATTCTCGCGGCCGCCGGCCCGCTGCCGGGCCGAGCGGACCTCAACTTCTATCCGCCCTCCGCGGATGCCCGTGCGGACTTCTGGGATCCCACCACCGACGGCGTCAAGCTGATGGCCAACGCGCTGCTGTACGTCTGCCGCCCGCGCGTGCTGATCGCAGCGGCGCCCAGCACCGCGTCGTGGATAGACAACGTCCGTTCCACGCTGAAGGCCACGCAGGTCCTCGGCATCATCGACACGTTCAACGTCAACACGGGCACACCCACGCTCTCGCAACTCGGCGGCTACGACGCCGTCCTGTTCTTCTCTGACTCGTTGCTGCAGAACCCGACGGCCACGGGTGATGCGCTGGCCGATTACGTCGACGCCGGCGGCGGAGTCGTGAGTGCCGTCTTCGCGACCAGTGCCGGCTACAGCGGGGCCCGCCCACTCGGTCGCTGGCCCGTCGCCTACGAACTCATCACGGGCAACCTCGGCCAGGCCTCGGGCGCCGCTCAGACGCTGGGCACCGTGATATACCCCTTGCACCCAACCATGCGCGGCGTCACATCCTTCAACGGCGGCTCGTCTTCCTATCGCACCGCCACCATGCTGCTGAACCCCGGCGCATTCAACATCGCGCAGTGGAGCGACGGACGCCCACTGGTCGTCGCCTCGACTCGCTTCCACAATCGCGCGGATCTGGGCTTCTTCCCGCCCAATAGCGCCGTGCGGTCCGACCTCTGGCTCGCCAGCACCGACGGCGGGAAGATCATGGCCAACGCGCTGCTCTACACCGTCAAGCCCTACGTCGGGGTCTTCCACGCGGACTCCAACGGCCCGGACACCGTAAGCTGGCTGCAGGCCAGCCGACGCTACAGCGGAGTCGGCGGTTCGTTCATCTCACCGTTCGACCCTGTCTTCGTGCCCCTGCCGGACCTGAGGCCGTTCCACGCGATCGTCGCCTTCTCCGGCAACTACGGTTTCGCGGACCCGGCCCGCGTCGGCAACTGGCTCGCCGACTTCGTCGATGCCGGCGGCGGCGTTGTCATCGCGATGCCCTCCAACGTGAACTCTGGATACTCCTACCGCCCCGGCGGGCGCTGGGTCAGTAGCGGCTACGACATCGTCCCCAGTGATGCTCTCCCCAACTACACCTGCGCCGGGCCTCGCACCTTCCTCGGCGCTCTGCCCGAGCCGAACCATCCCATCGCATCGTTTGTCCGCTGGTTCGACGGCGGCACACGGAGCTGCCGCGCCCTGTCCAGCCCGCTTCTGCGCGGCCGCACGATTCTGAACTGGAGCGACGGACGCATGCTCGCAAGCGTCCACAACTTCCGCAAGCGTGCCGACCTGGGCTTCGACCAGAACACCTCGCCCATGCCCGGCGAAGACTGGAACCCTCGCAGCGATGGCGGCCGGATCATCGCCAACGCCGTGGACTACACCATCTTCAACGAACCCTGTCCGGGCGACTTCAACGGCGACGGCCAGGTCGATGACACCGACTTTGTCCTCTTCGCCGGCTACTACAACGAACTCCTTGACCCGCGGGGCGACCTGAGCGGCGACAATCAGTCTGACGACACCGACTTCGTGACCTTCGCCACCAGCTACAACGCCCTTTTGTGCCCCTAGGCTGGTCCGAACGGCCCCTCGGATGGTCTTTGTTCGGAATCGTGTGCTGCGGGCGTTTTTCGGTTGGCTTTCTCGCGTCTTCTCGGTAGCCTGTGAGGGTCTGGGCGGCGCACTGCCGCTTGTATCTAGAAGGTGCCCCGCATGTCGCGGGTTCTTGAATCACACCGGGTCCGCCCGGCCGAAAGGGGAACTGAGATGCGTTCCACGAAGTTTGCCGCTGCCGTTGCTCTGAGCCTCCTGGCCTCCGCCGCTTCGGCTCAGTACACGATCAAGTCCTCTGTCATCGCCGGCGGCGGCGGACAGAACGCCACGGGTGGTCAGTACACCCTCAGCGGCACCATCGGTCAGGCCGCCGCCTTCAGCTCCCCGTTCGCTACCGGCGGGAACTACAGCCACGCCGCGGGTTTCTGGTTGACCGTCGGCAATTGCCCGGCGGACTTCAACAGCGACGGCGTGGTGGATGACCTCGACTTCCAGGTCTTCACCGGCGCTTATGACGCACTCGTCGTCCCGCCCGCCAATCCCATTTGTGATATCAACGGCGACAACCTCGTCGACGACAACGACTTCCAGATCTTCGTCGTCGCCTACAACGACCTCCTCTGCCCGTAATCCGATCGAGCTCAAACGATCGAACACATCCGAACGCAGCCGCTCCCGCGGCTGCGATTTTCATTTTGGATCGCGATGCTCCCTCATCCCATCCCCGCATCAGCTCCGATAAGTCCATTCCGATCTCACGCTCTCTCTCATAAATCGCTGCGGCGTCGGGCCGCCGGTTCCGCTCCTAGGGGCGGCAGAAGACCGGATCCGAAAGAGAGCCCGCGGGATGTTGAAATCAATCATGCGCCGCTTCGTTCTTGCGTCCGTCGCACTCGCGACGGCGCTGGGCGCTCACGCGCGGGCCGATGAGATCGTCGCGCCCAACGCATCCGCGGCGGCCGAAGGCTCCGGCGGACTCTCGACTTCCCTCAGTTCCGGCGCACGCACGCTGCAGTGGATCATCGCCCGCTCGCAGCTGGCCTCGATCCCCGTCGGCTCGGTCATCACCGGCATCGCCTACCGACTCGACGCCGGTCAGGCAACCTGGCCCACAAGCAACACGACCGCGACGCAGTACGACATCACCATCGGCTCGTCGCTCTACCCGCCCGCCAGCGCCAGCGCGACGTTCGCCGCCAACGCCGCTCCCGACACCGTCACCGCCCGCAGCGGCCCGCTGCTCATCAGCGCCGGCGCGTTCCCCGGCTCACCCGCTTCACCCAACGCCTTCGCCGCGTTCATCCCCTTCACCAACCGCTTCGTCTACACCGGCGGCGACCTCTGCATCACGCTCCGCCACTCCGGGTTCCCCGGGATCGCCGTCGCCGGATTCGCCGACGCCATCACCACCAGCGACCCGCTCTCGGCCAACGTCGTCGCGCTCGCCGACTTCTCGTCCTCCACCGCCACTGTCGGCGCCAAGACCAACGCCCCGGTCCTCCGCATCCGCTACGCCCCGCCCGACAACTACAGCCGCGCCTATCCGCCCCTGGACCAGCTCGACGGCGACGACACCTTCCTCCTCACCCCCTTCCAGACCACCGCCCGCACCACGCAGGTCGTGTACGACGCCAGCGAACTGGTGCACATCCCCAAGGGCAGCCTCATTCAGGGCCTGGGCTTCCGGCTCGAACCCAGCGGCGTCACCGCGCCGGTGAACGCCATCGGCACGACCAACTTCCAGATCGAGTTGGCTCGCTCCCCCCGCTCGCCCGACGCCATGAGCCTCACCGTTGCCAACAACGAGGTCGCCGCCGACCGCACCATCGTCCGCACCGGTGCCCTCGCCATCCCCGCCAACGCCTTCCTCGACACCGGCATCGCCCCCAAGGCCTACACCTTCAAGGTTCTCTTCGACAAGCCCTACGAGTACCGCGGCGGACACCTCTCGGTCGTCATCCGACACAACGGGTTCCCCAACACCATCGGCATCGGCGCCAATTCGGTCGATTTCATCTCCGGCGCGCGCGCCGGCTTCCAGACCGGCTTCAGCGCCACGTCGCACGTCTTCGTCACCGCCAACGTCCCCTCGCTCGAACTCATCTTCGACGCCGCCACCCAATCGCCTTCCAACTGGGTGACCGAGGAGCCCAATGCCGCACTCCCGCTCTTCGGCACCTCCGGCGGCGTGATCCAAGTCGCCATCGCGCCGGACGAACTCCTCGCCGCCCGTCCCGGCTCGATCATCCAGGGACTCACCTTCCGCCAAGGCGACGGCCCGCTGGGCACCAACGCCTTCCCCGACAGCGCCGACCTCGTCTTCACCCGCTTCGACGTCACCGTGCAGCAATCCGCCCGCACGCCGAGCAATCTGTCCACCAGCTTCGCAACGAATGCCGGGCCCGGCGCGGTGCTGGTGCGCTCCGGCCCGTTCGTGATGAGCCGCCAGTGGTTTCCCGGCGGCTCGCCCGAGGGCACGCCCCAGCGCTTCGGCCGCAACATCCCCTTCAGCCGCCCCTACTCCTACCCCGGCGGCACGCTGCTCGTCACCATCCGCTACAGCCTCGCCAACCCGGCGACCATGCAGGCCGATGCCGTCGCCAAGGACACGCCCGATGGCGGATGGGGCACCCGCATCGCCGCCATCACCAGCACCGTCAGCCCCGACGCCACGCTCGGCAATCGCACCAACGTCCCGGTCACGAAACTCTTCTTCACGCCCGTCCTCGACATGACGGCGTCGCTGGCCACGACCCAGGGCAACGGCGGCCTGAACACCCTCGTGCAGTCAGAATCCCGCACCTATCAGTCCGTGCTCTCCGATCAGGTCTTCGAATCCATCCCCTACAACGCCACCTTCTCCGGCTTGCTCTTCCGCGCGTATGCCAACGAGGCCACTTGGCCGCTGAACGACGCCAACTTCTCCCTCTACGGCGTCGAGATGGGCGTCGCCAACACCAGCCCCGCGTTCATGAGCAGCACCTTCGCCGAGAACGTCGGCGGCCTGGCAGTGCAGACCCGCGTCGGCCCGCTCAGCGTCGATGCCATGCGCGTCCGCTACGAGTCGCCGCTCGCGCCACCCGCGCTCTTCATCGACTTCAACCGCCCGTGGCAGAACTACGGCAAGGGCGTCTACTTCACCATCCGCCACAGCGGCAGCGGGACCACCCCCGTCTTCCTCGACACGGTCATCGACTCCTTTGGCCTCGGCTCGCTCTTCCAGGGCTGGTACGCCGGAGGCTTCGCCGCCACCGTCGGCACATCCACCAACAACGTCCCCGTCCCCCGCTTTGTCTACCTCGTCCGCCCCTGCGCTGGCGACTTCAACTACGACGGCTTCGTGGACGACCAGGACTTCACGCAGTTCGTCAATGCGTACGACTTCCTGCTCACCCCGACCTGCGACCTCAACGGCGACCTCATCACCGACGACAACGACTTCTCCGTCTTCATCCAGAACTACGACTTCCTGTTCTGCCCGTAACCCCCACCCCGAAGCCTCCGCCGGTGCGCCCCCGCAACGCACCGGCCGATCCCGCGGCACCGCAGCAATGCGGTGCCGCTGTTTTCTTGATCCAGCTAGGACCGGCCTCCGGCCGGTCTTCCAGTCACCTTTGGTGCCATCAGTCCGCGGCTGCTCAGAGCCGCGCGACTGATGCGTCTGCAAGCCCCGCGCCCATTCCACCCCGCATCAGTCGCGCCGCAGAGCCGGCGGACTGATGGCACCCCACAAATACCCCAGTCGCATTTGCACCCGACACCCCGTCTTATCGGTCCATCGACAACACCCGATTTCGCAGCGCTACCCGCCGATGCCTCCCGAACACGCACCTCGACCTAAGCGGGAGTGCTCAGATTCCGCTTCCATCCGTGCCGTTCGTGCGGTACATTACGATTGCGGCCCCAAAGCGGTGGGCCCCAAGAAACACTCTGCACCCCCGCCAACACGGAGCCTCGCTCATGCGTGCCGCGCTCGAATTCCGTTCTGTTCTCCGAGCAGCACTGGCCCTGGCCGTGCTGGTTCTCGCGCCGACCCTGGCCCAGGCCCAGATCACCTTCAACTCCCAGCTCCGCACCATCGCGGTCTCGGGCTCGGCCGGGAACAACTCGGCCTCCACCGCGCCCGGCGACTTCGGCGACTTCAACACCAGCGTGTCGGTCGGCGCGGGACCGTTTGCCTCCACCGTCGGCGTGGTCTCGAGCATCAACACCAGCGCCCTCTTCTTCAGCACGAACTTCGACCTCCGCACCCCGGGCTTCGCCGGCAATCCCACCGCCGCCGCCCAGGCGCAGATCGTCTTCACACTCGCGTCGCCTTCGGGCTACATCCTCGATGTCTCCGACAGCTTTTCGAACGGAGCGGCACAGACGAGCATCGGCACCACCCTCAGCGGCCCGGGAGGAACGATCGTCTCCGGACGCACCATCAGCCAGACCGGCACCCTGCCCGCCGGCACCTACACCATCTCGACCGTCGTCCAGTGCGCCAACCCCGGCGGCGTGCTCGGCAACGCCTTCATGATGCTCAGCTTCACCGCGGCCAACGACACCGCGACGTCGATCCTCTATCAGGGCCGCCTCCTCGACAGCGGCACGCCCGCCAACGGGCCCTTCGACATGACCTTCCAGGTCTTCAACGCTCCCACCGGCGGCAGCGCCCTCACCACCGCGATCCTCGTGCCCCGTGTCCAAGTCACCAACGGCGTCTTCTCCACCCTCGTCAACATCCCGCCCTCGGTCTGGAACGCCGGACGCAGCTACATCGAGTGCGCCGTCGGCTTCCCCGTCACCGTCCCCATCGTGCTCAGCCCGCGCCAGCCTGTGCAGCCCACACCCAAAGCGCTCTGGGCCCTCCTCGCCGACGCCGTGCCCTGGTCGGGCATCACCGGAATCCCCGCCTCCATCACCAGCCCGCCGTGGGCGCAGGTCGGACCTGACCTGGCCTACACCGGCGGCCACGTCGGCATCGGCGTCAGCCCCCCGGCCGCGCCGCTCCACGTCCGCTCCGGCTCGGCGGGAATCACCCCGCAGTCCGGCGTGCTCGCGGCCTTCGAAGGCAGCAGCGGCGGCTATCTCTCTCTGCTCGGCGCCAACGGCTCCGAGACCGGCATCCTCTTCGGCCGCCCCGCCGTCGGCACCGCCGGCGCCGGCATCATCTATAACAACCCCAGCACGCCCGGCGGCCTGCAGTTCCGTACCGACACCAACACCACCCGCCTGACCATCGCCAACAACGGAGCCGCGGCGTTCACCGGCACCGTCACCGCCCCCAACTTCACCTACGCCACGCCCATCACCACCACCAAGATGGTCTCGTACATCGACTTCAGGTCTCGCAACGGCACCCCCGTCCGCAACCTCTCGATCAACGGCGAAGGCGCGGGCTTCGACAACGGCGTCTCCAACGAACAGCTCATCGCCCAGCTCGACCTGCCCAACGGCGCCACCCTCACCAACCTCCGCTTCTACTTCTACGACAACTCCGGGGCCGACCTCTTCTTGTCGGTCCTGGGGTACTTCCCCGCCACGCCGACCAACGTCCTGCTCGGCTCGGGCGGCAGCTCGGGCTCGGCCAACGCCAGCCGGTTCATCGATATCCCGCTCAACACCGTCGTCGACAACTCGAACGCCGCCATCCTTCTGGCCGTCAGCAGCACGACCAACGTCTGGGACACCTCCATGCAGGTCCGCGCCGTCCGCGCCACCTACACCATGCCCCGCCCGGTGCCGTGAGCAACCCCAACCCCAGTGGAACCGGCCGCCGGCCGGTCTTCCTTATTCCTTTGCTTCCAGCCACTTCCATCCGCCCGGCGACCGGCCGGGAGGCCGGTCCTACTGGTGGTCAGGGGAGCGGCCATGCCCTTGCCACCCACCCCCATGCCGCCTAACCTTGTCTCTCCCATTTGGGAAAAACCTGCTCGGGTTCATCCCCGAGCCTGCCCCGCCCAGTAGGCGGCGAGTTGGAAGGTCCGGACGCCTCGTCGTCCCATCGCACGGTTGTGGCCACCTTGGCTATGCCCGTCGACCCGGAACGCGAGCACGCCGCACCCATCGGAGGTCGGTTATGCATCGTCGTCAGACATCGTTGCTCAAGCCCGGTTCGGGCTCCAAGACCTGGCGGGTCGTGGACGCCGCGGGCATCCCGCTCGGCCGCCTCGCCAGCGAGGTCGCCATCGTCCTCATCGGCAAGCACCGCCCGGACTACACCCCGCACGTCGATTGCGGCGAGCAGGTCATCGTCCTCAACGCCGAGAAGGTCGAACTCACCGGCAACAAGGCGACCCAGCGCCTCAAGATGCGCTACACCGAGTACCCCGGTGGTCTCAAGACCCAGACCTACGGCCAGGTCCGCGAGCGCGACCCGGAAACCCTCGTCAAGGACGCGGTCCGTCGCATGCTCCCCAAGAACCGCCTCAGCCGCCTCATGCTGAAGGGCCTCCATGTCGTCAAGGGCAGCGAGCACCCGCACGCGATGCACAAGCCCAAGGAACTGAAGGTCTCCTGAGTCCGCACACCCGCACACACGCGGCCGAGGCCAACGCCCGCCGCTGAATCACACGAGAGAAACACATGAGCACGATCTCTGGTCTCAATATCCCCGCGGGCCTCAGCGCGACGCCCGTCGTCCCCGGCGAGGCCCCGGCGCCCCGTCCGCTCCGCACCGCCAAGCCCGCCGACCGCCACGGTTGGTGGTGGGGCACCGGCCGCCGCAAGAGCGCCGTCGCCCGCGTCCGCCTCAAGCCCGCCAAGGGCGTTGATGCCGCCATCATCTTCGAGGTCGATCGCGAAAGCAAGGCCGCCAAGAAGGAAGGCAAGCGCGCGACCAAGACCCTCGATCAGTACTTCGCCGAGATGCGCGACCGCAACGACGTGACCGAGGCCCTCCGCTCGGCCAGCCTGATGGAAAAGATGCACGTCGTGATCCGCTGCCACGGCGGCGGCACGATGGGCCAGGCCCAGGCCTGCCGCCTCGCCATCGCCCGCGCTCTGGTCGATTTCGACCCGACCCTCGAAGCCCGCTTCCGCGAGATGAGCCTGCTCACCCGCGACAGCCGCGAGGTCGAGCGTAAGAAGTACGGCCAGGCCGGCGCCCGCCGTCGCTTCCAGTTCAGCAAGCGCTGATTCAATTCTCAATCTCGATTCCCCCAAGACCCGCGAGCCATCGCGGGTCTTTTTCATGTCCCAGTGGGACCGGCCTCCGGCCGGTCTTCCTGCTTCTTTCGACCCGTCCGCGGCTGCCCGGAGCCGCACGACTGGTGCGTCTGCAACCCCCGCGCCCCACCCACCGCGCATCAGTCGCGCCGCCAAGCCGGCGGACTGATGGCACCACACGGTCACACCCGCCCACATCTTCGTACTCTTGGTCCTTGGCCTCCAAGCGATCATCTTCACCGCCCCCGCCCGATTGGGGCCGCGGGCTGCACGCGCGCGCCGAGCGAGCAGGCAACGCAATCGCCGCGGCGCTCCAGCGGGTTGGAACCATTGCCCGCCGCGGATCCGTCGCACTCCCCCACCTCCGTCGCGGCGCTCGCGTCGCCGTTCGCTCCGCCCGCGGCGACCACGGATCGCTGGCGATGCTTGGCGTCTGGCTGATCACCGCGATCGCCGCATGCTCCATCGTGGGCTACCTGCTCACACTCCGCACGCCTCGCTGGTTCCGCACCATCAACCCGCGGGACGCGGCCCTGGTCGATCTCGCGCAGCGCGTCGAGAACCGCGTGATCACGCAGCTCTACAAGTACCGCGGCGAGGTTGATCCCGCCACCGGCGCCACCGGCGCGGCCTGGGAACTCACGATCACGCAAGACGAGGCCACCGCCTGGCTCGCCTGCAAGCTGCCGGACTGGCTCCGCAATCTCGACGATCGATTCACCTGGCCCGTCGGCGTCGAGAACGTGCAGGCCGCGTTCGATCCATCGCGTGTCTGGATCGCGGCGTCGGTCGACAGCGGCTCGCGCGCGGTGGTGTGCGTCGGTGCATCGCCGCGGATTGAAGCCACCGGCCTGTATCTCCGCTCCGGCCGCGCTGGTGTCGGCTCGCTCATACTGCCCGCTTCGCTCTTCGGCGGCCGCGCCGAAAGCCTCTTCAGCAGCGCCGACAAACAGAACCGAGCATGGAGCATCGCCACCGGCACATCGCCCGTGCTGCCCAACGCGACGCTGCGCCTCGAAGACGGCCGCCAGGTCCGCGTGCTGGCGATCACGCTCGATCGCGAGACCCTCACGCTGCAGTGTCAGACGGAAGTGGCGAAGCGGGATCCGAAGTAGAGCTGTCGTTCCGCCGATCCCCCAGCACCGCCGCCACCCCGAGCAGCCACGCGACCACGAGGCAGGTGCACAGTCCCGCGGCTTCCTGCCACCACTGGCGCAGTTCCTTCGTCGCCTGCATCGCCGGCGGGAAGATGATGCCGAACCACAGCAACACCAGGCCCGCGATCGATAGCCACCGGGTCCTCGGCGAGGCCGCCCCGATGAGCGTGCCCGCGAGCATCAACGCCAGCGGCAGCATCTGCACGATGTGCCGCGCGTTGGTCTGGGGGCTGAACGCCATGGCGATGGTGACAAGCCCGACAAACTCGACCAGCATCAGCCGCGGCCTCGCCCGCTCCGAACGACCGAAACGCCCCAGCCACATCGGCTGGCCATACCGGGCATACAGCGCCTGCGTGATGGCGTAGGTGACGAGCAGCAGCACGCCTGCGAACACAGGCCCGAGGATCGGCTTCTGCAGCCCGTCGGCGATGCGGACGCACGCGGTCGTGATCGAGATGCCGAACGTCCGCGCGTTCATGAGCCGCGCGTTGCCGTCGGCCCGCACGCCGGTCGCGTCGGTGGCCTGAAGCAAGCCGCCCAGCGCTCCGCGCCACAGATACGCGAACTGCTCCCACCCGATGATCGCCCAGGGCACGAGCGCCCAGAAGAGCGTGCCGACGATTACGCCGAGCGCGAACTTGATGTGCCCGCGCAGCACAAAGTACGGCAGCGTGATGATCGCGATGTACTTCAGGTTGACCGAAAAACCCGTCGCGAGACCGACAGCGAGAGCCACGAGGAATGTCGGATTTCCGATGTGGGATGTCGGATGTGTCAAGGCAACCTGATCAGCGGCCTTTCCATCCGACATCCGACATCCCACATCCGACATGCCCCAGAGCCCCACGACCCACGCCAGCAGCATCGAAGCGTTCACCTGCTGCATCTTGAAATCGCTGAGGATCTTGTCGGCGAGCACGATCATCGCCAGCGCCGTCAGCACCGGTGCCGCGGCCATGGGCAGCCCCAGCAGCCGGGCCACGGCCCGCCCGCCCAGCCACGCGCTCGCCGCGAAGCACACGCCGTTGAACACCATCCACACCACGCCCGCCCATTCGATGCCCAGCTTCGCCAGCGGCAGCATCAGCGTCACCAGCATCGGCGGGTACACGTAGCCGAGCTTGCCCGCCTTGAACACATCACGTCCGGTCGCGAGCGAGTCCGCTGCGTCGTAGAACTCGTAGAAGTCGCGGAACCGCTCGTCGATCACGCGGTCGCTGGTCATCATCCGGTAGCACGCGATCGCGCCCCACACGATGATGCCGAGTGTGATGGCGTGCCCGACGCGACGAGCCGTTGGCGAGGCCCACCACACCCGTTGGTCTGAATGCTGTGACTGCGAGTTCGCCGCCATGCGGCTTCATCATTGACTCTCGACCTCACCGTGGCTCTGTTGGAACCGTGGGGTGTACTTCAAGAACGTCCTTTGGAAGCCGCCGGGCGACGTATCGCGTCCAGACGCCGTACCGCCATTCGCCGAGGTACATCCCCACAACCTTCCAACCTGTGCGGCTGGCATCCGGGACCACGACGGGACCGCCCGACATGCCGGAGAGATCCGGGTTCTCGTCGACGTCTAGGAAGACCACATCATCCAATCGAACGTCTCTCGGCGCCCACCGCGGCGTGTCGGCGACGACCGCGGGAATCAGTCTCGGTCCACCCGGGCCCCGCGACGCGGTTGCGGACGGAAAGCCGCAGATGAACACCGTCGATCCAACACAGAATCTGTGGTCCAGATCGATCTCGTCGGGCGCGGGGAGCTCCGCGTCATTCACCCGGACAAGGACCCAGTCGCCCGATCCAACCTCTCCGCCCTCACCGCGACGCAGCTCGTCAAAGCCCGAGAGTTTCCCATCAATCTGCGCCACCGGCTGGCGGAAGACATGGAGCGCGGTGAGTCCGATGTCGCCACCCAACGGAATAAGAGACCCCGCGATCTGCGGACTCTTGATCCGACAGACCGCGGGGTCTCGTGCAATTCGGTGCTCGAGACGCTCGGCGCACGCGTGCCTCTCGTCGGACGCACATCCGACGAGCAGGGGCATCGCTATGACAACGAGCGCCCTCATGAGCGTTGCCGCACTACCGACTCCACACCTGGGCGCCGTTCCACGTCACGGCACCCCCTCCAGCCGAGAGGCTGATCTCAAAGACACCGTACTCTGTCGAGATCTGACCGTTGAAGTCCCCGACGCCCGCTGCGGCTTCTGCCACCGCGTCCCAAGGCCCGGCGATTCGAATCGCTACAGCGTCGCGGTTGGCGTCGGTCAGATCGCCGCCGAGGAGGTAGTACTCAACGGTCACGCCGTTGGCGTAAGTTCCCGGCATCGGGGCGTTCGCGCCCCACGCGGTGATGTAGGTGAAGTCCACGGTCTGGGCATCGGAATCGAAGGAGTTGACCGAGAAGACCGTCTTGTGCGGGACGCCCGGCTGCCAGCCGTCCAGATCCAGCGCGATCGCGGTCTCCTCAGCGCTCAAGCCCTTCGTGAGCGCGTTCACGCTCCAGAGCATGGTCTCGCTGGGCTCCAGCGCCTTGGTGCCACGAAGCGACGTCGTGACAACCATCGCGTCTTCGAGCCCGTCATCCGAGAACTCGAGAGACATCACACTCTGCTGCTCGGCGCCCGTTGGCTTCGTCGTTGGAGTGCCCGGATTCACCGGCGTGGTGGGGGTGGGACTGACGGGCTCCGTCCACGGAGGGTCACCCAGGACGCGACGAACCTCTTCGCACGTCAACGCCTTGCCCCCGCCGCACGGGATGCACCATATTCCGTTCGAGAGATAGCAACGACCGCCGATGTTAACTTTGCTGTAAATGCCGTCCTGGCCCGGATTTTGAGATTCACGAACCTCGATTGTGCCATCCGGCTTCCGCGTGATCGAGCACGCGGACAGTGTGGCCACGGCGACAGCCAGTCCCGTGAGGGACACCAGTCGAGCAATCGTATTCATTGACGCGACTCCGCTGAATCAAAGAACCAACCGCTATCCCCAAGTGAACGATCAAGAACATCTTAACCGAGCAGGGCACGGAAGGCTCCGATCACCGTTCTTTGAACAAATCCACCCAGTCCGCCGAGATCCCCAGAATCCGATCAACGATTGCGATCGGGAATGCGGGTACCCTACAACTTTCAAGACTGTTTCGCAAGACGATTCGGAAAAATTGTTGTTTGAATTTTGCAAAGACTATCACGCGTCGCGATTGTCGCGTCCGTGATTCTCCTGATCTCGCGATTCGTTTATTTGCGGATCACGCTGTCGCGAGTTCGCTTCCCACGAGCTGCGTCCGCACCAGTCTCTGATACACCGCACAGCGACCCAGGAGTTCCCCGTGCCGCCCGATGTCCACGATCTTGCCCTGATCCATCACCACGATGCGATCGGCCTGCACCACCGTGCTCAGCCGGTGGGCCACGATCAAGCACGTGCGGCCTTTGGTGAAATCACTGATCGCCTCACCGATCAGGTGCTCGCTCTCGGCATCAATCATGCTCGTGGCTTCATCGAGAATCAGGATCGCCGGATTCCGCAGGATCGCCCGTGCGATCGCGAGCCGCTGACGCTGGCCGCCCGACAAGCTCAAGCCCTGCTCGGCGATCGGCGTCTCGAGCCCCAGCGGCAGGCGCTCGATGAACTCGAGCGCCCGCGACTTGCGTGCCGCGTCGAGGATCTCGGCATCGCTCGCGTCGGTCGAGCCGTAGGAGATGTTTTGGCGGATCGTGCCGCTGAAGAGCACGGTCTCCTGCGTCACCACGCCGATCTGGCGGCGGAGGGAGCGCACCGAGAAATCACGGACATTGTTCCCGTCGATGAGCAGCATGCCCGCGTCGGGGTCATACAGCCGCGGCACGAGCGAGAGCAAGCTCGTCTTGCCGCAGCCGTTGGGACCGACGAAAGCGACGGTCTCGCCGTGGGCGATGTTGAGCGAGATGTCCTCGACCGCGGGCTTGGGCTGCGAGGCGTACTGAAGCGTGACGCCCCTGAACTCGATCGAGCGGGCGTGCCGCGCCAGGCGGGCGAGCTTGTGTCCGTGGCCCGGCTCGGGCGTAGAGGCCTGCAACTCCGTCAATCGATCCGCCGCCGCCGCACCGATCTGCAGGTCGGCGATGATGCCGGTGAGCGGCTTGAGCGCGCCGCCCGCCAGCCCCAGCCCTGCGAGCGCGACCAGGAAGTTCGCCGGATCCAGGGCGTTGTCGATCATCGCTTTGATCGCGATCAGAGCGAGCGTGCCCAGCGCAAGGATCGCGATTGCTTCGGTCAGCGGGCTTGCCAAGGCCCGCGCCGTGCGCACGCGGTTGAGTTCCCGCAGCATCTGCTTATTGGCGCGGTGGAAGCGGCCTTCCTCGATCCGCTCGGCGGTGTGCACCTTCACCACCCGCAGGCCCTGCAGCGCCTCAGTGGACACGCGGAGCAGATCGCTGTGGCTTTTGAGCGCCTGCTTCGAAGCCTTTCGGATACGCCGCGAGAGCAACCGGATGACGACTGCGATGATCCCGCCCGCGATGAACGCGACGAACGCCAGCCGCCAGTCGAGGATCACCGCCACCGCCACCGCCGCCACCGCCTTGGTCGCCTCGGCCAGACCCTTGCCCAACAGGCTGTTGAGCGCCCCACCCAGCGACCCGGTGTCGTTCACAACGCGGCTCACCAGATCCGTCGCGCCGTTGCCGGCGGAGATCACATCCCGCAACGGGCGCTTGAGCACCCGTCGGAACGACTCACGCCGCACTTCCGTCACGACGCGGTTCACCAGCGTCTGCGACAGGTACGCGTGCAGGAAACTCGCCGCCGCACCCAGCACCGTCAGCACACCCAGGCCCACGAAGATCCACAGCGCGGCGGCATATGCCCCGCGGGGCAGTGCCTCGATCAGCGACTCGGGAATCGCGGCCTGCACCGCTGGCAAGTGTTCGGCCACTCGCCCGTTCAACTGCCGCGCGAGAATGGGCAGATCGCGAATATTCGGGTCATCGCGGTTGGACGCCGCCAAGACGACGTTCTGCAGCACCGGGACCATCGCCAGCATGGCCGTGCCGACCCCGAGAGCGGAAAAGAACGCCAGCACCAGGGCTCCGAACAGAGCCGCCGGGTACCGCGTCATCCGCTTGGCAAAGGCAAAGAAGTTCCGCATCGGGGAAGGGTGAGTTTAGGGCTCGGTGGCGTTTGTTGGTGGCCCATCGGTTCAGACGCTCCAAGGCCGTGGGAACACGAGCCAAATGAAGCCAACATCTGCTTGAGAATTGGCCTGTGAAACGCGGAGCTCATTCGTTAAACTGGATGGACCGCCGGTCCGGCGGAACCGCAAGGAGCACCGAGTGCGTCGCCTCAACACGAACATCCTGTCGGGAGTCGCCTGCGCTGCCTCGCTCGTGTCGGTTGCACAAGCCCAGCAGGTGCAACACCTCGATCTCATTGTGGCATCGCGTGCGTACGGAACACTGCTCGCGATCAACCCTGCCGATGGCACGATTCGCTCGGTTGTCACCGGGCCCGATCTCCGCATTCCGGCGAAGACGATCCGAGGCACCGGGACCGCGCTCGCTGGAGCACTCAGCGGAGACATCGCCTGCTCGCGGGATGCCACGATCTACTGGAAACTCGCAACCACATCGACCACGTCCGCGACCTATCGCGTCGATCCCGCGAACGGAAACCGATCCGGCCTCTTTGGTTCCGCTGGCTCGCTGCACGACGCCAGCGGCTCCCCGATTCCGCTCGATGCCCAGACACTCCTCCTCGCCGCCGACGGGTTCAACGGCGGAAGCAACGCGAATGCACGCGTCCTTCGATTCAAGCTCCCCGCCGGTCCCACCACCCTTGTCTCCGGCGACCTCGTGGGCGACGGCGTGCGCATGTTCAGAGGCCGTTCCATGGTGCTCGCAGACAACCGCACCGCTTTCGTCGCGGAGATCGGAAATTTCGGCGGACCCGCTAACTCGTCGGGGCTCTATCGGATCAACCTGCAGTCCGGCGCCCGCGAGCTCGTCTCGCGATTGCTGGTCCAGCCGCTGTCGCGCTCGAGCGTCTCCGGCGGCGTCCTGTCTCCATCAGCATTCATCTGGACCCGCGGCACGGGGCCGGTCGCAAACGGTCAGGTTCGTTCTTTACTCCTGGCCGGCGGCAAGCTCTACGCCGGGGTTTCGAGCAACGTCGCAGGCGTCTTCTACAGCGGCATTCTTGAGATCGATGTCTCCACCGGAGATCGTGCTCTGGTCGTCGGAACGGCGGTCCTCGACGATGGCATCGGCCTGTCCGTGGTGACCAATCCCCCATCGAATGCAGGCGCTCCCGCGTTCGACTCTCCCTCTGGTCTCACGCTTCTTGCTGACGGAACGATCGCCTTCACCAGTCTGTTCACATACAACGCCGTCTATCGCCTCAATCTCGCGACACGCGAGCTGACAGTACTCGCGGACCTCGGGCCGCAGGTCACACCCGACGTCCGAGGCAACATGCAGCTTACAAGTATGACCCGGTACACTTCCTGCGGAGCGGACCTGAACCTCGATGGGTTCGTGGACGACGCCGACTTCTCGCTCTTCGCGGTCGCGTACGACATTCTGGACTGCGCCGATCCCGGTATCGCGCCGCCCTGCGCCGCCGATCTGACCGAAGACCTCGTTGTCGACGACCAGGACTTTGTGGCATTTGTGCCCGCGTACGACCGACTGTTGTGCGATTAAGCTCGCAGACCGACAGCCCCGATGCCTGTGGCGTCCACCGCGACAACAATCCCCCGCATGACCACCATCAAGACCGTCGCCGTCACCGGTGCCACTGGTTTCGTCGGCCGCGCCATCGTCGCCGAACTCCTCGCTCAGGGCTACCACGTCCGCGCGCTGGTCCGCAGCCGCGTGAAGGCCCGCGAAGTGCTCCCCCGTCCCGCGCCAAACTCCGCCACGCTCACCCTCGTCGAGGGCGACATCCACGACGACCGGTCGCCGGCGGAACTCGTCGCCGGCGCCGAGGCCTGCATCCACCTCATCGGCATCATCCGCGAAGAACGCGGCGGCGTCACCTTCCACCGCATGCACGTCGCTTCGACGCGCCTCATCACCGAGGCCTGCAAGGCCGCGGGCGTGAACCGCTACCTGCAGATGTCGGCGCTTGGTGTGCGCGACGATGCGGACTGCGCGTACCGCACGTCCAAGTGGGAGGCCGAGCAGATCGTCCGCCGCAGCGGACTGGACTGGACCATCTTCCGCCCCGGCATGATCCACGGCAAGGACAGCAGCTTCCTGACCATGGCCGCCGAGTGGTGCAAGGGTGAAGCCCCGCCGTTCTTCTTCCTCCCCTACTTCCGCGGCGGGAAGGAAGACACCAGCGTGCCGCTCGGCGGCGTGAACTACCGCGACCCGGTCATTCAGCCCGTCGCCGTTGAAGATGTCGCCGCCGCGTTCGTCCGATCGCTCGCCCGGCCGCAGACCATCGGCGAGACGTACAACCTCGTCGGCACCGAGCGCCTCACCTGGCCCGAGCTGCTCGTCGAGCTCCGCAACAACATCCCCGGCAGCAACGGAAACCTGCAGCCCTGGGGTCTGCCCGCGGACTTGATGGCCCTCAAGGCCCTCGGTGCGTCCTACGTCGGTCTCGGCGGCCTGCTGCCCTTCGACCACGGCATGGCCGTCATGGGCGGGCAGGACAACACCGCCGAGACCAAGAAGGTCGAGGCCCATCTCGAGCTCAAGGCCAAGCCCTTCCGCCAGAGCTTCCGGGCCTACGCCGACGCACTGTGACGAGGGTGCGACAGCTTGGCCGCTCGGAGCCATGCAGCGGAGCTAGGCAGCGCCGCCCACGACGAATCAACGACAGCCCCAGCCACGCTGGCGCACGTATGCGGCTGTCTTTGCACACCCTTGCGTGATTCCTTACACTTTCGTCCCGATGAAGCTCCCCGCAGACAAGGTCAACCGCCTCCGGCCGTTCTACAACGGACGGACCGTCTGCGTCACCGGAGGCGCGGGCTTCATCGGCGGCCACCTCGTCGATGCGCTGCTGGGCCTCGGCGCCACCGTGCGCGTGCTCGACGACCTCTCCAACTCCACGCTCGAACATCTCTCCGAACTGATCGATCTCGAGCCCGATCGCGTCCGCTTCGTCCGCGGCAGCGTGCTCGATGATGAAGCCCTCGCCGACGCCTTTAGCGGTGCCGCGACTGTCTTCCACCTCGCCGCCGTCGGCAGCGTGCAGCGCTCGGTCGACGACCCGCAGCGAACCTTCAGCGTCAACGCCACCGGCACGCTGCGCGTGCTGCAGGCGGCAAAGAAGACCACCTCGCTCTCGGGCGCGGGCGTCGAACGCGTGATCCTCGCGTCCAGTTCCTCGCCCTACGGCGACGACCCGCACCTGCCCCGCGTCGAGACCCAGTTGCCCGCGCCCGTCTCGCCCTACGCCGCCAGCAAGCTCTCGGCCGAGAGCCTGCTGAGCGTGCACTCCAAGACCTACGGCATGAGCACGCTGGCGCTGCGGCTGTTCAACGTCTTCGGCCCGCGCCAGCCGGGCAACTCGCCCTACTCCGGCGTCATCGCCGCCTTCGCCGAGAAACTGCTCCACGCCGACGCCCCCGTCATCTTCGGCGATGGCCTGCAGTCCCGCGACTTCACCTACGTCGCCGATGCGGTGATGGCCTTCCTCCTCGCCGGTTCGGTCAAGGTCCCGCCCCGAGGCGAGGTCATCAACATCGGCACCGGCACGAGCGTCACCATGCTCGAACTCGCCCGCGCCATGGCCAACGCCGCCGGCGTGCCCCACATCCACCCGCAACTCCAGCCCGCCCGCCCCGCCGACGTGAAGCACTCGCTGGCCGACATCAGTAGGGCCAAGGAACTGCTCGGCTTTGAGCCCGCGTACTCGCTCGAGGCGGGGCTGCAGGACCTGATCGCCTGGCGTCGTCAGGCGGCGAGCGAGTCGTCCAACCGGTGATTTCGTGGGCTTCTCGAGCGAAGATGCCGCACGCCAAGGGGTGTGTGAAGACTTGCCACCGCCCGTGATTTTGCTTGCACGATCGCTCCGATTCCCGCACAATCGGGGCGGAGGTTCTCCATGCACGTGCGTTCCGCGGCGTTGGCACTGGCGCTTTCGGCGGCTCCCGCGTGGGCCGCGGTGTCGGTCTATGGACACGGGCCACGACTCGATGCATCGGCCGCGGGCGCCTCGTCGTACTACCCCGATTCCTACCAGCGGCACATCGCCGAGGGTTTCACGCTGGCGCAGTCGGTGGACCTCTCGGCCGTGCGCTTCTGGGGCTTTGCGCTGGGGGCGTTTCCGGTTCTCCCCGGCGGCTACACGATCAGCCTGTGGAAATCCGACGGCGTCTCGGACAACGGCGTCGCAGGCTCGCCGGGAACCCTGCTCCTCCAGCAGGAAACGCTCGTCACCGATGCTCGCTTCTCGTCGCAGAACGAGCCCGCGAGCAACCCGGGCCTGACCCGGTACGACATCGATCTGGGCACGACGGTGCGACTGAACGCTGGCGAGCGGTATTGGATCTCGATCGCAGGCCGCGTCGAGCCCGAGATGTACTTCAAGTGGTCCTGGGCCGACTCCGCCACCAGCAGCGGGTACTGGTCCGGGTACAACGTCTTCTCGAGCAACTCGTGGTTCACGCTGGAGCCGCGGCCGTTCTCGACCGGAGGACAGGCGTTCGAGCTGTTCGCGATTCCGACGCCGTCGAGCACCGGCGTTCTCGCGCTTGCGATCGTCGCGGCGAGCCGCCGGCGGCGATAACGTCCTATAACCAGTCGTTCCGGCTCATGAACCGCTTGAAGTTCGGACGCTCAGCGGCGAAAAGATAGACCGGCCTTGTATGTTAGTTTATACTTACTACAAAGGAGACGGTCATGGCAATGCTCCATTCTCCTGTTGGTCCGATGTCCGCGGGCTTTGGTGTTCGGGAGGGCGGCGGGAGTGTTGGCCGCGGGTCGTGGTTCGGTCTCGCGCTGCTCTGGTTCGGGCGCGGCATCGGGCTGCTGCTGGCGATCTTCTGGGGGCTGTTCTTCGTCGAGCACGTCAACGCGTGGTACTTGGACCCGAAAGGGTGGCCGCCGCTGTGGGTCACCGCCGCGATGGTGGCGCACGGCGTGATCATCCTCGGCCTCGCCGCGATGCTGCGCTGGACCTGGATCGGTGCGGCCCTCACGCTGGTCGGCACGATCGGGTTCATCGCCCCAACGCTCATCGGCGGAAAGCCGGCGTGGCTGATGCTGGTGAACCTTGTACCGATCGGCCTGGTCGCCATGGGAACCCTGATCGCCGCCCGCCGCGTGCGGTGAACAACGCGCCGCTCACGGACACAACAGCGCGTCGTACGCTGATGCGAAGAGCACGAAGTCGGAGTCGTCCACGATCAGATCCGCGTTCAGGTCGGCCGGACAAGTGGCGGGCATGGCTGGGTCGGAGCAGAGCAGCAGGTTGTACGCCGGGGCGAAGAGGACGAAGTCGGCATCGTCGACTTGGTTATCGTTATTGAGGTCGGCGGGGCACGAACGCACGTTGAGGGCGGCGGCGTCGGAGGTGCGCACGCCGCAGGGACCGGAGACGATCACGCTGTACAAACCGGAATCCGCTGGAGCGGCGTTGAGGACGCGCAGCTGGTTGGTGCCGACGCCCTCGAAGCGTCCGGGCGTTTCGGTGAGCGGCTTTCCCTGTCTCAGCCACGCGAAGGTGAGCGGGGCGGAGCCGATGGCCTGAACGTCCAGGACGACCGAGGCACCGGCGGGTATGGATCGAGCGGCTGGCGGGGACGTGATCGCGGTGGGGTTGCCGGGAATGGTGACGGTGGCGAACTGATCGCCGGGCGTGGCCTGGAGGTTGGGGGCGTAGCCGAGGTTCAGCGATCCGATCGGAAGCGGGGGCAGGAATTGGTTGAGCACGCCGGTGGTGGAGCGAACGAGGAAGGCGGAGACTCGGAAGGTGGCGCAGGGCGAGGTCATCCCGATGTCCTCGAGCGGGATGACGACCTCGAGCCCGGTGGTGGCGGAGGAAGCATCGCTCGCGTCGGCGGCGGTGACGCCGAGGGTGTTGGAGTTGTTGACGAAGCAGTTGAGGCAGAACGGGTTGTCGTACGAGATGAACGCGGCGGTCTGAGGTCCCGCGATGAAGCGGCTTCCCGAGTAGCGTTTGCGCCAGGTGGCGCCCGGGCCGAACTCGAATCGATCGACCCACACCCGGGCGACGGTGTCGGGCAGGACGCGAGCAACGTTGAGCGAGAAGAGGTAGTCGGGGGTGAACGCCGCGTCGAAGGTCATCTTCTGGAGCGTCGCGGGGAGCTTGGGCTCGGGGATGTAGCTGTCGAGCGGAATCTGTGCGGATCCGCCGGCCTTGGTGTCAAAGGCGAGAACCAGACCGTGGCCGAAGTTCTCACCGACGCCGAAGTTCCCGGTGGCGGCGATGCGCAGCGCCCGGGGTTCGGCGTAGAGGAACAACTGATTCAGCTCGTTCTGGTTGTTGCCGCCGAGCGTGGGGAGCGTCTGGGTGAGGGTGAGCGTCGAGAGCGAGGCGTAGCGGGCGGGCAGGTCTGTTCCGGTCAGATCGGTTCGGGTCGGGCAGGCGACGCCGACGCGGCGGGCGGTCGATGAGCTTGAGGCGCGGCAGGCGTCGCGCACGACGACGTCGTAGTCTCCAAAGTCCGCGGGCGTGAGGTTGCGGATCTGCAGGGCCGGACCCGTCGCGCCGGAGATGCGTGAACTGTCGGCGAGCGCGACGCCGAAGCGGCGCCACTGGTACGAGAGCGTGCTGGTGGATGTTGCGGCGACGCTCAGATTGATGTCGCCACCGACAACGCCGAAGGCTGCTCCGGTGACGGGGCCGACGGTCAGACTTGTGGAGGCGACTGGGCCTCGCCAGATCCAGGTTTCGGTGCTGCACGCGTTGGCGATGCTGTAGCAGTCGCCGGAGACGACGAGCAAAGAGCCGTTCGCCAACGCAGCGGCTGCGTGAGCGGAGCGGGCGAGCGGGCCGTCGCTGCTGACGAGTGCCCAGTTCGAGCCGTTGAAGGCCCAGAGCTCGGCGGTGTTGCCGCTGCTCAGGCGGCCGGCGTGGAGCAGTGCCACGTTGCGGACTGGGTCGAAGACGAACGCGGCCTGGGAGCGGGCCGCGGGACCGGTGGTGGCGATCGATCGCCACCGGAGGTTGAGCGCTCTCTTGGGGTCGTATTCCCAAGTGTCGGCCAGCGGGGCTCCAGCCGCGTCGAGTCCGCCGAAGAGGAAGAAGACGTCGCGGGCGGGATCGAAGACGACGGACGCGAGCGTGCGGGGTGCGGGCCGCGTGCCCGCGATGGCAAGGGCGGTCCACGTGGAGGTCGCGTGATCAAACTCGTAGGCGTTGATGAGGAGGCCGGAGGGGCCCGAACCGCCGATGAGGAGGCTGCGATCGCGGACCGGGTCGTAGGCCATGGCGGCGCGTTCGACGGCGGGCCCCGAGCTTGCAATCTGCAGCCAATCGGTGCCGTTCCAGGCCCAGGTGGCGTTGGAGAGGATTGGGGCGAGCGTGGTGGTGACGCCGCAGTGTCCGCCGTGCAGGAGGACGCGCTGCCGGGTTGAGTCGGCGCACGAGGCGGTGAACGCGCGGGGCGACGGGGCATTGGGAGGGGTGGCCTTGGTCCAGACTCCAGCGCTATAGACCCACGTGTCGCCGAGGGCTTGTGAATCCGCAAGGCCCCCGAAGAGGACGACCTCGTCGCGCGATTGGAGGAAGGCGATGCCCGCGCTGGTGCGGGTGGGCTCGATCGTCGCCGCCGGGAGCCGCGTCCATCCCGAGTCACACTGGGCGTTGGCCGGTGCGGCAAAGCAGGACGCCGCGGCGAATGTCATGGCGAAGGACCACCAGCGGGCAGCGTGGGAAAGGACGCGGTGCAGCGAGATGGAGTGCAACAGGATCTCTCCCGGTGATCGGTCGTATGGAAAGGACGTGGTTCACGGGCACAGCAACGCGTTGTACGCCGTGGCGAAGAGGACGAAGTCGGCGTCGTCCACGAAGGCGTCGTGGTTCAGGTCGGCGGGACAGAACTCCTCTTGGTAGCAGAAGAACTCGTCGAAGCACACCAGCGGGCAGATCAGTTGGTCGTATCCGGTTGCGAAGGCGACGAAGTCGGCATCGTCCACGGTTGCGTCGGCGTTGAGGTCGGCGGGGCAGACCATGGACCAGCGGGCGATGCGGGTGCGACCCATTGGCAGATCGAGTTCGAATCGGATCGGTTCGCCGTTGAGCGCTTCGTAACTCGCCTGCGGGAACACGTACGGGAGGTTGGGTGCGCCGTTGCCGAAGTCGCGGCCGATCGCGATGCTCCAGTCGCCGGCCTTGCGGAACTTGTACTCGGGGATCGGCCCGAAGGTCGAGTTGCCGACGAACGGCAGGTTGGTTGTGATGCGCACGACGGCGCTGTAGCGGCCGTTGCCGTCGCTGGTCATCGTCGCTAGTGGTGCGGCCCAGCCATTGGGATTGCCCATGACCTCCCAGCCGTGCATGCCCGAGTCGGCGTAGCCGAGGCGCAGGCCGTTGCTGAACGCCGGCAGCAGCGGGTTGGTGCTGTCCCACACCGGCTCGTAGCCATCGTCGAAGAATGTGGGAACGCCGCCGGGCCAGTTGTCGTGCAGGAACACGGTGATCTCGCCCGAGGCATTGGCAACGACCATGGCGTTGGAGCCCGGTGCGTTCCTGTTCCAGTTGTTGATCGTCGCCTTGAGTTCATACGCCTGGCCTGGCACGAGCCCGGTCACGGTGTACTGGTGTGACGCGTTCAGGTAGCCGGGAAAGGCGGAGGTGGGCGTCATCGGCTGGGTGGCGTTGGTCCAGTTGTTGAACTGGCCGCGGACGTAGAACTGGCCCTGCGCCGTACCCGAGAGCGCCGCTGCCAGCGCAAGCGCCGACAAGCATGAACGATGCAGCATCTTCGTACCTCCGTAGCCACGTGCGGGCCGGACGGCCCGATGCGTGCCCAGCGACGGAGATTTCCGCCGGGTGCGTGCATCGGACGATCGAATAGATTGGCGGAAATGGCGACCCTGAATGCGCGCCGGGGGATGGATTTTTGGTGAACGGATCGGAATCCGGATGGTTCTTCGGCGTGGCCCTGCCCTCCAATACTCACACGGCGTGACCCACTCCCTGCTCGACATCCTGGGCGGGCTCTACCAGCTTCTGCGGCTGGGGGTGATCTCGCGGTTTCGCTTTCGGGGGCCCTATTGGCAGTGGCGTCTTCACACGGCGTTCGGGAGGGGGTACCCATCCAGCCGCTGGGAACTGGTCAAAAGCGTGATTTCGTACGGAATTTGGATGCATCGCATGCGCCGTTTCCGATGAAGTGGCTCCGCCGGTGGCCGCTGTGGGCTTTGGCGCGGTATGCTGCATTTCACGCCTCGGTCCCAGTCCATTGGGCTCCGGCGTTGCTGGGAGACTCGCGATGTCTGACGCTGCTTCGAACGCTGCCACCTCTGCCGCCGGTTCCAACGGCGGATTCGCCAAGGCCTTCCTGCCCGGCCTGATCATCGGTCTGGTGGTTGGGGCGATCGGCGGCGCGTTCCTGGCACCGATCATCGCCGATAGCGGCGGGCCCGCGGCCGAGATCGAACGCTCGAAGCGCGAGGCGGCGAATTTGCCGCCGGCGCCGATCGAGCAGGCGGCCGAGGTGGTGCAGGACGAGGCCCAGAAGGCGGCCGACGAGACCCAGAAGATGACCGAGCGCGTTGCCGAAGAGATCAAGAAGGAAGGCGAGAAGGCCGCCGAGGCGCTCAAGCAGCAGCCCAAGCCCGAAATGCCCAAGCCCGACGCGCCGAAGTGATTGAAACGCCGTTGCGGCACCGCCATGAGTCTGCACTGCGCAAGGCCGACGGTGCCCTCACGCACCCTCTCCCCGCATGCGAGCACAGCACCACTTGATGCTTTGCATCGAGTCCGGTGAGGGGATTGCGTGGACCTGCAGGCGGCGACGTTTGGACGTGCAGAACCCCTCCCCGGTCTCGCTGCGCTCGGCCAACCCTTCCCGCTTCGCGGTGCGGGGAGGCGCGAACTGTCGCTTCGCGATGATCGCTCACCGCGGCGCGAGCGCCGCGCCGATCGGGCGACCGTTGTCGCCCGCAGGTCCGGCCGGAGCCGCGGCGTCCGGCGCTGCCGCCGGGACCGGCAACTCGGGCATGCCCGGCAACGGCTGGAACATGCCATCGGGCGCGACGCGGAGCTGGTCGGACTCGAGCAGGTAGTTCAGCACGGCATTGCGCAGGTTCGTCTTGGCCTGGTCACGCCGATTCTCGGCGCTGAGCAGGTCGTTCTCCGACTGCACGACGTCGCGCGGCTCGACGGTGTCGATCTTGAGGAGCTGTTCTTCGAGACGCCGCTTGTTGATCTCGACCTGCTGCTCGGCGAGCTTGAACTGAAATGCCGCCAGGTCGATGTTGCGGAGCGCGCCGCGGACGGCGACGACGATGTTGTCGCGGAGCAGTTCGGCGGAGCGGCCTCGCTGCTGCAGCGCGATGGTCGCCTGGCGCAGGCCGTACTTCTCGATCTGGCGATCAAGCGGCAGGCTGAGCGTGGCGGTGCCCTCGACGGTTGCGTCCCGCGGGCTGAGGGACAGGCCGCCGACGTCGCGATCGCGGTCGGTGGCCAGCGACGCTCTTCCGCCGACGTTCAAATCGGGGAGCAGGTTGTTCTCGGCGTTGTCGACGGCGCGTTTGGCGTCGTCGACGCGGTCGCGGGCGTTTTGCAGGTCCAGGCGGTACTCAAGAGCCGCGTGGGTCGCGTCGTCGAGCGTGGTCGCGGGGAGCGGGACTTCGAGGGCCAACGGCCGGATGACGACTTTGGAAGCCACGTCGAGCCCGAGCCGAACCTTGAAGCGATCGAGCTGCAGGATGTACGTCTCGCGCAGGCTCGCCAGCGAGGCCTGGGCATTCAGCACATCGTTCTCGGCGATGCTGACGTTGAACGCGGGGATGCGTCCGGCGTCGACGCGGGCCTGGGTGCCGTCGCGGAAGAGGCGCAGGCTCTTGAGCGAGCGTTCCTGGTTGGCGATCTGGGCCTGGGTCTGGATCAACTGGAAGTAGTCGTTGGCGACGCTCACCAGGAACGAGCGCCGGAAGCGCTCGAAGGTACGGGCCTGATAGACCAGGTCGCGCTCGGCCTGAATGAGCGGCTCCCGAGCCACGTTGCCCGCGCCGCGCAGGAGCGGGACATTGGCAGCCAGCACCAGCGACGAGGATTGCGTGTAGCCAGCGGAGACTTGTTCGCGAAGGTCCTGGCTGGCGCTGGTGATCCACCGGGCCTCGACCTCGCCGCCGTAGGGCAGGCGTTTCTGGGCCCGAAGCGTGTTGATGACATTGAGCGCGGGCGTGGGGCTGCCGTCGTCCCAGCTGTTGCCGGCGATAAACGAGGTGTCGTTGAACAGCCGCGGCTCCCAGCGGTGCTGCTCGGTGAGCAGGCGGATGACAGCGAGGATGTAATCCTCTTCGCTGTTGAGATACTCGCGGGCGGTCTTCTGGCTTTGGCGCCACGCGCCGGCGAGGTTCAGCTCCAGAGCGTTCTCCAGCCCGGCGCCGGTGGGGTCGTTGCCGTAGGCGCCGACGGCGTACCCATCGAGCTTCTTCGAGACGTCCGCGGCCTCGCTCTCGACGTTGTACGTCAGGGTCTCGGCCTTGGGATTGGTGGTGGCGGGAGAGGGGTTGAGTTCCTGGCGCCGCTGCTCGGCGTTGTGCTCGTGGTTGGCGAAATTGCGATCAACGACCGGCGTGGGCGACCGGTTGGCGTCGATCGCGGCGGACCGGTTCTGGAGCATGTCGGCGACGCGGCGGTCGATCTCGTCCATAGAGGAGGAGCAGCCGGCGAGGCAGACGAGAGCGAGGCCGAGCGTGACGACCCGGATGCTCCGGGCGGGGTACGAAGTCATGGGTGTGTGGATGCGCGAGGGGCTTCGAAAGGGTCCAAATCGAGCGACGTCGGAGTCTGGAAGACCCCGCCCCCGGAGCAGAGGTGAGGCAGCCGCGTCGTTGAATTCCCGCATTCGCCGCCTCCGTTCGGTGTTTGAATGGATCACAAACCCCGCCGGCGGCGAGGAATCGCTGACGGAGTGTACCTTCTTTCAGGCCCCGATGTTGCAAAGGACTTGGGCTTGCATACAGTTCCCCATCGTCGAGTTGACGCCCCATCCCGTTTGGGATTTGGACGGATGTGAGGGAGGACCTCTCCGTGGCCTCCGGGGTGTTGCCGGTCAGACCGTTCGGTCTGATCGTGTCGAGGGACGACACCTGAACCCATTCAGGCGCGCCCTTGTCTCGAGGCCTTCGAGCACTGGTGGCTGTCGTTGTCGGCCCAGCGGCTCACGAGCCGGGACGCTCACGTTCGGATCGCAGAATGCGGCGGCGGAGTCCGGCGTGATCTGTACACAAAGGCCCTTTGGGCTTCCTCCGCATCCTCGCGGGGAAAGGACCCTTTCGCGATGGCTTCTATTACCTACGACGGTCGCAGCCTCCTGATCGACGGCAAGCGCATCTGGCTGGTTTCCGGCTCGATCCAATACACCCGCGTTCCCCGCGAGTACTGGGCCGACCGCATCCACGCCGCCAAGCTCGCCGGCCTGAACTGCGTCGATACCAGCGTGGTCTGGGCGCGGCACGAGTCGCGTCCCGGGCACTTTGACTTCAAGGGCGACAACGACCTGAAGCACTTCATCGACCTGGTCGGCAAGGCGGGCATGTACGCCTCGCTGCGGATCGGGCCGCACGTGGGTGCCGGGTTTGACATGGGCGGGATGCCGGCGTGGCTGGTGGCCAACAAGAGCGCCGAGGCGAAAGCCGCGGAAGCCAAGGTGGCCGAGGGCAAGCTGCCCGTGAAGCCCGACGGCGACGACAACGCGGAGACGCGTGCGATCAAGGCGAAGGTGATGCGTCTGCGCGCTCCCAGCCAGCCGTTCCTCGAGGCCGCGTCGCGCTTCATCAATGCGGTGTCGGCGCAGGTGCGTGGGTTGCAGGTGACGGCGACCGCCAAGGGCGGGCCGTTGGTGCTGATCCACAACGAGGCCAACTGGACCTGCGGCGATCAGACCGTCGCCGACGCATACCTGGGCGAGGTGCTGCGCTACATCCGCGAGTCGGGCTTCGACGTGCCGATCGTCAACAGCAACAACCTTTGGGCGGGTGTCGAGGGCGAGATCGACGGCTGGTCGGGCAGCGACGAGATGCTGAGCGCGATGCGCCAGTTCGCGATGGTGCGCTCGCTGCAGCCGCGGTTCGTGGTGGACTTTGAGACCGCCAAGCCCGACGCGTGGGGTGTCGACCAGCCGTCGCCGACGCCGGCGTGGCTCTTGCAGCGTCAGATCGCCGAGGTGCTGGCGGGCGCTGGTCAGTACAACCTGTCGCCCTTCCACGCGGGCACGCAGTTCGGCACCAGCGCCGGACGCCTGGACAACGCGCCGGATCACTTCGGCGCGACCGCGGTCGCGAGCCACGCGCCGCTGACCGAGACCGGCTCGCCCAACGAGTCGTTCTCGTTCCTCAAGCGCCTCAACACCTTCGCCACCCGCTTCGCCCGCGTGCTGAGCGGGTTCGATCCGACCTTCCATCCGGTGATGGTCGCGCCTCGCCTGGCCCTCACGCACACCAAGAAGGGCAAGCACGATCCGCACGAGCCGCCGGCGACGGTGGTGCACGCCTCGGGCAGCCAGGGCGGCGTGGCGTTCGTCTTCACCCCCGGCCCGGCCGACAAGGGCGAGGTCCGCACCGTCGAGCTCATGATGCACGACGGCACGGTGCTGCCGGTGCACATGACCAACCAGTCGGTCGCGTGGTGTCTCATCAACGCCAGCGTGGGCGGGCGTGCCAATGTTGATTACTGCACGCTGTGCGCCCTGGGCGCTGTCGGCCGCACACTCGTCATCTTCGGGCCCGCCGGCCTGCACGGCACGATCTCGATCAACGGCTCGCCGCTGGAGCTCCGCGTGCCCGACGCCAAGGAGCGTCGCCCCGAGGTGATCGAGCACGAGAACATGTTTGTGGTGGTGCTCAGCGAGGAACTGGCGGACGCGACCTACTTCGCCGACGACGCGGTGTACGTGAACGCCGCGGGCCTGACGACCGACGGTCGTCCGCTGCCGATCCCGGGTGAGAAGCAGATCACCCGCGTCGATGGGGAGGGCGATGTCCGCACCGTCGACGTCGCAAAGCTCTCGACCAACAAGAAGCCGGAGAAGGCTCCGGAGAAGATCGCGCTGGCCAACTGGGCGTGCGCGCCGCTGAATGAATACGTCAGCGGCGAGAGCGCGCGGTACGCCGCCATCGATGGCCCTGCCGACCTGGCGACGCTGGGGACCAGCACCAGCTACGGCTGGTACCGGATCCAGATGAAGCCGAGCAAGTCCGAGCGTGTCGTCATCGCGGCGCCGGGTTCGGCGGATCGGCTGCACTTCTTCGACCGCGGGCGCGAGGTCGGGCTTCTGGGCGTCGGCCCCGGCTCGCACTCCACCGTCGGGCTTTCGCTGCACAAGCCCGAGCAGACGCTCGTCGTCCTCGGTGAGGCCTTGGGTCGCTACAGCGACGGTCGCCACATGGGCGAGACCAAGGGTCTGGTGTCGCACCTGCTTGAAGTCTCGCCGATCAAGACCGCGGCACCCAAGGCCGAACTGGGCGCCCCGATCGACATCCTGCGCTACATCAACCCTGTCTTCGGCGTGCGCCAGTCCGACGCCACCCTGCCCGAGCGCATCACCTGGCACCTGGGCAAGCGCTCCGGCGACATCGTGATGGTGAACAAGGGCGTGAGTTTCGGCGCGCTGCTGGTTGTCAACGACAAGCCGATCGGCGTCATCGACGTCTCCGGCCCGTCGACGATTCTCATCGATCACGAGAAGCTCGGCCGCGGCAACGTCACCATCCAGCTCGCGCTCTTCCCGCTCGATGGTGAAGAGGAAAGCGTCGCCGCGGGATTGATCGACTCCGCCGCCCACGCGATCGAGTTCCACACGGTGGACTCGGTCGTGACGGAGAAGTCGCAGTGGTCGTTCGCGAAGTTCGATGTCCCGACCGCTGCCGCGTTCAAGGCCGGGGCCAAGCACGAGGAAGGCCCGTGCTGGTGGAAGACGACGTTCACGACGCCGGTCACGGGCGTGCCGATGTTCCTTGAGCTCGACGGCCTGACCAAGGGGCAGCTCTATCTCAACGGCAAGCACCTGGGCCGCTACTTCATGGCGACCAAGCCTGGCAAGGATGTCGGCCCGCAGCGTCGCTACTGGGTCCCGGGGTCGTGGCTGAAGCACGAGGGGCTGAAGCACGAGGGCGCCCACAAGGCCGACAAGAAGGGCGAGGCCAAGCAGCCGCCGCAGAACGAACTGATGATCTTCGACGAGCACGGCGCCAAGCCGACGCGGGTGAAACTCGTCTTCGACGACACCGTGATGCCCATCACCACCGGCGTCACGCCGGAGGGTGTGTGAGCATGGCCGGCAAGCCCGTCCGCGTGAAGAAGCTCGCAAGCCTGACCAAGGCTGATTTCTTCCCCGCGTGGCAGGCGGCGGCGTCGTTCGCGGCCCGCAAGCACCATGGGCAGCTCCGCAAGGACGGACGCACGCCGTACTACGCCCATGTGGTCCGCGTGGCATTCACCACCAGCGCGCTCTTCGGGTGCAGCGATCCCGCCGCGATCGCCGCGGCGCTGACGCACGACCTGATCGAGGACACGACAACCGACTACGAGGACCTCGAGGAGCGCTTCGGGTCGGAGGTCGCGGACATGGTCGTGGCCCTGACCAAGAACATGGCCCTGCCCGAGGCCGCGCGTGAGCGTGACTACGAGCAGCGGCTGGCCAAAGCCGACTGGCGGGTGCGCCTCGTCAAGCTCGCCGACGCGTACGACAATGTCGTGGACAGCGACAACGACCCGAAGCAGGAGGACAACCTCCCGCGCCGGCTGGGCGCATGCGTCCGCGCGGTGCGTCTTGCCGAGCGTGACGCCAAGGACCATCCGGAGACCCGGCGCGCGATCGACCTGGTGACGGCGCTGGTGAAGCGTTACGAGAAGAAGGCCGGATCGAAATGGGATCCGCGTCGGGCTGAAGGTTGACCGTGTGTTCGCGGCGCGGAGCTCGGGGCGCCTCCGCTAAGGATGTATGCGTGTACTGATCACCAGCCGCAGCGCGCCGATGAACGTCGGCATGGTGCGGTACTGGCCGTACTTCGTATCCCAGACTCCGCTCTGGAGATCCGCCGCGAGTTCGCGTTGCACGCGCTCACGCACGTCTTGGGCAACAAACGCCCACGAAGACTGCGACCGGATGACCGCGGGGTCAAGGAATCGCTCCGGCCGCGCGTAGTACGCCTCGCTGAAGCCGTCGGTGCAGTCGATCGGCACCGCAACGGGGCGCACCTCGACGCGGCGGCCGCCGACGCTGAGAGCGTCGCACAGGACGTGCATGGGCGGATCGCGGCGTGCCTCGACCGCTGCCAGTTCCGGGCAGTAATCACCGAGCCAGAACGTCTTGGCGGCCGCGGGCTCAAAGACCATGAGCACGATCGTGCCGCGCGTGACGCGGAGGAGCTCCCGCAGCCCGCGATGCAGGTCCTGCCACTGGTGCACCGTGATGATCCCCATGCTCGCGTCGACGCTCTGATCGGCGAGCGGAAGTTCCTCGGCGCGGGCGTCGATCGCTTTGGACAAATGGCTGGGACGCTGCGCCCGCATCGCCTCCGACGGCTCGATCGCGATCACCTCGCGATCCAGAGGCTCGTACGAACCGGCGCCAGCGCCGATGTTGAGGATCGTTCTGGCGTCGCCCAACGCAGCGTGGATCATCGCCGCGATGCGAGGATCGGGCTGCCGCAGATTCGTGTAGCCGACTCCGATCACCGAGTAATCGACATCACCCGCAGACGTCATCGCCGAGCATACGCCAAGGACCTGTCGGCGGTCACGTCTTTTGTTTGCGGTACTCGGTGGTGAGCATCCCCGCAAAGCCCCAGTTGTCGGTCTCGACCTCGTCGATGACGATGTGGGTGTGCTCGGGCTTTTTGTTGAGCACGCGCACCAGCGTGTCGGTGATCTCGCGCACGATCTGGGTCTTCTGCTCGCGGGTGACGCCGTCCTTGGTGACCTTGATGTTGACGTATGGCATGTGTGACTCCGGTCCGGGGTGTACGCGGGTGCATACTCGGGCGTTCGCCCGGAGATGCGATTGGGTTTATTCCGTCTATCCCACGCGGTGACGCCGGTCTCGCCCTCTCGGACGGCCTGCGTGCCACACGCCGTCCCAGTTGTATTCGACCTTTGACGATGATTCGTCTGGTCCCCGCTGGAGGAGAAGTCCAATGGTCCGTTCACACCGTCCGTTGTCGGTTCTGCTGAGCGCTGTGCTTGCCGTCGGCTCGATCGCGAGTTTCGCTTCGGCCCAGGCGTGGGACGTGCGTCTCTCGATCCAGAGCCGCAACGCCGGCGGGATGCAGACCCGCGGCATCCCCGCGCCGAACAACATCATCGGCGGCGCGATGGGCCTGCACCCCAACGGCCCCGACGAGATCGCGTCCGATCCGACTTTCTACGCGCGGCACACCGCTGAGTACACCGCCGACCTCAACGCCACCATTCCCGACGTCAATTTCACCGGCGTGGTGATGATCGACTACGAGCACTTCTGGCCCGCGTGGGAGTGGAGCGGCCCGTCGCAGCCGTCGTGGCGCAACTACATCAAGACCCAGCGCCCCGATCTGCTCGCCGGCAAGCTCGAGTCGGAGTGGGAAGCCATCTTCGCCCAGTCCTTCCGCGACGAGGTGAAGAAGTACTGGATCTTCACCGCCAACCTCACCCGCCAGCTGCGTCCCAAGGCCCAGGTCACCTACTACGGCTTGCCCCTGGGCACCTACTGGATCTTCAACGGCTACTCGCAGGCGGGCGTGAATCTCACCCGGTACCGCGACATCCACGAACGCGAACTCGCCTGGTACTGGGATCTGGTTGACGTCGTCACCCCCACCATCTACGCCAACTACTCCATCTCCAATACGCCCATGCCCGGGCAGACCGATCCCCTCGGCACCGAGCGCTGGATCAGCGGTCTTGTAGGCGAAGCCGTGCGGTACTCCAAGGGCAAGCCCGTGCTGCCCTTCTTCCAGTTCCGCTACCACCAGGCCTCGACGTTTGCCCGCCAGTTCCTGAATGACATGAATCTCGAGTACGGCTTCAAGTTCGCGAAGCAGGCTGGCGCCGCGGGCATCATCCTCTGGGACTTTTTCTACACCGATCAGGAAGTCTCCGAGTGGCAGAGCTACTACGACACGAAGGCCCGCCCACTGCTCTACCCCATGGTCTTCCCCGGCGGCAACGGCGGCGGAACCAATCCCGACCCCGACAACGGAGGCACCGATCCCGGCACAGGTCCCGGCACGGACCCCGGAACCGACCCCGGAACGAACCCCGGAACGAACCCTGGAACCGACCCTGGAACCGACCCCGGCATCAATCCCGGCCTCGGCGAGGGCGTTGATCCCGCCGGCCCGGGTGTTGACCCATCCGCCGGCGGCACCGACAGCGGCAGCTCGGCCAGTACCTCAGCGAGCGGCGGTGGCAGCGGCGGCGGCATGAGTTTCGGTGGTGGCGGTGGTGGCGGTGGTGGCGGTGGTGGCGGTGGTGGCGGTGGTGGCGGTGGCGGCGGTGGCGGCGGTGGCGGCGGTGGCGGCGGTGGCGGTGGCAGCGGCGGCGGCATGAGTTTCGGTGGTGGCGGTGGCGGTGGCGGCGGCTCGGCCGGCAACGGTCAGGTCGCGTCGTTCAGCGGCAGCTCCACCGGGCCTGGCGAGGTTTCGGCCACGCCAACGTCCGAACCCATTGCGACGCCGGTGGCGAACGGCGCGCCCATCAATCCGCTCTTCCTGCTCCCGCCGGGCACAACGCCCGACCCCAAGCTCGCCAAGACCCTGCGTCGCACCGGACGCGTCGTCATCCCCGGACCCGACATGCTCCGCAGCGGCTTCTCGTACCAGGAGCTGGCCGCCGCACTCGCCCGCGCCAACCGCGGCCGCGACACGGGAACGCCGGGTGTGAAGACCGTGACCCCGTCGCCCAACACCGCAGTCGCCAACGTGCCGACGACGGAGTGAGGAATGCCCGAGCCGCGGGCGAAGGCCCGCGGCTCTGCGTCGGAGTCGATACGCTCGCACCAGATGCGCATCCTGCACGTGACATACTCGCTCGCCGCCGATCAGGGCGGGCCCACCATGGTCACCACCCGAGTCGCCGCCGCACAGGCCGGGCTCGGGCACGATGTCACCATCCTCACCCGCCAGAGCGCGACCAAGGAAACGCCCCTGCCCGAGATCGCCGGGGCGGACAAGGTGCGGATCGAGCGCATCCCGGCGCAGGGCACGCTCGCCAAGATCCGCGGCACGGACTGCCGCGAGATGCTCCGGTCGCTCGTCGCTGCGCATGACGTCGTGCACGTCCACAACATCTGGGACCCGATTCTGATCCATGCGGTCAACGAGTCGCGGCGGCAGAAGAAGCCGACGGTGCTGTCGCCGCACGGGATTCTGACGCGGTGGGCGCTGAGCGAGAAGGCGTTCAAGAAGTCGATCGCGATGAACCTCGCGTACGGCCGCGCGATCCATCGGTTTGACCGCGTGCACGCGCTCTCGCGGTTTGAAGAGGAAGAGATGCGGGTCTTCGGCTGGACCAAGCCGATCGGGATCGTGCCCAACGGCGTGTTCCTGTCGGAGATCGATCCGCTGCCAGCGCCCGGCGCGTTCCGTGCGAAGCATCCGGAGCTCGGGAACGACCCGTTCATCCTGTTCCTGTCGCGCCTGCACCCGATTAAGGGCTTGCCGATTCTCGTCGACGCGTTTCAGAAGGTGCTCGCCCGCGTGCCGAGCGCGCGGCTCGTCATCACCGGCCCCGACTTCGGCATGCAGAAGCCGATCGAGGAACAGATCGCGAGGCTGGGGATCGCGGACCGCGTGCACCTGACCGGCCCGATCTTCAGCAAGGACAAGTACGCCGCGATGGTGGATTCGTCGTGCTTCTGCCTGCCCAGCGGGCACGAGGCGTTCAGCGTCGCGATCGCCGAGGCGATGGCGGCACGCTCGCCGGTGGTGATCAGCGAGGAGTGCCACTTCCCCGAGGCTCAGGACGCGGGCGCGGGGTTCGTCGTGCAGCGAACGGTCGACGGCGTGGCCGATGGTCTTCTGAAGATCATGGGCGACCCGGCGAAAGGGCGCGCGATGGGCGAGGCGGGACGCCGACTCATCGAAGAGAAGTTCACGTGGGAAGCCGTGGCCCGCGCGCTGATCAAAATGTACCAGTAGGACCGGCTTCCAGCCGGTCAGGCAATCACCAGTAGGACCGGCCTCCGGCCGGTCTGCCTTGGCGTGCGTTCAACGAAGAGGCTTGTGTTGCAGTCCACCCGTCCGCCGACCGGCCGGAGGCCGGTCCCACTGGCGCGAATGCGTCAGAAGGCTCGCAGAACCATTCCCAAGACGAACACCGCCAGCAGCACACCCGCGGTGATGAGCACCCACATCGGCACCTGCTTCACGGGATGCGTGCCCAGTGCATGGCCACACTTCCAACAGATCTCCACGTCGTCGTGCAGCGTCGTGCCGCAGGATTCGCAGCTCTGCGTGACACCCCCGAACTTCTCAAGGTCGGAGGCGATGGGGCCGTCGTCGTCGGGTGGTGGGCGGCGGGGCATGCGACGAAACCGTAGTGGCACAAGGCAACCCGGCTCGGCGGCGACTCAATCGCCCACACCCAAGCAAACCCCGGCCCTCGCCGCCGCGAGTCGCATTCTCCCGCCTTTGCCGCATCCCAGACGATGATGCACGCCGTATGTCGCTCCGCGGCGTGTGGTATTCTGAACGCTGGCGAGACCTTTCCAGTTGGCTCGTGGGGACGAGCACAAACGGAGCGCCTCCGATGATCTTCCAGTCTCCTGTCACTCGTCCGATGCGTCGGCTGCTCGCAGTCGCCCTCCTCGCGTTCGCAGCCTGCCTGCCCGCGGCGCCCGCCGCGGCTCAGAGCTTCCGCTGGTACGACTGGTTCGCCAATCTGCCACGGGTGCGCACGACCGACTCGAACGCGATCGAGTTTCGCGGCGAGCTCATCGTCTTCCAGCCCGGTTACGGCTTCAAGGCGTGGAACGGATCATCGTGGCGCCAGCTCCCGATGGTCGCCGCCAACGCCGATGCGATGGCTGTCTACGCCAACCGTCTCTTTGTCGCCAGCGGCTCCAAGCTGATCAGCTTCGACGGCAGTTCGTGGGCCCATCACGGCACCGCGAGCGGCGTGATCAGGGCCTTGCACGCGTTCAACGGCGAACTGATCATCGGCGGCGTCTTTACCAGAATTGGCGGCGTTGCCGCCAATCGCATCGCCCGCTTCGATGGCAGGCGCTTCGCGCCGATCGGATCTGGATTCCGCGCCGGCTTTGTCGGCGCGCTCTGCGTCTACAACGGTGCGCTCTACGCGGCAGGCTCGTTCGGCTCGCCGCAGATGCCCCCGGGCGACCCCAGCCGCGTCGCGTTCTGGAACGGAGCATCGTGGCAGAGCGCGGGTGCCGGCCTCGGCAGCACCGTCGAAGCCCTCACCGTCTACAACGGCAAGCTCATCGCCGGTGGCTGGTTCAGCCTCTCCGGATCCGGCGGCTCCGCCCGCGTGGCACAGTTCGATGGAGTGAGCTGGACACCCCTCTCCCCCACCTTCAACAAGAACATCTCCACCATCTTCACCCTCTCCGCGACCAGCGCCGGCCTCGTCGCCGGTGGCTACTTCCACAACACCGAGGGCTTTGTCGCCGCGATGTTCTTCAATGGCACCGACTGGGTCGCCATGGACGGTGGCCTCTCCAGCGCCAATGGCAACGCGTCGGTCTGGAACTCCACCACCTTCGGCGATCAGTTCGTGCTGCTCGGCGACTTTGAGTTCAGCGGCGCCGTGCCCGCCTATGGCATGGCGGTGTGGGGTCCGAGCCAGGCCGGCAACGGCCTGCGGTTCGACGTCAACGTCGACGGCCGCGCCGACATCACGATCCGCAACCCCTCCACCGGCCAGACCCGCGCGTGGATCCTCGACTCCAGCCTGAATCCCACAAGCCGCGACATCATCGTCACCGGAGTCGATTGGGACCTCGTCGGCACCGCGGACTTCAACCGCGACGGCGAGGCCGACTACCTCTGGTCCCAGGCCTCGACGGGACGCGTGCACATGAGCATGTTCATCCGCGGGAACTATCACGCGCCCCGCGAGATGCGCGGCGCCCCGCGGGCCAGCCTCGTCGTCGCCGGCGTCGCCGACATGAACGGCGACTTCACCCCCGACATGATCTGGCGCGACACCTCCAACGGCGAGCAAGGCATCTGGCTGCTGACCCCCGCGGGCACGCCGCGCTACAGCCCGCTCCCCAACGTCCCGATCACCGAGGACTTTGTCCTCGTCTCCGACATCGACAGCAACGGCTCACAGGACATCGTCTATCGCACCAAGGCCTCCGGCGCGCTTTACGCGCGCCGCGTCGTCGGCAGCACCCTCGCCGCACCCGTCACGATCACCACCCCGGGCGCGGGCTGGAACCTCGCCGCCACCGCCGACTACAACAACGACACCTACACCGATCGCCTGTGGGTCAAGACCGGAACCAATGAAGCCATCATCCAACTCATGGGCTCCGGCGGCGTCACCAGCACCAAGACACTGCCCAACATCCCGGCGGGCTTTGTCGTGAAGCGCTGACTGCCCACCACAGGAGTGGGACCAGCCTCCGGCCGGCGAAGACTCGCAGCGTGGCGTTGGTGCCATCAGTCCGCCGGCTTGGCGGCGCGACTGATGCGGTATGTGCTCGCCTGTTCCAGACGAACGAGCGAGGAAGACCGGCTGGAAGCCGGTCCTACTGGCCTTCGGGCCTCATCAACGGGAAAAACATCACATCGCGGATCGTCCGCTGATTGGTCAGGATCATCACCAACCGATCCACGCCCAGGCCCATGCCGCCCGCCGGCGGCATGCCCACCTTGAGCGCCCGCAGGAAGTCGTGGTCCATCGTGCGGAAGGTGTTCTCTTCCGCGCTCTTGTCGGCGTCGATGCCGGTGAGCTGCTCCTTGAACTTGGCTTCCTGCACGTCGGGGTCGTTGAGCTCGGTGTAGTGCGGGGCGATCTCCATGCCGGCGATGAAGAGGTCGGCCCGGTCGGCGAGCGCGGGGTTGCTGGGCTTGGGGCGGGTCAGGGGCGAGATGGCGCTCGGGTAATCGATGATGAACGTCGGGCGCGACGGGTCGAGCAGGTGCTCGCCCTTGAGCTCGAAGAGCTCGTTCACCACGAACCATGGGTCAGCCGCGGCGATCTCCTTGACCTTCTGCGGGTTGCGTGCCGCCAGGTCCTTCTTGGCCCGCTCGGTGTCGTGCATCGAGTAGCCCAGGCCCTTCTCGAAGAGCTCGCCGTACGTGACGCGGACGAAGGGCTTGCTGTAGTTGATCTGCAGGTCGCCGAAGGGCAGCACGATGTCACCCGTGCCTCCGGTCTGCTCAAACACCATCTTCGCCGCATCGCGGATGGCGCTCTCGGTGAGTTCCATCACGGTCTCGACATCGCCAAAGGCGTGATACGCCTCGAGCATGGTGAACTCTGGGTTGTGCTGCTTGTCGAGGCCTTCGTTGCGGAAGTTGCGATTGACCTCGAAGACCTTGGGCATGCCGCCGACGAGGAGGCGCTTGAGATACAGCTCCGGCGCGATCCGCATGAACAGGTTGATATCCAGCGCGTTCATCTTGGTGACAAACGGACGCGCTGCGGCACCGCCCGCCAGCGACTGGAGCATCGGGGTCTCCACCTCCAGATACCCGCGGCTTTCCATGAACTTGCGGATGCGGCCGACGATGGCGCTGCGCTGCTGGAAGACGCCCATGGTCTCGGGGTTGGCCCACAGGTCCGTGTAGCGCTGGCGGTAGCGGATCTCGACATCGGTCAGGCCGGCGTGCTTCTCCGGCGGCGGAACCAGGCTCTTGGCCGCGGGCTTCACGTCGTCGGCCCAAATGGTGACTTCGCCGGTCTTGGTCTTCATCACGCGGCCGGAGACGACGATCACGTCGGCCAGGTCGGTGAGCTTGGCGACCTTGAAGCCCAGTTCAGCGCAATCACGCTGGCTGACGGCGATCTGCAGCGCATCGGTGTGATCGCGGATGGTCATCCAGATCAGCTTGCCGCCGTCGCGCAGGAGCATGACGCGTCCCGCGACCGAAGCCCGGGGGCGGGGATCGACGTACCCAGGGTTCTTGCTGTTCGCGTTGAAGTCGGTGTTGGCGGCGTCGTCGTAGAGGGCGCGGGCCTGCGCGAGCGGGATCAGCCCATCGGTGCGCGTGCCGTAGGGGTTGACGCCGAGCTTGGCCGCCTCGTCGCGGTTGAGGCGACGCTGCTGCTCGAGGGAGACGCCCGGCGCCGCAGAGGTGCTTGCGGCGGCGGGCGTATTGGCGTTCTTGGAATCGGTCTTGGGGTCAGAAGGCGTGCTCATTCGATGCCAGTTTAGGAAGCACGCCCGCTTCAGCCGGTCTCACGCCCCTATCCCGTCAGGAACACAACAGGTCGTTGTACGCCATCACAAAGATCAAGAAATCGGCGTCGTCCACCACGCCGTCGGTGTTCAGGTCCGCGCGGCAACCCGCGGGCATGACCGGGTCGGCACAGTCGAGGACGTTGTACTGGTAGGCGAAGATGACAAAGTCGGCATCGTCCACCCGTGCATCGGTGTTGAGGTCGCCCGGGCACGTCGCGGCTCCGGCGACCGCGACCCGCATGCCGCCCTCGCCCCATCGATAGGTTGGGTACGGATAGATCACGCGATAGGTCGCACGCATGGAGCTGACTATTCCGGCGAACGACCCGCCACGGGCGATCCGCCCGGCGTTGGTGTTGTTGGGCGTCTCCGTGAACTCGTACACGTTGCCAGATTGGTCGAACGTGCCGTACGCGCTGGGCGAGTTGCTGTGTGCCCCGACCACGGTCGGCTTGTAGACGCCCCCGGTGTAGCCGTTGTCCCAGAACGTCGCGGAGTTACCCGGATCGGGCGACACGATCGAGTTGGAGGGCATGGCCTCGGATTGGGTCGCATACTCCCAGTAGTGATTGGTCGGCCCGTCGTTCTTGTGATACGCGGCCTTGTACCACTCGTCCTCGGTAGGAAGGACGTACATCGCATCCGGACGCCGCGTCACCAGCATGAGCACCGCGTTAGAGGTCGCGCCCGCGAGTGTGTACGAGCCGTCCTCGGTGGAAGCGGGATCGGATGCCTGGCCGTTCGTCAGCCAGTTGCAGAACCGCACCGCGTTCGACCACGAGATCATCAGCACCGGCCGGTTCGCCCAGTCGCCCAGCACCGCGTACGAGTAACGCCCGGTGATCGGATCCGTCGAGCGGCGGATCATGTCACCCATGGAGGGGATGTAGAGCGCGTACGGATCAGTCGATGCCACCGCGTTGAGGAACTCGCAGTAGTGGGCGACGGTCACCTCGTGCTTGGCGATGGAGTAGACGCTGTCGACCCGGCCGCAGACCCGGTCTTCACCCGGTTGCAGCTGACCCGCCGAAGGCCCGGAGAGTTCACCGGGGTTGCCGAGATTGCGGACCACCACAAACTCGATGCTCTGAAAACCCATGGGCATGGAGAACACGTCGGCGAACGCCCCGAAGGGCAACGCGGCCAGAAGAACGGCCACAGCGCCGGCGCGACAATCAATGGAGCGGAAACGCATGATGCACCTCCGTGCCGGCGAAGCGCGACGCCGACGGATCTATGATTCCGCACAGAGGTGTCGGGTATCCAGTTCCCGACTTTTCGAGCGCCGATCAGGTCCATCGCCTCGGCCCTTGGCGTGCGCGGATGTCGATCGCGCCAAAGTCGCACCACCACGACGGACAAACGGGTGCTCAGCGCGGCCCCGGGCCGTGTACATGCCAACGAGTCCCGCTCCGGCACCCGCTCGGAGTCGGCGGCAGATTCGCTGGGGGGACCATGCTTCCGTCGCTTCGGCTTGGCTCTCCACCAACGGGTTCCGCCGCCGCGGAATAGTCGCAACGCCGCGGGCTGGCGTCGGATACAACTATCCCCGACCGTTTCCACGAAGGAGTCCTTATGCCGCACCCGATTTCGCACGCCGCCGCCCTCATGCTCGCGGCCGGCCTCAGCGTCACCGTCCTCGCCCAGCCCGCCCCCACCCCTGCCGCGGCCCCGGCCCCCGAAGGCGCACCCCGCGCCCCCAGACCCGCCGATGAGTCTGGCCTCAAGTCCTTCGACGAAGTCTCCAAGGGCTTCGACAAGGTCGTCTCCACGGCCGACGGCAAGGGCAGCTACTACACGCTCTACCGCCGCGAGCGCGACGGCGGCCTGCTCGCCGAACTCCCCTCCGGCTTCGACAGCCAGCGCCAGTTCATCGCCATGACCATCGCCACCGGCGAGACCTTCGCCGGCCTCCAGTCCGGCGACCTCTACACCTTCTGGCGCCGCCTCGACAACCGCCTCCTCCTCATCGCCCCCGACACCGACAACCGCTCCACCGGCGACGCCGAGAGCAAGGCCGGCGTGAAGCAGATCTTCACCGACCGCGTCATCCTCGACGTCCCGATCCTCTCCATGGGCCCCTCCGGCCGCCCCGTCATCGACATGAAGGAACTGCTCACCACCCGCGCCCGCGACATGCTCAGCGCCGGCGGCGGCATCGGCGGCTTCCTTGGTGCCGGTCTCACCCAGGCCAACCCGCGCCTCGCCGCGCTCAAGAGCGCCAAGGCCTTCCCCGAGAACGTCGAGATCTCCTACGAGATGCCCACCGCCGGCGGCCGCCTGCAGGAGATCCACTTCTCCTTCAGCCGCATCCCCGACAACACCGGCTACACCCCCCGCGTCGCCGATCAGCGCGTCGGCTACTTCACCACCGTCTACCGCGACCTGGGCAAGATGAACAGCGACCAGAAGTGGGTCCGCTTCATCAACCGCTGGCACCTCGAAAAGGCCGACCCCAAGCTCAAGCTCAGCCCGCCGAAGGAACCCATCGTCTTCTACATCGAGCACACCACCCCGGTGCGCTACCGCCGCTACGTCCGCGACGGCCTGCTCCGCTGGAACAAGGCCTTCGAGAAGATCGGTATCTCCGAAGCCATCCAGGTCTACTACCAGGACGCCACCACCGGCGCCCACATGGACAAGGACCCCGAAGACGTCCGTTACAACTTCGTCCGCTGGATCGCCAACGACATCGGCACCGCGATCGGGCCGAGCCGCGTCCACCCGCTGACCGGACAGATCCTCGACGCCGACATCATCCTCACCGACGGCTGGATCCGCGGCTTCGCCGCCGACTACACCGACGAACTGCCCGAAATCTCCATGCAGGGCATGACCAGCGAAACCATCTCCTGGCTCGCCGAACGCCCGCAGTTCGATCCCCGCGTCCGCTTCGCCGATCCCGCCAAGCGCCCCGGCGTCATCGAACGCCTCCGCCAGGAAGCCGCCGCCAAGGAGCAGATGAAGGCCGACGGACGCCTCGGCGTCACCGGCTTCGGCGGCATCGCCATGCCCACCGCCGCCGACCTCGCACGCGACCCCGTCAAGTTCGAGGAACGCCTCAACCTCGCCGCACGCATGTGCACCCTCGCCACCGGCAAGGGCCTCGACCTCGCCATGCTCCGCATGCATATGGACATCATCGGGCTTGAGCTCGACGGCGGCACCGGCGAGATCGAGAACACCCGCGGCGATTCCGTCTCCGTCCTCGACGGCGTCCCCGAATGGTTCATCGGCCCTCTGCTCGTCGATCTCGTCGCCCACGAAGTCGGTCACACCCTGGGCCTCCGCCACAACTTCAAGGGCTCCAGCATCTACACCCTCGCCCAGGTCAACAGCCCCGACGTCAAGGGCAAGAAGTCCTTCAGCGGCTCGGTGATGGACTACGTCCCCGTCAACATCAACGTCCCCGACGCCAAGAAGCTCGAGGAGTACCTCAAGCAGCAGAAGACGGACGACACCAAGGACAGCAAGAAGGACGAGGGCAAGGCCGACGAGAAGAAGGCCGACGACAAGAAGCCCGCGACGAAGTCCGGCAGCTCGCCGCTCGGTCCCGAGAAGCCACAGGAACTCGGCGACTACGCCCAGGTCGACAACGGCCCGTACGACTACTGGGCGATCGAGTACGGCTACACCCTCGACGATCCCAAGAAGGTCCTCGAACGCGTCAACGACCCCGAGCTCGTCTACGCCACCGACTGGGATCTCAGCGGCCCCGATCCCCTCGTCCGCCAGTACGACTTCACCTCCAACCCCGCCGACTACGCCAACAACCTGATGGAACTGGCCCGCTACCACCGCTCCCGCCTGCTCGATCGTTTCGTCAAGGACGGCGACAGCTGGGCCCGCGCCCGCCGCGGCTACAGCATGACCATGATCATGCAGGCCCGCGGCGCCAACATCATGGCCAAGCTCATCGGCGGCGCCGACCTGTCCTACAGCAAGAAGGGCGACCCCAACGGCCGCGATCCCATCATCCCCACCTCCGGCGAGAAGCAGCGCGAAGCCGTCAAGTGGATCACCGACAACATCTTCCAAGACAACGCCTGGGGCCTCACCCCGGAGATGCTCACCAAGTTCACCACCGACCGCTGGGGTGATCAGGGCGGCATGAGCGAGCTCATGCAGGACCCGTCCTTCCCCGTCCATGATCGCGTCGCCGCTCTGCAGATCGCGGCCCTCGTCCAGATCATGAACCCGACCACCATCCGGCGCGTCTACGACAACGAGCTCCGCGTCCCCGCCACCACCGACACGCTCACCATCCCCGAGCTGCTCGACAGCGTCACCAAGGGCATCTGGAGCGAGATCGACAAGGCCCCGGGCCAGCAGTTCACCGCCCGCCAGCCCATGATCTCCAGCCTCCGCCGCAACCTGCAGCGCGAGCACCTGGAGCTCCTCTCCTTCCTCACCAACAGCGGCGTGCTCCTCGGCGAGGCCAGCAAGCCGATCACCAACCTCTCGCTCGCCCAGCTCCGGTCCATCCAGGACAAGATCAAGGGCATCGTCGAGAGCAAGTCCGCCGCGGGCCGCCTCGACCCGTACACCCTGACGCACCTCAACGAAGCCAATAAGCGCATCGACGCCATCATCAACAAGGTCGCGATCTTCTTCCCGTAGAAACGCACCGCGCGTCACGCGCCATCAAGCCTCACCAACCGCCCGGGCCCGCGCCCGGGCGTTTTCATATCCAGCGAACACTCGCTTCCACTGACGCGCCTCCCCGCCCCGTGAAGCGGGGAGTGGTGGTCGAGGCTTTGCGAGACCGGGGAGGGGCGATTCGCGCTGGGATGTTCTTTGCGTCGAAGTGTCCGCAGTCCCCTCACCTGACCCGACGCGTCGAGTCGTCCTCTCCCCGCACGCGGGGAGAGGAGGCGCGGAGCGTCGCTCTGCAGCCGTCCCTCAGTCCTTCACGCTCGCAGGGTCCTTGCCCTGCTCGATCGCGCCGATCTTCTCAAGCCGGCGGGTGTGCCGCCCGCCGCTGAACGGCGTCGCGATCGCTTCTTCCACGATCTTCTCGATCAGCCGCTGCCCCAACAGGTCCGCCGACAGACACATCACATTGGCATCGTTGTGGCTGCGGCTCAGCTGGGCCGTCAGTTCATCGTGCACGTTCGCCGCACGAACGCCCTTGACCTTGTTGGCCGCGATCGACATCCCCACGCCCGTGCCGCAGATCAGGACGCCCAGATCGCTCGCGCCGGAAGCGACCTTCGACGCGACCCGGAACGCCGGCTCCGGGTAATCGCACGGCTGGCCGCTCGAGTCACCGACGATCTCGACGGTGTGACCCTCGCGCCCGAGTTTCTCGGCGAGCAACTTGATGGCGGCAACGCCTCGGTGGTCGGCGCCTAGTGCGATCTTCATCGTGAGACTCCGGGAAGTTCCTCGATCCAGCCCCGCTCCCTGAACCGCAGAAGGATACCGGCGCGGATCGCCTCAGCAGTCGAGATATACGTGTCCAGCCCGGAACCGATCGGATCGGCGATGTCCCGTCCCGACGGCTGCAGCAACTGAACCTTTTCCGCCGCCTCGGGCATCATCTGCAGAATCGCCGCCCGATGCCCCCGCGTCATCGCGAAGACCGCCTCCGCTTCGCGGATCATCTCCCGGGTGAGCAGCCTCGACCGATGCGTCTGGGGCCGCACGCCCAGGTGCCGCAGCGCCTGATCGCCCTCGACCGTCGCCCCGTCGCCGTCAAAGGCCGAGGTCCCCGCCGACACCGCGATCAAGGGCATGTTGCTGATCGGACGCTTCTCGAACAGGTCGCGCGCGATCGCCTCCGCCATCGGACTTCGGCAGGTGTTTCCGCTGCAAACAAAGAGCACAACACGTTTCATCGCCGCATCGATTGTTCGCGCGTCCACCGCACCCGTGCCCAGCACGCGGTACCCGCCCGCTCGGGTCAGCCGGATCGGGGTCGAAGTCGTCCCCAGCCGCGTGGGCCCGTCGTCCACCGCCGCCACGATCCCCGCGCGGTCCAACGCCGCCGCCAGTCCGCTGGTCTCCAGCACGCGTCCGCCCGCGCTGACGTCGCTCGGCACCCGCCCGATCGCCACCGGGCCGGGCACGAGGGCGAGGACCTGGTTGGTGAACGCATGGTCCACCACGCGGACGCACAAGCAGCCGTCGAGCACGAACGTGCTCTCCGGCTCACCATCCACAACCGTCCGATCGGTTTCGATCATGAAACGCACGCCGCCGGGAGTCAGTTTCTCGATGAGCCTGCGATGTGCCTCGTGCGTGATTCCCGCGGCTTCGATCGCCCGCTGCGGGTCGTGCGTGTGCCATGTGTTGCCAAGGCTGGATTGCATGGCCCGCAGCGCCGCCATCGCGGCAGGTGAACGCGCGCTCGCCGCCACGCCGTAGACCGTCTCGGTCGGCAGCACGACAAGCTTGCCCGCGCGCAGCCATTCCGCCACGCGCGCGCAATCACCCTCCCCCGCCCCGGAACGGGATGAGATCACCTCTGCCACAAACGCAGTATGCCAAGTTCTCTCCGACCTTGCCGAGACTCAGTTCCCGCCCGGCTTTTTGGGCTCCGCCGGTGTCGCCGCGGGAGTGGTCGGCTCGGGGGCTGCCGGGGTTTCCGGTTCCGCCGGTGTGTCGCCGGTTTTGATCTTCAGCGGCACGCCCTTCTCGGTCATCTTCCCGCCGGTGTCGATCTGGATATTGCCATTCCAGCTCGACTTGGGCAGCAGTTTCGGATCGACCAGGAAGATCTCGGTCCCGTCCGACGTCACGATCTTCAGGTTGCGGATCGGCAAGATCTTGGACAGGTCCTTCCCATCCTTGGGCTGCTTCTCCGGATCGATCGCGATCATCACCAGGGCCGCACCCTTCTCGAACCGCAGCGGAATCGGAATCTCCGGCTCGGAATTCGGCGGCGGCTGCTTCATCAGGTGGGCAATCTCGCCATACGAACTGAACAACTCAATCAACCCCTTGGGCGCACTCTGATACGCCCCGAGCTTGTCATTCAACTGCTTCTTCACGCTGGCCAACTGCTCGTCGGTCAAGAGCGCGGCGGTGTAATCCACCACGCCCGCCCGGGCCGCTGCGTTGTCACCCTTCTCGACCGCCGCCAACAGGTTCGCCGCCGGCGCCGTCGCAAAGCTGCTGAACTGGTTCGAGACCTGCCACGCCCCGTAGCCGATCGCGCCCCAGAACGCCGTGCTGATCAAGCCCAGCACCAGCGCCGCGATCGCCAGCCCCGTGCCGCCGACGCGGCCCTTGCTGCTGGCGATACCCACCAGCGCGAAGACCGCCAGCAGCGACGCGATGAACCCCACGCCCGGGATGAAGCAGGGCAGGGCGAACACCAACGCGAGAATCGCGAGGATGCTCGTGCGCTGCGGACCCCAGTCAAAGTCACGGCCATCGGCAGGTGCGGGGAAGGATGTCATACAGAAGAGTATGGGGAGTACCCGAGCCTCCGTTTCGCGGCACTCAGCAAGTGGTACGCTGCCATCGTGCCCCAGAGCCCGATCCAAGAACGCCTCGAGGACGCCATCGTCCACAACTCTCCCGCGGAGATCGACGCCGCTTTGCGAGCCGGGGCATCGCTGACGGGTGAGCGCTGCTGGCCCCTGAAACGCGCGGTCGAGTTCGACGCTCTGGCCTCGATGAACCACCTCCTCTCGATCGGCCACACCATGCGGGCCGAATGGCCCCAGCTCGACTACTGCTCCCGCGAAGACATGCGGGAGACCGCCCTGCACGAAGCAGCCTTCCTGAACCGCCCCGCGATGGTGCGACGCCTCCTCGAAGCCGACGGGAAGCACTTCATCAACGTCGCCGGCCCCGAGTTCACGGCCGTGCCGCTCGCTCTGGCAGCCATGGTCGGGGCCGTTGAGATCGTGAACATTCTGCTCGCCGCCGGCGCCGACGTGAACGCCCGCAACGCCGACTACGCCGGAGAAACCGCACTCGACTACGCCGTCAAATGCGACCGTCTCGACATCGCCTCCAAACTCCTCGCCGCCGGCGCCGATCCCGATATCCCGACCTGGGCGTGGATGAGCGCCCGCGACCACTCGCACATGCCCAAAACCAACCCCGCGATCCGCGCGTTGATTGCGACCATGCCGTTCAAGTCCCACCGCCTGCACGACGGCCGCTGGTCGACGCCGCCCAAAGCTCCGGACGACACTGTCTGATTCAGGATTTCCACCGAACAATCGCGCCCGCTCGATACAAGAATCACTCATGCGATTCCTGAGCGCTTCACTGCTGTCGTTTGTCGCCACCACCGCCGCTGCCGCCGGCTGGTCACCCGCCGATCCCGCCACGCTCCACCCGCCCGAGCCGGCGCGGGAGTTCCGTGCCGTCTGGGTCGCCAGCGTCCAGAACATCGACTGGCCGAGCGCCAAGGACCTCTCGATCGAGCAGCAGAAGGCCGAGATCGTCCGCAACGTCGACGGCCTGGCCAAGATGAACTTCAACGCCGTCCTGCTCCAGGTCCGCCCGAGCTGCGATGCGCTCTATCCCTCCACCCTCGAACCGTGGAGCGAGTACCTGATGGGTGCCAGCGGCAAAGCCCCGGACGATCCCGCCTACGACCCCCTCGCCATCTGGATCGACGAGTGCCACGCCCGCGGCATCGACGTCCACGTCTGGATCAATCCCTACCGCGCCCGCCACTTCAAGGCCACCTCGCCCAACGCCTCCAACCACATCTCCAACACCAATCCCTCCATCGTCAAGTCCTACGACTTCTACGAGTGGCTCGACCCCGGCGCGCCCGAGGCCGTCGAGCACACCATGCGCGTGGTGATGGACATCGTCACCCGCTACAACATCGACGGCGTCGCCATCGACGACTACTTCTATCCCTACCCCAAGGAAGGCCAGGCCTTCCCCGATGACGACAGCTATCAGAAGTACGTCGCCCAGCTCACCGCCAACGCCGGACCCGGCGAGGCCGTACGCCCGCCGCCGAAGGACCAGTGGCGCCAGGGCAATATCAACCGTTTCGTCGAACGCTTCTACAACGACATCAAGAAGGCCAAGCCGCACGTGCTCGTCGGCATCGCCCCCTTCGGCATCTGGCGCCCCGGCTTCCCCGAGGGCATCAAGGGCATGGACGCCGTGGCCCGCCTGCACGCCGATGCCAAGCTCTGGCTCCACAACGGCTGGCTCGACTACATCTCGCCCCAGCTCTACTGGAGCGTGGATTCCAAGGACCAGAACTTCGGCCGCCTGCTCGTCTGGTGGGCCAGCGAGAACACCAAGGAACGCCACCTCTGGCCCAGCCTCTACACCAGCCGCATCAACCAGCAGAGCGCCGACCCCACGAAGAACTGGATCCCCGACGAGATCGTCAAGCAGATCACCGTCACCCGCGAACGCGCCCACAACCCCGGCATCGCCACGCCCGGACAGATCCACTTCTCCCTTAAGGTCATGCTCGAAAACCGCGGCGGGATCAACAAGGCCCTCATGGCCAGCTACGACAAGCCCGCGCTCATCCCCGAGACCACCTGGTCCAGCGACCCCGCCTTCGCCAAGACCTCGTGGAACGCGACGGTCGCGAGCGACGCACAGAAGACCGCGCTCGCATGGCAGCCCTGGGAACTGCCGCAGATGCCCTCGCGCTGGGTGCTCTGGGTCCGCCGCAACAACGAGTGGACCACCACCATCCTCCCCGGCACCCGCGGCGGAGAGACCATCGACACCACCGGCGCCGACGCCATCGCCCTCGCGCCGGTCTCGCGCACCGGAACCATCGGTGTCACCAAGGCCTGGACGCTGCCCGCTATCAACGCCACGCCGTAACCCGCGTCTCCCTTACGGACACAACAACGCGTCGTACGCCGAGGCAAAGATCACGAAGTCGGCATCGTCCACCACCAAGTCCGCGTTCAGGTCCGCGGGGCAGCCTGCGGGCATTGCCGGATCGGCGCAGTCCAACAGGTTGTACGCCTCGGCGAAGATCACGAAGTCCGCGTCGTCCACGACCGTGTCGCCGTTGAGATCGCCGGGACACGGCGCCGCGAGCGGGATGACGTTCGCCGGAAAGTCGATCGTGCCGTTGTTGATCAGCGTGTTGAAATAGATCCTGCACGTCGTGTTGATCAGACGCGAGCCCGCGTCGATCTGCAGCGTGTCCACATAGATCGCCTCGCACGAGCCCTGGCCGAGGGTGTCGTTGTCGTGCGCATCAACGAGCCGCACCGTGCTCGGCGACGGCCCGATCCGGAGCGTGCCGATGGGGTAATGACCTGCAATCGTGCGATCGAGGCCCGAGTCGTTCGCGCCGATGTCTCTGGACATCACCTCCAGCGTCTGCTCGGCGCCGGTTCCTTCCAGTTGCAGCGTCGCCAGGCTCAGGTCGTAGCGCGTATTGGCGTTGATCGCGTTGTTGAAGTCCCCGGCCAGGTACACCAGCGAGTCGGCGAAGGGCATGTTGAGGTTGGCGGCCGGTCCAAGCGTGAGATCACCGCCCACATCCAGATTCGGCGGCGTGGCGAGACAGTTCGAGCAGAGCGTCCCCACGATCGTGCCGTTGTTGGTGAGCGAGCCGAAGACGAACAGCGTGCCCGAGCGGATAGTCGTCGTCGCCCCGGCATCGTTGGTGAAGGAGCCGAAGACGGCGCTCGTGCCGAAGATATTGGTCTGGGCACGGTTGAAGAAGAGCGGCGACGAGATCGTGCCGCTGGTGATGGTGAAGGTGTCGATGTTGGTGATGGTGCCGCCGGCGGTGAGCGAGGCGTTGCTGCTAGCGGTGGTGGGCCCGATGGCGGTGACGCTGCCGGCAAACGTCATCGACGCACCCTGTTCGAGGCGCGTCTGGCCGTCGAGGCTGGCGACCGGCGCATTGATCGTCAGCGACGATCCCGTGCGTGCCGTCAGGATGCCGCGGGAGCCGAGGCGGAAGGAGTTGGCGGTGAGATCGATGAACCCCGCGCTGCGAAGCTGGCCGAATATCTCCATCGAAGAATCGGTCGCCGCGGCGAGCGCAGAAGAGCCGCCAAGGTCGAGCACCGAAGTCGATGGCGTCCGGAGATCGCCCGAACTGAACAGTCCGAGCGATCGGCCGAAGGTGTTGAGGCTGGCGACGCCGCGCCACGCGGCCTCGGTCGCGGTGATCTGCTGCCCGCTGGTGGCGGGGAGCAGCGCCGCGGCGAGGGTGGGGAACTCGGCGCCGGTCACTTCGTTGCGGGCGCTGGGGAAGTCGTCGGCGGCGAGCGGGAAGGTCCACGCCGAACCCTGGTTGGCGTTGGCGCCGACGTCGTCGGAGCTCGCCCCCACTAGCGCCGTGTCGCCCGCCCCACCCCCAAGCGCGACGGAGATGCCGAAGGAGTCGCCCCCCGCGCCGCCGGTCGCCGTCAACTGGGCCTGCTGGGTCCACGTGCTGCCCGAGCGGGTGAAGACGTACGCTGAACCTTGGCCGGCGTTGGCGCCAACGGTGTCGGAGTTCGCCCCCACCAGCGCCGTGTCGCCCGAGATCGCGACGGAGATGCCGAACTGGTCGCCCGCCGCGCCGCCGGTCGCCGTCAACTGGGCCTGCTGGGTCCACGTGCTGCCCGAGCGGGTGAAGACGTACGCTGAACCTTGGCCGGCGTTGGCGCCAACGGTGTCGGAGTACGCCCCCACCAGCGCCGTGTCGCCCGCCCCACCCCCAAGCGCGACGGAGATGCCGAAGGAGTCGCCCGCCGCGCCGCCGGTCGCCGTCAACTGAGCCTGCTGGGTCCACGTGCTGCCCGAGCGGGTGAAGACGTACGCCGAACCCTGGTTGGCGTTGGCGCCGACGTCGTCGGAGTTCGCCCCCACCAGCGCCGTGTCGCCCGCCCCACCCCCAAGCGCGACGGAGATGCCGAAGGAGTCGCCCACCGCGCCGCCGGACGCCGTCAACTGGGCCTGCTGGGTCCACGTGCTGCCCGAGCGGGTGAAGACGTACGCTGAACCTTGGCCGGCGTTGGCGCCAACGGTGTCGGAGTTCGCCCCCACCA